>NZ_CM182066.1:0-1247057 GCF_059417795.1 Candidatus Pelagibacter sp. PS_43 | reverse complement strand
AAAATTTGTAGGAATAAAGTTAGTTAGAAGCAAAATCGTTTTTTTGCAATAAATAATTTTGTAAAAGCAAAAATAAATAAAATTTATATTTGCAATAAATAATTTAGTAAAAATAAAAATAAATAAAATCTACAGGTGATTCATTTCTAGCGGGAATATTCTTTCTAATGCTGATGTAATTACAACCAAGAAGTGGTCTGTTTTCAATTTTAGAAATTATTTTGCCACAGCACTGTTTGATTGAACGATTAAGTTTTACAAATTTAAAATCTATGAGTGTGTGATTTATAAATTATGTTTCGTATTATTTTACTAAATCTATATATAGTTAATCTAAAAATAAGATTTCTTATATGATGTAAGTATTATTAGTTGAAATTTAAAATCGCTGTATATAATTGACTATAAAGCTGAAATTTTCTTAGTTATTCTTGAAATGTTTCTTGAGGCATTTGCTTTCTTTATAATTCCAGTTTTTGCAACTTTCATTAATTCAGAGTTCAACTTTGGCAAGAATTTTAGAGCTTCATCTTTTTTCTTTTCTACTAGAAGTAAACTCATTTTTTTTATAGCATTTCTGTATTTGCTTTTACGAGCCTTATTCACCAATGTTTGTTTAGCAATTCTTCTAATTGTTTTAATTGCTGATTTTGTGTTTGCCATAAGCGCAGTGGTATAGCTTGAGAATTTATACTGGTCAATAGAATAATTGCTTATTTTTGGCAAATATTGCAGAAGAAAGTTGATCTATTCGATATAAATATTTTCTTAATTTTACCATGACAATTTTTTCTTGAGCAGCCCTGGTTCTCTCTTTGATATACTTTAAACTCTTTTTGAAAACTGCCATTTTTTCCTTCTGCATTTTTAAAATCTCGAATACTTGATCCACCTTTTTCAATAGCTTTTTTAAGTACACTTTTTGAATAATAAATGATTTTTTTACAATCATTTTTCGATAATTTCATCGCATATGTCTTGGGATTTATTTTACATAAAAATAAAATTTCGCTTGCATAAATGTTACCTATGCCAGAGACAAATTTTTGATCCAATAGAAAACTTTTTATATCTTTTTTTTTATTTATAAAAAAATTTAGAAGGTATTTTAGATTAAAACTTAAAAAAAAAGGTTCTGGACCCAAATGATTAAATCTTTTTTTTAATTCTTTGGGATTGTCAATAAACCTAAAAAATCCAAATCTTCTTGGATCATTATAAATAACACTCATATCATTAAATTGGATTTCAACATGATTGTGTTTCTTTGGCAATTGCGGTGAATTATAGAAACTAGTATTGGTAAATTTATTTATAATATGTTTGTTAATTAGATGAATGGTTCCTGACATACCTAAGTGAATTAAACAAAAAGAATTATCATTAAAATTAAGAATTAGATATTTTGAAAACCTAGTAACCTTTTTAATCTTTTTTTGTTCTAATAATTTTTCAAATTTTAATGGAATTTTAAACCTTAAATTTCTGTTTTTAATTATTACTTTTTTTATTCTTTTTTGTTCTATTTTTTTTGATAATGATTGTTTGACTATTTCTACTTCTGGTAATTCTGGCATTTGATACTATATTAGCAGTAAATAATAAATTTTATATGCAACAATATCTCCAAAATAAAAAGGGATTGGTTCAAAATGTATTTGACAATGTTTATGACAAATATGATTTAATGAATGATTTTATGTCATTGGGCATTCATCGGATATGGAAAAGAAATTTGATGAGCTGGATGAACCCATCAAAAGATAAAATTCTAGTTGATGTTGCTTGTGGGACTGGAGACTTAGGTAAACTTTTTTTAGATCTAACTGATGAAAATTGTAAAATTTATTGTGTGGATCCCAATTCTGGAATGATAAGCAAAGGTAAGGAAAAATTAAAAACTTATAAAAATATTGATTGGTTGATTGCTCCCGCAGAAAAGCTTCCAATTAAAGATAGCTCCTGTGATTATTATACAATCAGTTTTGGACTTAGAAATACAAAAAATCTACATAAAACACTTGCAGAAGCACATCGAGTATTAAAACCTGGTGGGCGCTTCTTATGTCTAGAATTTTCAAAAATTCAAAATTCTAATTTAGATTTTATTTATAAGAATTATTCAAAACTAATTCCTTTAGTCGGTAAGGCTGTTATTGGTAAAAAAGAACCTTATGAATACCTGGTTAAAAGTATTGAAGAATTTATTAATCAAGAAGAGCTAATTGATCTGATGAAAAGAAATAATTTCATAAATTGTAGTTACAGAAATTTATCAGGTGGCATTGTTGCAATTCATTCTGGTTGGAAGGTATAATGATTAAAAAATTATTTACTCTTTACAAATTAGGAAGAAAATTAGCTAAATCAGATGTTTTGAATATAGTTTCAAAATTCAAAAAACCACCATTAGCAATTACAATTTTATTTCAAATATTATCTTTCTCTTTTTCTAGTTCTGGAAAAAATAACTTAAATGAAAATGAAGGAGAAAAATTATCTAAATCTCTTCAATCAATGGGAACTACTTTTATTAAACTTGGACAATTTTTAGTTACTAGACCTGATATTATTGGAGAAGAGTTAGCCAAGCAATTAGAAGGCTTGCAAGATAGATTGCCTCCATTTTCTTTAACAGAAGCAAAAGCAATAATTAAAAAAGACTTGGGAGATGAAACATTTAACTCAATAATTGACTTGAGTGAACCTGTTGCTGCTGCATCAATTGCACAAGTACATAAAGCTAAAATTGATGACAATGGAACTATAAAAGATGTAGCTATCAAAATTTTAAGACCAGATATTAAAAAAACTTTTAATGATGAAATAGATGCATTAATGCTTTTTGCTTTCATTATTGAATCTTTCATTAAAAAAACAAAAAGACTTAAGTTGATGGAAGTTGTATTTTTACTTAAAGAGATAACAAATCTAGAAATGGATTTGAGGTTTGAAGCGGCGGCAGCAAATGAATATGCTGAAAATACAAAGAATGATGCAGGTTTTAGAGTACCAATAATTTATTGGAACTTCACAAGTGAAAATGTGATGACACTTGATTGGGTCGATGGTGTTTCAATTCGTGAAACGGAAGACTTACAAAAAAGAAATATTGATACCAAGCAAATCGCATCAGATATAATTCAGCATTTTTTAAGACATGCTGTTAGAGATGGTTTCTTCCATGCAGATATGCATCAAGGCAATATATTCATTGATAATAATGGTCAAATTGTTCCTATTGATTTTGGTATTATGGGAAGATTAGACAATCTAAGTAAAAGATTTTTGGCAGAAATTCTCTTTGGTTTTATTCAGCGAGATTATAAAAAAGTAGCTGAAGTGCATTTAGTTGCCGGCCTCGTTCCAAAAGATGTACCAGTTAATGATTTGGCTCAAGCTTTGAGATCAATTGGTGAGCCCATTTTTGGTCAATCTGTCAAAGATATTTCAGGGGGAAAATTATTAAAACAACTTTTTGATGTTACTGAAAAATTTAATATGCAAACACAACCTCAATTACTAATGCTGCAGAAAACAATGGTGGTTGTTGAGGGTGTTGCAAGAAAACTTAATCCAGATACTAATATATGGGATACATCAAAACCAGTTTTAGAAAGTTGGTTAAGAGAAACAAAAGATCCAATAAATACATTGAATGAAGGTTTAAAAAGCACCACTGAAGTAATTAAAAGATTGCCTGATTTTCCAGAAATAATGGATAAAGCAAATCAAGCTTTAACATTTTTAGCAAGTGGTCAAATACCTCCAAATTCTAACTCCTTTACAGCTTTAAATGAAAAAAAATCAGAAATGATAGCGTTTAGAAATCAATCTATTATTGGTTTATTACTGCTTGTAATTTTTGGTCTAGTAGTATTTTAATTCTTCAATGAAAAATTTAACAGGTAAAAAAATACTATTAATAATATGTGGGGGTATATCAGCCTATAAAAGTTTGGAGCTGATTAGATTGTTTAAAAAACAAGGCTCAGAAATTAAAACAATCCTTACCAAAAGTGCTAAAGAGTTTGTAACTCCTTTATCAGTAGCCTCACTTACTCAAGAAAAGGTTTATGACGACCTATTTAATGCTGAAAATGAAGCTGAAATGGACCATATATCATTGTCTAGATGGGCTGATTTAATTCTTGTGGCTCCAGCAACAGCAAATACTATATCAAAATTAAGTGTAGGATCTTCAGATGATCTAGCTTCAACTGTAATTCTAGCATCTGATAAAGATGTTTTTCTAGTTCCTGCTATGAATGTTAGAATGTGGGAACATCCATCTACTAGAGAAAATTTAAATAAATTAAGGTCATTTGGTTATAGAGTAATTGGTCCTGAAATTGGTGATATGGCTTGTGGTGAGTTTGGAGAAGGTAAAATGACTGAGCCAAAAAGTATTATTGAAGAAATTAATATTTATTTTAACTCCGTAACAAATAATAATAAATTTAAGGCCTTGATAACTGCTGGACCAACAAATGAATATATCGATCCTGTTAGATTTATTACTAATAAATCTTCGGGCAAACAGGGCTATGCTTTAGCTAATGCATTTGCAAAAAAAGGTTTTCAGACAACGCTTATTTCTGGACCAACCAACCTTCCTATTGGAGAAAATATAAATTTGATAAAAGTAGAAACAGCACAAGAAATGTTGCAAGCTACAAAAAAAAACTTACCTGCTGATGTTGCTATCTTTTCAGCAGCAGTTGCTGATTTTAAAGTGAAGGAAATAAAAAGTGAAAAAATAAAAAAGAATGAAAATTTAAATTTAGAACTTGAAAAAAACATTGATATTCTAAACTATGTTTCAAAACACAATTCTTTAAGACCAAAACTAGTTATTGGTTTTGCAGCAGAAACAAATGAAATTGAAACAAATGCAAAAAAAAAATTAGTTGAAAAAAATTGTGATTGGGTAGTTGCAAATGATGTGTCGAATAAATCTACTGGATTTGACTCTGATTTTAATGAAGTTTCGATTTTTTACAAAGATGATGAAATCAAAGACGAAAAACTTAGCTTAAAACAAAAGTCTGCTATTTCTGAAGAAATAGTTAATAGAGTTATTCAGCAATTAAATTAAAACTCAGTGGCAAAAGTATTAATTAAAAAACTAAATCCTGAAGTAGAATTACCATCATATAAAACCTCAGGTGCATCGGGTATGGACCTCATGGCATTTATAAAGGAGCCAATTAAAATTCCTCCTAATACCTCTTGTTTGGTCCCAACAGGACTTTCTATGGCATTTTCAAAGGATTATGAGGTGCAGATACGTCCACGTTCAGGTCTCGCCGCAAAGAACCACATAACTGTTTTAAACACACCTGGAACTATCGATAGCGATTATAGAGGGGAAATTAAGGTTATTCTTTTTAATCACGGTAAAGAAGATTTTTTGATTAATAATAAAGATAGGATTGCACAAATGATCTTAACACCAGTTGTTAAAATGGAATTAGAAGAAGCAGATAATTTACCCGATTCAATTCGTGGCGAAGGTGGGTTTGGCTCAACAGGAAAATGAGCAACCCGTTAAATAAACATTCTATTGAACGATATTCTAGACAAATTGTTCTTAAAGATATTGGCGCTCTAGGACAAAAAAAAATTTTAAACGCAAAGGTATTAATCGTTGGAGCTGGAGGGCTTGGATGTCCTGTTGCTGAATTTTTATCTAGAGCTGGTGTTGGGACAATTGGAATTATAGATCATGATAAAATTTCACTCTCTAATTTACACAGACAAAGCCTTTATAACACAAATGATATTGGTAAATTTAAAGTTCAAATAGCAAAAGATAAAATAAAGAAAATAAATCCAAATACAAAAATAAAAACTTATAAAATGAGATTAAATAAAAAAAATTTCATAAAAATTATTAAAGATTACAATTATATTGTTGATGGTTCTGATAATTTTTCAACTAAATTTTTATTAAATGATTTTTGCTTAAGATTTAAAAAAACTCTTATCACTGGTGCAATTAGCAAATTTGATGGACATGTATTTACTTTTGGTTTTAAAAATAAAAAAATTCCTTGTTTAAGGTGTTTTTTTCAAGAAGACCAAATTTCAGATGACTTATTAAACTGTGAGGCAGAAGGTGTACTTGGTACTGTTGCTGGTATAGTTGGAACTATCCAAGCTAACGAAGTTTTAAAAAAAGTTTTAAATATTGGGCAAAACCTTGATGGTTATATTTTAATCATGGACTTACTTAATCTAAACTTTAGAAAAGTTAAATTAAAAAAAAAAAATTTTGTTTTTGTAAATGAAAAAAAAAATAATTATTTTATTTTTATGTTTATTAATTACAAATATTCAATCTTTAAATGCTGAAGAAAAATTCCTCTCTTTAAAGAAGAATAAAGTAAATGTCAGATATGGACCAAGCTTTGAGTCTGAGATTAAATATATTTATGAGAAAATAAATCTACCCGTAAAACAGATTGACCAAAAAGAAAACTTTAGAAGAATAGTTGATCTAAAAAATAATAGTGGATGGATTCATGTTTCTCAAATTAAAAAATCTAATTCAATCATTATCTTGGAAGACAAAATTTTATTTAAAAAAGCATCATATTTTTCTAAACCTATCGCTCGTTTAGAAAAAGGAAGATTACTCATTATCAAAAAATGTGAAAATACTTGGTGTAATATAAAAACTGGGGATTATTCAGGATGGGTTAATAACCAGAATGTATGGGGATCTATTAATTAAACGGATCCTCTAATAAACAAGCAACTATGTGAATTCTAGCTTGTTCGCCCCCATTAAAAAAATTATGATATTTTGTATTATTTGTAATAGTAACATTTCCATCTGCAGGCAGATGTTTAGCTACATTTTCGATAACCATTGAACAACCTAAGTTTGTGATAATCGGCACATGAAGTCTTGGCTCAGGATCTTTATGCCAGCTTAATGTTGATCTTGGCTCTTTTAATAGCAATCTCACTCTACCCAGTTTAAATCTTTTGCTTAAGGTGTCATAGACTTCTTTAAAATATGTATTTTCAAATTCAGGAACTAGTTGTGTGTATTTCGATTCATCTATTTCAATATCTCGAGAAACTTCTTTTCCTGTTTCGTCAGCAATCGTCCAATATTTGCCTCTTAAATTATGTCCATCAATAGAACTACTATCATTAGGAATTTGATTTATTGGAATGGCGCCAAAATGAGCAACTCCTAAAGAATTAAAATTTCTTTTTTTTAAGACTAGCTCTAAATCAGATCTTAACCTTGATATATCAAAGTTAAGATCTGGTACCGTATAAAAGTCTTTAAATTGAACGCTATTCATTAATGATGACTAATGAGCTTTCTTTAGTTCTTGTCTGTCAGCATTCATTACTTTAGTCCATGCATTAACAAAGTCTCTAACAAACTTTTCTTTATTATCATCTTGCGCATAAACTTCTGCGTAAGATCTTAATATAGAGTTAGAGCCAAAAACTAAATCTACTCTTGTAGCTGTAAACTTAGTCACATCAGTTGCACGATCTATTATTTCATAAAGGTCTTTGCTTGCAGGTTTCCACTTAAACTTCATATCAGTTAAGTTTACAAAGAAATCATTGGTAAGAGCTCCTGGATTATCAGTAAACACACCGTGTTTAGTTCCACCATGGTTAGTATCTAAAACTCTCATTCCACCAACTAGAACTGTCATTTCTTTAGCTGATAGACCCATTAAAGAACTTCTATCAAGCATCATCTCTTCAGTTGTAACTAAATATTCTTCTTTAGCCCAATTTCTAAAAGCATCATGAACTGGTTCTAAAACTTTAAAAGAATCAACATCCGTTTGCTCTTGAGTTGCATCACCTCTACCCGCAACAAATGGAACTTTGACATTTAGTCCAGCTTTTTTTATAGATTGTTCTAATCCAACATTTCCAGCCAAGATTATAATATCGGCAACACTTGCACCTGTTTCTTGTGCAACTTTCTCAAGTTTACCAAGAACATTATTTAATCTTTTTGGCTCATTACCTGCCCAATCCTTTTGTGGTGCCAATCTTAATCTAGCTCCATTCGCTCCACCCCTGTGATCGGTTCTTCTATAAGTTCTCGCACTGTCCCATGCTGTAGCAATCATTTCAGAACTACTTAAACCAGTAGCTTCGATTAATTTTTTTGCTTTTTCAACATCAAAATCTTTTCCTGCAGGGACTGGATCTTGCCAAATTAAATCTTCTTTTGGAACATCAGGACCAACATAATATTTTTTAGGACCTAAATCTCTATGAGTTAATTTAAACCAAGCTTTTGCAAATGTTTCTTCAAGATATTTAGGGTCTTTATGAAAACGTTCTGCAATTTCTCTATAAATAGGATCCATTTTCATAGCCATATCAGCATCTGTCATTATTGGATTTCTTTTTACAGATGGATCAGCTAAGTCTACTGGCTTATCTTCATCTTTCATATTAATTGGTTCCCACTGGTTTGCTCCAGCTGGACTTTTCTTTAATTCCCAATCGTAGTTTAATAAAAGATTTAGATAACTATGATCCCATTTGTTTGGATGAGTTGTCCAAGCACCTTCAATACCACTAGTAACCTGGTTAACACCTAGACCGCCACCACCTTTTCTATTCCAGCCAAAGCCTTGTTCATGTACATCTGCAGCTTCAGGTTCTGGACCTAATAATGAAGCATCTCCATTACCATGAGCTCTTCCAACTGAGTGACCTCCTACTGTTAAAGCACAAGTTTCTTCATCATTCATTGCCATTCGGCCAAATGTTTCTCTAACATCATAAGCAGTTTTTAATGGATCTGGTTTTCCACCCACACCTTCTGGATTAACATAGATCAGCCCCATCACAACCGCTGCTAAAGGGTTTTTAAGTGAAGTTCTGTCATCGTTATTGTCGTATCTTTTATTTTCTAACCATTCTTTTTCAGAACCCCAATAAACATCTTTCTCTGGGTGCCATATATCTTCTCTTCCAAAAGAGAAACCATACATTTTAAGACCCATTGACTCATATGCCATATTTCCAGCTAAAATCATCAAGTCTGCCCAGCTAATTTTATTTCCATATTTTTTTTTAATAGGCCATATTAATCTTCTAGCCTTATCTAGGTTGGTATTATCTGGCCAAGAATTTAGTGGTGCAAATCTATGGTTTCCTGTTCCACTTCCACCTCTACCATCTGCAATTCTGTAAGTTCCAGCTGAGTGCCAAGCCATTCTGATAAATAGTCCACCATAGTGCCCAAGGTCTGCTGGCCACCAGTCTTGACTGTCTGTCATAAGTTTTAATAGATCTTTTTTTACTGCTTTAAAATCTAATTTTTTGACTTCTTCTTTGTAGTCAAACTTTTCATCCATTGGATTGGTTTTAGTGTCATGCTGATGTAAAATATCTAAATTTAAATTTTTTGGCCACCATTCAGCTGTAGGTGTCTGACTTGATTTTGTCATTCCACCGTGCATTACGGGGCAACCTGAACCATTTTTGCTAGTTTTACTAATCTCTGAACTCATTTGACCTCTTTTGTTGTTAGTTTAAGTTTTATTACGCTTGTTAAAAATTCTTTATTCAATCTATATAACTATTTTAATTTTTGTGTCAAGTAGTTTAGAATAATTATAAAGTAATTTATTCACTTTCAACATTGATTATGACATCAATATTTTTAATTTTTTTTCCTGTTGGTGGATTTGGTATATCTTTCAAATCAACCTGGTTAATATCAATCAATTCTTTATTTTTAATATCAAAAAAATGGGAATGGGTACCTGTGTTAGTATCAAAATAGCTTTTATCAGTTGCTATAACAATTTCTTTTAAATAACCATTTTTTTTAAAAGCATGCACTGTGTTGTAAACTGTTGCTAGAGAAATTTTTTCATCTAATTTTTCTTCAATTATTTTACTAAGGTCATTAATTGTAAAATGAAAAGTTTCCTTTGGTGAAAATAAGGCCTCACATATTTTTAATCTTTGTCTAGTTGGTCTTAAACCAGATTCTCTTAACTTTTCTTTATATATATTTAAATTGTTCATTATTGTTTATAATTGTTCTAAACTATTACTATATTATAATCTCTTTAAATCAAGTATTAAGGAGTTTATTTTTTATGAAAAAAAATTCATACACATATAATGAACTAATTAATTGTGGAAATGGAGAGCTTTTTGGCCCCGGTAATGCAAAATTACCTCTTCCGCCAATGCTCATGTTTGATAGAATAACTGAAATCAGCGATAATAGTGGTACTTTTAAAAAAGGATCTTTAAAGGCTGAATTAGATATCAAAGATGATCTTTGGTTCTTTGAGTGTCATTTTAAAGAAGACCCTGTTATGCCAGGTTGTCTTGGCTTAGATGCTATGTGGCAACTAGTTGGTTTTTATCTTGGGTGGCTTGGTAACCCAGGTAAAGGGAGAGCTTTAGGAGTGAGTACAGTAAAATTCACTGGTGAAGTTTTAAAAAATGTTAAAAATGTAAGATATGAAATTGATATGAAAAAAATTATGGCTCCAGGTGGAACAACAGTTGGTCTTGCAAATGGCTTAGTATTTGCAGATGACAAAAAAATATATTCAGCAGAAAGCTTGAAAGTAGGATTATTTAAATAATGAGAAGAGTAGTTATCACAGGTTTAGGAATTGTATCTTGTTTGGGAAACAATCAAGAAGAGGTTCATCAGTCACTATTAAATTCTAAATCAGGAATTTCATATGCTGAGGAATATAAAGAACATAATCTTAAAAGCCATGTTCATGGCAAACCAAATATAAAACTTGAGGATCATATTGATAGAAAAACAATTAGATTCATGGGTTCAGGGTCAGCCTATAATTATATTGCAATGAAAGAGGCGATTGAAGACTCTGGATTAGAAGAAAGTGAAGTTAGTAATTTTAAAACTGGTATTGTTATGGGTTCAGGAGGACCTTCAATTGAAAATGTAATTTTAGCAGCAGATAAAACTAGAGCCAAAACTCCAAAATTAATGGGTCCTTTCATTGTTCCAAGAACAATGGCAAGTACAGCTTCAGCTACTTTAGCAGTGCCATTTAAAATTAAAGGAACCAACTACACAATGAGCTCTGCATGTGCTACTAGCGGACACTGCATTGGAAATTCAATGGAATTAATCCAAATGGGCAAACAAGATGTTGTTTTTGCAGGTGGAAGTGAAGAAGTTCACTGGGCAATGACAGCAATGTTTGATGCAATGACAGCGTTATCTTCAAAATACAATGATACACCTGAGACTGCATCAAGAGCTTATGATAAAACTAGAGACGGTTTCGTAATCGCTGGTGGTGGTGGAGTTTTAGTTCTTGAAGAATACGAACATGCTAAAGCAAGAGGAGCTAAAATATACGCAGAATTAACTGGTTATGGAGCAACATCAGACGGATATGATATGGTAGCCCCATCAGGAGAAGGAGCAATCAGATGTATGCAAATGGCTATGGCAACTGCTAAAAATAAAATTGATTATATAAATACCCACGGAACATCAACACCAGTTGGTGATATTACAGAATTAAATGCTGTTAAAGGAGTTTTTGGAGATACAATTCCAAAAATTAGTTCAACCAAATCTTTATCGGGTCACCCTTTAGGAGCTGCATCAGTCCATGAAGCTATCTATTGTTTAATTATGATGAAAAATAATTTCATTGCTGGTTCAGCAAATATTGGTGAAATGGATGAAGAGGCTAAAAAATTTCCAATAGTTGCAAAAACAGAAACTGGAGCAACTTTAAATACTGTTATGTCTAATAGTTTTGGTTTTGGTGGAACCAATGCTGCTTTAATTTTTGAGAAAATATAATCATGAGTTTGATGAAGGGTAAAAAGGGATTAATCATGGGCGTTGCCAATGAAAGATCAATTGCTTGGGGCATTTCACAAAAGCTTGCTGAAGCTGGAGCTGAACTTGCGTTCACTTATTTAGGTGATGCATTAAAGAAAAGAGTAATTCCTTTAGCTGAAAAATTAAATTCAAAAACAACATTCAGTTGTGACGTTGAAAACAAAGAAGAAGTTATAAAATTATTTGAAGATATTAAATCAGAGTGGGGTCAAATTGATTTTGTTGTCCACGCAGTAGCATTCTCAGATAAATCAGAATTATCAGGTGAATATTTAAATACATCAAGAGAGAATTTTTTAAGAAGCATGTTGATTTCATGTTTTTCATTTACTGAAGTTGCAAAAGAAGCTTCAAAAATAATGAAAGAAGGTGGCAGTATGTTAACTCTAACGTACGAATCTACTAAAGCTATTCCAAATTATAATGTAATGGGTGTTTGTAAATCAGCGTTAGAGGCAAGTGTTAAATATCTTGCAAGAGACCTAGGTGCTAAAGGCATGAGGGTAAATGCAATAAGTGCTGGACCAATTAAAACGTTAGCAGCCTCTGCTATAGGAGATGCAAAATTCTTATATAAATGGAATGAAGACCATTCTTTCCTTAAAAGAAACGTAGATATCCATGATGTAGGAAATTCAGCATTATATCTATTAAGCGATCTTGCAAACGGTGTAACGGGTGAAATTCACTACGTAGATGCCGGATATAATAAGGTTGGGATGCCAGATCCTAAGAATATTACTTAAAATATAGTTAAATTTAGTTAAAAATATTAGGGGCGTTCTGTTACCAAGTGCCTTAGACCATTTTTATCTCATCTTTATTTTCCACAAAATGGTTTTAGTAATAGCAAAAATTTGTATGTAATAGAGACTGTGTTCGGTCGTAGAATTTTGTGCTAGGGTATCGGTTCATGAAAAAAATTTTAGGTATCGTAGTTCTAAGTTTGATTTGGTGTGGTGTTGTTTTTGGTGAAACATATAAAACGGGTCAAGAAGTTGAGGGTCAAATAGTTTTTAGTAAAAAAGTTAAGATAGATCTTCCAGAGGGCAAATGGACTATAGCAGTTCGACAACTTTGGAACTATCATGGACTAAACCTTGAAGAATATATTTTGGTTAAAACAGAAAATAATGAATTTCTAGAAGGTGTTAGAGTAGGCCAATTTCAATTAGCAGGTATAGTTGAGGCTAGAATAAATTCAGCGCTCTATGAAATTTTATTTAAAAATAAATATGATGGTTGTTACGAAAGACCTGAATATTTTTTACTTGAATTTTATACTAAAGGGAGCTCACACAATTGTTTTTGGGTTATGCATGGAGATGTGGATAAAGAATTAAATAATCCTGATGATCCAGCTTCAAGAGGTGGTAATCGGTTATTAAAAAAATGGATAAAAGATAATTCAATTAAATTACCAAAGATTACTTTAGATAGTGATCATAGTTATTTTTCAAGACTGACAGGCGGAACATGGTTTATGGTTGGATATAGCGCAAATCCTAAAATTTTTGATGCTCCAAAAAATACATTTTATACTGAAGAAAGCTCAGAATATCACAAAAATAATATTGAAAAATTTCCAGAACATAAAAAAACTATGCAAAAATGGTTATCAATTTCAGCAGAAAGACATAAAAGATTTGAAGAAAACGTAAATGCAAGAAATTCTAATAAACTTGATTTAAGTAATTATTATTCTGAAAAAATAAAGCCTAAGGATAACAAAAACAAATTATCTAGTGAAGTCATCACTCAAATAAAACAATTAAATGATCTATACAAAGCTGGAGTATTAACAAAAGAAGAGTTTGAAAAAGCTAAGAAAAAAATTTTAAACTAAAAATTACATTGTTCATTTGGCCAAAAACAACCTCAACATCAATCTGGACTAACAAATAAAGAGAAATAAAAGAGTATAAAGAGGTGTTCTGTTACCTGGTGCCCCATAAAAAAACCCCGGAACTTTCATTCCAGGGGTTTAGAAATTTAATTTAAAATATTATTCAGCTGCTTGTTTCATAGAAAGTTTAACTTTACCTCTATCGAAACCAATCACTTTAACTTTTACTTCGTCGCCTTCTTTAACAACATCAGTAACTTTTTCTACTCTTTTAGAAGCAAGTTCTGAGATATGAACAAGGCCATCTTGCTTACCTAAAAAGTTAACAAATGCCCCAAACTCCATAATCTTCATTACTTTACCTGAGTAAATTTTATTAAGTTCAGCTTTTGCAGTGATGTCTTTAATCATTTGCATAGCAATGTTTCTAGACTCTTCATCTGGAGCAGCAACAGTTACAACTCCTTCGTCATTCACATCAACTTTTGCACCTGATTTTTCAACGATCTCTCTGATTGTTGCACCACCTTTTCCAATAACAGCTGCGATATCTTTTTTATCAACAGTTACTTGTTCCATTTTTGGAGTATGTTGCCCAACATCAGCTCTTGATTCACTTAAAGCCTTATTCATTTCACCTAAGATATGAATTCTTCCATCTTTCGCCTGCTTTAAAGCCTGCTCCATGATTTCAAAAGTAATACCAGTAATTTTGATATCCATTTGAAGTGAAGTAATTCCATCTTTAGTTCCAGCAACTTTAAAGTCCATATCTCCCAAATGATCTTCATCACCTAAAATATCTGATAGGACACTAAAATCATCACCCTCTTTAATTAAACCCATTGCAATTCCTGCAACTGGTTCTTTAATTGGAACACCTGCATCCATTAATGCAAGAGATGTACCACAAACAGTTGCCATTGAAGAAGAACCATTAGATTCAGTTATCTCTGACACTACTCTAAAAGTGTAAGGAAATGCTTCTTTTGGAGGAAGTGAAGAGTTGATTGCTCTCCATGCTAACTTTCCGTGACCAACTTCACGTCTTCCTGTTCCAATTCTTCCAGTTTCACCAACTGAAAAAGGAGGGAAGTTATAATGAAGCATAAATCTTTCTCTAGATTGACCATCTAAACTTTCTATTCTTTGTTCATCATCAGAAGTACCTAAAGTAGTAACTACAATTGCTTGCGTTTCACCTCTAGTAAATAATGCTGAACCATGAGTTCTTGGTAAAACACCAACTTCACACTCAATAGCTCTTACATCAGCTAAACCTCTGCCATCAATTCTTTTTTTATTCTTAAGAATATCAGTTCTAACAATTTTCTTTTCAAGATTTTTTAATTCATCGTTAACATTAAAATCAGAATAATTTTCATTGTCTGCAAAAAGCTGCTTAGCTTTTTCAGAAATTTCTGAAATTTGATTTGATCTATCTTGCTTATCTCTAGTAGCAAAAGCTTTCGTTAAATCTGCTGTAAAAGTTTCCTCAAGTTTTTGTTTAACTTCAGATAAATCTTTTTTCTCAACAGTCCACTCTGGTTTTCTGCATTCTTTTGCAAGTTCCTCAATCATTTTGATTACTGGAACAAAGCCTTCATGACCAAATTTGACTGCAGCTAACATTATTTCTTCTGATAAGCCTGATGTTTCTGACTCAACCATAAGTACTGCATCTTTAGTACCAGCAACTACTAAATCTAAAGTAGAGTTTTCTAATTCAGCTTTTGATGGGTTAAGAATGTACTTACCATCAACATAACCAACTCTTGAAGCTCCTACAGGTCCCATAAATGGCATTCCTGAAATAGCTAATGCTGCTGATGAAGCAGTGATTGCGAGGATGTCTGGTTGGTTTTCTTTATCATATGAAATTACTGTTGGTAACAACTGAACTTCATTTTTAAATTCGCTGGGGAATAGAGGTCTGATCGGTCTATCAATTAATCTTGATATTAATTGTTCACTTTCAGTTGGTCTTGCTTCTCTCTTAAAAAATCCACCTGGAATTTTACCACCAGCATAATATTTTTCTTGATAGTTTACAGATAGAGGAAAATAATCCATATCTGGATTTACTTTTTTTGCTCCTACTACTGTTGCTAAAATAACTGTTTCACCACATGAAGCAATGATTGCTCCGTCTGCTTGTCTTGCTACTTTACCTGTTTCTAAACTTATTTTCTTACCTGCTACTTCAATTTCTTTCTTATATACTTTGAACATTCAATTTCCGTTTCTTTTTTATTTTCTTAAATTCAGCTTCGTTAATACATTTTTGTAAGAATCAAATTTATTTTTTTTTAAGTATTCTAACAATTTTTTTCTTCTATTTACTGCTCTTAACAATCCAACTGAAGAATGCTTATCCTTCTTAAATTGTTTTATGTGGGCTGAAAGAGTTTCAATTTTCCCTGTTAATAATGCAATTTGTACCTCTGAAGAACCGGTGTCCTTCTCATGCATTTTTAATTCTACTGCTTTTTTCGTCATACTATTTATTTTCCTATTTGTTTGTTTGTTTTATTAAGTTTTCTATTTTTTCTGCGTATTCAAAAGAGTCATCCTTTGCAAAAAGTATTTTTGGTATGTATTTCATAATAACTTTTTGGGATAAAACTTTTCTAATTAAAAAAGAATATTCTCTTAATTTTTTAATAACTTTTTCTGTATCTTTTCCCCCTAGAGGCAAAACATAAGCTTTTGCAATTTTTAGATCTTGACTCATTTTTACTTCTGTAACGGTTACAGTATTAGTTTCTAAATTCGGCACCTTAGCTTCATTTCTTGCAAAAATCATACCTAAAGATTGCTTAATCATCTCTCCAACACGTAATTGTCTCTGTGATACCGGTTTTCCTATTCTGTCAGCCATTATACCGTTCTCTCCGTTGAAGTCGTGCTATAAGCCTCAATTATATCGTTTTTTTGAAAGTCTATAAAGTCTTTAAGAGTAATTCCACATTCCTGACCATTGCTCACCTGTTTCGCCTGATCTTTTTCTCTAAAAATAGTGCTTATTTTACCAGTATAGATAATTGCTCCATCTCTAATTACTCTTGCATTAGCACCACTTGCGATCTCACCCTCTGTCACTTTAGATCCAGCAACTTTTCCTGTTCCTGATACTTTAAAGATTTCTAAAATTTGAGCTGTACCACTAATTGTTTCTTGAATATCTGGAGCAAGTAAGCCCGACATTCTTGATTTAATATAATCCAAAACTTCATAAATAATATTGTATGAAGAAATTTTTATTTTTTCATTCTCTGCTAATTTTTTTGCTTCCTTACTTGGCTTAACATTAAATGCAATTAAAACTGCGTTTGATGCTTTCGCTAAAGTCACATCAGTTTCTGTTACCATTCCAATATCTGATAAAATTATTTTAGGCTTAACTTCTTCATGAGTAATTTGACTGATTGCATTTTTTATTGCCTCAGAAGATCCATGAACATCAGATTTGATAATAATATTTAATTCAGCTGCAGATTTATCTACAAATGCAGAATCCTGTGTTGCAAAAGTTAAAGGGTTGCCTCCTGTTTTATTTTCTTCTGCTCTATTGGCACTTAAAGTTTTTGCTTCTTTTTCTGTATCAAGAACAATAAAATCATCACCTGATTTTGCTGCACCATTAATTCCTAAAATCTCTACTGGAGATGATGGTGGTGCTTCATCAATATTTTGTCCTTTGTCGTTAATTAATGCCCTAACTTTACCCCACTTTAATCCACTAACAAAAAAATCACCTTTTTTAATTGTACCTGATGTAACGATTACTGTTGCTACAGCTCCTCGCCCTGTATCAATTTTTGACTCTAAAACAATACCAGTTGCTTTAGATTCATAATCTGTTTTTAAATCTAAAATCTCAGCTTGAAGAACTATTGACTCTACTAGCTTATCTAAGTTCTTTTTAGTTTTAGCAGAAATCTCGACCATTAGTGTGTCACCAGATAAATCTTCTGCAATTAACTCATACTCTAAAAGTTGATTTTTAATTTTTTGTGGGTCAGCATCTGGTAAATCACATTTATTTATTGCAACAACAATTGGAACTTTGGCGGCTTTTGCGTGTTTAATTGATTCAATTGTTTGTGGTTTAACTCCATCATCTGCTGCAACTACCAACACCACAACATCTGTTAATTTTGATCCTCTGGCCCTCATCTCTGTAAAAGCAGCATGGCCTGGGGTGTCAATAAAAGTTATTTTATTTGATTCATGCTCTATTTGATAAGCTCCAATATGTTGCGTTATCCCTCCAAATTCCCCTGATACAACGTTCGCACTTCTTAGAACATCTAATACAGAAGTTTTACCATGATCAACATGTCCCATCACAGTTACAATCGGAGGTCTATTTTTTAAATTTTCAGATCTAGACTCTTTTATTTTTTGAATAATTTCTTCTGCTTTAGTTTCTCTTATAGGGTTATGGCCAAATTCTTTTACCAAGTACTCTGCCGTATCAGCTGCTAGTGTTTGGTTGATCGTAACAGTTACTCCCATTCCAAATAAAAATTTAATTACATTGCTTGATTGCTCTGCCATTCTATTTGCAAGTTCTCTAACTGTAATTGCCTCCGGAATATTTACATCTCTCTTAACTGGTTTTAAATTTTCTTGGATCTCTTCTTTAGTAAGCTCTCTGTTTTCTTTTAATTTTGCTCTTTTAAGGGAAGCTAAACTTCTTGTTCTAGCTTCAATTTGATCACTTAGTGCTCTTGAAACAGTTAATTTTAATTCTCTTTTTTTCCCCTCTGACTTTCCTTTTTCTCCAGATTCTCCCTTGAGTCTTCTAGTTGCTCTTTGTTCAGCTAATTTACGTTTTTCATAATCATTAGTTATGGGTGAAGATGGTTTAGGTGACGAAGTATTTCTTGGCACAAAAGATCCTTTAGGACTTGCAGCAGGCGTTGATCTAACACTTGCTGGTCTACTGAAACTACCTTTTGGAGCAAATTTGCTTGGCTTTTTTTCAATTACAACAGAGTTCTTACTCTGAGTTTTTGCTAACTCTATATTTTTTATTGATTTCTTGGCTATGCCAGAAAGTGTTAATTTTGTTTTTTTGTTGTCCATATTTCATTACTCAATCTTTATAAACTATATTTCTTGCAGACATGATCAATTCATCAGCTTCTACTTTTGATAAAGCAAAGTCTTCAAGATACCCTTGAATTTTTATTCTTTCACCTTTAACAACATCATAACCGCCTGTTAATTCATCAGATGCTAGATCTGCAAAATCTTCTAATTTTAAAATTTTCTGCTCACCTAAAGTAACTAACATTCCAGGAGTTAAACCTTTGTGATTTATAAGATCATCTTGCAATCCTAAATCTTTAATTCTTTTAGTAATATCTTCCTGATCTTTTTGATAAAACTCTTTAGCTCTTTCGATTAAAGCTTTAGCAGTATCTTCTTCAATACCCTCAATTTTTATTAAACTTTCTGGTGTGCTATCTTTAATATCTGAAATTGAAGAAAAACCTTCAGCGACAAGTAATTGTCCTAGGGTTTCATCTAGTTCTAAGTTTTTAACAAAGTTTTCAGTTTTCTCTTTGAATTCTAACTGTCGTCTTTCTGAGTCTTCAGCATCAGTCATTATGTTAATTTCATAATTTAATAATTTAGTAGCAAGTCTCACGTTTTGACCTCTACGACCAATTGCTTTACTTAAATTTTCTTCAGTTAAAATCACATCTAATTTTTTTGCAACACTATCAACGTTAACTCTTTGAACTTCTGCAGGAGATAGAGCGTTGGAAACTATAATTGCTGGATCTTCAGACCAATTCACAATATCAATTTTTTCTCCTTGCAATTCATTAACAACTGCTTGAACTCTTGATCCTCTCATTCCAACACAAGCTCCTACTGGGTCTAATGAAGTATCAACTGCTTTGACACAAATTTTTGCTCTACTTCCTGGATCTCTTGCTGATGACTTAATCTCAATTAAACCGTCATAGATTTCTGGAACCTCTTGAACAAAAAGTTTTTCCATAAATTTAGGATGAGCTCTTGATAAAAATATTTGCTGTCCTCTTGTTTCTCTTTTTACATCATAGCAGTAAGCCTTAATTCTATCACCTGCTTTAATGTTTTCTCTTGGGATCATTTCATTTTTTTGAATAATTGCTTCAGTTCTTCCCAAATCAACTATTACATTTCCAAATTCTAAACGTTTAACAATTCCACTCAAAATTGTATCTTTTTTATCTATAAAGTCATTGTATTGTCTTTCACGCTCCGCTTCTCTTACATTAAAGCTAATAACTTGTTTTGCTGTCTGAGCTGCAATTCTTCCAAAGTCAAAAGAGGGCAATGGTTGTAAAATTTCATCACCAACTTTTTTATCTTTGTTTTCTTCATTTAAAATGATTGCGTCTTGAAGATTAATTTCTGTATTTGTGTTTTCTGGTTTTTCAACAATAACTAATTTTCTAAATATACCAATGTCACCACTTTCTCTGTCAATTAAAACTTTGATTTCATTGTCTTGTCCAAATTTAGATTTGGCTGCTTTAGCAATTCCAGTTTCCATAGAATCTATAATCAACTCTTTATCGATAGATTTTTCTAAAGCAACAGCTTCAGCTATTCTTAATAATTCTAATTTATCTGATCTTCTATTTAACATATTTTAATAGTTCCAAAAAAAAATGGGCTAAAGCCCATTCTGTAATTTCAATAATGTAAGAGCAATATATAAAGAATTTTTTTTAATTCAATAGTAACTATTTAGAAAAAACACTTTTTTTATCTGTTTTTTCCCATGAAAATGAACCGTCTGTCTCTGGCACTCTGCCAAAATGACCATAAGCTGCTGTTTTTTCATAAATTGGTTTATTCAAATTTAACATCTCTCTTATTCCTCTCGGGCTCAAATCAAAATTCTTTGAAATCTCTTCTGTTACAAATTTATTTTTTTCTAAATCATTATCAAATAAATCGACATAAATAGATAACGGTTTTGAAACCCCAATTGCATAAGCTAATTGGATTAAACATTTCTCTGAAATCTTTGAAGCAACAATATTTTTAGCAATATATCTTGCAGCATAAGCAGCAGATCTATCTACTTTAGTTGGATCTTTTCCTGAAAAAGCTCCTCCCCCATGAGGCGCTGCCCCACCATAAGTGTCCACAATAATTTTTCTACCTGTTAAACCACAGTCTCCATCTGGTCCTCCAATTACAAAATTTCCTGTAGGATTTACATAAAACTCTTCTTCATTAAAATCTTTTAAAAAATTTTCTGGAATTGATTTTAATAAATAAGGTCTTAATAATTCTTTAACTTTAGCTTGATCTACGTCTGCAGAATGCTGTGTAGAAATTACAACCGATTTTACTTTTGTTGGTCTTCCATCAACGTATTCAAAAGTAACTTGGCTTTTTGAATCTGGTTCTATATTTTTTAGTTTTCCAGATTTTCTATCTTCAGCCATAAGTCTTAAGATTTTATGAGAATAATGAATTGGTGCTGGCATCAGTTCTTCAGTTTCATTACAAGCATAACCAAACATTATTCCTTGATCTCCAGCTCCCTCATCTTTATTTCCTGAAGAGTCTACACCCATAGCAATATCAGCTGATTGAGAATGAAGATGGCTTTCGATTTTTGTAGCTTCTCTCCAAGTAAAACCATCTTGGTCGTATCCAATATCTTTAATACAATCTCTTACTTTTTGATAAAGATCTTCTTTTTTTATCTCTGGTCCTCGGACTTCTCCTGCAAGCACAACTTTGTTTGTAGTTGTTAATGTTTCACAGGCTACTCTAGAAAATGGATCACCAGCAAGATAACTGTCCACCACCATATCTGAAATACGATCTGAAACTTTATCCGGATGACCCTCTGACACAGATTCACTGGTAAATAAAAAGTTTTTTAAATTACTCATGTTCAAGTTTATTAAATGAAAAAATTAAAAAAATATATATTAAAATAATGATAAAAAATATTTTATTACCATATTTCATAAATAGAGTTGATCTGGTAATTTTACTTTCAGTAAAATCAACATATCCAGTAGACCCAAATTCTACTTTTTGCTCAATAATTCCTATAGGATTAACTATTGCAGTGATACCATTGTTTGCAGATCTAATTATATATTTTCCGCTCTCAATTGATCTAAAGATACTATGTGAGAAATGTTGTTTAGGACCTATGGATCTTCCAAACCACCCATCTTCTGAAATATTAATTATATAATTATAATTATTTTCTTTAGATATCTTGCCTGAATAAATTATTTCATAGCAAATGAGTGGCAGTAAACTCACTTTAATTTTATCTTTATCAATATTAAAAGGGGCTCTATTTTTACCACTTGAGAAAGATTGATAATTGTTTGTAACTGTTTTAAGGCCTATTAATCCTAAAATATTCTTAAACGGAATAAACTCACCAAATGGAACTAAATTAACTTTGTTATAGCTCTCCTGTAATTGCATTTTATGATCAAATACTGCCATTGAATTAAAAAATAAATTTTCACCATTAGCGTCCTCAATACTATTCAATCCCATAATAATTAAATCATCTGATGAAAAATTATTTATAAACAAGTCCTGATAGATATCCATTTCGCTTACATAGCTGTCTGGAATAATTCCCTCTGGCCATAAAAAAATTGTAGGTATTTTTTTTTCGGGAGCACTAAGGGTTATTAATTCATTAATTATTTTTATCTCATCTTGATTTGTATAAAATCTACCTAAACTAATGTTGGGCGATACAGCTCTAATCACGTAGGGATTTTTTATATTTTTAAGTGAATTAAATTGATTAATTTTAAAATTACCAAAAATTAAAAAAGTAGATGAAATTAAGATAAAGAAAAAACAAAATATAATCTGTTTTCTATTTTTTCTTAATATCAAAACAGCCGGTAAAGAAAAAAGAGAGATGCAAAATAGATTAAAAGAATAAGTGCCAATTAAAGAGACTATTTGAATAAAATAAATATTTTCAGAAAAACTATACGAAACTAAATTCCAGGGAAATCCAGTAAATATCAAACCCCTTATAAATTCTATAATGCCAAATAAAATTGAAAAAATAAGAAAAGAGCTAATTAAATTCTTTGAGTAAAAAATTGAAAATAAATAAGTAATTATTCCATAAAATATAGCTAAAAAAGTTGGTAATAAAATTATGGCTAGAGGAATTAGAAATTTAAAACTTTCATCAAAAGTTAATGAAATTGATATCCAGTACAAACTTGATAAAAAATATCCAAATCCAAAAAACCATCCATATTTAAAGAAAGACTTATTCTCTAAATTTTTTTCTCTTTTATTGTAAAGAAAAATAAAAAATAAAGAAAAAGTAAAAAAGTTAATTAAAAAATAATTATAAGGTGGTAAACTATAAGAGCTGATAACTCCTAAAAAGACAATGTAGATTGCATTTAAAAAATTTTTTTTAAGCAAATTTTTCATTTTTGCTTTTAACTAATTTATAAATTTTTTCTTCTTCTTTGCTCATCTTTTTAAAATCTTTTAATTTTACATGATCATGACCCAAAAGATGAAGAAACCCATGAATGAATATTTTTATAACTTTATTTTTAAAATCCAGACTAGTTAAATTTTTTGGTTTATTCATAAATTCATAACTGATCACTATGTCTCCAAGATAAGTATTCTTTTTTAAATTGAGTTTTTTTTCAAAGGGAAAGGATAAAACATCTGTTGGTTTATCTTTATTTCTGAAACTTTTGTTAAGCTTTTTAATTCTTTTATTGTCTGACAAAAGAATACTCAGACTTATCTTTTTTCCAATAAATCTATATTTTTTTGGAAAAAATTTAACTAATGTATTAAAAAAAATATCTTTTTTTTTTATCTTTTTATTCCAAAGATTGTTCTCAGAAACAACACCAACACTAATCATTTTCTTGGTCTGAGTAAGCCTTAACAATCTTAGATACAAGGGGATGCCTAACCACATCAGAATGATCAAAATCTACAACAGATATTTCCTTAATATGTCCCAATAATTTTTTTGACCTATTCAATCCAGACATGTTTTTATGTGGTAAATCAATCTGAGAAGGGTCGCCATTAATAACAATTTTAGAGTTTTCTCCAATACGAGTTAAAAACATTTTAATTTGAGTATCTGTTGCGTTTTGTGCTTCATCTAAAATTGCAAAAGAATTTTTTAAGGTTCTTCCTCTCATGAATGCGAGTGGTGCAATTTCAATATCTCCAATTTCAATCATTCTTTGAATTTTTTCAAAATCAAAGAGGTCATATAGTGAGTCATATAAAGGTCGTAAATAAGGATCTACTTTTTCTTTCATGTCACCTGGTAAAAATCCTAGGCGCTCTCCAGCCTCTACCGCAGGTCTTGATAAAATAATTCTCTCAATTTTTTTATCAAGCAACATTGTTAAACCCACCGCCACTGCCAGAAATGTTTTTCCTGTTCCGGCTGGGCCTGCTGAAATGGTAATGTCGCTCTGTCTTAAAGCTCTAACATATTCTTTCTGTCTTTCTGATCTTGGAATAACTGATTTTTTAGGTGTCTTAATTATATCTGAAACATTCTGGTTTTTTACTTTTTCTTCAATCATAAATTTATCTATGGATGAAATTATATCTTTTTTTTCAATACTTCCATTGCTAATAAATTGATTTGCTAAAAATTGGATAGCGTTTTTAGTTATCTCATTTTGTTCTGGAGTAGACTTAATAATAATTGAATTCCCTCTTGAGTATAAACTTGTATTAGTAATTTTTTCTAATTCCTTTAAATTTGCATTGAATTCTCCCACTATACCCATCAATAAATCATTATCATGAAATATAACGCTTAAGGAATTGTTGTCTGAATATACAAATTTTAATGTTGAGTTAATTTTTTTAGAATTTGTATTATTCAATTTTAAGCTACCTTTTTTTTAGAACTTTCTACTAATTTTCCAAAAAGACTATTTTGATTACTGCTTGTTATTTCAACTTGTACAATTTTTCCAATATTATCTATATCACCATCAAAAATTACTGATGTCATATATTCCGTTCTGCCAAATAGCTTAATTCCATCTTTCATTATATTTTCCACTAGAACATTTAAAATTTTATTTTCAAGAGATTTATTTTTTTTAATTTGATTTTCAAATAACCTCTTTTGAATAATTTCTAATCTTTCTTTGGATTTTACCGCATTAACTTGGGTAAGATCTGCAGCTACTGTTCCAGGTCTAGCACTAAAAATAAAAGAATATGAATTTATGAAGCCAATTTTTTCAATTAATTCCATAGTTTTATTAAAATCATCTTCATCTTCCCCTGGATATCCAATGATGAAATCACTTGAGAATTCCACATTAGGATTTATCTCTTTTAAACTTTCATAAACTTTTAAATACTCTTCAATAGTATGTTTTCTATTCATTGATTTTAAAATTTTATTAGATCCACTTTGTACAGGTAGGTGAACTAGTGGCATTAATTTAGAGCTTTTTTTATACACATTAATTAAATCCTCTGTCATATCTTTAGGATGAGAGGTTGTATATCTAACCCTTTCAATTTGATCAAAACCATTAAGCTCTAACAATAAGTCAGATAATTTATATTCTCTATCATTATCTTGAAATTTATAAGCATTAACATTTTGACCTAATAAAATAATTTCTTTTGCACCTGACTCAATTAATTCTTTTGCTTCATCGATAATTTGTTTGAATGGTCTAGAGTATTCAGGGCCACGCGTATAAGGAACTACACAAAAATGACAGAATTTATCACAGCCTTCTTGAATGGTTAAAAATGAAGATACTTTACTATCTTTATTTTTAATTTTACTTAAATAATTAAATTTTGAAATTGTATCAAATTCGGTTTCTTCCTCTTTCTTTTTATTCTTCGAATGTTTTAATATAGCCTCATTAATTTTATGATATGATTGAGGTCCTATAACAATATCTATATAGGGCTCTCTTTTTAACATTTCTTGATTTTCAGCCTGAGCAACACATCCTGCTACAATAACAATTGGTTTTGGCTTTGATCTAAAAATTTTTTTAACTCTACCTATTTCATGATAAACTTTTTCTTTAGCCTTATCTCTAATATGGCAAGTATTTAATAAATAACAATTTGCATCTTCATACTTGTCAGTTTTTTCAAATCCAATTTCTTTGACTGTATCAAAAATACGATTAGAATCGTATTCATTCATTTGACAGCCAAAAGTTTTGATAAAAATTTTTTTCAACATTTAACTAGGATTTTTTTTTAACCCCATATAATTCTAATTTATGATCCACAAGTTTATATCCATATTTGGCTGCAATTTTTTCTTGTAGTTTTTCAATTTCTTCGTCCACAAATTCTATAATCTCTCCAGATTTAACATCAATTAAGTGATCATGATGTCCCTCATTTAATTCCTCGTATCTTGCCTTTCCTCCCTTAAACTCATGTTTGGCTAATATTCCTGACTCTTCAAAAAGTTTTACAGTTCTATAAACTGTGGCAATACTAATTTTTGCATCGATTTTCATAACCCTATTATATAGCTCATCTACATCAGGGTGATCTTTTGCCTCTGACATCACTTTTGCAATTATCTTTCTTTGATCTGTTAACTTAACACCTTTTGCTAAGCATTTTTGCTCAATATTTTGTGACATTATTAATTTTAACTTAAATAAATAGGATTAATCAAATTCTTTTTAATTTGAAATTGTTCGCATAAACTGGGAACATCTTCATATCTAATTTCATCTTTAACCTTAAAATCCTCAAAACTAAAACAATAATAGTTAATTTTTTTAGTTAAATGCAAAGCTTTAATTGTTGCTAATGAGTTTCTAATACCTGCAAAACTTCCTGGACCTCTATTTACGTATATTGTGCTTACTTTATCTAGAGAGATTTTGTTATTATTCAAAAATTCATTAATTAAAATCATTAATTTTTCAAAATTAATTTTACTATTTTCATGACTGCAAGTATAAATATTTTTACTAACCATGAGTGTTAAAAAAATTTTATCTCTAGCAGCATCTACAATCAAATTATTCATTATAACAATGTTATTAATGTTTAGTTGTAAAGCAGATGAAAATAATATCAAATATTATTCTCCTGACATGGGTATACTTTCTCTTATGTATCACCGATTTGATGAAAATAAATATCCATCTACAAATATTCAAATGGATATATTTAAGGAGCATATTTCAATAATTAGACAATCAAACCTTAAATTCTATGATCCCAAAAATTTAGAAAATAACTTTTCAACAATTAAAAAAGAGAAAAAAATTCTTTTAACCATTGATGATGCTTTCACTTCTTTTTACAAAGTTGCTTGGCCTTATTTAAAGCAAGAAAAAATCCCATTCATATTATTTGTATCAACTCAATCGATTGGAAAATATGGTTATATGACTTGGGAACAAATAAAAGAATTAGAAGAAGAGCCTTTTGTCTATATTGGAAATCATGCCCATTCTCATGATTACTTAGTAGATTTTAACAAAGAAGATTTTATGAAAGATATTAATTCTTCTACTTCCATATTTAATAAAAATTTAGGATATAATCCTATTTTCTTTTCTTATCCCTTCGGTGAATATAGTCTAGAAATTAAAGAATATATTTCTAAAAATTTTAAATATGCTTTTGGACAACATTCAGGGGTGATTGATTACAATAAAGACCCCTTTGAACTTCCACGATTTCCTATTAATGAAAAATATGGTGATTTAGATCGATTTAAATTTTTAGTAAATCTTTATCCACTTCAATATAAAAATTTATATCCTGAAGATAAATACATAACAGATAATAATCCTCCTGAATTTTATGTGGAATTTTTTGATGAACAAAAAAATATAAATAATATTAATTGTTTTTCTGATGAAGGTAATGAATGGAAGCAGTCCAATATAGATTTTAATGAAAATAAATTACGAATAAATTTTAGGGAAAAATTTTTATTTAGAAGGGGAAGAATTAATTGTTCTCTTAATGATGATGGATTATGGCGATGGTTTGGAGTTCAATTTTCAGTTAAACAAAATTAAATTAAACTATTAAGTTCAATACTTGATGGCATTAACTTTGCATCATCAAAATCTGTTAATTTATTTTGTCTAATAATTTGTTGTAAAATTTTTACATACTCTTTTCCAGTCTCTGCATATTCATCAAGATGTTCTGAAAGAATAATACTATCTAGCTCCTCACCATTATCTCTTAGTTCTGCTCTAGCACTTCTAAAATCTCTATAGGATGAATGGGTATTTAAATTTCTTTGATAAGCTTTAACTGATGCCTGTAACACGTTAAATCTCATAACTTTGTGTGTGCTATCATTATCAGCATCAGAGGGTTTTATTCCATCACCAGACCACGTCCACTGACCAAATAATGCATTTCCTTCTTGTGCAAATCTAGATGTTCCCCACCCAGTTTCTTTTGCGGCTTGAGCGATTGCCATTGAAACTGGTACTTCGTCCATTCTTATTTTAAGTGTTGATAAATCTTTATTAACAACTCCATATTGTTTAAATTTTGAGTTCAGCCAATTTTGTTCTGCTTTAGTATTTTTACTTTTATTTAGAATGGTAAAAAGTTTATTACGATCAGATTTAATATTATTATTTTCTTCAATGACTAATGGTAAAATAATTTGGATAAATAACTCTTTTCTTTTTTTAGCATTTTCTATTTTAGTAATCTCTGCCGGTAATAATGTTAAAGAAATCGGTTTTACTAATTTATTTTTTCTTACATCTTCTAAATTATAATTTGTTGATTTAAATAACTCTTCAATTGTAGATGCACTTAATCTCACACTATCTTTATCTCTTGGCTGTTGATCAAATGTGAAAATGTCTTCAAATAAAGATTTTTTATCTAAGCCATCATCTAGTTTTGGATCTTGGTTTTCTAGTAGTTTATTCAAATTATTTTTGGAACTGTTCTCATAGTTTTTAGAAAATAATATTTTTTTATTTGTAAGATCAATGGCAAGTGGCAAAACATAGAAAAAAGAGATTATAATTAAACTAGATAAAAAAGTTTTTGATAGGGTATTTAAGGTAATAGATTTTTTTTTGTAGATATTCTTTTTTATTATAAGTCCCTTTTTTTTTAAAAATCTTTTTATCTCTAACAGTGAAAATTCTTTATTTCTCATAACTATATAGCTACCACCTCTTTTACCTCAGGGAGATAATGGCACAAAAGATTTTGCACTCCTTGCTTAAGTGTCATTGTTGAGCTTGGGCATCCAGAGCAACTACCTTGTAGTTCTACTTTGACAACACCATCTTTAAATTCTTTAAATTTAATATCTCCACCATCTTTAGCAACAGCTGGTCTAATTTTAGACTCTAAAATACTTATAATTTGTTTTTCTATTTCACTATGTTTTTCTTTTTCCCCTCCGAATAATTCATTCGCAACTACAAACTCTTTGCCCGTAGAGTAGAAATCATTAATCAAAGAAATTGCTATATGTTTAATATCATCCCAACTTATTTCTTCTTTCTTATTAATTGACAGAAAATCTGCACCTAAAAAAATAGCTGTCACGCCGTTAACAGATAGCAAGTTTCGAACTAACTCGTTATCAGTCTCTTCTTTTTTAGTAACTTCAAAAGATCCATTATTGGATACCCTTTTACCAGGAAGAAACTTTAAAGAATTTGGATTTGGTGTAGCTTCGGTTTGGATAAACATTATTATATATATAGTGATAAATTATGAAATTTAAACTAATTAATATATTTGTTTAAAAACCAACTAATTCTTTTATTTCCTTAATTTTTTTAGATGCAACTATATCTGCTTTTTTAGACCCCTCTAACAGAATTGTATCTAAATATTTTTCATCATTTAGTAATTCTTTTATTTTTTTTGAAATAGGTTCAATTTTTTCAACTAAAACATCTGATAGTTCTATCTTAAATTCAGAAAAATTTTTTCCTGAAAATTCATCTATTGAATTTTGTAAACTTTGATTTTTCAAGCTAGAGTAAATACCTAATAAATTTTCTGCTTCAGGTCGCTCAACCAACTCATCAATATTTTTTGGTAATGGCAATGGGTCAGTTTTTGCTTTTTTAATCTTATTAACTATTTCATCTTTACTGTCAGTAAGATTAATTCTACTAAGATCTGAAGGATCTGATTTACTCATTTTTTTTAATCCATCTTTTAAACTCATTATTCTAGAAAATTGTTTTTGTATCAATGGCTCTGGCACCCTTAAGAATTCAGGTGCATTAAAATCATTATTAAATTTTTGCGCAATATCTCTGCAAAGTTCTAGGTGCTGTTTTTGGTCGTCTCCTACTGGCACATGTGTTGCATCATAAAGCAAAATATCAGCAGCCATCAAAACAGGATATGAATAAAGACCAATACTAGCTTTTTCTTTATCTTTTCCAGCTTTTTCTTTAAATTGAGTCATTCTATTAAGCCAGCCAATCCTTGAAACACAACTTAAAATCCAAGCAGCTTCTGAATGTGCTGACACCATTGATTGGTTAAAGATAATATTGTTATCTGGATTGATACCGCTTGCAATAAATGTAGCAGCTGTCTCTCTTATATTATTTTTTAATTCCTTGGGATCTTGCTTAACTGTGATTGCATGAAGATCTACAACACAAAAAATGCAATGATTTCCCTTGTCATTTTGAAGCTCTACAAAATTTTTTATAGCGCCAAGATAGTTTCCCAAATGAAGATTGCCTGTAGGCTGAACACCTGAAAAAATTTTTTTACTCATGTTAATAGTTTAGATTAATATCACTTTTTTTAAAAGCTTTGATTAAGAGTGCTATAAAAATATAGAATGTAAATCCAACAATTACTGTTGAGATTAAATATATTGCTTTAAAATTTTCGGAATACATTAATTGTTCATTAAAAAAATTAATCAAAAAATTAAAAAAAATGCCCATTAGAATAGAGGCTATTATAATTTTGATAAATCTATCAATGAAAACTAGATTAAATTTAAACAAATTATCTTTTTTTAAAAAAACAAATAAATAAATTGCATTAAACCAAGATGATATTGTAGTTGCTATAGGTAAAATAATAAATCCTATTTCCTTAAAAAAAATAACACTTATAAATATATTTAATAAAACTGAGATTAGAGAAATATAAAAAGGTAATCTTGTATTGTGTCTTGCGAAAAAAAAAGCAGAAAAAACTTTTATCAATGAAAATGCGGGTAAGCCAATAGCAAAATAAAATAGAGCCTTTGCTGAATTTTTAACACTTAATTCATCAAAAGATCCATAACCAAATAATGACGATATAATTTCTTCTGAAGCAATTAACAATGCAATTGCAGCAGGGATACTTAAAAACAAACTTAATTCTAAAGCTTTATTTTGAATTAAATTCATTTTATCTTTATTTTGATTTTGAACATACTTAGATAATTGGGGCAAAATAACTGTACCAATTGCAATTCCAGCAATTGCTAAATTTATTTGATAAACCCTATCTGCATAATAAAGATAAGAAACTGCACTAGTTTGAAATGAGGCAATAATTGTTCCAACTAAAATATTTATTTGGGTAACACCAGATGAAAAAATACTTGGTAATAATTTTTTAAAGAAATTTTTTACTTTTTTATCAATCTTGATTGAAAAATTTACTATAGGTGAAAAATGTTTTTTTACATAAAAATATAAAAAAATAAGCTGTAAAATACCTGAGATTGTCACAGCATAAGATAAATAATACACCAATTGATCATCTAAAATTTTACCCAAAAATAAAACACTAATTAAAAGTATGTTTAAAATAATTGGTGCGGCTGATGCTACAGCAAATTTATTATGTGAGTTTAAAATAGCAGAAAAAAAAGATGCTAAGCTAATAAATAAAAGAAAAGGAAATGTAATTCTTGTTAGAGTTATGGCTATTTCCATTTTCTTAAGATCGCCCTCAAATCCAGGTGCTATTAGAAAGACGAATACTGGCATTAAAATTTCAATAAGAAGTACTAAAAAAAACAATCCTAAAATTAACAAGTTAAAAATACTATTAGCAAAAGCTTGTGATTTTTTTTTATTATTTAATAAAGAGGAATAGCTTGGGACAAACGCAGCATTAAATGTTCCTTCAGAGAATAATCTTCTAAAAGTATTTGGAATTCTAAATGCAACAAAAAATGCATCAGCTAGCAATCCTGTTCCAAGAAAAATTGCTATTAAAATATCTCTTAAATAACCTAATAATCTACTAATTATCGTAAAAAAACTAAACGTACCTGTTGACTTGAGAAGATTCATAAATCATATTAGTCTTAAATTCGCTTCAATTGTATACCTAATTACCAAAAATGAAAAAAACTAAAATAGACCATTACACTGATAAAGAAGCTCTAGAATTTCATAGTTTAAATAAACCTGGAAAAATTGAGATTAATTCCTCAAAACCAATGACGACAAAGAGAGACTTAGCGCTTGCTTACTCTCCAGGTGTAGCGGTTCCAGTAAAAGCAATTGCTGACAATCCTGAAGCAGCCTATGATTACACCTCTAAAGGTAACTTGGTGGCTGTAATAAGTAATGGATCTGCAATTTTAGGAATGGGAAATCTGGGAGCATTAGCTTCAAAGCCTGTAATGGAAGGTAAAGCAGTTTTATTTAAAAGATTTGCAGACATCGACTCGATAGATTTAGAAATAGACTGTAAAGATTCTGATGAAATAATAAATAGCATTAAAAATTTTGCATGTAGTTTTGGTGGGATTAACTTAGAAGACATAGCTGCACCTGACTGTTTTATTATTGAGGAAAAATTAAAAGAAATTTTAGATATTCCTGTATTTCATGATGATCAACATGGAACTGCAATAATAACTACGGCAGCTTTAATTAATGCTCTAGATATAAGTGGCAAGTCAATTAAAAATATTAAGGTTGTGGTTAATGGTGCCGGTGCTTCTGCAATAGCTTGTACTAATTTATTTAAAAATAGTGGTGTCTTAAATGAGAACATAACCATGTTAGATCGAAAAGGTGTTATCTATAAAGGAAGAACAGAGGGTATGGACCAGTGGAAATCAGCTCATGCAATTGAAACTAAAAATAGAACACTTGAAGATGCAATAAGCGGGGCAGACGTGTTTTTGGGACTATCTGCTAAAGGGGCTTTAAAAAAAGAGCTTGTAAAAAAAATGGCAAAGAATCCAATAATTTTTGCTTGTGCCAACCCTGATCCCGAAATAACTCCTGAAGAAATTATGGAAGTAAGAGATGATGCTATTATTGCAACTGGCAGATCAGATTATCCTAATCAAGTTAATAATTTAATTGGCTTTCCTTATATTTTTAGAGGAGCTTTGGATGTTAGGGCAACAACAATTAATGAGGAAATGAAGGTTGCAGCTGCAAACGCAATTGCTAAATTAGCAAGAGAAGATGTTCCAGATGAAGTAGTTGCTGCAATGGGTGGCGATCGTCCTAGATATGGAAAAGACTATATTATTCCATCTACCTTTGATCCAAGGTTAATTAGTGTTATCCCCGCAGCTGTTGCTAAAGCTGCTATGGACAGTGGAGTTGCAAAAAAACCGATAAAAGATTTTGAGTTTTATAAAGATCAACTTAAACAAAGACTTGATCCCTCTGTAACCATTATGCAAGGTATTAATTCTCATATTAAAAAAAATCCAAAGAGAATTGTTTTTGCAGATGGAGAAGATGAAAATACATTGAAGGCTGCTATAGCTTTTAAAAACTCTAAGCTAGGGATACCAATCTTAATTGGTAAAAAAACAAAAGTTAAAGAAAGAATAAAAGAAATTGGATACAATGAAAACTTTGATATCGAAATAATAAATTCTCAAGATAATGAAAAAAGAGAAAAATACGTAAAATTTTTATTTGCCAAACTTCAAAGAGAACAAGGTCTACTAGAGAGAGATTGTGACAGGATGGTTAGGAATGATAGAGTAGTTTGGGCAGCTTGCATGGTTGCTTGTGGTGATGCTGATGGTGCTGTTACTGGCAACACACGGAGATTTGGATCATCTTTTGATAAAGTTACACAAGTAGTAGATGCTAGACCTGGTGAAATAATGTTTGGTTTAAACATGGTCGTTGCTAAAGGAAAAACAATTTTTGTTGGGGATACTAGTGTAAATGAATACCCAAGCTCAGAAGAGCTTGCTGAAATTGCAATTTCGTCTGCTCGTGTAGTAAAAATGTTTGGCTTTGTTCCAAAAGTTGCTTTTGTTTCTCACTCTACTTTTGGCCAACCTCTCACAAGTAGAACTAAGCATATTAAAAAAGCTGTTGAAATTTTAGAGAAGAAAAATGTCGACTTTGATTTTGATGGAGATATGCAGCCAGATGTTGCTCTTAACTCAGAATACAAAGAACTTTATCCTTTTTCAAGTATCGTTGGAAATGCAAATATTTTAATAATGCCCGGACAACATAGTGCTGCAATCTCTTATAAATTAATGAAAAGTTTAGGTGACACAAGAGTAATTGGACCTTTATTAATTGGATTAGGGCAACCCATTGAAATAGCACCTTTGAGATCTTCTACATCTGAGATTATAAATCTAGCATCAGTGGCTGCTTACTCTGCTGACGTTATAGATTATAAAAAAAATTAATTTTTTTGAATTCTTAAATCTTCAACCAAAACAATACTTGCTATAACATCCTCAACATCAAGTATCTCTTTTGCTTCTTTTATCACTTCTTTTTTTTCTTCATCTGTTAAGGCAATTCCATAAATGAATATTTTTTTCTTATAAGTATCTATTTGATAATTTGTTGAATTTATTTTTTTATTAAAAATTATCGCTGAACGTAATTGAGAGGTTATTAATAAATCTTTTGCAGATTGTTTAAAATTAAAATCTTCTTTTATCTTGATATCATTTCTTACAGATCTGACACCTTTTGTTTCCCATGCTAATTTAGTAATTTGAAGTTTTTCTTCAGGATCGTCTACTTTACCAGTTAGAAAAATTCTTCCATCTAAAACTTTAGTGTTTACAGATATCAAGTAACTTTTATCTTTTAATAATAATCTACCAGTCAGATTTTTTTGCATCACAGAATCATCTATTTGAGTTCCTAAAGATCTTGGATCAAATGCAACACTTACACCTGTTCCAAAAACACCCTTTGAACTTAATCCTACACATCCAGTTAAAAACAAACAAATTAAGCTTATTAAAATAGTTCTATTTTTCATTTTTCAATTTTAGACAATAATTATAAATTTCTTTTTTTGGCACATTAGAGTTTTGGCTAATTAAATCTGTAATATCTTTTATACTTAGTTTCTTAATCATTTTTTGAATATTAATTTTATCTGATTCTTTTAAATTTATCGAAGAATTTTTTTCTTTTAATTTTTCAGAAATAACAATTGTTAATTCTCCTTTTGGGTCAGATCTAAAAGGTTCAAGTTTATCAATATCAGTTCTAATATATTCCTCATAATACTTAGTCATTTCTCTACAAATTAAGATTTTTCTATCTATAAAATATTCTTTAATATGTTTTACTGATTTGTTGAATTTTCTTGGTGAAATAAAAAAAACAATGCAGCCATCTTGTTTTTTAAGTTTTTCAAAATCTTCTTTGAGTTTATTTTTTTTTTCTGGAAAAAAACCATAAAAAAAATATTGCTCATTAAAACCACTAATTGATACTGCAGATGAAACTGCTGATGCTCCTGGAATAGGATAAACATTAATTTTATTAATTATACACTCATTAACTAATATTGCCCCAGGATCTGAAACAGAGGGTGTTCCTGCATCAGAAATTAGAGAAACAACACAATCCGACTTCAAAATCTGAATAATTTTGGATAGGTTTTTTTTTTCATTAAATTTGTGGTTTGAAATAAGTTTGGACTTGATTTCATAACGATCTAATAGGTTTTTTGAAGTTCGAGTGTCCTCGCACAAGATATAATCTGATTTTTTTAACACCTCTAATGCCCGCAAAGTAATATCACTCAAATTTCCAATTGGTGTGGAGACTATATAAAGGCCACTTTTAACTTTATTATTTGTAATGTCAGTATGTAGAATCATTAAATTTTAAACGTTATAATAATAACATTAAAATGAAAAAAATTATTAAAATTATATTGTTTTTGACCTTAACACTCTTAATGAGTTTAACGAGCATTAAAGCAAACGAAAAAATAAAGATAGGTTTGCTCATCCCTTTAACAGGTGAAAATTCAGAAATTGGTGAGTCTATAATTAACTCTGTAGGACTTGCTATTAACAAAATTAACAACTCTTCAATTGAAATTATTCCAAAAGATACAGGATCAAATTCTGATATGGCCTTAGATGCTGCAATAGAATTGTCAAACTTAGGTGTCAAAATTATTATAGGCCCTGTATTTAATAAAAGCTTAGCTTATCTTAATAAAGTAAATGAAATAACTTTTTTAGCTTTAACAAATAAGAATAATAATTTTTCAAAAAATATTATTAATGCAGGAATAAATGCAACATCCCAATTTAGAGCAATTGATAGATTTATAAAATTAGAAAAAATTAAAAAAACTATTTTTTTAACTCCTGATATGGACTTCAAAAATGAAATTGAAGTGGCTATTTCTAGATCTAAAATTAAAGTAAAAAAAAACTATGTTTATAATACTGATCCAACTAAGCTCACTGAGCAAATAGAAAAAATCACTCGTTATCAAATTAGAAAACAAAATTTACAAGATGAAATAACAAGATTAGAAAAATCTGATGAAAGTAATAAAGAATTGTTAATTGAGAGATTAAAAAAGAGAGACACGCTTGGAAATGTAAATTTTGATTCAGTGGTAATTTCAGACTTTGATGAAAGCTTAAAAAGTGTAACTACTTCTTTATTGTATACCGATGTCTCACCAAAAGAAAAATATTTTATCACTCTTAATCAATGGTTTGACGAGTCACTTCTTAAAGAAACAAGTTCACAGCCGCTTTATTTTCCATCTGTAAATAAAAATAATTATGAAGAATTTTCATCTGAGTATTATGAAAAATATAATCTATACCCAAATCAATTGTCTTTTTTAAGTTATGATTTGGTTGGTCTTGTTTATTACCTGATACTGCAAAATGATAATATTATTGATCAAACTATGTTTGCCAAAAAAACTTTATTCAAGGGGAAAGTTGGAATTTTTGAAATCCAGGATAATAAAATAAATCATATTTTAAATTTTTATAAAGTTGAGGATAAAAAATTTAAAAAAATTTTTTAATTTTTTTGAAAGCTTTAAATCTATGATCTATTTTATATTTTTCAGATGCTTTCATTTCTCCAAAAGTAATTTTTTTTCCTTTTGGAATAAAAATTGGATCATATCCAAATCCATTTTTACCTTTCATGGCAGGTGAAATTGAACCTTCAATTTTACCAATAGACCTTATTAATCTTCTATTTGGGCCAAATATAGTTAATGCACAAACAAACCTTGCTCTAATTTTTTTTTGTTTCCAGTTTTTATCTTTTTTATTTAATTCTCTAAAAACTCTATTCATTGCTTTTTTAAAATCACCTTTTTTTCCACCCCACCTAGCTGAATAAATTCCTGGTTGTCCCTTTAAAAGATCAACCTCTAAACCAGAGTCATCGGATAAACATATTAATTTAGATTTTTTTGAAAAATATCTTGCTTTTATTGACGAGTTTTCTGCAAATGTTTTACCATTCTCGGCTGGACTTTTAATTTTGAAATCTAAAGGTGAATATATTTTGAGATAATTGGGTAATAAATCCTTAATTTCCTTTAATTTCCCCCTATTATTTGTTCCAACAATAAGTTCGGTAATTTTTTTCTTTGGCATCTAGCAATTTTTAAATTTCATACCATATAAGTCCCTATGGAAAAAGAGCAAAACACTAACTCGGATAAGCAAAATAAAGAAGCTGAGGATAAGATAAACGAGGAACAAAATAATGATGCTCAAACAAATAATAATACAGATTCTAAGGATGATAAAAAAGAGATAAAAGAGCTAACACCAGAAGAAAGAATTGTAGAACTAGAGGATAAAGTTGCAAGAACATTTGCGGAAATGGAAAATCAAAGAAGAAGGTTTGAAAAAGAAAAAGATGATGCATTTGACTATGGTGGATTTTCTTTTGCTAAAGAAGCTCTAAATCTAATTGATAACTTAGAAAGATCAAAACTAATTCTAGAAAGTGATGAGGCATTAAAAGGTACAGAGGCACTTAAAAAAACTTTAGAACATTTTGAAATTATTAGTAAAGATATGGTATCGATTTTTTCAAAAAATGGAATTACTCCTATAAGTTCTATTGGTAAAAAATTAGATCCAAATCAACATCAAGCAATGATGGAAATTGATGATGATCAAAAAGAACCTGGCACCATAGTTCAAGAAATTCAAAAAGGATTTATGATGAAAGACAGACTTTTAAGACCAGCTCTAGTTGGGGTGTCAAAAAAAACAAAAACAGAAAAAGATGAAAAAAATGAGGAAAATAAAGAGAATTCAGACAATTAATAGTATTTGTCAGAGCTTGTAGATTTAAAATTAACAATTATATGAAAGGTAGGAATTAAATTATGAGCAAAATTATAGGAATAGATTTAGGAACAACAAATTCGTGTGTTTCAATCATGGAAGGAAGCCAAGCGAAAGTTTTGGAAAATGCTGAAGGTGCAAGAACAACTCCTTCTGTTGTTGCATTTACTGAAGATGGTGAAAAACTAGTAGGCCAACCAGCTAAAAGACAGGCCGTAACAAATCCAGAAAATACTATATTTGCTGTAAAGAGATTAATTGGAAGAAATTTTGAAGACCCTACTGTAAAAAAAGATATCGCTGCTGCTCCTTTCAAAATTGTTAATTCTGAAAAAGGTGATGCTTGGATTGAAGCAAGAGGAGAAAAATATTCTCCATCTCAAATCTCTGCTTTCATACTTCAAAAAATGAAAGAAACTGCTGAAAAATATTTAGGACAAGAAGTAACCAAGGCGGTTATTACAGTTCCTGCTTACTTTAATGATGCCCAAAGACAAGCAACAAAAGATGCGGGTAAGATAGCGGGTCTTGAAGTTTTAAGAATTATTAACGAACCTACTGCCGCCTCTCTAGCTTATGGTTTAGACAAAAAACAAAATAAAAAAATTGCCGTTTATGATTTGGGTGGTGGAACATTTGATGTATCTATTCTTGAATTAGGAGATGGTGTATTTGAAGTTAAATCAACCAATGGTGATACGTTCTTAGGGGGTGAAGATTTTGATAATGCTATAGTTGACTACTTAATTGGTGAGTTTAAAAAAGATAGTGGTATTGATTTAAAGTCAGACAAATTAGCTCTTCAAAGGCTTAAGGAAGCTGCTGAAAAAGCAAAAATTGAATTATCTTCAGCAGAACAAACTGATGTTAATTTACCCTTTATAACTGCAGACAAAACAGGTCCAAAACATATTAATTTAAAAATGACTAGAGCAAAGTTAGAGGCTTTAGTTGAAGATTTAATTTCACGAACCTTGCCTCCATGTAAAACTGCTCTTAAAGATGCCGGTCTTGCAGCAAGTGAAATTGATGAGATTATAATGGTTGGTGGAATGACAAGAATGCCAAAAGTTATAGCTGAAGTTAAAAACTTTTTTGGTAAAGAGCCAAATAAAAGTGTTAACCCTGATGAAGTTGTTGCAATGGGTGCAGCAATTCAAGCTGGAGTTCTTCAAGGTGATGTGAAGGATGTTCTTCTTTTAGACGTAACTCCATTATCACTTGGAATTGAAACACTTGGTGGTGTATCAACAAAATTAATTGAAAAAAATACAACAATACCAACTAAAAAAAGCCAAGTATTTTCTACCGCAGAAGATAATCAGCCTGCTGTATCAATCAGAGTTCTTCAAGGAGAAAGAGAAATGGCAACTGATAATAAAATGTTAGGAAACTTTGAGTTGGTGGGTATTGCACCAGCACCAAGAGGGGTTCCACAAATTGAAGTAACATTTGATATTGATGCAAACGGAATAGTTAGTGTTTCTGCAAAAGATAAGGGTACTGGTAAAGAACAAAAAATCCAGATTCAAGCTTCAGGTGGCTTAAGTGATGAAGAAATAGAGAAAATGGTCAAGGATGCTGAAGCAAATAAAGAAGAAGATAAAAAGAAAAGAGAGTCTGTTGATGTTAGAAACCAAGCAGATACCCTTCTCCACTCTACAGAAAAAAATCTTAAAGAACATGGTGCCAAAGTTTCTGATGCTGATAAAAAAGCTATTGAAGATGCGTCCTCTGCTTTAAAAGAATCAATTAAAGGAACTGACACCGATGATATTAAGAAAAAAACTGAAACTTTAGTACAAGCTTCTATGAAATTAGGTGAGGCAATTTATAAGTCTCAAGAAAAAAAAGAAAATTCATCTAAAGCAGGTAACAAAAATGATGAAGGAAAAAAAGACGATAATGTAGTTGATGCTGACTTTGAAGAAGTAAAAGAAGAAGGCAAAGAAGGCACCGAAGATAAAGAAAAAAGCGCCTAAGTCTTACAACAACAATCATCTTGGAGTAACTTATGGCTAAAAGAGATTTTTATGACGTCTTAGGAGTTAGCAAAAATGCAAGCCCAGAAGAATTAAAATCAGCCTATAGAAAACTTGCAGTCAAATATCATCCAGATAAAAACCCAGGTGACAAAGCTTCTGAGGATAAATTTAAAGAAGCCAGTGAAGCTTACGGTATTCTTTCTGATCAAGAAAAAAAACAAAACTATGATAATTTTGGCCATGCTGCCTTTGAAGGCGGTGGTGGTAGACAAAGTGGAGGCTTTGGTGGTTTTGGAGGAGCAGATTTTTCAGATATTTTTGAAGACTTTTTTGGTGATTTTGGAGGTGGTGGACGATCAAGAGGTAGAAGAAATACTAGCAATAAAGGCTCAGATTTAAGGTATGATTTATCAATAACTCTTGAAGAAGCTTATGAAGGAAAAAAACAGGACATTAAATTTTCAACTACTGAAAAATGCAACACTTGTAAGGGTAATGGATCAAAACCAGGGCACTCACCTGATAGATGCACAGTTTGTGGTGGAAATGGAAAAGTAAGATCAAATCAAGGTTTTTTTACTGTTCAACAAACTTGTCCTCAATGTGCAGGTTCTGGAGAAGAAATTACCAATCCATGTAATGATTGTAATGGTCAAGGTAATAAACAAGCGTCGAAAAAAATATCCGTTACAATTCCAAAAGGGGTGGATGATGGAACAAGAATAAGGTTGGCGGGCAAAGGTGAAGCTGGTTCAAAAGGTGGAGCAAATGGTGATTTATATTTATTTATAAATGTTCACTCACATGATTTATTTAAAAGATCTGATGAAAATTTATTCTTTGAGTTTCCAATATCTATTGCGGATGCAGCTTTAGGCACAACAATTGAAATACCAACTATTGATGGGGGTAAAGCAAAAATTAAAATACCTGATGGAACCCAAAATGGTAAACAATTTCGTTTAAAAGGAAAAGGAATGCCTTATATGCGAGGAAGCGGCAATGGTGATCTTTATGTACAAGTAAACACTGAAGTGCCTATCTCATTAAATAAAGAGCAAAAAGAGTTGCTTGAAAAATTTAGAGAAATAGAAAACGAAAAATCAAATCCAAGTATCAAAAAATTCTTTCAAAAAGCAAAAAGTTTTTGGAAAAACTAAAAGACTAATTAGTTAAAAAAGGTTAATATTTTCCTTAATGAAAAAAATTAATTTAGCAATATCTGGTTCTCTTGGTCGAATGGGTCAACAACTCATTAAATCTTCAAGATCGAATAAAAATTTTAAATTAGTAGCGCTAACTGAAAATAAAACCTTTAATAAAAAAATTGCAGGAATAAAACTTACTCTTAATACAAATGAAGCTTTTAAAAATACTGATGTTATAATTGATTTTACTGTGCCTAATTGTACTTTTGATATCCTTAAAATTGCATCTAAATTAAAAAAAAGAGTAGTGATTGGTACAACTGGATTTAATCAAAAAGAAGAAAATATGATAAAAAATTACTCAAAAAAAATTCCCATATTAAAAGCGGGTAATATGAGCTTGGGGGTGAATTTACTAATGTATCTAACAGAGATTGCCTCAAAATCATTGCATGATGAGTATTTAAGTAAAGTGTATGAAGTGCATCATAAGCATAAAAAAGATTATCCATCAGGAACAGCTCTAATGCTTGGTAAAGGCATTGCTAATGGCAAGAAAAAAAATCTTTATAATTTAATAGGTAAAAAATTTTTAAATAAAAAAACTTTTCCTTATGGAAAAAAAATTAATTTTAATTCAATTAGAAAAGGAGAAATTATTGGAGAACATGAGGTTACATTCTCAAGTGGAAAGGAAATCATAAAATTAAATCATGAAGCATTTGATAGGGCACTATACTCAGACGGTGCCTTAACTGCTGCAAAGTGGCTTATCAATAAAAGGCCTGGACTTTATTCAATGAGAGATTTATTAAACTTCAAATAATGGATGAAAAGGAAAAGGCTAAAAAAATACTTAAAATTTTAAATAAAATTTATCCAATCACCCCTATCCCATTAAATCACACAAGTGTCTTTACTCTACTAATGTCGGTTCTTCTATCGGCACAATGCACAGATTTAAATGTTAATAATGTTACAAAAAATATTTACCCAAAATATAATAAACCAGAACATTTTGTAAAATTAGGTAGAAAAAAAATTGAAAGATTAATTAAAAGTATTGGTCTTTTTCGTGTTAAAGCAAAAAATGTTTATCTAATGTCAAAACAACTTATAGAAAAGCATAGGGGTAAAGTTCCAAAAAGTTTTGAAGAACTTGAAAAACTGCCTGGTGTGGGCCATAAAACAGCAAGTGTAGTTATGTCTCAAGGATTTGGAGTTCCTGCTTTTGCTGTTGATACTCATATCCATAGACTAGCCCAACGATGGGGATTAACTAATGGCAAGAATGTAATTCAAACAGAAAAAGATTTAAAAAGAATATTTCCAAAAAAAAAATGGAGTAAGTTACATTTACAAATAATTTATTATGGAAGAGAGTTTTGTAAAGCTAGAGAGTGTTATGGTTTAACTTGTAAAATTTGTATGACTTGTTATCCTAATCGAAAGAGACCTGTTAAAATAAAAAAAGCTTAATATGAAAATTCTAGGAATTGGTAATGCTATTGTAGATGTTATATGTAAAGTTGAAGATCAATATTTAATTGATAATCAATTAACAAAAAGCACAATGAAATTAGTTGATGAACTTGAATTTAAAAAACTATTATCTACTCTTAAAATAGAACAAACTATTTCTGGTGGATCAGTTGCAAATTCTATTGTTGGATTATCACAGTTAGGAAATAACGTTGGTTTTATTGGTAAAATTAATGCTGACGATTTAGGGCAAAAATATCAAGACGGTCTAACTAAAGAAAATGTAGAATATTTTTATAAGAAAAAACAAGAAATTTTGCCGACTGGAACTTGTTTAATTTTAATCACTCCTGATGCTGAAAGAACCATGGTTACTTTTTTGGGTATTGCAGGAAAAATAAATCAAAATGATATCAACGAAGAAGCAATAAAAGAAAGTGAAATGATTTTTCTAGAAGGGTATTTATGGGATAAGGGAGAGCCAAAATCAGCCTTTGACAAAGCAATGTCTTTTTCTAGTATTAAAGCTATGTCTCTGTCCGATCAATTTTGTGTGGAAAGACATAAGAATGATTTCCTAGATTTAGTAAAAAACAAACTTGATATTATTTTTGCTAATGAGCAAGAAATTAAATCTTTAATTGATGCAAAAAATTTTGAAGATGTTGTTGAGTTTGGAAAACAAATTGGAAAAATTTTAATTATCACACGTGGTGAAAAAGGAAGCATAGCTATTAAAAACAAAGAGATTATAGAATGCAAAAGCAAAACAAATTTAAAAATTGTTGATTTAACAGGAGCTGGAGATCTTTTTGCTGCTGGTTTTCTCCATGGATTTATTAACAATGCCCCTACTAAAGAGGCTTTAGAAAAAGGAACTGAAATGTCCTCAAAAATAATCCAAATGGTTGGTGCTAGACTTGATTGGGTTGTTAACTAATAAAATAACCATTTTTATCACTTAATATAAAATTATCATCTTTAAAGAGATTACTAATTTTTTTTCGTAGCCTATAAATATGTGTTTCTACAGTATGTGTTTCTATATTTGTTGCATATCCCCATATATTTTTTTGTAAATCAGTTACATCATGTTTGATCTTATTATGATTCAAATACAAAATAATTTCTGCTTCTTTCTCAGTTAGTTTTAAACTAAGGTTGTCTCTTGTAATAAATTTAGAGTTTAAATTTAATTCATAATCTTTAATAATAATTTTAGATTGATGATTAAATTTTAGTTGAATCAGTTTAATATTAATTATCTCAAATATTTTTTTTAAAGTTAATGGTAAATGATCAAAATTTAAAAAATTCTTATTTAATCCTTTAATATCTTTTAATAATTTAGAATTGTTTTTGGAAATTATTAAAAAATTTTCTTTATCTAAATCATTATATTCTAAAAAATCTCGTTCATTTTCAACTTTTATAATTTTAAATGAAAAATTTTCTTTTATCTCTTCTAAGATTTCATATAATAAATTAAATTTTACAATGTAAATTTTTTGCATAATTATATCTAATACTTTTTATGATAATTCATGTCCCCAATAAAAACACTCTTATAATTGATGATTTTAAATTAAGGTGTTGTGTTGGTAAAAAAGGTATAAATTACAACAAAAAAGAAGGTGATTACACAACTCCTAAAGGGTTATTTAAATTAAGAAAATTATATTTTAGAAAAGATCGTGTTGGTATTCCGAAGTGCAAAATCTATAAAAAAAATATAAAAATAAATATGGCTTGGTGTGATGATCCAAATCATAAAAAATATAATGAAGAAATTAAAACTTACAATAAAGATCTTAAAGAACACCTATATAGAATTGATCATAAATATGATTATGTCATTTCAATTAGTCATAATGAAAAAAAAATTTCAGGAAAAGGAAGTGCTATATTTCTTCATCTAACAAATAATTATAAACCTACTGCAGGATGTGTTGCCCTTAAAAAAAAAGATTTCGAAATATTATTAAAATTAATAGATAAAAATACTAAAATTAAAATAGGTTAATTTCTTTCTCCAAAAATTTTAGATCCTATTCTTAAAAAAGTTGACCCATATGTTAATGCTTTTAGATAATCACCTGACATGCCCATGCTGAGCTCTTTCATTTTAAATGTATTGGTTATGATCTTCATTTCATTAAAATAATACGAGCTATCTTTATCACTCGGAGGTATACACATAAAACCTATTATATTAAGCTTTAAATTATTCACACAAAAATCATAGAAACTATTTAATTCATCAATAATTATTCCATTTTTTTGGTTTTCATTACCAATATTAATCTGAATAAATATTTTCATCTTTTTATTTTGTTTAATTTCTTCATTAGCAATCGCTTCTGCCAACTTTATATTGTCCAATGAATGAATATAATCAAACAATTTTACAGCAAATTTTGCTTTATTTTTTTGAAGCTTACCGATCATGTGAAGATTAATTTGATTTTGATTATTTTTTATTGTTTCCCATTTATTAACTGCTTCTTGAACTTTATTTTCTCCAAAATCAATATGACCACTATTAATGATGGGTAATATTTTATCTATTGAAAAAGTTTTGCTTACAGCAATTATTTTGGGTATCTTAATTGTATTTTTTGTTTCACTTATTTTTAAATATATTTCTTGCTGTATTTTATTTAAGTTAATTAAACTATGATTCATATAAATGCTTTACAGAAATTTTATTTTATAGATGATTTTAATAGGGATCATTTAATTAAAATAGACTCTAATATTATTATTATCTACAGAAATTATAAAGAAAAAAATAATGAAAAAAAAATCTTTGAAATAAAAAAATTTTGTAAGAAAATAGGTAAAAAATTTTTTTTAGCTAATAATGTAAATCTAACAATTAAATTACGACTTGATGGAGCTTATATACCATCATTTAATAAAGATATATCGGTCAAAAAATTAAGAAATAAAGGGATACCAATTCTTGGTTCTGCACATAATTTAAAAGAAATTAATGAAAAGATAAAACAGGGTGTACAAATAATTTTTTTATCTCCCCTCTTTAAAGTTAAAAAATCAAATAAATTCTTAGATATCATTAAATTCAATATTCATTCTAAATTATTTCCTGGCGATGTTGTAGCACTAGGTGGAATTAGAAAAAATAATATTAATAGAATCAAAATTTTAAATTGCTTTGGATTTGCATCAATTTCTTATATTAAAACAAGTATAAAAAAATGAATCAAAACTTTGAAAAATTCAAAAAAAAAGTAGAGCAGTTATTTAATCATTATAATGCTGGTAACTATCCTTTTGTAATACAACAAGTTAACTTACTTTTAAAAAAGCAACCAAAAAATCTATTTATCTTAAATTTACTTGGTTCATCACATCATAAAATGGGTAATTTAGATGTTGCTGTGAAAGTTTTTTTACATGTTATTCAATTAGATGAAAATAATCTAGCTGGCATAAATAATTTAGCTAATGTTTATAAAGATCTTTCAAGATTTGAAGAAGCTAAAAATTTATATGAAAAAATTTTAAATAAAAATTCAAATTATATTAATGCAATTGTTAATTATGGAAGTTTAAAATTTCAATTAAATCAATTTGATGAGTCTATTGCATTATATAAAAGAGGTTTAAAATTAAATAATAACTCATTGATTATTCAATACAATCTAGGTTTAGTCTATCAAAGTATAGGTAATTTTAGTGAAGCTAAATCTGCTTTTGAAGAAGTTTTAAGGATTGATCCTAATATGCATATTGTTGATAGAATGATAAGCAGATTTATAAAATACGATCAAAATAATCTTCATTTAAAAAATATGTTAGAAAAAATTAAAGATCCTAATCTTAATGATGAGTCCAAAATAAATTTAAATTTTGCTCTTGGAAAAGCTTTTGAAGATTTAAAAGACTATAAAAAATCTTTTTTTTATCTTGAAAATGGCAATAAATTAAAAAATAAAATACATAAATACAACACTGGTATTGACGATCAATTATTCACAAATATTTTAAACACTTTTAAAGATTTTAATTTTAAAAAAATTGAAGAAGAAAATAACAAAGAGAAACAAATCATTTTTATTGTCGGCTTGCCTAGATCAGGCACAAGCTTAATTGAACAAATACTTTCTTCACATACAAGGGTTTATGGTGCTGGAGAATTAGATTTCTTAGAAAAACTAATAAGAAAAAGCTTTTATATTGAAGGTAAATTTAAATTATCTAATTTGGCTAGCCCCAGCAATATGGATTTATTCCAAAAAATATCTAAAGATTATTTAGCGCTAGTGAATGAATTTAAAACTCAAGAACAAATTGTAACTGACAAGGCTCCATTAAATTTTAGATGGATTGGTTTTATAAAAATATTTTTTCCTAATGCTAAAATTGTTCATTGTAAAAGGGAAGCTAAGGATAATTGTTTGTCATTATATAAAAATATTTTCGATGAAAATCAAAATTGGACCTACAACACAACCGACATTTTAAATTATTATAAGAACTACAAAAACTTAATGGATTTTTGGAAAATGAAGCTTCCCAATTTCGTTTACAATTGTAGTTACGAAAATATTATCACTAATCCTGATATTGAAATAAAAAACTTAATTGAGTTTTGTGGCATTAAGTGGGAAAGTCAATGTTTAGAGTTTTATAAGTCAAAAAGAGCAATAAAGACAGTTAGTGTAGCTCAGGCAAGAAAGCCTCTTTATAAAACTTCTATATCCTCTAATGCAAATTATGCACCTTTTCTTATAGATTTTTTTGATAAACTAGATTCTTTATCATCATAAAAAAAACGGCCCCTAAAAATAGGGGCCGTTTCATAATTCTTAGCAATTCAAATTAGAATGATAATGCTAAACTAATTTCAGTTGTTTCATCATCAGTAGCTGCAACAAAGTTATCGTTTGATGATTCACTGTGATTAAATCTTACTGAAGCAGCACCCATTGTGTAAGCAGCGCTTATACCAGTAACATCTTCAGCTACAGCTGCAGTTGCACTAATAGCATTTTGCTCATTTTCTTGCTCACCGTAAGATATAGCAAAGTTTTCATTTACGTTAAACGCAACAGACCAAGCAGTAATCGAGTGGCTTGAAGCACCTGCAGTTCCATCTTCTGATTCACCTACTCTGTAACCAGCTGATACTGGTCCCATAGTGTATTTAATGTTAGCTACTGATTCAACTGTATCAGTTGAAGTTGTGCTTACGTCAGTTGATGAATTAACAGATTGACCTGCACCGATACTTAGACCATCGATTGGGCTCATAGAAAGATAGATATCTCTTGTTGAACCGTGTGCACCTGCACCAGATGAAGCACTTTCACCTGTTTGAGCACCACCTTGTGTGTAACCAGCTGATATGCTAACGCCAGAAAACGTATTTGTGTAACCAATTACGTTAGTAGATCCAACTCCAGTAATACCAGAACCTGAAACACCAGTCCATACTTCTTCGTATGCAGTTGGCATTACGTCATCGTTTGCAGCTATACCTACTAATTGACCAGCAGTAGAATCGAATGAAAATGTACCCATATCACCCATATCTAATGTTTGGTAAGAAGTAGTAATTGCACCAACGTCAGATAATGCTCTATTCATTGTAACAGTACCGAATCCAACATCTCCAGATCCTGTAAAAGTCATATCACTTTTAGCACCAAATGAGTTACCAGTTACTTCATTTCCCTTTTTTCCGCCTGTGTCAGTATAAGTTACTTCTACTGAACCACTTACAGATAGTTCAGCAGCATTTGCAGAAATCGCTACTAACGATCCAGCTAATGCAGATAAACCTATTTTTTTTAAGTTATTCATATTTATCCTTTGTTAGTTATTTATTGATTAATCAATAAGCTTATTTACAATGTGTGCTGTAAAATTCTCTTTAAAATGAATTTTTTTCCCTAATTTTTTATATTTTGTGATATTTATACAACACATCAATTTTTCATTGATTTTACTGATATTATTGACTGATATTTCTATATTTTAGAGATTCTTATGTATATTTTTAGTAAAATTATGCTATTTCATTAACTTATAGCATGAAAATCCTCAACAAAAGTCATTTCAATAAATTTTTCACCTTTTTAATTTTATTTTTCTTCATTACATCATGTGGTCCTTTAGCTTTTAAAAAAACTGATGCAAGAAAGAATCCAATAAATGTCAAAGATAAAGTAAAAAAAAACATTGAAGAGGGGCGTGGTGCTACTTTTAAATTAGGAGGTCAAAAATCTGGCAGTTTTGATTTTGCTTCATCAAATGAAATGTGGCGGGCAACTATGGAAGTACTGGATTTTGTTCCATTAGTTAATGCTGATTATGGTGGGGGAATTATAATTACAGATTGGTATTCTGAAGATACGACCCAAAATCAGTCAGTCAAAATTTCAGTTCAATTTTTATCAAATGAAATAAGACCAGATGGACTATCTGTTAAAGTTTATAAAAAGATTTGTGATACCAGTCAAAATTGTAAAATTTTAAAAACTGATACTGGTACAAGTCAAGAAATTAAAATTGCTATACTTAAAAAAGCAGCAGCTATTAAAAAAAATGTAGCTAAGAAAAAAGATGGTTAATTTTATATTACAATCCTCATAAAAAATCCCTGATAAGATTGACAAATGAGATATAATTTTAAAACTACAGAAAAAAAATGGCAAGATTATTGGGATCTTAATAAATCCTTTAAGGCCAAAATAGACCCTAATAAAAAAAAATTTTATTGCTTAGAAATGTTTCCTTACCCATCTGGAAAAATTCATATGGGTCATGTTAGAAATTATACGATAGGTGATGTTCTGGCGCGATATAAATCCCTTCAGGGTTTCAATGTTCTTCATCCAATGGGTTGGGACTCATTTGGTATGCCTGCTGAAAATGCGGCTCGACAAAATAATTTAGACCCCAAAGATTGGACTGAAAAAAATATTTCTACCATGAAAAAACAACTTAAAAAGTTAGGTCTTTCAATTGATTGGGATAGAGAAATATCTACCTGTTCCCCAGATTATTATAAACATCAACAACGATTTTTCTTAGAGCTCTACGATAAAGGTTTAGTTTACAGAAAAGAAAATTATGTTAATTGGGATCCCATTGACGAAACCGTTCTTGCAAATGAACAAGTGATAGATGGTAAGGGCTGGAGATCTGGAGCAAATGTTGAAAGAAAAAAGCTTAGTCAATGGTTTTTCAATATATCAAAATTTTCAGATGATCTACTTAAGGGTCTCGATCAGCTCGATGAATGGCCTAATAAAGTAAAAGTTATGCAAAAGAATTGGATTGGTAAATCTTTTGGTTGTGAAATAGATTTTAAAGTTGAGGGTAATCCAAACGTTAAAAGCATTAGCTGCTTTACAACGAGACCAGATACTTTATTTGGTTTTTCATTCCTAGCTGTATCTGTTGATCATCCAATTTCAAAATTATATGAAAATAATAAAGAATTTATTGATTTTAAAGATGAATGCTCAAAAACAGGAACTACTGAAGAATCTATTGCTCAAGCTGAAAAGATAGGATTTAAGACAAATTTAATGGCTGTAAACCCTCTTGATGATAATAAAAAAGTTCCCGTTTATTTTGCAAATTTTGTTTTAATGGATTATGGATTTGGTGCAGTATTTGGATGTCCCGCACATGACCAAAGAGATTTAGATTTCGCATTAAAATATAATTTAGATGTTATTTCTGTGGTTAAACCATCTGATAAAGATAATAATTTTAAAGTTTCAAAGGAAGCTTATACAGGGCCTGGAGTTATATTTAACTCTAAATTTTTAGATGGCTTAAAAGTTCCTGATCAATCAATTCTAGAAACTATTAAAATATTAGAGGAAAGAAAAATAGGAAAGAAAAAAATTAATTTTAGATTAAAAGACTGGGGTGTTTCTAGACAACGATATTGGGGCTGCCCTATTCCAATTGCCTATAAAAAAAATAATGAGATAGTAAAGGTTCCTATAGAGAAACTACCCATAAAACTTCCTGAAAAAATAAATTTAAATACAAATGGCAATCCTTTAGATCACCAGCAGGATTGGAAAAAAATTATTATTGATGATGAAGAATGTGTGCTGGAGACTGATACACTTGACACCTTTGTAGATTCTTCATGGTATTTTTTAAGATTTTGCTCATCAAAAAATAAAGATTTAGGTTTCGATATAAATGAAATTAATTATTGGATGCCAGTTGATCAATATATTGGTGGAGTTGAACACGCTATATTACACCTTTTATATTCAAGATTTTTTACAAGAGCATTAGATTATAAAATTGATAAAATTAAGATTAAAGAACCTTTCAAAGGATTATTTACTCAGGGTATGGTTTGCCATGAAACTTATAAAGATCAAAATAATAAATGGTTAAGCCCTGATGAAGTTTATTCTGAAAATGGAAAAGAATTCTTTAGTAAGATAAATCCATCTGAAAAAATAAAAGTAGGTCCATCGGAATCCATGTCTAAATCAAAAAAAAATACTATCGATCCTGAACAAATGATTCAAAATTATGGTGCAGATGCGGTGAGATTGTTTATTTTATCTGACAGTCCACCAGAGAGAGATGTGCAATGGTCTGATCAAGGAATGGTTGCATCATACAAATTTATACAAAAATTCTGGATGCTGCATGAAAAAATAGTTTTTAAATCACAACGGCTAAATAAAGAAACTCAAATTTTTAGTGAACCAATAGAAGAGTTCACCAACCAAACGATTAATAAAATCAACCTTAGCTTAAATAAGTTTAGCTATAATGTAATTATTGCAAATTTACACGAGATCTATGCTTTTTTTAATAAAATGATCGAAGAGAAAATTTTTTTTAAAAATCTTACAAACAATTATATTAAAATTTTAACTATAATGCTCCCTATTACACCTCATCTTGCAAATGAGTGTTTGAATGAAATAGCAATTAATAAGAATTATTTTTGGCCTAAAGTTGAGGATAAATATCTTCAAAATAAACAATCAAATATTGTTGTGCAAATTAATGGAAAAAAAAGAGGTTTAATTTTAACAGAGAAAAATATTAAAGAGGCTGAATTAATTAATGAGATTAAAAAAACAAAAGAATTTGAAAAATTTATAGTAGAAAAAACTATTATTAAAACTATCTTTATAAAAGATAAGTTAATAAACTTAATTTTGAAATAATGACAAAAAAAATAACACTACTATTAGTAATTTTCTTAATTTGGGGTTGTGGCTATCAGCCTATTTATCTAAAAAAAATTAATTCAGAACAGAAAATAAAAACTATTACTTTAAACGGTGATCAAAAAATAAATAAAATAATTATAAATTCTTTAGGGATAAAAGAAGATAGAAATTTACCAACAGAGTACAGTTTAATTTTAAAAAGTTTAAAAAAAATAGACATTATTTCAAAAGATAAAAGTGGAAATCCCTTGGCCTATAAAACTTCTATTATAGTTGATATTTCACTAACTGAAAAAGAGAGAATTATTAAACAAAAAGAATTTGTTTCAAGTTTTACGTATAATGATACTGACAATAAATTTAATCTTTCCCAATACCAAAAAAATATTGAATTAAATTTAATCAATGAAATATCAGAAAAAATCTTTATTTACTTAAGGTCTTAATAAATGATTCTAAAATCATTTGAACTAAATAAAATAAAATTAGAAAGTTATAATTTCTATCTTTTTTATGGAGATAATGAGGGTTTTAAAGAAGAAATAATTAAAAATTTTTTTGAAAAACAATATCAAGGAAATGTTTATAGATATGACGAAAAAGAAGTATTAGATAATGTTGGTAGTTTTTATAATAGTATATTAACAAAATCTTTTTTTGAGAATAAAAAACTCATTATAATTAATAGAGTGTCAGATAAAATTAGAGTGATTGTTGAAGAGCTTATTGAAAAAAAAACAGAAGATATTCAGTTTATTTTAAATTCAAAAAATCTTGAAAAAAAGTCAACTTTGAGAAAATTTTTTGAAAAAGAAAAGTCAATTATATGTGTTCCATTTTATGATGATAATAATCAAACACTGAACTCAATTGTTAGCCAATTTTTTAGAAATAAAAAAATTCCTATCTCTCAGCAATTAATTAATGTTTTAACCGAAAGAAGTAAAGGGGATAGAAAAAATCTTAATAATGAATTACAAAAAATAGAAAATTATTCTTTAAATAAGAAAACCATTAATCTGCAAGAGATAATTAAACTTACTAATCTTGCAGATAATTATAGTGCATCAGAATTAATTGATCATTCGCTCGCTAAAAACACCAGAAAAACAGTCGCTATTTTCAATGAAAATAATTATTCAGATGAGGACAATATAATAATTATAAGAACATTATTGGCAAAACTTAAAAGACTGCTTAAAATTCATGAATTAATTGATGAAAAAAGAAATATTGATCAAGCAATTTCTTCTTTTAAGCCTCCAATTTTTTGGAAAGATAAGCCTGTTGTTACACAACAATTGAAGTCATGGGGTAAAATGGAATTAAAGGATTTAATTTATACAAGCAATGATATTGAATTATTGATAAAAAAAAATTCAACTATTGGTAAAAATATTCTTTCTGATTTTATTATTAATAATTCAAAAAAAATTAATAATTAGATTTTATTATAGCTATTAATTTATTTAATTGATCAAGATCTTTATATTCTAGAATAAGGGATCCGGTGTTATTTTTTTTATTCTTAATTAAAACATTAAGACCAATTTTTTCTCTAACTGAGTTTTCTAATGATTGTAAATTAATATCACGTTTTCCTTTAAAAGATTGTTTCTTTATCTTAAAAATTTTTACAAAATTTTCTGCTTGTCTAACAGAGAGATTTTTCTCAACTATTTTATTTGCAACAAATTCTGAATTATCAAGACCTACTAAAATTTTTGCATGCCCAGGGGTTATTTTTTTTGTCTCAATTAATTTCAAAACTCCATTTGGAAGTGTAAGCAGTCGCAAAAAATTAGTTATATGACTTCTACTTTTTCCAATAAATTCGGCTACTTTTTCTTGATCGTATGAAAATTCATTTATCAATCTTTGATAACCGCGAGCTTCTTCTAATGCGTTAAGATCGTTCCTTTGGACATTTTCGATTATTGCAAATTCTAATGATTTTAAGTCATCGACATCTGTAATTACTACAGGTACATCATGAAGACCTGCCTTTTGAGCTGCCAACCATCTTCTCTCACCTGCAATTATTTCATATTTGGAGCTATCATCAGATGATTTTCTTACAATTATTGGCTGTATAATTCCTCTTTTTTTTATTGAATTAGTTAAGTCCTGTAAATTTTCTTCATCAAAAATTTTTCTAGGTTGGAACTTATTGCTCACTAAATTACTGATAGATATTTTGTTAATATTTACCTCTGTCTTTGTCTCTCCTATTAATGAAGATAATCCTCTACCTAGACCTTTCTTTATTTTATTTGTATCCATTATGCAGCACTCCCGATTGTTTCTTCTTGACTAATAAATTCATCCGTAAAGCTAAAATACGACTTACTTCCAGGACAAAATTTATCATAAATTAAAACTGGCATTCCATGTGATGGAGCTTCTGATAGTCTTACATTTCGTGGAATGACTGTTAGATAAACTTTATCGTTAAAAAAATCCCTAGCTTCCTTTTCAACTTGTGAAGATAATTTATTTCTTTTGTCATACATTGTTAAAAGAATTCCTCTAATTCTTAAATCAGGATTTAAATTTGTTTTTATCCTTTCTATCGTTTTCATTAGCTGTGTTAATCCTTCTAGTGCAAAAAACTCAGTCTGCAATGGAACAACTAAAGAGTGAGATGAAACTAAAGCCATGACAGTGAGCAAACTTAGGGACGGAGGACAATCAATTAAAATATAATCATACTGTCCTCTAAAATCATTTAAATAAGCGGTTAATTCGCCTTTCAAAATAAAGGCTCGTCTACTATCTCCTGCAGTCTCAACCTCTAAACCAGACAAATCAACATTTGAAGTTACTACATCTAAATTTTGATAGTTTGTTTTTTTAATTACATTAGAAATTGACTTAGAGCCATTGAGAACAGCATAAATTGTTTCGTTAGAATTCTCTAAATTTGATAAACCAAGTCCTGTTGTAGCATTACCTTGTGGATCAAGATCAATAATTAAAACTTTTTTTTCTTTTTGAGCCAATCCTGCGGCAAGATTAATTACAGTTGTAGTTTTTCCTACCCCACCCTTTTGATTTATTACAGATATAATTTGCATCTATTTTTTTTTAATATTTTTTATGTTTAATAAAAATGAATCTTGGCTTGTGATACTTTTTTTTTTTCAAAATCAAAATCCCAAATTTTTAATGTGTCCTCTAAAGTTTTTTCACCATTTTTACCCATAAATACAATTAAATTTTTATAATTATTAAAATTATTGTAAACTAATTCTAAAACTATTGATAAGGGCTTAAATGCTCTTGCCATTATTGTACCTGAATTTATATTTTTTATCTCAAAAATGTTTTTTTGTATTACCTCTGTTTCTAATTTTAATTCTCTAGATATTTTTCTTAAAAAAACGCTCTTATGATGACTTTTTTCATATAATTTAACTTTTATGTTTTTTTTTAAGTTTTTGATCAAAATTGACACTATTATACCTGGAAATCCACCTCCCGAGCCTATATCTGTTATAATATTACTATTAAAATCAATAAAATCAATAGTTTGAGCTGAATCTACAATATGTCTTTCTCTTATTGTATTATCTTTGGCGGTTTCCTTGCTTATTAGGTTAATTCCTTCATTTCTTTTTTTTAATTGAATAATAAATTTTTCAAAATCTACACAAGTTTCACGTGAAACATTTTGATATTTTAATAGTGGATATTTATCTAAAATTTCTTCCATTAAGCTATAAGCTTAATAGACTTTCTTTTAACGTGTGACAACAAAATATATACAGCTGCTGGAGTTATTCCATCAATTCTCAAGGCTTGGCCCAAGGTTTTTGGCCTGATCAATTTAAATTTAGATTTTACCTCGTTTGATAAACCCGAGAGGTTATCATAGTTAAATTCTTCAGGTATGGATAAATTTTCATCTCTTTTAAAAGCTAAAATATCTGATTTTTGTTTTTTTAAATACCCCATATAATGGGCATTAATTTCAACTTGCTCATCTATTTTTTTATCAAAAAATGGTATATATGGCCATATTTCTCTTATTCTTTGCATATTAACTCCTTTCTGAGATAATATTTCATTTGATTTTCTTAAAACTCCATCCTGAGCTATATTTATTCCAAAATTCTTAACTTTGTTTGGTGAAATTGATAATTCTGACATTTTTTGTACTATTATTTTTAATTTTTTTGACTTTTCCTCAAAAAGATCTTTTCTTATTTCGCCTATTAAACCAATTGAAATACCTTTTTCCGTTAATCTTTGATCGGCATTATCGGCTCTTAGCGTTAGTCTATATTCAGCTCTAGATGTAAACATTCTATATGGTTCAGCTACACCTTTGGTTACAAGATCATCTATCATAACGCCTATGTAAGCATCAGATCTATCAAGAATAAAAGGTTCCTTATTTTTAAAAGACAGAGCAGCATTTATTCCTGCAATAAGCCCCTGTGCTGCAGCTTCTTCATAACCGGTTGTTCCATTAATTTGTCCTGCGAGATATAAACCTGGTATTTTTTTTGTTTCAAGCGTTAAAAAAAGCTCTCTTGGATCAATATAATCATATTCTATAGCATATCCAGGTCTAATTATCTTAACATTTTCTAAACCATTGATATTATTACATATTTCTTGTTGCACCTCTTTGGGAAGGGACGTAGATATACCATTAGGGTATATTGTGTGATCATTCAGGCCCTCTGGCTCTAAATAAATCTGGTGGCGACCTTTATCGGCAAACTTTACTATCTTGTCCTCTATTGATGGACAATATCTTGGTCCAACTCCTTGTATGCTACCAGAATACATGGCACTTCGTTTTAAATTTTTTTGAATAATCTTATGAACATTCTCATTCGTGTAAGTCATTCTGCATGAAACTTGTTTGTTAATATTTTTTTTTGTTAAAAAAGAAAAAAAATAAGGATCTTCATCTGCAAACTGTTCTTCTAAGTTTTTATAATTAATTGTTCTTGAGTCTAATCGGGGAGGGGTACCTGTCTTTAATCTTCCAATTTTAAATCTATATTTCTCCAACTGCTCGCTTAATCCTGTAGAAGGTTTTTCATTATATCTTCCAGCTGGCGTTCTTTCATCACCAATATGTATCAACCCATTTAGAAAAGTGCCCGTTGTTAGTATTAGTTTATTACATAAAATATTTTTTCCAGATTTTGTTTCAAATCCAGTTATAGTGTTTTTTTGAAAAATAAATCTGGTTACAGGATCTGAAAAAACCGTTAAATTACAATAGTTTAATAGTTTTTCTTGCATATATTTACGATATAAAAATCGGTCTGATTGAGTTCTTGGGCCTTGAACGGCTGGACCTCTGCTTCTATTTAGCAATCTAAATTGTATGCCTGATTTATCTGCAACCTCTCCCATAACACCGTCTAATGCATCTATCTCTCTAACTAGATGACCTTTACCAAGACCACCTATCGCTGGATTACAAGACATCTCGCCTATCGTTTCAATCTTATGAGTGAATAATGCAGTATTAACTCCAAGACGCGCTGAGGCTGTGGCAGCCTCACAACCAGCATGTCCTCCACCAATAATTACTACTTCAAAAGAGAAATCATTTTTCATAAGTTAAATTTATAACTGATATAAATATTTACAAGCAGGCAGTATTTTTTTAAGAGATATTTATCTAAGACAATTATGACTGTGTTTATAATTAAAAATTAGCGAATTAGTTATGTTTATCAACAAAAATAGAGAAAATATGTTGAAAAAGCCAGTAAAATATAGCTTATTTGCCGATACAAAAATCGTTGAAAATACTGCCTAATATCTCTTCAACATCTACTTTTCCTACTATCATTCCTAAATGTCGAGTTGCTAAACGAAGATCCTCTGCAGCTTTATCAAAATCTTCTGCTTCATTTTTTTCTTCAAAGTTTTTCAAATAATTTAAGCTTTGTTCAAGATGTTGTCTGTGCCTTTCGCGAGTAATTAAAATATCTTCATTTGAGATAAATTTATTTTTTAATTTATTTTTAATTTTTAAGATTAAATTTTCTATGTTGAGATTATTTTTTACTGAAATTAAAACATGTTCAAAATTTTTTATTTCAGAGCTTAAATCTTTTTTTAAAAGATCAGATTTATTGACTACAAGTATTGCATTTTCATCCATCAATTGCTTCAAAATCCCTTTAAAATCAATACTTTTAGCGTCTATAATAATCAATTTTAGGTCTGCATTTTCCGCCTTATTAAGGGCTAACTTTATTCCTTTTTTTTCTATTTCATTTTTAGAGTCTCTAATTCCAGCAGTGTCAGAAACCACAACTGGATATCCATCAATATTTAAGTAGGTTTCTATTACGTCTCTTGTGGTCCCCGCTATCTCGGATACTATTGCAACATCTCTTTTTGATAGATGGTTTAGTAAACTAGATTTCCCAGCATTAGTTGGTCCTATAATTGCAATCTTAAAACCTTCCCTAATTCTTTCTCCAACTTTTTGATCGTTTAAAATTTTTTTAATACTTAAAATAACTTCATTAGAAATTTTTTTAATATTTTTTAAAACATCAACTGGTAAATCTTCATCAGGAAAATCTATTTTTGCTTCGACATTTGATAAAATTTTTAAAAGTTTTTCTCGAAGATCATTAAATATTTCTGATGATTTGCCATTCATTATTTTTACCGCTTGCTGCCTTTGAATTTCAGTCTCTGCTGAAATTAAATCTGCTATACTTTCAGCTTTAAGTAAATTTATTTTTCCATTTTGAAATGCAAGTTTTGTAAACTCACCAGGTTCTGCTAAGCGGCAATTTTCAATTTGAGAAATAGATGAATGTAGAGCGTCAATTACAGCTTTACTACCATGTACATGGAATTCTGCCATATCCTCACCTGTGTAGCTCTCAGGGCCGGGAAACCATAATATTATACCCTCATCTATAAGCTCAGAAGTGTTAATTTTATTGATCTTTTTTAATGTGGCCACTCTTGCTTTTGGCAAATTCTCATTGGTCAATAACCTTATTATTTTTTTTGTATCCTCGCCTGAAACTCTAATTATGGCTATGCCTGAAATACCTGGACCGGTTGATAAAGCATAAATTGTCATATGAATTATTATAACTTTAATTTTGAATTTGTGTAAAAATCTTAATTATAATTTTTTTAATTTAAAATACTGCTATAAATAGTTAAAATCATGATTATATGGATTGCTTCATATCCAAAAAGTGGAAATACATTGCTACGATCAATTTTGTGTTCTCTTATAGCCTCTGAAAATGGAGTTTTAGATATGAAACACCTTAGTCTTATTCCAAACTTTTCACAAAAAAGATTTTTTGAGAATTTAACTTCAGAAAGAATTGATGTCAAAGAGGTCAGTAAACACTGGATAGGGGCTCAAAAAAGATTATTAAAAAATGGAAAATTTAAGTTGCTCAAAACTCATAACGCAAATTGTAGTGTTTATAATAACTTGTTTACTAATACAGAACTTACAGCTGGTGCAATTTATATAGTAAGAGACCCTAGAGATGTTCTTTGTAGCGCCTCAAAACACTTTGATTTATCTATCGAGGAAACTAAAGATATCTTATTTAACAAGTATGCTCAAACAATTGCAAGAAAAAATATTGATAATGAAATAACGACCTTTTTGGGTTCTTGGTCGGACAATTATAACAGTTGGATTAGTTTAAAAAAAAATATTCTATTAGTCAAATACGAAGATTTAGTCCTTAAAAAAAAAGAAACTACTTTAAAAATTATAAATTTTCTAAATAATTTTTTTCCACTAAACGTTAGCGAAGATCGTTTAAATAATTGTTTAGAGTCAACTTCATTTAGAGGAATGTCATCAGTAGAAAAACAACAAGGTTTTCAAGAAAGTGTCAAAACTAAAGATGGTAAGAGAATATTGTTTTTTAACAAGGGTCTTGTTGGTAATTGGAAGGACAGACTAAATGAGGTAACAGTTAAAAATATCGAAACTGAATTCAAAAAAGAAATGACTCAGTTGGGTTATATATAATTTACTAAGCTGGTTTGTTCATTGAATTAAAGAAATCTGCATTACTTTTGGTTTCTTTAAGTTTGGAATTAATAAATTCAATTGCATCCATAGTTCCCATTGGAGCAATAATTCTTCTTAGAACATTCATTTTTGAAAGATCATCTTTGTTAAAAAGTAATTCTTCTCTTCTTGTTCCAGATTTAGTTATATCGATTGCAGGATAAATTCTTTTGTCAGCAATTTTTCTATCAAGTACTGTTTCGCTATTTCCCGTTCCTTTAAATTCTTCAAAAATTACTTCGTCCATTCTTGAACCGGTATCAATTAAAGCGGTTGAGATAATTGTTAAAGATCCACCTTCTTCAATATTTCTAGCTGCACCAAAAAATCTTTTTGGTCTTTGTAACGCGTTCGCATCAACACCACCTGTTAAAACTTTTCCAGAGCTTGGAATTACTGCGTTATAGGCTCTACCTAGTCTAGTAATTGAGTCTAACAAAATAACCACGTCTTTTTTATGTTCTGTTAGTCTTTTTGCTTTTTCGATAACCATTTCAGCAACAGCAACATGTCTGGAAGCAGGCTCATCAAATGTTGAACTAATCACTTCACCTTTAACCGTTCTTTGCATGTCTGTCACTTCCTCAGGTCTTTCATCAATTAACAAAACCATTAAATAACTTTCTGGATAATTTTTTGCGATAGAATTTGCTATGCTTTGTAAAATCATAGTTTTACCAGCCTTAGGAGGTGAAATAATAATTGATCTTTGACCCTTACCTATTGGACTTACAAGATCAATCAATCTAGGTGTTAAGTCTGGTTTTTTTTCAATTTTGGTTGTTTCAATTTCCATGACCATTTGTTGGTCTGGGTAGAGAGGTGTTAGATTATCAAATGCTATTTTGTGACGAGCCTTTTCGGGTTCCTCAAAATTTATTTTACTAACTTGCAATAATGCAAAATATCTTTCACCTTCTTTTGGTGCTCTAACAGGGCCCTCAACAGTATCACCTGTTCTTAAACCAAACTTTCTTATTTGACTTGGACTAACATATATATCATCGGGACCAGCTAAATAATTTGATTCCATGGCTCTTAAAAAACCAAAACCGTCTTGTAATAATTGCAAAACACCAGCACCAGTTATTTCTTCTTTTTCTGCAACTTTTTTTAGTATGGCAAATAATATTTCTTGCTTTCTAAGTGTGCTCGCATTTTCAATTCCAAGCTCTTCTGCTTGTGTAATTAATTGTTCAGATGATTTTAATTTAAGTTCTTGAATATTCATGTTGTGGGGGTGTGTTTGAGATTTGTTGGATCAGTTGAATATATATACTCTGAAAAATATTACAAGTCTAAATAGGTTTAAATATTACAATAAAAACAATCAAAATTAACAATATTGTTGGCACTTCATTAAGTATTCTAAAAAATTTTGATGATTTTGTATTTCTGTTCAGGCTAAAGTCCTTGAGCAATTTAAATAAATAGAAATGATAAATTGTTAACAAGATAACAAATAATAATTTTAACTTTACCCAAAGTGTAAAAAAAACATCAGTTCCTATAGTAAGAATTAAAATAAATCCAAAAATCCAACTTAAAAACATGGCCGGCATCATAATGTAAAAAAATAACTTTCTTTCCATGGTTTTAAAAATAGAAGAAGAATTTTGATCTTTTAAATTTTCAACATGATATACAAAAATTCTTGGTAGATATAAAAGTCCTGCCATCCAAGAAATTACAGCTATCAAATGTAGACTTTTAAATAATAAATAACTATTCATGATTTAAACAAGGACATTTTTTAAATTCTAAAGGACATTGGATTTTTGGAGGATAAAGACCATCCTTAAATTTATATTCATTTTTTTTAATTATTAAATCTGACATTGTTTTAATAAAATCTTCATTTGTTCCAAGGGCAGGGACTCTTGTGTAATTCTTACAACCATTTGCATCCGCAAGCTCTTTATATTCTATGTCTAATTCAACAAGAGTTTCCGAGTGTTCAGAGACAAACGCAATAGGCACCAGGACTATATGTTTTCCAATTTTAGAGTTTTCTATAATGATATCTTCTGTTGATGGTCCAATCCACTTAAGTGGACCAACTCTACTTTGGTAACTTAATATCCAATCTAAGTTTTCAATATTTAATTCCTCCACTATCTTTTTTACTGACTGTTCTACTTGCCACTGATAAGGGTCTCCTTTTTTAATATTTTTTTCTGGCAAACCGTGTGCTGAAAATATTAATTTGAAATTTTTTAAATCTTTTATCTTTTTAAGTATTTCTTTTGTGTGAGCTTTTACAAAGTTCTGATCTGTTGGATAACAACAAATGGTACTTGTTTTAACCTTATACTGATTTTTTTTACAAACATCTTTCCATTCTTTAATTGAAGACCCAGAGGTTGCTGCAGAGTATTGGGGATAGAGGGGCATTAAAATAACTTCCTCTGGATTAAAAAATTGTACTTCTTTAATCACTTGTTCCGCCCTTGGGTGCCAACACCTCATAACAATAAAACATTTATAATCGTCAATCTTTTGATCTTGATTAATTTTTTCTTCAAGGGCATCTGATTGTTCTTTTGTTAGTTTTAATATTGGTGATGCACCACCAAGTTCTTCATAAATTTTTTTTGCAACGGGAGCTCTTCTATTAGAAATTAATTTTGCGAGAGGATATCTTAAAAAAGTTGGTAAATTTAATATTGCCGGATCATTAAACAAATTAAATAAAAAGGGCTCAACATTTTCTATTTTATCTGGGCCCCCAAGATTAAATAAAATTATTGCTTTTTTCATTTAATAATCTTTTACTATCTTAACTAAATAATCAACCATTTCTGGATTGGTTTCTGGCAAGACACCGTGACCTAAATTAAAAATATAAGGATGGTCTTTAAATATATCTAAATATTTTAAGGCTTGTTTTTTAAGGTTGCTTATATCTGTTAGTAAAACTTTAGGATCCAGACCTCCTTGTACAGGAATGTTAATTGATTTACATATTGAAATTGGGTCTACATCATAATCGATATTAACTGCATCCGGATTAACTAAATCACAATAATTTTTATAATTTTTTATTCCCCTGGGAAAACAGATCACAGGAACATTAAGTGATTTAACATAATTCACCAAACTTAATGTTGGAGTATAAACGTAATTATGTAAATCTTCTTCATCCAACAATCCAGCCCAACTATCAAAAATTTGTATTACATTTGCTCCATTTTTTATTTGTTGATCAATATGTATTTTTAAAAATTTATCTAATACTAATATAATTTTTTTTATTAAAATTTTATCTTCAAAAATTTTTTTTAGTAATTCTTTTTTTGGTGAACGTTTATTAATCATATAAACCAACAATGTCCAGGGTGCGCCAACAAAACCTATTAAATTTTTATTATTAATTAAATTTTGTTCACTTACTTTCTTAATAGACTTGTAAACTGGATCCAATTTTTTTAAAAAATCTGTTTCATTTGTTTTTGCTAAATCTTCTAAATTTAAATCTCCTAACTGAGGGCCAAAGCCTTTTTTAAATTCTACTTTTTGATTTAATCCATAAGGCAGCATTAAAATATCTGAAAAAATTATTGCAGCATCTAGTTCGAATCTTTTTAAAGGTTGCAAAGTAATTTCAGATGATAATATTTCATTCAAACATAATTTTACAAAATCTGGATTATTTTTTCTAATTACTCTAAACTCTGGTAAGTATCTCCCTGCTTGTCTCATTAACCATATGGGTGTATTTGTGGTTCTTTTATTTAATATTGTTTCTTGAATAGGAGTCATAATAATAAGTAATTATTTAATTATAGTATTAGTTATATAGTATGTGAATAATGGTAATAAATTGTTTTACCAACTTTATACACTTTTTATTAACAATTAATAATATTCAAGATCTCTTTTTTAATAATATCACTAATATATTTTTTAATCTTGTTCGATAAGTTGTATATAAATAGTTCACATGTTTATTAATGTTAATAAAAATGTTGTTTTACAATAAAAAATAATAAACTTCATTAATGGAAAAAATGATAAAAATAATACTTAATTATCAACATTTTATTCATGAGTAATACATATCAAATTTATCTTGTTTCTGACTCCACAGGTGAAACTCTGGATAGAGTATTTTTAGCAATTAAAGCACAATTTAAAAATATAGAATATAACGTTAAATCTTATTTTTTTACAAGAACAGAAAATCAGGTGATTAAAATAATTGAAGAAGCAAAAAAAAACCCAGATGCTATAATTTTATACACAATTGTTGATAGCTCACTCGCTAAATTTTTAGGCAACAAAAGTGATGAAAAAAAAATTCCTTGCTTTAGTGTTTTAGGAAATTTAATCCTAAATTTTTCTAAACTTTTAAACCAAAAAGCATCACACAAACCTAGCGGACAACACGAACTCAATGAAGAGTATTATGAAAGAATAGAGGCTATTCAATTTACTATGGCTCATGATGATGGCAACTTAGTCCAAGACATTGGTAAGGCTGATTTAGTATTATTGGGAGTTAGCAGGACCAGCAAAACCCCAACCTCTATCTATCTTGCAAATAGGGGACTTAAAACACTAAATATTCCATTAGTTAACGAAAACTCAATTCCAGAAACATTAAAAAGAAATCCAAAATTATCTTGTGTTGTTGGGCTAACAACCGAACCCGAAAGATTGGTTGCTATAAGAAAAAATAGAATGAATACATTAAAAGAGACAGAAAACACAAGCTATACCGATATAAAAAAAATTGAAAAAGAAATTATTGAAGCAAAAAAGACATTTGTAAAATATAAATGGCCAATAATTGATGTTACAAGAAAATCAGTTGAAGAGACAGCAGCCTCGATAATTAAAATTCATGAAATATTTAAAAATAATGATCAATAAAATAATACTTGCGTCAAAAAGCGGAGTAAGAAAAAAAATTTTGGAAGATAATGGAATTACTTGCAGAGTTGAACCATCTAATATTGATGAAGATAGTTTTAAAAAAAGTCTGTTAAAACAAAATGCAACACCGACAATTATTTCAAAGAATTTAGCAGAGCTAAAAGCAAATAAAATAAGTCAAAAATTTACCAACGAAATAATTTTGGGAGCAGACAGTGTTATCGATTTAGAGGGACAAATAATATCAAAACCGAATGATAGAACTGAGGCCATTAAAATACTTCAAAAACTAAATGGCAAAACCCATCAATTAGTTAGTTCTGTCTGCATTTCAAAGGAAGGTTCGATGATATGGAATCATACAGACAAAGCTTCATTAACTATGAAAAACATGAGTTTTTTAGAGTTAGAAGATTATTTGGCTAAAATTTCAGATGAAGCACTTTATGCTTATAATGTTTATCAAATTGAAGGAGAGGGGAGAAATTTATTTTCTAAAATTGATGGAGATGAGGACACCATTATGGGATTACCCATCAAACAAATAAAGGAATATTTAAATATATTTTAATGATTAAAAAATTTTTAGTTATTGGTAATCCAATACAGCATTCTTTATCGCCAGATTTACACAATTATTGGATAAAAAAAAATAAGATAAGAGCATCCTATAAAAAAAAACTAATAGAAGAAGACGGATTAAAAAAATTAATTTCTGATATTATGGAAGAGAACATTCATGGAGCAAATATAACGGTTCCATTTAAAAATAAAATTATACCTTTGTTGGACTCTTTAACTTCTGAAGCTGATAGATCGCAGTCTGTAAACACAATTTATAAAATGAAAAATAAAATTATAGGAGACAATACTGATATAGAAGGTTTTAAAATTGCTTTGGAAAAGACAAAACAAACCTTAGAAAATAAAACGGCACTTATTTTAGGGGCAGGTGGAGTAGTTCCATCAATAATTATTGCTTTAAAAAAATTAAAAATAGATAAAATTTTTATCACTAACAGAACAGAGAAAAAGGCAACTGAAATTAAAAAGACCTTTTCTGATGTAGAAATAATAAGATGGGGAGAAATAATTGATTTTGATATTATTATAAATGCCACTAGTCTTGGGCTAAACAAAGAAGACATGATTAAATTAGAGTATGAAAAAATTAGCAAAGATAAGTTTTTCTATGATGTAATTTACAACCCCAACGAAACAAATTTTTTAAAAGAGGCGAAGAAGTTCGGCGGAAAAGTTGAAAATGGAAAAACAATGTTTTTATATCAAGCTCAAAAAGCTTTTTTTATATGGCATGGCGTTCTACCAGAAATAGATACAGAGGCCATTAATTTACTTAATTTATGATTAGAATAGCTGTTTTAGGAGGTATAGGGTCTGGAAAAACGTACATAGCTAAACTTTTTAATTTTCCAGTTTTTAATGCAGATTTAGAGGTTGCTAAAATTTATAAAAACAACAGACAATGTTTTAAGAAACTAAAGAAAAAATTACCAGAATATTTTTTGTCATTCCCAGCAAAAAAAGATCAAATTATAAGAGCAATAACAAATAATGAGAAAAATTTAAAAGAAATAACAAAAATTATTCATCCTGAAATTAGAAAAAAAATGCATATATTTTTAAAAGATAATAAAAAAAATAAAGTAGTTGTTTTAGATATCCCTCTTTTTCTTGAAAACAAACTAAATAAAAAAAGTGATATTTTAATCTTTATTCAATCAAATAAATCAGAAACCATTAAAAGATTAAAAAAGAGAGATAATTTTAATATTGATTTATTTAAAAAATTCAAAAAAATTCAACTTCCTTTGAGTTTTAAAAAAAATAAATCAAATTATATAATTAAAAACAATTTTACAAAAAAACCTGTTAGACAAAGAATAGAAAGAATACTAAAAAAAATTATATAAAATGAAAGAAGTTGTATTAGATACAGAAACAACAGGACTATCAGTTAAAGACGGACATAGAATTGTAGAAATTGGCTGTATCGAGCTAGATAATTTAGTGCCAACAAAAAATAAGTTTCACTGTTACCTTAATCCTGAAAGAAAAGTTTCTGAAAAAGCGCTAGAAGTTCATGGCTATACAGATGAATTTTTATCCACACAAAAAAAATTTTCAGAGATTGTAGAAGAGTTTTTAAGTTTTATTGAAAATAAGAGATTGGTAATTCATAATGCTGAATTTGACTTATCACATTTAAATAACGAATTAGCATTATTAGGTAGGGAAAAAATTGAGAGCAAAAATGTTATTGATACGCTTGCTTTAGCCAGAGATAAATTTCCTGGCTCACCCACAAGTCTTGACGCACTTTGTAAAAGATATCGTGTAGACAATTCAAAACGAACACAACACACGGCCCTTATAGACTGCGATTTATTAGCGAAAGTTTATATTAACTTATTAGATCAAAAAGAGCCCACACTTAATTTTAAAAACGAAGATAATGAAAGAAAAATAATTAGTGCAAATAATACAAACCAGTATTATAAAAAAGTTGTAAAACCTAGTGATGAAGAGCTAGAGTTGCATAAAGAGTATTTAAAAAATAGTTTAAAAAAAAATTTTTTTTAATTAGCTCTTTGTTTGTATAATTCTGCAAAATCAATCTTTTTATCTATACTAACCTCTGGAAAACCAGAAGCGTGAATTAAATTTAGAAATGCTTTTTCTAAGTTTGGATAAACTTTATTTTGTACATCGCATAATATAATTTTTTCTAAATCTTTTTTATCATTTATAGCATCATCAATTTTAACGATAGAAGTGTAAATTATTTCGAAATAAGATTTTTTTTCACTTAATTCTTTATCATTGAATTTTAAAGTAGTGTTAACTTCTATCATTTTATTTTTTAATGGTTTGGAATTTATTTCAATGTTGAGGTGGTATTTTGAAATTTGTTCTTTAACAAAAATATAAGTTTCAATGTCAGCTGTTTCACTTGAAATATCTTTTATAAACTCAGCTAATATTTTAAAGTTTTCTGTCATTTTCATCCTCTATATCTTCAAATTCGCCATTAATAAAATCTTGTTTTTTATTTATGGGCTTTTGTTTATTTGATACTTTTTTAAATATCAATTTTCTTGTTGGTGGAAATATTATTAGTATTCCTATAAAATCAGTAGCAAATCCAGGTAAAATTAAAAGTAGTGCAGCAAAAGCTAAGGCTGCTCCAGAAATAATTTCGTAAACTGGGAGTTCATTTTTTACCATTTGAGACATCCCAGATCGCAACGTATTAAAACCTTCATATCGGGCATAAACAATGCCAAAAAACGCAGTAACAAAAATCAATAAAATTGTATTAAAAGCACCTATTTGAGAGCCTAATTTGATAAATAAATAAATCTCAATAACCGGAATACCTATAAGCAATAATAAAAATGTGTTCATTTGTCCTTAGTCTAAATTGCTAGTTGTAATTAATCAACATAGTAAATATTATTAAATTATGAATTATAGTTTTGAATACATCGATATTATTCTTTTGGCAATGATAGCGGGCTTCATATTTTTACGTTTACGAGGAATACTTGGAAAGAAAACTGGTTTTGAGGGGAAAATTCCTTCACCAATTGATAAAGAATTCCAGAAAGCAAACATAACTCCAAAACCAGTAAGCACAAATTTTGATGAACAATCACAAAAAGAATTTTTAAAAGGTGCAAAAATAGCTTATGAAACAATTATTACTGACTTTAGTGATAGTGATAATAAATTGATAGCTAGCAAATCTCTTTTAAGTAAAAAAATTTATGACCAGTTTAAAGAAGCGCTTGAAGAAAGAGAGAGAAAGGGTCAGTTTGCAGAAATTACGTTTATAGGAATTAAGTCAGCATTAGTAAAGTCTCATAAAAAAATAGAAAATAGTTTAGAGGTTACTGTGGATTTTGTGAGTGAAATAATTACTTGTGTGAAAGATAAAGAAAAAAAAATAATTTCTGGTGATAGTGAAAAAATTAAAACTGTTTATGATACATGGGTTTTTTCAAGAGATCTTAAGTCAAATAATCCAAATTGGTTACTAATTGATACACTTACGTAATTGAATAAAAAAATTTCAGATAAAGATAAAAAAGACTGGGAAAATTTTTTAAAAAACAAAGAAAAAATACCCAATAAAGATTTCATTGTTAATAAAAAAATAAGACATGAAAAAATAAAAAAAATAGATCTTCATGGTTTTACACTTCAAGAAGCAAACAAGGCTATAGAACATTTTATTAAAAAGTCTTTTGATGAAGATGTTACTAAAATTATAGTAATTACTGGAAAAGGCTTAAGGTCTAAAAATGTTCAAAACCCTTATCTCTCAAAAGATTTGAGCATATTAAAATATTCTGTTCCTGAATTTATTGAGTCAAATAATAATCTAATCAAAATGATTATAGAAATTACCGACGCTAAGATTGAAGACGGTGGTAGTGGAGCATTTTATATTTTTCTTAGGAATAAAAATAAACTTAAGTAATTGTTAAAGAATAAATTTAGAGAGATCCGTATCTTTAACTAGCTCATCTAGGTTTTGTTTAACATATTGAGAATTGATTATAATCTTTTCCCCGGCTCTATCTGTTGCAGTAAAACTTATGTCATCTAAAATTCTTTCAATAATTGTATGAAGTCTTCTTGCACCAATATTTTCTACAGTAGAATTTACTTCAGATGCTATATTAGCAATTGCATCAATTCCATCATCAGAAAACTCTAGCTCAACATTTTCTGTTTTAAGCAGAGCAACATACTGCTTGATCAAACTATAGTCAGGTTCTTTAAGTATTCTTTTAAAATCATCACTATTTAAAGCTTCAAGTTCTACTCTTATAGGTAGCCTTCCTTGTAATTCTGGTAGTAGATCTGAAGGTTTTGCCAATTGAAATGCACCAGAGGCAATAAATAAAATATGATCTGTTTTAATTGGACCATATTTTGTACTCACAGTTGTTCCTTCAATCAAAGGAAGAAGGTCTCTTTGTACACCTTCTCTAGACACATCTCCTCCAACTCTATCCGCTCTTCCTGAAATTTTATCAATTTCATCTAAAAAAACTATTCCGTTATTCTCAGTTGAGTTTTTTGCGGATTTAATAATCTTGTCTTCCTCAATTAACTTATCAGCCTCATCATTTATTAAAATTTCATGAGATTCTTTAACAGTCATCTTTTTCTTTTTTTGTTTATTGCCAACTGATTTACCAATCATTTCGCCAATATTAATCATGCCAATATTAGCCCCAGGCATTCCAGGAATTTCAAATGAAGCTTGAGAACCACTATTATTAACTGCGATTTCAATTTCATTATCATCTAAATCTCCGTCTCTTAATCTTTTTCTAAAACTTTCTCTTGTTGCAAGGCTTGCTTTATCACCCACTAAAGCATCTAAAACTTTTTCTTCAGCAAGCTTTTGTGCTTTTGCATACACTTCTTTTCTTTTCTTTACTTTTTCCATAGCAATAGCAATTTCAAGAAGATCTCTTATAATTTGTTCAACATCTCTTCCAACATAGCCAACTTCTGTAAATCTAGTTGCTTCTACTTTCACAAAAGGGGCTTCTGCCAATTTAGAAAGTCTTCTAGAGATTTCAGTTTTACCAACACCCGTTGGTCCTATCATTAAAATATTTTTAGGTAGAACTTCATTTTTCATTTCACCTTGTAGGGCTTGTCTTCGCCATCTATTCCTTAGAGCTATGGCAACAGCCTTTTTGGCTTTGTTTTGACCAACCACATATCTATCTAATTCTGATACTATTTCTCTCGGAGATAAAGAGCTAACTAACGATCCATCGTCGTTTCGAATCTTTTCTTTTGGAAAGGGAGTAACGTTTGTGTCTTTCATTAAATTTTTTCTATCTTAATATTGTCGTTGGTAAAAACACAAATTTCTGATGCAATCTTAATAGCTTTTCTTGCAACCTCTTCTGCGCTTAAATCTGTTTCTAATAAAACTTTAGCTGCTGCTAATGCATAGTTTCCACCTGAACCTATGCCAATTGCATCACCTTCTGGCTCAAGAACATCACCTGTGCCAGAAATTATATAACTATTTTCTTTGTCACCAATTGCCATTAAAGCTTCTAATCTTCTTAAATATTTATCAGTTCGCCAATCTTTAGCTAATTCAACGGCAGCACGTGGTAGGTTTCCAGCATGCTTTTCAAGTTTTGCTTCCAATCTTTCAAACAAAGTTAAAGCATCAGCAGTAGACCCTGCAAATCCTGCTATTACATTTCTTTTATCAATTTTTCGAACTTTTGCCGCTGTGCTTTTGATCACAGTATTTCCCATACTAACTTGACCGTCTCCAGCAACCACAACTTCGTTGTTTTTTCTAATAAGTACTATTGTAGTCATAGATTATAAATGGATATTAATTTTAATTCTTCAAGTGCTCGATTACTAATATTGATATAGTTAGCTAATCTCTATATACCTATTAAATATTATGAGCAGAAAAGGAAAAGTTTCAAGAAAAACGAAAGAGACCAGCATTAGTGTTGATTTAAATATTGATGGTAAAGGTAAATATAATATTGATACAGGCATAGGTTTTTTAGATCATATGCTTGAGCAATTATCCAAACATTCACTAATTGATATTAATCTTAAGGCAAAAGGCGACACACACATTGATCTTCATCACACAACAGAGGATACCGGAATTGCTATTGGTGAGGCTTTAAAGAAGGCATTGAAAGACTATGCAGGGATAAAAAGATATGCCCATGCAATGATACCAATGGATGAAACCCTAACAAGAGTTGCAATTGATGTCTCTAACAGACCATATTTAATATGGAAAGTTAAGCTTAAAGTAGAAAGACTTGGTGAAATGGATACAGAACTTTTTAAAGAATGGTTTCAAGCATTTTCTCAATCAGCAGGCATAACACTCCATATGGAAAACATCTATGGAGACAATAGTCATCACATAATTGAGTCTTGCTTTAAGGCTCTAGCAAGATCGCTGAGGACTGCTTTAGAAATAGATCCTAGAAATAAAAAAAGCATACCATCAACTAAAGGCTCATTATAAGCTTAATGAATGTCACAATTGTTGATTATAATTCAGGAAACATAAGCTCTGTAATAAATTCTTTTAAGGAAGCTGCAAAAGATAAAGTTAAAATCGAAGTAACCTCCAATCTAAATAAAATAAAATCAAGTGATAAACTTGTATTGCCAGGACAGGGATCTTTTAAGAGCTGTGTTGATGCATTAAGTGGCATAAATGGTTTGATAGAAACACTCAATGAGTTTGCAATAATAAATAAAAAACCTCTTCTTGGGATTTGCGTTGGTTTACAAATGTTTGCAGATCTTGGTTATGAAGAAACCGAAACAAAAGGTCTGGGATGGATTTCAGGCAAAGTTTCAAAGATTGATAATCAAAATAATAAATTCAAACTTCCACACATTGGTTGGAATGAAATAAAAATTATTAAAGAAAGCAAGATTTTTAAGGATATAAAAAATAAATCACACATGTATTTTGTACATAGCTATGAATTTATTCCAGATGATAAAAGTACAATTTCAGCAACAACAGAATACTCATCAAATATTGTTTGTTCTGTTGAAAAAGAAAATATTTTTGGAACCCAATTTCACCCTGAAAAGAGTGATAAAATTGGATTACAAATAATAAGAAACTTTATAAATCTATAAAATGTTTGAAAAAATTATTACAGATCTTTTTATGCTATGTGTTAATATTCTCCAAGTTATAGGTGGTACACCAGGGGAATATGGATTTGGTTATTATTTAGCAAACATAGTTATATTTGTAGTTCTTCAACCAGCTTTAATTTTATTATTTTTTATTCTTTGGAGAAAAGAAAAGAGAAAAAACAGCAATAAATGAAAATATTTCCAGCAATAGATATTAAAGATAAGAAATGTGTAAGATTAATCAAAGGGGACTTTAATAATAAAACTGAATATGAAACATCGCCAGTTGATCAAGCTAAAAAATATAAAGAGCATGGCTTTAAAAATTTACACATAGTTGATTTAGATGGTGCTTTAACTGGAAAGACAGTTAATTTAGATACTATTCAACAAATAGTTCATAATTTTGATTTAAACATTGAAGTAGGAGGGGGGATTAGAACCATTGATAGTATTCAAAAATATATAGATATAGGAGTTGAAAAAGTTATTTTAGGAAGTGCAGCCATAAAAGATAAAAATTTTTTAAAAGAAGCATGTCAAAAATTTCCAAATAAAATTGCACTAGGTTTAGATGCTAAAGATGGATATTTGTCTGTTTCAGGATGGAAGGAAAACTCTAATCAATTAACATTAGATTTTTTAAAAGAGGTTAATGACTTTGGTGTTAGTAGATTAATTTATACAGATATAAATAGAGATGGCATGAAGCAAAGTCCTAATTATGAAGAAACGATAAATGTTGCTAATGTTTCAAACTGTCCAGTGATTATTTCAGGAGGCGTGTCCTCAATTGATGACATTAAAAATGCAAAAGGTTTAAAAAATATTGAAGGAATAATAGTTGGTAAAGCCATTTATGATGGTGATATTAGCTTAGATGAATTAATAAAAGAAATTGATGCTTAAAAATAGAATTATTCCTTGTCTAGATGTAAAAAATGGAAGAGTTGTTAAAGGAATTAATTTTATAGATTTAAAAGATGCTGGTGATCCGGTTGAGCAGGCTAAAATTTATAGTGATGGTGGTGCTGATGAAATTTGTTTTTTAGACATCACGGCCTCTAATGAAAACAGAGATATAATTTATGAGGTAGTTGAAAAAACATCTAAAAAATGTTTTGTGCCCTTAACAGTTGGTGGAGGGGTTAGAAGCATTGATGATATTAGTAAATTATTAAATTGTGGAGCAGATAAAGTTTCGATCAATACTGCAGCAGTTCAAAACCCTGAAGTAATAATTGAAAGTTCAAAAAAATTTGGATCACAGTGCATTGTTGTTGCAATAGACGCTAAAAAAAATGACAATAAATGGGAGGTTTTTACTCATGGAGGAAGAAATAATACGAGCATAGATGCAATAGATTTTGCAAAAAAAATGGAAGATAGTGGAGCAGGAGAGCTATTGATCACTTCGATGGATAGAGACGGTACTCAAATTGGCTATGATAATGATTTAATGTTTAAGATATCATCAACAGTTAATATACCTGTTATTGCCTCAGGTGGTGTAGGAAATTTAGACCATTTAGTAGATGGTATAAAATTAGGAAATGCTAGTGCTGTACTAGCTGCATCCATTTTTCATTATGGTACCCATTCAATAAAGGAAGCCAAACAATATTTGAATTCAAAAGGGATTCCCATTAGAATTTAAAGATGTCAGAAAATCTATTAAATTTAGTAAATACAATTAGAGAAAGAAAAAATAAAGACAAAGATAAATCTTACACATCATCATTGTTATCTGGTGGTTTATCTAAATGTATAGATAAAATGGAGGAAGAATTTGGTGAACTTAAAGAAGCTCTAAATGATAAGTCAAATGAAGTTCATGAAGCAGCAGATACTATCTATCATATATTAGTCACACTAGAAGCAGCCAATATTAAATTTGAGGATGTTTTACAAGAGCTAGAAAATAGGAAAAACCAATCAGGAATTGAGGAAAAAAATAATAGAAAATGATTTACGATAAGAATAATATTTTTGCGAAAATTTTACGAAAAGAAATTCCTTGTAAAAAAATTTTTGAGAATGAACATGTTTTATCCTTCTATGATATTAACGCTCAAAAAAAAATTCATGCTCTGGTAATACCAAAAGGTGAATATATTGACCTAGATGATTTTAATCAAAAAGCTTCAGATGAAGAAATTGTTGCTTTGAGTAAAGCAATTACAGAGGTATCAAAAATATTAGATATATCAACAGATACAGGCAAGGGTTATAGAGCGCTTACTAACTTGGGGGAGCATGGAGGACAAGAAGTTCCTCATTTACACTTTCATTTATTTGGTGGTGAAAAAATAGGAAAAATGGTTGAGTGACAGAAAAAATTTTTAGAAATTATTTAGAAATTAAATCCCTAGAAGATTTTAAAGAAGTAGAAGCACCCTCGCAGTATAGTTTTGTAGAATTACTTAATCCTAAAGACTTTCAATTAAATAAATTCTTCTATAAAAATGTAGGGAAAAACCATCGTTGGATTGATAGATTGATTTGGACAGATTTAAATTGGATTGAATATGTATCTAATAAAAAACTTTTTACTTATGTTTTAAAAGAAAAAAATGAGATTGCAGGTTATTACGAATTGTTATTTTATGAAAATAATAAAGAGGCAGAAATTGCTTATTTTGGAATTTTAGAAGAATATTTTGGAAAAAAATTAGGTGGATATTTACTTAGTGAGGCAATCAAAAATTCATTTAATCAGGGAGCAAAAAGAGTTTGGGTACACACTTGTTCACTTGACCATGAGAATGCCTTAAAAAATTATTTAGCAAGAGGAATGAAAGTTTTTAAAACAGAAACTCTAATTAGGTAGAATTTTAGTTATTTTTTGGTAACTTGAATTTGTTATAATCTAATTTTTGATTTATCTTAATTGAAGAAATAAATGTAATATTCAAATTTTGATATATGTCTTCTGTTTGCCATCCAATTAAGTTTAAATTTTTTTTGTCAAAAAAAATATTTATTTCATTATTATTTTCAAAAATTTTAAAGTTAAGATATTTATTATCTATATTCCTTGGTTCTAACTCTTGTATTTTAGAAATTAGATACTTTTTATCTAGCAAATACTGTAACGGCGTTTTAGCAAGCGGGTAAATATAATAATTATTGTTGTTATTAGTCTTAATAACCAAAGATTTTCCATTAGAGACAAGAGTTTTTTTATTTGCTCCACTATACTCACACCAAATTTTTCTTGGATATTCCAAGACACATATTCCATTTTCTCTTTTATCATCAACAGTTTGAATAAAATTAAAACTTAAATTATTAGTGCTTTTCATTTTTGCAATTATATCTTCCTTCATAGATGGTAATGCAGGATTATAAAAGTTTAGCAAAATAAATATTATTAATATCCTAGGCATTATAGGACATCTCTTTTACCAACATGGTTTGCTTTGCTAACAATTCCATCAGCCTCCATCATATCAATAATTCTAGCCGCCCTATTGTATCCTATTTGCAATTTTCTTTGTAAAAATGAAGTTGAGGCTTTACCTTCTGATCTAATTATATCTAAGGCTGCTTGATATAATTCATCTTTATCTCCATTGTCAGATCCAGTATCACCACTATCTTTTTCATCCACAAAATTTAAGATTTCATCTATATAGTCTGGTTCTGCCTGGACTCTTAAATAGTTATTTACCTTTTCAATTTCATTGTCAGAAACAAAGGGTGCATGAATTCTCACTATTCGATTAGCAGATGACATATAAAGCATATCTCCTTTCCCAAGTAATTGTTCAGCTCCTTGTTCTCCTAAAATTGTTCTACTATCAATTTTTGAAGTTACTTGAAAAGAAATTCTTGTAGGAAAGTTTGCTTTAATAGTGCCTGTAATTACATCAACACTAGGTCTTTGAGTGGCCATTATAATGTGAATACCAGCGGCTCGGGCCATTTGTGAGAGCTTTTGAATATAATTTTCTATTTCTTTTCCTGCTACTAACATCAAATCAGACATTTCATCCACAACCACAACAATGTAAGGCATAGACAAAGTATGTTTTGCATTATATCCATCAATATTACGGACACCTTCTTTTGTCATAAGTCTATACCTATTCTCCATTTCTTTAACAACCCAACCTAAAACTGAAGCAGCTTTTTTTGCCTCTGTAATAACTGGACATAACAAATGAGGAATTCCCTCATAGGTAGACAGCTCTAACATTTTAGGATCGATTAATATAAATTTACATTTATCAGGTGCGTGCCTGTAAAGAAGAGAAAGAATAATAGTGTTGATACATACAGATTTTCCAGAACCAGTTGTGCCTGCTATTAATAAATGAGGCATAGATGCCAAATCACCAACAATAGGTATTCCAGAAATATTTTTCCCAAGTGCTATTGGTAGTCTTACATCTTTTTTATTAAAGTCAGCATGTGAGAGAATTTCACTAAGAAAAACATTTTCTCTAGCAGAGTTGGGTAATTCTATACCAATAGTACTTCTTCCAGGTATAGTTGCTATCCTTGCAGATTCAGAGCTAGTGTTTCTAGCGATATCATCTGAGAGGTTTATAATTTTTGAAACCTTAACTCCTGCTGCTGGTTCAAATTCATTAAGAGTTACAACAGGCCCATGACTAACTTTTTTAATGTTTCCACTAACTCCAAAGTCTAAAAGAATTTTTTCTAAGAATTCACTATCAATGTAATCTTCATCTTGGAGTTTAGCTCTTTCTTTTTCAGTTGGAATTTTTAATAAATCTACAGAAGGCAATTTAAATCTTATTTTTTTATTGGTATCTTTATTTTCACTTTTAATAAATGGAAGATCATCTTGAATTAAGCTTTTTATCTCATCTTGTGGTATAAATTCACTTATTATTTCATTTTCATTGGTGTAATTTTTCTCTTTTTTAGAAAACAGAAATTTGAATAATTTTTTTATAGTATTATAAAAAAAATTAATTCTAAATTGAATACTTATTAAAAAAATAGTCAAAATTAAAAAAATTAATAAATAATAAAATATTTGTGAATTGATATTGATCATTGATGCCAGGAAAGTTGTTTCAAGGTACTTACCAATAAAACCCCCATTACCATTAATATAAAGATTAAATGCCCTAGGATAAAAAAAAGAAAAAAATAAAGATCCAATTAAAGAATAAATCAAAGTGTAGAAAATACTTTCTATTATTAATAAAATTTTTTTATTTAAAACAATATTAATTCCACAAATTATAAGACTAAAAGGAATTAATAAGGATATAACCCCAAAAGATTGAAAAAAAAGATCAGAAGTAAAACTTCCTTCAAAACCAAGTAGATTTTTGATTACCGTGTTATCTGGAAAAATAAAATTTGGATCATCAGGCGAAAAACTAACCAATGAAATTAACAAAAAAACACCTGCAACTATGATACCCAAACCCAAAATCTCAATTACTCTATTTATTCCAAAGTTAATTGTATTGTTTGCTAGTTTTTTAAATTCCATAAATTAATTAATCAGATTAATCACTTTGTATCATCTAATTTTTATTGTTAAAATTAAAAAATATTATGAATGTATGCATTATAGGAGAAGGATTAAGCAGTCTAGCTTTAGCTAAAAATCTTATAAATAAAAAAATAAATGTTCATATTTATTATAAGACTAAAATTCAAAAAAAAATAACCAGTAGAACTATTGGTATATCAAAAAATAACTTAGAATTTTTTAAAAAAGAAATTTTTGAAATCACTAAAATAAATTATTGGAAAATAAAAAAAATAGAAATTTATTTACAAAAAATTAAAAATGAAAATATCTTTAATTTTAATAATGAAAAAAATGATTTATTTTATATGGTTAAAAATGAGAGACTTTATGAATTGTTAAAAAAAGAAGTTTTAAAAAGTAAGTTTATTAAAAGAATAGCAATCAATAAAAAATTAAATGAGAAAAATCTTAATAAAAAAAATTACGATTTGATAATAAATAGTGATCCAAATAATTTTATTGCAAAGAAATATTTTACAAAAAAGATAGAAAAAAATTATTTTAATGTAGCCTACACAGCAATTTTTAAACATAAAAAAATAGAAAATAATACTGCAGTTCAGGTATTTACGGAGTTTGGTCCTGTTGCATTCTTACCTATTTCAAAAAATGAAACCTCAGTGGTATGTTCGCTGGATACAAAAAGTAAAAAATTCTCAAACTCTGAAATAATAGAATTGATTAATAAAAATAACCCTAAATATTTAATAAAAAATATTTTTGATATTAATAGTTTTAACTTAAATTCGTCTGTTTTAAGGAAATATTATCAAAAAAATATTTTAGCTTTTGGAGATTTATTGCACAGAATTCATCCCTTGGCCGGACAAGGTTTTAATATGACTATTAGAGATATAAAAATTTTCTCTGAAATTATTCAAAATAAAATTGATTTGGGTTTACAGTTGGATTCTTCAATTTTAAAAGATTTTGAAAATCAAGCCAGAAATAAAAATTTTATGTTTTCAAATGGAATAGATTTTATTTATGAACTTTTTAATTTAGAAAAAAAATTGAAAATAAGAAATTTCACCAAAATTCTTAAAGCAGTTGGTAAAAATAATAATTTTAATAATTTATTGATTAAAATTGCAGATAGGGGAATAAATCTGTAATTTATTGAATGGTTGTATTATCAAAGTTATCATAATTATAAGTATTTAAAATTTCAGCAATTTTATCTTTTCTAATTTCTAAATCTTGGCTTTCCAATAATATTTGTTTTTCTTCTAATGAAAAAGGTGATGCCATTGCAAGAGCATTAATTGTTTCATTTAAATCTTGTTTCTCAAGAGATTTCCAATTGATTATGTATCCTTTTTTTTCAAACAAGGTTTTTAAGTCTTTAAAAATTAACTCAAGATCTGAAAATTTTAATTCTTTTTTTGAAATGTTTAAATCATCTGAAAAATCATCAAAAGTTACTTCACATAGACGGTAAGCTTTATCAGCTTTAATTTCTTTAATTACTTTAAATCGCGTTAATCCATTTAGCTCAATTAAATATCTGCTATCAACTTTTTCAAAATTTGAAATTTTGCCTAAACATCCAACCTCATATAAATCAGGTATATTACTTAGTTTTTTTTGTTTTGGTTGAATTAAACCAATTAATTTATTGGTTTTCATACTATCATTTATCATCTCTATATATCTTGGTTCAAATATATTTAAGGGAACAGTTGTATTTGGAAAAATAATAAAGTTACTTAAGGGAAACACGGGTATAATTTTTGGTAAATCTTGTTTTTTCATAATTTCTTTTATCAAATTTTTGATAATCTATATACTAATCAAAAACTTTATTATTGCTTGCGTTAAAAAAACCGTCTATTTATTATATTTATATGCGGGTCTAGCTCATTGGTAGAGCGAATCGTTGCCAACGATTAGGTAGAGGGTTCGATTCCCTTGACCCGCTCCATAAATGCTAAATGAAAAAATCAAATTTAATCACTAAACTTTTACAATTAATTGTTAAAAATAAAGACATCAGAGAATTTAAGAATAATTTTTTTTATTATATTTTTTTTAGATTATTTAGAAAATTTTTTAATTCAAATATCAAAATAAGAATAGAAAATTTTTACATTTATGCAAGCAATCAAAAAAACAAGACGTCCCATGCACTATTGAAAAAATGTAATTTTGATGACCAAAATGAATTGATGTTAATAAAAAAAATTTCAAGAAATAAAAAAATTTTTTTACTAGACTGTGGTTGTAATTATGGATTTTATTCATTCTTTACAGCATCGTTATCAGAACAAAATTCTATAGTTTCTATAGATGCATCACCAACTATTGTAGAGGATTTTAAAAAAAATTTAATCTTGAATAATTTTAATAATGTGACAATAAAAAATTTTGCCGTATCAGATACAGATGATTTAACTGTTGTATTTAATGAAAGCAAAAATGATTGGGAAAGTTCATTAAATCATAAGCAATTTGAAAATCTAAAATCAACTAAAGTAAAAACTTCCAAAATAGACACGCTACTTGGTCATATAAATTTGGAGGATTATTTTTTATTTATAAAATTAGACATTGAAGGTAATGAACTTCAAGCAATAAAAGGTGCAATAAATATAGTACAAAAATATAATCCAATCTTTATTATAGAACTATCACAATATATTTTTGAAAATAATTATGATAATTTTAATTTTTTAAAATTATTTTTAGATAAATTTGATTATGGTATTTATGATATAAACAAAAAAAATGTAATGCCCGATGAAATAATAAAATTATTAAATAATTTAGATTCTAAACATAGAACTATTGGTAATTATTATTTAGTTAAAAATGATAAAAATATAAAAGATCTATTTAAAAATGACAAATCTTCTAGATAAAAAATGTAAACCATGTGAAGGTGGGATATTGCCATTTGATATAAGTGAAATTCACAAATATCAAAAAAAAGTTGATGGGTGGAATGTAAAAAAAAATGATAAAGATATTTTTTTTTTAGAAAAAAATTTTATTTTCAAAAATTTTATTAATAGTCAAAATTTCATAAACAAAGTTGGGGAAATTTCTGAAAGTGAAAACCACCATCCTGATATCTCTTTTGGATGGGGTTATGCAAAAATTATAATTACCACACACGCAATAGAAGGTCTCTCTGAGAATGATTTTATTTTAGCAGCTAAAATTGATCAAATTGCTAATGTCTAAAATGTCTAGTTTTAGAAAAAACTAATATCGTATTAGTTTGATTTGCAAATTTTATTATTTCTTTGTCTCTAATAGAACCAGAGGGTTGTATTACTGCACAAACTCCAGCTTGAATTAATTTTTCAATTCCGTCCACAAATGGAAAAAATGCATCTGAAGCAGCAACTACTTCTTCATTGAAATTTTCAAATTTATGCATTTTATCAATTGCAATTTGACAACTGTCAAGTCTACTTGGCTGGCCAGAACCAATACCCACTGTTGCTTCATTAGCAGCCAAAACTATTGCATTTGATTTGACATATCTACAAACATTAAAAGCAAAAATTAAATTTTTTAATTGTGATTTAGTAGGTTTTTTTTTTGAAACTATCTTAAAATCTTTAATGTTAAATTTATTTATATCTTCAGACTGAGTTAAAATTGCTTCATTAGCAGAATTAAATCTTACTAAATCTTTTATTTTAAAATTTGAAGAGTCTATTAGACGTAAATTTTTTTTATTTTTTAATATATTAAGGGCCTCTCTATCAAATCCATTAGCGATAATAACCTCTAAAAAAATATTTTTTAATTCTTTTGCTAAAGTTTTATTTATTTTATAGTTGCATGCAATTATTCCACCAAAAGCACTAATAGGGTCACAAGCCAGTGCTAATTTATAACTTTTTAGATTGTTTTTATGAGAAGATACACCACAAGGGTTAGCGTGTTTTATAATAACTGTTCCAGTATTGGAGGGCAGTGATTTTGAAATAGTTAAAGCCGAAAATATATCATTATAATTGTTATAGCTTAATTGCTTTCCATGAATTTGATCCAAATTTAAACTATTAGTTTTTGAATAAACAGCAGCTTGCTGATGTGGATTTTCTCCATATCTTAAATTCTCTACTAAATTTCCATAAATAATTTTTTTTTTAGGAAATTTATTATCTTTAATGTTGTTAAAATAATTTGAAATTACCGCATCATAATAAGCTGTTTCAGAAAAAGCTTCTAAAGACATTTTTTCTCTAAACCCCAAAGATGTTGAGCCTTTATTTAATTGTAGTTCATTTATAAGCTCAGAGTATTGATTTGAGGAGGTAATAACAGTTACATCCTTATAATTTTTTGCTGCAGCCCTCACCATAGTTGGTCCACCAACGTCAATATTTTCTATTATTTTTAAATGATTATTTGTTTGCTCTAAAGTTTTTTCAAAAGGATAGAAATTAACTATAACAAGGTCTATTTCATGAAAATTATTATTTTTTAAATCGTTTTTATGTTTTTTATTATCTCTTTTACTTAATATCCCAGCATGTATTTTTGGATGCAGTGTTTTAACTCTTCCCCCGAGTATTTCAGGAGATCCCGTATATTCTGAAACCTCTAAGCATCTAAATTTTAGTTTCTTAATTTCTTTGTAAGTGCCACCTGAGCTTATGAATTCAACTTTATATTTAGTTAAAATTTTTAAAAGTTCTTTTAAATTACTTTTATCAGATACAGAAATTAATGCTTTTTTGATTTTATTCATTATAATTTAGTAATTTCCCATTTTATAGTTTGATTTTCATCATTAGTCATTCCTGAAATAAATATATTTTGATTATCAGAAAAAGAATTTTTCTTACCAAAATATAATCCGTTATCAATATTGATAGTATTGTTTTCTGAGTTAAATTTCCATCCTTCACCATCAAGATCAATGAGTATTGACTTGTTATCCTGTGTTTTCATTACCTTAATATTTGGCTCTAAATGAAATCTAATTTCGAATTTTAGATTTTTAATACCATTTTTTGAAATCATTTTATCATGACCCACAAATTTTATTTGTTCTGGATAAAATTCAACTTCTCTTTCATGAATAATACCGTATTGCTTTAGGTAACCATCGTGTGAGGCATGAACTTTCCAATAATTTTTTTCAAAAATAACATTTTTTTTTAATATTTTTAAACCCTGCAAAAGTTTGGAACCCTTATTTTTAGTTTTAGTAAATTTACATGAAGATCTGTCATCTATAATTAATGTGCTATGGACTGCACTTGATTTAGATAAATCATTTAATTTATGTTTGTAGTCTTGAAAATATCCAGAGTTACAAATTAATTTTTTACCATTTGTTAATATCTCCAGAGATAAAGCACCTGCCTGATAATCAGATGAAAATTTCTTATCAGGACTATCTCCAATATCCATTATTAGAGAGTATTTCTTATTATTAAGAATTACATATCCTCCTATTTCTTTGTTTTGAGATTTAAAGTTATAATCAAACTTTTTCAAATAATGATCAAAATTGTCATTATTTGTTTCATGATTACCGTTGAATAATAAGTCGACATTATTATTTTTCCAAGTAAATGCATATCCTTGTCCTAAATAATAAATATATTCATTGATATAATCTGGTATTTCATTTTGAGATTCTTTGATCCACTCTCGAATTAGAATAAAATATTTTAAATAAAAATTTAATTGTCTTATGTTTCTAGATTTTGGGAAACCATCATTATCTAAAGAAAATTTAACAAATTTTTTGAGCAAATTAAGTCCTTTATCTAAGTATTTATCTTCATCTCGGTAACACAATCCGGCTAAAATTATAGCAGCACAACCTATCATTTTATCATCAACTTTTTCAGACCGTTCAATTTGATCAATTAAATAGTTAATTTGTTTTTTTATAACACCGTTGAAATTATCTTTATAAGAGCTAGTGCCATCTTCATAAGTTAATCTAGTATTTGAAATCCAAGCTATTATTCTTTTTGCCAATATATCTATTTCCCAGCATTTATGATTATAACGATAATTCTTACTTATCCATTGTTGTATTATTTCTTGAGTATCTTTTTTTGAGGATCTTAAATCCAAACTAAATAACCAAAAAAAACTGTTTAAATTTTTATAATCTTTATCTTTTAAATTTTTATCATTCCAGATGTTACCTAATGAATAGTTTTCAATGTTAATTTTTTTTTTTCAAATTTAATAAGAGAGTCTAAAAGATTAGGACTTGGTTGATATTCTAAAGAACTGATGATGGTGGGATTAATTTTTTTATTATAAATACTTGAATTTAAATAAAGTGAAAGAATTTTTTTTTTAAAAAAAATAAATGAGTTATTAAAAATCATTAATTAACTTGATTTTAGAAGCTCTATATTTTTTTTTATATTTCCATTGTTATTTTTAAATATAGTTGTGCCCGAGACCAAAATATTAGCACCAGCTTCAATAGCCAATTTATTATTATCAAAGTTAATTCCCCCATCAATTTCAATATCAAATTTCAAATTTTTTTGATCTTTTATTTTTTTTAACTCTTTAATTTTTTGTAATACTTCTGGCATAAATTTTTGACCACCAAATCCAGGATTGACACTCATGATTAAGATTAAATCTATCTCTTCTAGAAAATTTGTTACTAAATTAATTTCAGTTTTAGGGTTTAGTGATACACCCACTTTTTTATTTAAACTTTTAATGTGTGCTATTGAACTTTTTAAATCTTCAGTTGCCTCAGGATGTATAGTTATAATATCTGCTCCAGCATCTGCATAATCTTGAATGTATTTATGTACTGGTGAAATCATTAAATGAACATCAAATGGCAGTTTTGTATATTTTCTTAAAGCCTTAATAATTGGAGGCCCCATAGTTAAATTAGGAACAAAATGACCATCCATCACATCTACATGGATCATATCAGCCCCACCTTCTTCTAGTCGTTTAATTTCATTTCCTAATTGACTAAAATCAGCTGATAAAATTGATGGTGATATTTGTATTTTTTTCATTGATTGTCAGCTCTACTAGTATCAATTTTTAAAATTTAATTGAATTAAATAATTGATAAATTTGTTTAGAAATTTCACTTTCTAGAGGAAATGATAACATTCCCATTACAGAATATCCTAAGACCCAGGGCATAAAGTAAAATCTAATCATAAAAAAGAACCATGCTACATATAATGGAACCAGAGGTCCTATGATGAAAGAAGGGGTTATTGGTTTAAAAATTTTTATTAGTGGATTGGTAGATTTGACAAAAATCTTCATAAAAAAGAATTCAGAATCTTCTTTTTGAAAAATATTCATCGCAACTCGTCCTATTAAAGTCCACATAATCACACCAAATAAGTAATCTATAAAATAAACTAATGGATGGAAATTTGCTGACATTTAATGATTTATATTAGAAATGAGATTAAATTAAAAGGGGCGAAATTAATCGCCCCTTAGAATTAAAGTTTATTAGTTCTACTTACCAGTAACAGTTCTGCCACTTGGTATACGAACTTCATCAACCATTTTTTGAATTGCTTTATCTGGTTCTTGAGTCATTAAACTCACTACAACCATTGAAACAAAACTAACAGCTGCTCCGAAGATACCAAATGTTAATTGAGTAAGTCCTAAGAACCCACTTCCACCATTTCGTACCCAAACTAGGTAGATAATAGAAGAAACAAGACCTAAAACCATACCAGCAATAGCACCTTCTCTGTTAGCTCTCTTCCACCATACACCAAGTACAAGTGGGAAGAACAATCCAGACATCGCAAAGTCAAAAGCCCAGATAACTGAACCTAAGATACCTTGAATCTCCATTGCTGCAATAGTTGCTCCAGCAAAACCAATTACTACAAGTAATACCCTTGCAACAAGTAGTCTTTTTGCAGTCTCCGCTTTTGGATCAATCATTTTGTAATATACGTCATGAGAGATCGCATTAGCAATTGCTAGGATCAAACCATCAGCTGTTGACATGGCAGCAGCCATACCTCCAGCAGCAACCAGTCCTGAGATTACATATGGTAATCCAGCTATTTCTGGTGTTGCTAACACAACCGCTTTACCGCCCATGAAAAACTCGTTTAATTCAAGAGTTCCATTACCGTTAAAGTCACTGATGAACATCAAGTTTGCTTGATTCCAGTTTTGGAACCATGACAAAGCTTGAACTTCAGCAAATGATTTACCAATAATACCTGTAGGTAAAGTTGGATCAATCAATGATAGTTTTGATAGCGTTGCTAACATTGGCGCAGAAGAATACAGAAGGAAGATAAAGAATAACGACCAACCAACTGATTTTCTTGCAGCTTTTACACTTGGAGTAGTAAAGTATCTCATCATCACGTGTGGTAATGATGCTGTTCCCATCATCATTGCTAGTGCTAATGAAATAAATGCCCAAGGCGTAGCGTTTACTGCAGAGTGTGCTTTAGTTATTCCAGCTAACCCTTTAGGTACAGTTGCTAGATCAGCAGCAGAGTTTTTAATAAACCCAAACTGTTGCTCTAATTCACCAATTCTAGCTACTTCATCAGCCAACATAAAGTGAGGGAAGAAACCCGCACCTAATTTGTTACTGATCCAAAAAATTGGAAGTAAGTAAGCTATAATTAGCACGATATATTGTGCAACCTGTGTCCAAGTTACCGCTCTCATACCTCCTAACATTGAACAAAGTAAAATACTTATTAGCCCAATATATACAGCGTATTTAAAGTCGATATCTAGAGCAACAGATGCAATAGTACCTGTAGCATTAATCTGAGCAGTCACATAAGTGAATGAAGCTACAGTCAAAACTACTACAGCACAGAACCTTGCTAAATTACCACCATATCTTGTACCTATAAAATCTGGAACTGTGTAACAGCCAAATTTTCTTAAGTATGGTGCCAATAAAGTTGCGACCAATATGTAACCACCAGTCCAACCAACAAGTAGAGCCATATATCCGTAACCTTTAAAGTAAATACCACCTGCCATTGCAACGAATGAAGCACCAGACATCCAGTCTGCTGCTGTCGCCATACCGTTGAATACAGTTGGAACTTGCCTTCCAGCTACGTAATACGCATCTGCTTGAGCTGTTCTTGATAGATAACCGATCAATGCATAGATGAATATTGTAAAGGCCACAAAAGCAACACCTATTGCTTTAGCAGTCATACCCATCTGCTCACCAATTGCCATTAAGATTATGAAACCTATAAAACCTCCCGTATAGATTCCGTAAACTTTTGGCAAATTGTCTATAAATTTACCTTTTATCATTATTGATCTCCTTTTTCGTTGAAGCCAAATTCTTCATCGATTTTTTCTTGCCTATTAGCAAACCAGAAACATAAAATTACGAAAATTCCAAGAGATCCTTGACATGTAAACCAGTATGTCCATGGATAACCGAAAGGTCCTGTAACCTCGTTCATTTCAGCTGCGAAAAGGAAGATGCCGATTGAGAAAACAAACCAAATAGCCAATGTTACGAATAACAATGACCTAGTTTTTTCCCAGTGTTTTGTTGCGTTTGACATTTATACCTCTCTATTTTTAGTTATAACTAACCGAAAACATACCCATTCTGATGGTTTTTAAAAGGCAAAAATTATTCAAATTAAGTCCTTATTTGCTAATTTTTTAGGCTATAATAGCACATATTTGAACTTTTATGCAAAAATATAAACTTTCCTGGAGAGATATATCACTCAATGATTTTAAAGTTTACTTGTTTGCGATGTTTAAGGCTTTTATCCCAAAGAAAAAAATTAAAAATTTAAATGACCTTGAACATTTTATTCAAACAAAATCTGCCTGGGTAACACAAGTTACTTTATATAATTATTTAAAAACTAGAATGGGCACAAGGTACGTTCTTCATTTTGACAATGACGTATTCATGGCATCTCTTGATATTGCCAGATGGAATATTTATTCTGTTGCTTTACAGGATCTGACATTATTTACGTTCTCATATTTAAAAGTTAATTTTAATTATCAAAACATCAACCAGTCTAAAGAAATTTTTTTTAAAATTTTAGATAGTGAATCTTCAAATAAGATGCCAGTGGATATTATTGAGGAGGCAAAAAAAACTTTTAATGAGCGACTTCAAAATATAAACTGGGAAACTTATTATAAAGATCTGCCATTTAATCCTAGCGCATTATCATTATATAAATGGGCCCCAATAGCTGAAGAATTAAAAACTTTAGATAGAAAAATTGTATTAAACTCTATGATTTTAAAATGGGATAATGTTGAAAAAGAATTTAAAGAGTTAATAAATTTTTAAATATTTTTTCTATTATCAACTAAACTTTGTACAACACTTGGATCAGCTAAAGTTGTCGTATCTCCTAATTGGTCATGCTCATTAGCAGCAATTTTTCTTAAAATTCTTCTCATAATTTTTCCTGATCTCGTTTTAGGTAGTCCAGGTGAGAAATGAATGATGTCTGGTGTTGCAAGAGCACCTATCTGCTTACGTACCCAAAGTTTTAAATCTCTCTCTAGATCAAGGTCAGCTACCTCATCAACATTTAAAGTAACATAGCAGTAAAGTCCGTTACCCTTGATATCATGAGGATAACCAACTACTGCAGCTTCAGCAACTTTTGGATGGGCAACAAATGCACTCTCTATTTCGGCAGTTCCAAGGTTATGACCAGAGACAATAATTACATCATCAACACGTCCTGTTATCCAATAGTAACCGTCTTCATCTCTTCTAGCACCATCCCCTGTAAAGTATTTACCATCAAACTGAGAAAAATAAGTATCAATAAATCTTTGATGGTCACCATACACTGTTCTCATTTGTCCAGGCCAAGATTGGGAAATACACAGCCTTCCTTCGCCAGCTCCCTTAATTTCATTTCCTTCTTTATCAACAATTGCTGGTTTGATACCATAAAATGGTTTTGTGGCCGAACCTGGTTTTAAATTTATAGCTCCTGTTTGAGGACTAATTAATATTCCACCTGTCTCAGTTTGCCACCAAGTATCAACTATTGGACAATTTGAATTTCCTACAGCTTTGTAATACCACATCCATGCCTCTGGATTTATTGGTTCACCTACCGTACCTAGTAATTTTAAGGATTTTCTTGAAGTTTTTTTCAAAGGACCATCACCTTCACGCATCAAAGCTCTAATGGCTGTTGGAGCAGTATAAAAAATATTTACTTTGTACTTGTCAATGATTTCCCACCATCTTGAACTGTCAGGATATGTTGGAATTCCTTCAAACATTATAGTTGTGGCTCCATTAGCCAGTGGACCATAAATTATATAACTATGACCCGTAACCCATCCAATGTCAGCAGTACACCAATAGATATCTTTAGGTTTATAATTAAAAATATATTGATGAGTCATTGAGGCATAAACCATATATCCACCAGTTGTATGAAGAACTCCTTTAGGTTTGCCAGTTGAACCAGAGGTATAAAGAATGAACAATGGATCTTCAGCATTCATCTCTTCAGGTTCACAGTGATTGGGAACACCTTCAATTAAATCATGGTACCAAATATCTCTATCATTATTCCAGCTAATTTGACCTCCCGTTCTCTTGACTACAATACATTTTTTAACATTAGCACAGCTTCTTAAAGCCTCATCTGTAATTTGTTTTAATGGAATAGTTTTTCCACCTCTAACTCCTTCATCAGCTGTTATGATATATTCTGATTCACAATCATTAACTCTTCCAGAAATAGAGTCTGCTGAAAATCCTCCAAAAATAATAGAATGAACTGCACCAATTCTAGCACAAGCAAGCATTGTAATCGCAAGCTCTGGTATCATTGTTAAATAAATTGTAACACGGTCACCTTTTTTAATTCCCAATCTTCTTAAACCATTTGCAGTTTTTGATACTTCTCTGTGTAATTGATTGTATGAAATTTTTTTTGTATCTTTTGGATTATCTCCAACCCAGATAATTGCAGTTTTATCTTTTTTATTTTTTAGATGACGATCTATACAATTAGCAGAAGCATTTAATGTTCCATCTTCATACCATTTAATTCTAACTTCTTTCTTACTATATTTAACATTTTTAATTTTTTTGTACGGCTTAATCCAAGTTATTCTTTTTCCCTCATTTTTCCAAAATTCATTATTGTTTTTAATTGAGTCAGAATATTTTTTTTGATACTTAGTCTTATTAATTAAAGCACTTTTAACCCATTCCGGTCTAGTTTTAAAAACTAACTCTTTTTCTTTTTGTATTTTTACTTTTTTTTTGAAACTTTTTTTTTAATTTTGGATTTTACATAACTCTTTTTTTTAGCTTTCGTTTTTTTTTTAAGCTTAGGCTTTATAGAGCTTTTTTTCTTAGCTTTAGATTTTGTTTTTTTTCGTTTTGGCATGATTTTATTTTTAAATACTACCCATCTTATATAAAACTTTCCAGCTTTTAGAGTCAATTGGCATAACGGAAAGTCTGCTTTGTCTAATAAGCGATAAATGGCCAAGTTCTTTGTTTTTTTTAATATTTTCAAGAGTTACGCTTTTATCTAATTTTTCCTTAAACTTAACTTGGACAGCAACAAATCGACCTTTTTTATCTGTTTTATCTAAGAAGGCTTCTTTGATGACCTCAACAATACCAACAATTTCTTTGCCAATATTTGAATGATAAAAAAAACATAAATCTCCTTTTTTCATTCCCTTTAAATTTTTTGCTGCTTGATAATTTCTAACTCCATCCCAAGGAGCCCCTTTTGCGCCAGCTTTTTTTTGCTGATCAATTGACCAAACATCAGGTTCTGATTTCATTAACCAATAATGCATTATAATCTCACTCCAGCACCTTTTAAAAAAATAGCATCTTCATCTAATGGCCACCTAGGTTTTGCAGGACTGTCCAACTCACTAAATTGTTTTAATTTAAATTTTTCTAATCCAACCATTGCAACCATTGCTGCATTATCACCACACAATTCAATTGGTGGAAAAATTGCCTCAAAACCTTTTTCCACACAAAGGTTGGTTAGAATTTCTCTAATTTTTTTATTTGCTGCAACACCCCCTGCAACTACAAATTTATTTTTATTATCTGGGTTCATTTTTTTAAATTCTTCAAAAGCAATCATACTTTTTTTATATAGTATTTTTTCAATTGTTTTTTGAAAAGATGCTGCAAGATCATATTTTTCTTGGTCAGTTTTTATTTGTTTTGAAATTTTTAAAACAGCAGTTTTTAAGCCCGCAAATGATAAATTACATCCTCCTTTATAAAAAATTGGTTTAGGTAGCTCATATTTATTGGGATCACCTTTTTTGGCATACACTTCTATTTGGGGCCCACCTGGAAATTCTATACCTAATAATTTTGCTGTTTTATCAAAAGCTTCACCAACAGCATCATCAATAGTTGTTCCTAATCTTTTATAATTTCCTAATCCTTGCACGCTTAAAAATTGAGTATGTCCCCCAGAAATTAAAAGCAACAAGTATGGATAGTTTAATTCAGAATTTAATTTTGGACTTAATGCATGTCCTTCTAAATGATTAACAGCTATAAACGGTTTATTGAGTGATGAAGCTACAGCTTTGCCAAAACTTAAACCCACTGATAGGCAAACTATAAGACCAGGCCCTGCAGTTGCTGCTATCGCATCTAGGTGTTCCATTTTTAGTCCACTTTCATTTAGTGCTTTTTTTGTAATTAAGTCTATTTTTTCTATATGAGATCTTGCAGCAAGTTCAGGCACAACACCGCCAAATTCTTTATGAACATCCACCTGACTTGAGACAATACTTGATAAAATTGTTGGCATACCTTGCTCATTTTCTGTTACAATAGAAGCAGCAGTTTCATCACAGCTCGATTCAATTCCTAAAATTATAGGTTTTTTAATCATTAAATTAGTTTTTATTAATAATACATTCTCAATATAAGTATGAAGTATAAAGCAAATAAATGAAAAATAGAAAAATTATTATAGGTTCAAGAGGAAGCAAATTAGCACTGATCTATGCTGAAAAAGCTAGAGAAAATATTCTCAAACATGCAAAAGATTTTGGAATTGAGGATGTGGATATTAAAGAAATTGTAACCAAAGGTGATCAAGTTCAAGACCAAAGATTATCCGAAGTAGGTGGTAAAGGTTTATTTTCAAAATCAATAGAAATAGAATTATTGAATAATAAAATTGATATAGCTGTACATGCTTTAAAAGACATGCCCTCAGAAGAAACTGAGGGGTTGTTAACTAATTGTTTTTTAAAAAGAAATGATCCACGAGAGATTTTGATTAGTAAAAATAATAAAAATTTAAAAGATCTAAAATTAAACTCTGTTATTGGAACTTCATCATTTAGAAGAGAATTCCAAATTAAAAAAATAAGAAGTGATTTTCAATGTAAATTAATTAGAGGAAACATAGACACTAGATTAAGAAAGCTCGATGAAAACTTATATGATGCAATTATCTTATCCTATGCTGGAATTGACTCTCTAGGTTTAAATAAAAGCATAACTCAAACTTTTTCAACTTCAGAAATTATTCCTTGTGCAGGACAAGGAGCTATAGCTTTACAATGTCGAGACAACGATAATGAATTGATTAAATTGTTAGAATTAGTAAATCATAAAAAAACATACGATTGTATAAAAGCAGAAAGAAGTGTTTTAAAGATTTTAGAGGGTGATTGTGAAACAGCTGTAGGTGCTTTTGCAAGCATTGAAGAAGGAAAAATCACTTTAGAAGTAGAGCTTTTTTCCTTAGATGGAAAAAATAGATTTTATTTAAAATCTTCTAAAGGAATTGAGGAGGCCGAGGAATTAGGTATAGAGATAGGTAGTGCTCTTAAAAAACAGTCAAATAATTCTTATAAAAAATAATATGCATATTTTATTTACAAGACCATTGGAAGATTGTCATGAAATGATGATAAGATTTAAATCATTAGGAAATGAAATATCTCATTTACCATTAATTAGTATTCAAGGTATTAATTTCAAGTCTGTTGATTATTCAGAATTTAAGGGAATTATTTTTACAAGCTCTAATGCTATCAAATTTTTGGACATAAAAAATATTAATAAAAATTTAAAATGTTTTTGTGTAGGAAGCGCCACTGAAAAAAAAGCAAGAAATGCTGGTTTTCAAAATGTATTTGCTGCAGAAGGAAATGTAAATAATCTCAAAGAATTGATTTTGCAAAATTTTAATCCAACTGAAGGAAAATTGATTTATATTAGTGGAGAGGTTGTCTCTAGTAATTTAGATCAAGAATTAATTTTAGACGGCTATAGTGTAGATAGAATAGTTAACTACAAAGCTAATGAGATAAAGAAATATGACGAAAATTTTATCGAAAAATTAAAGCTAAATATGCCGGACATTACATATATATACTCAAAAAATAGTGCGATTAATTTTTTAAAGGTAATTAAAAATTATCAGCTAGAAACGTTGTGGATGAATACTAATTTGATGTGTGTGAGTGAGAAAACCTCTGCGGTACTTAATGAAATAAAATGGAAAAAAATTTTTCTTTTTAACCCTGGAGAAGAAGAATTTTTGCTATATAAAATTTGATTATGGACATATTTAATAATTTCAGTGAATTATTTTTTTCAGTTTGGTCAAGAGGAATTTATGGAATTGATATTTTTCAAATTTTAATTGGAATTGGAATATTTTTTATATTTTTAGTTTTTAGAGGTTTAATAAGTAAACTGATTATAAAAAAATTAGAAATAATTTCTAAAAGAACTACAAATAAACTAGATGATACATTTGTTCATGCAATGGTGGGGCCTGCAAGATTTTTACCAATCGTTCTAGGTTTTTTTATTGCAAGTTATTACATGTCTTTTGGAGAAGAGGGCAAGTTAGCTATAGATACAATAAATAGAACACTGATTACTATTTTTATTTTTTGGTTGATTCATCAGGTTGTTGAACCCATTTCTTATATCTTAAGTGGTTTAGACAAAATGTTAACTAAAGAGTTGATTGGTTGGATTATTAAATCGTTAAAAATCTTAATTTTTATATTAGGTTTAGCTGCTGTCCTTGAACTTTGGGGAATAAAAATTGGACCAATTATTGCTGGACTTGGTTTATTTGGTGTTGCGGTTGCTTTGGGTGCTCAAGATTTATTTAAAAATTTAATATCTGGGATTTTAGTTTTAGTTGAAAAAAGATTTAAGATTGGTGATTGGATTTTAGTTGAAGGAACAATCGAAGGTGTTGTTGAAAAAATTGGTTTTAGATCTACGGTGATTAGAAAGTTTGATAAATCTTTAGCAATAATTCCAAATTTTCAATTTGCAGAAAATTCAGTAGTTAATATTAGTGAAACAACCAATTGGAGAATAAGATGGTCGATTACTCTTCAGTACGATACAACTGTTGAACAATTAAAAAAAATAAGAGAAGAAATTGAAAACTATATAAATAAAAGTGATGATTTTAATCAAAGTGTAGGTGTTGCTGTAAGAATTGAAAAATTTTCAGATAGCTCAATAGATCTTCTTGTTAGATGTTTTACAGCCAGTAATAGTTGGACTGATTCACTTTTAGTTAAAGAGAGATTAGCAATTGCAATAAAGGAAATAGTAGAAGACAATAAAGCTTCTTTTGCTTTCCCAAGTCAGTCAATTTATATCGAGAAAAAATGATAGCAATTTTTTATTTGGTTCTTCAAATATTAAAACTCTATTCTTATGTGGTAATTGCAAATGTAATTACCAGCTGGCTTGTTGCATTTAATGTTTTAAATACTCAAAATAGATTTGTTTATTCTATTTTAGAGGTGACTTATCGATTAACAAGTCCTGCGCTTAATAAAATTAGAAGTTTTTTACCCAATTTAGGTTCAATAGATATTTCACCAGTTATATTACTTTTATTGATTTGGTTTATAGAAATGTGTATGAAGTTGTACATTGCGCCAATGATTTTTTGAGGAAATAAATGATTTTAATTGATGGAAAAAAAATAGCAGCTGAACTTAGAGAAGAACTAAGACAAGAAGTTGTAGAATTAAAAGCTAAACACAATAAAGTTCCAGGTCTTACGGTAATTTTAATAGGTGATATGGCTCCTAGTCAAATTTATGTTCGTATGAAAGAAAAAGCTGCGAACGAAGTAGGGTTAAAATCAGAAGTAATTAGATACCCAGAGGCTGTTGAAGAAAAAACAGTATTAGATAAAATTGAAGAACTTAATAAAGATGAAAATATTTCAGGAATTTTAGTACAATTACCTTTACCAAAACATATTGATAAGCAAAAAGTAATTGAAAGTATTTTACCAGGAAAAGATGTTGATGGGTTTCACCCAATGAATGTTGGAAATCTTTCTTCAGGCTATGAAAGTTCAGTTCCTTGTACTCCTTTAGGGTGTTATCTAATGATTAAAAAAATTGAACCAAACTTGAGTGGGAAAAAAGCGGTTATGATTGGTAGATCAAATCTAAACGGTAAGCCAATGGCACAGTTACTTTTAAAAGAAAATTGCACTGTAACAATTACTCATTCAAAAACTAAAGATTTAAAAGCAGAATGCTTGGAGGCAGATATTATTGTTGCGGCAGTCGGCATTCCAGAGCTTGTAAAAGCGGACTGGGTTAAAAAAGATGCAATTGTAATAGATGTTGGGATCAATAAAACTGAAAATGGTATTGTTGGTGATGTTGCATTTGAAGAAGTTTCAAAAGTTGCAAAAGCTTTAACTCCTGTTCCAGGCGGAGTAGGACCAATGACTATTGCCTGTCTGTTAAAAAATACAATTGAGTGTTTTAAAAGATCTCAAAAATAAGTGTTAAAAAAAATATTAAAAAAACTACATATACTTCACAGTATTTATATTAAGCATAAGTTTTTTATTAAAAAAAAATCTTATTCAATGGATAATGAGGATACTGTTATTTTAAAATATTTCAAAGATAGAAAAAATGGTTTTTATGTAGATGTTGGCTGTTATCATCCTATACATATAAATAATACATATCTATTACACAAAAAAAATTGGCATGGTATCAATATAGATACAAGTCAATTTTCTATTGATCTTTTTAATTATATGAGACCAAAAGATTTGAATTATAATTGTGCAATTTCTAATAAGAACGAATTTATAAAGTTGTTTTATCAGAAAGAGCTTAGTCAATTAAGTACAACAGAAAAAAAACAAGCTGAAATTGTTTTTCAAGGGAATATTAAAGAAAAAGAAGTAGAAGCTTTTACTTTAAATGAAATTTTAAATAGAGATAAATATAAAAATTCCAAAATTGATTTTTTAGACATCGATGTTGAAGGGGCTGACCTCAAAGTTTTGGAGGGTCTTTCTTTTGATAGGTTTAAACCTGAGTTAGTTTGTGTTGAAATTCATGCAAAAGAAATAAAAAAAAGTGATATCTATAATTTTTTAACTGATAAAAACTATGAATTATTATGGTCAGGAGTTTTTAGTCATATTTTTAAAAGATTATACAATTAAGAAAAGATAGATGAAAAAATTTTTAACTTTTATAATTATGATTTTTATTTATAACTCATCATCATTTGCTATGGATAAAAAACCTTATCATCATTTACCAGATGGAACTTTTAGAAACCCAGAAGGATCGCCCGTTAGAACTAGTAAAGCCAAGTTTTCTTACACGCAATTTATTAAATTGAAAAAGAAAATAGACATGACCGTTCCTAAAGAACACGTTGTTGATAAAGAAAAAGTTTTATCTGATTTAGAAAAGTATAAAAATGAAGATTATATTGCTTGGATTGGTCATGCTACTTACTTAATTAAACTTGGAGACACAACGATTATAACAGATCCTGTATTTTCTAAAAATGCGGGACCTTTAATTTTTGGTCCAGATAGATTCACTGAGCCTGCCTTAAATTTAGATGAAATTCCAAAGACTGATTTATTATTATTAACACATAATCATTATGATCATCAAGATATGGGAACTATTAGAAAGTATCCGTTTAAAAATACAAAAGTTTTGGCACCACTAAATCTTGGAAAATACTTTACAAAAAATAAATTTAAAGATGTAAATGAAATGGATTGGTATGAAGAAATTAAAGTTAATGAGGATTTAAAAGTAACATTACTCCCAGCTGTTCATTGGTCTAAAAGAAGTCTAACGGATATGAATAAAACACTCTGGGGTAATTTTTTAATTGAATATAAGGGTAAAAAAATCCTATTTGCTTGTGATACTGGCTATGGAAATATTTACAAAGAATTAGGTGAAAAATATGGTCCAATTGATTTAACAATGATTAATATTGGAGCTTATGACTTTAAGCCAATGTTTGATAAATCAATTTATCACACAACACCAGAAGAAGCCTTAAATGTAGCAAAAGATTTAAGAAGTAAAAAGGTTATGGGAACACACTGGGGAACTTTTGTTTTATCACTAGAACCTATTATGGAACCACCAGTAAGATTTAAAGCTAGTGCAGAAAAGTATGGTTTTAAAAAAGATGATGCTATTATTTTTAAAGTTGGAGAAATTCAACCTTTAGAGAGCTTACTATCTAAACAATAAAATTAGCTATACAAATATTATATATAAAATTATTATAAATTTTTATGTCTGGAACTGATGCAAAGAAATTTTTTTTAGAAGCCATAGAGCATTACAAAGAAAAAGATTTTTTTTTAGCAGAAGAAAAATTTGAAAAAGCCCTAGAACTTAGTCCAAATAGAATTTCAATTTTAGAAAACCTAGCAATAGTTTATTTTGAAAATAATAAGTATCTAAAATGTGAAGACACACTAAATAAAATAATTGATTTTGGAAAAGATTCTAAGCAGATTTTTATTTTAAAATTTAGAGCTTTAAAAAAATTAGATAAAACAAAAGAACTTAAATTATATATTAATGATAATTTTTACTCTAAAAATTTGTCACCAAAATATAAAATTATTAAAGATTTTCTTTATCCCCTTTTTTTTCAAGATCAAAATGATTTAGACAAAACGAGAAAAGAGTTTTCTAATTCTTTAAATGAATTAATAAAAGAAAGTGACATCAAGCTTACTTTGGATAAAGATACAATTAATCCACCAATCTTCTATTTATCCTATGATCAATATGAAAATATAGAATTAAATAAAAAAATTGTAGATTTATATAGAAAAACATATCCGGAGTTAAATCAAAGCTTTGTAAAAAAAAATAATAATGAAAAAATAAAAATAGGGTTTATTTCTGAATTTTTTAGCAATCACACAATTGGCAAATTATATCATGGAATTATTTTCAAGTTAGATCAATCTAAATTTGAAGTAAGTGTGTTTCATTCAAAGAACACAAAGAAATCAATCCTTTTTGACAACTTCAAAAACACACTTAATATAAAAAATATTATTTTGCCATCTAAATTTCAAGAAAAAATAGATATAATTAATAAAGAAAAATTAGACATTGCTTTTTTTCCAGATATAGGAATGTCCACAGAGTTTTATTTTCTTTCATATATTAGATTTGCAAAAGCACAATTTACTTCATGGGGACATCCAATTACAACAGGCAATGACTCGATAGATTATTTTTTATCATCCAAACTATTGGAAACTCAAAATGCTCAAAAAAGATTTTCAGAACAATTGATTTTATCAGATTATTTACCTATGTATTTTTATACACCCACATCCCCAAAAACTCTAATAGACAAGCAATTGAGCATAAAAAATAAATATTTTTGTTCTCAAAACTTAATAAAAGTTCACCCTCATTTTGATGAGGTAATTAGTAAAATACTCAAAGAAGATAAAAAAGCAGAGGTTATATTTATTAAAGATGCAGATGAGATAATAAGCAAAAAACTATTTAATAGATTTAAAAAAAATATTCCATCAAATTATGAGAGAATTACTTTTTTAAATAAAATGAGCCTTGAAAATTATATTAAATTGTGTGGAAGGTCTTCAGTATTGCTGGATACATTATATTTTGGAGCAGGAAATAGTTTTCATGAGTCCATGCTGTATGGAACCCCTACAGTTAGTATGCCATCTGAAAATCTTAAAAGTAGAATCGTATTAGGAGCATATAAACAAATGAAAATTAATGATCCACCCATAGTAACTTGTATAGATGATTACGTACAAAAGGCTGTAGAAATTGCAAATTTAGATGAAAAAAAAATGTTAGAAACTAAAAGATATTATTCAGAGAATGCAAAAATATTTTTATTTGAAAATGATGAAGCTGTTAAAGATTTAGAAAGAATCTTTCTTAAATTATTATAATTAATAATTAGCATATTCAGCAATAATTATTTACTGCACATTTTAATGTTTTTTATTTGACTTTATTTTGTTGATTCATCTCCATTAACCATAAAGCATTTTCACTTAAGAAAAATATTTTACCATTAGACGGATGAACTTGAATATCTCTTATTCTTCCAACATTATCTTTAAATATAACATCTTCTTTCACATTAGTTGGATCATTAAATATTAGTTTTCTTAAAGATCTATCTTTTAAAGAAGTAACTAGTGCATGCCCATTCCACTCTTTAAACTCATTTCCTCTGTAAATTGTAATAGCACTTGTAGCTATGGAAGGTACCCAATATTGAATTGCTTTAGTAAAACCTGGCTTCCATTTTGGACCAATAGAAATTCCAGAATAATTTTTTCCACCCCAGCCTAAAATTTTCCATCCATAATTTTCTCCTTTTTTTGCCTCTCCAAACCAATCACCACCTCTTGCACCATGATTACTTAAATATATTTTTCCATCATAATCAGAAAGTGTTAAACCTTGTGGATTACGAACACCTATTTGATAAATTTCAGGCAACCAATCTGGTTTACCAATAAACTTTGGGTTATCTTTGGGAATACGACCATCAGTATGAATTCTAATAATACTACCAGGATGTTTTGTGGGATCTTGAGCAATCATACCTTGGCCTCTTTCACCAGCTGATGCATAAATATAATCATCTTTAATCGCTAATCTTGAACCAAAATGATAACCAGAATCTATAGGAGGGTTTGCTTGAAAAATATTTTTAAAATTTAATTCTTGTTTGTTTAATTGTGCTTTTGCAATTGATGTACTTGTTTTCGAATCCCCTCTATTTTCTGAATAAGAAATCCATAATATATTATCTTGGTGAATAATATCTAACAATCCACCTTGGCCAACTTCTAAAAAATTAAGATTATGTTTAACCTCTGTAATTTTTTTTGAAATAACGTTAATAATTTTAATTTTTCCACTTTTTTCAGTAATAATGATTTCATCATTGTTAATAAAGGATGATCCCCAAGGTTCATCTAGCTCTATAATTTTAGTGAATGTATAATTATTAGAATAGCTTTTTGAAGCAAATAAAAGGAAAAAAATTACTAATGAAAGATATTTTTTCACTTTAAGAAAGTTTTGATCTACCACCATCAACAGCTATTATCTGTCCAGTAATCCAAGAACTCTCTTCAGTAATTAAAAATTTAGCAAGCGCTGCAGAATCTTTTCCTTCGCCCAATCTTTTCAGAGGATGTGCTTTAGCAATTCCTTCTGCAATTGTAGAATTTTTTAACATTGGTTCTGCGATTTTAGATTTCGATAAGCTAGGCGCAATACAATTTACTCTAATATTTGGAGCAAACTCAGCAGCCAGTGTAACAGTTAATCCCTCAACAGCAGCCTTAGCAGATGCAATAATTGTGTGATTAGTAAAACCTCTTTGAGCAGCAACGGTTGAAAATAAAACGACTGAACCCTTGTTTTTTTTTAAACTTTCTTGAAATCCTTTTATAACTTCAATGGCTGAATAAAGGTTTAGTTTCATACATTTATTCATATCAGCCTCTGTAACCATTCTTAATGGTTTCAAATCAATAGAGCCCACACAGTAAGCGACCCCTTTAATATCATTAATATCTGATTTTACTTTTTCTATAAATCCATCTTCTAAAACGTCAGCAACTGTATAAGAGCAACCCAATTTTTCTGCGATTGCTTTAACTTCACTTTCATTTCTTGCAACAAGATGTATATCATTACCTGAATTTTTTAATTGTTCAGCTAAGCTAGAGCCCACAGAACCTGTCGCACCAAAAATAAGATATTTTTCTGACATATAATTTTTAATTAGTTATATTTAATTATGAAATTGTTTTTTATACTTGGCAATCAATTATTTCCATTAAAATACATAGACCGCTTCAAAAAGGACCACTCTTTTTACATGGCAGAAGACTATGAGCTATGTACTTATGAAAAGCATCATAAGCAAAAGATACTGCTATTTCTATCTTCTATGAGGTCTTATGCGGATACGCTTAAAGCGAATAAATACAAAGTCGAATATTCTAAAATTGAAGACAAAGGTTTTAAAGACACTTACTTTAAAAAATTAAAAATTATCATTAATCAAAAAAAAATTACTGAAATTTCAAGTTTTGAGGTTGAGGATAAATTTTTTGAAAAGAAAATTTCTCAATTTTTAAAAAAAGAAAAAATAAATTGGAATATTATTCAAACTCCAATGTTTTTAAACTCAAGAGATGAGTTTAAAAATTATTTAGCAAAATCAAAAAAACCTTTTATGGCAACATTTTACAAAGAGGTTCGTAAAAAATCTGGAATATTAATGGGAGCAGATGGAAACCCTATTGGGGGCAAATGGAGTTTTGATGAGGATAACAGAAATAAATTACCAAAAGATGTGTTAATACCAAAATTTCCAAAAATTAATGAAACTAATCACACTAAAAAATTAAAACCAATTATTGAAAAATTATTTAAAGATCACCCTGGAAATACATATAATTTTTGGTTAGCAACTGAATATAATGATGTGGTTAAACTGTTAGATTTTTTTATTAAAGAGAAATCAAATTTATTTGGTGACTATGAAGATGCTGTTAATCAAAAAGACAATATTTTATTTCATAGCGCATTAAGTCCGTACATTAATTTAGGATTGATAACTCCTGAGATTATCATTCAAAAAATTTTAGAATTTCATAAAAAACATAAAATTAGAATGAACTCGCTTGAAGGTTATGTTCGTCAGATAATAGGTTGGAGAGAGTTTATGCGTGGAATTTATCAAGGTTACTCTAATGAAATGGAAACAAAAAATTTTTTCAAACATGAAAGAAAAATGAAAAAGTCTTGGTATGAAGGCACAACTGGTTTACCTCCATTGGATCATGCAATTAAAAATGCTGTTAATCATGGCTGGTCTCACCATATTGAAAGATTGATGATTTTATCAAATATAATGAACCTTTGTGAGGTTAAACCAACAATTGTTTATAAATGGTTTATGGAAATGTTTGTCGATTCATCTGACTGGGTGATGGTTCCCAATGTTTATGGAATGGGCCTATTTAGTGATGGAGGTATTTTTGCAACTAAACCATACATTTGCGGATCAAGTTATTTTATGAAAATGATGGATTTTAAGAAAGGGGATTGGTGCAATACGATGGATGGTTTGTACTGGAGATTTATAGATAGAAATAGAAAATTTTTTTTAAAAAACCCCAGACTATCAATGATGGTTTATGTTTTTGATAAAATGAAAAATGATAGAAAAAAAATGATTTTATCTGAAGCAGACAAATTTATAAAACAAAATACAATTTAGTGAAAAAAGAACATCTACCATCAAAAATTTGTCCTGTTTGTAAAAGACCTTTTGTTTGGCGCAAGAAATGGAAATTAAACTGGGATAAGGTAAAGTATTGTTCTAAGAAGTGTTCGAAGTGATTTACTTATCTTTATTTGCTATATCTTTTTTAGCTGCAACCATTTTACCGTTTTCATCTGAACTCACATTGGCAGGGTTAATTGCAACATCAAATTATGATAATTTATTATTGTTAATTGTTGCAAGCTTTGGAAATGTTTTAGGATCTGTTGTTAACTGGGTTTTAGGATATTATTCAAGAAATCTTACTATAAAAAAATGGTTTCCATTTAAAGAAGCACAAATAGAAAGATCATCAAAATGGTTTAGTAAATTTGGTAAATGGTCATTATTATTTGCTTGGGTTCCAATAATAGGTGATCCACTGACTTTAGTTGCAGGTTTACTAAGAGTTAGATTTTTAGATTTTATTATTTTAGTGGCAATTGGAAAAGTAAGTAGGTACCTTATTGTCTTTTATTTAATTGGCTAAGTAATGAATATAATAGTTTTACAGCATATAAAAATTGAAGACCCTGGTTATATAAAAGATTTAATGCTAGCTGATGGTTTTAATTTAACCACTATAGAGCTGGACGAAGGTGAAAAAATTCCAAGTGATTTAAGTAAATTTGATGGAATGTTTTGTATGGGTGGCCCAATGGATACTTTTATGGAGCAAGAATACCCATGGTTAATTGAAGAAAAAAAAGCAATTAAAGAATTTGTTATAAATTTAAAAAAACCTTATTTAGGTTTTTGTCTTGGTTGCCAGTTATTAGGTGAAGTAATTGGTGGTAAGGTAGTTAAATCAAGTCCAGCTGAAATTGGGATTATGGATATAAATTTTACCAATGAAAAAAATCAAGATAATCTTTTTTCAAAATTTCCAGAACAAATTAAAAGTTTACAGTGGCATTCTTATGAAGTTCAGGGAATAGAAAATAATAAGGATGTAACATTGCTAGCATCATCTCCAGTTACCAAGTATCAAATTTTTAAATACCAAAATCATGCATATGCAATTCAATTTCATATTGAGATTAAAGACACAACAGTTAATGAGTGGGGTTGTGTGCCTGAGTATAAAAAAGCTCTTGAGAATCAATTAGGTGAAGGCGCCCTAGATAAATTTGATAAAGCTGCAAAAAATAATATGTCTGATATGAATAATTATTCAAAAACTCTTTATAATAATTTTAAAAAACTTTTATAAAAAATATGAACAACAAATTTTTTGAATGGGCAGGGGTTGTTACAGCAATTCTATATTCTTTATTTGTAGCTTTAAACATAGGTATTGAGTTTTTGGGATTTTGTTTGTTGCTTATATCAGCTATTTTAATTGGTATTTGGGCGTATAGAGGAGGCCATAAGGGCATACTTGTATTACAATTTTTTTATGCGACTGCAGGTATTATTGGAATGATACGTTGGTTTTAATTTAAATTGTAATTACTTTTTAAAGAGATAGATAAATCAGATGTCAGAGATTTTTATCCAAACTTTTTTTCTATATTTTATTGTTATAGATCCTTTGGGAAACACTCCATTGTTTTTAAGTATTACTCAAAATATGGATACTAACAAAAAGATAAGAATAGCATTAAGTGCAACAATAATAGCCTCAATAATATTACTATTTTTTGCATTACTTGGAAGCTCATTACTAAGTTATTTAAATATTTCTTATCCAGCTTTCACAATTGGTGGAGGAATAATTTTATTAATAATTGCAATTGAGATGTTGTTTGACAAGCGTCAACAAAGAAAAGAAGAAGACGTAGATCTTAATTCAGATAACGTTAGTGTTTTTCCTTTAGCAACACCTATCATTGCAGGACCAGCTGCAATCACATCAGTAATTGTTTCTGTTTCAGATATTGGAACTAATTTCACTAATCAAACTGCAGGAATGATTTCATTAGTATCTGTTTTATTTTTAACTTTTATAATTTTTTTTATAGCTTCAAAATTTTCTAAAATAATAAATAAAAAAATAATTGGAGTTATATCAAGAGTGGTTGCGATTATTCTTGTTGGATTAAGTGTGCAGTATATTTTGGATGGTATTAAAACCTTTTTAGCTTAATTAAATTTAGCAATAATTTTTGGAATATAATTTTTAAAATTAAAAAAACCTTTATTGCAATATTGCCAAGAAAACTGATCCAACTTTCTATATAAAAATTTTATATTTTTTAATTGATTATTTTGAATAAAATCTAAGTTTTCACCAACGGTTGGATATAAAGCATAAACTTCTTCAGTAATATTTTTTAAATCATTAATGTTAATAGTTTCACAATTAATTGATTTTCCTCCTAATCTTATTTTTTGATCCTCTAAAAGATCAGCTTTAAATTTCAATACTTTTTCACTTAATTCGATTACTCTATTTGTTTTATTTGAGACTAATAAAATTTTTTTAAATTTTTGTTCTTTAAAATCAGAAACCTCAAAAGTCGTATTATTTTCAAATATTAATAAAGTTTTATTCTCTAAAATTTCAGGATTTAAAAAATTTTTTTTATTAATAGAGTAAGTTTTATCACTGAATATTGAAGGGGCATTTTCATTAAGTTTTATATTTTTAAATCTATTATTAGTAAATTTATTTATATTCCATTCACTTGCGAGGTAATGTTTGCCTTGAGTTTGAACTCCAGCTACCCATCTCCAACCAAGGGTGTTTGATGCTGCATCACCATCAAAAAGGTGTTGCATAAAAAACTCAGCACCCAATTGCCATGGTAATTCTAGTGTAAAAATCCAAATACTTGCAAACCACATTCTTGTGTGGTTATGAAGGTAATTGTTTTCTTTAAGCTCAATTACCCATTCATTAAAACAATCTATATTTGTCTTTCCTTCAATTGCATCCAAATAATTTTGATCGTTTTTAAATTGATCTTTAACTTTACCTAATTCTATTAAGTAATCTGACCAAACATTAGGTCTTAATTCTAACCAACCTTTCCAATAAACACGCCAAAGAACTTCCTGAATAAATTTTTCATTTTTCGCAAATGAAAACTTTTTAAGAGATTTATCAATTACTTCTAATTCATTTATTACTCCGTGTGTTATATAGGGGGATAAACAAGAAATATTAGATCTATTACTAGGTCCAAAATCAAAATTTCTTAGTTTTGAATAGTCTGTAAGATTTTGTTCAATAAAATTATTTAATTGATCAACGGCTTTAGCCCTTGAAGCTTCAAAAATCATTTTAAACTATTTAGATTTTCTTTTCTTTAGGCCCAATTTATCACTATGTCTCAATCTAAGAATAACTATTGCAGATGCAATCAGAACTATAGCTATAGCTTCATAAACTAATGCTGATGGATCCATCTCTTTTCCTTGCAATATAATAAATCGAGCTAGGGCAGTTATCGCAATTAAAAGAGGTAAAGTTATGCTTATTGATTGCTGGTTCCAAAAAACACGAACCATTGCTAAGACTTCTAAATAAAGAAACATCAAAAGTAAATCTGCTAGCATTACAGATTGATTTAGAAACATATTTTTAATTTCCATACCAACAGCAATTACAGTGCTTACTAAAATAATGCACATTAATACTAGTTGTAAATTTTTTGCTATTTTATCCATTACTTATCTTTACTAAATGGTAGCCACTTTTCAAACACTGATTTTGATGGACCATCATATGGAATTGAGTAAGAGCTAGGGTTTGGACTGGTTAAAACTTCTATTCCTTTAGAGAATACGAAGATGAATACAATGACAAAAACAATAACCATAATTTTAAATGGATCAAAGTTTTTAGTTTTGAATACACTGCTAGATTGTGCTTCTGCTTTATGAAAATGCTTGAATGTCATGTAGACTGCAAATATCAATCCAATATGAGCAACATATAAACCAGCCCAACCAAATGCAAAAGTTGTATAAGAAAATATATATAAACTAAAAACAGTTGTCCAAACGAAGCTCAGAACTAATAAAATTTGTAATCTAACAGACCTTGGTAAAGACCTTAGATCATTTTTACTATCATCAAATAAAATGTTAGCAGCATCCTTCATCCAATTTTTTAATGATTCCATGAACATAGATTAGATTTTTATTAGATAAAAACAAAGGTTAAATTGTCCTTTAATTTTTAGCTTAAATTGGACTTTATTACACTTTCTAAATTTGTGGAGCTTTGGGCGCCTGAAATAAAATCTTTTCCTATTTCAAAGAAGGGCACTCCATGAATTTCTTTCTCTCTAGCAACCGAAATATATGAATTAACTTCTTCAATATTTTTTAAGTTAAAAAAATCATTAATTGCTTCTCCATTAATATTAAATTCTTTTCCAATATTAATTAAGATTTCTTTATCTCCAATATCAAGACCTTCAATAAAGTATGATTGATATATTTTTTCTTTAATTTCGTTGTGTACATTAGATTGTTCAGCTAATTTGATTAATAAGTGAGAAAATACAGTATTGGGTGTTTTCTTTATCTTATCTAGATTAAAATTAAGATTTTCTTTGTTGGCCTCTTCTGTCATTCGATCATACATTGGTTGAGCAAACTCTTTTCCCCCAAACTTTATTTCTAAGTACTTGTTTCTTTCAATTCCTTCTTTAGGCATGTCGGTATTTAGTTGAAATGGAACATGCTCTATCTCAAACTTAGTTTCAGGAAAGGCGTTTAAAGCTTTATTTAATCTTGTCTGACCAATAAAACACCACCCACAAATTGTGTCAGCAAATACTTTTATTTTCATTAATTTATGAACGAAGTTTTTGTTTATGAAAGTTAATAAATCTTTCTACGTTTGATTTATTAAAGGTTTTATTTTCTTCAAAAGAAACTTTTTTCATTGAGTAAGCATTACTTTTTGTCTGTCTAGACATTATAGTGATATTACCTTTGTATAATTTAAGCTTAACAGAGCCATTAACTTTATTCTTTTTAAGGTCGACAATTTTTTGAAGTTTAAATCTTGCTTTTGAGTACCAATAACCATTGTAAATAAGTTCTGCATATTTAGGCATAATCTCATCTTTTTTATGCATAGTTTCTTTATCTAAAGTAACAGACTCAATTGCTCTATGTGCTGACATTAATAGTGTTCCACCAGGCGTTTCATAAACACCTCTAGATTTAATCCCAATAAATCTGTTCTCAACTAAATCAACTCTACCTACTCCATTTTTGCCAGCAACATCGTTAAGTTTTTTTAACAAATTTCCAGGTGATAATTTTTTACCATTAATTGTTGCAGGGTCTCCATTTTTAAATCCTATGGTTACAAAAGAAGGTTTATTAGGTGCTTTTTCAGGAGACACTGTTCTTTGAAAAAGGAATTCAGGAGCTGAATTTTTTGGGTTTTCTAAAACCTTACCTTCAGTTGATGTGTGATATAAATTATCATCAATAGAAAAAGGAGGAGCACCTTTTTTATCTGTTGGAATTGGAATATTATTTTTTTTTGCATATCTAATTAAATCTGTTCTAGAATTTAATTTCCAAATTCTCCACGGTGCAATAATTGTAACTTTTGGACCAAAGTAATGGTAACCTAATTCAAATCTTACTTGGTCATTTCCTTTACCAGTTGATCCATGTGAAACAGCATAAGCTCCAAATTTTTTAGCAGCAGCAATTTGACGTTTTGCAATTAAAGGTCGAGCAATTGATGTACCCAACAAATAAACACCTTCATAAATTGCATGTCCTCTTATCATTGGAAAAACATAATCTTTTACAAAAATATCTTTTAAATTTTCAATAATGATATTTCTAACACCTAGTCTTTTGGCATTTTTTATAATTTTTTTTCTATCAATTTCTTGCCCAATATCTGCGGTATAACAAATAACCTCTGCATCATAGTTTTCTTGAAGCCATTTTAATATAATAGATGTGTCTAGCCCACCAGAATATGCGAGTACAATTTTTTTTTAGGTTTCATCTACTTAGCTGCAATTTGCTATAGTAGCATTGTATGCCTTAGTGAAACCCAATAGTGAATAATGATCAATAGTTGAAGATCCATTCTGAGTATAACCTGTAATCATTATCCTAGATCCTCTTTTCATTGTTTTGATCATTTTTTTTTCTAATTTATTATCTTGGTCTGACATCCAAGCAAATCCTTCTTGAATAAGATCAAATTTATATATGTTTTTTCCTGAAGTTGCTGTTACCGTATTTTTATTATTAAATTCATAGCCACCAGTAACACTTATCTCATTGGTTATTTTTTCTCCGGGTCTAAAGCTAATAAATAATCGTGCTTCTCTAGGGTTCGCCTTAGGTGATTGGAGAACCGGCTTAGATTGAGCAAAACACACTTTACCTGTGTCCGAGTTTATTACATATGTTTCCCAATCTTTATGTGTACCCATTTTTTTTACTTCTTCAGCATTAACTTGGCTGATAAAAGTAGCAAAAAAAATTATGATTATAAAATTTTTAATTATGGACATGGGTTAGGGTAAATAGTTTGTATTTCATTTATTTCTTTAATTGCATCATCAGTTAAATTTATATTTACACTTTCTATATCAGTTTTCAACTGCTCCATGGTTGTTGCCCCAATAATAACACTTGTCATAAAAGGTTGTATTTCACAAAATTTAAGTGACATTTGAGTTAAGTCTAGGTTATGTTTTTTTGAAATTTCATAGTATGCATCAACTGCTTTTTTTGTATTTGGCTTTTCATATCGAGTCCAAAAATTACCATCTCTTTCAATTCTGGAGTTTTTTGGCAATTGGTTGTTTCTGTATTTTCCAGTTAAGTATCCACTTGCTAGTGGAGAATAAGCTAATAGACCAATGTCATCTCTTATTGAAATCTCAGCAAGTCCAACCTCATAAGTTCTATTTAATAAATTGTAAGGGTTTTGAACAGACATCATTCTTGGAAGACCTTTTTCTTTTGCTAGCTCTAAAAATTTTGTTACACCCCATGGTGTTTCATTAGATAAACCAATTTCTCTAATTTTCCCCGCATCTACAAACTTTTGTAAATTGCCCAAGACATCTTCAAATTTATTCCATTCACCATTATCTTTGTGTTCATAGCCCAATCTTCCAAACATATTGGTATTTCTCTCAGGCCAATGTAGCTGATAGAGATCAATATAATCAGTTTGCAATCTTTTTAAGCTATCGTTAACAGCTTCAGTCATTTTTTTTATTCCATAATTATTACCACCTCCTCTTAAGTAGGCTCGCATTGGACCAGCAACTTTAGTTGCTAAAATGACTTTGTCTCTTTTGTTTGTTTTTTTAAACCAGTTACCAATTATAATTTCTGTATGACCGTAGGTTTCTTCTTTTGGTGGAACCGAATAAAGCTCTGCCGTATCCCAAAAATTTACTCCTTGATCTAATGCATAATCCATCTGCTCAAAACCTTCTGCCTGAGTATTTTGCTCTCCCCAAGTCATTGTCCCTAGACAAATTGTGCTAACCTTTAAATCGGTATTTCCTAGTTTTTTGTAGTTCATATTAATTTAATCCTTAATAAGGTATCTTGAAATAATAGTAAAAGCCTTTATATATATGGAATGGAATTCAATAAACAAAATATACTAAATAAAGTTAAAGAAGCTCAACAATCAACAGTAGTAATGGATGAGGGCCTAAGAGCCTACATGTTAAAAGTCTATAACTACATGGCATCTGGTATTTTATTGACTGGATTAGTTTCTTTAATATTTTTTAAACTTTCAGTAGTAACAGATGCGAATGGATCAATTGTTGCTTTAACAAGTTTGGGAAATACAATTTTTTTATCAGGTTTTAAATGGGTTGTAATGTTAGCTCCTCTTGGAGTTGTTTTTTACATGAGTGCTAGAATTAACAAAATGTCGGCAGCAAGTGCCCAAACAACCTTTTGGGTTTTTGCCTCATTGATGGGTCTTTCTTTATCTTCAATATTTCTAGTTTATACAGGAGCGAGTATTACTAGAGTTTTCTTTATTACTTCAATTACTTTTGGAGCAATGAGTATTTACGGCTACACAACTAAAAGAGACCTTACAAAACTAGGATCATTTTTAATGATGGGATTAATTGGTATTATTGTGGCATCAGTTGTTAATATGTTTATGAAATCTTCCATGATGGATTTTGTTATTTCAATCTTAGGTGTTTTAATTTTTGTGGGACTTACTGCTTATGATACTCAAAAAATTAAAAACATGTTTGTTTCAAGTGATACAGGAGAGTTAATGGGTAAAAAAGCTGTGATGGGTGCCTTAACTCTATACTTAGACTTTATAAATTTATTTATAATGTTACTGAGATTATTTGGACAAAGAAGATAGTTTTTATTTTTTAAGATTTTTCCAATTAGTATTTTTAAGTAATATTTCTAGATCAAAGGAATTTTTTAAAATTTTCCCACTAGAGTCGGTGATTAAATATTTCAGATTTTTACTGTTAGGTTTAAAATTTTTACAAATTTTGTATAAAGCATTTTCGGTAGCATTTTTAAAAACACTGAAACCTACCTGTCTGCTTGAAATACTTAAACCATAATCTTTCCAAGTTCCTTCCGAGACCATTTTGGCATATAAATCTAAAATAACTTTAAGCTCATTCTTTTCAAAAAATTGTTTCTCTGTAATCTGATTATGAGGATTGTTGATGACTAATTTTAAGTTTCTATTCATCAAGCTTATACTTATTAATTATAGATATTTGAAAGGCCGTAAAAATAATAGTTATTGGTAGCATTCCCCAAACCTTAAAATTAACCCAAAACTCTTCAGTTTGTGTTCTCCAAATATATTCATTTAACAATGCAAGACCAAAGAAAAAATACATCCATCTTTTGTTTAAAATTTCCCAACCAATATCAGTTAAAGAAATTGATTTACCCATAATTTTCTTAAGAACAGGTTCTTTTGTAAAGTATTTTCCAAAAAACAAACCAAGAGCAAATAAAATATTTATAATTGTTGGTTTTATGTAAACAAAAATTGGATCATTAAAATAAATGGTAAGACCACCAAAGAATGTAATTAAAATACCACTCAACAAAGGCATCATGGGTATTTTTTTTTCAAAAACCCAAACAACTGCTAATGCAACTAGAGTTGCAACTATAAGTGGTGGTATGGCAACTGATAAATTCTTATCATTATTATAATAATAGAAAAAAAATATAGCTAAAGGCCCAAAGTCTGTTGCAAATTTAAGAAAAGATTTATTCACTTGAGACATATTAACATAATAAAAAAACAATTATATTTTTTTTATTGATTTTTGTTTTTAAACCCCCATATTAATAATAATGGCAATTCAAAAAGCAAAATTTTCAATAGGTGATATTGTTAAACACAAACACTTTGAGTTTAGAGGTGTAATTTACGATGTTGATTTTGAGTTTAATAACTCTGAAGAATGGTATCAGTCAATTCCTAAGAATGTACGTCCAAGAAAAGATCAACCCTTTTATCATTTACTAGCTGAAAATGATGAGATTACCTACGAAGCCTATGTATCAGAACAAAATCTACTTATGGATGATTCAGAGGATCCAATTAAACATCCATTAATCGAAGAGATATTTTCAGGAAAAAAGGGCTCTAGTTACTTTAAGCCATCTAATTAAATCTTTTTTTTAACACATTTTACTCAAACCTCAGACACAGATTGAGCCTATATTAAACTATATTCTGGTCAAGAGTGTTATACTAATACCTCTTAGTAATCATTATCTCCCTCATCACTCTTGATCAGATTAACTTTTCCAAATAAGAATTAATTTAACTTCTTTTAATATATAATTTTAAAATGTTTAGATATTTTGAACCTAATAAGATTTTTGCAATAACTTCGAAGGCACCAAAATATGTTCTATTTCTATTTATCGTTGTTTTAACAATTGGCTTAATAGAAGCACTCATTCTTTCACCCGAAGATTATAAACAAAGTGACTCTGTAAGAATTATGTATGTACATGTCCCTGCAGCATGGATATCACTTGGAATATTTTCAAGTTTAACTTTATTATCTATTGGAAGCTTTATTTTTAAAAATAAGAATTTTGCATTAATTGCAAAAAGCTTGGCACCATCAGGCTTTGTTTTTAATATTGTAGCATTAGTTACTGGTTCTATTTGGGGCAAACCAACATGGGGAACTTGGTGGGCATGGGATGCAAGAATAACATCTATGCTAGTGTTAGCTTTATTTTATGGAATGTATTTATTGGCATGGAGGATATATGAGGACAAAGAAGAAGTAGTTAAAATAACTTCTATAATTGCAATCATAGGAGTAGTTAATGTTCCAGTTATTAAATATTCAGTTGATTGGTGGAATACACTCCATCAACCGGCATCAATAAATATCATAACAACTAACACAGCAATTCACTCATCAATGCTAATACCATTAGGCTTAATGACTGCGGCATTTGCTCTTTTTTCATTACTCATTTTTTTGATGAAATATAATACGGAACTGATAAAACTTAAAAATAAAGGATTAGATAGATTATGATAATAGAAATAATTTCAATGAATGGGTACGGAGCTTATGTATGGTCAGCATTTGCATTTACATTGACTAGTTTTACAACTTTATATTTTGTGATCAAATTGCAACTTTCAAAAGAACAAAAAAGATTTGCAAATAAGTTTGGTTCCCTAAGTATTGAAAAAGCTAAAGCTGCTAAACAACAAACTATCAATAACGAAATATTATCCAATATATCAAATATTTAACTAATAAACCATGTATGGTAAAAAGGTTAAATTACGATTTTTATTCTTAGTATTGCTTCTAGCAACTGTAATTTTAACTGTTTTTCTAATTCTACAATCATTAAAAGAGAACGTTATATATTTTCAGTCTCCATCTGAAATAAATTCTCTAATAGAAATAGAGAGCAAAAAGATAAGAATAGGGGGTATGGTTAAAGAAAAATCTGTAGTTATCAATTCTAATGAAGTTAATTTTATCATTACTGATTTTAAAAATGAAATTAATGTCACTTATTCTGGTGCCGTACCAAATTTATTTGCTGAAGGAAAAGGAGTAGTTGCTGAGGGTTTTTTAAAAGACAAAAATTATTTTTCTGCAACAAAAATTTTGGCAAAACATGATGAGAATTATATGCCACCAGAAGTCAAAGAAGCCTTAGGAGTTAAATAAATTGCTTGCTAATCAAATAGGTTATTATTCGTTAATACTTGGATTGTTATTTTCATTTTTACTCTGCACAATAGCTATCCAAGACTTTAATAAAGTTAATAAAAAACTTAATGCAAACATAATAATCTTAACTTTCCTTCAGTTAACTTTTGTGATTGTAAGTTTTTTTAGTTTAATTTTATCTTTTATAAATTCAGATTTTAGCAATGAGACAGTTTTTAATAACTCACATACAACCAAACCATTATTTTATAAAATTTCTGGAACCTGGGGTAATCATGAAGGTAGTTTGTTATTATGGTTATTAGTTTTAACTTTATTTATTTTTTTATTTTTACTAAAATCAAATTCACAACCAAAAAAATATAGAATATTAACTTTACTATTTCAGCAAATTATAATTATTGGATTTTTTTTATTTGTATTAACTACCTCAAATCCGTTTAATTATTTATTTCCAATTCCTAAAGAAGGCCTTGGTCTTAATCCAATATTGCAAGATCCGGCATTAGCAATACATCCTCCAATTTTATACTTAGGATATGTTGGTGCCTCTATAATATTTTCAGCCTCACTGGCAGCAGTTGCTCAAAATTATATTTCTAAAGAATGGGCACAGCACATAAAAAAATGGGTTTTAATATCTTGGATTTTTTTATCATTAGGAATTATGTTAGGTTCAATTTGGGCTTATTATGAATTAGGCTGGGGAGGTTTTTGGTTTTGGGACCCTGTTGAGAATGTTTCTTTAATGCCCTGGTTATCGTTAACAGCTCTTCTACATTGTATTGCGGTATTAGAAAGAAGAGCCACATTAACATCATGGGTAGTTGTGTTATCTATTACAACATTCACCTTAAGTATGTGTGGAACATTTTTAGTCAGATCTGGCTTATTAAATTCTGTGCATACTTTTGCAAACGACCCAGCAAGGGGAATTTTTATATTAATCTTCTTGTTTGTTTTAATAATTTTATCTTTGGGTGTATTTTTTATTTTTCATAAAGATAATAATGGTAATCAAAATAATTTTTTTTGGCTTAGTAGAGAAACATCCATTTTAATAAATAATTGGTTTATGATGTACTTTTTGTCTGTTGTTTTAATAGGTACAGTTTATCCAATTTTTTTAGATGTTATTTCATCAGAAAAAATTTCTGTAGGACCTCCATTTTATCACAAACTAATAGCTCCATTTTTAATACCCTTTTTATTATTTATGGCCTTGGGCCCAAGACTTAAATGGATCAAGTCAAAAATTGAAAAAAAATATTCAATATTTATAATATTTATTATTTCAATAATTTTAACATTTTTTATAATCAAAAATCTAACAACAAATATTCTTTTCTATACTCTTTTGTTATCAGCTGCTTTTTTTCTTTTCTTCACAACTCTTAAAGAACTTTTGACTAAAAAATTAAATAATAGTTCACAAACAATTGCCCACTTTGGTTTTAGTTTATTGATATTGAGTATTTTATTTAATGGCATCTTATCATCAGAGGTGATTACTAATATGAAGATAGGTGAAAAATTTAAATTTGGAAAAGAAGAAATTTTTTTTAAAAAGATTGAAGAAAGAAGAGAGAGTAATTTTAATTCAATTGTTGCTTTTTTTGAAATTAAAGATCTGGAAGGAAATGTTGTTGAATTAGAACCAGAGATAAGAGTTTATAATCAACCTTTAATGGTTACTAGCGAGGCAGATATAAAAACAACATTATTGGAAGATAAATTTATAGTAATGAATCTTGTTAAAGGTAATGAATATTTTAATGTTAGATATCAATCAAAACCATTTATGGTATGGATTTGGATTTCTGTTTTTTTATTAGGTCTTGGTGGAACGATAGGTTTATTTAAAACTAGGATATGAAAAAAAATATAACTATATTAATTACAGGTGTAGTTTTAAGTTTTTGTTTTATAATTTTATACAAAGGATTGAATAATCCAAATACCTATGTACCCAAAACTAGCATTAAAAAAGATATTCCCATTTTTAATGCAGTAGATTTCTTTTCAAAAAAAACTGTTAGTTCAGATGAAATTTTTAAAGATAATACTTATTATATTGTAAATATTTGGGCATCTTGGTGTGTGCCTTGTAGAGTAGAGCACCCTCTGTTAATGCAATTAAATGAAAATCATTCAGTTAAACTAATTGGTTTAAATTATAGGGATAGTTTTAATAATGCAAAAAAATTTATTGATGAATTTGGCAATCCCTATTCAAGAATTTTAATTGATAAAGATGGTACTTTAGGTGTTGAATTTGGTGCTTTCGGTGTCCCGGAAACCTTTTTAATAGATAGAAATAAAAAAATAATAAAGAAATTTATTGGCCCAATTGACCAGGAAACCGTAAATAAAATTAAGTTAATGATTAAATGAAAATTTTTAGGATATTTATAATACTTTTATTAATTACAAATTTTTCAGAGTTAAAATCTGATGAAAAAAGCGATATCTTAAAAAATAAAATATTAAAAAATATCCGTTGTTTGATTTGTCAGGGTCAGTCTGTATACGACTCTGAGTCAGAATTTGCATCTAGTATAAAATTAATTGTTGATAAAAAGATTAATGAAGGGGCAAAAGAAGACTCTATTTACAGTTTTTTAATAGAAAAGTATGGCGATTGGATAGTTTATGAGCCACAATTAAATAAAAACACTTATATATTGTGGTTATTACCCTTGTTGTTATTTTTATTAGGTGGTGCGATAATAGTTAAAAAAATTCAAAAAAAAAATGAATAAAAATATATACATAAAAATTTTTTCAGTAGTAATTTTTGTACTATTTTCTTTTTCTATAAATGCAGAAGAAAATGTTAGTGAACATCAATATAATTTTTATACTGGTAATTTTGATTTCAGTGATAATAAGCAAAAAGCTATACTCTTTGGATTCCAACATCAAAATGAAAATTTAGAGAGAAATACTTTTCTTGGGAATGCATCTCCTATAACTGGAGGGTTCATAACTGAAAATTCAGCAGCTTATGTATATACAGGTGTAGAGTGGAACTATGCAATTGGTAACAAAATTAAATTTACACCAAGTTTTGCCCCAGGAATTTATCATGAAGGTGATGGAAAAGACTTAGGACATGCTTTAGAGTTTAAAACTGAAATGCAACTATCTTACACCCTTTCAGATAGTACTAATTTAGGAATGTCATATAATCATATATCAAATGCAAGTTTAGGAGATAAAAATCCTGGCGCAAATAGCTATATGTTTAATCTTCTAAAAAATTTTTAAATTTCCATTTATGAATTTAAAAAATTGTCATAATTTTAGTGACTTTAGAAAATTAGCAAAAAAAAGATTACCTTCACCAATTTTTCACTATATCGATGGTGGAGCAGATGATGAACAAACTTTACGAAGAAACACTGAGTCATTTAATGATTGTGATTTAATTCCTAACATACTTGCAAGCGTCGGAAAGCCTGATCTTTCGGCTACAGTTTTTGGTAAAAAAATTAATATGCCTATCTTTCTTTCCCCAACTGCAATGCAAAGACTTTATCATCATGATGGAGACAAAGCATCTGCTAGAGCTGCTGAAAAATTTGGTACTTTTTATAGTATGTCCACCATGGCAAATAATACAATTGAAGAAATTGCAGAAATCTCAAATGGTCCAAAATTGTTCCAACTTTATGTTCATAAGGATCAATCAATAACGAATGATTTAATTGATAGATGTAAAACCTCTGGCTTTGATGGCATGTGTTTAACAGTAGATACTTTAGTTGCTGGAAATAGAGAAAAAGATCATAGAACTGGATTTACCACTCCTCCAAAACTTACCCTTCAAAGTTTAATTAGTTTTGCAATGAGGCCTGAGTGGGTATTTAATTATTTTACTCATAAAAAATTTGAATTATCTAATGTTAAAAACAAAACAGACAAAGGTACCAATATTTCAAAGTCTGTAATTGAATATATTAATGAACAATATGATCCAGCTATGAATTGGAAAGATGCTGAATATTGTGTGAAAAAATGGAATGGTCCATTTGCACTTAAGGGCGTGATGTCAGTCGAGGATGCAAAAAAAGCTATAGATATAGGATGCTCAGCAATTATGATTTCAAACCATGGCGGTAGACAACTAGATGGTTCAAGGTCACCTTTTGACCAAGTTAGTGCAATTCGAGAGGCTGTTGGAGATAAATTAGAGATCATATTAGATGGTGGAGTAAGACGTGGAACTCATGTTTTAAAAGCTTTAGCAGCTGGTGCAACAGCTTGTAGTTTTGGAAAAATGTTTTTATTTGCATTAAGTGCAGGAGGTCAAGCAGGTGTAGAACGTCTGTTGCAAAATATGCATGATGAAATTAATAGAAATATGGTATTAATGGGCTGTAAGACTCTGAAAGAATTAGATGCGTCAAAATTAATCTATAGAAAATAGTTATTACTTATCAAAAGTATATATAAAAAAAATAAGTTAAATTATAAAATATTAATATTAGAATTAAATTAAATTATTATGAAATTAGCAAAAAATTTAGAGAGATTAGGAACTGAGACTGCATTTAGTGTTTTGGCTGAAGCTAAGGCTTTAGAGGCTAAAGGAAATCCAATGATTCATTTAGGGTTAGGTCAGCCTGATTTTAAAACACCACAACACGTAGTAGATGCTGCAAAAAAAGCTTTAGATGATGGTCACCACGGATATGTAATGTCCAACGGTATTCCAGAATGTAGACAAGCTGTAACAAGATGGATTAAAAAACGTTATAGTGTTGATGTAGATTTTGAAAGAATTTTAATCATGCCAGGTGGAAAACCTACGATGAGTTATGCCATTCAATGTTTTGGAGAACCAGGTGCTGAAATAATTCACCCTACACCTGCCTTTCCAATATATGAGTCGATGATTAATTATACTGGATCAACATCTGTACCTTATGATTTAACTGAAGATAAAGATCTTAAATTTAATCCAGAAAAAATTTTATCACTAATCACTGATAAAACTAGATTGTTAGTATTAATTAACCCAAACAATCCAACGGGTAGCTTTGTGGAAAAAGCGGATATTGATGTATTGGCTGAAGGTCTTAAAAAACATCCACACGTAACTATATTAAGTGATGAAATTTACAGTAGACAGATTTTTGATAATAAAGAAATGCCTTCATTTTTTAATTATCCAGAGTTAAGAGAAAGACTGATTGTATTAGAAGGTTGGAGCAAAGCATATTCGATGACGGGATGGAGACTAGGATGGAGTTTTTGGCCCAAGGAATTAATTCCACATGTTAATAAGCTTTTAATTAATAGTGTATCGTGTGTAAATGCAGCAGCTCAATTTGCAGGAATTGCAGCATTGGATGGTCCAGATGATTCAATTAATGAAATGATGGTAAAGTTTACACAGAGAAGAAAACTAATTCATGAAGGTTTAAATAGTTTGCCAGGTATAGAATGTAGCCTTCCAGGTGGAGCCTTTTATGCATTTCCAAAGGTAATTGGAACAGGAATGAATGGTTCAGAATTTGCAAAAAAATGTATGCATGAAGCGGGAGTAGCAATAGTTCCAGGAACAGCTTTTGGTAAAACTTGCCAAGATTACGTAAGATTTAGCTTTGCAGCCTCACAAGATAACATATCTAACGCATTGGAAAATATCAAAAAAATGCTAGGCTAAGACTAATGAGTGAATTAGTTCTGCCAAAGATAGATAAAGCAACGATAAATAAAAAAGAATATATCTTTAAAAATCTTGCAAAAATTATAAATCCAGAAAATGTTTTAAGTCATGCTGATGATGTTAAGCCATATGAAACTGATGCATTAGCAGCTTATACGCAGACACCACTTGCTGTTGTGATGCCAGAAAATACTGAAGAAGTAAGTAACATTTTAAAGTTTTGTTACAAAGAAAATATTAAAGTTGTACCAAGAGGAGCTGGCACTGGCCTTTCAGGTGGTGCACTACCTTTAAATGATGCAATTTTATTAAGTCTTGGAAAATTTAATAAAATTATAGAAATTGATTTTGAAAATAAATGTGTAGTAACCCAACCTGGTGTAACAAATCTAGGAATTACTCATGCTGTCCAACATAAAAATTTTTACTATGCACCAGATCCATCAAGTCAGCTTGCATGTTCAATAGGTGGTAATGTTGCTGAAAATTCAGGAGGTGTTCACTCTTTAAAATATGGAACAACAACTAATAATATTTTAGGTGTTGAAATGGTAATGATGGATGGAACTGTTTGTAGAGTTGGTGGAAAAACTCTTGATCAAGAAGGATATGATTTGATGGGATTAATTTGTGGTTCAGAAGGATTATTAGGAGTGATTACTGAAGTGACAGTTAAAATTTTAAAAAATCCTCAAGTAGTTAAAGCAGCGTTAATAGGATTTCCAACAATTGAAGAAGGTGGAAACGCAGCATCAGAAATAATTTCAAGTGGAATTGTTCCGGCGGGCATGGAAATAATGGATAAAGCTTTAATAGAGGCAACAGATAATTTTAGTAAAGCAGGTTACCCACGAGATGCAGAGCTTTTATTAATTGTAGAATTAGATGGAACTGAGTCTGAAGTAGATGAATTATTAAAACAAGTAAGAACTATTTGCGAAAAAAATAATTGCTCAAGTTTAAAATTTAGCAAAAATGAAAAAGAAAGACTATCATTTTGGGCAGGTAGAAAAGCAGCATTTCCAGCATGTGGAGCTATGGCACCAGATTATTACTGTATGGACGGATCCATACCAAGAGGAAAACTAGCAGAAGCTTTACTTGAAATAAAAAAACTTTCTGAAAAATATGAGTTGCCAGTAGCAAATTGTTTTCATGCGGGAGACGGAAATTTACACCCGTTAATAATGTTTGATGGGGGTGATAAAGAACAATTAAGAAAAACTGAAGAATTTGGAGCTGAAATACTAAAAGCCTGTGTAAGGTTAGGAGGAGTTATAACTGGAGAACATGGAGTCGGAATTGAAAAAAGAGAACTAATGTGTGAGATGTTTAATAATACAGATATTCAACAACAATTAGATATTAAAAAATCGTTAGATGAAAAAAATTTGTTAAATCCTGGAAAGGTTTATCCAATATTAAGAAAATGTGCAGAGGAAGGAAGGGTACATGTCCACAGAAATGAAGAAAAATTCCCAGATCTTCCAAGATTCTAACAACATCTATTATCCAGAAGATGAGCTGCAAGTTTCAAATCTAGTTCAGGAGCTTTATAAAAAAAACCAACCAACAGAAATAATTGGCACAGGCTCAAAAAATTTTATTGGCAACAGAATACAATCTGCAAAAAAACTATCTATGTCTAAATTGTCAGGTGTAATTGAGTATTTGCCTGAAGAACTTTATATTAAAGTTAAAGCTAACACGCCATTAGAGTTAGTTGAAAAGGAGTTAGAAAAAAATAATCAAGAATTGGCTTTTGAGCCTATTGATTTTGGATTTATTGACAATGGAAAATCAAACAAGGGCACTATAGCAGGTCATTTAGCTTGTAATTTTGCTGGCTCTCGAAGATTTAAAGTCGGAAGTTTAAGAGATCATATATTAGGTTTTAGAGGCGTGAATGGTAAGGGAGATATAATTAAATCAGGCGGAACAGTTGTAAAAAATGTTACTGGTTATGATTTATCAAAGCTAGTTACAGGATCTTTTGGAACTTTAGTAGCATTAACTGAAATAACATTAAAGGTTCTACCTAAAAAAAAATTATCTAATACAATTACAATTTATACTGATGATAAAAAATTAGTTAAAGATTTATTCGAAAAAATTTCTGGCTCAAGTAGCGAAGTCTCAGGAGCTGTTTATATTCCCGAAGAACCCAAAGACGAAAATTATGACCAAAATAAAGAAATGGTTTTTAAATTTAATGATTTAAAATATAAAGGGTCATTTTTAGCATTAAGAATAGAAGGAGATAAAATCTCAATAGAAGAAAAATTAAAAGCGTTAACAATTGAACTTGAACTTAGTAATTTGAATACAGTAATTTTGGATGTTCATCAATCAATACCATTTTGGAAAAAAATAAACAATCTTGAGATATTTAAACAAACAAAAAATAACCTCTTAAGAGTAGTAGTGCCTCCTTCAAAAGGGCCTAAGTTGATGCAATTTCTAGGCAATAAGTATAAATATTACATTGATTGGTGTGGCTCATTATATTGGATAGAGGTTCAATCAAAGAAGAACTCTAAGGTAAGTGATATTAAAAAATTAACCAAGGAATTGGGTGGTTATTTAACTATCATAAAAACATCGGAAGAACATGATTACGAAGAAACAATTTTTACAGTAGATGATACAAGACTTTTAATATCAGAAAAAATCAAAAAAAGTTTTGATCCTAAAAGAATTTTTAATCCGGGAAAAATGTACAGAGGAATTTAATGCAAACAAACTTTACTGAAAAACAATTAAAAGACAGTGATAATACGGCAACAGAAAAAATTTTTAAAAAGTGTGTTCACTGTGGTTTTTGTAATGCAACTTGTCCAACTCATCAAATATTTGGTGATGAATTAGATGGGCCTCGGGGAAGAATTTATTTAATTAAGGATATGTTGGAAAATCAAAAAAAACCAACAGCAAAAACGGTAAAACACATAGATAGATGTTTGTCTTGCTATAGCTGTATGACCACTTGTCCCGCTGGAGTAAATTATATGCACATCATTGATCATGGAAAAAAATATATTGAAAAAAACTATGAAAGATCTTTTTTTGATAGAACAATTAGGAACTTTTTATCAGTAGTGTTACCGAATACTGGATACTTTAGATTAGCAAGTTATATGGTTAAATTAGCTAAACCTTTTCAATTTTTAATGCCATTAAAAATAAAAGATATGATGAACTTGATGCCAACAAGTTTTCCCAAAAAAACCTTAAAACAAAAAGAAATTTATCCTGTGGCTAAAAATAAGAAAGTTGCAAGAGTTGCGCTTTTAACTGGTTGTGTGCAGAAAGAAATTTCTCCTCAAATTAATGAGGCCACGATTAGACTCTTAAATAGACATGGAGTTGAAGTAATTGTTCCTAAAAAAATTAGATGTTGTGGATCTTTAAATCACCACTTAGGCAAAGAAGATGATGCTCACCAGGATTTTATAAATAATATCAATACTTGGTATGACGAACATCAAAAAGGAAATTTAGACGCTATTTTATCTAATACTTCTGGATGTGGAACTACCATGAAAGACTATGGTTTCATTTTTAGAGATGATGAAAATATGAAAAAAAAAGCTAAAGTAATTTCTGATTTAACCAAAGATGTCACTGAATATTTAAATACAAATTTAAAATTAAATTTTAGCTCTAAAGAAAAGAAGTATAAAATTGCTTATCATTCAGCTTGTTCAATGCAACATGGACAAAAAGTACACAGTCAACCCATATCATTACTTTCAAAAACAAATAATGAAATTATGGAAATTCCAGAAGGACACATCTGTTGCGGATCTGCTGGTACTTATAATATTTTGCAGACTGAAATTGCAAAAGAATTATTAAGTAAAAAAGTAAAAAATATTGAAAGTTTAAAACCTGATTTTATATCAACTGGAAATATTGGTTGTATTACTCAAATTTCTAATGGAACGAAAACTCCAATTTTACATACCATTGAGATATTAGATTGGTATACTGGCGGCCCAAAACCAAAAATATTACAAAAAAATTAACTATGAAAAAAATTATAATTACAAGAAGGTTATTAAAAGAGTCTGAAGATAAAGCATCAAAAATATTTGATGCAAAATTTAATAGCAATGATGAATTATACTCTCAATCAAAACTAATTGAGTTGAGTAAAGGACAAGATGCAATCCTAACTTCTTTAACTGATAAGATGGATGAAGAAACTATAAACAAACTGCCAGATAGTATTAAGATAATTTCTAATTTTGCAGTTGGTTTTGGAAATATTGATTTAGAAGCAGCCAAAAAAAGAGGAATAGCTGTAACTAATACACCAGAGGTTTTATCTGATGCCACAGCTGAGATTGGAATTTTATTAATACTTGGAGCATGTAGAAGAGTGCCAGAGGGCATTCAGGCTGCAAAAGAAAGTAGCTGGAAATGGTCAGCAGATTATTTGATAGGAAAACAGTTAACTGGTACGAGGCTTGGAATTTTAGGAATGGGGAGAATAGGTCAAAAGATTGCAAAAATTGCAAAATCTTTAGGAATGATTATTCATTATCACAACAGATCAAAACTAAGTGACGAAAAAGAACAGGGTGCGATTTATCATGATAGCATTAAAAGTCTTTTTGGAGTTTCAGATGTATTGTCAATTTGTTGTCCCGCAACAAAAGAAACAGAAAATTTAATTAATAAAGAAACATTAGAATATTTTCCAACAGGTGCAGTTATAACAAATGTAGCCCGTGGAGATATTGTTGAAGATGAAGCTTTAATAGATGCATTAAATAGAAGAAAAATTTATGCAGCAGGACTTGATGTTTATAAGGGTGAACCAAATTTAAATCCAGGCTATCTGAAGATTAAAAGTGTTTTTATTTTGCCTCACCTTGGTAGTGCTACTAAGCACACAAGAATTGCTATGGCCAATCTAGCTATAGACAATATTGATGAGTTTTTCAAAACAGGAAACTGTAAAAATAAAGTAAATTAATTTTTGTTTATCAAGTTAATATAATACAATTTTAAGTTGTACTGTTATTGTCGCAAGAAGATTTTTCATCATAAAAACATAATTTTATAAAGCCGTTCAAAGTCTACTATTCTTTAGACTCTGATTACGAATGTGATTAAGATGCTCACAGTTAATTAACTAATAATCAAAGGAGAAATAATGATTAAAGAAAAAAAATCATTGAAGAGCTCAAATTCTTCAAGACGTAAGTTCTTTAAGACTGCTGCTAAAGCTGGTGCTGTAGCTGCAACAGCTGTTGCAATGCCTAATATTGCAACTGCAGACGGACACGTTACATTAAAAATGCAAGCTGCTTGGCCTTCAGGCGCGAACATCTTTTTTGAAATGGCGCAAGACTACTGTAACATGGTTAGCGATATGTCAGGTGGATCACTTAAAATTGATCTTCAGCCTGTAAACGCAATTGTTAAAACTTCAGAAATCGGAGCGGCAGTAAGCGATGGAATCGTTGATATGGGTCACTGGGTGACTGCATATTGGTACGGTAAAAACGCTGCAGCTTCACTTTTTGGAACTGGTCCTTCATACGGAATGTCATCTCAAGAAGTTATGGGATGGATGGAGTATGGTGGAGGAAGAAAATTATATGAAGAAGCAGTAGCTAGTGTTGGATATAACTACACTGGATTCTTTCATATGCCTATGCCAGCACAACCTTTTGGTTGGTTCAAAAAGAACGTAACTAAAGTATCTGATGTTAAAGGTATGAAGTATAGAACAGTTGGTCTAGCGACTAACGTTTTAACTGCTATGGGAATGGTCGTAAGACAATTACCAGGTGGTGAGATCCAACCAGCAATGAAAACTGGTTTGATTGATGCTGCTGAGTTTAACAACCCAACATCAGACTCACAGTTTGGAATGCAAGATGTCTCTAAACACTATCACTTAGGAAGTTTCCATCAATCGCAAGAGATGTTTGAAATTCCTATGAACACTAAGAGACTGAAAAGCCTTTCACCTGCTCATCAAGCTATCTTGAAGAACGCTGCTTATGCTGCTAACTCAGATAACTACTTCAAAGCACTTGTTAGATACTCTGACAGTTTAGCTGATTTGATGAACACACATAAGGTTAACGTTTACCAAACATCTGATGCCATTTTAGCTGAACAGTTAAAAGGTTGGGATAAAGTTGTTGGAGAATTCTCTGGAAAAGATGCATTCTTCAAAAAAGTGGTAGACTCTCAAAAAGCATACGCCAAGAAAGTAATGAAGTACTTGCTGATGAATCAGCCTAATTACAAACTAGCTTATGAAAATGAGTTTGGACCAATTGGAAAAGTTAAAATCTAATTAACTTTTTAATAATTTAAGAAGGGGGTTTCGGCCCCCTTTTTTTATAGTACAGTTTTTAACAAAATTAGAGTATCCTATCCAAATCATGATGAGAGCCTACATAAAATTAGCTGACACGTTAAGCACCTCAATAGGTAAGGCTTTTTCTTGGTGTATAGTTATTTTGATGGGTGGAACTTGTTATGAAGTTATGATGGCCTATGTATTTAATAAGCCAACACTTTGGAATTTTGACTTTAGCATGCAGATGTATGGTGCAATATTAATGATGTCAGGTGCTTATTGTTTAGCAACTGAATCTCATGTTAGAGGAGACGTAATTTACAGATTATTTAAACCAAGAACACAAGGCTATATTGATTTAGTACTTTATTTTATTTTCTTTTTTCCTGGTGTCGTATCTTTAGCATTTTATGGTTATGAATATGCTGCACTTGCTTGGAAGATAAAAGAGACTAGTTGGAGTAGCCCGGCGCAAATTAATATTTATATGGTAAAATCTTTAATACCTGCCGCGGGAGTATTTTTGGTTATTCAGGGAATAGCTGAAGTATTTAGAGCAATTATTTGTATTAAAACTGGACATTGGCCAGCAAGAATGGTTGTTGCTGAAGAGACAGAGCAAATTTTAATGAGAACAGCACAAGACGAGGATCAAAAAGATGTTATTTAGTTTAACAAATCCAGAAGTTGCCATCTTCATGATGGGGTTATTTTTATTTGCGGTGCTATTAGGTTTTCCAATTGCCTTCACTTTAATGGCTATGGGAATAGGTTTTGGATATTATGCTTATTACGATCCCGCTTTAATGGATCATGTATTTGATAATAGGATATTTTCTTTATTTGTAAAAAACACATACACCGTTATGGATAATAACGTGCTCACCGCTGTACCACTGTTTTTATTCATGGGATATTTAGTTGAAAGAGCTGGCATTGTAGCAAAATTATTTTTTGCAATAAGACTTGCGGCTCATAGATTACCAGCTTCAATGGCAGTAGCTGCTCTAATAACATGTACTTTGTTTTCTACAGCAACAGGAATTATTGGTGCAGTTGTAACCTTAATGGGTCTACTTGCTTGGCCTGCGATGGTTAAAGCAGGATATGATAAAAAATTTGCTTCAGGAGTAATTTGTGCGGGTGGATGTTTGGGTATTTTAATACCACCTAGTATTATGTTAATTGTTTATTCAGTAATAGCCCAGTTATCTCCTTTGAGATTATTTGCGGCAGCAATTTTTCCAGGACTTTTACTTGCGGGACTTTATATAGCTTACGCAGTGGGTAGAGCTTGGCTCCAACCATCAATTGCACCTAAGCCAAGAGCAGAAGATATTCCACCACGAGCTGAAATTTTAAAAGAAGTATTAGTTTCTTTCGTCCCTCTTTTTGGATTAATTATGTTGGTTCTTGGAACAATCTTAGCAGGTATAGCAACTCCAGCAGAGGCCGCAGCAGCAGGAGCATTTGGTGCTATATTGTTATCTTGGTTTTACAAAACACTTAAATGGCAAAGTTTTAAAGAGTCTGTTTTTCTAACTGCAAAAACTACAGCTATGATTATGTGGTTATTTATTGGTTCTTGGACTTTTTCTTCTGTATTTTCTTATCTAGGTGGTCATGAAATATTTGAACATTTCTTTACATCAATAAATATAAATACATGGCAATTTTTAATTATCACACAAATTATTATTTTTCTTTTAGGATGGCCGTTAGAATGGACTGAAATCTTAATTATATTTGTTCCAATATTTTTACCGCTTCTAGAAGTATTTGATGTTAATCCATATTTCTTTGCAATGTTAATTGCTCTTAATTTACAAACATCTTTCTTAACTCCTCCAATGGCAATGTCAGCTTATTATTTAAAGGGTGTTCAAAAGAAAAATGTTGAATTGATGGAAATATTTGCAGGCATTATGCCATTCTTGGGCATAGTAATATTTGCTATGTTTCTTATGTATATGTTTCCAGGTATTGCCTTATGGTTGCCAGAAACGTTATTTGCAAATTAGACAAACCAAATGTTAAATATTTTTACACTCACAGCCAACAAATTGGCTGAACATTTAAAATCAGGTCAATTATCTTCAGTTGAAGTTTGTACACAATATATTGAGAGAATTGAAAAATTTGAAAAAGATGTAAAGGCATGGCAATATTTTGATAAAAAAAAACTTTTAGAAAAAGCTTTAGAGGCAGATGAGTATAGAAAATCAGGTAAACCACTAGGCTCATTACATGGCTTACCAATTGCGGTTAAAGATATAATTGGCACATTTGAAATGCCTACTGAATGTGGTTCTCCCTTAAGAAAAAAAATGCCTAGCTCACAAGATTCAGAGATAGTTAATTTACTTAAGATTGAAGGAGCGATAGTGATGGGTAAAACTGTAACCACAGAACTTGCATATTTCCATCCTGGAAAAACTACCAATCCACACGACAACACAAGAACGCCAGGGGGATCATCAAGTGGTTCAGCAGCTGTCATTGCAGCACATATGGCGCCCCTATCAATTGGAACCCAAACTAACGGCTCAGTTATTAGGCCCGCTTCTTACTGTGGGGTTGTAGGCTATAAGCCTTCTTATGGATTAATTTCAAGAAGTGGAGTTATGAGGCAGTCTGATAAATTAGATCACATCGGAGTTTTTGGAAAAACGGTTGAAGATGTTGCCTTGTTTGCAAAATCATTAATTAAAAAAGATTTATATGATCCATCAACTATTCATTATGCTGCAGATGAAATGTTAAATGTTTGTAAAAAGGGTCCAATATATGAGCCAAAGTTTATTTTTTACAAAACTAAAAATTGGAAAAATATTGATAAAGAGTCCCAAAAATCTTTTGATTTCTTTATAAAAACTTTTAGTAAAAATATTGAGGTTTTTGATACCCCATCTTATTTTGATGACATTCCAAAATATCATAAAATAATTCATGAAACTGATATGGCAAATAATTTTCAAGGTTATTATAAAAAATCTAAAAAATTTCTTTCTAAAGAGATGGTTAGTGCAATTGAAAGAGGACTAAAATACTCAGCAAAAGAATATGCTGAAGCAATAGACTTTATGAAAAGAAGCTACGAGTCTTATAAAGAGGTTTTTGAAGATTTTCATGGAGTATTAACTCCGTCATCGTCTGGGGTTGCTCCAAAGGGTTTAAAGAGCACAGGTAGCCCAGAATTCTCAACTATTTGGACATATATGGGTTTGCCGTCTATCTCATTACCTTTACTTATCGGTGCGAATAATTTACCATTAGGAATTCAATTAGTTGGAGACAAGTTAGATGACCTAAGGTTTCTTGGTGTAGCTAATTGGTTAGAAAAAAATTGTAAAAAATATGCTAAATAAAATATCAACATTTTTAGGATCGTGTCTTGCAACAATATTTCTTATTGGACTTGCAACAACCTTAACTAGATCTTCTATGATTGGTTTTTGGGACGTGTTACCCGTATATATCTTAATGGCTTTAGCAATTGTAATGATGATTTACGAAGCTTATTTCGATAAAAAGTAAATCAAATTTTTAGTGAATAATTCAAAGAATAATTATTTACCTTTTTTATTACTCTTCATTCAACCTATTTTTATGGCAAGCAATCTAATCGTTGCAAGAGGTGGAGTTGAATATGTGCCTCCAATTTCTCTAGCATTTTGGCGGTGGACTGCTGTATTCTTAATATTATTACCTTTTACCTATAGCTCTCTTAAAAAAAACTTTAAATTTGTAAAACAAGAATACAAAAGAATATTCTTTATTGGGTCAATGGGGTGTGGTGTTTGTGGCGCCTTTCCATTTTTAGCAGGCCAAACAACAACTGTTACAAACATGGGAATTATATATTCCTCATCACCAATATTTATAATTTTAATTTCAAGCATTTTTTTTAAAGAGAAAATAAATTTTTTAAGAATTGTAGGTCTAGTTTCTTGTTTAGTTGGGGTTTTTGCTATTATTATTAAAGGTGACTTATCTTTATTAATTAGCTTAAAATTTACAATTGGTGACCTCTGGATGTTAGCTTCTGCAATAGGTTGGGCCCTTTATTCAATTTATTTATTTTATTGGAAAACAAATTTAAAAATTTTTGATAGATTTACATTGATCGCATTTTTTGGTGTAGTTAGTTTATTTCCATTTTATTTGATTGAAGAAATTTTTTTTGTTAAAACAATTTTTAATGAAGACTTTTTCATTTGGGTTTTATTTGCTGCTATTTCCCCAGGAATAATAGCTTTTACATTATATACCATGGCACAAAAAAAACTTGGGGCCTCCATAACAGGTTTTACACTTTATATCTTTACAGTTTATAGTGCCATTTATGGAGTTTTATTTTTTAATGAACAGCTTGAATATTATCACTATCTAGGAACAGCCTTAGTTTTTGGTGGTGTTTATTTAGTTAAAAAAAAAAATAAATATGAAAAAAAAACTTAAAGAGTATTTATTGAAGTTAATTTTAATTATACCAATAGCTTACTTTTCTTTACTTTTTATTATATTTATATTTCAACGAAATTTATTATATCATCCAAACGAAAATAACTATTCTGGTGATGAATTAAAAGTTAAAATAGAAAAAGTAAAGATTGAGACAGGTGATAATATTGAATTACTTGGATGGTTTCATGAAAAAGATCTTATAAATTTTAAAACTCTGGTTTTCTTTCATGGCAATGCAGGAATATTAGAAAATAGAATACATAAAATTAATCATTTCAAAGAAATGAATATAAACTTTCTAATCATTTCCTGGAGAGGATTTAGTGGCAACTTAGGCAAACCATCAGAAAAAGGATTATATGAAGATGGTGAGAGTGCAATTAATTGGTTAAAAGAAAAAGGACTTAAAGATAATGACATTGTTCTGTATGGTGAGTCATTAGGTACTGGAATTGTAACTCATATTGCTCAAAACCGTAAATTTGCAGGTATTATACTAGAATCTCCATTTACATCTATGGTTGATGCAGCAAAAAATGTGTATCCATATTTTCCAATCAGATTTTTACTTAAAGATAAATACGAAAGTGACAAAAAAATTAAAAATTTTAAGTCTCCAATTCTGATTATGCATGGAGAAGCAGATAAAATAGTGCCATTTTGGATGGGTAAAAAAATGTATGAATTAGCAAATGAGCCAAAGTACTCTTACTTTTCCGAAAAAGATAATCACATGATGGAATACAACAAAAAAATGATAGTAGTTTTGAAGGAATATTTAAAGAGTTTAAATTAAGCCACAATCTGACCAAATAATTTACAGATTTTATTTTTAAATATTAAGAGTGCTAAGATTTATTATATCTTTATTAATTATAATTTCTTTCAGTAATTTTACATACTCCGATGAGACAAATTATAATACAGATAATCTTTTTCATGTAGGTCAAATGAATTCTTATGATAAAAATTTTAGTCTTTATTTTAAAACTAGAGAAAAATCTGTTATAGCAAGAGGAGAAAATTTTAATTATGTTACTGATTTTCCCCAGGATCTTTATATTTATGACTATAAAACAAAAACTTCATCCCCTCTAATCTCTTATGAATGGTTTCCATCACAAGCTAAATTTTTTTTAGAAGAGTATGATTTTCCAGTTTTTCCAGAGGATTTTGCGTATTACCTACTAAGGGATAACAATACATTAATTATGATTAGTGCAATTAAAAATATCAAAACAAATTTTCAATTTGATATTGCGAATAAGAAATTAAATCAATATTCCTCTACTGGGAAACTAGAATTTATAATTTCATCAGTTGCAAAAAATTGTGGACATTCACATCTACAAGAAAATTATAAATGTAATTATTACAAACCTTTAATTTCTAACAACTTGATTAATTAATATTGATAAAAGCTTCTGCAAACTTTTCTGCATTAAAGATTTGTAAATCATCTTCCTTTTCCCCAAGTCCTAAAGCAATTATTGGTAGCTGATATTTTTTAGCAAGAGCTAATAAAATACCCCCTTTTGCTGTTCCATCTAATTTTGTCATTATTAGACCGGTAACAGGGATAATTTTATTAAATTCCTCCACTTGGTTAATTACATTTTGTCCTGACGTAGCATCTAAAACCAAAATTACATCATGTGGTGCATTAGGATCTATTTTTTTAGTTACATTAGCAATTTTTTTATATTCTTCCATTAAGTTTTTTTTATTTTGTAATCGTCCAGCTGTATCAATTAACACATGATTAAAACCTTCTTTTAATGCTTCCTCTATAGCCTTGTATGCAACAGAGGCTGGATCAGACCCCTGTGATGATTTAGTGATTTGTATATCAATTTTATTCGCCCAGCTTTCTAACTGCTCGATAGCTGCTGCTCTAAATGTGTCACACGCAGAAAACATAACTTTATTTCCATTAGATTTTAAAATTTTACCTATTTTACCTATGCTTGTAGTTTTACCAACTCCATTAACTCCTGATATTAATACTGCATTGAGTGTTTTTTTCTTATCAAAAAAATTTTGGTTTTCTAATGGTTTCATTAATGTGATTATATAATTTTTAAGAATTAAATTAACCTCATTCATAATATCTTTTTTAGGATTAATTTTTTCTTCAGAAATAATCTTTTTAATTTCTTCAGCTGCAACAAGACCAACATCTGACTGAATTAAGTATTCCTCTATTTGATCTAATGTTTTGTCATCAATTTCTTTTTTGATAATTATATCTCTTAAACCAGAGGTGAAAGTAGATGCACTTTTTTTAAAACCAATTTTAAATTTATCAAAAATTCCCATTATAATTTAATATCTATATCTTGAATATCAGAGACTGGTCCCTTCATAAAAACACTATTTCTTTCGTCAATAAAAATTGTTAGTTTTCCTAGAGCAAACTCAATGTCTAAAGTTTTATCAGCTAGTTGATTTATATTTGCTGCAACAGCAGTTGCACAAGCTGCAGTACCACATGCCTTAGTAAGTCCAGCACCTCTTTCCCAAACTTTAACTTTTATTAGATTTTTATTTATAACTTTTGCAAGAGTAACATTGCATTTTTCTGGAAAAAATTCATGATGTTCAATTTTTGGACCAAGGTTTTTCAAATCAAATTTTTCTATTTCTTCTACAAAAAATATTATATGTGGATTGCCAACATTAACGGCTGTACCCCCAATAAATTTAATATTATTGTCATCTATAATCTCAATTTTCAAATTTTTTGTATTCATTTCGCTAATTAAAGGAATTTCTTGCCAATCTGTTTTTGCTATTCCTATCTCAGTTTCTACTAATTTATTTCCAATGATATTAGATTTTAGTGAACCCGACTCTGTCAAAACTGTTATTTCCTTTTGCCCATTTTCCCTTGATAGGAACTCCGCAACACATCGAGTACCATTTCCGCAGGCTCCAGATATACTGCCATCTGAATTATAAAAAACTAGTTCTGCGTCAGCATCATTTATTTTATTTTTTTTAATCAAAATTAGCTGATCACATCCAATGAAATTACGATCACATATTTTGATTATTTGATCTTTGTTTAAATTTAAGTCCTTTTTTCTTAAATCAATGATAACGAAATCATTGCCTAAACCATCCATTTTAAATGCTTTAATATCCATATATAGATATTTAACTTATTTATTGACTTTTTGTACCTCTATTATAGGTTGTTGCCGTTCCCACAAAAACGATAAATTTGTGGTGTCTTTGGTAACAAAGAGATCAACACTAGTCAGCGAGGATTCGCCCACTAGTGCAGTACTGCTATGTGTAAAAAAAATGTTTGAAAACTTAACAAATAAATTTGAAGAAATCTTTTCTTCTTTAAAAAAAGCACCATCACTTGATGAAAATCAAGTTGATGAAGGTTTAAGAGCTATTAGACAAGCTCTCTTGGAAGCTGATGTATCGCTTGATGTAGCTAAAGATTTTATAACAAGAGTTAAGCCAAAAGTTTTAGGACAAGAAATAATTAGATCAACCTCTCCGGGGGACATGGTTGTTAAAATTGTTCACGATGAGTTGGTAAGTTTTTTAGGTGAAAGCAACACAGATATTAATTTAAATGCTGTTCCACCAGTTTCGATGATGCTAGTGGGCTTGCAAGGTTCGGGTAAAACTACAACTACTGCAAAATTAGCAAAATACTTAGAAAAAAATAAAAAAAAGAAATTAATGATGGTCAGCCTTGATGTCTACAGACCAGCAGCACAAGAGCAACTTAAATCCTTAGGTGAACAAAACAATATTTTAACTTTACCAATTATTGAAGGACAATTGCCAGCAGATATTTGTAGAAGAGCAGTAAGTGCTGCTAATTTAAATGGGGCAGAAATTATATTATTTGATACAGCAGGAAGGACTCAAATTGATCTTCAGATGATGAGTGAGATTAAACAAATAGAGAGTATAATTAATCCAACAGAAACTTTTTTGGTCGCAGATTCATTAACAGGGCAAGTAGCAGCAGAGGTTGCTAAAGAGTTTAAAAATACCGTGAATTTAACCGGTATTGTTTTGACTAGAGCCGATGGTGATGCAAGAGGTGGAGCCGCACTTAGTATGAAGTATGTCTCTCAAGTTCCAATTAAATTTTTAGGGGTAGGTGAAAAAACAGAAAATTTAGAAGTTTTTCATCCAGATAGAATAGCAAATAGAATATTAGGTATGGGTGATATTGTTTCTCTAGTTGAGAAAGCAGCTGAAGATCTTGGTGAAGAGAACATAAAAAAAGCAGAAGAGAATTTAAAAAAAGGTCAATTTTCGATGGAGGACTATTTAACTCAGCTAAGACAAATGAAAAAAATGGGTGGAATAGAGGGGATAATGTCATTTATGCCAGGTGTTTCTAAGATGAAGGCACAAATGGATACTGCAGGAATTGATGAAAAAATTATTTCTCAAAATGAAGCAATAATTTTATCTATGACGAAAAAAGAAAGAGGAAATCCTAAAATCATTGATGGTTCTAGGAAAAAAAGAATTGCTAATGGCTCTGGAACAGATGCGGCCACTATCAATAAATTGCTTAAGCAATTTAAAATGATGTCTGAAATGATGAAAAAGATGTCAAAAGGAAACCTGAAGGGTATGTCCGATAAAGGAATACCTCCAGAGCTACTAAATCAACTTAAATAATAAAGGAGAAGAAATGTTAAAAATAAGACTATCAAGAGGTGGAACAAAAAAAAGACCAGTTTACAAAGTAGTTGTAGCTGATAGCCGACGTGCAAGAGATGGAAGATTTATTGAGAAGGTAGGATTTTTTAATCCTCTTTTACCAAAAGATAAAAAAGAAAGAGTTGGATTAGAAGCTGAAAGAATTAAATATTGGTTAGGTGAAGGTGCACAACCAACTACTAGAGTTGCAAGAATATTAGGTGAAAATAATTTAATCACAATGCCAGTAAATGGAAGTAATCCTCTTAAAGCGGTTCCAAAAAAAGAAAGAAAAAAAGAAGGTGATGAAGCTCCTAAAGCAGATGCTCCTAAAGAAGAAGCTCCAAAAGCAGAGGCAGCTCCTAAAGCAGATGCTCCTAAAGAAGAAGCTCCAAAAGCAGAGGCAGCTCCTAAAGCAGATGCTCCTAAAGAAGAAGCTCCAAAAGCAGAGGCAGCTCCTAAAGCAGATGCTCCTAAAGAAGAAGCTCCAAAAGCAGAGGCAGCTCCTAAAGCAGATGCTCCTAAAGAAGAAGCAAAATAGTTTGACTTATGTGGCAAGCTCAAATTTTTACACTTTACCCAGATATTTTTCCTGGCCCTTTAAGCAAGGGGCTTTATGGGAAAGCTTTAGCAAATAAAATCTGGGATTTAAAAGTTGTAAACATAAGAGATGCAGCAGAAGATAAACACAAAACTGTAGATGACACTCCATTTGGAGGTGGTTCTGGAATGTTGCTAAAGGCTGATGTATTAGCAAAATCTATTGATCAAAATAAAAAGGAAGGAGAAAGAATTTTTTATTTATCTCCTAAAGGAAAAAAACTTGATCAAAAATTAGCTTTAGAATTATCAAGAGAAAAATCTGTAAGTTTAATTTGTGGGCACTTTGAGGGTGTTGATGAAAGAATATTGTCGACCAGAAATATTGAAGAACTTAGCATTGGTGATTTTATTTTGTCAGGAGGAGAAACGGCTTCATTTGTTGTTTTAGATAGTATTCTAAGATTATTACCTGGCGTTTTAGGAAATGAACAATCAAAAAGTGATGAGAGCTTTGAGAATGGACTTTTAGAGTATCCCCAGTATACAAAACCTCAAATTTGGGAGGAAAAAAGCGTTCCAGATGTGCTATTATCAGGAGATCATAACAAAATTAAAGACTGGCGTTTATCACAATCAGAGGCTATAACACGCGTCCGAAGACCAGATTTATGGGAAAAGTATAAGAAAAACTAATTAAAAATATAGCATTATGAAAACGATTGAAGAAATAAACCAATTTAACGTTAAAAAGATATTAGCAGAAAAAAAGATACCAGAATTTTTTCCTGGCGATGTTATTAAAGTTGGTGTGAGAATTACTGAAGGAAAAAAAGATAGAATTCAGTATTTCGAAGGTGTTTGTATTGCTAGAAAAAATAGAGATCTTAATTCATCATTTACAGTTAGAAAAATTTCATTTGGTGAGGGTGTTGAAAGAACGTTTCCTTTATATGGAACCGTTATTGACTCAATTACTGTAATAAGACATGGAAAAGTTAGAAGAGCTAAATTATATTACTTAAGAGATAGAACAGGTAAATCAGCTAGAATTGCAGAAAAAATTAGAAAAAAAATAGGTATAGAAGTTGATGTTAAGCCTGAAACAGTAACAGAAGAAACTTTAGCACCAGTAGAAGCTGTAGAAGCTGAGACTGAAAAACAACCAGAAGCTCAAGTAGAAACAAAAATAGAAAAAACTGAAGAAAAAAAATAATTTTTTTTCAATGCCTTTAACTCTTTACGATAAAATTTGGAACGATCATTTAGTTGATCAGCAGGAAGATGGAACAGCCCTACTTTTTGTTGATAGGCATTTAGTCCATGAAGTTACAAGCCCCCAAGCATTTGAAGGATTAAGAAATGCAAATAGAAAAGTAAGACAACCAAGTCTTACCCTAGCTGTTGCAGATCATAATGTTCCAACTACTGATAGATCTAAGGGTATTGCTGATGCAGAGTCAAAAATTCAAGTAGATACTTTGGAAAACAATTGTAAAGAGTTTGGAATTCAATATTTAGGAATGAATGATAAACGACAAGGTATAGTTCATATTATTGGACCAGAGCAAGGATTTACACAACCAGGAACAGTAATTGTTTGTGGAGACAGTCATACAGCAACCCATGGAGCATTTGGAGCCCTAGCTTTTGGTATAGGCACATCTGAAGTTGAACATGTTTTAGCAACTCAAACCTTAGTGCAAAAAAAAGCAAAAAATTTTAGAATAAATGTAAATGGAAAGCTTCCAATTGGTGTGACTTCAAAAGATGTAATTTTACAAATTATAGGTGTTATTGGTACTGCAGGTGGAACAGGATCTGTTATAGAATATTCAGGTAGCCTAATTTCATCTTTAAGTGTTGAGCAAAGAATGACAATTTGCAATATGACAATTGAAGGTGGAGCAAGAGCTGGATTAATAGCCCCAGACGAAAAAATTTTTGAATATTTAAAAGGCAAGCCAATGTCCCCAAAAAATACAGATTGGGATAAAGCTATGAAATATTGGATGAGTTTAAAAACAGATGATGGTGCTAAATTTGATAAAGAAATAAACTTGGTTGCAGAAGATATTCTTCCCATGATTACTTGGGGAACATCTCCTCAAGACGTCATCACTATTGATGGCAAAGTTCCAAATCCACAAAATGAAAAAGATGAGGATAAGAAAAATTCTATAGAAAGATCTTTGAAATATATGGGTTTAAAGGCCGATACATTAGCTACAGATATAAAAATTGATAAAGTTTTTATTGGAAGTTGTACAAATGGTAGAATAGAGGATTTAAGAGAGGCTGCAAAAATATTAAAGGATAAAAAAAAAGCAGCACATGTTCATGCAATGGTTGTTCCAGGATCTGGGTTAGTTAAAGAACAAGCAGAACAAGAAGGGCTTGATAAAATCTTTATAGAGTCAGGATTTGAATGGAGAGAGCCAGGTTGCTCTATGTGTTTAGCTATGAATGCTGATAAATTAAAACCAGAGGAAAGATGCGCATCAACATCAAATAGAAACTTTGAAGGTCGACAAGGAAGAGGTGGGCGTACGCATTTAGTAAGCCCTGGAATGGCAGCTGCTGCAGCCATTTCTGGAAATCTTGATGATGTTAGAAAATATCAAAATTAGAAATGAAAAAATTTAATACACTTAAAAGCATTCCAGCTTATTTACCAATAGTTAATATTGATACAGATATGATTATTCCTAAACAGTTCTTAAAAACAATTAAGAGAACTGGACTTGGTAAAAATTTATTCTTCGAAATGAGGTACGATGATAACGGTAATAGTTTAAAAGATTTTGTTTTAAATCAAGAGCCTTACATTCAATCAAAAATATTAATTGCAGGTAAAAATTTTGGCTGTGGGTCATCAAGAGAACATGCGCCCTGGGCATTATTAGATTTTGGTATAACATGTGTGATAAGCTCAAGCTATGCAGATATTTTTTATAATAATTGTTTTAAAAATGGAATTTTGCCAATTACTTTGGAAGAAAATAAAATTAAAGAATTATCTGAATATTCAAAAAGAAAAGAGGAAATAGCAATTGATTTAATGGAAGAGAAAATAATTTTTGGAAATAATGAAATAAAGTTTGATATTGATCCTTTTAAAAAAAAATGCCTATTAGAGGGATTAGATGATATTGCTCTTTCATTAGCAAAAAAAGATAAAATCATGACATTTGAGGAAAATTTAAAAAATACTAAGCCATGGATATTTAATGATTAAAGTAAAAAAAAGAAAAATTTTACTTTTACCTGGGGATGGCATTGGTCCTGAAGTAATTCAGGAAGTGAAAAAAATTATTCAATGGTTAAATTCAAATAAATCTTTGGACTTTGAGATTGATCAAGATTTAGCTGGAGGATGTTCTTACGATAAACATGGAATTCCAATTACAGATGAAGTTTTTTATAAAGCTTTAGAAAGTGAAGTTGTAATGTTAGGAGCTGTTGGTGGTCCAAAGTGGGATAATTTAGATTTTTCTAAAAAACCTGAAAGAGCATTATTGAAATTAAGAAAAGAATTAAAATTATTTGCAAATTTGAGACCAGCAATTTGCTTTGAGCAATTAGTTGATGCATCAACTTTAAAGCCAGAGATTGTATCCGGATTAGATATAATGATTGTAAGAGAATTAACAGGTGGAATTTATTTTGGAGAACCAAGAGGAATTAAACCAATAGAAAATGGAGAAAGAAAAGGCATAAATACTCACACTTATACTACTAGCGAGATAGTTAGAGTGGCTAAAGTTGCCTTCGATTTAGCAAGAAAAAGATCCAACAAAGTTACTTCGTGTGAAAAATCTAACGTGATGGAAGCTGGGCAATTGTGGAAAGAAGAAGTTCAAGAATTACATGACAAAGAATATAAGGATGTAGAACTAAGTCATATGCTTGCAGACAACTGCGCTATGCAGTTATTAAGAAATCCAAAACAATTTGATGTGATTGTTACGGATAATTTGTTTGGAGACATGTTATCTGATCAAGCCTCAATGTTAACTGGTTCGTTAGGTTTACTGCCATCAGCATCATTAGGAGCTAAAAATAAAGAAGGAGAAATGAGAGCAATGTACGAACCCATTCATGGATCGGCACCTGATATAGCCGGCAAAGGAATTGCTAATCCAATCGCTAGTATTTTAAGTTTTGCAATGGCTTTAAAATATTCTTTGGATTTAGATAAAGAGGCGGAGGCTTTAGAGAAAGCGGTTCAAGATGTACTAAATGACGGCTTAAGAACTAAAGATATTCTATCAGAAGGCACAAAAGAGGTTTCAACTTCTCAAATGGGTGATGCGATAATTTCAAAATTGCAATAATCTATTAATTATTCTAAACTATTTTTATGCCAACCTATTCTGCTCCAGTAGAAGACATGATGTTTCTTTTTGAGAAATTGAGAGACAACAAAAATTACAATGAATTAGAAAAATATAAAGAAGTCAGCTCTGAACTAGTTAAGGATATATTAGATGAGGCAGCAAAAATAAATCAAAATTTAATTTTACCACTTGCAAAAATAGGAGATGAAAATCCTGCAGTTTTAGAAAATGGAGTAGTAAGAACACCCCCAGGATACAAAGAAGCGTACCAAAAATATATTGAAGATGGTTGGACTTCTTTATCTTGTGATCCAAAATATGGTGGCCAAGGAATGCCAAAAACTGTAAGTGCATTTTTTGATGAAATGCTCTCTTCTGCAAGCCTATCATTTAAATTATATAGTGAATTAAGTATTGGAGCATACAACTGTATTAATCATCATGCTTCAGATGAAATAAAAAATAGGTATTTACCCAAGATAGTGGAAGGTAAATGGAGTGGCACAATGTGCTTAACAGAACCTGTGTGTGGAACTGATTTAGGACTTTTAAAAACAAAAGCAGAAAAACAAAGTGACGGAACTTATAAAATTACTGGTCAGAAAATATTTATTACTTCGGGAGACCAAGATTTGACAGAAAATATTATTCATTTAGTAATTGCTAGAGCAACAGATTCTCCTGCTGGGACTAAGGGTATTAGCTTATTTTTAGTTCCTAAATTTAAAGTAAATGAGGATGGGACTGTTGGCCAACGAAATGGAATATCAACAGGATCCATTGAAAGCAAGATGGGTATTAAAGGTTCTGCTACATGTGTGTTAAATTTTGATCAAGCTACAGGTTTTATGATTGGTAAAAAAGACAAAGGTCTAAATGCAATGTTTACAATGATGAATCTTGAAAGAATAGTTGTTGGTATTCAAGGATTAGGAATTTCTGAAATTGCTTATCAAAATTCACTTGCTTACGCAAAAGAAAGAAAACAAGGTAAAACTAATAATACTAAATCTACTAATGGTGCAGATTTTATAATTGAGCATGCTGATATAAGAAGATCATTATTAAATATGAAATCAATAATAGAGGGTGAAAGAGCCTTATGTTTTTGGTTATCGCAACAAACTGAAGTTAGCCTGAATCATCCAGATGAAAAAATTCGCCAAGAGGCCTCTGATTTTGTTTCGCTAATGACTCCAGTGGTAAAGTCATTATTTACAGATCTAGGCATGGAAATTACAAATGATGCAATGCAAATTCATGGAGGTTATGGCTATACCAAAGACCAAGGGATAGAACAATTATTTAGAGACAACAGAATAACACCAATATATGAGGGAACAAATTCTGTGCAAGCTGCAGACTTAGTTTTTAGAAAATTATCCAATAAAAATGGAAGTATAATTAATAAATTTTTAGATCTAATAAAATCTGAAACAGATATAGATAACGAAAAAATTAAGCCATTTACTAAGGATTTTGCTCACTATTTAAGCATCTTAACTAAGTTTAGTGAATGGATAAATGAAAAAACAAAATCAGATAAAGACGATGTGAGTGCAGCAGCAAACGATTATTTAAAGACACTTGGGTTTGTGTCTGTTGCGTATGCTTGGATAAAGGTTTTAGATATAAGTTTTAAAAATTACGATGAGAACAAAAACTTTTATGATGATAAAATAAATACGGCAAAATTTTACTTTGATAAAGTTTTACCAAGAGCAGAGCAACATTATAAATCAGCCATATCTGGAAGCTCAAATATAATGAATTTTAAATTTAATTAAAATGAGTCATTACGATACTAATTTAGACAAAAATGCAGCAAACTATGTTCCATTAACACCGATATCTTTTTTGGAAAGAGCAAAAGATGTTTACCCAAATTATGAAGCAATTGTTTACGAAGATCGAAAATATACTTGGGCTGAAGTTTATAAAAGAACCACTAAATTTGCTAGTGCACTCGAAAAAATTGGTGTTAGTAAAGGTGATACCGTTTCGTTTTTAGCTTTTAACACACCAGAAATTTTTGAGGCTCATTATTCAGTTCCTATGATGGGTGCTGTGTTAAACACAATAAATATTAGGCTAGATGCTAATACTATCTCTTATATTTTAAAACATAGTGATGCAAAAGTATTAGTAGTAGATAGACAACTTCACATAGAAGTAAAAAAAGCATTAAGTAAATTGGATAAAAAAATAACTATTATCGACATACACGATAAGTTTGCAGATCAGTCAAAGTTAGAAAAAATTGGCGAACTAGAATATGAAAGCTTCTTAGAAACAGGTGATGATGGTTTTATTTGGAAAAGACCAGAAGATGAGTGGCAAGCTATATCATTAAGCTACACCTCTGGAACAACAGGAAATCCTAAAGGAGTTGTCTATCATCATAGAGGATCATATTTAATGGCAACAGGAAGTGCAGTTGCATGGAATATGCCTAACAGATTAAATTTTTTAACAATTGTTCCAATGTTTCATTGTAATGGCTGGTGCTATCCTTGGACAGTTCCAATGTTAAATGGAAGGACTATTTGTTTAAGAAATATAGATGTTAAAAAGATTTTTGAGTTAATTGATAAATACAATGTTACTCATTTTGGAGGTGCACCAATCGTATTAAATATGATTACGGGTGCTCCAGAAAGTGATCGAAAAAAATTAAAACACAAAGTTCATGTGCTTACCGCAGGAGCTCCACCACCAAGTATAATTTTCAAAAAAATGAAAGAACTTGGTTTTGAAGTAATGCATGTTTATGGTTTAACAGAAACTTATGGTCATGTTACCCAGTGCGCTTGGAATAATGATTGGAATGAATTTGATGAAGACAAACAAAATGAAATTAAAGCAAGACAAGGTGTGAGGTATCCTAATCTTGAAGGTGCAACTATTATGGACCCTGAAACTATGCAAGAAGTTCCAAGAGATGGAAAAACAATTGGTGAGATTATGCTTAGAGGTAACGTGGTCATGAAAGGTTATTTTAAGGACAAAGCAGCAACTGATAAAGCTATGGCTGGTGGCTGGTTTCATTCTGGAGATTTAGCGGTAATGCACCCAGACGGTTATGTTAAAATACAAGACAGATCTAAAGATATAATTATTTCTGGAGGAGAAAATATATCTTCAATTGAGATCGAAAATACGCTTTCTAAACACCCTTCAGTATCAATTGCTGCTGTTGTTGCTAAGCCTGATGAAAAATGGGGAGAGGTACCATGTGCATTTATTGAAATGGTAAAAGACAAGCCTACAACTGAAAAAGAATTAATAAGCTTCTGTAAAGAAACTTTGGCTAGTTTTAAGGTTCCAAAACAAGTTGTTTTCTGTGAATTACCAAAAACTTCTACGGGAAAAATTCAAAAATTTGAACTAAGAAAAAAATTTTAGGTAATTGATTGATAATAACCATAGAAAATAAAAGTGTTCATGCTTCAGATGCAGGACAAGGCATAGATAATTCTAAAGATACAATAGTATTTCTACATGGAAGTGGCCTTTCACACATTGTTTGGTCTCTAACCGAACAATTTTTTTCAAATAAAAATTTTAATGTTTTATCAATTGATTTACCAGGGCATGGAAATTCTGACGGTCCATCTATTGATACTATTGAAAAAATTACTGAGTGGCTGGAAAAAGTATTTATAGAATTAAAATTGGATAATATAATTCTTGTAGGTCATTCTCAAGGTTGTCTAGAAGCTTTAGAATATTCATTTAAATACAAAGATAGATTAAAAAAGATAGTTTTTGTTGGGGGCTCTTATCGAATGCCTGTTCATAAAGATCTCATTGATCTAGCAACAAACGGAGACTCTAATGCTGTAAAATTAATGATGAAGTGGGGATATGAAGGTTCAAAAAAATTTATTGGCGGAAATCCAGTTGAAAGAATAATCCAATCACCCAGAGACATCAGAGAAATTTTAGCAGTTGATCTTGTTGCCTGTAATAATTATCAAAATGGGTCTGATGCTGCTAAAGCTATAAATTGTCCAGCTATGTTTATATTGGGAGAACTAGACAAGATGGCTAATTTAGAAAGTGGAAAAAAATTTGCAAATTTAGTCAAAAATTCAACTACCCATATAATTAAAGGATCTGGACATATGATTATGATTGAAAAAGCTTTTGAAATGCGAGAAAAGATTTTGGAATTTTTAAATAAATGAAAAATTATTCAATAGCAAAATCTAGAAGATTAAGAAGCACCCCTTATACCTCAAGAATAGAAAAACAAGGTGTAACAGCTTATACAGTCTATAATCACATGTTGTTACCGGCGGCCTTTGGTTCAATTGAAGATGGATATCACCATTTAAAAAAATATGTTCAAGTATGGGATGTTGCTGCCGAAAGACAGGTTGAAATATCTGGAAAAGATTCAGCAAAATTAGTTCAGTTAATGACATGTAGAGATTTATCAAAATCAAAAATAGGAAGATGTTATTACTGCCCGATAGTAGATGATTTAGGAAACTTAGTTAATGATCCTGTAATTTTAAAAATAGCAGACGATAAATGGTGGATATCAATTGCAGATTCTGACGTATTATTTTATGCAAAAGGATTAGCATCCGGATATAAATTTGAAGTTAACATCATAGAGCCAACTGTAGATATAATTGCAATACAAGGCCCAAAATCTTTTGCGCTAATGGAAGAAATTTTTGGAAAAAAAATTACTGAACTAAAGTTTTTTGGTTTTGATTATTTTGACTATGAAGGTGAACAACATTTAATAGCAAGATCTGGCTGGTCAAAACAAGGGGGATTTGAAGCTTACATTCAAAATCCTGAGATAGGAAAAAAGCTATATGATAAATTATTTGAAGTTGGAAATCAGTATAATGTAAAGCCTGGGTGTCCAAATTTAATAGAAAGAATTGAAAGCGCACTACTATCCTATGGGAACGATTTTGACAATAATGATAATCCTTTTGAATGTGGTTTTGACCAATATGTTTCTTTGGATAGTGAGGTTGAATTTCTAGGTAAAGAGAATTTAAAAAAGATAAAATCCGAAGGAGCTCTAAAAAAGTTAAAAGGGGTAAAGATTGATTTACAAGAAATAAGTCTTACATCTTCAAAAAATATTTATGATGTTAACAATGTTATTATTGGTGAATTAAGGTCAGCAACTTATTCTCCTCTATTTAAGCAAGTAATTGGAATAGCCATGATTAAAAAACCTTTTTGGAAAAACACTCAGACTTTTAAAATTGATATAAATGGTAAAACTTTTGATGGAAAAGTTTGCGATTTACCCTTCATCTAGTATAAAATCTTGTAGTATCATGAATATAGCAATTGTAGGTGCCACAGGCAATGTAGGAAGAAAAATTCTCGAAGTATTAGAGAGGAAAAAATTAAAAATAAATGAATTATTTTTGGTAGCCTCATCTAAAAGTGCTGGTCAAAAAATAGTTTTTAATGGTAAGGATCATGAAGTTTTTAATCTTGAAACTTTTGATTTTTCAAAAACTAAAATTACCTTTTTTGCTGCTGGAGGAAAAATTTCTGAGAAGTATGCACCATTAGCAGCAAAACATTCAGTTGTTATTGATAACTCTAGTTTTTATAGAATGGATCAAGATGTGCCCTTAATTGTTCCTCAGGTGAACGCAGATGCTATTAAAAATATGAAAAAAAATATTATAGCCAATCCAAATTGTTCTACTGCACAATTAGTCATTGTATTAAAACCTTTACATGATTTATTTAAGATTCAAAGAATAGTTGTTTCAACTTATCAGTCTGTTTCAGGAGGTGGCAAAGGTCCAATGGATGAATTAATTGAACAAACTAAACTATCGTTAAACAATAAAAAAATTACATCTAAAAATTTTACTAAACAAATAGCCTTTAATGCAATACCTCATATCGATCTTTTTTCAGATGATGGCTACACTAAAGAAGAGTTAAAAATGACAAATGAAACAAAAAAAATACTTGATGAGCAAATTGAACTAACAGCAACTTGCGTAAGGATTCCAGTTATGGTTTCACATTCAGAGTCAGTGAATATTCAATTTGAAAAACCATTTTCTTTAGGAGAAGTTCAAGATGCCTTAAGTAACGCTAAGGGATGTAAAGTACATGATTTAAGAGAAGATGGGGGCTACATTACTCCTTTTGAAGCTGAAGGTAGTGATGAAACTTATATATCTAGAATAAGAGAAGATAAAACAAATAAAAACTCGTTAAACTTATGGATTGTTTCTGATAATTTACTAAGAGGAGCTGCATTAAATGCAGTTGAAATTGCTGAAACTTTAATTAAAAAAAATATTGATGGAAAATAACAATCCTTTATCCCCTCATATACAAGTTTATAGATGGCATATTTCATCTTTGGTTTCGATTTCTCATAGAATTACCGGAATAATAAATATAGTTGCAATCACAGCTATATGTGTTTGGGTTGCCTCTTTATTATTAGGAGAGACTAGTTATGAATTTACAAAAGTTTTTTTACAATCCATGTTTGGAAAATTTATAATTTTAGGATTAACATGGTCATTTAGTTTTCAAATCCTCAGCGAAATAAGACATTTAATAATGGATATGGGATACGGTTTTGAATTAAAAACTACTAAAATTACAGGTTTAGTTGTGATTATCGGCTCATTTTTATTAACAATTTTAATTTACCTTTTAGGAAAATAATTTTTATGAATAATGTAACTAAAAAGTGGGTACTTTTAAAAGTAAGCTCAGCTATTTTAGTTCCTTTAATGTGCTGGTTTATAATAAATTTTGTAGGTATTTTTGATAAAGATTATGCCGATGTGCTGGGTTTTTTTTCTACAAAATCATCAAAAATATTATTTTCATTATTTTTGATACTTGCATTTTTTTTCTCTAATTTAAGTATTAGTGAGGTATTTGAAGATTATATTAATGATGAAAAAAACAAAAATGCCGCAAACAAAGCATTACAAATTTTTGCTATAGTAGTTCCACTAATTACGATTATTATAGTATTTAATTTAAATATATGAGTGCTTACAAAATTATAGATCACGAATATGATGTTATTGTGCTTGGCGCTGGTGGCTCAGGTTTAAGAGCTGCAGTTGGTTTGAGTGAAGCAGGATTAAAAACCGCTTGTATATCAAAAGTATTTCCAACAAGAAGTCACACATCTGCTGCACAAGGTGGAATCTCTGCTGCCCTTGGAAACATGGGAGAAGATGATTGGAGATGGCACATGTATGATACGGTTAAAGGTGCAGATTGGTTGGGTGATCAGGATAGTATTGAGTATCTTTGTAAGGAAGCACCAAAGGCAGTAATAGAATTAGAAAAGTATGGAGTTCCATTTAGTAGAACAGATGATGGAAAAATTTATCAAAGACCATTTGGTGGAATGACTAAAAATTATGGTAATGGTATTGTTCAAAGAACATGCGCGGCTGCCGATAGAACAGGGCACGCAATACTTCATACCCTTTATGGACAAGCATTAAAGCACAACACTGAATTTTTTATTGAATACTTTGCGTTGGATTTAATAATGAAAGATGGTGAATGCAAAGGTCTTATAGCTTGGAATTTAAATGATGGAACTATCCATAGATTTAGAGCCCATATAACAATAATTGCAACGGGTGGTTATGGTAAAGTTTATTATTCTGCAACATCAGCTCACACATGTACAGGTGATGGTAATGCAATGGTACTTAGAGCAGGTCTTCCTTTACAAGATATGGAATTTGTTCAATTTCATCCAACAGGAATTTATGGTCATGGAACTTTAATTTCAGAGGGTGTTAGAGGGGAGGGTGGATATTTGGTTAATTCAAAGGGCGAGAGGTTTATGGAGAGATACGCGCCAAATGCAAAGGATTTAGCATCTAGAGATGTAGTGAGTAGATCAATGTCAATTGAGATAAATGAAGGAAGAGGTGTTGGTAAAGAAAAAGACCATGTCCATTTACACTTAAGTCATTTAGATAAAAATATTATAGAAAGTAGACTTCCAGGAATTACAGAGGCAGCAAGATTATTTGCTAACGTTGATGTAACAAAAGAACCAATACCTGTTGTACCTACTGTGCATTATAATATGGGAGGTATTCCTACTAATTATAAAGCAGAAGTTTTAACCGTTAATGGTTCTGAAAAAACTGTTCCAGGTCTTATGGCAATCGGAGAGGCTGCATGTGTTTCTGTTCATGGAGCAAATAGATTGGGTTCAAATTCATTGATTGATTTAGTTGTGTTTGGAAGGGCTGCAGCAATGAGAGCTGCAGAATTAGTAAAGCCTGGCACACCTCATGAAGAAGTAAGTGAAACTGAGACTGAAAAATGTTTAGAAAGATTTGATAAACTTAGAAATGCTAATGGAGAAACTAGCACTGCAGAACTTAGACTTTCAATGCAAAAGATCATGCAATCAAAATGTGCAGTTTTTAGAACAGATAAGACTTTAAAAGAAGGAGTTGATGAAATAAGAAAAGTTTATGATGGGATGAAGTCAATCTCAGTCAAAGATAAATCTTTAGTTTTTAATACAGATTTAGTTGAAACATTGGAATTTGATAATTTGATTAGACAAGCAATTACCACAGTTGATTCTGCTTATAATAGAAAAGAGAGTAGAGGTGCTCATGCTAGAGAAGATTTTCCAAAGAGAGATGATGAAAAATTTATGCAACATACTATTGCTTGGTGTGATGGAAAAAATACTAAAATTGACTATAGACCAGTTCATAAAACAACATTAACAAATGAGGTCCAATATTTTCCGCCACAAGAGAGAGTTTATTAATGGTTCAAATTAGTTTACCTGAAAATTCTAAAGTTCAAAAAGGTAAATATTACAAAGATACAACTGGATCAAAAAATATCAGAAAAGTTAATATTTATAGATGGGATCCATCAACTGGAGAAAATCCAAGAATAGACACATATGAAGTTGATATGGACAACTGTCCTACAAAAGTTCTAGATTTATTAAATAAAATTAAAAGTGAAATAGACCCATCACTAGCGTATCGAAGATCTTGCGCTCATGGTGTTTGTGGTTCTTGTGCTATGAATATGGATGGTAAGAATGGTCTTGCATGTACAACGCCTCATTCTGAAATTGAAGGTGATATAAATATTTATCCTCTTCCACATTTAAAAGTTAAAAGAGATTTGATTGGGGATTTAAATGGACTTTATAAACAGTACCAGTCAATAGAGCCTTGGTTAAAAACTAATACTAAAGTTGAAACAACTGAAATTATTCAATCTAAAAAAGATAGAGAAAAACTAGATGGAGCGTACGAGTGCATTATGTGTGCATGCTGCTCAACATCCTGCCCAAGTTATTGGTGGAATGGTGACAAATATTTAGGGCCTGCTGTATTACTACAAGCGTACAGATGGATAGTTGATAGTAGAGATGACGAAAGAAAAGAGAGATTAAAAAAAGTAGCTGATGAGCTTAAGCTTTATAGGTGTCATACTATTATGAATTGTACTAATGCCTGTCCAAAAGGACTAAATCCTGCAAAAGCTATAGCTGAATTAAAGAAAATGCTTGCAACAGCCTAATTACCGCTTTAAATAACAGCATTCATGAATTTAATAGAACATTTCGTTGGAGGAAAGCTCATTTCGGGCTCTTCTGATAGAAAAAGTAAAGTTTTTAACCCAGCAACTGGTGAACAAGAGTCAGAAGTTAGGCTTGCAAGCAAGCTCGATCTTGATCAGGCAGTAGCTGTTGCTCAAAAGGCTTTTGAAACATGGTCATTAAAACCATCTCTTCAAAGAGCAAGAATAATGTTTAAATTTAAAGAACTAATAGAAAAGAATTCAGACGAACTTACAAAATTAATTGTTTCAGAGCATGGTAAAGTTTATGAAGATGCAAAAGGGTCTCTAACAAGAGGATTGGAGGTTGTTGAATTTGCATGTGGAATTCCACATTTACTTAAAGGAGAGTTTTCAGAGAATGTAGGTACAAATGTAGATAGCTGGTCAATGCGTCAACCACTAGGAGTGGTTGCGGGTATTACACCTTTTAATTTTCCAGCAATGGTACCGATGTGGATGTTTCCAATTGCAATAGCATGTGGAAATACCTTTATTTTAAAACCATCAGAAAAAGACCCGTCTTGCCCATTAAGATTAGCAGAATTATTAAAAGAAGCTGGACTTCCAGATGGTGTTTTTAATGTTATTAATGGAGATAAAGAAGCTGTTGATGCGATTTTAATTAATAAAGATGTTAAAGCAGTAAGCTTTGTGGGCTCTACTCCTATAGCTAAGTATATTTATGAAAATTCTGCAAAAAATGAAAAAAGGGTACAGGCTTTAGGTGGTGCAAAAAATCATTTAGTTGTAATGCCTGATTGTGACCTTGATGGAGCAGTAAATGGACTAATGGGTGCTGCATATGGCTCAGCAGGTGAAAGATGTATGGCTCAATCAGTAGCAGTTGCTGTAGGAGACATAGGAGATGAATTAGTTGCTCGTTTATCAAAAAAAGCAGAAGCTTTAAAAGTTGGTCCTGGCATGGATAAAACATCTGAAATGGGTCCTTTAGTTACTAGAGATCATTTAGAAAAAGTAAAAAGCTATGTCGATCTTGGAGTTGAAGAAGGTGCAAAATTAGTTGTTGATGGAAGAAATATTAAGCTTCAAGGTTATGAAAATGGTTTTTTTATAGGAGGCTGCTTATTTGATCATGTAAAAAAAGATATGAGAATTTATAAAGAAGAAATATTTGGACCTGTTTTATCAGTTATTAGAGTAAAAACTTTTGAAGAAGCAACAAAATTGATTAATGATCACGAGTATGGAAATGGAGTAAGCATTTATACCAGAGACGGTGATGCTGGAAGAACTTTTGCAAGCAAAATCCAAGTTGGCATGGTTGGAATTAATGTACCAATACCTGTGCCAATGGCATTTCATAGTTTTGGTGGTTGGAAAAGATCATTATTTGGAGATAGCGCAATGCATGGTGCTGAAGGAATTAAATTTTATACAAAATTAAAAACAGTAACTTCAAGATGGCCTTCTGGAATTAGATCAAATGCAGAATTCGTCATGCCAACAATGAAATAGGAAAAAATATGAAAAAAATATCTCTAATAGGTGCGGGACAAATTGGTGGAACTTTAGCACACTTAATTGGAACTAAAGAAGTAGCCAATGAAGTTGTCCTTTTTGATGTTGCCAGCGGTATAGCTAAAGGAAAAGCTTTAGATATTGCCCAATCATCATCTGTTGATGGTTTTAATGTAAAATTTTCAGGTACAGATAATTATGAAGACATTAAAGACTCAGATGTAATTATAATAACTGCAGGAGTTCCAAGAAAACCAGGAATGAGTAGAGATGATTTATTAGGGATTAATTTAAAGATTATTAAACAAGTAGCAGCAGGAATAAAAAAAAATGCACCTAATGCCTTTGTTATATGTATCACAAATCCACTTGATGTAATGGTAATGGCATTTCAAAAATTTTCTAGTATGCCAGCTAATAAAGTAGTTGGAATGGCAGGAATTTTAGATAGCTCAAGATTTAAATTATTTCTATCAGAAGAGCTTAATGTTCCTGTAAAAGAAATAGACGCAATGGTAATGGGAGGTCATGGAGACACAATGGTACCATTACCAAGATTTACAAAAGTTTCAGGAAAACCTTTATTAGACTTGGTTAAAGAAGGTAAAATTACTCAAGAAAGATTAGAAGAAATAAATCAAAGAACAAGGGATGGTGGTGCTGAGATTGTAAAATATTTAGAAAAGGGATCAGCATTTTACGCACCCGCAGCATCAGGAGTTCAGATGGCAGAAGCATACTTAAAAGATGAAAAGAAGTTATTACCGTGTGCCATTCAATTAAATGGAGAGTATGGGGTAAGCAATGTTTATGCTGGCGTACCTGTAATCATTGGAAAAAACGGTGTAGAAAAAATAGAACAGATCGATCTAGATGAAAAAGAAAAAAAGGAATTTATGCACTCTATTGATGCTGTTAAAGCCCTTTGGGAAGCCGCATCTAAAATAGATCCAGATCTTTCTAAATAATGAATATTCACGAACACCAGGCCAAGCAAATTCTAAAAAAATATGGAGCGGTAGTTCCTGAAGGAGTTTTTGCGTTTACAGTTGAAGACTTAATTAAAAAAGTAAAATCTTTAAAAACAGAAAAATTTGTTTTAAAAGCACAAATTCATGCTGGTGGACGAGGCAAAGCTGGAGGTGTAAAAATTTTAAACACAATTGATGAATTAAGTGCTGCTGCAAAAGAATTGCTTGGAAAAACACTCGTAACACATCAAACTGGCCCAGCAGGAAGAGAAGTAAAAAGATTATATGTAGAAGAGTCCTCTAATATTGATAAAGAATTCTATTTATCTTGTTTAGTAGATAGAGCAAGTTCAAAAATAGTATTTATATCCAGCGACCAAGGTGGAATGGACATTGAAGAAGTTGCAGAAAAAACTCCAGAAAAAATTATAACAACTAAAATAGATATTACTGATGAAATTTCTGTTGCTGACTGTGAAAAAATAATTGCAATTTATGCTTTAGCGGATGATGCAAAAAAACAAGCAATAGCACTGATAAAATCAGTATATAAAATGTTTTTAGGCACAGACGCCAACATGGTTGAAGTTAACCCACTTATATTAACTAAAGAAAAAAAAATAATTTGTTTAGATGCAAAAGTTAATTTTGACTCTAATGCTTTATTTAGACATCCTGAAATAATCGAGCTTAGAGATTTAAATGAAGAAGATCCTGCAGAAATAGATGCGAGTAAACACGATCTTGCTTACATAAAGCTAGATGGAAGCATTGGCTGTATGGTCAATGGAGCAGGTCTTGCAATGGCAACAATGGATATAATCAAATTATATGGTGAAGAGCCAGCAAACTTTTTAGATGTTGGTGGAGGAGCTTCAAAAGAAAAAGTTTCAGCTGCCCTTAAGATTATTCTTTCAGATAAAAATGTTAAAGGAATATTAATAAATATATTTGGGGGAATTATGAGATGTGATGTCCTTGCACAAGGTGTTGTGGATGCTGCTAAAGAAATAAACATAAGTGTTCCATTAGTTGTAAGACTTGCTGGTACTAACTTTAAAGAAGGAAAAGAAATTTTAGATAATTCGGGGCTCAAATTGATTTCAGCAGAAAACCTAGATGATGCAGCCCAAAAAATTGTAAAGGCAATAAAATAATATGTCAGTTTTAATAAATAAAAATACAAAAGTTATATGCCAGGGTTTTACAGGTGCTCATGGAACTTTTCATTCAGAGCAAGCCATAAAATATGGAACAAATCTCGTTGGTGGAGTTACTCCAAAAAAAGGAGGACAAAAACATCTTGATCGTCCAGTATTTAATACAGTAGCTGATGCGAAACAAGAAGTTGGAGCAGATGCCACAATGATTTATGTGCCAGCAAAATTTGCTGCAGCAGCAATAATAGAAGCTATTGATGCATCTATTGAGCTTATAGTTTGTATTACTGAAGGTATACCAATTCAAGATATGCTTCGTGTTAAACAAAAGCTAAATAGTTCAAAAAGTCGATTGATAGGACCTAACTGTCCAGGAATAATTACTCCTGATGAATGTAAAATTGGGATTATGCCAGGAAATATTCACAAAAAAGGCTCAGTGGGAATTGTTTCAAGATCTGGAACTTTAACTTATGAAGCAGTTGCTCAAACAACTGAAAATGGATTAGGACAATCTACTTGTATAGGAATTGGTGGAGATCCAATAAATGGAACAAACTTTATTGATTGTTTGGATTTATTTTTAAATGATGATGAGACGGAATCTATTCTTATGATAGGAGAAATTGGTGGCTCTGCAGAAGAAGAAGCAGCTGAATTTGTTAAAAACCACAAAATAAAAAAACCTATGGTTGGGTTTGTTGCTGGAATAACAGCACCCCCAGGAAGAACTATGGGGCACGCTGGAGCTATTATCTCTGGTGGTAAGGGTGGGGCAGAAGATAAGATTAAAAAAATGGAAGAATGTGGAATTACAATTGCAAAATCACCATCTGAACTAGGAAAAACATTATTTAATAAATTATCTAATTGAAAATTATTTATCTGATATTATATCAATAAAATAGATGTCATCATCAAAAAATCTCGAATTCGAAAAAACGTCATTTCTTAGTAAATCAAATAGTGCATTTATAGAACAAATGTATTTAAAATTTATCAATAAAGATAAAGATCTCCCAGAAAGTTGGCAGCATTACTTTGAAGGTATAGGCGAAGACTTAAGTATGATTGCTAAGGAAATTAATGGACCATCTTGGGGCTTAAAAAATAAAATTGATATAGATGAACTTCAAAAAAAAATTGAACAAGAAGAAGAAAGTCCATCAGGCAATACTCAGCAAGCTAATGTAGGTCAAATAAATTTATCTAAATCAAATGAAGACTCAATTAAAGCGGTCTCTATGATTAGATCATATAGACAAAGAGGACATCTCATAGCTAAATTAGATCCATTGCAATTATTACAGTCAGATTATCTAGATGAACTGCATCCAGAGTCTTTTGATTTTAAAAAAAGTGACTATGAAAAAAATATTTATTTAGGTGGTGTTATAAATAAAGATCAATCGAATATAAAAGAAATATTAGTATTTTTGAAAAAAACTTACTGTGGGCCAATTGGATATGAATATATGCATATATCAAATCCAACTGAAAGAAAATGGTTTAGAGATCGGATTGAAAAGTCAGAAGACAACTTAAATTTTACAAAAAATGGTAAAGAAGCAATTTTAAATAAATTAATACAAGCGGAAGGTTTTGAAAAATTTTTACATAAAAAATATGTAGGAACAAAAAGATTTGGACTAGATGGTGCAGAAAGTTTAATTCCTGCTTTGGAACAAATAATTAAGATTAGTGGCCAGTCTGCAGTCAAAGAGGTTAAGATTGGAATGTCACATAGAGGTAGACTGAATGTATTAGCGAATGTTTTGCAAAAATCATATAAAAGAATATTTAATGAATTTGCTGGAGAAATTAATGCATCATCAGAAGAAGGAGCTGGAGATGTTAAGTATCACTTAGGTGCATCTTCAAATAGAGAGTTTGATGGAAACTCTGTGCATGTTAGTTTAACAGATAACCCATCTCACTTAGAGGCAGTTAATCCAGTAGTGCTTGGGCAAACAAGAGCAAAACAATTTTTTCATAAAGATAAAGAGAGAAATAAAGTAATACCCATATTGATACATGGTGATGCTGCATTTGCAGGCCAAGGTGTGGTAGCCGAATGTTTTGCAATGTCTGGATTACCAGGTCATAACACTGGTGGAACAATTCATATTATTGTTAATAACCAAATAGGTTTTACAACAAGTCCAAGATTTGCACGATCTTCACCTTATCCATCTGATGTAGCAAAAATGGTTGATGCTCCAATTATTCATGCTAATGGAGATGACCCAGAAGCTGTCGTTTATGCGGCAAGAATAGCTACAGAGTTTAGATTAAAATTTAATAGAGACGTGGTTATAGATTTGATTTGCTATAGAAGATTTGGTCATAATGAAGGAGATGAGCCTTCATTTACTCAGCCATTGATGTATGAAAAAATTAGATCACATCCCTCTGTAGTAAATGTTTATGGGAATAAATTGATATCTGAGAATACAATTACTAATGATATTTTAGAAAACTCAATAAAAGAATTTAAAAATTTACTTGATGATCAACTTAAAAATGCAAAAAATTACAAACCACAAATAGAATGGTTTGAAGGCACATGGTCAGCATATAAACCTGAAAAAGGAAAAGATAAAAGAGGAGTAACAGGTGCAGATACTAAAAAACTTTTAGAGATTTCAGAAAAAATAAATTCTTATTCTGAAAAATTAAATTTACATAAAACAATAACCAAAATACTAGACTCAAGAAAAAAAGCAGTCGAAAATGGATCAAACATAGACTGGTCAACTGCAGAAGCGTTGGCATTTGGATCTTTATTAGAAGAAGGATATCCAGTTAGGCTAGTTGGCCAAGATTCTGGTAGAGGAACTTTTAGCCAGAGACATTCTGTTTTAAGAAATCAAAAAGATAATAGTCGTTATGTCCCTTTAAATAATATTTCAAAAAATCAAAAGCAATTTGAAGTAGTCGACAGCTTTTTATCTGAATTAGCAGTTCTAGGTTTTGAGTATGGTTACAGTCTTGTTGAACCTAACACACTTACAATATGGGAAGCTCAGTTCGGAGATTTTGCTAATGGAGCACAAGTAGTAATAGATCAATTTATTGCATCAGGAGAAAGAAAATGGACAAGAGCATCAGGTTTAGTAATGCTTTTACCACATGGATATGAAGGTCAAGGCCCAGAACATTCATCAGCTCGTTTAGAAAGATTTTTACAACTATGTTCTAATGACAACATGCAAGTAATGAATTGCACTACTCCTGCAAATTATTTTCATGCACTAAGAAGACAAATGCATAGAGATTTTAGAAAACCATTAATTATGATGACACCAAAATCTTTATTAAGAAACAAGTATTGTGTTTCAAATTTAGAAGATTTTAATAAAGAAAATTCATTTCATAGAATATTATGGGACCATGCTGTGGACCCAAAAACTAATGGTTTTATAAAATTAAGAAAAGCTTCAGAGATTAAAAAAGTAATAATGTGCTCAGGTAAAGTTTATTTTGATTTATTGGATGCTAGAGAAAAACTTAAAATAGATGATGTAATATTGTTCAGAATTGAACAACTATATCCATTTCCTGCAAAAACTCTTGTAAAGGAACTTAAACCTTACGCTAAAAATGCTAAGTTTTATTGGTGCCAGGAAGAACCAAAAAATATGGGCGGATGGTTCTCAGTAAGAGACTATATACAATGGACATTAGAAACTATTAACGCTAATAATAGTAAAATTTCTTATATAGGAAGAAGTCCAGATGCATCTCCAGCAACAGGATATGCAAAAAGACACATTTCACAACAACAAGAGATTATTAACAAGGTTTTTGAATAAAAATGAGTGAAAAAATTTTAGTACCAGTTTTGGGTGAGAGCATAACAGAGGCAACAGTTGCTAAATGGCTTAAAAATGAAGGTGACACAGTTGAAGCCGATGAAGCAATTGTAGAGTTAGAAACTGACAAAGTTAATTTAGAAGTTCCATCTCCAATAGATGGAGTTTTATCTGAAATAAATTCAAAAGATGGTGAAACCGTAGAAGTGGGAGCTCTTCTTGGTACGATAAGTCAAAATGGAACTCAACCATCTGAAAAAAAAATAATTACAAAAATTGAACCTAAAAAAACTGAAAATAATGTAGTTAATTTAGAAATTAAAAAAGAAATTCTTAAAGTTTTTGAAGAACCTGAAGAGGAAGAACCTTTAATATTAACCAATGAAGTTAAAGAAGAAAAAACCGATTCTTCAAATAAAAATAATGAAGTACTTTCACCAGCTGTAAGAAAAATGGCAGTTGAAAATAAAATCGATTTAAAAAAAGTTAGTGGCTCTGGTAAAGAAGGTAGAATTCTTAAAGGTGATCTAATTAGCATGATGGGAGAAAACCCTCAGCCATCAGAAAGAAAAATTAAATATGGTCAAGAAGAGAGAATTAAAATGTCTAGGCTTAGACAGACAATTGCAAAAAGATTAAAACAAGCACAAGAAAATGCAGCATTATTAACAACATTTAATGAAGTTGATATGACCGGTATAATGGAAATGAGAAAAGAGAACCAGGAAGATTTCCAAAGCAGGTATGGAATTAAATTAGGGTTTATGTCATTTTTTGTAAAAGCATGTGTTGCTGCACTAAAAATGTATCCATCAGTTAATGCTGAAATTGATGGAGATGAAATTATTTATAAAAATTATTACAATATGAGCTTTGCAGTAGGAACTGAAAAGGGATTAGTGGTACCGGTATTAAGAGATGCTGATCAGTTATCATTTGCAGATATTGAAAAAAATATTAAAACTATTTCTGAAAAAGCAAGAGATGGAAAAATAACCATAGAGGACCTTCAGGGTGGAACCTTTACAATTAGTAATGGTGGAGTTTATGGTTCGATGTTATCTACTCCAATATTAAACTTGCCTCAATCTGGTGTGTTAGGTATGCATAATATAGTTGAAAGACCAATGGTAGTTGATGGTGAGATTAAAATTAGACCCATTATGTATCTTGCTTTGTCTTATGATCACAGAATTATAGATGGAAAAGAGTCAGTATCGTTCTTAAAAATGGTTAAAGAAAATTTAGAGGATCCAAGAAGGTTGTTTTTAAATATTTAAATGTCAGATAAATTCCAAGCAGTTGTAATAGGTGGTGGTCCGGGAGGTTATGTGTGTGCAATAAGATTAGCGCAATTGGGAATTAAAACTGCATGTATAGAATCAAGAGGCTCATTAGGTGGAACTTGTTTAAATGTTGGGTGTATACCTTCTAAAAATTTACTAAATATTTCTGAAAATTATCATAAGGCGCAAAATTTATCTAAACTTGGCATTGAGGTGAGTGGGGTAAAACTTAATCTTCAAAAAATGATGCAAAATAAGGATAAAGCGGTGACAATTTTGACTAAGGGCGTAGAGTTTTTATTTAAAAAAAATAAAGTCACTTATTTTAAAGGCACTGGAAGCTTTAAATCAGCAAATAAAATCTCGATATTAGATGATCAAAAAAAAGAAACCATAATTGAAACAGACAAAACAGTAATTAGTACAGGGTCGGTGCCAGTTGCATTACCAGGTATTAAATTTGATGAAAAAATAATTGTATCTTCAACAGGAGCATTAACTTTAGAAACTGTGCCAAAAAAAATGGTTGTAGTTGGTGGTGGTTATATAGGATTAGAGATGGGGTCTGTTTGGTCTAGATTGGGTGCAGAAGTACATGTAGTTGAATTTTTAGAGCATATTACTCCTGGTATGGATAGAGAAATATCTACAGAGTTTATGAAAATATTAAAGAAACAAGGAATTAATTTTCATATGCAGACGAAAGTAGAAGGAATTAAAAAAAATGCTAATGGTGCTAAAGTTTCAACATCTGATAAAGATGGAAAAAAAGCAGATTTTGAATGTGATGTGGTTCTTATATCTGTTGGTAGAAAACCTAATACAACTAACTTAAATTTAGAAGCAATTGGTGTTGAATTAGATGAAAAGAAAAGAATTAAAACTGACAAAGCATTTCAAACAAATATTAAGAATGTATATGCTATTGGAGATGTAATTGATGGACCGATGCTTGCTCATAAAGCTGAAGACGAAGGTATTGCAGTTGCAGAAAATATTGCAGGACAATCAGGACATGTTAATTATGATATTATTCCTGGAGTTGTTTATACAACACCAGAGGTTGCTTCAATTGGGAAAACAGAAGAACAATTAAAAGAAGCAAATATTAAATATAAAATTGGTAAATTTTCATTTATGGCAAATTCAAGAGCCAAAGCAATTGATGAAGCAGAAGGTTTTGTTAAAATCCTAGCTGACGAAAAAACAGATAGAGTTTTAGGAGCACATATTATTGGACCTCATGCAGGTGAATTAATTGGGGAAATTGGAGTTGCAATGGAGTTTGGTGCTAGCGCTGAAGATATTGCAAGAACATGTCATGCACACCCAACATTTTCAGAAGCAGTAAAAGAAGCAGCTTTATCAGTAGATAAAAGAGCAATACACTCTTAAAATATTTTCATATTATAAAGATATGAAAGTACCGATTCTTATACCAAATATTTTTAATCATCCTTTTACCTACAATTCTGATTTAACTTTAAAAGTTGGAGACTATGTGCTGGTACCTTTTGGAAAGTCAGAGGTGACTGGAGTTGTGTGGGATGACTTTGAAAAAAAAACAAATAAAAATTTTGCAATTAAAAAAGTTTTAAGGAAATTAGATGTTCCACCCTTAAAGAAAAATATAATTAAATTCCTAAACTGGTTTTCAGAATACAATATGACGCCTAAAGGTATGGCATTAAAATTATTATTATTAAGTAGTGGCGCCATAGAAAAGTTACCAATTGAAGCATATGAAACATTCAAAATAGATATCAAAGAAAATAAAATAAAACTTTCCAAAGAACAAAAAAATTCATTAAAAAAAATGAATGTATTAAATCAAAAATTTAGAGTTCATGTTTTACAAGGCACTACAGGCTCAGGTAAAACAATGGTCTATTTTGAGGCTTTAAAAGAGATAATTAATAAGGGTTTTCAAGGATTAATTCTATTACCAGAAATCGGATTAACAGGACAGTTTCAAAATAAATTTATAGAATTTTTTGGTTTCAAGCCGGCTGTATGGCACTCAGGCATTACCAAAAAAAATAAAGAAATTATTTGGAGCGGAATAGCAAATGATAAAATTAAAGTTGTAATTGGGGCTCGATCTTCATTATTTTTACCTTTTAAAAAACTAGGATTAATTATTGTTGATGAAGAGCATGATCAATCTTACAAACAAGATGAGGGAGTAACTTACAATGCTAGAGACATGGCAATTTCAAGAGCATCTTTTGAAAATATTCCAATTAATTTAATAACCGCAGTTCCATCTATTGAAACTTATGACAATATTAAAAAAGGCAAATATAGTTTATCAAAACTTGATCAAAGGTATTTAAATGCATCTTTGCCAAAATATGAAATAATTAATCTAAATAATTCTAAACTTGAATCTCAATCCTGGATATCTAAAGAAACAATTGAAAAAGTAAATTTACATCTTGAAAAAAAAGACCAAGTTTTATTTTTTTTAAATAGAAGAGGATTTTCCCCACATGTTTTATGTAAAAAATGCTTTACTAGCTATTCATGTCCAAATTGCTCAATAAATTTGGTATATCATAAAAACAAACAAAATTTGTTATGTCATTACTGTGGCTATAAAGCTTTACTAAATAGAGATTGCTCTAAAGAGGGTAAATGTGATTTTATTTTTAGTGGTCCTGGTGTTGAAAGAATATCAGAAGAGGTTAAAAAAATTTTTCCCACTCAAAAGACAACTATATTTTCCAGTGATACAATGAATAAAAAAAGTTCTTTGGATGTTATAGAAAAAATTATAAATAATGAAATCCAAATTTTAATTGGGACTCAATTAATTTCTAAAGGGTTTCATTTTCCAAGCTTAAATTGTATAGTAGTAGTTGATATTGATTTATCATCACAAGGTCATGACCTAAGAGGTGCTGAAAAAAACTTACAGTTATATCATCAACTTTCAGGAAGAGCAGGTAGAACAGGAAAAGCAGCAACTGTTTATTTTCAAACTTACAATCTAAATACCAAAATGATTACTGATATTACCAATAAAGATCCTGATATATTTTTAGATAAAGAACTTGAAATTAGAAGAGAAAATAACCTTCCGCCGTTTCAAAGATTTATTGCCTTAATAATTACTGGTAACAATGAAAGAGAACTTGAAAAAGAAGCTTATAAGTTTAAAAGTTTTATAGAAAATGCTGTTGATGGTAGAGTGCTTGGACCTGTAAACGCTCCTATATTTAGATTAAAAAGAAGATTTAGAGTAAGGCTTTTGATTAGGGGTAGAAAATCTTTAAAAGTTCAAAATTCACTTTCAAAAGTCATTGAAAAATTCAAATTTCCTGCTGGAATGAAACTAACGGTTGATGTTGACCCAATAAACTTCAATTAATACTGAAAAAACAAGACTTTTAGACAATGTGTGACTTGAAGAGGTAGGAGTCATATGTTAATTAAAACAAAATTTTAATAAATCTTCTAATATTTATAAGGAACAATAAATTGAGCAAAAATAAAGTTTTTTCTGAAACATCAGCTGATAGATATTCTCTTGCACTTTATGAATTAGCAATAGAAGCTAATAATTTAAGTGAGATCGAGGTTCATTCTACTTCAATTATTAATTTAATTGCTTCAAGTGAAGATTTTAAATCTTTAATAAAGGATCCAACAAATAGCAAAGAAGATCAATTGAATGCTCTAAGTAAAATTTCAGAACAATATAAAATAAATGAATTATTAACAAAATTTTTAAACTTTCTAATATCTAAAAGAAGATTCTTTTATGTGGATAAAATTCTAAAAAGCTTTGTTGAAACATGTTCAGTTAAAAGAGGTGAATTAAAAGCAGAATTAACTTCTGCAAAAGATCTTACTGAAGAGGAAATTAACAACATAAAAGAAGAATTGACTAAAAACTTTAGTTCAAAAATAAAATTAAACTACAAACATGATGCAAGTTTAATTGGGGGTTTGATTGTGCAAGTTGGAAGCACAATGGTGGACACTTCCATTAAAAATAAATTACAACAAATCGAAAATAGGATGATAGAGGCATAAATGGATATAAACCCATCAGAAGTAACAAAGATATTAAAAGAGCAAATTAAAAAATTTGGGGATAAAGCAGAAGTGACTGAAGTTGGTCAAGTTTTGTCAGTAGGAGATGGTATTGCTAGAGTGTACGGATTAGACAATGTTCAAGCGGGAGAAATGGTAGAATTTTCCGATGGATCAAAAGGCATGGCTCTAAACTTAGAAAGCGAAAATGTTGGAGTTGTAATTTTTGGAGATGATAGAAAAATTAAAGAAGGCGACGTTGTTAAAAGAACAGGAAGTATTGTTGATACACCGGTTGGAAAAGAATTATTAGGAAGAGTTGTTGATGGATTAGGAAATCCAATCGATGGCAAAGGTGCTTTAGATAAAGCAACTAAAAGAAGCAGAGTTGAAGTAAAAGCACCTGGAATTATTCCAAGACAATCTGTTAGTGAACCTATGCAAACAGGCTTAAAATCAATTGACAGTTTAGTTCCAGTTGGAAGAGGACAGCGTGAATTAATTATTGGGGATAGACAAACTGGAAAAACTGCAGTTGCTATCGATGCGATCATTAACCAAAAAAAAATAAATGAATCTGGTGATGAGAAGCAAAAACTTTACTGTATCTATGTCGCTATAGGTCAAAAAAGATCTACAGTTAGACAAATTCAAAAAACTTTAGAAGAAGCAGGTGCAATGGAATATACAACAATTGTTGCTGCTACTGCTTCAGATGCAGCACCACTTCAATTTTTAGCACCATATACAGGCTGTACTATGGGTGAATACTATAGAGATAATGGTATGCATGCATTAATCATTTATGACGATTTATCTAAACAGGCTGTAGCTTATAGACAAATGTCACTTTTATTAAGAAGACCTCCAGGAAGAGAAGCTTATCCAGGAGATGTATTTTATTTACACAGCAGATTGCTTGAGAGAGCAGCCAAGCTTAGTGATGAGCATGGCGGAGGTTCATTAACCGCTCTTCCAATAATTGAAACGCAAGGTGGAGACGTATCTGCTTTTATTCCAACTAACGTTATATCAATTACAGATGGTCAAATATTTCTTGAAACAGAATTATTTAACCAAGGAATTAGACCAGCGATCAACGTAGGTCTATCAGTTTCTAGAGTTGGATCTGCAGCACAAACAAAAGCAATGAAAAAAGTTTCTGGTTCAATGAAGTTAGAGCTTGCTCAATATAGAGAAATGGCTGCCTTTGCACAATTTGGATCTGATTTAGATGCATCAACACAAAAACTTTTAAATAGAGGTTCAAAACTAACTGAACTTTTAAAACAAAAACAATATTCTCCCATGACAGTTGCTGAGCAAGTAATTTCAGTTTTCTGTGGAGTTAAAGGTTATTTGGATGATGTTGAACTTAAAGATATTGCTGAGTTTGAGTCTAAGATTATTGAAAAATGTAAATCTGAAAAACCAGAAATTTTAGAGTCTGTTTTAAGTTCAGGTAAACTTGAAGAAGATACTGAAAAATTATTAGTTGAAACTATCATTGAACTTAAGAAGAACTTTAATTCTTAAAATATGGCAACACTAGACGACTTAAAAAAAAGAATAGCGAGTGTAAAGTCTACACAAAAAATTACCAAAGCCATGAAAATGGTTGCGGCAGCTAAACTTAGAAGAGCACAAGAAAATGCTGAAAAAGGAAGACCTTATTCTGAAAAAATGAATAACATTATTCTTAATTTATCTAGTGGCATTTCTGATAAAGAAAATGCCCCTAAGCTTCTTTCTGGAACAGGTGAAGATAAAGTGCATTTATGTATTGTGTTAACATCTGATCGTGGTCTATGTGGTGGTTTTAATACAAATATTATTAAAAAAGCCAAAGCATATTTTCAAAAAATATCTGATGAGGGAAAAACTTTAAAGATTATAACAGTTGGCTCTAAAGGGTATGATCAATTAAAAAGAGTTTATAAAAATGATATCGTAGAAAGAATATCTTTTAAAGATTCAAAAACTATTAATTATCTAGATGCTGAAAAAGTGGGTAAAATGATAATTGAAAACTTTGAAAAAGAAGAATTTGATGTGTGTACAATTTTTTATAATAAATTTAAAAATGTAATTACTCAAATACCTCAAGAACAACAAATAATTCCTTTAAAAACATCTGAAGCAGAAGAAAATTCTTCTGAGGATAATTATGAATTTGAACCAGATGAAGATGAAATTTTAAGCAATTTATTGCCTAAAAACATATCTACTCAGATTTTTAAAGCGATGTTAGAAAATTCAGCTAGCGAACAGGGCTCAAGAATGAGTGCAATGGATAATGCAACCCGTAACGCAGGTGAAATGGTTGACAAGCTAACTATTGAGTATAATAGAAGTCGTCAAGCAGCTATTACAAAAGAACTAATTGAAATTATATCAGGAGCGGAAAGTTTATAATTATGAGCAAAGGAAAAATCACACAGATCATTGGAGCAGTAGTAGACGTAAAATTTAATGGAGAATTGCCAGAAATTTTATCAGCATTAGAATGTAAAAATGGAGACAACAGATTAGTTTTAGAAGTTGCTCAGCACCTTGGTGAATCAAGCGTAAGAACTATTGCAATGGATGCTACTGAAGGATTAAAAAGAGGAGACGAAGTAACCGCAACAGGTGCTCCCATCCAAGTTCCAGTTGGTCCAGAGACCTTAGGAAGAATTATAAATGTAATAGGTGAACCTATTGATGAAAAAGGTGAAGTAAAAACAAAAGAGAAATGGCCGATCCATAGAGCTGCACCTGAATTTAGTGATCAGTCAACAGAGACAGAAATTCTAGTTACAGGAATTAAAGTAGTTGATCTATTAGCACCATACGCCAAAGGAGGAAAAATTGGTTTATTCGGAGGTGCGGGTGTTGGTAAAACAGTACTTATTATGGAATTAATTAACAACGTAGCAAAAGCCCATGGTGGTTTTTCTGTGTTTGCTGGTGTTGGTGAAAGAACTAGAGAAGGAAATGATCTTTATCACGAAATGATAGACTCAGGCGTTATTAAGCCAGAAGGCCCAGGATCAAAAGCTGCACTAGTGTATGGTCAAATGAATGAACCCCCAGGAGCTAGAGCAAGAGTTGCCTTAACAGGTTTAACTGTAGCTGAATATTTTAGAGACCAAGAAGGACAAGACGTATTATTCTTCGTTGATAATATCTTTAGATTCACTCAAGCAGGTTCAGAAGTTTCTGCACTATTAGGAAGAATTCCTTCAGCAGTTGGATATCAGCCTACACTTGCAACAGATATGGGTAACCTTCAAGAAAGAATTACAACTACTAACAAGGGTTCTATTACATCTGTACAAGCAATTTATGTACCAGCAGATGACTTGACTGACCCCGCACCTGCAACATCTTTTGCTCACTTAGATGCAACAACTGTATTATCGAGGCAGATAGCTGAAATTGGAATTTATCCGGCAGTTGATCCACTAGATTCTACTTCTAGAATTTTAGATCCTAGAATAGTTGGTGATGAGCATTACAGAGTTGCCAGAGAAGTGCAAAAAGTTCTTCAAACTTATAAGTCACTACAAGATATTATTGCGATTTTAGGAATGGATGAATTATCTGAAGAAGATAAATTAACAGTAGCTAGAGCACGTAAAATACAAAGATTTTTATCACAACCTTTCTTTGTTGCTGAAGTCTTTACTGGTTCTCCAGGCAAATTAGTAGATTTAGAATCTACAATTAAAGGTTTTGCTGCAATATGTAATGGTGAGTATGATCATTTACCAGAAGCAGCATTTTATATGGTGGGTACAATTGAAGAAGCTGTAGAAAAAGCAGAAAAAATGGCGAAAGATGCTGCCGCATAATGAGTGAAGAGTTCAAAATAGAAATTGTAAACCCAGAAAAATCTTTTCTTACAAAAGAAGATGTAACAGAAGTTGTTGTACCTGCTTTTGAGGGAGAAATGGGGATTTTAAAGGACCATATCTCAATTATTTCATTTTTAAAGCCAGGGATTATTAAAATCTTTTCTAAATCAGGAGAGGATAATTACTATGTTGAGGATGGAATTGTTGAATTTAAGAATAATAATTTATCAGTTCTAACAAGTTCAATTTTTAATATCAAAGATATTGATAAAAATAAAATTAGTGAACTACTTACTCAAGCAGAAGAAAATTCAAAAAATAGTGACATTACGGATCAAAATAAATACTTAGTTGATCAAAAAATTGAAGTTTTAAAAACTATAAATTAATAATTTTTCTTACTTGGTCTTGGATATTTCTGTAAACATGCATTTTAAAATCTACAACTAAGTCAGTTATTTTTTCAAGCTCAATCCATTTCCACTCAGAAAATTCAGGTTGTGCAGTTTTAATATTTATTTGATTATCTTGACCTAAAAATCTCATTATGAACCATTTTTGTTGTTGGCCTCTATATTTTCCTTTCCAGATAATTCCAAGTAAGTTTTTTGGTAATTCATAAGAGATTAATCCATCACACTCTTTAATTAGTTCAACATTTTTTATACTAGTTTCTTCTTCTAATTCTCTATAAGCAGCATCCAAATAATTTTCACCCTTGTTAACTCCACCCTGAGGCATTTGCCAAAAATTTTTTTGATTATCTATTCTTTTTGCAACAAAAACTTTATTTTCTTTGTTTAATACAACAATGCCAACTCCACTTCGTAAAGGGAGGTCTAAATTAGCGCTTGTCATTTATCCGTTAAGTAGTTTTATAGCAAAATTTAACTGGTTATCAGTTTCTGAATTGATCTTAAAATCATCAGAACCTTCTACAACTTCAATGTCAGGAGTTACGCCAACTTCTGAAATAGATTTTCCAGATGGAAGATAATATTTTGCAATTGTTAATCTTATGGCGCCTTTATTCTTAAGAGGTATTATTGATTGCACCGATCCTTTCCCGTAACTATTTTCACCTACAATAATTGCTCTTTTATGATCTTTTAATGCACCAGCTACTATTTCAGCCGCAGAAGCCGATCCATAATTAATGAGAACTAATACAGTTTTTCCATCAGTTAAATCGCCTTTTTTTGCAAACCATTTTCGATTTTCAGATGGCTGTCTACTTTTCGTTGATACAATTTCACCATTTTCTAAAAAAAAATCAGATATTTTAATTGCCTGAGAAAGTAATCCACCTGGGTTATTTCTTAGATCTAAAATATATCCCTTAAGCTTTTTATTATTATTTAGTTTTTCAATTTTTTCTTTCACTTGTGAGCTACTATTTTCATTGAAAGAAGTTAATCTTATATAACCTATGTTATTTTCTAAAAGTTCAAATTTTACAGATTGAACTTCAATTATTTCTCTTGTGATATTAAAAATTAATGCTTTTTTTTCTCCTCTTCTTCTAACTGTTATTTCTATACTTGAACCAACAGGTCCACGCATTAACTCAACAGCTTCTGTTAAAGACTTTCCTTGAACTTGAGTATCGTTAATTTTAACAATATAGTCACCAGCTTTTAAGCCAGCTTTTGAAGCGGGAGTATTATCTATTGGCGATATTACTTTAACAACACCTGCCTCCATACCTACTTCAATACCTAAACCACCAAATTCTCCGCTTGTTTCAGTTTGCATACTTTCAAAGCTTTCAGGCGTCATATATGCGGAATAAGGGTCTAAAGATTGTAATAAACCGTTTATGGCAGCATCCATACTTTGTGACTGATCAATTTCATCAACGTATTCATCATTTATTTTTTCAAGAACTTCACCAAATAAATCAATTTTTTTATAAATCTCGGAGTTATCAGAAAAACTTTTTTGAAAAATAAATAAGAAAACTAAAACAAAAAAAGGTATCTTTTTGATTAGGCTCATATCATCACTTTTTCTTTGGGAATTACTTCGGACCAAATTTTTTCAAGTTCATAAAATTTTCTTTTATCAGGATGGAATATATGGACAATTAAATCAATACCATCGACCAATTTCCAATCTCCACTTTCTTTTCCTTCAATTTTAGAATTTTTAACTCCATTAGATCTTAATTTTTCCAGTACCATTTCTGATAAAGCTTGAATGTGTCTAGATGAAGTACCACTTGCTATGATTAAGTAGTCGGCCATTGAACTTTTATTTTTAAGATCAATTGAAACAATATCTAAGGCTTTATTGGAATCTAGTGTTTTTAAAATTAAGTTTTTTAAATCTGAGTTTTTTTCCATTAATATATTTTACCTTATCAAACTTTTCTTAATTGAGAAGATGAAATATTAACCTTCTTAAATTTAATAAATGATAATCTTTTTTTATTCACACCATTATAAGTGACTGACTTTAAAGATTTAGCCTTGTATCCTTGTCGATCGAACACTAAGAGATTGCATTTTTTCACAATAGATTTCCACTTGTGCCATTTATGAAAGTTAATAAGGTTGTCAGCACCCATAATAAAATATAGCTCATATTTTTTATCTTTTTTCAGATAGTTGATAAGGTCAATAGTTCTATTAGAGGATATCTTTTCTTCATAAAATCTTATTTTTATGAAATCATTTTTTGCAATTAGTTTTTTTGCAAATTGGATTCTATTTTTTAAATTTGATTTACTAATATCTTTGAATGGATTTTGTTTAGTAATCGCCCAAATGACATTTTTTAGATTAAGTAATTTTTTTGCCAGTTTTGAAATTTCTAAGTGCCCTTTGTGAGCAGGATCAAATGTACCTCCTAATATTCCAACTTTTATTTTTTTGTTATTTTCTAATTTTACCATTACTAACTATTTCGTATTTATATGAAACAAGCTGCCCAAGCCCAACGGGACCTCTTGGAGGTAAAGTGTTTGTAGAAATACCAACCTCACCACCAAAACCAAACTCACCACCGTCAGCGAATTGTGTAGAAGTATTATGCATAGCTATAGAACTTTTAATATTTTTTAAAAATTGATTGGCTGTTTTTTTATTTTTTGTAACAATAGAGTCAGTGTGCATAGTTCCATATTTATTAATATGCTTTATTGCTTCTTTATAATTTTTGACAGTTTTTACTGAAACAATTGCCGATAAATACTCTGTAGACCAATCCTTATCTTTTGCAGGATATATTTTTCCTTTGTAATTTTTTCTTATAAGGTAATCTCCAAAAATTTTGCAGTTGTTTTCTTCTAATTTTTTTAAAATTGGGTTACAAAATTTTTTAATTATTTTTTGGTGCATCAAAATTGTTTCCGTAGCACCACAAATGCTAGTATTCCTTAACTTTGCATTATAAACAATGTCTATTGCCATTTTAAGATCAGCATCTTTATCTATGTATGTATGACAAAGACCCTCTAAGTGTCCAATGATAGGTACAGTTGAGGACTCTTGTACTCTTTTAACCAAATTTTTTCCTCCACGTGGAATAATCACATCTATATAATCTTTCATTTTTGAAAGCATGTAATCAACTATTTTCCTATCTTTGGAGTTTATAAATTGGATAAAATTTTGATCTACTTTATTTTCTTTTAGTGATTTTCTAAATAAGTTTGCTAAAATTTTGTTAGTATTTATAGCTTCTGAGCCACCTTTTAATATTACTGCATTCCCAGATTTAAAACATAAACTTGCAACATCAGATGTAACATTAGGTCTGCTTTCATAAATTATACCCAATACACCTATGGGTACAGACACCCTACTTATTGTTAAGCCGTTTGGTCTACGCCATTTTTCTAATATATAATCAACCGGATCTTTAATTTTTACAATTTTTTCAATAGATTTTTTTATACCAACTAATTTTTTATGATCAATCGTAAGCCTATCTATTAAATTATTCTTTAAGCCTTTTTTTTTAGCAAATTTGATATCTTTTTGGTTAGCCCTGATTATAGAGTTTTTTTCTTTATCAAGCAGTAAAGCATATCTATTTAAAATTTTATTTTTAGTTTGTGTATCAATTTTGTTGAGGATGGCCTTTCTAGCATTTTGACCAAGTGAATTCATAATCTTGTTCATTCTATATTTCCACTATATCATCTTTATGTATAACTTCTGATTTTGCAACATATCCTAATATTTTTTCTATTTCTCTTGAGTGATAACCTTTAATTCGTTCTATTTCATCAGACGAGAATGAACTAAGTCCTCTAGCACACTCATTGTTATTTTTGTCTAAAACTTTTATATGATCACCTTTTTTAAAATTACCAGTTACTTTTTTTACGCCAGCAGCCAATAAACTTTTACCATTTGTGAGTGCTTGTCTTGCACCATCATCAATAATAAGAGCTCCTTTTGGTGAGACAGAGCTAATGATCCATTTTTTTCTAGCATCTAATTTTGAAACTTTAGGTAGAAACCACGTACAATTATTTTCCTCAATTATTTTCTTTATAGGTCTATTCAATAAACCGTTTGCGATTACCATTTTACAACCTGACAATTGACAAATTTTAGCAGCATCAATTTTTGTTTTCATTCCACCTGTACCAAGATCACCAATACTTTTAGTGGCTATTCTTTCAACATTCTTATCAATATTTTTTATTTCTTTAATAAGTTCAGCGTTTTTAAAAATTTTTGGATTTTGAGTGTAAAGACCATTAACATCTGAAAGCAATATAAGTGTGTCTGCTCTAGATATTTGAGCAACCCTTGATGCCAACCTATCATTGTCACCATATTTTATTTCAGTTGTTGCTGTTGTATCATTTTCATTTACAATTGGTATGAAGCCTAACTCAAATAAATTATCAAAAGTTCTTTTTGCGTTTAAAGCCCTTCTTCTTTGTTCAGTATCCTCTAGTGTTAAAAGAATCTGAGAAATATTAATTTTTAACTTTGAGAAAGTTCCTGAAAATAAATTCATCAACTCTATTTGACCAATTGATGCAACAGCCTGGCTTTTATCAATTTTAAGATTTTTTTTATTTATGTTGAGTTTTTTGCAACCCATGGCAATTGCACCAGAGCTTACAATAATTACTTTTCTATTTTTTTTTATTAGTTCTTTAATATCTTTAGCAAATTCAGATAACCATTTATTTCTTATTTTTTTATTATCATCTATCAGTAAAGATGAGCCTATCTTAACTACAATAATTTTTGAATTTTCAAGATACATATGAAAGTAATTTAGCTTTTATTTGAGATATTGATTCTTTATCGAGTGTTGAAAGTATAACAACTTCTGAGTTTTTATTTTTAGAAAATTCTTTTAAAATTTGACTTACTTCTTTTTTTTCTAATAAGTCAGTTTTATTTAATACAATTAATTCCTTTTTATTTAGTAAATCTTTACTATAGCTACCAAGTTCAGTTCGAACTTGTTTGTAGGTATTTTCAAGATCCTGGTTAGTAATATCTAATAAGTGCATTAAAGTTTTACACCTTTCTATATGCTTTAAAAATTGAATGCCTAATCCCACTCCTTCATGTGCACCCTCAACTAAACCTGGAATATCGGCTAATGTAATTTCCTTATCATCATAACTCGCAACTCCTAAATTTGGGTTTAATGTCGTAAATTTATAGTTAGCTATTTTTGGCATTGCATTTGTAATGGCAGCTAATAAACTTGATTTACCTGCATTAGGTAATCCCACTATCCCAACATCTGCAATAGTTTTTAATTGTAACCAAATTATATATTCTTCTCCTATTGCACCCTTAGTGAATTTTTTTGGTGCTCTATTAGTAGAACTTTTAAATCTTGTATTTCCAAGTCCACCCTTGCCACCATTAGCAACAACAAATTCTTCACCTTCTTTTTTAAAGTCAAAAATTAAAGTTTTATTATCTTCCTCAAAAACTTGTGTTCCTATTGGTACTTTTAAAAATAAATCATCACCGCCACGACCTGTACGGTTTTGTCCTGATCCATTTTCTCCACGTTCAGCTTTATGATGTTGTTGGAATCTGTAATCAATAAGTGTGTTTAAATTTCTTTCAGATCTTAAAATTATAGAGCCACCTTTGCCACCATCACCACCATCAGGTCCGCCGTATTCAATAAATTTTTCACGTCGAAAACTTGGAGAGCCATGTCCTCCATTGCCTGCTTTTACATAAATTTTAACTTGATCAAGAAACTTCATAATACAACTCTCTGTTTTTAGTTGTACTACTAATTGGGTTTTACTGAAACGAATGTTCTGTCTGATTTACCTTTTTTAAAAACAACTTTACCTTCAACAACAGAAAAAATAGAATGATCTTTACCCATACCTACATTTTCACCAGGAAAAATTTTTGTTCCTCTTTGTCTTACTATTATGTTTCCAGGTATTACTACTTCACCACCATATTTTTTAACGCCCAGTCTTCTACCAGCACTGTCTCGTCCGTTTCTTGATGATCCACCTGCTTTTTTTGTTGCCATAATTTACCTAATTTATTTACTTGCTACTTCTGCTTCTACTTTTTCAACTTTTTTAGTTGGTTTTATCATTTTTCCTGCTTCAGATAAAACTTTACCATCTTTTGAAAAAATTTTGCTAATTCTAATTAATGAAAACTGTTGTCTATGTCCATTTTTTCTTCTTGAATTTTGTCTTCTTCTTTTCTTAAAGATTAAAACAGTTCTATTTTTACCATTTTCAACAAGGTCAGCCTCAACTTTTGCTCCTTTTACTACAGGAGAACCAACTTCAATAGTTTTATCATCACCGTAAGCTAAGATTTCTTTAAATTCAATTTTAGTCTCGGGCTTTGAGTCCTCTAATCTTTCGATTTTAAGTATCTCACCAGCTTTAACTTTGTACTGTTTTCCACCTGTTTGTATTATAGCGTATGACATTGTTTTATCTTTTTTTATAATGAGCAATATAGTCTCGCGCAAATCATAGTCAAGCGTGAATAAGTTAGAAATTGTCCTTTAAATCTCTCAATTTTGAGAACGTTTCAACTTTATTAGATCTAAGAAAAATATTACAATCTAGCTCTTCTTTAATTGTAGATGGAATAGTGGGTAAATTATTTTCTAATTTTTTATCTATAATTTTTATTTTATTTTTAAGATTTTCATTATTTTTGTCATGAGTTATACAAAATTTAGCATTTTGTTTAGTATACTCATGTCCACAGTAAATTTTAGTTTTTAATGGAAGTGCTTTAATTTTCATTAAAGAATTAAACATTTGTGCATAACTTCCTTCAAAAATTTTTCCACACCCTAAAGAAAAAAGAGTGTCTCCAGTAAAAGCAGCCTCCTCATTGAAAAAATAAAAACATACATGGCCAAGAGTATGACCTGGTATATGAATTATTTTGGCCTCAAAACTTTCCTGCTTCCATATTTCTTGATCATCAACAAGAGTATCTATTTCTGGAATTCTATCTTTATCTCCCCTGTATCCAATAACACGAGCATTATATTTTTTTTTTAACTCTTGATTGCCACCCACATGATCATAATGATGGTGAGTATTGAGTATATATTTTAAATTAATATTTTTTTTCTCTAAGTATTTAATTATAGGTTTTGCTTCACTGGGATCAATAGCACAAGCTATGTTATTTTTTTCATCAATAACAAGATAAGAATAATTATCATGTAAACAGGGTATTATTTGAATTTTCATTTATCTTTCAATTAAAAAAATACCCAATTCTGCTGATAAGTTTTTTATATTTAGATTTAATTTATTTATATTTGATATTTTTTCATTTTTTAAAGCTATTGATTGATCTAGTTTTATATTTCGATTTTCACAAAAATTATAAAAATCTTTCAATGTGCACATATGTAAATTAGGAGTATTATACCATTCGTCAGGTAGGTTTTTTGTTATTGGCATTGTTCCTTTAAGCAATAAGTGAAGTCTGACTTTCCAAAAACCAAAATTAGGTATAGTAACAACAGCTTTTTTCCCAACACGTAATAATTCTTTTATAACAATTTCAGGAGTAAGAAATGCCTGTAATGTTTGACTTAAAATAACAAAATCAAAAGAACCATCTGGAAATTGCAAGAGATCTTTCTCTGCGTCTCCCTCTATAACTGTTAATCCTTTTGATAAACATTTTTGAACATTATTTTTTGAAATTTCTATTCCTCTAATATCTATTTTCCTACTGTTTTTCAGATATTCCATTAGCGTACCATCGCCACATCCCACATCCAGAACTCTAGTATTCTTATTAATTAGATTTGATATTATTTTAAACTCTTGTTTCATATTTAACTCTTAGAATAAGCTGTTTTAATATAATCACCTAAGGTATTTAAAAATTTAGGGACTTTTAATAAAAATGAATCGTGACCTTTATCAGACTCAATCTCAACAAATCCAACGTCAGCACCTATAGCATTCAATGCAATAACAATTTCTTTATTTTCAGAAGTGGGATAAAGCCAATCGGAAGTGAAGGATATAACAAGAAATTTTGTTTTAGTGTTTTCAAATGCTTTAGATAAATTTCCATTATGCTCTTTGATAAGATCAAAATAGTCCATTGCTCTTGTTATATATAGATAGCTATTTGCATCAAATCTATCAACGAATACAGATCCTTGGTATCTTAAATAACTTTCAATTTGAAAATCAGCATCAAAACCAAATTTTAAATCATCTCTTTCTTGGAGCTTTCTTCCAAATTTTTCTTGAAGCCCATTTTTTGATAGATAGGTAATATGTGCAGCCATTCGAGCTACTGACAATCCTTTATCAGGACTTTTATCTTTATTAGAATAGTCTCCATTGTCCCAGTTAGAGTCTGCCATAATTGATTGTCTACCAAGTTCATTGAAAGCTATGTTTTGTGCTGAATGACTTGCAGTACAAGCAATTGGTATTGCTACTTTTGCTTTTTCAGGAAAATTACTAACGAACTGTAGTGTCTGCATTCCCCCCATAGATCCACCAATAACAGCAAATAATTTTTTAATATTAAAGAAATTTAACAAGTTAAATTGTGCATTAACCATGTCGTTAATAGTTATAACAGGAAAGCTAGTTCCATATTTTTTATTTGTTTTGGAATTAATTTCATTAGGACCAATTGAGCCCATGCAGCCACCAATAACATTTGCACAAATTACAAAAAATTGATTCGTATCAATAGCTTTACCAGGGCCAACAGCATACGACCACCAACCTTCTTTTTTTGTAATTGGATTAATTCCTGTTACAAATTGATCACCTGTCAATGCGTGAAACACAAGTATAGCATTATCTTTTTTTTCATTTAAGGAACCATAGGTTTCATAGGCCAAAGAATAATTATTTATAGTTTGACCACAGTCCAATTTTAATGGTTTATCAATTATAAGTTTTTTTATACCTAAATCTTTAATCATAAATATTAGCTAAATTTGAATTGGGAGACAAAAAAACTTATTTAGCGGTTTTTTTAAGCGCTCGCAATTCAGTTAAATCAGCGCATATTTTTTGTACTAGATAGTATTTCTTATGTCAATTTTTTTTAAAAATGACTTATTCTATATGAAAAGTTAGTATTTTATTTATAAAGTGAATAAAATTATAAAATGACAATTCCAAAATTTAAAATATTTAAAATAGAAGCTTATAAGCCTGGTAGGTCAAATATAAGTAAAATTTCAAACCCAATAAAACTATCAGCAAATGAGTCTGCACTCGGGGTAAGCCCAAGAGTATCAAAAATATTGAAAGATAAAAGCTTGTTAATTTCGAAGTACCCAGATGGTAAAGCTACAAATTTAAGAAAGGAGATTGCAAAAAAATATAAGTGCAATTTAGATCAAATAATATGTGGCGCAGGTTCAGATGAAATCATTCAAATGATTTGTCAATTATATCTGAAACCGTTGGATGAGGTGATTGTTCCACAATATAGTTTTTTAATGTACAGAATTTATGCTCAAATCGTAGGAGCAAAAGTAGTTTTTTCTAAAGAAAAAAATTTTAGAGTTTCGGTCGATGAAATAATTAAAAAAGTAACTAAAAAAACTAAATTAGTATTTATTGCAAACCCAAATAACCCAACTGGAACCTATTTAAGTAAAAGAGAATTAATAGAATTAAGAAAAAAATTAAATAAGAATATTTTGCTAGTTTTAGATGATGCTTATTTCGAATATATGAAAAATAAAGATTATAAACCAAGCTTAGACCTATTTAAGAATACCAACAATGTTGTTGTTATAAGAACATTTTCAAAAATTTACGGATTAGCTTCATTGAGAGTAGGTTGGGGGCATGCAAATAAAAAAATAATTCGTGCAATGAATTTAATAAGACCTCCATTTAATGTTAATCAAATTGCACAGAATGCGGCAATAGAAGCTTTAAAAGATAATAGTTTTATTAATCGATCTGTTAAACACAACATCTTCTATGCAAATAAGATTAAGAAATTTTTAGAAAATTGGAAGATTTTTTCCAATGAAGTTACAGCTAACTTTTTATTACTAAGTTTTGATAAATGTAAATATTCAGCAAACTTTGTTTTTAATAAACTACAATCAAAAGGAATTATATTACGATCGACTGAGGATGGCTATAATATAAAAAATAAATTAAGATTAACTATTGGTTCAAAAGTAAAAAATGAAAAATTTATAAAAGCAATTATAGATATATTTAATTGATTATGAAAAATATTTTAATTATAGGTTGTGGTTTAATTGGCTCATCTGTATTAAGAGCTATTTCACATTATAAAGTTGCTAAGAACATCTTTGTGTATGAAAAATCAAAATTTAATTTATCAAAAATTAAGAAACTAAAATTACCCTGTACTACAACAACTGATTTCAAAAAAATAGTACCAAATATAGATTTGATAATAGTTTGCACACCACTTAGTGAATATAAAAGAATCATTTTAAAATTGAATAAATATTTACTACCTAAAACAATTATTACAGATATTGGTTCAAGTAAGGAAAAATCTCATAATGTAATTAAGGAAAATTTAAAGAGAGGAATTTCATGGACCTCTAGTCATCCAATAGCAGGTTCAGAAGTTAGTGGTCCAGAACATGGTAAAAAAGATTTATTTTTAAACAAATGGTGTATTCTTATAAAAGAAATTAATACCAATCAAAAACATCTCTCAATACTAAGAAAGTTCTGGACAAAAATTGGATCCAAGGTTTCCGTAATGAATTCAAAAAAACATGATATTGTCTTTTCAATGACCAGTCATTTACCCCACTTAATTGCTTATAATTTAGTAAAGACTGCAACAGACTTTGAAAAAAAACAAAAGTATGAATTAATCAAGTTTAGTGCAGGTGGTCTAAGGGACTTTTCAAGAATTGCTGCCTCAAATGAAATTATGTGGAGAGATATTTTTTTCAATAATCAAAAAAATATATCTAAAGTTATTGATTTATTCATTAAAAATTTAAAGGCTTTTAAGAAAGATATTCAATCCAAAAATAATCAATCTATAATTAAAAAGTTAGTTGATACAAAAAAGGTTAGAAAAAAAATAATTAGATTAAAACAAGATATCAATAAACCTGATTTTGGAAGAAGTTAGATTTTTATAGAGGATAATTTTTTAACCTCAAGACCTGCTGTTCTTTTAATTCGTTCAATTGTTTTATTAATTGGCATGATTATTACTTTTTTTTCAGGACCATAAGCGTGAATTAATTCTTTGTTACTAATACATACAGCGATATGACCTTTCCAAAAAATAATATTACCCTTACTAAACTTTTGATTTTTAGATTTTTTTGGTGAATACTTTATTTGATCTTTGGTGTCTCGTGGGTAAAATTTTCTATTATATAAAAAGAATAACTGTACTAAGGCTGAGCAATCTAAACCTTTATAGCTTTTTCCTCCCCAAATATATTTAGTGTTTAAAAAAATTTTAAATATTTTAACAAACCTTTTTTCTATATGGGATATAATTTTTGTATCAGCTAATTTTATCCATTTATTTTTATTATATTCTCCAAAAGATTTTTCCTTTTTTGATATATTAATTTGAGAGGAGAAAGTTAAATAATTTTTAGTTGGACTAAATTTATTTTTTTTATTCTTTTTATAAATTTTTGCTTTAAGTTTAAATATTTTATGAGTTGGTTCAAACTTTTTTATAAATTGAGGATTCCTGATATAACCTTTATAATTATCACATGCTGTTTTTATTTTAAGCCACCCTTTATTTTTTGAGAGAATTATAAATTTTTCTCCAAAAATTATTTGTGAACTTATAGATGATTTTTTTGAAGGCCTTTCATATATGTTAAGTAAAGAATTAGTTAGAAAATGATTATTATTTTTCATTTAATTTAAGTTTACTCTTAATTAACCATAAGCAAATTAAAGATGGTATAACCATAAGAGCAGTTAATATAAAAAAGATACCCCAGTCTCCATTTAACCAATCTACTAACGCACCAGAAGAAGAGGCTAGTGTAGTTCTACCAGCGGTACCAATTGAGGCAAGCAATGCATACTGTGTTGCCGTATAGGTTCTGTCCACTAATAAAGAAATAAAAGCAACAAAGGCAACTGTTGCAAATGCTGCAGCTATATCATCAAAAATTACTGCAAAAGCAAAGAGTAACTCTGATTTTTCACTCCAAGCAAGTAATGTAAATAATAGGTTCGTTGATGCCATTAAAATTCCAGCTAAAAACATTGCTTTAAGAACTCCAGACCGAATTACAAAAAGACCACCCAACAATGTAAAGACTACAGTAGTAATCCAACCAAGAGTTTTTGAGTAAATTGCAATGTCTCCTTTTGAAAAACCAATTTCTTTATAAAAAACAATCGACATTCGCCCCAAAAATGCTTCACCAATCTTAAATAAAAATACAAAGCTTAAAATACCAACTGCTATGGAAAATCCATTATTCTTAAAAAAACTTATTATAGGACCAGCCATTGTGCTTCCTATCCAAGAAATAAAGTTACTAATGATATTTTTTGAACCAATTTTATTTTGTATTAATAAATCAATTTCCTTTTGTTTAGATTTTCGTTCTGTTGAAATTGACTCATGTACAAACATTAAACCAATGTTCATTAGAATAATCAACATACCTAGAATTAAAAATGTCATTTGCCAATAATTAGAAATACCAATGTTTTCAAAGAATTGAGCTGTAAATAGTGCAACCACGCCACCTAACTTATAACCGCTCCACCAACCAACAACAGAGACTGCAGCGCCCGCAGCCATTGATTTGTCCTCATTTTTTCCTATTTGCTCTATTCTTAGAGCATCTACAGTTATGTCTTGAGTGGCAGATGCAGTAGCAATAATTAAACCAATAGTAATTAATAGAGTTAGATTTTCTGTTGGGTTTAAAACACTCCATGTGCATAAACAAGCTAGGATTATAATTTGCATAATGACTATCCAAGCTCTTCTATGACCTATTCTTTTTGTAAGGATAGGTATTTGAAATCTATCAATTAAAGGAGCCCACAAATAGTTAAAAGCATATACTGCAAATATTAAACCAGCCCATCCAATTGTTGATCTACTTAATCCATCTTCTTTAAGCCACAGACTTAAACTACTCCCAATTAATACCCACGGGAATCCAGAGATTGCACCTAATAATAATATTCTGAGCATTCTTTTATCGAAATAGATAGAGAATGTTTCTGAGAGTGATTGTTTTTTAATTTCAATCATAATTAATTTCTCCAAAAGGAAGGTAGAAATAATACCAGTATAGCAAAAAGTTCTAATCTACCTAATATCATTCCAAGTGTTAAAATCCATTTAGAAATTTCAGGTAGGCTTGAAAAATTACCATTTGGGCCAATTATTGAGCCTAATCCAGGACCAACATTTGATATTGATGTTGCAGCTCCTGAAATTGAGGTAATAAAATCCAAACCACTTAAAGATAGAAAAGCTGTAATTAAAAAAAATATAACCAAATAAAGAAATATAAAAGAAATAATGGATGCCATAAATTTATCATCAACATTATTTTTGTCATATTTTATTATAAAAACACCCTTAGGATAAATAATTTTTTTTAGTTGATTAACTATGAACAAATATAAAATTTGGATTCTAAAAATTTTAACTCCACATGCTGTAGAACCAGCACATCCACCAATAAACATCAGTGTTAAAAAGAAAATTAGTGGAAAATTACCCCATCCATCAAACTCTCCTGTCACATAACCTGTGCCACTTAAAATCGAAATTACATTAAAAAAGATTACCCTTAAATTTGTTAGAGAAAAATTATTATTTTGAAAAAGTAAATAAATAAAAAGTATAATAATTGAAAAAATAATTATCTTTAAAAATGATCTAATTTGCACATCAGAAATAAAAATTTTTTTATCACCATTTAAAAATTTTATATAGGCAATAAAAGGTAAGCTACCCAAAATTATAAAAATCATTGATGATATTTCGATTGATAAACTATTAAAATGTCCAATAGACTTATTGTAGTTTGAAAAGCCACCAGTTGCTATTGTAGTCATTGAATGAGTTAAGCTATCAAAAATACTCATTCCAAAAATAGAATAAGCAAAAGCACAAAGAAAAGTTAAACTTAAATAAACATAAATTAACCTTAGGGAAATTTCTTTTGATTTTGGTAAAATTTTTTCTGATGAGTCATTACTAGAAATTTTAAATAATTGCATTCCTCCAACGTTCATTATTGGCATTAGTGTTATTGCCATTACAATTATACCAATTCCACCAAGCCATTGAAGCATGGCTCTCCATAATAGTATTGATTTAGGAGCTTCATCCAAATTAGATATAATTGTTGATCCGGTAGTGGTGATACCAGACATACTTTCAAAAAAAGAGTCTGTTATTGAAAGCTCTAAAGAGGAAAAGATAAAAGGCAAAGAACCAAATATTGCAATACTCAACCAAGAAAGAGCAGTTAATAAAAAAGCTTGTTGTAGATTTAGTTTTTTATCGTGATTAAGGTTAGATAAAAAAAATAAAACACCAAATATGATTGAAATTATAGACCCCCCAATAAATGAGGAGTCAATTTCTGAATAAATAAATTGAGCAAGAATTGGTATCATCATGGAAATTCCAAGAATAATTTGCAAAACACCCAAGGTGAAAAAAACTGTTTTATAATTAGACATTTTGAAAGAACATTATTTTATGGTAAATAAATTTCAACTCTATAAGAATTAATAAAAACACCAAATATAAGATATTTGTTATTAAACAAAGTGATTGAAAAAGATAATTTAGATAAAACCAACGCATGGCCTTTTGTTGAGGCTAAAAAGATGCTGCGTGAAAGAAAATCATTTATAGATAAAAAAAGTAAAATAATTTTACAAACAGGCTATGGTCCAAGTGGACTTCCTCATATTGGTACATTTGGTGAGGTTGCCAGAACATCGATGATGGTTAATGCTTTGAAACAACTTACTGATATTCCAACTGAAATTATAACGTTCTCTGATGATATGGATGGTCTTAGAAAAGTTCCAGAGAATGTTCCTAATCAAGAACTTTTAAACAATAATCTTCATAAACCATTAACACAAGTCCCAGACCCATTTGAAAAATTTGCAAGCTTTGGTGAACACAACAATGAAATGTTACAAGATTTTTTGAATAAGTTTAATTTTGAGTATAATTTTAAAAGCTCCTCTGTGCTTTATAAAAGTGGCTTTTTTAATCCAACTCTTCAAATAATTTTAGAAAACTACCAGGGTATTATGGATATAATTCTTCCAACATTAGGGAAGGAAAGACAAAGAACCTACAGTCCATTTTTACCAATTTGTCCAAATACAGGCAAAGTTTTAGAAATTCCAGTTTTAGAAATTTTAAAAGATAAATCAAAAATTATTTTTGATAATAATGGTGAAAAACTTGAAACTAGTATTTTAGATGGAAATTGTAAATTACAATGGAAAGTTGATTGGGCAATGAGGTGGTATGCTTTAGATATAGACTTTGAAATGTATGGAAAAGATTTGATTGAAAGTGCGATATTGTCATCGAGAATAGTAAAGTTAATTGGAAAAACGAACCCCTCTGGTTTTGCCTATGAACTTTTTTTGGATGAAAAAGGTGAAAAAATATCGAAATCAAAAGGTAATGGAATTACAATTGATCAATGGTTGGAGTATGCATCTCCTGAGAGTCTTTCCTTATACATGTATCAAAATCCTAAAAGAGCTAAAAAACTATATAAAGAAATAGTACCCAAAACAGTAGATGAGTATTTGGAACTCATAGAAAAAGCAAAAAAACAAAATGAACTTCAGTTATTGATGAATCCAGTATGGCATGTACATAATGGAAAAATTCCTAAGGAAGATACGATAATGAGCTTTTCAATGCTTTTAAATCTAGTAGAGACTAGCAATGCAGACTCTAAAGAATTACTTTGGAAATTTGTAAAAAAATACAAAAAGGATATTTCTGAAAAAGATCATCCTATTTTTGATAACTTGATTGGTTATGCTATTAAATATTTTAACGATGTAATCAAAATTCAAAAAAAATATAAAAAAGCAAACGATAGTGAAAAAAAAGCTTTAGAGGCACTTATTAAGACTTTAGATGAGTGCAATGATAAAATGTTACCTGAAGATATCCAGACATTAATTTATTCAACAGGAAAAGATAATGGATATTCAGAAAACTTACGCGATTGGTTTAAACTAATTTATGAAGTTGTTTTTGGAGATGAAAATGGTCCAAGGATGGGTTTTTTTATAAGCTTTTTTGGAGTGAACGAAACTAAAGAATTAATAAAAGAAAAAATAAAATAATGTTTTCAAAATTTAGATCACTAATCTTTAAGTTTGATCCTGAAACAGCTCATAATTTAGCAATTAAGTCTTTAAAATTAAATTTACTACCAAATTTATCTAATCAAGAAAAAGATGACTCATTATTTAAGACTAAATTATTTGGAAAAGAAATTAATAATCCCATAGGAATAGCAGCTGGTTTTGATAAAAATGCTGAAGTTTATAATTCTCTTTTTAAACTTGGCTTTGGCTTTGTAGAAGTAGGAACCGTTACACCACTAGAACAATATGGAAATCCAAAACCAAGAGTTTTTAGACTAGTAGATGATCAGGCTCTAATAAATAGATTGGGATTTAATAACTTAGGCTCAGAAAATATTAGCAAAAGAATTAAGTCAAATCCAAATAAAGGTTTACTGGGTGTTAATATTGGTCCAAACAAAGATAGTGGAGATCGACTAAATGATTATTTAATTGGACTTAGGGTTTTTCATAATATTGCTGATTACATCACTATCAATATATCTTCACCTAACACAGAAAACTTAAGAAATTTTCATGATAAGTCTAAATTTGACGAACTAATGGACTCGATAGAAAAAGAAAAAATTAGACTAAAATCCAAAATACCAATTATAGTAAAAATTTCTCCAGATATTTTAGAAGAACAAATTGAAATAATTTGTAAAACTTTAATACAATATAAAGTTAGTGCAATAATTGTTTCTAATACTAGTGCTAAAAATAGAGATAAATTAAAAGATATTCTAAAACATCAAAAAGGCGGCCTATCAGGAAAACCTCTGGAAGAAGAAGCGAATAAATTAATAAGTAAATTCTATAAAATATTAAATGGAAAAATTGAGATTATAGGAGTTGGAGGTGTAGACTCAGGAGAGAGTGCTTATAAAAAATTTCAGTCAGGAGCAAGTTATATACAACTATATACTGGAATGGTTTTTCAGGGACCAAACATAGTAGGAAAAATTAAAAAAGAGCTTAAAGAAATATTAATTGCTGGTGGTGTTAAGGATTTTAAAGAAATAGTGGGAAAGAAGCTGGCTAATTAAGCCTAATAAACTTGACGAGTTCTTTAACACATCCTATATAGTCACTAAATATTATGTCTAAAAAATGTGAATTAACTGGTAAAATTCCAATGAAAGGTCACAATGTTAGTCACGCTAACAATAAGACCAAAAGAAGATTTTTACCAAATTTAAAAAAAGCTAAATTTACAAGTGAACTTTTAAAGAGAAATTTAACTTTAACAGTAAGTAATGCTGGTGTTAGATCTGTCGATAAAAAAGGTACATTTGATCAATTTTTAAAAAGTGCAAAAAATAAAAATATTTCACCTAGACTAAAAAAACTAAAAAAGAGTATTCTAATTAAATCTCCATTTATTAAAAAAGCACCAAAAGCATCTCCCAGTAAATCAGCTTAATGAACAAATACTTTTTACTACTTTCATTAATAATGGGAGTTGTAGTGCTAGCATCCAATTATCTTGTTCAATTTCCAATAAATTATTATGGACTAGGTGAAATACTTACTTATGGAGCCTTTAGTTATCCAATTGCTTTTTTAATTACTGATTTAGCCAATAGGTCTTACGGTAAGTTTATTGCTAGAAAAATTGTTTATATAGGTTTTGTTATTGGAATAATTTTTACCTTATTTTTTTCAACAAACTTTGAAGATTTAATTTCAATTAGAATAGCCATTGGCTCTGGAGTAGCATTTTTGGTTGCACAGTTAATTGATGTTCAAATCTTTGATCAATTAAGAAAAAAAAAATGGTTTGTTGCTCCACTTACCTCATCATTGATTGGCTCAACTATTGATACTTTTTTATTTTTTTCAATATCTTTTTATGCAACTGGAATTCCTTGGATCACTTTATCATTAGGAGACTTATCTGTAAAAATACTTGTGGCACTTATAATGCTAATTCCATTTAGGCTATTATTAGGAACTGTTAAAGAGTCTAAAGCTTAATACAAAAATTTATAAGATAAAATTTTATAAGCTAATTTAGCTACTAGAAAATTGTAGGAATTAAACCCTTTAATAGGTGACAATTCATTTATATCTGCACCCACAATATTTGAGTTTTTAGCTGCTATTCTTATAATATTTAAAGTTTCATCCCACAGTAAGCCACCTGGTTCTGGCGTGCCAGTTGCAGGCATTATACTAGAATCTAATCCGTCAACATCAAATGTTAAATATACAGTTTTATTTTTTATTAATTTTTTGAATTTTTTTAAGTCCCACTTAGCCTTATCTTTTGCCCAAAAGATATCTATTCTAGATGAATTTTTTTTTAAAAAAGGTATTTCGCTCTCTGAGATATTTCTAATTCCAAACGAAATTAGTGACACATTTTTATAGTCCAAACATCTTCTGATAGCTGATGCATGAGAAAATTTTTCACCATTATAGCTTTCTCTCAAATCAGCATGTGCATCAAAATGTAATAAGCAAATATCTTTATGTTTTTTCACAAATGGAGCAATACAGCCAGGTGTAATAGAATGTTCACCCCCAAATGTTATTGGAAAAAGTTTTTTATCTAATATTTCTTGATTTATATTAGACATCTTTTTTAGGGCTTTCTTTATATCTTTATCAATCTTAAATGGCTTTAGAGTTTTAATTCCAATTTTTTTGTAAGGTTCACAATGTAATTCTTCATCATATAACTCGACCTGATGAGAAGCTTTAATAATTTCTTTTGGTCCATTTCTAGTACCCCCACCATAACTTACAGTTTTTTCTAAACCAAATGGAATAACGACAACCTTTTCTTTAAAATTGGTATTGTTATCAATCCCAAGAAATCCATTTTTATTAGATAGATATTTCAATTTTATTTAAATATTTTTGAGAAATTTTTTCTCGTTCTATTTTTCCAATCACCCTTATGATAAGCATCGCTTACAATTAAAGGTAAAACACTAGTAGCTTCCGCAAAGACCATTTGTTCTTTTGTAATATCTACTTTACCCCAAGAGCTTGCTTCTTTTAATGTTGAGCTGCTACAAGCTCCATCTCTAGAGTCTGCTACTGTAATTTGAACCGCATATTTATGCATTTCCACTTCTTTGCCAAGTAGTTCAGCACATATTACTGTATCTTGGATAAAGTTTTTAGGAACTCCTCCACCAATCATAAATAAACCAGACCCTTTTGATTGAATTTTAATTTCTGTTAATTCGCGAAACTCTCTAATTGAGTCTATAGTCATATGATTTTTTGGATTATTTTCTTGATGAATAACTAACCCAAATCCAGCACTTGAATCTGTAAAAGCTGGACAAAATATTGGAACGTTATTGTCATAAGCTGTTTCAATTAAAGAATTTTTTTTTACTGAGTTTTTTTTTAGGTATTTACCCATTGCATAAATAAACTCTCTAGAAGTATAACTTCTTGGCTCTAATCCATCTGCAATTTCACATATTCTTTTGTCACATTCTTGTAATTCATCTTCATCAATATAAGTGTCATATATTCTATCAATGTAGTTTTTTCTCAATTCCATATCATTTTGAAATTGTGATCCTTGATAATGCTTAAAACCTAAGGCTTCAAAAAAATCCATATCAACAATTGAGGCACCAGTCGCAATGATTGCATCAACCATATTGTATTTGACTAAATCTTTATAAATATTCATACAGCCAGCAGCAGATGTTGAACCAGCTAAAGTTAAAAAAATAGTACAGTCTTTGTCTTGTATCATTTCATTAAAAATACCAGCTGCATTTGCTGTTTCTCTAGAAACAAAAGACATTTTTTCCATTGATGAGATAATTTTTCTTGCATCAAAAGATGTGATATCAATATGTTCTACAGGGTTTTTTAGAAAATCTTTTTTACTATTATGAGTTAAGTTTTTGTTATCTGACATTAGGCAACTAATATAGCCTTATTGCTATTTTTACCATACATTGTCATTATTGGATCATCTTCTACTTCATAAATTTCGTTAGAATAAAAACCATTAAATTGAGTTCTAAAAGTAAGGCCATAAGCGCCAAGTTGACCCAATTCTATATAATCATTTTCTTTAATATTATTTGGTAATAGAAATGGTCCTTTCATATAATCCATACTGTCACAAGTAGGACCATAAAAATCAAAAGCAGTTAATTTTTTTGAAATTATTTTTCCTGTTTTAATTATACGAGAAGGGTAAACTATATTTGGTGTACCAGCATCGAAAAGAGTTCCATATGTGCCATCATTAATATAAAGCTTTTGTTTTTTTCTAAGATTTATTCTTACAATTGTAGAGCCACTTTCAGCAACTAGTGCTCTACCAGGCTCACATATTAATTCTGGAAGTTTTTCTAATTTTAAATTTTCTAATCCTTTTTTTATTTCTTCAAAATAATTATCTAAAGATTGAGGAACAAGATCAGGGTAGATTGCAGGAAACCCACCACCAATATTAATATAGTCAGGAATAATTTTTGTTTTTTTTATTATATTTCCAACTTCTAAAATTCCTTTTACATAAGAAATAGGATGCATACATTGAGAACCAACATGAAAACTTAAGCCAATTTTTTTTGCATATTGTTTTGTTAATCTTAACAAACCAGAAGCCTCAGAGGCTAAAGCACCAAATTTTTTAGATAAATCTATTTCTGCATGTTCGTTTGAAACTGCAATTCTAATAAATAATTCAAGATCTGAAGCACGATTTGTTGACTCAATTATTTTAATTAACTCATCTTTTGTATCTAAAGAAAAAGTTTTAATATTATGATTAAAATAAGCATCTCTAATACTTTCTCTACTTTTTACAGTATGCATGTATGAGCATTTAGCATTAGGATCTATTGCTCTTATATCTTTAATTTCTTGAATTGATGCAACATCAAAGTTTTCAATACCACTCTTAACTATTGTTTTTAATACTTCTGGATGTGGATTGGTTTTAACAGCGTATAAAATTTTACCAGGAAATTTATTTCTAAAATATGTAGAGGCTAACTGTATAGATTTTTTTCTAATACAATAAATTGGTTTTTCAGGTTTTAGTTGACTTACAAGCTCATCAACACTTTTAAATTTTTGCACTTTATATGCCTCCAAAAAAAATTTAATAAAAAAAAGTTTCTTAAAAAACTAAAAAACTTTCATATAAATCATGCAATTAAGGTAATAGTTAATTAATGTAAAGCAAATAATGGGTGTTGAAATTTTTAAAATAAACACCATATCTAAGGCATGCCTGAACAAATCAATCTTAAAAAACTAAGTGATTTTGACAATAAATCACTATTAATTGTTGATGATGACAACCCTTTTAGAGATAGACTTGCAAGAGCTATGGAAAAAAAGGGCTTTACAGTTTTACAAGCTGAGAGTGTGCAAAAAGGTATTCAAACTGTTAAAACAAATAAACCAGGATTCGCTGTTGTTGATTTAAGGTTGGCTGATGGAAATGGATTGGAAGTTGTTAAAGAAATACAAATTTCAAATCCCACAAGTAGAATTATTATGTTAACTGGTTATGGAAATATACCTACGGCGGTAGCAGCCATTAAAGAAGGGGCCATTGATTATTTGGCAAAACCTGCAGATGCTGATGATGTTGAAAAAGCATTATTGGCAGATCCAGAAAAGAAAGCTGAACCACCAGAAAATCCGATGTCAGCAGATAGAGTTAAGTGGGAACATATTCATAGAGTTTTTGAATTATGTAACCGAAATGTATCAGAAACTGCTAGAAGACTTAAGATGCACAGAAGAACTCTACAAAGAATATTATCTAAAAGATCTCCTAGATAAATTTTCTTAATTTAATTATTTTTTTTGCTAATAGAGTTAAAAGACAAATCTTAAATAATTCTGCTAATAAAAAAGGTGTTACACCTAAACTAAGTATTGGTTTATCCCACCCAATCAAAGTCCCAAGCCAGATTGTTCCAAATATATAAATTATTGAAACTGAAAATAATAATTTAGCAAAAATTAAAAAAATATTATTTTTCATATCTAGATATCCTGCAAAAAATACTGCAAATAAAAAGCCTATCAAGTATCCCATTGTTGGACCGGTAAAATAAACTAAACCAATACCTTTTTCTGGGGAATTAGAAAAAACAGGTATTCCAATAATTCCTTCTAATAAATAAACAGCTACTGTTGCAAGACCAATTTTATACCCAAATGCTAAACCTATGAAGAGTACAACAAAAGTTTGCATCGTCATTGGCACTGGATAAAAAGGTATTTTTAATTTAGCAGAAATAGTTAGAGCAATAGTTCCTAAAAAAATTAATATAAATGTTTTTGTAACTTTTTGAATTGAGTTTGTTTTTAATAGATCCATAGATAAAATTTACTATTTATTATTATAATAATCTAGTTTTTTATTAGTCTTAAAAATACATCTTCTAAATCACCATCATCAGTTGATATATCAACAATTTTGATGTTGTTTTTCTTTATTAAGTTTATTAATTTTTCCATATTAACTTTACTCTTTTCGTAAGAGACACAAACTTCATTGCCTATTTTTGATATTATTTCAAGAGATTCAAGGTCATTTTTTTGAATATTAATTTCTTTATCTGTTTTAAAAGTAACTTTTTTTGTTTGAATTCTATTTAAAAGATTTTTAGTACTATCTAGGGCTACTACATTTCCTTTGTTGAGAATAGCTATTCGATCACACATTTCTTCTGCTTCCTCAAGATAATGTGTTGTTAAAATAATAGTAACGCCAAGTTTGTTAAGCATTCTTACATTTTTCCATAAATTTTGCCTCAATTCGACATCAACTCCAGCGGTAGGCTCATCAAGAAAAACAAGAGGAGGCTGATGAACTAATGCTTTAGCCATTAATAATCTTCTTTTCATTCCACCAGATAAACTTCTGGCATAACTATTGGCCTCTTTTTCTAAAGACACTAGATTTAAAATTGTATCTGTAATTCTATCTTTTTCTTTTACACCATATAAGCCTGCCTGAAGGTCTAATAGTTTTCTTGGACTAAAAAATGGGTCTAAATTTATCTCCTGAGGAACTACTCCAACTGAAGCTCGAACCTGTCTGGGATTTTCATCTAGATCAAATCCACATACATTAACCTCACCCTCAGTCTTTATGACTGTCCCAGCTAAAATATTTATAAAAGTTGTCTTACCAGCACCATTTGGACCCAGAAGGCCAAATATTTCTCCTTCTTTCACGTCTAAGTTTAAATCATTTAAAGCATAAGTTTTTCCATTATGTTGTTTAGAATAAATTTTTTTTAGATTTTTAACAGAAAGTATATTTTTTTTGTCCATGTGCGTTAATACATTTATAATATCTAAAATAATTAAGATAACATTAATTTAATGGATAAAATAAAAAAAACAGATCATTTTTATTTAATTGATGGTTCAGGTTATATCTTTAGAGCTTACTACGCTCTTCCACCCTTAACCAGGAAAAGTGATGGACTGCCGGTTGGAGCAGTAAGCGGATTTTGTAGTATGTTATTTAAATTATTAGAGGATTCAAAATCAAATGAAAATTTACAAAAACCAACTCATTTTGCAGTAATTTTTGATTCAGCTAGAAAAACTTTTAGAAATGAAATTTATTCAGATTATAAAGCAAATAGATCAGAAGCACCCGATGACTTAGCACCACAATTTGAATATATAAGAAAATCAGTCCTAGCATTTAATTTACCATCAGTTGATCTTCCAAATTATGAAGCTGATGACTTGATAGCAACTTATACAGAACAGATATTAGCAAAAGGAGCTAAGGTTACGATAGTTTCTTCAGATAAAGATCTAATGCAACTATATAGAAAAGACGTTCGTTTATTTGATCCCATGAAGAATAAATTTATTACCCCAGAAGACATAATGAATAAATTTGGTGTAGAGCCAAAAAAAGTAATTGATGTTCAGTCATTAGCTGGAGATAGTAGTGATAATATTCCTGGAGTTCCAGGCATAGGTGTAAAAACTGCTGCAGAACTCATTAATCAATACGGAACTCTTGAAAAATTATTAGATAATGCTCATGAAATAAAACAAAATAAAAGAAGAGAAACTCTTATAGAAAATAAAGATAAGGCAATTATTAGTAAAAAACTAGTAACCCTTATGAAGGATGCTCCAGCTCAAAGAAAGATAGAGGAATTTCAATTAAAAGAAATAGATAAGCAGAAACTATATAAATTTTTAAGAGAAATGGAATTTAATAGACTTCTTAGCTCAGTCATTTCTGCGTATGGTGAACCTAAATTAGTAACCACTAAAACAGAAGGCTCAGTAAAAGAAAAACAACAAAATATAAGTAAGAAAAATTACCATCTTATTAGTAACGAAGAAGAGATGGAAGAATGGATTAATGAAGCTGAGGAGGCTGGTGAATTAGTAATAGATACTGAAACAAGTTCACTGGATGCACATCAAGCAGATCTTGTTGGAATATCGCTAAGCACAAAAATTGGAAAAGCTTGTTACATTCCAATAGCACATAAATTTGACGGATGCTTAGATAAAAATATTGTAATTAAAAAACTAAAGCCACTTTTAGAGGACAAGAGTGTAAAAAAAATAGGCCAAAATATTAAATTTGATTTTATTGTTTTGTACAAGCAGGGAATAAAAATGAATTCAATGGAAGATACAATGCTGATGTCTTATGTGCTTGATGCGGGAAAAAACAGACATAATATGGATACATTATCTGAGATCCACTTACAGCATAAAACAATTTCATTTAAGGAAATAGTGGGTACTGGAAAAAAAGAAATCAATTTCAGCGATGTCGAACTTGATAAGGCAATGGAGTATGCTGCTGAAGATGCGGATATTACTTACAGATTATATAAAATTTTTAATAAAAATCTTAAATTAGAGAAATTAACTAATATTTATGAAATTTTTGAAAAACCTTTAATTGAGATACTAGCCTTTATGGAAATTGAAGGGATAAAAGTTGATAATAGATTTTTGAAAGTACTATCCGAAAAATTCGAGAAAAAAATCAATAAAATAGAAAAAGAAGTTTTTAAAATTTCAAAAAAAGAATTTAATATTGCCTCACCAAAGCAATTAGGTGAAATAATTTATAATGAATTAAAAATAGCTGCCCTTAAGAAAACAAAAAAAGGAAGTTTTGCAACAAATGCAGGTGTACTTGAAGATTTGGCATTTAAAGGACATAAATTCCCACAATTAGTTTTAGATTGGAGACAGGTATCTAAACTTAAAAATACATATTCTGATGCATTACCAGAACATATAAATCCTTCCACAAAAAGAGTACATACTTCATTTTTATTAGCTGCAACAACAACTGGAAGATTAGCTTCAAGTGATCCAAATTTACAAAATATTCCTATTAAATCAGAAGATGGTAAAGATATAAGAAAAGCCTTTATATCCGAAAAAGGGTTCACATTGATCTCAGCCGATTATAATCAAATTGAAATGAGAATTTTAGCTGATTTAGCTGATGTTAAGGAGTTAAAAAAAGCTTTTAAAAATAATGAAGACATTCACACTCTTACAGCTAGCCAAGTTTTTAATATTGATATTAAAAAAGTAGACCAAGATATGAGACGAAAAGCAAAAGCAATAAATTTTGGTATTATTTATGGAATTTCACAATATGGTCTTGCAAAACAAATTAATGTTTCAAATCATGAAGCTAATGAATTTTTAGAAGCATACTTTGCTAAATTTCCAGAAATAAAAGTTTATATGGATGACACTATTAAATTTTGTAGAAAAAGTGGGTATGTAAATAATGTTTTTGGAAGACGATCACACTTTAATGGAATTAATGATAAGAATTTTAATGTTAGAAATTTTCAAGAGAGAGCCTCAATTAATGCACCAATTCAAGGTTCGGCATCTGAAATTATGAGACTTGCAATGATTAGAATTGATCAAAAGTTTAAAGAAATGAAAAATAATAAGTCAAAGATACTTCTACAAATTCACGATGAGTTAATTTTTGAAGTTCCAGAAAAAGAGGCAAAGAATATAACAAAGATCATCAAAGAAGAGATGACTAGTGTTACGAATAGTGATTTGCATGCTTTTTCAATCCCATTAACAGTGGATATAAATACGGGTGATAATTGGGGAGTACTTCATTAATTAATGAACATTGCCTAAATTAGAACAATTTAGTATTTTTAAAGTAGATTATGCAAACACAAACAATCGCTTTAATAGATGACGATCGAAATATACTTACAAGTATAAGTATTGCGCTTGAAAAAGAAGGTTTCAAGGTTCAAACTTATATTGATGGCGAGAGCGCATTAATTGGACTAACCAGAACACCACCAGATTTAGCAGTAATTGATATTAAAATGCCAAAAATGGATGGTGAAGAACTATTAAAAAAATTAAGAAAAAAAACTTCTCTGCCAGTAATTTTTTTAACATCGAAAGAAGATGAGATAGATGAACTGTTAGGGTTAAAATTAGGAGCAGATGATTTTATAAAAAAATCTGGAGGATTTTCCATAAAAGTTTTAATTGAAAGAATAAGAGTTCAGTTAAGAAAAAAAGATATAAATGTTAACCTTGAAGAGACCAAGAGTATAATTTCTCATGGAAGACTTAAACTTGACCCTTCACAACTGGAATGTGAATGGAATGGGAAACAGTTACCAGATAAACTTACAACAACAGAATTCTTAATAGTTAAAGAGTTAGCCAAAAGACCAGGCATAATCAAGGAACGGGCACAGTTAATGGACATAGCCTATAGAGAAGATACTGACATTGAAGATAGAACTATAGATAGCCATGTCAAAAGAATTAGAAAAAAATTTAAAAAAGTTGATCCTGATTTTACTGCAATTGAAACAAGATATGGCAGTGGATACAGATGGAACGTTAGTTGATGTTCACAAATTTCATAAAAAGCTTATCAATTTTAAAAAAATTTTTATTTATAAATTTAATAATTTTTTTAGTAATTGGTAGTCTGGCATTTTTGTATATTAGCAATGTTAAACCAATCTTAATTAAAAATAAGACTACCAAACATATTAAAATAATCAATAATACCATTGAACATATACTTCGATTAAATATAAAATTTGAAGAAGAAGATATTAGAAGATTTTTATTTTCAACAAGATTTTTATTTCAAAATTTAGATAGAGTTATTCTATTTGATAATCAATTTAATCTAGTGGGAGATACTGATACTCTAGATTTAGACCCAAGATCATTTTCTAATAGATTAGACATTGTTCAATTAGAAACTTTAAATGAAGAAAAAAGCAATAAAATAGTTGAAACGAAAAATATAAATAAGGAAAAAACCATTTCTTTAAAAGATATTTTAACAAATTATTCATGGTCTAAGGATTATGGAAAACCTTATACTTTTGTACAAGAAGGGTATGACCAGTTCCTACTGACAACAATAAACAATGTAATATTGGATGGTAAAAATATTGGCTATTTAGTAATTACAGAAAACGCCAACGATGTAAAGTTAGCTATTGATGAGAGAAAAACTTTTATTTTAAGAACAGTAATTTTTATTGTTATTGTTATTTTTATCTTTTCTTTTGTATTAAATAGATATTTTTTAAAACCAATAAAAAGTTTAGTAACCTATACAAAAATAATTAAAGAAAAGAGCAGGAAGAAAACAAATATAAACGAACTGAAAAATCGAAATGATGAATTGGGAACTTTATCAAATTCTTTAGATGATATGACAAATGAGCTTCAAAAAAGAATCTCCCATGCAGAAAACTTTTCAACGGATCTTGTTCATGAAATAAGAAACCCCTTAACGTCATTAAAAAGTGCATCTGAAATTCTAAACGAAACTGTTGATCAATCTCAAAGAAGTAAATTAATTGACATTCTTAATCATGATGTTCAAAGAATTGAGAGATTAATTACTGATTATTCTCAAATGTTGAAGGACGAGGTCGCTTTAAGTAAAGAAAAGATGAAACGAATTAATCTTAAAACAATAGCACAATCTGTTGTAGATGATTTCAACAATATTTATGAGGCTAAAAGGGGCATAAAAATAATACTAAATGATTTAAATAATCATGATGAATATTATATTAATGGAATAGAAAATAGAATTGAACAAATTATTGCAAATTTGCTTGATAATTCAATTTCATTTAGTGAGGACAATAAAAGAATTTTAGTTGAAATTTTTAAAGACGATAAAAATGGTATCATTTTAAAGGTTATAGATGAAGGTAAAGGATTTAAAGAAACTAATACAAAAAAAATATTTGATAGATTTTATAGTAATAGACCAGATAATTTTGGTGAACATTCAGGCTTAGGTTTAAACATAGTGAAAAATTTAGTTGAACTACACGGTGCTTCAATCAGTGCAGCTAACAATACAGTACAAAAGGGTGCAAATATTGAAATTATGTTCCCCAAAGCCTAAACATAAGTTGATAAATCAATTTTTTATTGCTAGAAGACCGTTCGATGGATGATTTTAAAGTAAAAGATATATCACAAGCAGAATTTGGTAGAAAAGAAATTTCTATTGCAGAAAGTGAAATGCCAGGACTAATGGCTTTAAGAGAGGAGTATCAAGGAAAAACTCCTTTAAAGGGTGCAAAAATTCTTGGTTGTCTTCACATGACAATTCAAACAGCTGTTTTAATTGAGACACTAGTTGAGCTTGGAGCTGAAGTGAGATGGTCTTCATGTAATATTTTTTCAACTCAAGATCATGCAGCGGCAGCCATAGCAAAAGCAGGTATACCAGTTTTTGCGTGGAAAGGTGAGACAGAAGAGGAATATCTTTGGTGCATTAAACAAACTATTGAGGGAAAAAAAGATTGGAAAGCTAATATGTTATTGGATGATGGTGGTGATTTAACTGCAATTATGCATAACGAATACAAAGATTTATTAAAAGAAATAAAAGGTGTTTCAGAAGAAACTACTACAGGAATTAAAGCACTGAATAAAATGGAAAAAGAGGGTTCTTTAATGATCCCTGCAATTAATGTTAATGATTCAGTTACAAAATCAAAATTTGATAATTTATATGGTTGTAGAGAAAGCTTGGTTGACGGTATTAGAAGAGCTACGGATGTTATGATGTCAGGAAAGGTTGCAATTGTTGCAGGCTTTGGTGATGTTGGTAAAGGTAGTGCTGCATCATTAAGAAATAGCGGTGCTAGAGTAATGGTCACTGAAGCAGATCCAATTTGTGCGCTTCAAGCAGCAATGGAGGGATATGAGGTTGTGTTAATGGATGACGCTATTGATAAAGCTGATATCATTGTAACAGCAACTGGGAATAAAGATATTGTTACAGCTGATCACATGAGAAAAATGAAGGATCGAGCAATACTTTGCAATATTGGACACTTTGATAATGAAATTCAAGTTGATGCTTTAAAAAACTATAAATGGTCTGAAATTAAACCAGAAGTAGATGAGATCGAGTTAGTTGATGGTAAGAGAATTATTTTATTAGCCAAAGGTAGACTAGTGAATTTAGGTTGTGCAACGGGACATCCTAGTTTTGTAATGAGTGCATCATTTACAAATCAGGTAATGGCTCAGATAGAATTATGGAATAACCATAAAAATTATGAAAATAAAGTTTATGTATTACCAAAAAATTTAGATGAAAAAGTTGCAATGCTTCACCTAAAAAAAGTGGGTGCAAAACTAACCAAACTATCTAAAGAACAAGCAGATTATATAAGTGTTGAGACAGAAGGACCATTTAAACCAGATGCCTATCGCTACTAATAGCGAAAAATTAGATATCTCATTAGAAGATAGAACCTCAGAGTTAGCTAAAAAAATCTCAATATCATTAAATAAAGCTGATGTTGTATTATTTCATGGTGAAATAGGTGTTGGTAAAACAACTTTTATAAAACATCTAATTAATAATTTACAAAAATTAAATAATATAAATCAAACAGAAATTACAAGCCCTACATTTAATTTAGTAAATGAGTATGATGTTGGAAAATTTACCGTTCAACATTATGATCTTTATAGACTAAAAAATATTGATGAGATAAAAAATATTGGTCTATTAGAAAATAGAAAGGAAGTTTTAACCTTAATTGAATGGCCAGAAAAAATAGAAAAAAATATTGAAGATAAGATAGAATTATTTTTTGAATATAATGATGATTTAAGTAAGAGATTTTTAACTATCAAAAATTTAAAAAACTAAATGCTGCCTAATAATTATAAATTAAAAAAATTAAAAGGTGACGCATCATTTAGAACCTTTTATAGACAAATTAAAGAAACAAAAAAATCTGTTATAGTTCATGCATCTAAAGAAAAAGAAAAAAATTTATTAATTTATGATGCAATTAATAGATTGTTAATTCAAAATAAAATTTTAGCCCCTAAACTTTATAGTGAAAATTATAAACAAAATTTTATAGAAATTGAAGATTTTGGTGATCAAACAATTTTTAATCTATTAAAAAAAAATAATAATCAACAATTAAACTTATTTAAAAAATCAGTTCAGCTTCTTCATAAAATTCAAACAATTAAAAAAAATAAAGTTATAAATTTTAAAAATAAAATTTATAAGATACCCCGTTATAGCAATAGTATATTGCACGAAGAAGCCAATTTATTTACCAAATGGTATGCTAAAAAATTTGTAAAAAAAAATAAATTTTTAAAGTTTAAAAGAGAAATTAATGAACAAATAATAATTTTATCAAGAAATTTAAGATGTAAACATAATGTTTTTGTTCATCGAGATTTTCATGTGTCTAATTTAATGAAATTTAATGGAAAATTAGGAGTGATAGATACACAAGATGCATTGATAGGAAATAGAGCTTATGATTTAGCATCTTTAATTGATGATGTTAGATTTAAAACCAGTCAAAAGTTAAAAGAAGATATATTTAGATATTATATAAAATTGAATAAAAAAAAAATTGATAAGTATAATTTAGTTAATGATTTCGAAATTTTATCAATTCTTCGAAATATGAAGATAATTGGAATTTTCACAAGACTGGCTATTAGAGACAAGAAGTTAAAATATTTAAAATTAATACCTTATACTTGGAGATTAATAGAACTAAGAATTAAAAAAAACCCAGTTTTTAATGATTTAAAGAAAATATTAGATAATAATTTTTCAAATAAAATGAGAAAAATTTAATGAAAATTAAAACCGCATTAATTTTGTGTGCCGGTTATGGAAAGAGGTTAAATCCATTAACACTAACAACACCAAAACCACTCTTAAAAATTAATCAAATTACATTATTAGAGAATTGTATTAACTTAATAGTATCATTAGGCATAAAAAAAATTCTAGTAAATACTTTTTATTTAGAAGAAAAAATCAAAAACTTTATAGAAGAAAAAAAATTTAAAATTGAAATTAAAATAATTAAAGATGGAAATAATATTTTAAACACAGGAGGAGGAGTTTTAAATATGGTAAATTCTTCAAAAGACATGGATTTTTTAGTTTTTAATCCAGATACTGTGTGGGGTGAAAATTATAAAAAAGATATAGAGGGTATGGAAAAACTATACTTCTTAAATAAAGTTAAGAATATACTTTTATTAGTAAATAAAAATTTTAGCTTTGATAAAAATTTGTCAGGTGATTTTAGCCTTAATAATAATGTGATTAAAAAAGATAAATTAAATAATTTAATTTATACAGGATGCCAAATTATAAATAAGGATTTATTTAAATCTTATTCAGTTCATAATTTTTCAATATCAGAGATTTGGAATAATTTAATTGAAAATAATAGTCTTTATGGTTTTGAAAGTTTAGAAAATTTTTATCACTTAACTAATCTCGAAGTTTACCAGAATTTATTAAAAAACTAGTAAATTTTTAGCTCTTTCTTTATCTAAATAAAAACACTCCTTAATATTAAGTGAAATATCTAAATCGATTAAAAGTGGATTGCCCGTAGGTATTTCTAATAATGATATTTTGTCTTTATCTAATTTAAATAAGTATTTACATAAAGCTCTAATAGAATTTCCATGTGCTGAAATTAAAATATTTTTATTATCCAAAAGTTTATTTTGTATTTCATTTTTGTAAAATTGAATGACTCTTTCATAAGTATCTTTAAGAGATTCTGTGTCAGGAATATTTTCTTTTGGAATATCCTTATACACTTCAATATTTAAAGGATGATAAGGGTTTTGTCTGTCTAATGGATCAGGTCTAATATCCCAAGATCGTCTGAATTCATGAATTTTTTTTTCTCCAAGTTTTTCTTTCATCTCATCTTTATTTAATCCAGTTAATGAGCCATAATGTCTTTCATTTAATTGCCAGGCTCGAATGAATTGTTTGTCATTCCCCAGTGTATTTCGAATAAATTTTAGTGTGTTAATGGCTCTTAATTGAAATGATGAAAAAAAATAATCGATATTTATTTTAATTTTTTTAATACTTTCTCCCGCTTTAAGTGCTTCTTGCTTTCCTTGTTCTGTGAGATCAACGTCCACCCAGCCTGTAAATCTTTTTTTTAGATTCCATTCACTTTGTCCATGTCTAACTAAAATTAAATGAGGCATTTGATATATTTTAATAACTTATATAACCTATAAAATGAATATAATTATTATGAATAATTTAATAAAATTTTTAAAACTCATATTCTATTTTTTAAACATAATATTAATTATACTCTATTTGTTTCCAGGCAGTATTTTTGGGTATTTTCTTTATAATGACTTAAATATTCAACCTCAAATAACTAGAGATTTTATTATATCTAGTAATCATTTTTATGCTTTTGCTTTACTTTCTTTTTTTGGTTTTTTTGCTTATCATAAAACTAAAAATTTAAATTTTTTATCTTTATATTTAATATTTCTATCAATTATTCTAGAATTTTTTCATCTTATTATTCCTAACAGAGGATTTGAATTTAGTGATTTATTTGGAAACTTAGTAGGTGTTATATTTGTAGTTATTATTTATAAAGTGATAAGTAGATATGCTTAAAATTAAAAATTTTATTTTTTTTTCAATATTTACTTTAATTTTAGGCTGTTCTTCAATTCCACAAAATACATCAAATAGTTGTTCAATTTTTAATGAGAGATATCTTTGGTATAAACACGCCAAAAGTACTGAAAAAAAATGGGGTACCCCAATTTATGTTCAACTGGCAATAATAAAAATGGAGTCCGATTTTGACTGGTTAGCAAAACCAGAAAGACAAAAGCTATTTAAAATTATACCTTTTAAAAGACCCTCAAGTTCTTTTGGTTATTCTCAAGCAGTCAAAGGAACATGGGAGCAATATAAAAATGAGACAGGTAATAAATTAGCAACAAGAGCAAGATTTAAGGATAGTGTTGATTTTATTGGTTGGTATACAGATAAAACAGAATCTCTCCTAAAAATTTCAAAACAAGATGCGTTTAGACAATATATTGCATATCACGAAGGTTGGGGTGGTTATAAAAATTATAAAAATAATCAAAAAGTTATAGGATTGGCAAAAAGAGTTAAAAATCAATCTGATAAATATAAATCTCAACTTAGAGAATGTCAGAAAAGATTAAATAAAAACAAATATATTATTTTTTAACGAAGCTGTTTTTTTAATTCAATGTCAACAGAATCTATTCGTTTAGTATTTTTTGCTAATACCAAATACATAGTTGGTGTCACATAAAGAGTAAACAATGTTGAGATGATCATTCCTCCCAAGATAGTTGCTCCTACTGCTAATCGTGAAGCTTCTCCAGCTCCAGGGCCAATGTTTCCAATAACAAGTGGTAACATTGCTATCATCGTGCTCATTGAAGTCATCATTATTGGTCTAAATCTTAATTGGCAAGCTTCTTTAACCGATGTTTCAATATTTTTACCAGCTGTTCGGAGTTGGTTTGCATAATCTACTATAAGTATACTGTTCTTGGTAGATATTCCAATTAATATAACAAGAGCGATTTGTGAAAAAATATTTATGGAACTATTTAAGAATAAAATAAAAACTAATCCACCAAAAAGAGCCAGCGGTACAGTTAACATAATTATGAAAGGGTGAATGAATGAATTAAAAGTTGCTGCCATTACCAAATATGCCGTTAAGAAAGCCAAAGCAAAAATAATAAATAATTCATTACTAGTTTCTTTTAATTCTTCTGATTTACCTTTCCAAGTAATTTGATTTTCTACTCCAAGATTTGAGATTGTTTGTTCCAAATAAGATATAGCTTCACTTAATGTATAATTTTCTGAAATATTTGCAGATATAGTTACTGCACTTTGTCTATTATATCTTGCTAGTTTTTTAGCAGAGCCTTCTTCTTTAAACTCTACTAAATTTGCAAGAGAAATTAATTTTCCAGTTGTATCAGATCTTACAAATATTTTTGCTAAACTCTCTTTGGATCTTCTATCCTCCAAGTACTGCTGCAAAATAATTGGGTATTCTTTACCCCGTTGATCAAATTTTGTAACAGTTTTGCCCCCATAAAGTGTCTCTAACGTTTTACCAATTGAGTCTGTTGATATTCCTAAGTCTTTAGCCTTATTTTTATTGATAATAAGTTTAATCTCAGGCTTATCTCTGGAATAATCAGACTCTATTCTTGAAAGTTGTTTATTTTTTCTAAGCTCTGATATTATCGTATTTTGAACTACTTCTAATTCTTCGTAAGTTGAGCCCAATATAACCATTTGAACTGGTTTATTAAAATTAGAAACACGAATTGATTGAGGCGATATTGGAAAAGCTACAGTTTCAGGAACAGTAACGATTTTTCCAATAGCTTCTCTCATCACAGTTTGTGAACTTTTTTTTCTATCAGCCCAATCATCTAGTAGAGCAATAATTATGAAACTATTAAATGAATTTCTATTACTTCCAAAACCTGGAACTCTCATAATAAATCTTTTATACGGACTATCCTTTGCCTGAAGGAGAGGTATTAATCTTTCTTCAACATCTTGAGCTCTTTTTTCCGTATATTCAAATGAACTTCCTTCATCAGTAAAACCAAGAACAAGATATACACCCCTGTCCTCTAAAGGTAACAATTCTTTTTTTGTAAATGTATACAAAATACCAGAAGCCAAGATAGTTAAAATAATAAATGAAATTATAATTTTCTGTTTATTAAGCCAATAACTTAAAGTTTCTTCATAAAATTTTGATAATGATTTAAAAAAAGCATCAAATTTAATCACTACTTTATTTTGTTTCGGTTGTTTAATTAAAAATTTGCTTGCTAACATAGGAGATAATGTAAGAGCAACGAATGATGATACGACTATAGAAACAGACAGTGCTATTGCGGTCTCTCTAAATAATGTTCCAGCAATTCCATCAATAAATATTAATGGTAGAAAAACAGCTACAAGGATTAATGTTGTAGCAATAATTGCAAAACTTATTTGTTTTGATCCCTTATAAGAAGCTACTAGTGGATTTTCTCCTTTTTCAATTCTAGAATAAATTGCATCAGTCATTATTACAGAGTCATCAGTAATAATTCCAATAGCTAAAATAAAACTTAATAAGACAAAAATATTTATTGAAAGCCCAAATAGATAGAGTCCTAAAAAAGAAGCAATTAAACTTACAGGTAGAGCAATTGCAGGAACAATTACCGCTTTTATATTTCCAAGAAATAAATAAATAATTATTACAACTAAAATAAAAGCTACCAGAAGAGTTTTGTAAACTTCATTAATAGCTGAAGCAACATAGTCAGCTCTATTAAAAGCAACTTCAATGTTAACTCCTTCAGGTAATGTTTTTTTAATTTCAGTTATTTTTTTTTTAATTGCTTTTGATAGCTCTACTGTTGAAGCACCACTTTTTGCATAAATACCAATACCTACAGTTTTTAAGTTTAAAGCTTCTTTTGTTTGAGCTTTAAATAATGTTTTTTCAGAAACTGGTCCAAATTCCACAACTGCGATATCAGAAAGTTTAACAATGCTATCTTTTAACATTTTAATTGGTAACTCTTTGATGGAATTAATATTATTATAAGACTTATCTAAATTTAAAGTTAGATCTATGTTGTTTGCCTCAAGTGTACCAGCAGGCAAACTTACATTTTCATTCCTTAATGCTCTCTCAACTTCTTGAATTGTTAGATTGTTTGCAGCTAGTTTTATAGGATCTATCCAAACTCGAACACTTAATTCTCTTAATCCTCCAGTTCTAATTCTGCCAACATTTTTAACACTTGAAAACTGGTCAACCAAATATCTTTCTGTGTAATCTCCAAGCTCTAAATCACTCCAATTATTTGAGGTTACTGCTAACCACATTGTGGTAGTAAACCCAGCAGATTGTTTTAATATCTGAGGAGCATTTGCTTCACTTGGAAGATTATCAACAACTCTTGCAACTCTTTCTCTGATATCATTTGCAGCGTCGTCTAAATCTATATCAGTATTAAATTCAATATTAACAGAGCTACTCCCATTTTCAGATGAAGAATCTATATTCTTTATTCCTTCAGCTCCTCCAATAATATCTTCGATTACTTGAGTAATTTCCTGATTAATGATTGATGCAGATGCTGATTTATAATCCACTCTAACCTGTACCACAGGCGGTTGTAAGCCATCAGGATTTTCTCTAACAGGTAATTCAAAAAAAACAAAAATACCAAATACAATTAATATAAGAGACATTACCCATGCAACAACTGGTCTTCTTATACTTACTTCTGTTATATACATTATTTTTTAATTGGTTTGATTTTACCTCTAGGCCTAACTTTCTTTAGCCCTTCAGCAACAACAAATTCTCCTTCATCAAGACCTGATACGATCTCAATAAATCCATTATTTCTAATTCCAATTTCTATTTCAGTTTTATTTGCAATATTATCTTCAGACACTTTATAAACAAAATACTTGCTACCCTCTACCATCATGCTTGTATCTGGAATCCCAAGAGAGTTTCTTTCATTGTAATTAACATCAATTTCTAGAAGGGACCCTGGAATTAATTCAGAATTTTCATTTTGAATTATAACTCTTGTTAATAAACTTCTTGTTTCTGCATTAATTCTACTTGAAACAGCATATATTTTTCCATGATATACTTTATTTTTCATACCTGAGAATTTTGCCTTAACAGGTAAATCTTTTTTGATAAAAGAAGCAAATGTTTCAGGGATTTTAATATCAGAATATAAAATTGAATTATCATCTAATGTTATAATAATTGAATTATCCGAGCCAAGAATATCTCCTGTAATACCTCTATATCCAAGCACACCATCAAATGGAGCAACAATCTTTCTATCTTTAAGCTGAACTATTAAATCTCCCTTTTTTACATTATCTTTTAAGGTTAACTCTCTAGTTAAATCATCTTTTTTAATTCTAAAAGACTCAGTTCTTTTTGAGACTGCAGTACCATAACTTTCAATTTTTTCAGAAAAATCTTTATATGAAACTTCTTTAACGATTATCCCTGGAGGTGGTCTTTTACTAAACTTTTTTGCAAAATGATTACCAATCATTGTTCTTCCAACAATTACAATTGTAATAATTAAAAAGAAAGCAATGATTGCTGAAGTAATTTTTGTTGATCTTTTCATATTTTAGCTTTTTCCATATTCACTCCATGAACCATCATAGATTACTGGATTATATTTATTATCTATTAAAGAATAAGCAAGTGCCAAAACTGCAGCAGTAACACCAGATCCGCATGTAAACACAATATTTTTGTCTAGGCTACTTTTTATTAAGCTAAACTTTTGAAAAATTTTCTCTTTATCAATAAAAGTATGATCAGCATTTATAAGTTCAGAAAATGGAAGGCAATAAGAATTATTTATAGAACCACTTCTTAAGCCTTTTCTTGGCTCAGGCACCACACCTTCAAATCTCTCTTTACTTCTTGCATCAATAACTAAAAATTCTTTTGTTAAAATATTTTCATTAATTTGGGCTTTATTTTTTACTAATTCTATTTTTTCATTAGCAGAATAATGAGAAGGTTCAATATTTACTATATCGTTTGTAGTGGGTTTTTTTTCACTAACCCATTTATTTAAACCACCATCTAATACTTTTATCAAATTTGGATTGTGTCCAAAATAAATGAAATTATACCAACATCTACATGAGCTAATAACATCTGAGTTATCATAAACAATAATCCGATCATCATTTGTAATGCCCATATTTGAAACAATATTTTCCCATGATTTATTATCAATCAGCATATGGGGAAGGTCAGTATCTTTTTTTGAATTTTTATCTAAATCAAAAAAAATTGCATTTTTTATATGTTGTTTATTATATTCTTCAAAACCATTTCTTTTGGTTTGAGGCATGTGCCATGAACAATCAATAATTTTTACTTTATTAAGATTTGTCATCAACCAATCAGTACTTACTAATGACATCTTATCTTTTTTCTAAATATCGTTGATGATATTCTTCAGCTGGGCAATAATTTTTCACTAAAGAAATCTTTGTTACTACTTTTCCAGATAACCTTGAATTTTCTTTATCAATCATCTGTTTAGCAATTTCTTTTTGCTTATCATTAAGGTAAAAGATTTCACTTCTATACTGAGTACCAAAATCAGGCCCTTGTGAGTTTAATGTTGTTGGATCATGTATTTCAAAAAAATATTCTAAAATTTTTTTATAAGAAATAATGGTTGGATTAAAATCTAATTTAACAACTTCAGCATGATTGGTAGTTCCTTCACAAACTTCTTTATAATTTGTTTCCTTTATGTCACCGCCACAATAACCAACTTCAGTTTTTATAACACCTTCAAGTTTACTAAATTTTATTTCAGGTCCCCAAAAACATCCTAATCCTAAGACAGCTATTTCCATTGATTATCCTTTAATTTAATCTACAAATTATTCCTATGTTAACTAAAAATCAATTAGGTTTATTGTACATGTTTTTGTCTGTTTGTACTTTTTCTATAATGGATTTGCTTGTAAAATGGTCAGGGGATTACCCTACAGGACAAGTTCTTTTCTTTAGAGGTTTTTTTGGTCTTCTGCCAACTTATTTTTTAATCCCAAAGGATCAATTAAGAACTTTTTATAAAACCAAAAGACCTACTGAACATATTTTTAGATGTGTTATGGGTTTAATTGCACTAATTGCAATAGTAATAGCTTTGAGAGAACTGCCTCTTGCTGTGGTGGTAAGCCTTTCTTACGCGGCTCCACTTTTTATCACTATTTTATCAATTTTTTTATTAAGTGAAAAAGTTGGTATTTTTAGATGGGCAGCAGTTATTGTAGGTTTTATTGGAGTGATTGTAATTTCTGAACCTGGATTTGTAGAAATGAATTTTCTTTATTTTTTACCAATAATTTTTTGCATTGGAATGGCATTTGTAACTATCACAATTCGAAAATTATCTACAACAGAACCAATTTGGCTTATTTCTATTTTTTTTACAATTACAATATCTATTGCAGGCTTAGCAACAATTCCTTTAGGTTGGATAATGCCTAATTTTAAAGATTTTATTCTTTTAGCTTTAATTGGAGTTACTGGAGGTGCTGCAAATTTATTATTAACCCAATCCTACAAGCTTTCTGAAGTATCTTTGGTTGCTCCATTAAAATATTTGTCATTAGTTTTTGCTGTATTTTTTGGTTATATGATTTGGAATGAGATACCAACTTTTAAAACATTAATTGGTGCATCACTAGTGATAATATCTTCCCTTGTGATTTTTAGAAGGGAAATTTACTATAAACAAAAAATACCTTCAAACATTAGACATGACTAAAACACCAATATATTGGAATACCGCTAAAAAATATTTATCTAAAAAAGATAAAATTATGAGAAAGTTAATAACCAAATATAATTCCCCATCTGAAACTATACTCACTTCCAGAAAAGATATTTTTTTTTCATTATGTAAAAGTATTATTGGACAACAGATAAGTGTTATGGCGGCAAACTCAGTTTTTTTAAAATTCAAAAAAAAATGTAAGAACAAGATTAATGCAAAAACAATTTCCAAGTTATCAATTGCACAGCTCAAAAGTTGTGGGTTGAGCAGATTAAAAGCTAAAGGAATTAAAAGTTTAGCAAAAGAAACTCTTGATAAATCATTTAATCCAAAATTAGTTCCAAAAATGTCTGATGAGGAAGCTATTATCTACTTGTCTAATTTAAGACAAATAGGCAGATGGTCAGCAGAAATGATTTTATTATTTACTTATAATCGTTCAAATATTTGGCCAATCCAAGATATTGGACTTCTAAGAGCAATTTCAAAAAATTATAAGAAAAAATACTTTCCACCAGAATCTTATGTAAAATTATTAAATAAAAGATTTACACCTTATTGCTCTGTTGCAACTTGGTATTTGTGGAGAAGTATTGATCCAGAACCTATTCAGTACTAAAGCCTTCTACAATTTGTAAATTTCTCTTAGTTGTGTCTTTAGCTAAAGCCCAACCTGCCTGATATTCTTTAGAGTCATGGCATTTGATAGCCTGCTCATAGCTTGGAAATTCCCAAATTACTGTTCTTGGGTATTTTTCACCTTCTAAAGTTTGAAATTTTCCACCTCTTACAATGGGTTTTGCACCATAACTTTTTAAAATCGCAGTAACTTTTTCAGCATATTTTTTAAGATTTTCTAAGTTATCTATACTTTTATATAAAGCAATCCAGTAAGCCTTCATAATTATTATTCTATCCAATTTTTAAGTTTATCTTTATTATCTGAAATATATTTTGGAAGTAAGTTAATATCAATTTTAGATAAAATATTTTCTCCACCAAATTTAATGTTTTTTTGATCAGTTTTTATATTATAAATTGCTCTTTTATTATAAATCATTTCCTTGATACCTTTTTCACCAACAGGATTTAGATCATAGTCAATATGGTGTAGATATGACTTCAGTTTTTTTTCAATATTTTTTGGATTCTTTAAATAAGAAAAATGCCAACCACCATCTTTTACAAAAAAAATATTTTTATATTTTCTTTTTGAAAAAAAAGTGTCAATTCTCCACCAGTTATATTTTTTACCTTTTATATCTCTAATCCATTGTGGTGAAATCAAATTTTTCAATTTACATGCTTTGCTTCCAACCCACTCATAATCTTTTAATTTTAAGTTAAATTTATAATACATCATGTCTTGCTTAAAAAATATTAGATCTTCTTTTATTTCTTTAATGTTTATTTTTTCCAAGTTTGGTATTTCATCTAAGTCAGAGATTATTACCCAATCATCATTACTGGCACCAACCAATCCTTTTTTTATTTGATTTCTTTGATAATTTTCTCTTTTCCAAGCATTAAAAATAGATTTTCTATATATTTCATTTTTACTATCTTTTTCGTTAATAATCTCAATTTCATTTGGCATAGTTCCTACTAGAATATATTCAATTTTATCCTTAAATTTTATAAACTTATTTATATTAAATAAAGGGGTCCTCTTTTCACCTTTGTGATTAAATTCTGACTCAATGATTACAAATTTATCTACATATTTGTCTAAAACATTTAGCCTAACATCTAAAACTATATCTTCATCAAAATACATAAAGCAATCATAAATTTTCATATTTTTTATTCTTTTCTATTTATATTTATATGATAAAAAATTTTATGGCAGATAAATTAATTATCAATTTTGAGCAGTATACAAAAATTGTAGAAAAATTAGCAATAGAAATCCATAACAATTACAAGCCAACAGTATTAGTTGGTATTATGAGAGGTGCAGCACCCATACTAGACATTCTCTCTAGAATTTTAAAATTACCAATCGCTTATATTGTTATCCAAAGCTATTCAGGAAAAGGAATGGAGGATAAACAAGGTCAATTAATGTTTGCAAGAGAGATCAGTTCCTTGGCTGAGAATAAAGATTTTGATAAAGTATTATTAGTTGATGATCTTTCAGATACTGGATTAACCTTGAACAAAAGTATTGAATGGTTGAAAAAATATGAGCCAACAAAAAATTATATTAATGAAGTTAAAACCGCCTGCTTGTGGAAGAAAAAATCTTCTACATTTGAGCCTGATTTTTGTTCAGTTAAATTAGATTCAGATCCATGGATTGTTCAGCCAACTGAACATTACGAAGAATTATCTATGGAAGAAATAATTAAGAGAAATAAATAGGGCTGGAATTAATCCAGCCCTAAAAATTATATTTTAAGCAACTACAAAGCTAATAAAACTTAGTATTGCAATAACCCATATTGCTGGAGAAGTTGAAGAAAACTTACCAGTAAATAATCTGATTAATGCATAAGATACAAAAGCCAAAGCAATACCATTGCTAATACTATATGTTAGTGGCATAGCTATCATTGCAAGAATAGCAGGGGCTGCTTCACCAATATCGTCCCATTCAATATCAGTTATGTTTCTAACAAAAAGAACAGAAACAAATAATAAAGCTGCACCATCAATTTGCTTAGGCAAACTTGTTGCTAAAGGAGCAAAGAATATGCAGGCTAAAAATAATAGACCAATTACTAAAGAGGTCATTCCTGTTTTTCCACCAGCTTTCACACCAGCTCCAGATTCAACATAACTTGTAACAGTTGTTGTTCCCATCATTGCACCAGCAACGGTTCCAACACTGTCAGCCATCATTGCTTTTTCTATGTCTTGAACTTTTCCATTTTTATCAACCTTACCAGCAACGTTAGCTACAGAAGTCAATGTTCCGGCGGTATCAAAAAAATCAACAAATAATAAAGTAAATACAACAGTTGTCATACCTGCTGTTAATGCAGCTGATAAATCAAAATCAAATAGGTAGGTCATTGGAGGTGGTGAGCTTGCAATCCCATTAAATTTAGCAAGTCCAGTAGCCCATGCAATTATACTGAATAATAAAATTCCAATTATAATGTTTCCTTTAACTTTCATTTTTTCAAGAACAACCATTAAGATAAACGCAGCACAACCTAATAGAACAAGTGGATCACCTAAGTCACCTAGCTGAACTAAGGTGACTGGGTTATCAACAACAACTTCCATTATTTGAAGACCAATTATAGCAAGAAATAGTCCTATACCAGCACCAATTCCTAATTTTAAACTTCTTGGAATTGAGTTAATTAACCAAGCTCTGATAGGTGTTAACGAAATGATTAAGAATAAAACTCCAGCAACTAACACAGCACCCAAAGCTTCTTGAGGCGTATAGCCCATTCCAGCACAAACACCAAATGCAACAAACGCATTGATTCCCATGCCAGGTGCTAAACCTATTGGCCATGTTTTTCCATAAAATGCCATTATGAAACAAGCAAGTGCTGTAGCAACAATTGTTGCCGTATAAACTGCTCCAAATTCAAAGAAACCTTTTTCTGGTCCAGCAAATTCACCTGATAATATAAATGGATTTAAAAACATAATGTAGGCCATTGTCAAAAATGTTGTTACACCAGCTATTACTTCTGTTTTAAAATCTGTCTTGTGTTTTTTGTAGTTAAAATATTTATCTAACATTTATCCTCCTAAGATTAGACTTGAGTTTTATTAGAATTTTTTTGTAAATTCTCTTAAAAACCTATGTTTATTAACACAATTCAACTTATAAGTTATATTTAAGCCATATTTTTGGTGCTATCATCGTTTCATGCGAAAATTAAAATATATTTTTATAAGTTTATTTTTTTTTAGTCTAGTGAGTGGTTGTCAAACAATTAAAGATAAAACTGATGAGATTGTTGAAAAAGAAAATACAAAATTAAGTCAATTTATTGGAAAGAGTTCAGATAGTTTGCAAATGGAACTAGGTAAGCCTGATGAAGATTTTAAAAATGATAAAGGAAATTTGGAGCTTGTTTATAATTCCAAAAAATATGGAATACTTTGTGAAAGAAGATTTGAAGTAGATTCGAGCTCTATTGTAATTGGTTTTGTGTCAAATGGTTGTTTTTAAATATTTAATACCTGTGGGGAAGTGCTCCCCACAAATAAGGTTAATACTTATCTAATTTCAATAAGCTTTTTCTTTTTATATTCAGGTACAATTCTTTCACAGGCGATTGTCAAAAGACCATCTTTTAATTCAGCACCATTAACTCTCACATCCTCTGCAATTGTAAATGATCTGGCAAATTGTCTTTGTGAAATACCTTTATGAATAATTTCACCATCATCAGATTTATTTTCTGATTTATCAACTTGTTTAGTTCTAACAGTTAATAAATTATCCTCAAACTCAACTTCAACATCATTTTTATTAAATCCAGCCAGAGCAACTTCGATAGCGTAGTTGTCTTTGCCAGTTTTTCTAATGTTGTAAGGTGGGTAATTGGACTGCATGGTTAACCCTCCATTTCCTAGCATATTTTCAAATTGGTCAAACATATCATCAAAACCAATTGAAAAAGGTCTTAGAGTGTTAAATATAGATAGATCCCTACTTGTCATAGTTTCCTCCTTTGTTAGCAAGGTTAATTTAGTAAGCCCCATTAGGCGACTTACAATTGATATTTAGGAACTAGTCTGAAAATTTCAAGATGGGATAATCAAATTTTTTTACAAATTTTTAAGGCAAATGCATAATCTAATGCAATTTCTTCAATAGCACCATCACGCCCAGATTTACCACCATGGCCTGCATTCATTTCAGTTTTTAAAAGTAATAAATTATTATCGGTTTTATATTCTCTAAGTTTAGCTGTAAATTTTGCTGGCTCATCAAATAAAACTCTATTGTCACTTAAACTAGTTGTTATGAGCATATGAGGATAGTCCATCTTTTTAATATTATTATAAGGTGCGTATGAATATATATAATCAAAATGATCTTTTTTATCTTTTGCATTACCAAACTCGTCAAACTCTCCAACAGTTAAAGGTAAAGAGTGATCAAGGTTTGTAGTTAAAGAGTCTACAAATGGTACAGCCATTATAATTCCTAAAAAAAGTTCTGGTGCTAGGTTAACTACAGCACCCATAAGAAGTCCCCCAGCAGAACCACCCATCCCAATTATTTTATTTTTTGAAGTATATTTATTTTCAATTAAAAATCTTGCAGAAGCAATATAATCCTCAAATGTATTTTTTTTGTTAAGTAGTTTTCCATCTTTCCACCATTTCATCCCTCTTTCCATGCCACCTCTTATATGAGCGGTAACCCAAATTATATCTCGATTGATTAAACTTAATTTAGTTGAAGAAAACCCTGGACTCATTGAACTGCCATAAGAGCCATAACCATAGAGTAATAAATGTGCAGATCCGTCTAATTTAGTATTTTTATGTCTTGTTATTGTAAGAGGAACCAATTTTCCATCATGAGATTTGCAATCAATTCTTTCAACTATGTAATTATCAGGATTATGACCGGAAGGAATCTCTTGTTCTTTAACTAATCTTTTTTCTTTTGTGCTTAGATTATAAGAGTAAACTCTAGACTGTGTTTTTGGTGAAGAATAACTTAAGTATATCTCATCAGTATTTTTATCTCTTTGTTTTAAAGATACACCAGGCACATATACAGTTTCATCAGAAAAAATTAATTCTTCTTCTATTCCTGTAGTGATATTTTTTACAAATAGTTTATCTAAAGCATCAGAAGTTTCTGATCTAATAATCCAATTTTTTAAAAAAGTTAATCCACCAATTAAAACTTCATCCTTTGCAGATATAAAAGTTTTCCAATTGGGACTTTCTAAACTATCACTAATATCTATTTTAAAATCTTCAGCATTTTCATTAGTGTGATTATAAAATTTGCCATCCCAAGAATTGACAGAATATAAAATTCCTCTTTGTCTTTTTTTTATTAATTTAGGCTTAGGATTTATTTCACTTACTTCAAAGTAATACTGTTCGGAGGTATTATGGTCTGAAGAGCTAATAAAAAAGTATTTATCATCAGAACTCAAACTTATACCAACAGTAAAAGCTTCACTTTTTTCTTCAAATATTAACTGATCTTCTTTAACAGAGGTTCCTAATTTGTGTCGATAAATTTTTCTTGGTCTATGGTTTTCATCAAGCTTTGAATAAAATATATATTTATCATCTAAGCTAAAAGTTATACCACCAGACGTCTCTTCTATTTTTTCAGTAATTAATTTTTTTGTGTTTATATCTCTAATATATATTGTGTAGTACTCTGAACCCTTTGTATCTAAAGAGTATCCTAAATATTTATCATTAAAACTAACTTCTAAATCGCCAACACCAAAATATTCAACGTTAAGTTTTTCTTTTTCTTCATCACCATTCCAAATTTCCTCAATATTATTAGCGCCAATTTTTTTTCTTAATTTTATAGAATAATTTCCTTTTGTGGTGGTCTTTGACCAGTATTCATAATCAAAATCTTTAAATGGAAGAGACTCATCATCTAATTTTATTCTACCTTTAATTTCATCAAATAATTTTTTTTGTATTTCTTTGGTGTCAGACAAGTGAAAATCAGTATATGAATTTTCTTCTTCAAGATATTTTCTAACCTCTGGATTAAGTTTTGTATTATCTTTTAAAACTTCTAGAATGTCCGCCTGATGAATCCAGCTATAGTTATCTTCCCAACTGACATTGTGACACGTTTTTATTTCTGATTTTTTTTTGAGTTGTGGTATTTTCATGAGGACAAATTAAATATATGAATATTATTATATATATACTAGTTTTTTTAGGAATTATTTATCTTTTATTAAAATTTTTAGCTAATGCTTCTTCTAAAAAAATATCAAAACATTTAAGAAAATTAATTTTTGTCGGATCAATTATCTTGGCTATAATTCTATTTATAGGTGGAAAATTTTTACTAAGCGTGCCCTTGACGCTTTTGAGTTTGGCTGTAGTTAAATTAAAAGGTCTTTCAATATTTCAATTAATTGGATTATTTAGACTTATTCAAACTCTTAGAAGATCAGGAAGATTTTCGTTTAATCAAAATCAAAATATTAAGAATCTTTCAACATTGTCACTAGAGGAGGCTTACAAAATATTAAATCTAGATATTGAGAAAAGAGTAACAAAAGATGATGTTCAGAAAGCTCATATAAAAATTCAAAAAAAAATTCACCCTGATATTTCCCCAGAAACAGCCAGGCTATCTTCAATTGTAAATGAAGCGAAGGATCTAGTCTTAAAAAATATTTCTTAATTTAAAATTTGTTTCAATTGATCAAAAATTTTTATTGGATTAATTTTATCTTTACCGAAAGTGTTATGCGTTACAAAGCTTTCTCCATCAGGCAGAATTGGGTACATCAAGGTATTATAACTCCCATATATTAATGGCGTGTCTGCCATTAAAACAATTGTTTTAATACCAAGACCTGAAGAAAGATGACTAAAACTTGAGTCATTACAAATAGAAATATCACAATTTTTAATTATTCCTAAAATTTCATAAATATCTAGATCATCTAAAGGAATACATTTATCCTTAAACTCTGAATTCAATATTTCTTTTAGAATTTCTTGTTCATCTTGATTTTTCCCAGTGGCTAAAAAAAATTTACAACGGAGAGTATTAGATGTTAGTCGAATAAGCTCTATAAATGTTTTAGCAGGAATTCTTTTTGTTGGACCCGATCCTCCAATACCAAGTAAAATATTTTTTTCATCATTTTTAGTTCTAAATTTTAGTTTTGCTTCAAAAATAGATTTTTCATTAAGTAAAATTTTTGGATTTTCTTGTATATCTAGATTTAATTTTTTTTTTAAAAGTTTTTTTGGGGCATCAATAATATTTTGTTCTTTTTTGTCAAACAAAGGGTACTGATAAACATTCTTGATTCCAGCAAATTTTGCAATCAAATTAAATCTTAATGATGAATTAAAAATAAAAATTTTATCAAATTTGTATTCCTTTAGCTCCCTTACTAATTTAAAAAAACCTTTAAAGCCTTGATGCTCAGCATTTTTTTGTTTATTGCCCTGTTTTAGAATTATGATTTTATCTATTGATTTATCATCTTTTAAAATTTTTTCAGCTTTTGAACTTTCTTTAACAAGGATGTTAACGGGTGTATTAAATTTTTTAGATATAGCATTTATAAATGGCAAATAGATGACCATATCTCCAATCCCCATTTTATTTTGTACTATTAAAATTTTCATATTAGGCTTTTATACCTTTACTAAACTTTTTTTTTATATAAATTTTAGTTATGGGTAAAATTAGGGGTATTTATGCAGCTTCAATGTCAGTTCTTAACGATGATTTAAGTCTAAATATTGAAAAAACTATTGCCCATGCTGAAAAAATCATAGATCAAGGATGTCATGGAGTGGTAATTTTTGGAAGCACTGGTCAAGCACAACTTATTCCAATTAGTGAAAAAATTAGTTTATTAAATAAATTATCAAAAAGTGTTTATAAAGATAAATACTTAATTGGAACTGGTCTTAATTCTTTAAATGAGACTATAAATTTAATGAAGATTGCTAATTCTTTAAAATTTAATGAATTTCTAATAATGCCTCCTGCTTATTATAAGTATGGTGATAGTGAAGTAGTTGAATTTTATTCAAGATTAGTAGATGCCGTGCCAGATAGTAGGATTGTTTTATATAATTTTGAAAAATTGTGTGGTTATAAATTTAGCATCAGTTGTGTTGAAAAACTTGTTGAAAAATTTCCAAAACAAATAATTGGAGTAAAAGATAGCTCATATAACCTTTATGAAAATTTGAAAATTGATAATTTTTCTGTCATGCCAGGATCAGAATTGAAACTTTTAAGAGGACTTGAGAATGGATGTGATGGTATAATTACTGCAACTTGCAATGTCACAGCTAATTTAGCTAGAAAAGTTTATGATGATTTCAGTAAAAAAGAAAAGCAAACAGTCAATGAAACTCTATGTAAAGTTAGAGGTGTATTTGACCAATATAATTTAATTTCTGGATTACATTCATTGATGTCTGATCAAGACGATAATTATAAAAATGTTATACCCCCTATGAGTCTTTTAAATGAAAAAGAAAAAAAACAACTTGTTGATGATCTTAATAAGCTTAATTTTAAATTAGAAGCATTAGAGGCAGCTTAAATGCAATTAGCAAGATTTTTAAATAATATTTTTAAAAAGGATGGCTTTGTATTAATTGATGCTTTTTCTAATAAATATATAATAGGCACACCATTTAACAAGGACCCTATAGTTGTTAGACTACTAAATAAAAAACTAAATTATAAACTATTATTTTATCCAGATTTATATTTTGGCGAGGCTTATGCTGAAGGAGATATTGAGATTGAAAATGGATCTTTGACTGATTTTTTAAATATCGCATTAATGAATATTGGCAGAACAGATATAAATATATTTAATAAAATTTTAAATAAATTAAGAGGGTCTTATAGATATTTAACTAATTTTAATTTTATAAAAAAATCTAAAATGAATGTTGCTCATCATTATGATATTTCTGATGAGTTATATGAGTTATTTCTTGATCCAAAAAAACAATACTCATGTGCTTATTTTAAGAATGAAGATGATACTTTAGAAACTGCACAAAATAACAAAATTAATCATATCATAAAAAAATTAAATATTAAGTCTGGTCAAAGGATACTTGATATAGGAAGTGGCTGGGGTTCTCTTGCTATCGATATTGCTAAAAGCATAGATTGTGATGTTACAGGAATTACGCTTTCAGAAAATCAATATAATTTTAGTTTAAAAAAGATTAAGGATTTAGGTTTAGAAAAAAAAGTTCGTTTCAAATTATTAGATTACCGACAAATTAATGATAAATTTGATAGAGTGGTAAGTGTAGGTATGTTTGAGCATGTTGGTCGTAAATATTATAAAAAATTTTTTGATCAGATATTTAATTTACTAGACGAAAATGGAGTAGCAATAGTTCATACTATAGGTTCAGTTGACCCTCCAAGAGACCCTCAGCCCTGGATTAACAAGTATATATTTCCAGGAGGGTACACACCAAGCATGAGTGAGATGACAAAACCAATAGAAAAATCAGGCTTAATTGTATCTGATGTTGAGGTTTTAAAGCTTCATTACTCATTAACTTTAAGACATTGGAAAGAAAGGTTTTTAAGCAATAAGAATAAAGTAATATCAATGTTTGATGAAAAATTTTTTAGAATGTGGGAGTTTTACTTAACGTCTTGTGAGATTGCTTTTAAATATGGTGATCAGGTAGTTTACCAGTTTCAACTAGCTAAAAATTACACTTCAACACCTACTACAAGAGACTATATTTATCAGTAATTAATTGATAAATCTAATCTTTTTAAAGTATGAAAAAAATAAAAAAAAAAATATCAAAAACAAACCTTCAAAAAAAAATAAGGTAAAAAAAAGCATTAAGAAAAAATATAAAAATTTAAAAAAAAAGAGAAAAATTAATAACAAAAAAAAAATAAAAAATATTTCAAAAAAATTTATTAAAAAACAAAAATTTAGTAATAAAAAAAAAATAAGCCTTGTTTCGCAAATAGTTAAGTTTCAACAATCTTTAAAGCCAGAATTTAATTTTAAAATTAATTTTAGTTTAGAAAAATATATACAAGCCTTTTTTGATGGCATAGCTAATAGAATAGTTGAATATAAGATTTTAAAAGCTGAAGAAAAAAAAGAAAAAAAATAGAAGAAATTGAAAAAAAAGAAAAAGAAAAACTATTAATTCAAAAACAAAAAATCAAAGAAGAGGAAGAACAAACCAAACTTAAGGAGAAGGCTTTAAAGGAAGAGGCTAGACTTGAGAAAGAAAGAGCAAGAGATATAAAGTTATTTTTACGAAAGGAACAAGTATTAATAAGAATTGAACATGCCGAAAGACAAAAACAATTTTTAAAACAGTTACAGCTAGATAAACAAATTGAAAAATTCAGAATAAGAGAAATTAAAGAATTAGAAAAACTTGAAAAAATTTCATTAAAGGAAAAAAGAGATGATTATACAGGTCTTCAGGCAAGAATAGAAAAATTAAAAGATAAATATAGAATTATACGAGATCAAAAAATTAGAGAAAGAGTAGAAGCTTTAGGTGTTGAAATTCAAGGTAATGAAGATAGAGAAACTCTACTTCAAAAAGAAAGAGACTATAAAATTGCTAGACAAAAAATTGAACTATCTCTTGAGAGTTTCTATAGAAGTGCAAGTAGTTTGGTTTTTCAACTTAACAAAAGACATATTACAAGACATATGTCTATTTTTAGATGTATTGACCAAAGATTTGAAACGGGAGAAATATTTATCAAATGGGATGAAGCTCCAGATGAAGAATGGTTGTTATTAATTTATATAAAGAATAATTCTCCAGAAGAAGGAATTGTTATTGAAGATAAATCAAATCCAGAAAAAAATATCTCTCATGAATTTAAGGCCAATGAAATATTTAAAGCATCAGACTTAATGGTGGATTCATTAACTCAATTAATTTCAAGAATAAGAGCTAAAAAAGATTAAATTAAACACTTTCTTCGTTAATAAGCCTTTGAATTTCAGGTATTAGTTTTTGATTTTTAAATGTAGGATGAAATTTTAATGCTTCTTCAATACTTTTAATCGCTTTTTCATACTTTTTTAAATTTATATAAATTCTTGCTTGTCCAGATAAAGCTCCAAAATGCCTAGGCTCTATACTTAAAACTTTATCAATATCACTTAAAGATTCTGTAAACTGACTCATTAAAAAATATACAGTTGCTCTTTTATTCCATGCTTCAGACCACTCAGGATCACTATCTATTACATTATTAAAAACTTTCAGTGCATAATTATAATCTCCATATTGCATAAGCTCTGTTCCTAATTCTAATTTTTGAGTTAATTCCGTATTATTTGGATGTTCGTTCCAAATATCCCAGATCTTTCTTTCCAGTAACTCAGCAGTTTTTGGGTTAGTAACATCTCTAAGTTGATCGAATAGATTATTTAGAATTTTTTTTTCTGCAAAACTAGTAGAATAAGAAAGGTTTAAAAATAATATAACTAATATTAAAACTCTCATTTGCAAAAGATATTTTATTCAATATTTATTCTCAAGAATAAAAAAACCTAATTTCTACTTTAAAAGCTGGTTTTTATTTTTTAGGAATAAAAAAAATGCAACAATTTCATAAAAAAATGAAAATAAATTAAAGATTATAGGTTTTTTTAAAACTTTGTAGAGAAATCTATATTTAGGAATATTTTTCCAGATTAATAAGAAAGCTTCTGCACCCTCAATAATATTTTCACCATCTTTAATATGAAGTCTTCTTAAAAGACTTTTTGCATCTTTCTGAGTTTCTATTTCTGCTGTTTCATTGTCTGTGATATCAACCCATTCAATATTTTTTATGTTTTGTTTTTTATACAGATTGATCTCTGTTCGACAAATTTTACACGAATTATTAAAATACACTTTCACGAATTATTTATTTTCTTTCCAAGCCTTAATTCCACCTGTCATATTTTTTACATTCTTTATTCCCATTTCTTGCATCGTTTTTGTTGCAAGAGTACTTTGGCCACCAAGACCACAAAAAACTATATATTCTTTATCAGGGTTGTTTTTAAAATTTTCATTTTCTAAAGGACTACCCTCTGCTAAATAAAATTCAAGCAAGCCTCTTTCAAGATTAATTGCATTTCCTATAGTCTCTGAGTCAAAACTACTTTTGTCCCTAACATCAATAAATTGAACATTTGGGTCCTTTAACTTTTCTCTTGCTTCATCTACAGATATATTAGTTATTTCATTGGAAACGCTCATTAATTCATCAAATTTTTTCATTTTATCCTTATTTTTGTTAAAAAATAAAATTACACATAATCAATCATTTTGTATATGCGTGAAATACGCAGATTGAAAATATAAATATACCTATTATCTATTACATGTGAGTGATTTTTTTACTAAAACAGATTTATCTAGAAAAGATGCAGAAAATATTATTTCTGAGACTTTAAATAATTGTGATGATGGTGAGCTATATTTAGAAAATTCAAAGAGTGAGTCAATTGTACTGGATGATGATAAAATTAAGAGCTCAAGTTATAGTTCTGATTTAGGATATGGTTTAAGAGCAGTTACAGGTGAGGTAGTTGCCTATTCTCATTCTAATGAGATTTCAAGAAATTCGTTAAAGCAGTCTGCTAACAATTTAAGTTCAACTCTTAAATCACAAAAAGGTATTTATAATCATGAAATTCCCAAGACCAATGAAAAACTTTATAAAGATATTAATCCGATAGATGAAAAATCACTTGAGTCTAAATTAGAGCTTTTAAAAAAAGTTAATAGTTATACTAGAGCAAAAGGTGGAATAGTTCAGCAGGTCACTGCTAGTTTTGCAGGAGAATATAAATCTATAGAAATCATAAGGTCAGGTGGAGAGGTGTTAACCGATGTTAGACCATTAATTCGTTTTAATGTTTCGGTAATGCTTGAGAAAAATGGAAAGAAAGAAACTGGTGTTTATGGAATTGGAGGAAGACAATCCTATGATGAATATTTAAAAGATGACAATTGGAAAAATGTATGTGATGAAGCCTTTAGAATTGCATCAGTAAACCTTGATAGCAAACCAGCCCCCGCAGGAGAGATGAAAGTTGTTTTAGGATCAGGTTGGCCTGCAATATTGATACATGAAGCAATAGGACACGGATTAGAAGGTGACTTTAATAGAAAAAAAACATCTGCATTTCATAACTTAATGGGCCAAAGAGTGGCTAGTGAAGGTGTAACAATTATTGATGACGGAACACTTCATAACAGAAGAGGTAGTCTAACAATTGATGACGAGGGCACACCAACTGAAAAAACAGTCTTAATTGAAAATGGAATATTAAAAAATTTTATGCAAGATCGATTAAATGCAAGATTAATGAATACAAGATCTACAGGTAGTGGTAGAAGAGAAAGTTACAAGCATGTTGTCCTTCCAAGAATGAGAAATACCATGATGATGAATGGAAAATATTCTCAAGAGGAAATGATTAAGTCAGTTGATAAGGGAATATTTGCTGTAAGTTTTGGTGGAGGACAAGTTGATATTACTTCAGGAAAATTTGTATTCAATTGCACTGAAGCTTACGAAATTATAAATGGAAAAATAGGCTCTCCTATTAAGGGTGCAACTTTAATTGGTGATGGACCATCTATTTTAAAAGAAGTTTCATTGGTTGGAAATAATATGATGCTTGATCCAGGTATTGGAACATGTGGTAAAGCGGGTCAAGGTGTTCCTGTTGGTGTTGCGCAACCCTCAATCTTAATTGACAAAATGACTGTTGGTGGAACTCAATTATAATATAAATGGTAAAAGATCAGGAATATTTAAAAAAAAAAGCTTCATTTTGTATTGATTTAGCTAAAAAGTTAGGTGCTACAGAAAGCAGTGCTGCTGTTATGCACTCTATATCAGAGACAGTTAATTACAGAAATAAAAAGTTAGACGAATCTGATAGGTCAGACAGCTTAGCTATAAGTTTAACAACTTATATTGGAAAAAAAAAATCTAGCATTACATCATCAAATCTTAATGATGATAATATAGAAACTTTAATTGAGCGATGCATTGAGACAACAAAAATTACACCAGAGGATGAGTATAATTCTTTACCAGACAAAGAATTGCTGGCTGATAAAATTAATGACTTAAACTTATATGATGACGATCATATCGAAAATGATGAAAAAATTGAATACTTAAAAGAAGCTGAAGAAGCAGCACTTCAAAAAAAAGAAATTATTAATACTGAAACAGGTTTTACTGAATCTAAGTCTAATTTTATATTAGCAAACAGTGATGGATTTATAAATGGTTATAAATCTTCATCTTTTTCAGCATCATGTGTTGCTGTTGCCAAAGATGCAAATGACAAAATGGAAAGAGATTATGAATTTACAAGCACTTGTCATTTACAGGATATGATTAGACCTCAACAAATTGGATCAGTTGCTGCAAAAAAAACAATACAGAAATTAAATCCAAAAAAAATAGAAAGTGAAAAGATTAGCATTATCTTTGATAGAAGAATTTCAAAAGGGATATTAGGTGTTTTAGCAAATGCTATATCAGCATCATCTATTGCAAGAGGCACATCTTTCTTAAAAGGTAAAATTGATGAAGAAATATTTTCATCTTCAATCAACATTTATGATAAACCTGACATTGTTAAAGGATTGGGCTCAAGATATTTTGATTCTGAGGGTGTTAAAACTGAAGAATTAAAGTTAGTTGATTGTGGTGTTTTAAAACATTATTTAGTGGACACCTATAATGGAAAAAAATTAAACCTAAAATCTAATGGCAGATCTGGTGGAACAAGTAATTTATTTTTTGAAAAAGGCTCAGTTTCATACAGAGAGCTTTTAAAACTTAATAAAAGAGCATTGTATATTACTGAAACAATCGGTCATGGGAGCAACTTAGTTACAGGAGATTATTCAGTGGGTGCAAATGGTTTTATGATCGAAGATGGAATATTTAAATATCCCGTTAGTGAAATTACTATTGCAGGAAATTTTAAGGATATATTTAAAAATATTACCTTAGCAGATGATCTAGAGTTTAAATATTCAACAAATGCACCAACAATATTAATTGAAGGTATGGTAGTTGCCGGTAAATGAAAGATTTTTGTGTTATTGGTTCAGGCATATCAGGCGCAACAATAGCAAATCATCTAAGTAAAAAATATATTGTAGATGTATATGATAAAGCTAGAGGTGCCGGTGGAAGAGCATCAAATAAAAAATTTAATCTCAAAAAAAGCTTTGATCATGGGGCCCAATATATTTCTCCAAAAAACATCAAATTTAAAAGGTTTGTAGATAATTTAATTTCAAAAAAAATTTTAAAAAAATGGCCTGGTAAACATCTTTTTTTAAAAGAAAATATCAAAGAAAATAAAAAACATATCAAAATAATTGGTAAGAATGGCAATAATGCCATCAGCAAATACCTCTTAAAAGATATTAATTGTTTTTTTAATAGTGAGGTTACCAATATTTTACACAAAAATAGTATTTGGCAACTTACTTTAAATGATGGTTCTAAGAAATTTTACAAATCAATAATTTTAACATGTCCATTTCCTCAACTAAAAAAATTATCAAAAAAATACATTAAAAATTCTTTTATCAATCAGAAAATTAAAATGGAAGCCAATATAACAATTATGATGGTTGTTAAAAATTTAGGATCAAAAATCAGTAGTTATTTTTTCTCAGACTCAGTTCTGGGGTGGGCTGCTTATGAAAATAGTAAAAAAAGATTTAAGAGCAATTATGATTTATGGACTCTTCAAAGTACTCCTAAATGGGCAAACAAAGTCATTAATAATAATAGAATTAATAAACTACAAAATTCCAAAATATTAATAGATAAATTTTTTAAACTTACAGGTTTTAAAAAAAGTAAAATTTTACATTCAAAAAATCATGGATGGAAGTATGCCTTTAATTCAAACCCACTTAAAATAAAAAGTTACTGGAATAGTTCTTTAAGATTGGGTGTATGCGCTGACTGGTTTGTTGGATCAAGACTTGAGTCAGGATGGCTAAGTGCAAAAGATTTATCTCTTAAAATTAAATAATAAATTTTATTTGTAGCTCTTTAATCTATACTCCCAGTTTCCAAGTCTTGAATATGCAACTTTTACAATCATTGCTTTTTTTCTATCGTACCAAACATCGAAATCTAGTCTTTTATCTTTAGGAATGGCCATATCTTTTGATGTCAATTTAAAGTGGTCGACCTCAATTATACTTCCATATAATTCAATTTTTTCTTTACCTAAAAAATTTACAACCTGTTCTTTTATACTGCCTGATATAGGGCTAATTTGTGACTCTGCTTGTAATATCTGATGGTTCCACCAATTTCCTATTATATTTTTAGTATCTGCAAGACCAATATAAGATGATCCATTAATTTTGAATTTATCTGATTTAGAATCATAAATAAGATTTACAAATTTCTCTCTATCATTTTGTAAAGTCTTTGACTCGTATGATATCAGTTTATCATCTTTATGTTTTTCTACTCCATACCCCTCAAGATTAAAAACTTCAATGCCAAATAGGTTTACTTTAAATTGAATTTGATTTTTAATTATCAATATGTCATCAACTTTTTCAAAAAAATAATAATTATACCCAATCACTTTTCCATCTTTTAAAATTTCCATCTCTATCTTTTTAAAGTCTTTGTAATGAGAGGTGTGTGCGTAAAGGTTTGAAGTAAGCACTACCAGTGTAAAAATAAATATTAATAATTTTTTCATTATAAATTAGAATATTAGACCTCTTTTTTTTTGAAGGAAGTCTTTAATTTATAAAATGAGTAAAAAACATTATAATGTTGCTTACACTCCTAAATAAATTTTTGATAACAATAATCTTGTAAATTCGATAAGTATAAAATACATAAAATATTATTGTATGTTTTTATATATTAAAAATATTCCTAAAGTATCATGGAGTTCTGAAAAACCTTTAAATCTCAAACCAAAATTTTCCTCACTTTTTTTTTTAGTGTTTGGTCTTATTTTGTTCGGTTTAGGTGAGGGGTTATTAATTGTATCATTTGCAGGAGCTTCACCTTGGAGTGTTCTTGCTCAAGGTATTTCATTAAATGTTAATTTTTCAACAGGAATAATAACTATTTTTGTAAGTATAGGAGTTTTACTTCTTTGGTTACCTTTAAAACAGAAACCTGGAATTGGAACAATTTTGAATGCGATTATTATTGGATTAATGATTGATGTTTGTATTAATTTTGTACCAACTCCAGAAAATTATATTAACCAAGTTCTTTTAGCTATTGCTGCTGTGCTTATCGTTGGGTTGGGTGGTGGTATCTACCTTGTTGCAAATTTAGGAGCAGGGCCAAGAGACGGGCTAATGGTGGGTTTACAAAAAAAAACTAATTTACCAATTGCATTAGTAAGAGGCGCTATTGAAATTACCGTAATGTCTGTAGGTTGGTATCTTGGAGGGATAGTGGGACTTGGAACTTTATTGTTTGCTTTTGGAATAGGACCTGCGGTTGCTTTAGGATTATATCTTGTTGGAAAAATTTTTAGTAATTAAAGAGGTGTCCCAGATTTTTCGTTCTTTTTTCTCTCTGTAGGATTAAGAATAGCTTTTCTCAGTCTAAGAGATTTTGGGGTAATCTCTAAAGCTTCATCGGTATTTAACATACTTAATTGTTCTGCAATTGACATTTGTCTTACTGGAGTAAGTACAACATTTTCGTCAGTTCCTTGAGTTCTCATATTAGTTAATTGTTTACCTTTCATGACATTTATAATCATATCTCCAGGTTTTGGTGCTAAGCCAACAATCATTCCTTCATAAACAGGGTCATTATGTGTAACAAACATTTCACCTCTTGCCTGAAGGTTAAATATTGCAAACGCAACAGCTTTTCCGTTTGCCATTGAAATTAAAGCACCATTTTTTCTACCATCCATTTCACCTTCAAATTTTCCATAACCATGAAAAATTCTGTTAATTACACCAGTTCCTTTTGTTAAAGTTAAAAATCTACTTGTGTAACCCATCAAGCCTCTTGTTGGTGCATGAAAGATTAATCTTTTTTTATCTTTTCCTGTATCTTTAAGATCAAGTAATTTACCTTTTCTTCTATTCATGGAGTCAATAATCTTTGATGAAAACTCTTCATCTACATCAACAGTAATCTCTTCAATTGGTTCTAGTCTGTTACCATTATCATCTTTTTGGTATAAAACTTTTGGAGGACTTACAGTCATTTCAAAACCCTCACGTCTCATTTGTGTCAGTAGAATTTCAAGCATTAACTCACCACGACCACTAATTACAAAGGCATCAACATTTTTGTTCTGGGAAAAAGAAATTCCAACATTATTTTGTGCTTCAGTAACCAGTCTATCTCTGATTTGAGTACTTGTTAATTTTTTACCTTCTGTTCCAGCTAAAGGTGAACTATTCACACTTATAGTAATAGACATTGTTGGAGGATCTATCGGAGTTGCTGGAATTGGATCGTTTACTTCAAGATCACAAATTGTATCTGCTACATTAGCTTTTTCTAAACCTGCAATTACAACAATATCTCCTGCTTCACCAACTTCGATGGGTACTTTTTTAGTTCCTTCGTATCTAAAAATTTTAGTTAATCTACCTTCATCAACTTTCTCACCTTTAAGATTTATTGCCTTAATAGGCTGGTTAGCTTTTGCTGTTCCTTGAGATATTTTTCCAACTAAACTTCTACCTAAAAAACTATCTGCGTATAATAAAGTAGATAGCATTGCGAAAGGTTTAGTTTTATCAAGATCTGCTGGCTTAACATGTTCTATAATTAAATCTAATAATGGGTGTAAATTTTCTCTTGGTCCATCTACTTCTTTATCTGCCCATCCAGATCTACCACTTGCATACATAACTGGAAAATCTAACTGTTCTTCGTTTGCATCTAAACTTACAAATAAGTCAAATGTTTCATCTAAAACTTCATTAGCTCTTTGATCTGTTTTATCTAACTTATTTATTACAACTATTGGCTTTAAACCTTGTTTAAGAGCTTTAGCTAATACAAATTTTGTTTGAGGCATAACACCCTCAGCTGAGTCTATTAATAATAACGCGCCATCAGCCATACTTAAAACACGTTCAACTTCAGCAGCGAAATCTCTGTGACCCGGAGTATCAATAATATTAATTCTAGTGTTTTGCCAATCTATAGAAGCAGGTTTAGCTAAAATAGTAATTCCTCTTTCTTTTTCTAATTCTCCAGAATCCATCAGCCTTTCATCTACAACTTCATTTTCTCTAAATGAACCACTTTGCTTCATTAAGTTGTCGATCATAGTTGTCTTGCCATGGTCAACGTGAGCGATAATTGTGATGTTTCGAATATTGTTACTCATAATTTGACGCTCTTATACATTAATTGAGTCATTTGAAAACTTAAAAAAAATCAATATTTACTCACTTAAATTAATTATTCTAAAAATTGACTTCTTGTGATTGTTATAAAAACGTATAGATATCCCTATATAAATTAGACGTATTAAAGGATTAAGAGCACATCTCCTTAAATTTTAAAAAATCTAAATACCTAAATGGAAAATTTTAAATTATTAAAAATAGAAGATTCGTTAAAGAATTCATTGGAAAAAATGAAATTTACGAAACCAACTCCAATTCAGGCAATGGCAATTCCTGTTGCTTTAGAGGGAAAAGATATTTTAGGAACAGCTCAAACAGGAACTGGAAAAACATTGGCATTCAGTATTCCTCTAATAAATAAATTAATATTAGATAAAAATGCATTTGCATTAGTTATGTGTCCAACTAGAGAGCTTGCAACTCAAGTAATGGCTGCAATTAAAAGCATTATTAGTGATAAAATTAACATTAAAACTGCCTTACTTATTGGTGGAGAGGCAATGCAAAAACAACTTAGACAACTAGGTAATAGATCAAGAATAATAGTTGGAACTCCTGGAAGAATTAATGACCACTTAAAAAGAAAAAGCTTAAATTTATCAGCTACCAAATATCTAGTATTAGATGAAACTGATAGAATGTTAGATATGGGTTTTACCCCTCAAATAGAATTAATTTTAAAATTTGTTCCAAAAGATCATCAAACTTTATTATTTTCTGCAACACTACCTCAGAATATTGTTAGAATTTCTGAAAGATATCTAAATAAGCCTGAAAGAATTTCAACAGGGTCAACATCAGTACCTATTGCAAAAATTAAACAAGAAACTCTTCAGGTTTTTAAAGAAAATAAATACGATCAACTAGTAGACCAATTTATAGCAAGAAAAGGATCAATTTTAGTTTTTGTTAAAACTAAAAGAGGTGCTGATAAAATGGTTAAGCGTCTTAAAGAAGAGGGCCATTCAGCTGATGCTATTCATGGAGATCTTCGTCAAAGTAAAAGAGACCGTGTAATTAATTCATTTAGAAAAGGTCTTAAAAGAATATTAATAGCAACTGATGTTGCTGCAAGAGGACTGGATATTCCTTTAATCCAGCACGTTATTAATTTTGATCTTCCACAAGTTCCAGAAGATTACGTTCACAGAATTGGAAGAACTGCTAGAGCTGGAACAGAAGGTTCTGCTTTAACTTTTTTAACACCTGATGATAGATCGATGTGGAATGAAATTAGTAAATTAATTGATCCAAATTTTAAACCTGCACCACGTGGTGCAAGAGGAGACTCAAGAGGAAAAAAAAGAGGAAAAGCTCCTTACAATAAAAAAAGAAAATTTAGAGATGAAAAAAAATCTTTTAGCAAAGGAAGACCTGATAGATCATCAAGAGATGGAGAGAAAAAAAGTTTCGGTTACAAAGGAAAATCCAGTTTTGGTGACAAGTCAAAACCATCTGGTTACGGAAGACCTGATAGATCATCAAGAGATGGAGAGAAAAAAAGTTTCGGTTACAAAGGAAAATCCAGTTTTGGTGACAAGTCAAAACCATCTGGTTACGGAAGACCTGATAGATCATCAAGAGATGGAGAGAAAAAAAGTTTCGGTTACAAAGGAAAATCTAGTTTTGGCGATAAATCAAAACCCTCTAGCTATGGAAGACCTGACCGATCATCAAGAGATGGAGAGAAAAAAAGTTTCGGTTACAAAGGAAAATCTAGTTTTACAAAAAAAGATAACTCGAAACCAACAGGATTCACAAATAATCCAAAATACTTTGGAAAAAAAACATCGGAAAGCTCATCAACGAGTGGAGAAAAAAAAGCTCTAGTTTTGATGGAAAGAAGAAGTTTAAAAGCAGAAGTGATAGACCTAAAAGCTTTACCTTCAAAAAACACAGTCAAAAAAGATCTTAAGTCTAAGATTTTTTAGATTTCTCTTTTTTATTTTTTCTTTTTTCTTTCAGGCTTAATTTTGGTTTTTTAGCAGTACTTGAATCTTTAAATGATTTTCCACTGTATCTTTTTGACATATCTTAATCCTATAACAGCTTAATAAAAAAAAGGCCATCTAAAAAGATGGCCTTTGAATTTCTTTTTGAAAAGAGTGGGATTACATTCTCATTCACTAGTTCATTGAGTATTGATTTACTTATCTTTTCTTAAAATTGTTCATCTAAGTTCATCTTTTTTTACACTCAATCTCTAACCAATCCATAAGATGACTTCAATGAAAAAACTTAAATAATTAAAAAAAGAGTTATCTTAAAGATAAATTTAATATTTATACAGGGCACTTGCCTGTGATCGGATCTGTAGCCCAACAATCAGATGAAACACCCATCCAAATCCATAAAAGTAAGGCTAAACCAATACTTACTGAATATACTGCTAAAGGTATTTTAGCATTGTGCTTTTTAAATGTTCTCCAAGCAGGGATTGTTAAAAATAAACCCATAAGTGTTGCTGAAAGAAGAAATGATAAAAATAAGTTCCAAACGATAACAACTAAATTTGGATGAGTTATCACCATAAATTTACTTTTAGTTGATGTGTCCCCATACAGTGTAGAAAATTGTCCAAATCCCCCGATAAAAGACCAGAGTTTAAATGCACCTGTATCTTCAAATTTTTTTTCGGAATTCATACTTAACCTTATAATTAAATTAATCAATTTCAAGAATAAAATTATAATATGATATGTGATAATACTAAATTTTACTTATACTTTCTTAGATTGTTCATCACGATTCATCACTTTTCATAGGTAATTCAAAAGGAAGTCAAAAGTATTGAAAATTAAATTAAAAATTGAAATGATCTTAATATGAAAAAATATATAACATTTATTATAACACTAAAAATATTATTATTGTTTGGTCTGGGCGGTATTGCTAATTCTGCCAATAAAACAACTAAAATATCCAAAGGTTACAACAATGACCTTGTTGAGTTTCATTTATGGTTAAAGAAAAACAATTATACAGAATATTTAACAGAAAATGGTGATATCGCTTTAGATGTAAAACCTTACAAAGGAAGGTGGGCACAGCCTTATCATTCAAATCCTAATAGAGATACTTTAATCTATTACCATTATAAAAATACCTGGTCTCATACAAATGGTGACAGGAACACTTACCAGTTTGGATCATATAAAGTATTACCAAATAATAAACATGAATTTATATTTGATGTAACACCAAACGCTTTTATTCAGAAACAAATGAACACAAAAGCCATCTTAAGTTATTTGTATTATGACAATGGAAAAATTAAAATTGATGAAATTTCACCCAAACATAGATTTGGCGATTTTATAGATAATAATACTGACTTAAGATCAAACTCAATGGGCAAATCAATGGTTTCTCTAGTTTTAGGTACAGCAATATGTGAAGGATATATTGATGGTTTGAATTCTACAATGAGTGATTGGCCAATGATGACCAACACTCTTTATTATGATAAAAAGTTAATTGATTTAGTCAATATGGCGGCTGGTGATAATCATATTATAAATGATTTTGGTTTAGTTAAGGATAGCGATTGGTCTACCGATACAAGGTCAGTACAAAAAAATATGAATTTCTTTTTTAGAGGCTCAAAAAGTAAAGAAAAACATGTTGGTAAAAAATACAGTTATCATCAATTATTACCTAACATTATATTTAATTATGTTCTTTTCAAAACAGGAGATAATTTTCAAGATGTTCTAAACAAAACTTTTCAGACAGCAGGTATAGAAAATGATGTTTATTTTAATAGACTTAAAGATCCAACTGCTGAAGGAGACGCCTCTAATATGTTTTTTGCGTCAAGATATGATTGGTTAAGAATTGGTAAAAAAATGATGTATGATTATCAAAACAGTACATGTGCTGGTAAATATCTAAAAACCCTGGAGTCAAATAAAATTAAAAAGAAAGTTAAAGGTACAGATTTTCAAGAACCAGCATTTAGTCCTGGTCTTTCGTATGGTGGTTTTTTTCATATGGAATATCCTGGTTTGAAAGATAGAATAATATTCGGTATTAGCGGCTATGGTGGGAATACTATGTTAATTGATATGGATAATTCAAAAATTGTAGTAATTAATTCAATTCACTTTAATAACAAGAAGTACAAATATAATATCAAAAAACTTATGGTGGAACCCTTTAAGAAAAGTACGGTAAAGTAATACGAAGTTATTATTAATTATTTTCTTTAACTTATTACTATGGTTTGGTGTTGCAAACTCTGCTCACAAACCAGAAGAACAATACTTTTCTGGTGTTAGTTATTCAGTCCAAGGTAGTGATAATTACCAAAAGTTAGAAACAGAATTAGTTGATAACAAACTTTCTCAATATGTTCAAAAACAATTAGATAACAGAGACAAAACAGGATTAGTTAATTACCTATTATTTGAAAATGGTAAGATTGTTATCAATAAGAAAAATTATAACGATGCAATTAGAAAGAATATAAATTTATTGAGATCAAACTCAATGGGTAAATCTATGATCTCTTATGTTACAGGTCATGCTGTTTGTAAGTATGGTATTGATCTAAATGCCAAAATGAATGATTGGGCTGTTTTAAATAATACTTTGTATGCCGATAACACTTTATCACAAGTATTGAATATGACTTCAGGTGATCATAATTATATTGGTGAAAAGAAGTTTAAAGGTGATGGATATTTTAAAGGTAATAAAAATAAACAAATTAATAGAAGAACTGTTGCAGAGAGTATGTTGTGGTTTAAAGGCACAAAAAAGAAAGAAGAAAACTCTCCCTATAATTACAGTGCAATGTCAACTCATGTTGCAATCAACTATGTGATACACAAAGTTGGTAAAGATTATGAGAAACTATTAAAAGAAATCTTTACTGATCACGTTGGTGTAAAAGATACCGTACACTTTATGAAAGTTTCTTGGTCTTCAAAAGATATAGCAAAAGGCAGTCAAAGATATAGTTTTTTTGCTACTTCAGAAGATTATTTACGAATAGCAAAAACAATTATGAATGATTACCATTCAGATAGTTGTATTGGAGATTATTTAAGAAACATCTATGACAACAGAGTTGATAAAAAGAAAAAACAAGATGATACTAAATCTGTATTTGCATATACTAAACAATATGGTGGCCAGTTTCATATGTCTCTTAAAGGTACAAAGAATGTTGTATTTGCAATGGATGGTTATGCAGGTCAACAAATATTAATAGATATGACAAGTGGTAGAATTGTTATTGTTCACGCAATAGATCGTCACTACAATTGGAACAAAATTGTTTACAAGGTGATTAAGAATTAAAAAAAACCCCCGAAACTTTCATTTCGAGGGTTCTAATTTTGTTTAGTATTTGTATCTAGAGTGTTCTCTAGATGGAACCGTATTACATGCCCATTCCACCCATACCACCCATGCCGCCCATTCCACCAGGCATTCCACCAGGCATTCCACCAGCGCCAGAGTCTTTGTCGTCTGGTTTGTCAGCAATCATGGCTTCAGTAGTTACAAGTAATCCAGCAATCGAAGCTGCATCTTGTAAAGCTGTTCTTACAACTTTAACAGGATCGATGATACCTTTAGCAAACATATCAACGTACTCTTCGTTCTGAGCATCGTAACCCATATTCTTTTTATTCTGTTCAAGTAATTTTCCAACTACAACTGAACCATCTACTCCAGCATTTAAAGTTATTTGTCTAATTGGAGCCTGTAAAGCTTTAGCTACTAATGCAACACCAGCTTTTTGGTCATCACCCTTAACTTTAAGTGACTCTAGACTTTGTGAAGCGTATAAAAGGGCACAACCACCACCAACTACTATACCTTCTTCAGCAGCGGCTCTAGTTGCGTTAAGAGCATCTTCAACTCTATCTTTTCTTTCTTTAACTTCTACTTCAGTTGCACCACCAACTTTGATTACAGCAACTCCACCAGCAAGTTTAGCTAGTCTTTCTTGAAGTTTTTCTCTGTCGTAATCAGAAGTTGTTTCACCTACTTGTTGTTTGATTTGTGCACATCTAGCTTCAATTTCAGATTTTTTACCATTGCCGCTAATGATTGTGCTGTTATCTTTATCAACTTTAACTCTCTTACAAGATCCAAGATCTGTAAGTTTAACGTTTTCAAGTTTAACACCAATATCTTCAGAGATAACCTGACCGCCAGTTAAAATTGCAATATCATCAAGCATTGATTTTCTTCTATCACCAAAACCTGGAGCTTTAACTGCAACAACTTTTAAACCACCTCTAAGTTTATTTACAACAAGAGTTGCAAGAGCTTCGCCCTCAACATCTTCTGAAATAATCATTAGTGGTCTACCAGCTTGTACAACGGCTTCTAAAAGTGGAACCATTGGCTGTAAGTTAGTCAATTTCTTTTCATGCAATAGAATGAAAGGGTTTTCTAACTCTGTAGTCATTTTATCTGCATTTGTAATAAAGTATGGTGACAGATAACCTCTATCAAACTGCATACCTTCAACAACATCTAACTCAGTTTCAACTCCTTTAGCTTCTTCAACAGTGATTACACCTTCATTGCCAACTTTCTGCATTGCTTTCGCAATCATATTACCAATTTCTTTATCACCATTAGCTGAAATAGTTCCAACTTGAGCAATTTCATCAGTGTCTTTAACTTTTTTTGCTGAAGAAATTAAACTTGCTTTAACATGATCTACAGCTGCATCTATTCCTCTTTTAACATCCATCGGGTTCATACCAGCAGTAACATATTTTACACCCTCTTTAATAATCGCTTGAGCTAAAATAGTTGCTGTAGTTGTTCCATCACCAGCTTCTTCATTTGTTTTGCTGGCAACTTCTTTAACCATTTGAGCACCCATGTTTTCAAATTTATCCTCTAGATCGATTTCTTTAGCAACAGAGACACCATCTTTAGTAATTCTTGGAGCACCATAAGATTTGTCGATAACGACATTTCTACCTTTTGGTCCAAGAGTAACTTTCACAGTATTTGCAAGGATATCAACACCTCTTATCATTGCCGCTCTTGCTTCAGAGTCGAATTTTATAATTTTAGCCATTTTTATTTTTCTCCTTTAATTTAATTATTTTCCCGAAATACCCATAATGTCAGATTCTTTCATTATGTTGTATTCTTTGCCATCTATTTTGATTTCAGTTCCTGACCATTTGCCAAAAAGAACTTTGTCACCAACTTTAACATCCATTGGAATTAATTTTCCATCTTCAGTTTTTGCACCACCACCAACAGCAATCACTTTACCCTCTTGAGGCTTTTCTTGAGCTGTATCAGGGATAATTATTCCTCCAGCAGTTTTTTCACTGCTGTCTAAAACTTCTATTAGAACTCTATCGTGTAACGGTTTAAATTTCATAAATTCTCCTTTTATTGTGCGACTCATATAGCTATTAGGCTAACTATTTCAAGGTTTGGTTAAAAAAATATGTGGGTCAAAAAACGAGAGAAATTGTGATTTTAATAAGCTATACCTCCCATTATGGCTAAGAATTTAGATAAAGAGGGATTGAGGTCAATTGTTGAGAATTATGATATTTTTTATATTGATTTATGGGGCGTAGTACATAATGGCATCACCCTTCATAAGGAAGCAGTTAAAACGTTAGAGCAAATTACTAAATCAAAAAAAGATTACGTGCTTTTGACTAATGCACCAAGACCCAATAAGACGGTAAATGCATTTCTAGAAAAGATGGGTATGAATAAAGAAATAAGAAAAAAAGTTTATTCATCTGGAGAAGCATCGTTAAATTATTTAAAAAAAAATTTATTAGAAGATAAGTTTTATCATGTTGGTCCGCCAAGAGATTTTGATTTATTTTTAGACTTTAAAAAAAATAAGACATTAGAAATTGAAGAAAGCAAATATTTGCTTTGCACAGGTTTGTTTGAAGATCAGGGTAATAACTTAAATTTTTATAAAGAACTATTTAAAGATCAGATTAATAAAAAAATGATATGCACAAATCCTGACTTGATTGTAGATAGAGGTCACCAAAGAGAATTGTGTGCAGGATCAGTAGCATTAGTTTTTGAAAAATTAGGTGGTGAGGTTATATATTTTGGAAAACCATTTCCTGAGGTATATAATCAAGCAATTAACAATCAGGGAAAAAAAGTATTATCAATCGGTGATAATTTAAATACTGATATTAAAGGTGCAAATCTTTTAAATTATGATTCTTTAATTATAGCAAATGGTATTCATAAAGATGAAATTAAAAAAGAAGGTATAGATTTGGTTTCAAAGAAATATGAGGTTATTGTAAACTTCATCCAAACAGAATTAAAATGGTAAAATATGAAGCTATATAAAAATTTTAATGTCTCTAATAATCATAAAGATTCAATCATTTTGATTGGAAATTTTGATGGAGTTCATTTGGGACATCAAAAATTATTTAAACAAGCTAATAATTATAAAAAAAAATTTAATTTAAAAATTGGGGTTTTAACTTTTGAGCCAATGCCCAAAATGTTTTTTAATAAAGGTTTTAAAAATTTTAGAATTTCAAACATAAATCAAAAAAATATAATTTTAGAAAATCTAGGAGCAGATTTTATTATAACTAAAAAATTTGATAAAAAATTTTCATTAATAAAATCTGATTTTTTTATAAAAGAAATTTTGTCAAAAAAATTGAAAGCAAAATATATATTCGTAAGTGATAACTTTAGGTTTGGCAATAAAAGAGAGGGTAACGTAAAGCAATTAATAGAAAATGAAAAAAAATATCACTACAAAATAGTCAAACCTCAACCATTAATTTTAAATAAAAAAGTTATCTCATCAACCTATATTCGATCTCTTTTAGAAAAAGGAGATTTAAAAAAAGCTAACAAGTTTTTAAGTAGAAATTGGTCAATTGAAGGAATAGTTCAAAAAGGAAGACAACAAGGAAAAAAAATTGGATTTCCAACATGCAACATAGATATAAAAGATTATGTCATTTCAATGCCGGGGGTTTATGCAGTTAATGTGAAGCAAAAAAATTCAAATAAATCTCTTAAAGCTATAGCTAATCTTGGATATAGGCCAACTTTTAACCAAAAAAAAATATTATTAGAAGTTCATATTTTTAATTTTTCTGGAAATCTTTATAATAAGCACTTATCAGTGGAGTTCACAAAATTTATAAGAAAAGAAAAAAAGTTCAAAAAAGTTGATCAATTAAAAAAACAAATTCAAAGTGACTTAAAAGTTGCTAAAAGTTAAAATGAGTAAAGAACATATCAATTTACCAAAAACAGCTTTCTCAATGAAAGCTAATTTACAAAATAAAGAGCCTGAAATTTTAGAATATTGGAAAAAAATTGATCTCTATAAAGAGTTAAGAAAATCCAACAAAGGAAAAGAAAAATTTATTCTTCATGATGGACCACCATATGCAAATGGCAATATTCATATGGGTACTGCTTTAAATAAAATATTAAAAGATATTATTGTTAAATTTCATCAAATGGATGGAAAAGACTCAGTATATGTTCCAGGTTGGGATTGTCATGGATTACCCATTGAATGGAAAATTGAAGAACAATACAAAAAAAACAAAAAAAACAAAAATGAAGTTCCAATTACTGAATTTAGAAAAGAATGTAGAGAGTTTGCTGAAAAATGGATTGAAGTTCACAAAACACAATTTAAAAGATTAGGCGTTGTTGGAGATTGGGACAACCATTATGCAACAATGAGTTTTGAAGCTGAAGCTCAAATTGTAAGAGAATTAGGAAAATTTTTAAAAGAAGGAAGTTTATATAAAGGCTTTAAGCCTGTTCTTTGGTCAACCGTTGAAAAAACTGCATTGGCTGATGCTGAAGTAGAGTATCAAGATCATAAGTCTGATACAATTTACACAGCCTTTCCAGTTGTAAAAACAAACTTGAAAGAACTAGAAGGAACAGAAATTATAATTTGGACTACAACACCTTGGACAATTCCTGCAAATAAAGCTTTAGCTTACAATGAGGCCCTTGATTATCAAATCATTCAATTAAATGATGAGGGTGACTTTAAAGGAAAAAAAATAGTAGTAGCAGATGCACTATTAGAGTTTGTTATTAAAGACTGTAATATTAATGATTATAAAGAAATTAAAAAAATTAAGGGAAGTGATTTTAAAGACACAATTTGTAGCCATCCTTTTTTAGCACTTGGCTATAACTATGATGTTCCAATGCTTGAGGCTAGATTTGTTACAACAGAACAAGGAACAGGAATTGTACACTGTGCACCAAGTCATGGGCCAGACGATTTTAATCTTTGTTTAAATCATGGAATTAAAGCAATAGAGACTGTCGATGGCGATGGAAAATATACTAAGAACCTACCTTTATTTGATGGTATTCACATTTTTAAAGCTAACCCAATTGTAATTGAAAAATTAAAAGCAGAAAAAAAATTATTATCTAGTGGAGAATTAATTCATTCATATCCACACTCATGGAGATCTAAAGCACCTCTTGTTCATAGAGCAACTCCTCAATGGTTTATCTCAATGGAAAGCCATGGACTTAGAAAGAAAGCATTAAAAGCTTTAGATGACACCACTTTCTATCCAGATAAAGGAAGAGAACGAATAAAAGCAATGATTGAGACAAGACCAGATTGGTGTGTATCAAGACAAAGAGTATGGGGAGTTCCTCTACCAATATTTATTAATAAAAACACCAAAGAAGTTTTGGTTGATGATGAGGTAAATGAAAATATTGCAAGTATCTATGAAAAAGAAGGTTCTGACTGTTGGTTTTCAGACAACCCACAAAGATTTTTGGGTAGCAAGTATAAGGCAGAAGATTATGATAAGATGAGTGATATTGTTGAGGTTTGGTTTGATAGTGGCTGCACCCACTCATTTGTTTTAGAAAAAAGAGAAGATTTGCAATGGCCCGCTTCAATGTATCTTGAAGGTTCTGATCAACATAGGGGTTGGTTTCATTCGTCATTATTAGAGTCTTGTGGAACTAGAGGTAGAGCTCCTTATGAAGCTATTTTATCACATGGATTTGTAGTCGACGGCAAGGGACTTAAAATGTCCAAATCTCTAGGAAATGTAATTGCACCTGAGGATATATTAAAAAAATATGGTGCAGATATTTTAAGAATTTGGGTTGCATCATCAAATTATGCAGAAGATTTAAGAATAGATTATTCGATTTTAGAACAACATGCAGATTCTTATAGAAAAATTAGAAATACCTTTAGATATTTATTAGGAAATTTAAATGATGAATTTAAAAAGATAGATTTAGAAAAATTAGATTTAAATCAATTACCCGAATTAGAGCAATATATGCTTCATAGAGTTTTTGAATTAAATAAAAACTTTAATAATTATTTCAAATCATATGATTTTCATAATCTTTATAAAGAATTATTAAACTTTTGCACTGTAGATTTATCAGCATTTTATTTTGATATCAGAAAAGATGCATTGTACTGTGACAGCAAAGATTCAGCTAGAAGAAAAAGTTGTATTGTTGTTTCAAATATAATTCTTGAATCCCTTATTAAATGGTTTGCACCAATATTGTCATTTACAACAGAAGAAATTTTTACGCTAATAAGCAAAGATAAAAAAAGTATTCATTTAGAAGAATTTATGGAATTTCCAAAATCATTTGAAAATGAACAATTAAATAAAAAATGGATAGAGTTAAAAAAAATAAGAGATATTTGTAATATTAGTATAGAAGCAAAACGAGCAACTAAAGAGATAGGCTCAAGCTTAGAGGCAAATATATTAATTAATTTAAATGATAAAATGATTGATAGTTTTAAAGATATAGATTTTTCAGAGTTATGTATCACTTCAAGTGCTATAGTTGAAAAAAGTTCATCAAGTGAAATAACAGTAATTACTAATAAAGCTGAAGGCGAAAAATGTACTGTATGCTGGAAAATAAATAAAAATGGCTGTGAAAGACATCCAAACTAAAAAAATTAAATACCTAAAGTGAATTTAAAAAAAATATCAATCGACATTTTACTTATCTTTTTTATTTTTTTAGTCGATAGGGTTTCTAAAATTTACATTATTAAAATTAGTGAAATAGAAAGTAAAGTTGATATATATTTGACCGAGTATCTGAATTTTTACCTTATTTGGAATAAAGGGGTCGCCTTTGGATTATTTTCTTTTAATGAAAGTTTTATTTATAACTCGATCACTTTAATAATAGCACTGATAAGTATTACATTAGCGATAATGATCTATAATAATAATGGCTTTAAAAAAATTTCCTTAATATTTGTTCTTGGTGGAGCTTTAGGAAATCTTTTTGATCGAATATATTATTCTGCTGTACCAGACTTTATTGATTTTCACTTTAAGGATTTTCATTGGTTTGTCTTTAATATCGCAGATATATTTATAACATTAGGTATTATATGCCTTATTTTTGATGAAATATTTGCTAATAATAAAAAAAATGAAAAATCTATTTAAAAAAATATTTCTTATATTAATAATTTTGTTTACGGTCAGCGCCTGTCAAAGTGTCAAAGATGGTTTGACTGGAAAAAAACAATCAAATTCTGACGAATTTTTAGTTAAGAAAAAAAATCCATTATCACTTCCACCAGATTTTGAAAATTTACCAGAACCAACAACTTTAAATAAAGATGATAATCAGGAAGAAAGTGAGATTAGTTTGAAAGAAATTTTAACTAAAGGTTCTAATACTGAGAGCACAGTTACTTTATCCGAGTCACCAGATAGCTCATTAGAAAAAAGTATATTAGAAAAAATTAAAAGCAATTAATGCTTACAAAAAATATTAAATTTGAAAATTTTAAGATAAAAAAAAATAGCAAGCAAATAAAAAAAGACCTAAAAAATATTTTACTTAATAGAAATGCAGTATTAAATTCTCTAAGTACAAATTATAAGAATAGCTATAATAAAAAAATCATCCTTAAATTTAAAAAATTTAGTAATATAAGAATAATCGGTATGGGTGGCTCGATTCTTGGAACAGAAGCTATTTTTTCTTTCTTAAAGAGCAGAATAAAAAAAAATTTATTTTTTTTTAATAATCTTCAGTCAAAGATGGATACAGGTTCTAGTAAAAAAAAGTATCTAAATATTATTGTTTCAAAATCAGGAAACACTCTTGAGACAATATCAAATTCAAATATTATTATTAAAAATCAAGATAAAAATATTTTTATTACAGAAAATAAAAATAATTATTTACACTTATTGGCTCAAAAATTAAAAACTGAAATAGTACATCATAATAATTTTATTGGAGGCAGATATTCTGTTCTCTCTGAAGTGGGAATGTTACCTGCTGAACTTATGGGCTTAAATAGTACTAAATTTAAACAATTAAATAATCTGATTAAAAACAAAAAATTTATTGATGCTTTAGTAATAAATGTAAATAATTCTTTATATTTTTTAAAGAAAAAAAAATTTAACTCAATTATTCTTAATTATGACGAAAGTTCAGAAAGTTTATTCAGATGGTATCAGCAATTAATGGCTGAAAGTTTAGGAAAAAAGGGCAATGGAATTTTGCCTACAATATCTTTAATGCCGAAAGATAACCATAGTGTGATGCAGCTTTACTTGGATGGTCCAAAAAATAATTTTTTTACTTTTTTTCATGTTAGCAATAAAAACTCAGATAAAATTATTAATAACAAGATTCTTGCTTCACACAGTCATTTAAAAAATAAAAGTCTCAGCGAAATAATTATTTCTCAAAAATTAGCAACGGAAAAAGTTTTTTTAAATAAAAAAATTCCATTTAGAAGTTTCAAAATAATCAATCGGAATGAAAATGCTTTAGGAGAGTTATTTTGTTTTTTTATCTTAGAAACTATTTTAATTGGAAGAGCGCTAAAAATTAACCCATATGATCAACCAGCTGTAGAGCTCATCAAAAAAGAGACAAAAAAAATATTATTTTAATAAGTATACGAACCAAAAAATACCCTTGATATTCCGTAAGTTTTTTCTTCAATAATCCTGAATACTTTTGGAAATTCATCTTTATCTTTTTTGTGTCTATGAATAATTATTATTCCGTTATCTTTTATTATCTTTGCCTCAAATATATCTTTTATTATTTTGCTCAGGTTTTTTTCTTTATAAGGAGGATCCATGAAAATAATATCAAACTTGGTATCAAAGTTTTTAAAATTTAATTGGCTTAAGATGTTTTTATTCATCACCGATGAATTATCTTGATAACCAAGATTAAAAATATTCTTTTTTAAGATTGGCAAAACAATACTGTAGTTTTCTACAAAAGTTACACTTTTAGAACCTCTAGAAAGGCACTCAAGCCCAAAAGACCCTACTCCAGAAAATAAATCTAAAATATTTGATTTTTCTAGTGCAGTATTAAATTTATTTGAATGAGTAATTATATTGAATATAGATTCTTTTGTTAAATCTTTAAGTGGTCTCGTATTAATATCTATAGGATCAAATATTTTTTTACCTTTAGATTTTCCAGATATTATTCTCATTCATTAATAACCTTGTAACCGATATCTTTTCGATAAAAGCCACCATTCCAATTAAGTGATTTGATTATATCTATTATCTTTATTCTAGATGTAGAAAAATTTTCTGATAAAGAGACAAAATTTAAAACTCTCCCACCAATTGCATAAAATTTATCATTAATAAGTTTCGTTCCAGCATGGAAGCAATATTCATTTGTGCCTAATTTTATTTCATCCAAATGTTCAATCAAAATATTTTTTTCAAATTGGTCTGGATATCCATTTGAGCACATTACAATACATAAACTTTTTTTATTATGCCATTCTATCTGAGTGTTATTTAGTTTTTCATTACAACAAGATAAAAAAATTTCTAATAAATTAGATTTTAGTTTTGGTAGAATAGTTTGACACTCAGGATCTCCCATACGTACGTTATATTCTATTAAATAGGGCTCACCTTCTACAATCATGAGGCCTGCATATAAAAAACCTTTATAGGTTGTGCCCATTTCTTTTAAACCTAAAATTGTCGGTTCAATAATTTTTGATAAAATTTTTTTATCTAATTCATCATTGATTAATCTTGAGGGAGAGTAGGCACCCATACCTCCAGTATTTTTACCCACATCTCCTTCTGAAACTCTTTTATGATCTTGAGCAGTGTCAAACTTTTTTATTGTTTTACCATCACTAATTATGAAATAACTCATTTCTTCACCACTTAAAAATTCTTCAACTAGCAAGTTATGAGCAACACCAAATTTACCATTAAAAATTTCATCTATTGCAATTTTAGCTTCATCTAGCTTATTACAAATATAAACACCTTTTCCAGAAGCCAATCCATCAGCCTTTATAACAATAGGATATTTAGTTTTATTTATAAATTGCTTAGCCTCATCAATATTTTGAAAAATTCCAAAGTTAGCAGTCGGAATATTATATTTTTTACATAAGTTTTTTGTAAAAATTTTTGAACCTTCTAATTGAGATGCAATTTTGTTGGGACCAAAAACTTGAATATTGTTTGTTTCTAAAAAATCTACAATTCCCTCTACGAGTGGCTTTTCAGGACCAACAATAATTAAATCAATCTTATTTAATTTTATAAAATCTTTTAATTCATTGAAATTTTCTAAGTTTATTGAAATATTTTTGGCAATTTTTGCTGTTCCAGCATTTCCGGGAAAACAATATAGTTGCTCTATTTTTTTAATAGTGCTGAGTTTGTGACAAATAGCATGTTCACGACCACCACTTCCTATTATCCCAACTTTCATGTAATAATGTATAAACTAAAAATGAATAAAAAATTAGCAAAAATAAAATATTTACCAAATAATTTTGAAGTTATTGAAGAGGGTGATCATGTAATTTGTGCTGTATCTGGTAAGAAGATTGATCTAAATACTTTGAATTATTGGAATGTGGATTTGCAAGAACCATATTATTCGTACGTCGAGGCAGCAAAAAAAAGAGAAAGTGAATAACTTTAAAGAATTTTTATTTCCAACGATTATGAGACCAAATCCATTGTTCAGGATTTTTTAAAATCATTTTTTCTAACAAACTGTTTAAGTTTAAAGTTATCGACTCAATTGTTTCATCACCTGAAAAATTTATTGGCTCATGTATAGTAATTTGGAAATTTGTGCTCTGTATTCTTTCAATATAAACAGGGACTATTTTGCATTTAAATTTTTTAACAAATTGTGCAGGAATAGTAGTTGTAAAACATTCATCATTAAAAAATTTAGCCTTAATACCTTGAGAAACTCTTTGATCAATCATGAGTGCTATAGAAGTTTTCTGTTTAAAAAATCCAAGTAATTTTTTAGTACCTGAAATTCCTTTTTTGATTTGATTTTTACAAATATATTTTTTTCTTACCCTCTCCATTATATAGTTAAGAAATTTATTATTAAGCGGTCTATAAATTGCTGCTAGGTTAATCCCTGATTTTTCAATATGTAGAGCCATTAATTCAAAGTTATTGAAATGTCCTGAAACAAATATAACAGGCTCATTATCTTTTTTAATTTTTTCAAGCACATCTTGACCTTTAACTTTTATATTATTATTAAATTTGGGCCCTCTAAAATTTTTTATAAAAACGTATTCAGCAAGTATTCTTCCATAATTTCCCCACATCTTTTTTGAAATTTTATCTAATTCCTCAGGATTTAAATGTGGAAGTGCTTTAAGAATATTTGATTTAATTAAATTTTTAGATCTAAAAAAGGGCCCAAAACTAGATGCAATTTTATTAGAAATAAATGAAGCAATTTTAAGCCCTAAAATTTTAAATAAAAGAAGAAGTGTTATTATAATTACAAATTGAAAAAAATATTTTATTAATTTCATATATATTTTTTTAAATGATTTATTAGCCCATCTTCATTCTTGATATCCAGCTCTACTTTTAAATATCTAATATCATTGTTATCGATTGATTTAATCTTAATATAATCTTTTTCAGTAGTTAATATTTTTAAGTTAAGTTTTTTTGCCTGATATTTTATTTGGTCAATATCCTTATGAGTATAGTTGTAATGATCAGGAAAAATTATTTCTTTGGTTATCTTAATATTATTACTGATCAATGTTTGTCTAAAACTATCAGGATTACCTATGCCTGAAAAAATCATATATTTATCATTAATATTAAATTCTTTGATATTTGTAGCTTTATAGCTGGTCTCAAATATTTCAATATTAGCATTATATCTTTTTAATAGTAACTTTAGTTTAGAGTTATCTATCTCATTCCCATTAATAAAAGCCATGTCGTATTTTGAGATACTATTTATTTTTTCTCTTAGAGGTCCCGCAGGAATTAAAAAACCATTTCCAATTAATTTTAAATCATTGAAGCAAACAATTTTTAGATCATAATTTATTGAGCCATCTTGTAGACCATCATCAAAAATTGCCACATCTTTATTGTCTAGAATTGCCTTATTAAGTCCATCAATTCTATTTTTTTCACAATAAAGTAAAGTTTTTTCAGATAGCATTTTTTGCTCATCATAATGGCTTTTGTAAAACTTTTTTATAGTGCAAGCATTAATATCAAGTTTATTTAAAATTTGATAAATTTTTATTGTCAATGGAGTTTTTGCTGTGCCACCCACATATATATTTCCTACACAAATTTTTTTAGGCTTATGATTTTTTTTTTATTTTTTTTTTTATTTAAGAAAAAATTATTTAAAATTAGTGGAAAAGTTAGTGGCAACAAAATATATGACAATAAATTTGGACGTTGATAGTCCCAAAATTTTGGTTTTTTAAATTTCATTTTTTCTTTATATGAAAGTTTATCTCATTTAAGGTTGAGTTTAAAATTTTAGAACTAAGATTTTTTATTTTTAATTGAAGTTTTTTAGAGTTACTTTTATTGTTCAGTATTTTGCTAACTTTAAGAGTTAATTGATTGGGCGTGGTAACTTTATGTGATGCTCCATTAGCTTTTAAAAGGTTATAAATTTCTTTAAAATTCCATATATTTGGGCCATGTAATATTTGACACCCATACTTTGCTGCCTCCAAAGGATTTTGCCCTCCATGTTTAATAATTGAGCCTCCTAAAAAAACAGTTTTACTAATCTTAAAAAAAGATTGGGTTTGTCCAAAAGTATTTACTAGGTATATATCTGTTTTTTTATCAATCTTTTTTTTAGAGTCATGCAAGTGAATTTTTAAATTCATTTCCCTTATATCTTGGAGAATTTTTTTAACTCTATGAATATGTCTTGGTATTATAATTGTTAATAAGTTTTTATACTTAACTTTAAGTTTTTTATGTGTATTTGCACATAGCTTTTCTTCAATTCCATGTGTGCTGGATGCACACCATATTTTTTTTGTTAAAAAAAATTTATTTAAATTATTACTTAATTCATTTGTAGCTTGTTTGCTTTGAGTAAATTTTAAATTACCAAAATATGAAATTTTTTTTGCACCAAGTAATCTTAAATAATTCTTTGACGCCAAGCTTGATGATATGCATATGTCAAAATTTTGAAATATCGTTTTAGCAGAGGAAGAAAAAAACTTCCATTTCTTAAAAGATTTTTCAGTTATTCTTGCGTTAATTAACATTAATGATATTGATTTTTTTTTTATATTTGTAAGCATATTTGGCCATATTTCAGAGTCTATAAATATTGCAATAGATGGATCCCAATATTCTAAAAATTTGTGAGCATTATAGTTTGTATCTATTGGAAAAAATTGATGGATAGTTTTTTTTAATTTTAATTTTGATAAAATCTTAGAGGAACTTAGAGTATTTGAAGTTACTAAAATTTGTTTTATTTTATTATTTTTTTCTAGTTTTTCTATTAGAGGAACCACACTTAAGATTTCTCCAACACTCGCACCATGAAACCATATCAAATTTCCTTTAGTCTTTTTTTTTGAAAAAAAACCTAGCTTTTCCCTAAATCTTGATGGATCTTCTTTTTTTTGTAATAATCTTATTATTACAATTATAGGTGATAAAATAAAAATTAAATTTATTAGAAGCCTGTAAAAAAAAAACATTAAACTTTCTTAATTTGTTTTTCGTAGAAGTTTTTATAGACCTTTGAGTTTGCTAGTAGCTGTTCATGATTTCCTTCACCAACAACTCCACCTGAGTCAATTACATAAATTTTATCTGAATTTAAAATTGTCGATAATCTATGGGCTATCACTATTGTTGTTCTATCTTTAGTTAAAAAATTTATAGCATCTTGAATTTTATTTTCCGTTTCCGCATCTAGTGATGATGTTGCTTCATCCAATAAAATAATTTGACTTTTTTTTAGCATTGCTCTTGCTATTGAAAGTCTTTGTTTTTCACCACCAGATAATCTAGTTCCATTTTCACCGATAATAGTTTCATACTTATTCGGAAGTTTTTCTATAAATTCACTTGCAAAAGAATATTTTGCTGCTTCCTCAATTTCTTTTTGACTTGCATGTAGGTTTGCATAAGCGATATTATTTCTAATTGTATCATCAAATAAAGTAGTATCTTGACTAACTAGCGAAATATTTTTTCTTAAAGATTGTATGGTACATTTATAAATAGATTGATTATCTATCTCTATATCTCCTGAAATTGCATCATAAAACCTTGGAATTAAATTTAATATTGTTGATTTACCAGCACCACTATGACCAACAATTGAGGTCATTTTTCCACCTAACATTTTTATACTTACTGAATTTAAGGTTCTGATTTCTTTTTCTTTTTCATACTTGAAAGATACATTTTTAAATTCAATATTGCCTGTATCAACTTTTATTTCAGAGCCATCTTTGTTTTGAAGAAGTTCAGATTTTTCGTCAATAACAGGCAAAATTCTTTTTGCAGCTGAAAGTCCTTGGCTAATTGTTATATTCAATGTAGCAAGTGATCTAACCGGTTGATATGCTAGCATCATAGCTGCAAGAAAAGAGAAAAAATTATTTATATCAATTTCATTCTTTAAAACTAACTTTCCAGAGTAAAAAATTAAAACTGCTATCATAATACCAGTTAAGGTTTCCATTATTGGTGATGATCTAACGTAGACAGTTGCAATTTTTATACTTTTTTCTTTAACATCATTTATGAACTTTTCTGCTCTTATTTTTTCATATTTTTCCTGTTGAAAAATTTTAATAAGTTTATGATTTTTAAAAAGTTCAATTAAATATGTATTAAGAATTCCAGCTTTTAGCATTTGTTCTGTTGCAACCTTACCTATTCTTTTACCCAAGGTTCTTGCTGCAAAAGTTGCTAGAGGTATCATTATAATTGCCACTAAGGAAAGCTTCCAATTTTGAAAAAACATTACAATCAATAATCCGATTAAAGTTAAACTATCTTTAAAAATATTTAAAACTGCAGTGCTGATTAAGTTGGTAATATGACTTACATCATTAGTTATATTGGATATAAATTTTCCAGTATGCTTTCCATCAATTAATTTTGTGTCAGCCTCAACTAAGTTATTTAACATGTCACATTGAAGGTCTTTTCTTACTTCTTCTGAAACACCTATCATAAGAACTTTTGCCACATATAGTGAAAAGCCTTTCACAGCAAAAGCAACAATAATGAAAATTGGGATGATAATTATTAAAGCTTGATCTTTTTCAATAAATATTTTTTTTATTGCTGGATCTAAAAGATAGGCAATGGCTGATGTACTACCAGCCACAAGTAAGGCAAAAAATACAGATAATATTATTTTATTAATATGTTTTTTTGTATAATCAAAAAAAAGTCTTTTTATAATATCGATTTTATTCACTTAAAGTTTCCCAATCAAAATATTACACAAAACTATAGCACCAAAAAAATTATTACTTTTAAAAATTTTCAAACAAGTTTTTGGATCTTGATAATTAAAGTTATAGATTTGAAAAAAAAATAAATGTACAGCTGAGATAAGAATAAAAAAATAAGACATTGAATTAAACTTCATAATAAAACTTACTAAAATTAAAGAAATTAAAAAGAGTAAATAACATGTTGTTAAAAATAATTTTGGTTTTTTTTTAAATTTTATTGAAGTTGATTTTACACCTATAATTTCATCATCTTTAATATCTTGAAACCCATAAATAGTGTCATATCCCAGTGTCCAAAATATGGCTCCAAAATAAAAGATAATAGCCACAGCATTTATTTCCCCTTGTATTGCTGTCCATCCAAGAACCAAACCATAATTGAATGTTATTCCTAAAAATAGTTGAGGCCAATAAGTAAACCTTTTCATTAATGGATAAGTAAATGCTAAAGGCATAGAACCAAGGGCTAAGATAATTGTTAAATTATTAAAATTAATTAAAACTAAAAAAGCAATCGAACATAAAATAATAGTATAGAGCAATCCCAATTTAACAGAGACATTACCTGAAGTGATCGGTCTATTTTTAGTTCTCTCTACTTTTTTATCAAATTCTTTATCAGAAATATCATTTATAATACAGCCTGCAGAACGCATTAGAACTGATCCAATAAAAAATAAAAATAAATAAAAAAAATAATTATTGAGTGAATTTGAAAAATCATAGGCAAGTGTTAAACCCCATGCACAAGGCCAAAATAATAGCATAAAGCCAATAGGCTTTTTTAATCTAGTTAATTCGATAAAGAGATTTAATTGCTTCATAATATTTTACTTGTAAATAACAAAGGCTAGTTTCATAATCAAACTGATTCGTATGAATATAGATTACACAGTTACAGCATTGATGTTTCCAGCAATACCTTTGCTTATGAACATTTATAGTAATAGATTTCACTCATTAAGTAAGCTTATTAGGCAGCTTCATGATGAACATGTCTATGAAAATCACATTCCACCTGAATGGAAAAAGCAATTTATTAATTTAAATGGAAGAATAGTTTTATTAAAATGGACGATTATGTTTGCTGCATTTGGTCTTCTATTTAATTTATTAACTGTTTTTGCTCTGTACCTAAATGAGATTTTTGTTGCTAGAATAATTTTTGGATCTTGTTGTTTATCTATGATGGTTTCAATTGTTGTTTTTTTAAGAGAAATTCAAGTATCTACTAATGCACTTAAATGGCATATGTCTGATATGGATGTCGATTTAGATTAATTAGGAATAATAACCGCAGGACCAGTTAACAGTCTTGCTTCTAATTCTTCATGAGCTTTTTTAGCATCATCAAGTGAGTATTTTTTTGAAATTTCAACTTTAAATTTTCCAGACAAAATTGCATCAAAAACTTTTTTAGCTGATTCAACCAATTCTTCCCTTGTCATGGTATAATGTGCAATAGAAGGACGAGTAAAAAACAATCCTTTTGCATTAATATGTTTTTTAACATCTATAGTATCAACGTAACCTGATGCGTTACCAAAAGCGACCATCATGCCTCTAACTTTTAAGGTTTCAATCGATCCATCAAATGTTTTAATACCAACACCATCATAGACAACATCAACTCCATTTTTTCCTACAATTTTTTCCACCTCTTCAACAAAGTTTGTATCTGTATAATTTATTACATGATGACAACCATTTTTTTTAGCAATAGCCTCTTTTTCTTTAGAGCCAACTGTTCCAATAACTTCAGCTCCTAATGCATTAGCCCACTGACATAATATTTGGCCAACACCACCAGCTGCTGCATGGTATAAAACTTTATCCCCTTTTTTAATTGGATAAGCTCTGTGTAATAAGTATTCAGCAGTTATTCCTTTAAGCATAATACAAGACGCAATTTCATCTGAGATACCCTCTGGAACTAAAACTAATTTTTCTTGAGGAAATAATTGTTTTTCTGAATAACTTCCAATTGGCATTGACGAGTGAGCCACTCTATCGCCAACTTTAAATAGATTAACATCAGAACCAACTTCTTCAATTACTCCACATGCCTCTAGGCCAATTCCACTTGGAAGAGGAATAGGATACAAGCCTGTTCGGTGATAAACATCAATATAGTTAAGACCAATTGATAAATTTTTTATCAAAACTTCCTTTGCGCCTGGTTTACCAATCTCAATATCTTTAACTTCTAAAACTTCAGGGCCACCAAATTTTTCTATTTGAATTTTTTTCATTATTTTACAAATGTATCATTATGATAATCTTGAACTGCTTGCAAGATCTCAGCTTTAGTGTTCATTACAAATGGACCTCCTCTAGCAATAGGCTCACCAATTGGCTTTCCAGATATCAATAAAAACTTAGCTTTAGTTAAGCTAGAAACTTTTAATTTTTCACCTCTGGTTAAAATAATTAGAGTAGAGTCTTTAACGGCATCATGCTCTTGATTGCCAACTTTAATTTCTCCTTCAATTAAATATATTAATGAATTGTGAGTTGAGGGAAGATCGAAATTAAATTCTTTTCCTTTTTCAAGTTCTACATCAAAATAAACAGGTTCAACATTATGACCTTTAACAGGTCCTTCTGCATCCTCAAATTTTCCAGCAATTACTTTAACTGTTTTATCATCATCCTTGTGAGTACTCATTTTATCTGCATCAATGTAAATATACTCTGGCTTAGTCATTTTCAATTTAGCAGGCATGTTTACCCATAATTGAAATCCATGAAGCTTACCTTCTTTCATAGCGGGCATTTCTGAATGAATAATGCCGCTTCCAGTTTTCATCCATTGAACATCTCCAGCAGTCATTATTCCTTCACCACCTGTACTGTCTTTATGTTCAAAATCACCAGCAAGCATATAGGTTACTGTTTCAATTCCTCTGTGAGGATGAGGAGGGAAGCCTCCAATGTAATCATCTTTATTCTCAGAGCCAAATTCATCCAGCATTAAGAAAGGATCGTGGTAGTCAATAAGGTGAGTGCCAATGCTTCTTTTTAATTTAACACCAGCACCATCTGATGCTGCAACTGGTTCTATTATTTTTTCTACTTCGATTTGGCTCATATTTATGTTCGATTACCTTTAATTAAAAAATAAACTCCACCAATTAAAAGAAATATTTGTTCACTTGTAAATAGTTTTGTTGTGAAGAACCAGTCTTTGTGAGCAAAGATCAGTATAGTTATCATTAAGATAGTTATGTTAAGCCCTGATAGCCTTGTGAGTATATTTCCAAAAGGATTTTTAATAAAACCACTTATTATTAATACCAATCCAGTCAACAATTCAGATATAGCAACAGTTGATGCTAACATAGGTGACAGACCAAAATAATCAATTAATCCTTGAGGAGGTAAGGGAAATTTACCTAAGCCATGAATTATAAAAGCTATCCCTATTCCAAATCTAAAAAATAAAGAGGCTAATCCATCTATATTTGAAAAAAAATTATTAACTTTATTATTTAAATTTTGCATCTTATCCTTTATTTTTTATTATGTGATCCATCACAAAATGGTTGATTGTTAGTTTGTTTACAAGCACAAAAAAACATTTTTTTAGTTTCTTCAGCCTTGTATGCCAGAGGTGTAAAATCTGTACCTTTATGTGATCCATCACAAAAAGGCTGCTTTGCACTTTTTCCACAAGAGCACCAGTAGTAAGATTTATCTTTCTCTACATCTACTGCGATTGGTCCGTTACCTGCGTTTTGTCCTTTAATCATTTTTACCCTTTCAATTTAATTGACTTGTTCATAGAGCTTTGTTACTGGTAATGCAATAACGCAAAATAATCATACTAGTATACAAAAACATACCATGAAAAACTTAATAGATTGTCCAGCTGAAAGAGCCGTTTACTTTCTTGGAGGTAAATGGAAAATTAGGATCTTGTTTGGTTTGCTACAAAGAAAAAAAATGAGATTTGGTGAGTTTAAAAAAGCATTAAAAACTATTACACAACAAATGTTATCTAAGCAGCTTAAAGAGTTAGAGGCTGATGGTATAATTAATAGAAAAGTTATTCAAATAATGCCTCCAAATGTTGAGTATTCACTTACTGAATTTGGTCTTTCAGTTATGCCTATTTTAAAATCTTTTTCTGAATGGAACAAAAAAAATACTCGAACTATTTCAGTAAAACTAAATAAGAATTTTGAAGAGAATAGAATTAAATAATATCAAGTAATTGTTTTAAGTTTTTAACTTCATCTTTAGGTTTATAATCAAGATTATCAAAAATATTATTATTTCTATTTACCCAAATAGAACTGTAACCATAATTCCCACCACCAGAAACATCCCAAGTATTAGCACTTAAAAATGCAACTTCTTCTTTTTGTATTTTGTATTTTTTAATTGGCAAGTCATAAACTTTTGCGTCTGGTTTATAAATTCCAACCTCTTCAATTGAAAAAATATCATCAAATATATTATCTAGATTATTACTCTTAACTAATTCATTAAGAAGAGAGGGCGTTCCATTTGAAAGAATACCTAATTTATAATTTTTTTCTTTTAATCTTTTTAAAACCTCAGGTACCTCAGGAAAAGGTGAGAGAACCTTATAAAGATTTAATAATTCATTTCTCATTGATGAATCTATTTCGTAAGCCTTCATAGATTTATCCAAACTATCTTCGGTTACTTGCCAAAAGTCCTTATGTCTATTCATTAGACTTCTAAGCCAAGTGTATTCAAGTTGAGTAGTTCGCCAATAATTAGCAAAGCCTTCCCATTTATCACCAATTTTATCTTTACATTTTTCTGCAGCTGAATTGACATCAAATAAAGTGCCATATGCATCAAAAATTATTGCTTTAATATTTTTCATAATTTAACTTAATATTAATGAGTAATATTAGATTATTTTTTAAAGAAAGTTTATCACTTAATTTAACCGCTAAACTTAATAAATCACAATCTCACTACGTAAACAAAGTTATGAGGATTGAAGTTGGTGAAATTTTTTCATTATTTAATAGCAACGGAGAGTGGGAAGCAAAAATTTTAACTATTTCAAAAAGTATAGTTGAATTTAATATAACGAAACAATTAAGACAAAAAGAGACTTTAAATGAATTATGGTTAGCTTTTTCACCCATCAAATCAAACTATTTTAATTTTATGATTCAAAAAGCAACAGAACTTGGGGTCACAAAATTTCTTCCAATAATATTTGACAGAACAATTGTAAGAAAAATTAACAAAGATAGATTAGAAAAGATAATCATAGAAGCTGCTGAACAATCTAATCGTATTAATGTCCCTTTTGTTGAAGATCCTCAATCTTTGCAAAATTTTTTAAAGGAAAAAAAAATGGATTTAATATTTACAGATTTAAACTCTGAAAATAAAAAATTAAAATTAAATAAATTAACTCATAATCCAACGTGTGTAATTATTGGTCCAGAAGGAGATTTTTCTGAAGAGGAAAGGAAGGAGATTCTTAGTTTTGATGGGGTTCAGCCAATTAAGATAAATGACAATATACTAAGGTCAGAAACTGCTGTAATTTCAGCGTTATCAATTGTTAATTATGCAATTAATTGATATTTTGTCGCGAAAACTAAAGTGTAATTTTTTAAAAGACACTTTATATAGTGTGTAACAAATGAAAAAATTTTTAATAACAATTATAGCTACAATGTTAATGACTAGTGCTTGGGCGGATCAGCCTAAAAACTGGCAACTAGGCTTTCAAGATTCAGCTTCTCAAAGTATGACTGAGATTGTTAGTTTTCATAACAATATTCTTCTTCCTGTAATTATTGCTATTAGTGTTTTTGTTTTATTCCTAATGATTTACGTTTGTATAAGGTTTAGAGCGTCAAACAATCCTAACCCATCAAAAACTACTCATAATGTTGCTGTGGAAGTTTTATGGACATTAATTCCATGTTTAATTTTGATAGTGATGGCCGTTCCATCATTTAAAATTTTATATAAACAAGATACGATTCCAAAAGCTGACCTAACAATTAAAGCTGTAGGTTACCAGTGGTACTGGGGATATGAGTACCCAGATGAAAATATTATTTTTGAATCATATATGATCAAAGATGAAGACCTAAAAGAAAACCAACCTAGATTACTAACTGTTGATAATGAAGTTATCGTTCCAGTTAATAAAGTGGTTAAAGTTTTAATTACAGCTAATGATGTTTTGCATGCTTGGGCATTACCATCATTTGGGGTTAAGAGAGATGCTGTTCCTGGAAGAATTAATGAAACTTGGTTTAAAGCTGAAAAAGTTGGAACGTACTACGGTCAATGTTCTGAACTTTGTGGAATAGAGCATGCTTTTATGCCTATTACAGTAAAAGTTGTGACAGATGAAGAATATGCGATATGGTTAACAGAGGCTAAGATGAAATTTGCTAAAGAGCCAATTACAGAAAATGAATATAAAAAAATAGCGAGTAAATAATAATGTACACACAAACAGCATCACACGACGATCACCACACGCCAACAGGTTGGAAACGTTGGGCTTACTCAACTAACCACAAAGACATTGGTACAATGTATTTAATTTTTGCAATTGTTGCAGGAATTATTGGTACAGCTTTTTCAGTATTAATGAGAATTGAATTGATGCATCCTGGTGATGGAATTTTAGGTGGTAACTATCACCTATACAATGTGTTGGTTACAGGTCATGGATTAATAATGATTTTCTTTATGGTAATGCCTGCAATGATTGGGGGATTTGGTAATTGGTTTGTGCCAATTATGATTGGTGCACCTGATATGGCTTTTCCTAGAATGAATAATATTTCATTTTGGTTATTACCAGCTTCATTTATTTTATTATTACTTTCAATTTTTGTAGATGGCCCTCCAGGTCAACAAGGTGTTGGTGGAGGATGGACTTTATATCCGCCTTTATCATCAAAAGCTGGACAACCAGGACCTGCAATGGATTTTGCTATTTTAAGTTTACACTTAGCTGGGGCTTCTTCAATTTTAGGAGCAGTTAACTTTATTACAACAATTTTAAATATGAGAACACCAGGTATGACTTTGCATAAAATGCCATTATTTGCTTGGTCGGTTTTAGTTACTGCATTTTTATTGTTATTATCACTTCCTGTTTTAGCAGGTGCAATAACAATGCTTTTAACGGATAGAAATTTTGGAACTGCATTTTTTGATGCTCAAACTGGAGGAGATCCAGTTTTATACCAACATTTATTTTGGTTCTTTGGTCACCCTGAAGTCTATATTTTAATTTTACCTGGCTTTGGAATGATCAGTCATATCGTTTCAACATTTTCTAAAAAACCTGTATTTGGATATTTAGGAATGGCTTATGCGATGGTTTCAATTGGTGTTGTCGGGTTTGTTGTTTGGGCTCACCACATGTACACAGTAGGTTTAAGCACAGATACTAAGGCATATTTTTTAGCTGCAACAATGATTATTGCGGTCCCAACTGGGATTAAAATATTTTCATGGATTGCAACAATGTGGGGTGGATCAATTTCATTTAAAACTCCCATGATGTGGGCATTAGGTTTTATATTTTTATTTACAGTAGGTGGTGTAACAGGTGTTGTTCTTGCAAATGCAGGTGTTGATACTGCAATGCATGATACTTATTATGTAGTTGCTCACTTTCATTATGTATTATCTTTAGGTGCGGTATTTGCAATTTTTGCAGGATTTTATTATTGGTTTGGTAAAATGTCTGGGTATGAGTATTCAGAATGGATGGGGCAATTGCATTTTTGGTTAACATTCATTGGAGTGAACTTAGTATTTTTTCCTCAACATTTTTTAGGTTTAGCTGGAATGCCAAGAAGATATGCTGATTATCCAGATGCATTTGCAGGTTGGAATTACGTATCCTCTGTGGGTTCTTATATTGCAGTTGTAGGCTTGCTAGTATTTTTTGTTAACTTAATTTATTCTTTTTCAAAGAAAAAAGCTGCGGCTCAAAACCCTTGGGGAGAAGGTGCAACAACTTTGGAATGGACAGTTCCATCACCACCTAACTTTCACACTTTTGAAGAGTTACCAAAGTTTGAAGATATTGATGGTGTCGAAAAATCTACTAGTTAGTAAAACTATAATTTTTTTGAATATTAATGATTAATTCTAAATTAAAAAATAGAAATTTAAGACAAGCAGAAATTTTTAGTTTTTCTGAACTACTTAAATTAATGAAACCAAGAGTTATGTCTTTGGTCATTTTTACTTGTGCTGTTGGACTTTTAATGGCGCCTGTTACAGTACCAACTCTAGACGCAATGATTGCAATTTTCATTGTTTCAGTTGGGGCAGGAGCAGCTGGTGCATTAAATATGTGGTACGAATCTGACCTTGATGCGTTAATGACTCGAACTTGTTTAAGACCAATTCCAATGGGTAAAGTGAATAAAAAACAAGCTTTAATTTTTGGAATTTTGCTATCATTTTTTTCTGTAGTTGCACTAGACTATTATGCAAATACTTTATCAGCAGTTCTACTACTTTTTACAATTTTGTTTTATGTTTTCATTTATACAATTTGGTTAAAAAGAAAAACTCCACAAAATATTGTTATAGGAGGGGCAGCAGGAGCTTTACCTCCAGTAATAGGCTGGACTATTGCAACCAATTCACTTTCTTTAGAAGCATTAACTTTCTTTTTAATTATATTTTTTTGGACACCATCACATTTTTGGGCATTAAGTCTTTATAAGTCAGATGATTATAAAAAAGCTAAAATACCAATGTTACCATTAACTAATGGTATTGAGGCTACAAAAATAAATATTCTTGTTTATTCACTGTTAATGTTGCCAATGGTTGTTTTACCATATGCAATTGATTTTGTTGGACTAATATTTTTAATACCTGCTTTAGCTTTAACGCTTTATTACAATCTTTTATGTTTTCAACTTTATAAATTCAAAAAAAATAAATTTAACCCCAAGAAAGCTAAAACAATATTTGGATACTCAATTTTATATTTATTTTTGATATTCGTTATTTTTTTAATAGATAAAATATTATGATGGTACCTGATAAAAAAACTAAGCGAAAAAATATTTTAACAGCAGTTGCAATATTAGCATTTATGATTTTTTTATTTTTTTTTACTCTCTATAATACGGGTGTTTTTGATAGACAAATATAATGCAAAATAAAACACTTACACCAATTCTATTAGCAGGAATATTTTTTCTAATGTTAGGATTATCTTTTGCTGCAGTTCCTTTGTATGATTTATTTTGTAAAGTAACAGGCTTTGGTGGTACCACCCAGGTATCAAGACAGGCCCCTGAGTTAGTTTTAGATCAAAAAGTAAGTGTTAGATTTGATACCAATGTTAATAAACTTCCGTGGAACTTTAAAGCCAAGACAAATGTTATGGATGTAAAAATTGGTCAAGTAAATAGTATAGAATTTGAAGTTGAGAACTATGGAAATGAGACAACCTATGGTGTTGCAAGCTTTAATGTTTCACCATCAACATTTGGGAAGTATTATAGTAAATTAGGTTGTTTTTGCTTTGAAAAACAAGAGTTAAAACCAGGGGAAAAGGCTATATACATAATGACTTTTTATTTGGATCCAGAAATGGTAAATGATCCTGGTACTAAAAATATTAAAGATGTAACTATGTCCTATACTTTTTTCTCATCAGATTACTATAAACAGCCTCAAATATAAAATATGTCTGCAGAAAAAAAACATGATTATCATTTAGTAGATCCAAGCCCTTGGCCTATTTATGTATCTTTCTCTTGTTTAGTTCTAGCCATAGGTTCGGTTTATTATTTACACAACGAAGTATCTTGGGGAATGTACCTTGGTTTAGCTTTACTTTTATATGGAGCATACATGTGGTTTAGAGATGTTGTTATCGAGGCAGAACATCAAGGTCATCATACTCCAGTTGTACAAATTCACCATAGATATGGAATGACACTATTCATAGCGTCTGAAGTAATGTTTTTTGTTGCATGGTTTTGGGCTTATTTTGATATAAGTTTATTTCCCAATGAATTTGTAGGAAGTGTTTGGCCACCTCAAGATATAGAAACACTTGATGCTTGGGATCTTCCATTAATTAATACACTTATTCTACTATTATCTGGAACAACAGTAACTTGGTCACATCATTCATTGATTGAAGGTGATAGAAAAGGTTTTATTCAAGGATTAATTTTTACAGTTATCTTAGGGTTTAGCTTCACGTTACTTCAAGCATATGAGTATAGTCATGCAGCCTTTAATTTTTCAGGACACATTTATGGATCAGTATTTTATATGGCAACTGGATTTCATGGATTTCATGTCATCATAGGAACTATATTTTTAGCTGTATGCCTTTGGAGAGGTAAATTAGGTCATTTTAATAAAGACCATCATTTTGGGTTTGAAGCAGCTGCATGGTATTGGCACTTTGTTGATGTTGTTTGGTTGTTTTTATTTGCAGCTATTTATGTTTGGGGAAGTTAGTTTCTAGCCTTTGAGATATAAATTTTTATTTTCTATTTTTGTTTTTTTCTTCATATCTGTATTTGTAGCTTTAGGAAGTTGGCAAATTGTTAGACTTAATTGGAAGTTAGAATTAATTAATCAAATAGAAACATCCCTTAAGGATACTCCGGTTGATTTATCAAGCAGTAAACAAACAAACTATCTTAGAGTTAAAACTAGTGGTTTGATTGATTTTGAAAAACAAATCTATCTTTATAATTTAGATGAAAAAGGCAAACCAGGATTTGAAGTTATTAGTCCATTAACAGTTGAGAATAGAAACTATTTACTAAATAGAGGGTGGATACCTTTTGATAAAAAAAATGATCAAAGAATAAATCTTATAGACTCTAGTAATATTAATGGAATTTTAAAAAAGCAAACAAAGTCTAATATGTTCAAGCCAGAAAATGACATCCAAAATAATTATTGGTTTACTTTAAACAGAGAGGATGTTTTTAAATATACTGGGAAAAATTTTTCTCCTTATATAATTTATCTTTCTGGACAAAATGATCTTCCTAAAACAAAATCAATTACTGCAAACATTTCAAATAATCATAAAAAATATGCACTAACTTGGTTTTCATTAGCGATTTCGATTCTTTTAATATATTTATATTTAAGAAAAAAAAATTATTAGATGAAGTATATAAGCACTAGAAATAATTCAAAAGAGCATAGTTTTGAAGAAGTATTTATAAAAGGATTAGCTGACGATGGTGGACTATTTATTCCAAAGGAGATTAAAAAATATACTCAAGAAGAATTAGACTCATTAAGTGAATTGAGCTACCAGGATTTAGCTAAAAAGATTATCTATCCCTTTATAGGTGATTTTATGTCTGAGTCCGAGCTGTCTTTGATCATAGATAAATCATATTCAACTTTTCGAAAAAAAAATGTTGTTGATTTAATAAAACTTAGTGACACAAAAGTTTTAGAGCTATTTCATGGTCCAACACTTGCTTTTAAAGATGTTGCAATGCAGTTGCTTGGAAATTTTTATGAATTTTATTTAAGCAAAAATAGTAAAAATATAAATATTATTGTTGCAACATCAGGAGATACTGGTGCTGCGGCCATAGATGCAATTAAGGGTAAAAAAAATGTAAATATATTTGTGCTTCACCCTCATAATAAAGTTTCACCCGTTCAAAGAAAAATAATGTCCACTGTAAAAGAGAATAACGTATTTAATATTGCCATAGAAGGAAACTTTGATGATTGTCAAAATTTAGTTAAAGTGATGTTTGCAGATAAGGATTTTTCAAACTCGATTAATATGTCGGGAGTTAATTCTATAAATTGGGCAAGAATAATTGCCCAAGCTGTTTATTATTTTTATACTTACTTCTTAATTAAAGATAAAAAATCAATTAATTTTTCAGTTCCCACAGGAAATTTTGGTGATGTATATGCTGGCTACTTATCAAAAAAGATGGGTCTTCCAATAAATAAATTAATAGTTGCAACGAATAAAAACGATATTTTACATAGAGCAATATCAACTGGAAAATATGAGGTTGAAACAGTTTTCGAAACTAATTCACCAAGTATGGATATTCAAGTTGCCAGTAATTTTGAAAGATTAATTTATGATTTGAATGATTTTGATGACATAGAAACTAAAAATGTAATGAAAAAAATAAAAGATGAAGGAAAGTATATCTTTGCAAAAAATAGATTAGAAAAAATTAGAAAGGATTTTCTCTCTGAAAGTATGAATGAAGAGGAAGTAATAGAAACGATAAAAAATATCTATGATAAATATAAAGTAATATTAGATCCTCATACAGCGATAGGTCTCGGCGCTTTAAATAAAATAAATATAGAGGGAAATAATATTGTTTTAGCAACGGCACATCCTTGCAAATTTCCAGATGCTATAGATAAATCAATTTCAATAAAGCCAAGCCTACCCAGTGAATTACAATATATTATGGATAAAAAAGAGTATTACGATATAGTTCCTAATAACGTAAGTAAAACTAAACAATACATTAAGGACAAATTAAAATGAAGTTGAGAGAAAATGAAAATATTCCTAGTGCTGATTTTTTTATCTTAGAGAATGGAAATCCTATAAAAAAAAACACATTAGAATTTTTTAAGGATAAAAAAATAGTTTTATTTGGACTTCCTGGTGCATATACTTCAGTTTGTTCAGCCAAGCATTTACCTAGCTATGTTGAAAGTTATGAGCAATATAAAGCTAAAGGCATCGACCATATTGCTTGTATTTCAGTTAACGATCCTTTCGTAATGGATGCATGGGGAAAAAGTCAAAATGTTGGTGACAAAATTATAATGATGGCAGACCCAATGTTAGATTTTACCAGAGCTATTGGTGCAGATATTGATAAGAGTGCTAGAGGCCTAGGTATTCGATCGAATAGATATACAATGTTAGTAGATAATCTTAAGGTCATTAAAGTACAAGAAGAAAAAGATACAGGTGCTTGTGAAATTTCAGCAGGTCAAAATTTTTTAACTTTAATTTAGTTCAGCAGCTTTTTTAGCTAATAAATCAACTTCTTCATTTAAGGCATTGCCAGCATGAGCCTTAACCCAGATCCATTTTATTTTATACGATTTAGTTAATTCATAAAGTTGCATCCATAACTCTTTATTTTTAACCGGCTCTTTCTTAGAAGTTTGCCAATTATTTTTGATCCATTTATGGATCCATTCAGTAATACCCAACCTTACATATTGTGAGTCAGTATAAATTTCGATTTCGTTATTTTTGTCAATTTCTTGAAGCGCCATGATTGGAGCCATCAGCTCCATTTTATTATTAGTAGTATCTTTAACACTTCCGCTAATTTTTTTAATTATCTCATTATCATTTATAATTGCAGCCCAACCTCCATTTCCAGGATTATTTAAACAGGAGCCATCTGTATAAATTTTGATCATTATTTATAATAATCTTTGTAGTCCGTAAGATTGTTGTGAATAATTAATTTTTGTAAATATTCTCTAGGGTCCTTAATCTTAATTAATGCATTATTTGGTGTATTAAAAAAATCATAAATTCTTGTTAAAAGATATCTCAAGGCAGCACCTCTGCACATTAAATTAAGTGACTGCTTTTCTTTTTTTGATAGAGATCTTATTGCTTCATATCCATTAATTAAATTTTTTATCTTTTTATTATTCATTACAAAATTATCTTTCTTTTTATCAAAACATAATGCATTTATACAAATTGCAATTTCATAAATAAAATAATCATTAGAAGAAAAATAGAAATCAATGAATCCTGAAAATTTGTTTTTTTTAAAAAAAATATTATCTATAAATAAATCTCCGTGAATAATTCCCTGGGGTAAGTTTTTAGGCCAATGTTTCAGAATATCTTTAAAACATAGATTTAGAGTTTTCTTAAGGTTAGGTAAAAATTTATAGGATTTAAAATTAATACTCTTCATTAAGCCACCAAGCTTATTAATTGACATGGAATTCTGTCTACTTAACTTTAGTTTAGATGTAACAGTATGAAATTTTGCAATATTTTTTCCAATATCAAAACAATTTTTGTAGTTAAGATTTGTTTTATCTTTGCCTTCTAAAAAGGTTACAATACAGGCAGATTTTTTTTTAATTTTACTTATATGGGAACCTTTTTTAGTACGTAATGGCTTTGGACATGCAATTTTTTTTTTATTAAGCTCTTCCATCAAGTTCATAAAAAATGGTAAATCTTTTTTTTGAACTCTCTTTTCAAAAATTGTCAGGATAAATTTATTTTTTTTTGTTTTAAGTAAATAATTGGTATTTTCTATTCCTTTTTTAATACCTTGAAATTTTTTAACTTCATTTATTTGATAATCATTAACCAATGAAGAGACATCTCTTTTTGAAATTTTTGTATATACAGCCATCTAATTAAGTTTGCTAGGAACTTTAAAAACAATATTTTCTTTTATAATTTCAACAACCTCAATCTTTACTTTATATTTACTTTTAATTTGATCAATAAAGTTTTCAACTAAAATTTCAGGGGCAGAGGCTCCTGATGAAATACCAATTGTTTTACAATTTTTCAATTTATCAAATGGGATGGAACTTTCAGAATGTATTAGTTCAGAATGTGGGCAACCAGCTTGTTCTGCAACTTCAACTAATCTTACAGAATTTGAGGAATTTCTACTTCCAAGGACAAAAAACATATCGCACTTTTTTGCAATATTCTTAACTGCTGCTTGACGATTAGTTGTTGCATAACAAATGTCCTCTTTAAATGGCTCTTTTATTTCTGGGAATTTTTTTTTAAGAGCTTTAATTATTCCTTTAGTGTCATCAATAGAGAGAGTTGTTTGAGTTACATAAGCAATTTTTTTATTCCCATCCAATTCATAGGCCTCAACATCATGCTCATCTTGTATTAAATCAATTGTTCCATTAGGTAGCTGACCCATAGTACCAATAACTTCTGGATGGTTATTGTGCCCAATAAGAACTATATGATAACCAGCTTTATGTAAATTTTCAGCTTCTCTATGAACTTTAGAAACAAGTGGACATGTAGCATCAATATATTCCATTTTGTAATCATTAGCTTGTGTAGGTACCGATTTTGGAACACCATGTGCTGAAAATATTACTGGTCTGCTTTTATCTTGAATTTCATCAAGCTCTTCAACAAAAATTGCCCCTATGGCTTTAAGGCTATCTACAACATATTTATTATGAACTATTTCATGACGAACATAAACTGGTGCGCCATATTTATTTATACTTTTTTTTACAATTTCTATGGCTCTTTCTACTCCCGCACAAAATCCGCGTGGAGCAGATAGTAAAATTTTTATCTCTTTATTTTTCATTTTTTTCTAAAAGGTATTCGAGCAATATATGTGGAAAGGTCAAAGACGCCAAACCAATAAATATAGTTTTAAATATAGCATCATTGATAGGATAATAATTTGTAAGAAAATATAGGCTTATAATATAAAATATTGCAGTTAATATTGTTAGTGGCATAGCTTTTTTCATAAATTTAAGACTTCCACTTTTGAAATCAATATTATCTATTTCATTTATTAATGAAATGGAGTGTCTAAAAGAATGTAAAAAACAAAAATAAACTGTAAATGCAACCAAAGGTGAAAAAAAATAGTTTAAAATTAATATCGAAATAAAGTCAAAAAAAATTAGAATATTAAGTGTTTTAAAATCCCTGCTAAATAAGTAAATATGAGCAATTAGAGTAATCAAAAATATATAAAAAATTAGATTATTAGTCTCAATAAAACTTAATATTAGATAAAAATTTTCATTTTCAACTAATAGCAATTTAAAAATATTGACTGTTTCGGTAAAGTGAAACATTAAAGGTGCTATAATCACAAGTAAGCCTTTAAAAAAATAAAAAATAATATCTTTATTCAATTTTTTTTGTCTCAAAAAATCTGTATCTTCTTTTCCAAAATGGTAAGCAGCCACAATCAAGAATACAACCAAAGATAATGCGGGAATAGAAAGCCAAAAAATAATTATGATAATAGCAATCAGTAAATACAGTAAGTAAAAAATAGAATTATTTTTAATTTTATAAAAGTTTAGAAGCCTTTTCCCTTTTTGGTTATCTAGTGCACCATGAGAAATACCAATTGAAAGTATAAGAAATAAACAAATCATAGGAGATATATATAAATTTTGAAACTGGTCAAAAATGATTGAAAATATACTAGTAAAAATAAAAAAAACTAAAGAGTGAAAAAAATTGATTTTGTTAATTTGACTATTTATCATTTTTAAATAAAGCTTTAATGAATATCCATTTTGGCATTTTCAATATTACAGATAAGTCTTGGAATAAATTACTTTTATTTGATAAAAATTTTATAACATTCTTAGGTAGACCATTAAACATGTTCATGAATATATTTGGCATTTTATTGGGGTGACTATTAAGCACTCTTAAAAATATTTTATCTAAAAATTTATATTTCGCACCAATATTATATTTTTTACATTCATGGATATTATGAATATTTTTTCTTATATATTTGCTATGTTCTTGAATATTTAAAAAAGTATAACCGGTACTTAGTCTAGTCATTCCCCCGGCGGTACCAATATTTATTATATTTTTTTTATCATTGGTTTTAGGATAAAATAAAGGAATTGCACCTTCCTCTTCATATAATATTTTGTAATCTTTTATATTAAGATGATTAACAATATAATTTTGCAATTGATTATCATAATCTTTTAGTGAATTATTAGCCATTGTTGATAACCAAGTTGTTTCTACTAGTGCTCTATTTTTAGAATATGGAAGTGTATAAAAAAAATGAACACTATTTCTTTGATCACAATCAAAATCCATTAAATTAAAAATTTGGTCATCAAAGTCATTTTTTTTAGTTTCAATTTCAATACCTTTAAAGTGTTGCCATAATTGATTTTGATTAGCTTTAAATGAAGAAACACTATTAAAAATAAAACCTTTATCCAAATTTATTTCCTCAGAACTTTTATAAAAGCTAATATTTTTATTTGTATTTAATTTGCTATTAATTTTTTCATAAAACAAGCCACTATCTATAGATTCATAAGGCAAATCACTACATTCTATAAATTTAGTTTTATTGGGAATATTAATTGAAAAATTAATCCAACTTTTTTTTACACAATCTGTAAAGTTGTGCTCTAAAGTCTTCCAATAAGACCAAGTTTTATCTCTTTTATATTCTAACCTTGGTTCAATTATTGCTAAAGTTTTGTCTCTGAGCTTATTGTGAATCTCAAGCTCATAGGCTAGGGATAGACCTGCACAACCACCACCAATTATAACGTAATCAAATTCTTTCATCTAAATTTATTTCTTCTTTAATCAAGAGATGTTCTTCTTCTCTTAGATGACTTTTTTCATTCGTAAATGATAATAAAATTAAATCATATATTGAGAGAAATGTTTCAAATAATTTACTAAAATTACTCACATAAATCTTTCCACTTTTATTATAATTATCAATATTTCTTTTTTGTAAAATATTGTCTCCGATTTTTTTATAAATTCTTCTAGCTACCAATATTGCAAATCTAAAAGTAAAAGGAATTTTTTTTATAGAGTTAAAAGAGCTCTCATAGAAAAGATCAGCTATCCTTAAAGTTTTTTTTATGTTCTTGAAGTCATATTCTATGTAAAATCTATTATTATTTGCATCTTCTACAACATCTCTGGATATATTGGTTAGCTGCATCGCTATGCCAAGATCTATTGCAGCTTTCATTGATTTTTTATCTTCAACATTTAAAATTTTTGCCATCATTAAACCGACTGTGCCAGCTACTCGATAAGAATAAATTAATAGTTCTTTTTTTGTATTTAGTTTAACTATTTCACTTAGATCAGATTCAATACCATCAAATAAATCATCTATAACCTTTATTGAAATCTTATAATTTTCTATTAAAGACCACATATTTCTTATTACTAAGCTATCAAAATTTTTATTTAAGAACTGACTTTTAAACTCCGATAGTTTTTTTATTTTAATATCTAAATCATTCTTGTCATCTGCTATATTGTCTACTGTTCTACAAAAATCGTATAAAGAAGAACAATCTTTGTATGTATTTTTTGGAAGAAAAAAAGCTGCCCAATTAAACGACTTGGCATAAATAGATAAATAATTGTTTTTTAACATTATAATATTTTATCTAAAACTTTTGCTGAAGATAGTACGCCTGGAACTCCTGCACCTGGGTGTGTTCCTGCTCCAACAAAATATAATCCATCATAAATTTCTGATTTATTATGAAATCTAAAATATGCAGATTGAGTAAATTTTGGCTGGATCGAAAAACCTGATCCAAATTTGGTATTTAATTCATTTTCAAAATAATCTGGTGTTAAATAGAAATCTTCAATAATATTTTCTCTAAGATTGGGTAGCAATGCTTTTTCCATCTTATCTATTACTAAATTCTTCATTTTTTCACCTTCAATTTTCCAATCAATTTTGGATTGATTGTTTGGGACTGGCACAAGAACATAGAAACAATCATTTCCCTCAGGTGCCATTGATTTATCTGTAGCTGATGGTCTATGCAGGTAATAACTTATGTCATCGTTTAATTTTTTATTTTCAAAAATATCACTCAGATGTTCTTTGTATTTTTCACCAAATTTGATCGTGTGGTGCTCTACATCTGGGTATGTTTTTTTTGTTCCAAAGTAGTAAACGAATAGACCCATAGAATACTGCATTCGATTTTGCTTCCATTTAAATAGAGAGCTTGTTTTATTTAAACTTAGAAGTTTTTCATATACAGCAGGAGGATCAGCGTTACATATTACGTTATTTGAATGAATTTCTTTTTGATTATCTAATTTTACTCCACTAATTTTTCCATTATTTGAAATTATTTCTGTAACCTCATGTCCTTTGATTAATTCAATTTCTTGTTCAATCATTAATTTTTCTAAGCCGTTGATTATATTACCAGTTCCACCCATTGAGTAATGAATGCCCCATTTTTTCTCTAGATATAGAATTAATCCATATATAGAGGTTGTTGTAAAAGGGTTTCCACCAACTAATAGAGGATGCATACTCAGCATACGTCTTAATTTTTCATTTTTTATATATGAAGAAACTAATGAATAAACTGATTTATAGCTTTTAAGCTTTAGTAAAGAAGGTAATTGCTTCATCATCACAAGAGGCTTATCAAATGGAACATCAGCTAGTTCTGTAAAGCCTTTATCAAATATTTTTTTTGTGAATTTTACAAGCTGCTCATAACCTTTTACATCTTCTTTGCTTATTATCTCAATTTGCTTTTTCATTTGATCTTCATCTCCAGAATAATCAAATACACCCCCATCTTCATAAATGAATCTATACCAAATTTTTAAAGGAGTGAGTTTTATGTAATCTTGAGACTTTTTATTAAATAAAGTGAAAAGCTCTTCAATTAGATAAGGTGCAGTAATTACTGTTGGACCGCCATCAAAGGTAAAGCCATTTTTTTTAAATACCCTAGCTCTTCCGCCTAAGTCAGGGTGTTTTTCAATTAAAGTTACTTTATGATTTTTAGCTCTTAATCTTAATGCTGCAGCTATACCACCAAACCCAGAACCAATGACTATAGATTTCATTAGGTTAATTTATATTTTTTTTAAAGAATTGTAAGGTAATTATGAGCTTATTTCTTTTAAAGCTATTTTTGTTTCTTCAACATTTTTTTCAAAAAGACCATCAAGTTTTGATTTATCAACAGATGTGTTAATAATTTTTTTAACAGAATCAACAGCGATTTTAATTGAAACATCTTTTATTTCTTTAAGTGCAGCCTCTTTCATTTGTGAAATTTTATTTTCTGCTAATTTTTTTTTAATTTCTGAAGATTTGTGAAATTTATCATTCATTTCGATTATAAGATGTTCACTATCTTTTTTAGCTTGTCGCAAAATATCATTACTTATTGTTTGTGCGGTATCAAGTTTATTTTGAGCGTTATCCAACAAGACTTTCGCTTCTTGTCTTAGCTTTTCACTTTCATCTATTTCATTTTTAATATCAAGGATAAGCTTATTTAAAAGTTCATTAATTTTTTGAGGTATTTTTAAATAAATTAAAACCCCTAAAAATATTAAAAAAGATATAGCTACCCAAAAAGTTCCATCAATTATCATAATATTTAACCATTTTTTTTCTCGAAAGATCTTCTACTATTGCAGAGATGCTACTACTGTTAACTTCAGCCCCTATTAGTTTCTGTAGTAAGTCTGAAGAGGTCTCAACAGCAATCTTCTTAATTTTCTCTGGAGCGCTATCTCTAAAAGTTTTTATTTCAATCTCAGCTTTATTAACTTCTTCATCAAGTTCTTTTTCTAGTGTTTCTTTTTTTATACTAATGTCCTTCAGCACTTCTTCTCTAGCTTGTTTAAAGTAGTTTTTTGCCTCATTTTTGCTGCCTTGTATTATTTTTTCGTATTCTTTAATTTTTTGTTCACTTTCTTCTCTTTGCTTTTCCGCAGCCTCAATGTTTTCTAAAATTTGAGATTTTCTATTTTCTAGATTGGCACTTATTTTTGGAAGTATAAGTTTAGATAAAACAACATATAAAATTCCAAAAGTAATAATTAGCCAAAAAATTTGAGAAACCCAAAACTCAGGATTTAATTGAGGCATTCCACCACTTTCAGCTGCAAAAGCTTCCATAAAAAACAGGAAGCTTAAAAATATCGACTGAAAAAATATTTTTTTAATCATTAAATTTAAAATGCAAATAAAATAATTAACGCTACAACTAATCCAAATAGGCCAGTTGCTTCAGCTAAAGCAAAACCTAATAAAAGATTAGGAAATTGTTTTTGAGCTGCAGATGGGTTTCTCATTGCACCAGAAAGGTAATTACCAAAGATAATTCCAATTCCAACACCGGCACCTGCTAGAGCTATTGCTGCTAGTCCTGCTCCGATCATTTTTGCTGCTTCTAATTCCATTATATCCTCCTTATGTTAGTTAATGGTGTAAATTTAATGCATCATTTAAGTAGATGCAGGTTAAGATTGCGAAAACATATGCTTGAAGAAAAGCAACTAATATTTCCAAGCCAGTTAGCGCAACCGAAAAACTCAGTGGAAGCCATCCACCAACTATTCCAAGGCTTATTACAAAGCCTCCGAAAACTTTCATCATAGTATGACCAGCCATCATGTTTGCAAACAAACGAACTGAAAGACTAATTGGTCTACTTAAGTAAGAAATTATTTCTATAACAACTATTAGCGGCAATAGTAAAGCAGGCACCCCGCTAGGCACAAATAATTTTAAATATCCCAATCCATGTTTCATAAATCCAATAATTGTGACTCCCAAAAAAATAAATGAAGCTAAAATAAAAGTAACAATAATATGACTAGTTACTGTAAAGGCGTAAGGGATCATCCCAAACATATTGCAGAATAGTACAAACATAAATATTGAGAAGATAAACGCAAAGTATGGTTTTGCTTTTGATCCTGCTGTATCACTAATCATTTTGGAAACAAAAGTATAGCTTAATTCAGAAAGAAGTTGCATCTTGCTTGGTAGTAAAGAGTTTTTTTTTGACCCTAAATTAAAAACTAATAAGATTGCAAGTGAACTAATTACCATAAACAAACTTGCGTTTGTGAAAGAAATATCTATTGCTCCTAATTTAATTTCTGGTCCAATTCTATAAACTTCGAATTGGTTCATTGGGTTTGTAGCCATAATTTTTTAAGTCTATTTTTGCATATTCTTTGCAGATCTAAATACGTTTATAATTCCAGCAACAACACCTACAAAAAAAAATATTAATATTAACCAGGGTTTAGTACCAAAGGTCTTGTCTAAAATAAACCCTATAATTGTCCCAACTGCCACTGCAGACACTAATTCTGTACTTAATTTAAAGGCAGTTCCAATAGAGGAGGTTGCCTCTTCATTTTTAATAAGATTTTTCTTTGTAAACTTTGTTTTTGCAATCTCCAAGCGAGTTTTAAGGTCTTCTTTTGGCATCTAGTATTATGCAACCATACTTTCAGCTTTTTGTAAATCAACAGCAACCAACTGGCTAATTCCCTTCTCAGGCATTGTAACTCCATAAAGCCTATCCATTTTAGACATTGTTAAAGCGTGGTGGGTTACAATAATAAATTTAGTATCTGTAATTTTAGTTAGCTCTTCTAATAGGCCACAGAATCTTGTGACATTGGCGTCATCTAAGGGTGCATCAACCTCATCTAAAACGCAAATTGGAGAAGGGTTAGTTAAAAAAACAGCAAAGATCAGAGAAAGAGCAGTCAAAGCTTGCTCTCCACCTGATAATAAAGTGATTGATTGAAGTCTTTTACCTGGGGGACTTACTAGCATTTCTAAGCCTGCTTCAAGTGGATCATCAGAGTCAATCAATTCTAATTTAGCATTACCACCATTGAATAGTTTTGTATAAACTTCATTAAATTTTCTATTAACTTTTTCAAAAGCTTCTAATAATCTTTCTCTTCCTTTTTGGTTCAATTCATTGATGCTCTCTTTTAATTTTATAATAGCCGTTACAAGATCCTCTCTATCTTGTTCCATTTTTTTTATTTCAATTTCATATTTACTAGTTTCCTCATCAGCTCTTAAATTAACAGATCCTAATTTCTCTCTTTCATTTTTTTTTTTATCTAAAGCATCTTCTTGTATTGTAGAATTTGGCAACTCTTCAACACCGTTTAAATTTGAGTTTTCAAGAATTTTATCTTCGTCAAGATTAAGCTCAGAGCGTACCCTATCAAGTAGATCATCTTTACGTTTTTTTAATCCTTCAATCGTTGCACCAGAACTTGCTTTTCTTTCTCTTATCTGAATAGATTTTTCTTGAACTTCATTTAATTCGAGTCTTAAAGAATTTATTTTTTTGTCTGTTTCTTCTATTATTTTTTCATTTTCAATTTTTTCAGCTGAAGCAATTCGTAAGCCTTCAGTAATCTGACCTTTTCTTTCTGCTTGAGCTTTTGGCTGTTGATCACGTTCATTTAAATTTGATAGTAATTTATTTTTTCTTTCAGTTAATTCTGTAACCATTTTTTGAGAATTTGAATATAAGTTCTTCCAGCTTTCAACTTCTGTTTCTATCGCTTTAATTCGCTCATTTCTTTTTACAGACTCTTTTTTAATTGATTGGTTTTTACTAAAACTATCTGCATATTTTTCTTGTAATAGTTTTATATTTTCATTTTTTTCATTAATATTAGAAAGTTTCTTTTTACTTTCTTCATCTTCAAGGTTATTCAAAAAATCATCTATCTCTATTTGGCATCTATCAAGTAAAACAAGTGCCTGACTTACTTCATTATTATTGATTAGCTCTTTTGCTCTTGTTATTGTACTTTTGACATTTCTAATTGGGCCAACACCAATATTTATATTTCCATCGGCAAAAACATTAATTATTTCATCTACTTTTTTTTGCTCCTCTTTTAATTGATTTTTTGCATTTTCAAGATCTTCATTGGAAAGTTTCTCAGTTTCAAAGTACTTGGAGTCAATTTCTATTAATTCAGCTTTTTCTTCTTTCAATCTTTTTTCGTTTGAATTTGCATCAATTACAATCCCTTTTTCTCTATCAATATCCTCTTCAATTATTTTTAAAGATTTTTTAATATTTTCTATCTCATCTTGAGTTCTTACATTTTCTTCATCTAAATTTTGTAATTCTAAATTTAATCTTTGGATTTTAGAGAGATTTTCTATATTTTTTTCTCTTAGTGGTGACACTTTATCAGTTTCAGTTTTAATAGAACCTTCAAACTGAGCTATTTGTTGATTGAAATTGCTTACCTCTCCTTGGGCCTCATTATTAATTACATTTTCCACCCTAATTTCATTGTCAATTTCTAATAATTTTAAATAATACAAACCTGCTTCAATTTTTTTTATTTCCTCAGAGATTAGTTTGTATTTAGTTGCTTCTTCAGCCTGTTTTTGTAGGTTGGCTAATTGTTTTTCTTGTTGTCTTCTTAATTCATCTGCTCTTTTTAAGTTTGTTTCTGCAGCATTCAATCTAAGTTCCGCTTCATGTCTTCTCACATGTAGACCCGAAATATTTGCTGCCTCTTCCAAAATAGCTCTTCTGTCTGTAGGCTTAGCTGTAACAAGAGCTCCTATACGACCTTGACTTATTATTGATGGTGAGTGGGCGCCTGTAGATAAATCTGCAAAAAAAATTTGAGCATCTCTTGCTCTAACTTCTTTGTCATTTATATAAAACTTTGAACCTTTATCTTTTTCAATTTTTCTTCTAATTTCAATCTGGTCTAATTCTTTATATTGCATGGGTCCTTCATGGCTATCGTTATCCAGTGTAATAGAAACTTCCGCTATATTTTTAGATGCTTTATTCGAAGTGCCATTAAAAATAACATCTTCCATACCTGAGCCCCTCATACTTTTAGCAGATGTTTCGCCCATTACCCATCTTAAGGATTCTACAATATTGGATTTGCCACAACCATTTGGGCCGACAATACCTGTCAGGCCATTTTCAATTAAAAAATTTGTTTTTTCGGCAAATGATTTAAACCCATTTAATTGGATTTTTTTAAACTCCATGAACTAACTTATATCAGTTTTTCTAGATATTTTTTTAAATTCTTATAATTTAGGGATTTTTCAAACTTTTTATCGTTTATTATTATCGTAGGAGTAGCATTGACCTTAAATTTTTTAACACCTTCGATTCGGTCATTTAATATGTAATCTTCTATAATTTTATCACTTAAACATTTATCAAAATCTATGTTTACATTCTCACCTTTTAAAAATTTTTTTAAATATCCTGTAGCTTCTTCCGGTGTTTTTCCTCTAGCCCATTTTTTCTGGCCCGAATATAAAATATTCATAATGCTTGAACTGCCGTCGTTATTACACTGAGCAATTTTTGAGGCATTAAATGCTGCAATATCTAATGGAAAATGTCTAAATTCTATTTTTACCAACCCGTTATCAATGAAGTCTTTCTTAAGTTCTGGATACACATCTTTATGAAAATTTGCACAGTAGCTACAAGTCAACGACTCGTAAGCAATTATTGTTATTTTAGCACTTTCTTCTCCTTCAGTAATTCTTTTAACAATTTCATTTTCTACAGCAAACGATTTAGAGGAGAAGATTAAAAATATTATGAATAATGTTGAGGCAAATTTTTTCATCTTTGTTTAAATAATTTAGTTAATTCTAGTAGTGATTTTTTTATTTTATCGTTTTTAATATTATTAATTCTATCTGTATATTTATTATTTGTCACATGATTTTCATTAGTATCTAATTTTTTGAATTTTGTTTGAGCATCATCAAAGCTTATGAATTTCAATTTCTCAACAACGGCATAACCAAAAAAACTATTCATTTTATCCATTATTATTTTTTTTGAGTATTCTAAATCAATTTCATGTCCCCTCTTTACCATTATTTGAAGAGTGCTTACTCCAAATTTATTCGAATTTTTAAAGGATTTGGGATAGCATATCTGAAAAAGATCATCTCCAACTATATACTTCCAGTTACTAAGTGTTTCAGAAAATATATGACCCTTTTTTTTGATTATTTTTTTAATGTTTTTTGGCAAAGTGTCTTTAAAAGACCTTAAGCCTTGAATAGTTTTAAACCTCTGCTTAGTATTATTTTTAAATTGCATATGACTAAATCCATACTAACAAAAAAAATTCTTTATTGGTACGATAATAATAAAAGATCACTGCCATGGAGAAAAAAGCTATCTCAAGTTAAGAGAGAATATTACACGCTAGTAAGTGAATTTATGTTGCAGCAAACGCAGGTTGCAACTGTAATTCCATATTTCAATAATTTTGTAAAAGATATTCCAGATATTAAATCTCTATCAAAAATTAAGGAACATAAACTTTTAAAGTATTGGGAAGGGCTTGGTTATTATTCAAGAGTAAAAAACTTAAAAAAGACTGCACAAATATTAGAAAAAAATTTTAACAGAAGGTTACCAAGCACGATTGACGAATTAAAATTATTACCTGGAATAGGTGACTACACCTCTAATGCAATAATGGCAATTGCCTTTAACAAGCCATTTATTCCCCTTGATGGAAACATTGAAAGAGTAATTAAAAGATTATTAAATTTAAAATTACCCAAAGAAATTACAAAAGATAATCTTGCAAAGAGTAAAAAAATATTAGGTAATTCAACTAGAGCAAGTGATTATGCACAAGCGATAATGGAGCTAGGTGCATTGATTTGTCGACCTAAAAATCCCTTATGTTACCAATGCCCTTTAATTAAAAATTGTAAGTCTTTTAAAAAAAAAGATTTTGAAATAATAAAAGTAAGAAAAAAGAAAATTGATAAATTTTATTTGTTAGAAGTTTATAAAAAGAATAATAAATTTTTACTGATAAAAAATACTAAATTAAATTTTTTAAAGAATTTACAAATATTTCCTATGAAACAAATACCCAAACCTGACAATTCAGTAAATGCTTTAAACTTCAAGATATCAAATATGAATATGAATATAATAATCAAGTTTTCTAAGTTAAAGGGTACAATTTCTAACTCTTCTTGGATTGATAGCTCTAAGCTTGAAGATTATACTTTGCCCACATTTACTAAAAAAATTTTTAATTATTTAAAAAAAAATTAATGAAAAATATAGCAATAATAGGAGCGGGTATTTCAGGTCTGTACATTGCAAATCTTTTTAGCCAAAACTCAAATTATAAAATTACAATTTATGAGAAAAATAGTTCTGTTAACTTAGAAAAAGGATACGGTATTCAACTTTCAGTTAATAGCATCAAACTATTAAATCAAATAAATTTCCAAAAAATTAGTGTAGAAGATAAATTTCACCCTCATAAACTAGACTTCTATTCTTTAAAAAATAATAAGAAAATATGTGATTTAGATATATCCATGTTTAACAGTGCTGATACAAAATATACTACCTTGCAGCGCTCTACTTTAATTAATTTCTTAAAAGATGGGCTTCATGAAAATATTATCCATTATAATAAAAAAGTTATAAAAATTAATGAAGAAGCTGAAAATAAAGAAGTTTCTTTTGAGGATGGTTCATCTATTAAATGTGATTACTTAATTGTCTCTGATGGAACTTTTTCAATAACAAAATCATTAATTGCCAATAAAGAAATTAAACCAAAATACTTTAACTCTATTGCCTTAAGAGCAACAATAGACCAGGATGCCCTCAAGGGTATTAACCCAGAGAATATATCTTTATTTTTAGGATTTAATTTACACTCAGTTCTTTATCCAGTTAATAGCAAAGGACAGTTTAATTTCGTTACCGTTCTTAGAAAAAAGCTTAGTACTAAAGAGTTATCGGACTATTCTTTGTTTGAGAGCAAAGATTTTACTGCAAATATTATATCTGAAATATCAAAGCAAGTAGTTCCTGAAACAATTAACAATCTAAAAAGCATTAAATGCTTCCCAATATTTGTGAGTTCTAAGGTGCATGAACCAAAAAATAAAAATACTTTTATCATTGGAGATGCTTTTTTTGCTTTACCTCCAACTTTTGCTCAAGGTGCCTCTCAATCAATAGAGGTTGCTCATGAACTTTATAAAAATTTAGAAAATGAAAACACTCAATTTAACTCTGAAAGAGTTAAAAGAGTAAGGATGATTGATATGAAATCAAAACTTAATTACTTTGCTTTTCATTTATCCAATCCATTAATAATTTGGATTAGAAACTTAGTAATAAAAAAATTAGTTAAAAATGAAAAATTTATCAACAGCTATCTTGGTAAAATCTATAAAGACTAATTTTTAGAAATTAATCTTTGTCTTAAATTATCAATTGGAACAGAAACACCATTCACTGTGCAATGCCAATAAGTCCATCCATTACAGCTTTCAGAACCCAGTATTGTTGCTGCAACTTTATGAATTGATCCTTCAGCTTGATCATGTTTTATACTTCCATCGGCCATAATTTTTGCAACAATTTTTTTCTTTTGATCAAAAATACTTGTTCCAGGCTTTATTATTCCAAGCTCTACCAGTGATCCAAAAGGTATTCTAGGTTTTGATCTATTATTCCTTAAAGTGTCTAAGAAATCATCTTCTATTGGTTTTGTTTTCTTTAGTCTTTCCTCTGCAGCTTTAAAATAGTTTTTTTCTTTTTCTATACCGTAATAGTTTCTACCTAATTTTTTTGCAACTGTGGCTGTTGTTCCAGATCCTAAGAATGGATCTAGAATTAAATCATTTTTGTTTGATGATGCCAATAAAACTCTATGTAATAGAGACTCTGGTTTTTGAGTTGAGTGAACTTTTATACCATTTTTTTTAAGTCTTTCTGCACCATTACAAATGGGTAAATTCCAATTAGATCTCATTTGTAGATCATCATTTAAACATTTCAAAGATTGATAGTTAAAAGTATATTTTGATTTCTCACTTTTAGAGGCCCAAATTAAAGTTTCATGAGCGTTTGTAAATCTTGTTCCTCTGAAATTAGGCATTGGGTTATTCTTATTCCAGATAACATCATTTAAAATCCAAAAACCCAAGTTCTGTATTGCAGTTCCTACTCTAAAAATATTATGATAGCTTCCTATAACCCAGATGGCTCCGTCCTTTTTTAAAATTCTTTTACATTCAGTAAGCCATTCAATTGTAAACTCATCATATTTTTTAAAGTTTTCAAATTGATCCCATTTATCGTTAACAGCACTGACTTTGCTTCTGTCTGGTCTTGTGAGTGAATTTTTTAGTTGTAAATTGTATGGTGGATCAGCGAAAACAAGATCAAAGGTTTCGCTTGGAATTTTTTTTAATTCCTTGAGACTGTCACCATTAATAATCTTATTTTTAAAATTGATATCCATTTTGTATAAAACAATTAGACTCCATAGAGATTCTAGCGTCAACCTGAGATTGAAATAACTAGATTCAAATTGTGTCTGAATTTTTTGAGGGAACCAGATGTTGTGCTGTTACACGTGAAAATTATAAAAGATCACAAATAGGTGAGAAAGTTTTTCGATGATATTTAGTAATACCAAATTTCTTAATTGCTTTTAGGTGTTCTTTTGTACCATAACCAGAATTTGTGTCCCAACCATACTGACTAAATTCCTCAGAAAGTTTAGTTATAAATTTATCTCTGCTAACTTTAGCAATAATTGATGCTGCTGAAATACTTGAAATTTTTTGATCACCTTTAATTATATATTTTAAATTATAATTTTTGATTGTGGGCAGTTTATTTCCATCTATTAGCACTAAAGAAGGTTTTTTTTTTAATTTAAGAATTGCTCTTTTCATAGCTAGTAGACTAGCGTGCAATATATTAATTTTTTCTATCTCCTTAGTAGATGCTTGGCCAATTGCCCATACTGAATTTTGTCTAATATATTTATAAAGCTCGTTTCTTTTTTCTTTTGTTAAACTCTTAGAGTCTTTAAGTAGTTTTTGGTTAATTGAGTTATTTAATATTACAGCAGCTGCATAAACTGGACCAATCAAGCTTCCTCTGCCAACCTCATCAACACCAGCTACAATTTTCATTAAATATTAATCTTTAAATCTATAATTTTTTTTTTAATCCTTTTTAAGTCTTCCCAAGAATATTTTTTATTTTCTGGTGTGCGCAAAAGATATGAAGGATTAAAAGTTATAATAACATTATAGCTAGTATTTTTAACAATTATCTCTTTCCACTTTCCTCTTTCATTGGATATTTTACTATTCAGGCCTGTTAAAGACTCCATAGCAGTACTACCCATGAGAATAATTATTTTTGGGTCAATTATTGAAATATGTGTTTGTAGAAATTGTGAATATCTTTTTATTTCAGCTGAAGTTGGTTTTCGGTCTTCAGGAGGTCTAAAATTAACAGCATAAGATGTATAAATATTTTGCTTTTTGATATTAATTGCGAGTAACATTTTTTCTAAAAGATTTCCGACCTCACCTCTAAAAGTCAAACCAGTTTTATCCTCTTCTATTCCGGGAGCTTCACCAATTAACATAATTGAACTATTAATATTTCCATCACCCAAAACAATATTCTTTGAATTATTTTTTAGACTACAATCACTAATTGAGTTTATTTGTTTTTTCAGTTCAGTTAATTGAGTTATTTTATCGATTTTATTTGCCTCTTTTAAATTTAAGTTAGTATCTTTTAATCGATTAATAGGCTTTTCATTAAAAACAAAGTCTGATCCAATTGAGTCTAAGAATTTAGCTTTAAAATTCGAATTTTGATTTATTACTTTTTTAGACATACAATAGTAAAATGTTAGTAAAATTTCTTAAATTTATTTTAATATTATTAATTTATCAAAGCCCATTATACTCAAAAAATAATACTTTAAACGACTTTAATTCACGTTTTTTATCTAATTATTTTTCTGGAATTGTTGCATATGAAAATTCAGATAATTCTCAGGCACTGAAATTTTTTAATTCATCAAAATTTTTAATTAAACAGCATGAAATTTACTTAGAGAAATACACATTTGCATTAGTTTTAAATGGTAAAGTAAAAAAGGCAATCAATCAAATTAAACAAAACTCTACAAAAGATAATTCTAATTTTTTTCAAGCTAATTTATTATTAGCAATAGATAGTTTAAAAAAGGGGGACTATAAAAGTAGTGAGCAATATATTAATAGATCGTACGAGCTTATTAATAATGATAGATTTTCCGTAATTATTGCAGAAATTTTTAAAGAATATCTTTATGTCTTTAATGAGAAAAAAATTCCCAAATCAAAAAAAAAATTTGGCAATTTTTCTTATATCAATGAAGTTTTCCAAAGGTGTTATTTAGGTGATCAAAGTACAAAAACTTACTTTAAAAGATTAATTAATTCTCAAAATGATGCAGATTATTCAAGGTATGCATTTTTTTTTGTGAACTATTTGATAGAAAGTGAAAAATATGATGAGGCAAAGCAAATCACAGATGACTTTGATTATCTAAATTCTTCTCTTTTAATTTCCCAAGGAAAAAAATGGATAGAAGATACAAAATTTAAAAATTTTTTAGATATTTTTTCATGTACTAATTCCAGTGATATTATGGGTGAATTTTTTTTTCTAGTTGCTAATTTATATTCATCTCAAGGGGACTATGAAAAATCAAATTTCTATTTGAATATATCTAATTATTTAAACCCAAAATTTACTTTAAACTTATCTCTTCTAGCAGAAAATTATTATACAAATGAAGATTATGAAAATACTAAAAAGACATTAGAAGTTTTTGATAAAACAAATGAATTTTATTATTGGTTTAAAATAAAGAAAGAAGCACAAATTATATCAAATAATTTGGATAAAGATGTTTCTTTAAAGTTTATTAATTCAAAATTTAAAGGAATTAAAAATCCTAACAAGAAAATGATTTTTGATATTGCAAATTTCAATAAAAATGCAAAAAAATACGCAAAGGCGATAAATTATTATGACCAAATACTCCTAAACATTGATAGTAATTCTGATTTATATGCTGAGATCCTTTACAGGAGGGGAGGAAGTTACGAGCGCTCTGGTGACTATAAAAACGCAGACAACGATCTTTTGAAATCACTAGAAATTAACCCAGATGATGCTTATGTACTAAATTATTTAGCGTATTCGTGGCTTGAGCGAGAATATAAAATAGATACAGCTCTTGAAATGCTAGAAAATGCCTATGCTTCAAGAAGTAATGATCCTTATATAATAGATTCTATTGGATGGGCTTATTTTTTGGTTGGACAATATGAAAAGGCTGAAAACTTTTTAAAAAGAGCTGTTGAATTAATGCCTCAAGATCCAATAGTTAATGATCACTATGGAGATATTCTTTGGAAATTAAATAGAAAAATACAAGCAAGGTATTTTTGGCAATATATTTTGAAGCTTGAAGAGACAGAAGATGAAATGAAAAAAAACATCAAAGAGAAATTAATTGATGGAATCAAGCAATCTTAACCTATGACCTCATTTAAAATAAAATCTCATGCAAAATTAAATCTTGCTTTGAATGTAATAGGACGAGCTGTAAAACTCCACAAGATTGAAAGCTTGATATCCTTTATAAGCTTACATGATTTGATCTATTTAAAAAAAATAAAAAGTAATAATCACAAAATATTTTTTACAGGAAAATTTTCAAAAAATATTAGCAAAATTAATACCATATCAACTTTGCTAAACTTATTAGACGCAGAGAAGCTTTTAAATAATCAAAAATTTGAAATAAAAATTAGAAAAAATATACCTCATGGAGCTGGTATGGGAGGTGGTTCAATGAATGCTGCAAGTTTAATAAATTTTTTGATAAGTAAAAAAATCTTAAAGATTAAAAATAAAAAATTAAATGATTTAGCTGCTAAGATAGGCTCTGATGTCGTTTTGGGTTTAAAACCAGGCAATACCATTCTTTCATCGAATGGTAAAATTAAGAGATTTGTTAATAAAAAGGCACTATATGTTTTAATAGCTAAGCCGTATTTTGGCTGTTCTACAAAACTCATCTATTCAAAAGTTGTTTCATTTTCAAAGTCTCAATTTAAAAGACCGCAACAAAAAATGTTTCAACCACAATATTTAAAAGCCCTAAATAATGATCTCGAAAAGATTGCTTTAAGGAAATATCCAAAACTAAATAAGATCAGATCTTTTATGGTAACTTTACCAAAAAATATATTTGTAAGAATGACAGGATCAGGCTCTTCAATTGTAGCCTATTTTCATTCTCAAAAGGATTGCAGCAACGCATACAGGCAATTTAAAAGGAAATTCAATAGTCATTGGTGTATTGAATCAAAAACTATATAATTTTTTTTTTTGTGTTATATGCAATTAATATTGGGGCGTAGCCAAGCGGTAAGGCACTGGTTTTTGGTACCGGCATCCTAGGTTCGAATCCTAGCGCCCCAGCCATATATGAACAACTTATTAGATAAAATTTTTTTTAGATCTCAAAATCTAAATCATATAAATTTAGGCTTCAAAAAAATAAAAAAAGAAACTGAGGTAGAGCAGTTATTTAAGGCTATTCACTCATTTTCTGTAAATAGTGAAATTCGATATGTTGGTGGATGTGTCAGGAAAATTATTAATAAAGAAGACTTTGATGATATTGATTTAGCAGTAAATTTAAATCCCAAAGATGTTTGTGAGGCGCTTGATAAAAAAAATATCAAATATTATGAAAGTGGTATCAAGCATGGCACGATTACAGCATTAATTAATGATATTAAGTTTGAAATTACATCCCTTAGAAAAGACATTGATACCGATGGTAGACATGCCAAAGTTGAATTTTCTGAAAATTGGAAAGAAGATGCCTCACGAAGAGATTTTACCATAAACTCTATTTATGCTGATATTGATGGAAGTCTTTTTGACCCCTTTGATGGAAAGAAAGATTTAGAAAATGGAAAGGTTCTTTTTATTGGAAATGCAGAAACAAGAATTAAAGAAGACTACCTAAGAATCTTGAGATATATCAGATTTTTTTTAAATTATTCAAAAGTTAAGCATGAGACATCAGTCATTAAGATAATTAAAAAAAATCTTACAGGTATGATGAATATATCTGCTGAAAGATTACTGGATGAGTTACAAAAATTAGTAAGATCAAGAGGGTTTACAAAATTAGCAAAAGATAAAGATAGCCTTGAAATAATAAGTCTTATCTTTCCACAACTTAAGAATATTTCATTATTCAGTAAACTAAATAGTTTTGCACTAAAAAATATTGCTAACGTTGATTTTATTTTATTATTATCTCTAATGATTATTGATGGGACAGATAATGTGGATTATTTTATTTATAAATACAATTTATCAAAAAAGGATCAAAAACGTCTTTTATTTTTAAATAAATTTTATTCCAAAAAAGTTAATAGGTCATTTTTTTTAGAAAAAAATTTAGATAAAATTCTCTATTTTAATGGAAGGGAGGCCTTAAATGATATTATTTATTTTAAAATTTTTTTATCCAAAAAAGTAGATGATAATTTGATAAAACTGATTAAAATTTTTAAGGAAAAAGAAATTCCAGTATTGCCCCTTAAAGCAAATACATTGATAGAGAAATATCAAATTCCTGAAGGGATAGAATTAGGAAAAAAATTAAAAGCTATCGAGGAAATTTGGAGTAATAATAATTTTAAGATTTCAGAGAAAGAAATTCAAAAAATTGTAAATAATTAAATATATTTAACGTTTTTTATTTCAAAGTTTTTAACACCAGCTGGAGTTTTAATTTCAACCAAATCATTCTTATTTTTGCCAATTAATCCTTTGCCTATCGGGGATTGAAAAAATATAAGTTTTTTTTGCAAATCTGCTTCATCTCTACCAACAATTTTGTAGGTAATTTTTTCTCCAGTATCAAGGTTCTCTAAGTCAACAGTTGAACCAAAAATAACCTTTCCATCATTGTTTAATTTGGTAACATCAATTACATTTGCTCTTGCAATAATATCATTGATCTGAGCAATCCTTCCTTCATTATGAGACTGCTCTTCTTTAGCCGCATGATATTCAGCATTTTCTTTTAAATCTCCATGTGACCTAGCTTCAGAAATTGCCGCTACTATTTCAGGACGTTTTTTTTCTTTTAAAAAGATTAGCTCTTCTTTTAAACTTTCAAGTCCAGCAGATGTTATTGGTTCTTTATCCATATTAATTCCATTTTGCTATTGGAGGTAATGACATCAGAATTCCTTCGACATTACCACCTGTTTGTAGGCCAAACTTAGTTCCTCTATCATAGAGTAAATTGAATTCAGCATATCTACCTCTTTTAATATACTGCATCTCCTTTTCTTTTGTAGTCCATTTCTTTTGATATTTAGAGTTAATTATTGAATTAAATAACATTTGAAAAGTAACACCAAGATCAGTCACAAATTTGAAATCTTTTTCCCAATTATCTTTTTTATAATCAAAAAAAATACCACCAATACCTCTGGTTTCTTTTCGGTGAGGAAGATAAAAATATTCATCACACCATTTTTTATAATTTTTGTAATATTTTTTATTATGTCGATCGCACATCTTTTTTAACTCTTTATGAAGAAATTTTTTTTCTTTAGAATCTTTTATGCAGGGTGTTACATCCATTCCCCCTCCAAACCAGCCATGAGTTGTATAAATAAATCTTGTGTTAAAATGAATAGCAGGAACATGTGGATTATGCATATGCATTACAACAGAAATTCCAGATGCCCAAAATCTAGGGTCTCTTGAGGCGCCAGGTATTTTTTTACCCATTTCTTTAGAAAACTTTCCATAAACTTCAGAAAAATTTACTCCAACTTTTTCAAAAATTTTTCCATTTTTTAAAATTCTAAATTCACCTCCACCCTCATCTTTAATTTGATTTCTTTTCCACACTTTAGATTTAAATTTAAGTTTGTGGTTTTCTAATTTTTCAACATCATTACAAATAGTATTTTGTAATAACTTGAACCAATTAGAGGCAATTTTTTTTTTAATTTCCTTATCCATCATTTAATAAAAATAGTTTGTCTCAAATTTTCTGAAAGAATTATAGCAACTGAAGAGGCTATGTTTAAAGATCTTTTATTATCTTTCATTGGTATTTTTAACTTATATTTTATAGAATTATGCACATGATTAGGTACACCGGCACTTTCTCTACCAAATAATAATGTATCATTATTTTCAAATTTGAATTTTGCATAAGATTCGGAAGATTTAGTAGTTAGTAATATAACTCGCTGATCTTTTTTTGATTTAAAAAATTCTTCAGAACTTTGATAGAATTTTATCATTTTTTCATCCATATAATCCATTACTACTCTTTTAAATCTTTTATCGCTAAACAGAAAACCACAAGGTTCTATTATCTCTAAATCTGCGCCCAGACACGCACATGTTCTTATAATAGCGGCTGTATTTTGGGGAATATCAGGTTCATATAAGGCTATTTTAGGTCTCAAATTCATTGGTTCTGTGTCATTGTTTCAGTAGAAAAAAAACTTTTTTCTTATATGAAATCATATATTAGATAACAATATACAAAAAATTACAGATGTCTGACAAAAAACCTGAAAGAAGAGAATTTTTATTTACAGCCTCGTATGCAGTAGGTGCGGTAGGTGTAGGAGCAGTTGTTTGGCCTTTAATTGATCAAATGAATCCTGATGCATCAGTTAAAGCATTAGCAAGCACTGAAGTAGATGTAAGTACAATGGAGCCCGGTAAAACAATCACAGTACTTTGGAGAGGAAAACCAGTTTTTATAAAAAGAAGAACTTCAGAAGAAATCGCTGAAGCAAGAGCTGTTAAGATGGAAGACTTGAAGGATCCTCAAAAAGATGAGGATAGAGCTAAAAATCCAGAGTGGCTAGTTATGGTGGGAGTTTGTACACATTTAGGATGCGTGCCTTTAAATGATAAAGGTGACTACAATGGATGGTTTTGTCCTTGTCATGGATCGCACTACGATACATCTGGTAGAATTAGAAAAGGACCAGCGCCAACGAACATGGAAATACCCAAATATGAATTCGTTAATAGTAATACAATAAAAATCGGATAAGAATTATTATGAGTGATCACGAATACACACCTAAATCAAAGTTTGGAAAATGGTTTAATGATAGACTGCCACTTTTATCTCTTGCCAGTCATTTAACAGATTATCCAACACCTAAAAATTTAAATTACTGGTGGACATTTGGTGGAATTTTAACTTTTTGTTTAATAACTCAAATCGTAACAGGTTTGACTTTAGCTATGCACTATATTGCTCATGCTGACATGGCTTTTGAAAGTGTTGAACATATCATGAGGGACGTTAACTATGGTTGGTTAATAAGGTATATCCATGCCAATGGTGCTTCAATGTTTTTTCTAGCAGTTTATATTCATATATTTAGATCTTTATTTTATGGATCATATAAATCCCCAAGAGAAATTATTTGGATTTTGGGAATTATAATTTATCTCTTAATGATGGCAGCAGCTTTCATGGGCTATGTTCTTCCATGGGGACAAATGAGTTTCTGGGGTGCAACTGTAATTACAAATCTTTTTAGCGCAATACCTTTAGTGGGCGAGGGTATAGTGAACTGGCTATGGGGTGGTTATTCAGTTGATAATCCAACCTTAACAAGATTTTTTACGTTACATTATTTAATTCCATTTTTAATTTTAGGCTTAGTAGTTCTTCATATCTGGGCACTACACGTACCTGGAAATAATAATCCGGTAGGTATTGATATTAAAAAACCATCAAAGGATACAGTTCCATTCCATCCTTATATTGTCATTAAAGATGGTTTTGCTTTACTAATGTTTATGATCGTTTTTGCTTTTTTTGTGTTCTATACACCAAATATTTTAGGTCATGCTGATAATTATATTGAAGCAAATCCATTAGTAACGCCAGCTCACATTGTACCTGAATGGTACCTATTACCTTTTTATGCAATTTTAAGATCTGTACCTGATAAATTATTAGGTGTGATTGCAATGCTATCAGCAATTTTAATTTTAGCTGCTCTACCTTGGCTTGATACATCTAAAATAAGATCAGCTGTATTTAGACCTTTGTATAAACAGTTTTATTGGATCTTAGTCGCTGACGTACTAATACTTGGTTACGTAGGGGCAATGCCAGCTGAGGGGCTGTACTTATTAATTGCTAGAGTAGCAACTGGTTATTACTTTATTCACTTTTTAGTAGTTCTTCCAATATTAGGTTTTAAAGAAAAAACTATGCCTTTACCACTCAGTATTACAGAGCCAGTTTTAGGAGGGTCTCCAATGGCCTCAGCAGTTAAAAAAAAAGAAAGTTTAAATTAATTTAGTGAACAATATTTTTAAAATCATTTATCTAATAATATTCATTATAACTGGAACAATTCAGGTTAATTCGGCAGAAAAAATAGATTATTTAAAAACAGATTGGAGCTTTAAAGGTCTTTTTGGTAAGTTTGATAGAGCTTCATTGCAAAGAGGTTATCAAGTCTACAAAGAAGTATGCGCTTCGTGCCATTCGATGAAATATGTAAGTTTTAGAAACTTATCAGAACCAGGCGGACCAGAATTTACTGAGGAACAGGTGAAAGCAATAGCCGCAAGTTATGAGGTGAATGATGGACCTAACAGTGAAGGCGAAATGTTTCTAAGACCAGCAAAATTATCAGATAAGTTTGTTATGCCCTACGAAAATGTTAAAGCTGCACAAGCTGCAAACGGTGGTGCCTATCCACCAGACATGTCTGTATTGGCCAAAGCTAGAAGTGGAGGAGTTGACTACATTTACTCATTGCTCCTTGGTTATGAAGATGCGCCAAGTGATGTGAAACTTGATGATGGCGTTTACTATAATAAATTTATGTATGGTAATAAAATTAAAATGGCTGAGCCAATTACTGATGATTTAATAGAATATGGAGATGGGACTCCTGCAACAAAAGAACAGATGGCTAAAGATGTTACGACATTTTTAATGTGGGCAGCTGAACCGCACTTAGAAAGCAGACACAAGATGGGATTTAAAGCCATCTTATATTTAATAATTTTGACAGTTTTAGTTTATTTCAGTATGAAGAAAATTTGGTCACGTATTGAATCTGAAGTTTAATATATCACCATCTTTGACAATATAATCTTTTCCTTCAAGTCTCATTTTTCCATTTGTTTTAGAATTTACCCAACCTTGATTAGCTATGAAATCTTCATAAGCAATTGTTTCAGCTCTAATAAAACCTTTTTCAAAATCAGAATGTATTTCACCAGCTGCTTTTGGTGCTGTACAATTTTTCTGAATAGTCCAAGCTCTGGTTTCCTCAGGCCCGGATGTGAAATAGGTATCTAACTCTAGGATATTATAACCCTTTTGAATTAACATATTTAGACCAGTTTTTTTTAAACCGATCATCTCCATATAGTTTTCTTTTTCTTCATTTTCTAACTGATTTATTTGATTTTCAATATCAGCTGAAACTATTAAGGTATTTTTTTCTCCAAATTTACTAATAAAAGCCTCAGTATATTTGTTTCCATTTTGAACACTTGGTTCATCAACATTACATACAAAAATTTTTGGCTTTAAAGATAATAAACCACTTTGATTTAATAGTTTTTTTTCAAATTGGTCACGTAGAATTTGAATATCTTTAGAATTATTTATGCAATCTAATGCAATTTCTAATATTTTTACTTGCTCTTCATCTACATTTTTTTTATTACTCTTTTCTAATCTTTTTTGAATAGACTCAAGATCAGCAAGCATCATTTCAGTTTCAATAATCTCCAAATCTCTTACAGGATCAACCGTGGGATTTACATTTTGGATATCATCAGAATCAAAACATCTGATCATATGAATTACAGCATCAACCTCTCTAATGTGTGATAAAAATTTGTTTCCCAGGCCTTCACCTTTAGATGCACCCTCTACTAATCCTGCAATATCCACAAATTCTATAGTGGTATTAATCTTTTTTTTTGATTTTGAAATTTCAACTAATTTATCTAGTCTCTCATCAGGAACTGGAACAATTCCTACATTTGGCTCAATTGTACAAAAAGGAAAGTTGGCTGCTTGTGCTTTGCTAGAATTCGTTAGTGCATTGAATAAAGTAGATTTTCCAACATTGGGCAATCCAACAATTCCACACTTAAAGCTCATTATTTATTATTTACTGTGCTTGAAAATAAATCTAATTTCTTATCAAGTAGTATAGATATTGAATCAATGATGTTTTCTGTAATTTTTTCTAATTGTAACATTTCATCTTCATCAAAATCTTTCAAAACATGATCTGAAACGTCTGACTTAGTTTTTGGTCTTCCAATTCCAATTCTCACTCTCGAATAATCTTTTCCAATGAATTTATCTATAGATTCAATTCCATTATGTCCTGCACTTGAACCTGCAAACTTCGCTTTTACTTTGCCAAATTCAATGTCCAGATCATCATGAAATACAATTACATCCTCAGCATCGATTTTAAAATATTCAATTAATTCTCTGATACAAATTCCAGAGTTATTCATAAAGGTAAGAGGTTTTATTGCGTAAACTTTTTTATCCTCAATATTACCCGTCGTTAGCAAGCCTTTGAATTTTGGTTTTTGTTTAGAAAGCCCAAATTTTTGATTAAGGGCATCAATTAACTTAAAACCAATATTATGCCTATTGTTTTCACTATCAGGTGTTGGATTTCCTAAACCTACAAATAAAAGCATATTTTTTTTAAATCGTATCTAGGAAACTTCACTATGATTAGTTAATTATTTTTTCTCTTCAGAGGCTTTTTTGTCATCGCCATCTTTTTTATCACCATCAGCTGCTGCTGGAGCTGCTTCTTTACCTTCTTCTGCTGCACCTTCTTCTGCCGCAGCCTCTTCAGCTGGTTTCTCAGGTTCTTTCATTACTGTAGGAGCCGCTAAAGTTGCAATCACAAAATCTCTACCTGTAATTGTTGGTGTTACACCCTCTTCTAGTTTAACTGCAGAGATTTTAAAGCTTTCTCCAATATCTACTCCGTCCAAATCCAATGTAATTACAGATGGAATTTTTTCACTTGGACACTTTAATTCAATTTTTCTTCTAACTATGTTTAATACTCCACCTCTTTTTAAACCTGGAGATGTTTCATGGTTAATAAATTCAACAGGCACCTCAATTCTAATTTTTACACCAGGTACAATTCTTAAAAAATCAATATGAGTTGGCTCATCAGATAATACATTATAACTAATTTCTCTTGGTAAAACGTTTTGAGGTTTACCATCTAAATTAAGAGTTATTATGTTTGATAAAAAACTTCCTTTATCAAGTAAAGATTTTACTGTCTTTTTTAATACAGTAATTTTTTGGTTTTGCTCAGGACCACCATAGACTATACCTGGAATGTTACCAGCCAACCTAAGAGATCTAACATCCCCTTTAGATTTTGAGTCTCTAGTATTTGCATCAAGTGAATTCATAAAAAAGAGGTTTCTAGCCCAAGTTTGTTAATAACTCAAGATAATTATTTAAATAAATCTGAAACAGAGGTCGAATTGGAAATTCTTTTAATTGCTTCTCCCATAAGGGTTGAAATAGGCAAAACTTCTATATTTTTAACATTTTTAATTTTATTCCCATTATCAATTGTGTCAGTTATTACTAATTTTTTAATAACTGATTTTTTAATTTTTTCTACAGCTTCTCCACTAAGAACGCCGTGAGTAATATAAACAAAAACTTCTTTTGCACCTCGATCTTTAAGAGCTTTAGCTGCATTTACAATAGTTCCACCCGAGTCAATTATATCGTCAACTATGATACACGTTTTATCTTTAACATTTCCAATGACATTCATAACCTTTGACTGTCCTGGTTTAGGTCTTCTTTTATCTACAATAGCAAGATCAGCATCCAACATTTTACCAAGAGCTCTTGCTCTTTCGGTTCCTCCAACATCTGGAGCAACACAAATAATATTTTTACTTTTAATATTTTTTTTGGCATGTCTTGCAAAAATGGGTGTAGCAAATAAATTGTCTACAGGAATATCAAAGAAGCCCTGTATTTGGCCAGCATGAAGGTCTACTGTCACTACTCTATCAGCACCAGCTTTAGTAATTAAATTTGAAACTAGTTTTGCTGAAATAGAAGTTCTAGGGACAACTTTACGATCTTGTCGAGCATATCCAAAATATGGAATAACAGCAGTAATATTTTTTGCTGAAGATCTTTTTAATGCATCAATACAAAGTAATAATTCCATTAAATTATCATTCGCTGGTGATGAAATAGACTGAAGGATAAAGATGCTATTACCTCTAATATTTTCATTTATTTCCACATAAATTTCACCGTCAGAAAATTTTTTGATACTTGAGTTAACAAGTTTTGTTTTTAAATATTTTGAAATATTCTTACTGAGAGGTTTATTGCTATTTCCAGTTAATAATTTCATGAGATAAACTTAATTAATCATAATTACTGAAATATTTCTACCATAATCATTCTCATTAAGCCTGATAGATCGTCTTGCACTAAAAAAATTGTTTTTTAAGACAAATGTATCTTTTTTGATAACATCAATATTCTTAATATCTAGAGCTTTTAGTTGATGATGAATATATTTACCTAAACTAAAGTAGTTTTTATCTTTTGTTTTTTTAAAAAAAAGGACATTCTTTTTATCTTTTTTTATAAATTTCTTGATAAAATCTTCTTTAACCTCGTAATTATTTACAGATATGCAGGGCCCTATAACAGCAGTTATGTTGTTAGAAGAGCAACCTTTTTTAATCATAAAATTAATAACACTTTGAATGACACCCTTGTAAGCACCTTTCCAGCCAGCATGTATTGCGGCTATCATTTTTGTTTTTTTATCATGTATAAGAATAGGCGCACAATCTGCAGTTAGAACTGCAATTGGAAGATTTGTTCTATTTGTAATTAAAGCGTCACCTTCAAGTTTTTTTTTTGGAACTTGTGTATTTTTACTTATAAAATGAAATTTATTACTATGCACCTGTTTTAGTAAAACAATTTTTTTGGCAGTAGTATTAATTTTTTTTTTAACAATATTAAGATTTTTTAAGATATTTCGTTTATTGTCATTCGATCCAGGACCACAATTTAAACTTTTAAAAATACCAGTAGATTTGCCCCCAGCTCTATTGAAAAAAGCATGATTTAAATTTTGTAACTTACTAAGCTTTTTTGATTTAATCATTACCAAACCCTAGTTTGAATTTATTTTTATGATTTGTTATAAACAATACTTTAAATAATTTTCCCATTTGTTTTTCATCAATTAATCTTTGAATTCTAAAATAAATATCAGCCTTTTCACTAAATTGCATATTCTTAGAGATAATTTCAGCTCGCTCCATTATTCCAAGCTTTGTTAGAAAATGTTTTTGTGTGGTCATTAAAGAATTAAAAGTGCCAAATCTTTTCAGCATTTTAATGATCAAATCAAAGTTTGGGTTATAAGTAATATCTGAATTTCCAAATTCATCGAGAACACCACAGTACTTATGTTTTGATACTGCTTGAAGTGTATTTTTTATTTTTTTATCAACATAAGCATAGTCAATTATTAATACCCCACCATTATTTTTTTTAATTTTATTGGTTATATTTTTTAAATAATCATCAGCTTGAGGTGAATATTCAATAAAAGTTTGTTTATCTGAAATCTTAAATTTAATTTTTTTTTCAAACTTCTCTATATCAAGTGGTATATCCAAATATTCTTTGTGTGTATTATCTATAAATTTTACATATCTTTCGTGCCATTTTTTCTCTTTTTTAATAAATTGCTTAATTGGCAATGCATCAAAAAATTCATTTGCTAGAAAAATACAAGGCAGATTATTCAATTGATCTAAATTATTTAGCCATCTAATTTTATTATTATTGATAATATTTTTTTGAATTTTTCTAAGTAATTTACTTCTTTCCAATATATTAATTTTACAAGCACTAAAAAATTTTGGAAATTTTGAAAATGTTTTATTTAATACCCTCATCATTTCACCGTTACCAGCACCTAGCTCTATTAAATTAAATTTTTTTGGACAACCTAGATTTTCCCAAAACGAAATTACCCAAATTGCCAGCATTTCAGAAAATAATACAGATATATTGGGTGCAGTAATAAAGTCACCACTTTTTCCAAATGGAACTTTTTTAACATAATATCCAAATTTTTTATTATAGAGAGACTCCTCTATATATTCATCTAGAGTAATCTTATCACCATTTTTAATTTTCATTTTTTTTTAAATAAAATAGAAGCACTCCAATTACAAAAAACAGAAGGCTTATGATTTGACCTAAAGTTGAGTTCAAAAATAGAAATCCAATTTGTGGGTCTGGCACTCTGAAAAACTCTAAAGAATATCTAAACAAAGAATAAAAAATTAAGAATAAAGCAGAAAGTTTTCCAGGCGTTGCAATATATTTTCGTCTAAAAAGATAATTTAGTATAAAGAAAAGAATAATACCTTCAAAAAAAGCTTCATAAATTTGAGAAGGATGTCTTTTGATATTATCTATTAATACAAATTGAACACCCCAAGGCAAATCTGTAGCTCTTCCATAAAGTTCAGAATTTATAAAGTTTGCAACTCTACCAAAAAAAATACCAATAGGAGCTGATAGCGCAACTAAATCTAAAAAGATAAATGAATTAATTTTATGTTTTTTTCCAAATATTACACAGGATAGAATAACTCCAATTAAACCACCATGAAATGACATCCCACCATTCCATACCATTAGAATTTCTAATGGATTGTTTATATAATATGAGAAGTTGTAGAATAGGGCATAACCAATTCTTCCACCTAAAATTATACCAATGATTAAATAGGTAATAAAGTCATCAAATAGATCAAGTACAATGGGATCTTTAATTAATTTTTTTTTACAATAAATCCAACCAAGCACTATTCCAAAAATATAGGCCAAAGAATACCACCTAATTTCTAGTGAAAAAACTTCAAAGGCAACTGGGTCAAAATTATTAATAAACATTTTTTAAAAACTACTTATAAAGTATATTAATTTTATAAATGAATATATGACAAAATCTAAATTTGTAATTGATAAATTATCTAAGCTATTTGAGCAAGGTCTTATTTCTTATAAAGATTTAAGTTCTGAAATTATAAATGTTTTAAAATCAAAGAGAGATGAAATAGTTTTTAAAATGAAGCTAGTTAGTAAAGAGGAAACTGATATTTTAATTAAAAGAGTAGAAAATCTTGAAAAAAAATTAGAAAAACTAGAAAAAAATAATTTAAAAAAGAAAGCTACAAAGGTAAAAAAACCTTAACTCTCAAGCCATTCAAGTGAGATTTTTCTAGTATAATATTTCCACCATGAGACTTAATGATATCTGATGTTATAGCTAACCCAAGACCTACGCTTGATTTAGAATCAGCTCTTCCCTTGTCTATTTTGTAGAAGGGTTTAAATACATTTTGATATTCATTTTTAGGAATACCAATCCCATCATCATCTAAAGTAATTGTAATATTATTATTTTTTTTATTTAATTGTATTTCAATTTTTTTGGCATATTTAATTGAATTATCAATAAGATTATTAATAGATCTCTTAATTAAATTCTTTCGACCACTCATGTAGATTCTTGCTACTATTTTATTTGATATGTCTTTATTATTATATTTTTTAATTATATCTTCTATTAATTCTGAAATATCAAAAGTCTCATCTTTTTCTACAAAAGTTGAACTTGTAAATTGTAAATATTCGTTTAACATTTTTTCCATCTCATCAATATCTGCAGACATTTTTTTTGATAGATCTTTATCTTCAATAAAGGAGAGTTGTAATTTTAATCTTGTTAATGGTGTTCTCAAATCATGACTTATTCCAGATAACATTTCCGATCTTTGATTAAGGTGTCTCATAATTCTTTTTCGCATTTTGTCAAACTCTAGACCTGCTTGTCTGATTTCCATTGCACCAGAAGGTCTATACTCATCAACTTTTTCACCTCTTCCAAATTTCTCAGCAGCTTTTGCAAGATTTACAATAGGGCGAGTTTGATTTTTTAGAAATATTATAGCTATAGTTATCATCAGCAATGCTGGAAGGGTTATCCATAATCCAAACAATCTGGCGGATGTGCTGGTTACCCTGTCCTTTGGAATAAAAAATTCAAAATAACCATCATTATGTTTAATATTTATATGAATGAGCTCTTTATATGTTGTTGTATCAAACCAATAATTATTAGTTCCAATATTTGATTTTAATTCTCTTCTTAATGTTCGATCTATTGGACTAAACCACCTTTGTTTTTGCGGTAATTCAAATGAATCATCTGTTTTAAACTCAACGTTAAGATCTAGGTAAATTGAAAAAAGACCTGACAAATCATTATTATTATATTTACCATTGTCATAGGCTACGATGAAAGTTTTCATTTCACCTACAAGTGCTCGTGTCATTCCTTTATTTGTTTTAATCCACAGACTATCAAAGAAAACAATGGTGATAACCAATTGCAAAACTATTATTGGAACTGCAACAATTAGTAATGCACGGTAAAATAGTCTACGAGGTAATAAATTTTTAATAAAGCTACTCAATCCATAAGACATAGCCAGCACCTCTTAAAGTTTGCAAATATTTTGGATTTTTTGGATCAAGTTCAATTTTCTTTCTTAGTCTTGTAATTATAACATCAATTGATCTCTCTTTGTCTAAATCAATTAGTTTACCAATACTTTCTCTTGAAAAAGTTTTTCCAGGGTTATTAATCATTTTTTCTAAGATAATTTTTTCAGTATTGTTAATTTTAAATTCACTATCATTTTTAATGATTAGCAATTTATTTAAATCTATTTTTATATTATCAAAAGTTATAATTCTCTTTAAATCATTTTTTTTTGTTTTATTTAGTATATTCTTTATTCTTAATACTAGTTCTTTAGGCTCAAAAGGTTTTGGCAAATAATCATCTGCACCTATTTCTAATCCACTAACTCTATCCTCAGTTTCTCCTTTGGCAGTTAAAAGAATGATTGGTGTATCAATATTTGATTTATTTTCCATTATAAAATCTAAACCACTTTTTCCAGGCATCATCACATCAAGAATGATCAAATCAAATTTTACTATTAATATTTTTTCTTTAGCATTTTCAGCACTATTAGCAGTCGTAACTAAAAAATTATTTTCATTTAAAAATTTTTTTATTAATGATCTTATTCCATCATCATCATCAACTACTAAGATATGGGCTATAAAATCATTCATTAATTATTTTTTTTAGTACATTATCAAAATTAATAACTTGCTCTGAACTTGAGTTTAGAAGAGCATTATAAATTCGCTTTTTTTGAGTGGAGAATATGTCATTAAAAATTTTTTCACCTTTATCATTTAAAAAAATATGTTTTACCCTTGTATCCTGCTGATCTTTTTCAAAAAAAACAACTTCTAGTTTGATCAAATCTTTTAAAACACGATTTAAACTTTGTTTAGTAATGTTAAGTTTTTTTAGTAGTTCTGAAATTGTAATACCTCGATACATAGAAAGAATGTGTAAAACCTTATGATGTGCTATCCCAATTGAGTACTTATCCAAGGTTTTTTTGGAGTCTGCAAAGATTTCTCTATAGCTTGTAAACAACTTCTCTATTAACTCTTTAAGTTGATCATCTTTTAAATATAAAAGTTCTTTCATTATTGGTAAGTTATATTGACATATTATAGATACAAAGATAATTTTGAAAAATAATTAAAAAAAATTTCACACATGATACCCTACGACAAAAGATCTGGTAAAATTTGGTATAATAATGAGCTTGTTGATTGGGCTGATGCTAAAATTCATATACTAAATCATGGTCTTCATTATGCCAGCTGCGTTTTTGAAGGTGAAAGAGTATATGATAGTAAGATTTTTAAATTAGAGGAACACACTTCAAGACTTTTTTATTCAGCAAAACGAATGGGAATTACAATTCCATACTCTGAAAAAGATATAAACCAAGCATCTAATGAAATCATTTCAGTACAAAAAATTGAAAATGGGTATGTAAGACCAATGATTTGGAGAGGTAGTGAGATGATGGCAATTTCTGCTCAACAAACAAAAATACATGTTGCAATAGCTACTTGGGAATGGGGCTCTTATTTTGATCCTAAATTAAAAATAAATGGAATTAGGTTAAATATTTCAAACTGGAGAAGACCCGCTCCAAATACAATACCTTGGGATACTAAAGCCTCAGGATTGTATATGATTTGTACTTTATCCAAGCATGAGGCTGAGCAACAAGGATACACCGATTCTCTAATGTTAGATCATGCAGGCAATGTAGCAGAAGCTACTGGGGCAAATATATTTTTTAAAGATAAGAACAATGAATTGCATACTCCAATCCCAGATTCCTTTTTAGATGGAATTACAAGAAGAACAGTTATTGATATTGCAAAATCAAAAGGGATTAAGATCCATGAGAGAAAGATTAAACCTGAGGAGCTCAAAGATTTTGTTGGTTGTTTTTTAACTGGAACAGCAGCAGAGGTTACGCCTGTATCTTGTATAGCTGACAATGAATTTAAAGTCTGTGAAACTATAATTGATTTAAATGAAAGCTATCAAGCTTTAGTAAGAAGCAATTAAATTAATTTTTATTATCTTCAGACATTGCATGATCAATACCTTTTCTTAAATACTCATAACCAGTATATAAAGTCAAAAAAGCAGAAAGCCAAAGCAAGATTATTCCAATAGTTTGTGCGTTATAGTCTTGGAAGTTTAAAATTTTATTTCCAGTTTCACCAGTTAATAAAAGTGCTATAGCAACCATCTGTAAAAAAGTTTTTAATTTTGCTAAATTAGACACAGGCAGTCTGATTTTACCTTTTGCTAAAAATTCTCTTAAACCCGAAATTAGAATTTCTCTTGTTAATATGATAATTGCAGCAATAACTTCGTAATGTTTAATTGTCCCACTCATCACAAGCAATATTAATGCTGTGGCAACAATAATTTTATCAGCAATAGGGTCTAACAATTCACCCAATTTAGATTCTTCACCCAACATTCTTGCAAGCATTCCATCTAAAAAATCTGTAAATGAAGCAATTAAAAACAAAGCGAAAGCAGTTAAGTCACCATAAAAACCTGGTAAGTAAAATGCTAGAACAAAAAAAGGAACAATTATTATTCTGCCGATAGTTAAAATGTTTGGAATTTTTTTAAGCATAATTATTCGTGAAAAAAGTTATATATCTTTTTTGCCACTTTTTCCTCAACACCTTCTACTGATTTTATTTCATCAAAACTAGCTGATTCAACTGCTCGAGCTGAACCAAAATGGTTTAATAATGCTCTTTTTCTAATAGATCCAATACCATCAATTTGGTCTAAAAGTGATTTTGTAATGCCTTTTGCTCTTTTAGCCCGATGAGAAGTAATAGCAAATCTATGAGCCTCATCACGAAGCCTTTGTAAAAAGAATAGGGTAGGATCATTTTTATCAAATTTAAATGTTTTTCCATTATAGAAAAAAGTTTCATCACCACTATTTCTTAATTTACCTTTAGCAATAGCAATCATTGGAAGGTCATGTAAACCAAACTCGTCTAGCACTTCTTTGGCAGTTGAGTATTGACCTTTACCACCGTCAATTAATATCAAATCTGGTAGGGTTAAATAGTTCCCCTTTTCTAACATTGCTCTTTTAAATCTCCTTGAAAGAACCTCTTTCAACATAGCAAAGTCATCTTGTTCAGAACCTTTTGTTTTAATATCGAACTTTCTATACCTTTTTTTCACAAACCCTTCATTTCCAAAAGTAATCATTGCCCCAACACTATTTGCACCTGAAATATGACTGTTATCATAAACCTCAACAAGGTTTAGATTATTTTTAAGTTCAAATTTTTTAACAACACCATCAAACAAATCTTTATTGTTATTTGTTTCATAAATTTTTCTACTAAGTGACTCTTTGGCATTTTTTTCAGCCATGGCAATTACTTTAGCTTTAGATCCTTTTTTTGCTATATTAATTGAAATAGTACTTCCTTCTTTTTTACTTAAAGTTTCTTCAATTAGTTTTTTATCGTTGATATCACTATTAATGATTATTAATTTTGGAACACTTTTATTTTCATAGAACTGCATTAAGAAAGACGACATTATTTCAGAAATTTCTTGATCCGAATCATGTTTTGGAAAATAGGCTTGGTTACCCCAATTTTGTTTTGATCTATAAAAAAATACTTGAATACAAGTTTTACCAGATTCTTTGTACGCTGCGATTACATCTGCATCTACCAGATTTGCTTCATTAATCCTTTGAGATGATTGAATTATATTTAAAGATTTTATTCTATCTCTAAAAATAGAAGCTCGTTCAAAATCAAGTTTCTCACTAGCTTCCTCCATTTGCCTAGACAGGTTTTTCTGTATGTCTCTTGATTTACCAGACACAAATTGAATTGCTTGATCTACTGATTTTTTATAGTCATCTCTACTTATGTAATCAACACAAGGACCAGAACATCTTTTTATTTGATAAAGTATACAAGGTCTTTTCCTATTCTTGAAAGTTCCATCATCACAAACTCTTATTTGGAAAATTTTTTGCAACATTTTTATGGTCCAATTAGCAGTTCCCGCAGAAGCAAATGGCCCAAAGTAAAAACCTTCTTTGTCTTTTTTTCCTCTATGTTTTGTAACTTGAGCCCACTTATCTTTATTGCTGATAAAAATAAAAGGAAAAGATTTGTCATCTTTAAGTAAAATATTGAATTTAGGCTTATATTTTTTGATTAAATTAGCCTCTAAAAGTAGAGCCTCACTTTCATTTGCTGTAGTAGTGATTTCTAATTTAAATGTTTGTGACAACATTCTCTCTGTTCTAATGATATGATTTTTTTCTGATACATAGCTCTTTAATCTATTGGGTAAATTTTTTGCTTTTCCTACATATAAAATGTCATCTTTATGATTTAACATTCTATAAACTCCAGGGCTTTTAGGAATTAATGGGAGCTCTTTTCTGATTACGTCTTTACCTAATTCAGAGCTTTTCATGACTTCTTTTTTTGGTAATTTGGATACCAACAGAGGCGCATTCTTTTATAATTTCTAGTTTTTCAATTTGAAGCATGATTTTTCCAATTCTTTTATCTTTAAATAATACATCAAATACATCTTCAGCCAATGTTTCTAAAAAATTGTAATGTTTATTTTTAACAAGTTTTTTAATCAATTTTACAACCTGACCATAATTTACAATTGACTTAATATCCTTGTCATTTGTTGGTTTTCTGTCCTCATAGTCAATTTCAAGGCAAAATTTTACTTTTTGTGATTTTTCTTTTTCAAAATCATAATATCCAAGTTTTAAATCTAAAATTAGATCTTTAATTAAAATTTTTTTTTCGTAATTAAATAGGCTTTTATTTTTATCTATTTTTACAACTCTAAGATTATTTTTTTTCATATCTAAATTCTTGAATTTATATATTCAATTATTTTTGGGTGGTAATAATTAAAACAAGAGTAGGAAATTAAGTAATGTCCAGCAGCTTTTTTTTTCATCTCTTTGTATAATTTCTTATCAACTTTAATAAATTTTTTGTCACTTGTTAATTTCTCCTTACCTTCTGGCCAAGCTTCTTCCCAGCCACCTTTCATTTTATCTGCGATGTTACATTTTTTCCCATTGATAGTTATATCTTTGCCCGTATGCCCAGGTGTATCCACCCATTGTAATCCAGGTATATTTTTAAGATCTTTTTTCATCCATTCACTGTTACTATGCCAATCAGGTTCTCCATCAACTGGACTTGTAAACACTAATGCATTAATTTTTTCAAAGCTTTTTAATTCATCAATTTGCATTTTACGTAATGGTGTGTCTGGTTTTCGATCCCAACAATTAGGCATAAATGAAATGGTTGCGTTAAAGTCTTCTGGATGCAAACCTTTATGTCTCAGCGTATCAATTCCACCACAAGATAGACCGGACATAAATATTTGATTTCTGGGAGTTCCTTTTGCAACCAGTTCGTCAATAATTTCTTTATTAACATTAACCCTATTGGGGATACCCCAGTTTTTAAATATACAATCATACCAAGGTTGATGAAAAGCACCCTTAAATTTCCATCCACAAGCATACCCATCAGCACCACCTGCCTTGTGTAGTCTACCATTTATAAACAAAACTAGTTCTTTACCTTTTATTTTTGTCCCAGATATTTGCCCTAATTGTTTTGGTATATGATTTTTGCACTCTCCAGAGTCCTTCCCTTGTTTAACTTTCCAGCCACCTTTATTAAAGATTATTATAATCTTATTTGCAGGATTTGGAATATCAGTGCCTTTTATTACTTTAACTTTTTTTCCATCACTATAGATAAATGCATCACCGTTTATATGACCGCTTTTACATTCTCTTGCTTCAGCAAAAGTATTTAGAGATAATAAAAAAATTGTTATAAAAAATATCTTTTTCATTCTTTTCCAATTACATCTGGTGTTTGCCAGTTTAAACTTTGCCCACCATCTATTGCTATTACTTGACCAGTAATTGAACTGTTTTTGATAAAAAAGTCAACAGCAGAACATATATTTTTTACATTTACCTGCTGTTTTAAAGGGGTTGCTAAATACTGTTTCTTAAAATGCATGTCAGTTTGTCTTTTATTTTTAATAGTAGGCCCTGGTGCAATTCCATTAACTCTTATATTTGGAGCTAATTCCATAGCACTAGTTTTTGTTAGTGTGTAAAGCCCAGTTTTACTTAAAGTGTAAGAAAAGAAAAAAGGAGTTAACTTAAAAACTCTTTGATCTATTATATTTATAATATTGTTGTTTTTACCCTTAACATTTTTTGAAAATTCTTTTGTAAGATACGCAGGTGCCTTTAAATTTACATCAATATGCTGGTTCCAACTTTTAGAAGAAAAATTTTTAAGACTATCATTTTCAAATAATGAAGCATTATTAATCAAACAATCAAAGTATTTTAATTTTAACTTTGAGAATTTTATAATTTTTTTTAAATCTTGCTCTTTTGCAAGATCACCTTTTACTAAATAAACTTTTGTTTTATTTTTTGATAATTCTTTTTGTAATTTTTCAGCTTCAGATTTAGATCTATTGTAATGAATAACCATTTCAACTCCTGGACCTGAGAGTTTCTTTGCAATAGCAGCACCCATTCTTGTTGCAGCTCCTGTGATAATTATTTTGTTTGCTTCCATTTTTTTTTACCTTTTTGAGCTCTTGTACCAGGTAGACCCATTGTAGATCTACCTTTTGGATACACTCTATTTTCTTGATTATAGTGTTTTACTTTTGGATTTAACACAATTTCTAATTCTGACGCTTCAAGATTTCTTATTTCATCTCTAATTTTTGCAGCTTCTTCAAATTCAAGGTTAGTTGCAGCATCTTTCATTCTTTTATTTAATTGTTTTAAATGTTTCTTTAAGTTACCACCAATATTGTCACCTGTTCCAACTTTTAGGTAATCCTTTTCATAAACACTTTCCAAAACATCATTTATTTCTTTTTTAATTGAGGCTGCATCAATATTATGTTTTTTGTTATAGGCGACCTGTATTGTTCTTCTTCTATCAGTTTCTTGAATTGCTTTTTTTATACTTTTAGTTTCCTTGTCGGCATAAAGAATGACTCTGCCATCTAAATTTCTTGCTGCTCTTCCTATAGTTTGGATTAGTGAAGTTTCAGATCTTAGAAATCCCTCTTTATCAGCGTCTAGAATTGCAACTAATGCACACTCAGGTATATCAAGCCCCTCTCTTAAAAGATTTATACCAACCAAGACGTCGAAAACTCCTAGTCTTAGATCTCTCATAATTTCTATTCTCTCAAGTGTATCGATATCAGAATGTAGATATCTGACCCTAATACCATTTTCGTGAAAATATTCAGTTAAATCTTCAGCCATTTTTTTAGTTAAAGTTGTAATCAATACTCTAAAATTTTTATCGATTGTTTTCTTACACTCATGCATTACGTCATCGACTTGGTTTTTAGCTGGTTTGATTGCAACTGGTGGATCAATTAAGCCTGTAGGCCTTATTATTTGTTCAACAAACTTACCTTTAGTCTGCTCTAATTCCCATGGACCAGGTGTTGCTGATACGAAAACAGTTTGTGTTCTCATTGCATCCCACTCTTCAAACTTAAGTGGCCTATTATCCATACAAGATGGCAACCTAAAACCATATTCTGCAAGATTACTTTTTCTAGATCTATCTCCCTTATACATTCCATTTAATTGCGGAACAGTTACATGGCACTCATCAACAAAAATTAATGTATTATCTGGAAAATATTCAAACAGAGTAGGGGGTGGTTCTCCAGGTTTTCTACCCGATAAAAATCTTGAGTAGTTTTCAATTCCAGCACAAGAACCAGTTGCTTCGATCATTTCCAAATCAAATTTAGTTCTTTCTTCTAATCGTTGTGCCTCTAGAAGTTTATTTTGTTCTTTAAATTTTTTTAAAGTTGACTCTAATTCTCTTTTTATTTTTATGACTGCTTGTTCTATGGTTGGTTTTGGAGTGATATAGTGACTATTGGCATAAACTTTTATAACATCTAATTCTTTCAATAAATTTCCTGTTAAAGGATCAAATTCTTCAATTTTTTCCAATTTGTCATCAAACAAACTAAGTCTCCAAGCTCTATCCTCAAGGTGAGATGGAAATATTTCAATATATTCTCCTCTTGCCCTAAAAGTTCCTCTATAAAAATTTTGGTCATTTCTTTTGTATTGTAAATGCACCAGGGTCTTTATTAATTCTTCTCTGTTATAATCGTAATCCCTTTTTAAACTTAAAGTCATCTTGCTATAAGCTTCAACAGAGCCCAATCCATAAATACAAGAAACGCTGGAAACAATAATCACATCATCTCTTTCAAGAAGTGATCTTGTTGCTGAGTGACGCATTCGATCTATTTGTTCATTAATGGATGCTTCTTTTTCAATATAGGTATCAGATCTTGGAACATAGGCTTCAGGAGTATAGTAATCATAATAAGACACAAAATACTCAACAGCATTTTCTGGAAAAAATGATTTCATCTCTCCATAAAGTTGAGCTGCCAATGTTTTGTTTGGAGCCAGTATAAGAGCTGGTCTATTAGTTTGTTGAATAACCTGTGCCATTGTAAAAGTTTTTCCAGAACCTGTTACACCAAGTAAGACTTGGTTTAACTCATCTTTATTTGCTCCATTAACCAATTGTTTTATTGCTTGTGGCTGATCACCGGCAGGTTTAAATTCTGTTGTAAGTTTAAATTTTTGTCCACCTTCCAGTTTCTGGTGAATTTCTGGATTTTTACTTTGGATTTCAGTAATTAAATCTTGATATGTATTTGGCATTATCTATAAAACTATTAGAATAAAAATATATTTCAATGAGCATTATATCAAACAGTCTAAAAAAAATTAAACCCTCACCAACTATTGCTGTAACTCAAAAGGCAAGAGAGTTAAAAGCTGCTGGAAAAGATGTTATAGGCCTTGGAGCTGGAGAACCTGACTTTGATACACCAGATAACATCAAACAAGCGGCTATAAAAGCCATTAATGATGGTGATACTAAATATACAGCCGTTGATGGAACGGCTGCCTTAAAAGATGCTATTGTTAAAAAATTTAAAAGAGAAAATAATCTAGATTATACAACTGATCAAATTACAGTTGGTGCTGGCGGAAAACATGTAATTTATAATGCTATGATGGCAACCCTAAATGAAGGGGACGAGGTTATAGTTCCTGCGCCATATTGGGTTTCTTATCCTGATATGGTTTTATTAGCTGGTGGAACTCCAATTATTTTGGAGTGTAATGAAAAACAAGGATTTAAAATTAATCCAGCTGAATTAGAAAAACATATCACTCCAAAAACAAAGTGGATCATATTAAATTCACCATCAAACCCAACGGGTGCTTGTTATACTGAAAGTGATATTAAAGAAATTGCAGATGTTTTAGCAAAACATCCTCACGTCCATATTTTAAGTGATGATATTTATGAGCATGTAACGTACGAAGGGTTTAAATTTTTTACTATTGCACAAATTGATAGCTTGAAAGAAAGAGTTCTAACGATGAATGGTGTAAGTAAAGCTTACTCAATGACTGGCTGGAGAATAGGATATGCAGCTGGACCAAAAGATATCATTAAAGCAATTGCTAAAATACAATCACAATCAACAACTAATCCATCTTCAATTAGTCAAGCTGCAGCAGTTGAAGCGTTAAATGGAACACAAAATTTTATAAAAGAGAGAGCAATATCTTTTCAAGAGAGAAGAAACTTTGTTGTTAAAGCTTTAAATGAAATAGATGGGATTGAATGTTTAAATCCAGATGGAGCATTTTATGTTTTTCCAAGCTGCAAAGGGTTAATTGGAAAAAAAGATACAAATGGCAAAGAACTTAAAACAGATACAGATTTTGTTCAATCTTTATTAGAAAATAGTGGTGTTGCAGTTGTTCAAGGTTCTGCATTTGGTTTAGAGGGTTTCTTTAGAATATCTTATGCAACTTCTATGGAAAATCTAAAAAAAGCATTAGAAAAAATATCTACTTTTTGTAAAAGCTTAAACTAATGTTAAACGTATATTTAGCAGGCGAAATTCATAGTAATTGGCGAGAAGAAATCATTCAACTTTGTGAAAAAGAAAAATTAGATATTAAATTTACATCTCCTATCACTGATCATGAATCCTCTGACAATTGTGGTGTAGAAATTCTAGGAGCAGAAGAAAAAAATTTTTGGAAAGATAGAAAAGGCGCTAATATTAATTCCATTCGAACCAAAAAATCTATTCAAGATTGTGATGTAATTATTGTTAAGTTTGGTGAAAAATTTAAGCAATGGAATGCAGCCTTTGATGCGGGTTATGCTACAGCACTTAATAAGTCAATGATAGTTATTCATAACGATGATCATCAACATGCTCTTAAAGAAGTGGATGGTTCTGCTGCTGCTGTTGCTTCAGATCAAAAACAAGCTTTTCGTATATTGAAATATATATTGGAAGGTTCCTTAAAGTAATCAGAATAACTTTGTTATTTTGATCTTTTTTGATTATTTATCAACAAATCTATATTAGACTTAAAACATATGGATAAAATTCAGTCACATGCCAAACTAGTTATTATTGGAGGTGGTATAATGGGAGTAAGTCTTCTATATCACTTAACTAAAGAAGGATGGAGTGATGTAGTTTTAATTGAAAAAAGTGAACTTACTTCAGGTTCTACCTGGCATGCAGCAGGTCAATGTCCTCATATGTTAACAAGTTTAAATCTTGCAAAAATTCATCTTCATTCAACTAATCTTTATAAAAATTTAGAAAAAGAAACTGAGCAACCAACAGGATTTCATGAAACTGGCAGTCTAAGACTTGCATACACGGATGATGATTTAGAATGGTTTAATTATACTAAAGGAATATTAGATATAGTTGGGGCTCCATGCTCAATTATTGGAACAGAAGAGATTCACAAGCATCATCCATTTATAAAACTCGATGGAATTAAAGGAGCATTTTATACTTCTGAAGATGGTTATACAGATCCTACTAGTACTACTAATGCAATGGCTAAAGGTGCTAGGAATGGAGGAGCTAAAATATACAGAAACAATAGAGTAACCGATATTAAAAAAACATCCTCAGATGAATGGAAAGTGATTACAGAAAAAGGAGATATAGTTTGTGAACATGTTGTTAATGCTGCTGGAAGTTTTTGCCCTGAAGTAGCTGCAATGGTAGGATTAAAAAATGTACCTAGCATCAATATGGTTCATCAATATTTGGTTACAGAAGCCCATCCAGAAATAGAAAAATTAGACAAAGAATTACCTGTAGTTAGAGATCCAGACTCTTCATCATACTTAAGACAAGAGGGCAAAGGATTATTAATAGGTCCATATGAAAAAGATGTAGCTGCATGGGCCTTAGATGGAATGGATTGGAAATTTGATATGGAATTACTAGAACCAGATTTAGATAGAATTGCAGATCACCTAGAAAGAGGCATGGATAGAATTCCAGAATTTAAAGATGTTGGTATAAAAAAAATAATATGTGGTCCAATTACCCACACACCTGATGATAATTTTTTAGCAGGTCCTGCGCCTGGTCTCAAAAATTTCTGGATGTTTTGTGCTGCGAGCATCGGCATAGCTCATGGAGGTGGAGCAGGTAAGTATATGGCTCAATGGATTGTTCATGGAGATTCTGAAATTAATATGCAAGAATTTGAACCAAGACGTTATATGAGCTGGGTAAATAAAGAGTACTCTATTGAAAAATCAAAAGAACAATATCGAAGAATGTATGTTACCCCAATGCCTCACGATAAAATTGAAATCGGCAGGCCAATGAAAACAACACCAATATATAAAAAACTTAAAGATAAAGGTGCAGAATATTTTGATTTATATGGATGGGAAAAACCTGATTGGTTTAACAAAGAAAATATTAAAGAAGTTTTGAGCTATAAGAGAAATAATGTTTTTCAATTTATTAAAAATGAATGTGAGCATGTTCATAATAACGTTGGTGTGATTGACTTAAGTACCTTTTCTAAATTCGAAATAATAGGTGAGGATAGTTATCAATTTTTAGATAGATTATGCTCAAATAAGATTCCAAAAAAAGATGGTAGTATTGTTTTAACTCATGTTTTAAATGACATTGGTAGAATTCAAACTGAATTAACAGTCACAAAGTTAAAAGATAATCATTATTATGCCTTGTCTGCAGCAATCTCTGAAATAAGAGATTTAGATTGGTTCAATCATAACAAGTTAGAGGGTGAGAGGGTAACAATAAAAAATTTATCTCTTGAAAAAGGAGTTTTAGGTTTAATAGGACCTAAATCTAGGAATGTACTTGAAAAATTAACTGATACAGATTTGAGCAATGAAAATTTTCCATGGTTAAAATCTAAGAATATAAAGATTAATAATGTAGATATAATTGCTCTCAGAGTTAATTACATGGGTGAATTAGGTTGGGAACTCCACCATCCAATGGAAAAGATGAGCGAAATTTATGATCTTATTATTAAAGAAGGTGAAAAAGAAAATATTATTGATTTTGGAACTCGAGCAATGAATTCTATGAGAATTGAAAAAGGATATAGAGGGTGGGGAGCTGAGCTTACTCCTGAAATTAGTGTTGTAGAAGCAGGTCTTGATAAATTTTTTAATCTTGAAAAGAAAAATGAATTTAAAGGGTCTAAAGCGATTACAAAACTATTAAAAAATGGAATAGAAACAAAGTTAGTATATCTTGAGGTTGAAGCAAAAGATGCTGATGCCCATGGGAATGAACCTGTATATTTTGATAGCAAAAAGGTAGGTCTTACTACATCAGGAGCTTATGGTTTTAGAGTTAAAAAAAGTTTAGCTTTTGCATATGTTAAGCCTGAATATGCAAAAATAGGAAATAAATTATTTATCGAAATTCAAGGAGAAAAAGTCAAAGCAAAAATAATTAATGAACCTGCCTTTGATAAAAATAATGATCGATTAAAATCTTAAACCATTCCAAGTCTAATTACAGAATTTCCAGCATCTATAATACTATCTTTTGCAGGTTTAAATTTCATACCCAATAAATCTTCAGAATATGAAGTGTCAGTCTGCATTAAAATTCCAAGATCAGGCAACAACTTTCTTACAGAAGAGTCAAAGTAGCTAATTAATTTAGCCATAAAAATTGGCATTTCTTTATTTGGTAATTTTTTTGCATACTTTGGAAATGCTTCTTGCATAATTTTAGAAAGTTCAAGCATTTTTTTTACTTCTGAACCAATAATCAATCGTCTTCCATTAACTTTGGAGTTTTTAATAGATAAAACATGTGCTCTTGCTACATCTTTTACATCAGAAATCAATATTCCAAAATCTGGGGCCATTGGATATTTTCCTTTAAGGAAAAGCTCAACATAGCTAGTTGAGGTATTTGTTTTTTTATCTAAAGCATCACCAAAAACTCCTCCTGGATTAATAACAGTTAATTTATCTTTCAATCCTTTACTTTCCATTAATTCCCAGGCAACTTTTTCAGCTTTAGTTTTTGATACAATGTAGTCATACGATCCACTCCAATCAGTATCTGACCAATCATTTTCCCCAAAAGTATATGGATTTGTTCTATTAGGTTTTTTAAACATAGCAGCTATTGACGAAGTAAGAATTATTTTTTCAACATTAGCCTCTATACCAGCATTTAAAACTCTTAATGCGCCACCTTTAGCAGCTGGAACCAAAGCTTCCCTATTTCTTGAACTTTTCATAGGGTAGGGAGAAGCAGTATGTATAATATATTTACAATCTTTAGCAGCCTCAACCCAACCATCATCTTTTAATAAGTCCAATTCAACAAATGACAATTTATCTGTTGAAACATATTCGCTTAGAGTTTTCTTTGTTTCATCTAATGAATTTTGACTTCTAACAGTTCCTAAAACTTCATATCCAGAATTTAATAATTCAATTGCTATATGTTTTGCTATCCAGCCACTTATTCCAGTTAATAATACTTTATTTGTCATTCTGTTATTCCTTTTAATTAAATTTTTGTTTTGTTACATATGGACATAAATAATTTTTTATCAACTAATTATAAGTTTACTAGTCACTTAAAAGTTACTTAAATCATGACTGGTCATTTTTTGTTATTAGTTTACAAAAGAGATATGGAAAAAAATAATCAAAAACAATCATGTCCTTTTTCAAACGTTATGAAATTATTAGGAGGGAAATGGAAAATTTTTATTATTGCAAGAGTCTATGAAAGTAAGAAAATAAGATTTAATGAGCTTAAAAGATTAGTAAATAATATCAGTCCACAAGTGTTGGCAAGAAAACTTGATGAAATGAGAAAAGATGGTTTGGTTGTTAAAATTATTAATAAATCTCAAAATGTAGAATATAAGTTAAGTGAATTCGGTAATTCAGCAATACCAATAATATCTGCTTTAAAAAAATGGAGCTTAGGTAGAAAAAAAGAAATCTCTAAGATAGTGAATATTTAAGTTTAGTGAGATAGGAATTTTTCGGCTTCTAATGCTGCCATACAACCCATTCCAGCAGCGGTTACAGCTTGTCTAAAAGTTTTATCTTTAACGTCTCCTGCAGCATAAACTCCAGGGACATTGGTTTCGGTAGAATCTGGTTTTGTTATTAAATAACCTTCTTTATCCATATCTAATTGTTCTTTAAATAAAGCAGTTGCTGGATCATGACCAATTGCAATAAATAAACCATCAATTTTCATTTCTTCAACTTTATTAGTTTTTAAATTTTTAATCTTAATGGCTTTAACATTTTTAGGTTCGTTATCCCCAATAACTTCATCAACAGCACTATCCCAAATAATTTCAATTTTTTTATTTTCCATTAATTTCTTTTGAAGCATCTTTTCAGCTCTTAATTCATCTCTTCTATGAATTAGTTTTACTTTAGATGCAAATTTTGTAAGAAACATTGCCTCTTCAACTGCAGCATTACCACCACCAACAACTGCCACAACTTTCTCTTTAAAGAAAAAACCATCACAAGTGGCACAAGCAGATACACCAAAGCCTCTAAATTTTTGTTCAGATTCTAAATTTAACCATCTTGCTTGAGCACCAGTAGAAATAATTATGCTATCTGCAGTATATTTTTGACCACTATCACCTATAGCTTCAAAGGGCGTAGATTTTAAATTTACTGATGAGATATGATCTTCAATCATTTCTGTTCCAACAGCTTTAGCCTGATCTCTCATTTGATCCATTAACCATGGACCCTGAATTACATCTGAAAATCCTGGATAATTTTCAACATCTGTTGTTGTAGTTAATTGTCCACCAGGTGCAGAACCGTAAACTAAAACAGGACTTAACATTGCTCTTGCTGCATATACAGCAGCTGTATAGCCAGCTGGACCTGACCCTATTATTAACACTTTTGTGTGTTTAGTTGGATTTTCACTCATGCAGAAGTTATATAAGGATAAATGATAAAATTAAAAGGGTTATTATTGACAGAGGGTATGCATGGCATGATTAGTCAAGTTGAAGGCTTAGCCAAAGCTCTTGATCTAGATTTTATACACGAGAAGATTGAACTTAATAGTTTTTGGAAATTATTTCCACCGAAGCTAACACCAGTTTCAAGCAATGTTTATAAAAAAATAATATCATCTGACTTTGACGTAATTATTTCATGTGGTAGAAAAAGTGTAATCCCATCCATTCACTTAAAAAAGAATTCTAATAAAAAAGTTATTAATATTCATATTCAAAATCCAAAAGTAAATTTTAAAAACTTTGATTTCATTGTAGCACCTGAGCATGACGGAATTACTGGAGAAAATGTAATTAATACAAAAGGAGCAATACACTATTTAACAAAAGAAGAAATTCTAACAAATAAAAACTATCTTGATTCATTTATTAAAAAAGATCAAAGAAAAATTATAACCCTAATTATTGGTGGCCCAACTAAATATTATGACTATTCGACTGAAAATGTTGAAAAAATTTTTACTAATTTAAAAACCTTAGTAGAAAATAATAATTTTCAGTTAGTAGTTATTCCATCGATGAGGACACCAAAAAATATTATTAATTATGCCAAAGAATTTTTTGGAGAAAATCATACTGTTATTGATGATGTGGACAAAAAAGCTTATTTATCAGCATTAGCAATTTCCGAATATATTGTTGTAACATGCGATTCTAGTTCAATGATTTCAGAAGCAGCACTAACAGGAAAGCCAATTTATATTGCAAATATTGAGCCTAAGAAAAATGACAATCGTTTTCAAAAATTCAGAAATTTATTTAAAGAGTTGAATATAACTAGAAATTTAGGAGAAGATTTAGAAAATTGGAACTATCAAAAGCTTGATGAAACGAATAGAGTAGCAAAAATAATAAATCACAAAATTAAACAATAATGTCATTTTTAAATTCAATTCAAAATAACGCAAAAAAACATGACACACCCTTTACACACTGGGAATATACCAATGTATTAACCGATGGAGCAATTCAAGAAATTATAACTGCAGATATACCTGATGTTAGGGAACATGATTTAAATTATGATGGCACACGAGCAATAGATGGAGGTGCTGCTGAATTTAGAGAAGGTAACGCATCTGGTGGCCAAGCTATTAAATTTAGATGTTTTGTTACAAAAGAAAATGAAAAACAATTTCCAAATTTAGTTAAATTTATTAACGAGCTTCAATCAAAAGAAACTCATGAAGTTATTTCAAAAATGATCAATAAAGATTTGTCTAATTCATACGTTAGAGTTGAGGTTATTTGTGATAGGGAAGGGTTCTGGTTAAAACCTCACTGTGATATCAAAGAAAAACTATTGTCAGGCTTAATTTTTGTTAATAATGCCAACGAATCTGAAGAGCTTGGCACTGATTTTTATAATGAAAAATTAGAGAAAGTTAAAACAGTTCCGTATAAAAACAATTATGGCTATCTCTTTTCAAGTGGACCTAATACTTGGCATGGCATGGAGAAGAAAAAAATAGTTAAAGAAAGAAGATGCCTTCAGGTTAACTATGTAACTTTCCCAACTGATTGGAAAGTAGCCTAGTCTAATTTTCGCATAGAATTAGCAAAAAGCACCTAATTTAATGCCAGGTCTACGAACAGGTTATTTCTATAGATCGTGTGTTTTAAACCTTGATATGAGTTACGAAGATATGATTTTTAGTATTGCAAATACTGGACTGTCTTCACGTTAAATATCTTGAAGTGCTGTAACTGTAATCTCTTTTGTCTTTAAAGATCTAATTCCCATTAAGCAAGCTTGAGCAGTAGACATGTTTGTACAATAAGGAACTTTATTAACCAGGGTCGCTCTTCTTAAAGCCATTGCATCATGAAGACGGTGTTCACTATTTCCGCCCCCTGTATTAATCACTAATGCAATTTTTCCAGAATTTAACACATCAACAATGTGTGGTGATCCCCCACTAACTTTATTGATGGTTTTACATTTCATTCCATGCTTACGAATGTACTCTGCGGTACCACCAGTTCCACATAAAGTAAAATTTAACTTTAAGAGTTGTTTTGCTAAATCAACTCCTTCATCCTTATGACCATCTTTTAAAGAAATAAACGCTAAGCCTCTTGTGGGTAGTGAATTTGATGCAGCGATTTGGCTTTTTGCATAAGCCATTCCAAAATCTTTATCAAACCCCATCACTTCTCCCGTAGATTTCATTTCAGGGCCTAATAAAACATCACTGTTTGGAAATTTATTGAAAGGGAAAACTGCTTCTTTGACAGCAAATAAATTTTTATTTTTACTCTTTAAATTGAACTTAGATAACCTTTCTCCAGCCATCACCCTTGAGGCAATTTTTGCAAGTGGCAATCCTTTAGCTTTAGAGACAAAGGGAACAGTTCGACTAGCTCTCGGATTAACTTCAATTACATAAATTTCATCATTTTTAATAGCGAATTGAATATTCATGAAACCTTTTACTTTTAATGCTATGGCTAATTTTTTAGTTTGAATTTCTATTTCAGCGATTAGCTTAGGTTTAATTGATACAGGGGGAAGGCAACAAGCAGAGTCCCCTGAGTGAATTCCGGCTTCTTCAATGTGTTGCATAATTCCTGCCACATAAACTTCTTTTCCATCTGATATGGCATCTACATCCACTTCCATTGCGTGACTTATAAACTTATCTATTAGTATTGGATTTTCTTCTGCAGCCTTAAAAGCTTCTTCTACAAAATTTTTAAGCTGACTTTTTTCGTAGACAATCTCCATTGCTCTACCACCTAATACATAGGATGGTCTTACCATTAAAGGCAGTCCAATTTTTTCAGCAATTTGAATAGCTTGTTTGTAATTCTGAGCGATACCACTTTCTGCTTGTTTTAATCTTAATTTATCAAGTAATTTACTAAATCTATCTCTATCTTCAGCAAGATCTATGGATGTGTATTGAGTACCTAAAATTGGCAGCCTGTTGTCATGTAAAAATTTAGCAAGTCTTATAGGAGTTTGTCCACCAAACTGAGCAATGATTCCTACAAGGTTTCCCTTTTGTTGTTCTTTTTTAATAATATTAAAAACATACTCCTCTTTTAGAGGTTCAAAATATAGTCTGTCACTAGTATCGTAATCCGTTGAAACTGTTTCTGGATTACAGTTAATCATTATAGTTTCAAAGCCACTTTCTTTAAGTGCATAACTTGCCTGACAACAACAATAGTCAAATTCAATACCTTGACCTATACGATTTGGTCCGCCACCTAAAATTATTATTTTTTTTCTAGAAGAGGGGTCTGCCTCACACTCTGAATTTAAAGCATAGTTTCTTTGATATGTTGAATACATATAAGGGGTGAAAGATTTAAATTCAGCAGCACAGGTATCTACTTTTTTGTAAACTGGTAATACTTTTAAAGCAGTTCTTTTTTTTCTAATAAGGTCTTCAGGAATTTTAGTGATTTCAGATAATTTTTTATCTGAAAAACCTATGGACTTAATTCTATTAAATTCATTGTAATCTTTAGGTAGACCTTTTCTTTGAATTTGGTTTTCCTCATCAACAATTTCTTTTATCTGCTCTAAAAACCAAGGATCTATTTTACAAAGTTGATGAATTCTTTTGATATTTATTTTTTTTCTAAATGCTTCTGCAGCTAACAGTATTCTGTTTGGAATATTTTTTCTTAATTCTTTTTCAATTTGTTTTTTGTTTAATGGAAAAATACGATCAAGACCTGAAAAGCCAATTTCAAGAGAAACTAAAGCTTTTTGTAAAGACTCTTTAAAGTTTCTACCAATTGCCATCGCTTCACCAACAGATTTCATTGATGTCCCAAGAATTGCCTCAGATGTTGAGAATTTTTCAAATGTAAATCGTGGAATTTTTGTTACAACATAGTCAATACTTGGCTCAAATGAGGCAGGGGTTGTTTTGGTAATTTCATTTTTCAATTCATCAAGCGTGTAACCGATAGCCAGTTTGGCAGCAACTTTTGCTATTGGAAATCCAGTTGCCTTAGAAGCAAGGGCTGAAGATCTTGAAACTCTTGGATTCATTTCTATGATAACCATCCTGCCGTCTTTAGGATTGATTGCAAATTGCACGTTCGATCCACCTGTTTCTACTCCAATTTTTCTAAGACAAGCAATAGAAGCATTTCTCATCACTTGATATTCTTTATCAGTAAGGGTTAGTGCAGGTGCAACTGTAATCGAGTCTCCAGTGTGAATTCCCATTGGATCAATATTCTCAATTGAACAAATAATAATGCAGTTATCTTTTTTATCTCTGACAACTTCCATTTCAAACTCTTTCCAACCTTCAAGGCACTCTTCTATTAAAATTTGACTAACAGGGGACTCATGCAAACCATCTTTAACTATTTTAAAATATTCTTTTTCTGTTTTTGCAATTCCTCCACCCAGTCCTCCTAGAGTAAAAGCTGGTCTAATTATTGCAGGTAGCCCAATTTGTTTTAAAACCTTTGCAGCGTCTCTAACATGATTTACAACTTTAGATTTTGGAAGGTCTAAACCTATATCCAACATATTTTTTCTAAACTTTTTTCTATCCTCAGCATTGGATATTGCTTTAGAATTTGCACCAATAAGTTCGATTTTATATTTCTTTAAAATACCTTTTTTTTCAGCGGCCATTGCTAAGTTCAGAGCTGTTTGACCACCCATGGTTGGTAAAATTGCATCTGGTTTTTCTTTTTTAAGAATTTTTTCAAGCACCTCTAAAGTTATCGGCTCAATATAAGTTTTATCAGCCACACCCGGGTCTGTCATAATAGTTGCAGGATTAGAATTGATTAAGATAACTTTATAACCCTCATCTTTAAGTGCTTTACAAGCTTGCGTACCGGAGTAATCAAACTCACAAGCTTGACCTATGATTATTGGTCCAGCACCAACAACTAATATAGTTTTAAGATCTTTTCTTTTTGGCATTTTTTTTCATGTTATTAAAAAATTCTTTGAATAAATAAACACTATCTTGTGGCCCTGGATTTGATTCAGGATGATACTGAACAGAGAAAACTGGTTTATTTTTTAATCTAATTCCCTCAATACAATTATCAAATAAAGATTTATGAGTGACTTCAATATTTTTAGGAAGCGTTGCTCTTACAATTTCAAAACCATGGTTTTGACTTGTAATTTCCACATTATCTTTAAGTAGATTTTTTACAGGATGGTTAGCTCCTCTATGACCTAATTTCATTTTTTTTGTTTTTGCACCAAGAGTTAGCGCAAGAATTTGATGACCTAGACAAATACCAAAAATAGGTAAATTTTTATTGATTAATTCTTTTATAATTTCGATAGCATATTTTCCAGTTGCCGCAGGATCTCCAGGGCCATTAGATAAAAAGATACCATTTGGTTTTAGCTTTAAAATATCTTTTGCACTAGTTTTGCAAGAAACAACAGTTACTTTACAGTTTAGATCTGAAAAATATCTTAAGATATTTTTTTTTATTCCATAATCAATAGCAACAACATGTAATGAATTTTTCTTATTTTTTAAATAACCAGTTTCTTTTTTCCAAGTCTTAAACCCTGACCAAATATAACTTTTTTTAGTAGTAACCTGTTCTGCTAAATCTAAATTATTTAATCCACTCCATTTGTTAGTAATGTTAATTAATTTGCTTATATTAAAATTACCGTTTTTAGAAAAAGAAATTGTTCCCTTTGGAGCACCTTTATCTCTAATAAAATTAGTTAAACTTCTAGTATCAAGTCCAGTGATCCCTACAATTTTATTTTTTTTTAACCACATGTCCAAGTTAACGAAAGATCTGTAATTAGAAGGACTTGTTATTTCAGAATTAAAAATTACACCTTTAGTCCAAACCTTATCAGACTCTAAATCCTCTTTATTAGTTCCAACATTACCAATGTGAGGGAACGTAAAATTAATGATTTGTCCGGCATAAGATGGATCTGAGATAATTTCTTGATATCCTGTTAAGGAAGTGTTGAAACAAACCTCACCAGTCGCAGTTCCCTGATATCCAATACCAATACCTTTAAAGATTGTTTTATTATCAAGAACTAAAATGCCTGTGGGAATCTGAGAGATTTTTTTTGAGCTAGTTTTTTTTGCTTTTTTGATCAATTACAACTCATGAGTTAAAGGTTAATACAATAAAACCTTAATTACCGCAACAGAGATGTATTATAAAATTATAAAAAAACAATTTTTCTTTTGAAGAATTTTTACTTTGCAGTAGATTAAAAAATATTATGACATTGAAAGAAAAAATTGAAACTAACTATAAAAATTCTTTAAAAGCAAAAAATAAGACAGAAATATCAACCTATAGGTTAATTTTATCTTCAATTAAAGATCTTGATATTGTTAATCGATCTGGACCTGACAAAAAAGAAACAGACGATGAGGACATCAAGAAACTTTTGAAGAAAATGATCAAACAAAGAACCGAATCAATAGAGATCTATAAAAAGAACGATAGAAAAGATTTATTAGAAGTGGAGCAAAACGAATTTGAACTATTATCTAGTTTTTTGCCTAAGCAATTAAATGACGAAGAAACTAAAAAAATATGCGTTGATACAATAAGCAAATTAGGAGCAGCATCGATTAAAGATATGGGCAAAGTGATGGGTGAGCTTAAAAAGTCTTATCCTGACAACTTAGACTTTGCTAAAGCTGGACCATTGCTTAAAGAATTATTAAATAAATAATGAAATATCCCAAAGAATACTTAGACGAAATTAAAACTCGTTTAAAAGTTTCAACAGTTGTCTCAAAATCAGTTAGCTTAAAAAAAAGAGGCAAAGAATTTGTTGGTCTATCACCATTTAAGACAGAAAAAACACCATCTTTTACGGTCAATGATGAAAAAGAATTCTATCATTGTTTTGCGACATCAGAACACGGAAATATTTTTGATTTTGTAATGAAAACTCAAAATTTAAAATTTGGTGAAGCTGTAAAATCTCTAGCTAATCTTGCTGGGATGAGACCATACACATTTTCTAAACAAGATGAGGAAAGAGAGAAAAATTGGCAAGAGTATTCTTCAATTTATAATCAATATGTCGAATTTTATCATGATGAAATTTTAAAAAATGAAAGTTTAACTATTGCAAGAGACTATTTAAAAAAAAGAAACCTTAGCAAAGATGAGGTAAAAAATTTTAAAATTGGATTTGTTGAAAGAAATTCTAACTTTTATGAAAAGTTAAAAGATCAATTTAGTGAAAAAATATTAGCAGAAAGTGGTCTTTTTTATTTAGATGAAAAAAAAAATACCTATATAGAAAGATTTAGAGATAGAATTATATTTCCAATAAATAATATTTCCGGTCAGCCTATTGGATTGGGAGGAAGAACCATTAATGAAAATAGTTATGGTGCAAAATATATAAATTCTCCAGAGACTCCTTTTTTTAAAAAAGGTTCTAACTTATATAATTTAGATTTAGCTCGAAAATTATCCAATAAAATTGATCACGTGTATCTTGTTGAAGGTTACATGGATGTTGTTGGCTTAAGTAAAAATGGAATAGAAAACGTTGTTGCAAACCTTGGAACCTCATTAACTGACAGACAAATTTTAATTTTAAATCAATTTTTTGATGACATAATTATTTGTTTTGATGGAGATGAAAGTGGATATAAAGCAGCACTTAGAGCAGCTGAAAATTCAATAAAAGAATTACAGCCTGAAAAACAAATCTCATTTCTTTTTTTACCAGATGGAGAAGACCCAGATAGTTATGCAAACAAAAATGGTAAAGCTAATTTTATAGATTTTACCAAACAAGCAAAAATTTCTATTCATCAATTCATATTTAATCACTACAAACAACAAACTGATAATAATCCTTCATCAATGGCAATTTTTGAAAAAAAATTAAGATCTATTGCGCGAACCATTAAAGATGATTTTATTAAAAAATATGTGCTTGAGTTTTTCTTAGAAAAAATCTCATCTTTAACACCTCATAGTAACGTAGGTAAAAAACAGTTTTATACAAAAAAGATTAAGTCTTTACAATCAACACAAAAATATTTCAATGAAAGTAAATCATTAAGCGGGGTAGAACTTAAAGAGTTTTCATTACTTTATCTGATATTAAATAACTTAGATATTTTTCAAGAAAATATTCACTTAATTGAAAATATTAGATTGTTCAGTGATGAAAATAAATTGATCTATGAAACTCTTTTATCAAAGTTAAAAAGTGGAGAGAAACTTACGCTTGAGCAAATTCCTATTGATCCACAATTAATAGAAAAAATTTTCAAGTTTGCTTCCATCAAGCATATTTTAAATAGTCATCAAAATAATCAAGAAAAGATGTTTGAATTATTAGATGAGGTTTCAAGAGATCTCAAAAATTACGATTTAGAGTTTAGAATTGAAGAGCTAGAATCGAAATTTTCAAAGGATTTAAGCGAAAGTACTTTCAATGAATTAAGAGAGCTTAAAAAGCAAAAAAATATCAATTAAATCCAACAAAAAATACATGGATTTTTCTAAAATTGCGCTTATATAAGACTTCTCAAATATATACGATTGTGGAAAGAATAATTACAAAATCATTTGCTAGACTTATGGGTAGAGGAACCCATAGAGGATTTATAACTTTTGATGAGTTAAACAAATCTCTAGGTAAAAGAAATCTTTCTAATGAAAATTTAGAACAGGCCTTCATGCACATTCTTGACGAGAGCGTTTCTCTAGTAGAAAAAAAATCAGATTTTAAAGTTTTAAGAAAAAAAGAAAACTCCTCTAAAGAAGAAGGCAAAACTATTGAAAAGAGTGATGATCCTATAAGAATGTATTTAAGGGAGATGGGAGGAGTAGAACTTTTATCTCGTGAAGGTGAAATTGCAATTGCTAAAAGAATAGAAGCTGGAAAAGATGTGATGCTTATTGCATTAGCACAAAGCCCAATTACAGCACAGCAATTTGTTGAGTGGGATGAAAAACTTCAAAAGGATGAAATTCTAGTAAGAGAAATTATTGATATTGATACAAATTATATGGAGGACGAAAATACAGGTCCTAGTGCTAAACAAAGAAATTCAGGTGAAACAGATAAAAATGAAGATAGCAATGATGATGATGAATTTAATCCTACACTTGCTGCAATGGAAACTGAAATTAAACCAAAGGTTTTAAAAACTGTTAACACTCTAACAAAAGAGTACGCAAAATTAATTAAATATCAAAAAGAGAAATTAGATTGTATTTTAAATTCAGGCAGTTTTTCAACTGCCAAAGAAAAAGGCTATGACAAAATTGTAAGTGATATTTTAGAAAATATTAAATCTCTTCAGTTATCTCCATCTGTATTAGAAGAATTAGTTCAAAAACATTATGTAGAAAATAAAAAGATTGTTTCTTTAGAGGGAAATCTTTTGAGACTTGCAATGGATCAAAAAATTCCAAGAAATGAATTTATTAAGTTTTATATAGGCAATGAAATTAATCCAAATCTTAAAAAATTTCTTGATACCAATCCCATGTGGAAACAGTTTTTTTCAAAAAACAAAGATGAATTTAAAAATATTAGAGAAAGATTAATTGAGATTAGTCATAAGCTTGGGATCTCAGTTACAGATTATAAAAAATTAGTAAGTAGAATTCAAAAGGGTGAAAAAGAATCTAGAATTGCAAAAAAAGAAATGGTTGAAGCTAACTTGAGATTAGTAATCTCTATTGCCAAAAAATATACTAATAGAGGACTTCAATTCTTAGATCTTATTCAAGAAGGAAACATCGGTCTTATGAAGGCAGTAGATAAATTTGAATATAGAAGGGGATATAAATTTTCAACATATGCCACATGGTGGATAAGACAAGCGATTACAAGATCTATCGCTGACCAAGCGCGAACGATTAGAATTCCAGTTCATATGATTGAAACCATTAATAAAATTGTTAGAACACAAAGACTAATTTTAAGTGAGTTTGGTAGAGAGGCGACACCAGAGGAATTAGCAAAAAAATTAAGAATGCCATTAGATAAAGTTAGAAAAGTTTTAAAGATATCAAAAGAACCAGTTTCACTTGAAAAGCCAGTAGGCGATGAAGAAGATAGTAGTTTAGGAGATTTTATTGAAGATACAAAAGCATTAGCGCCACTAGAACAAGCTATTAAATCAAATTTAAGTGAGGCAACTACTAAGATTTTATCAACACTAACACCAAGAGAAGAAAGAGTTCTTAGAATGAGATTTGGTGTTGGAATGAATACAGATCATACTCTTGAAGAAGTAGGACTTCAGTTTTCAGTGACTAGAGAACGTATTCGACAGATTGAAGCAAAAGCTCTTAGAAAGTTAAAACACCCAAGTAGATCCAAACAACTAAAAAGCTTTTTAGAAAGCTAAATAAACCAATCTATTTATTAACATAAGGTAGATCTTATTTATTTTTAATATTTAATAGAGTATTAAATTAATTAAATGAACAGTAAAATTCATAATTCTTATTTCCTTGTTTTATTTTCTTTCATACCTGCATCTATGATTATTGGATCCGCTTTTTCTTTGTTTAATATTCTGCTAATTGATATTTCGTTCATTTTTTTTATTTTATTCAAAAAAGATTTTAAGTTTTTATCTAATAAAAACGTTAAACTTATTATACTGCTCTATTTATATTTAATTTTTAATTCCATTATAGCAAAAGATTTTTCAATGAGTGCACTTAGAAATCTTGGATTTATTAGATTTGGAATACTTTTTTTGGCATTTAATTATTTTTTTTACAATAAGGATTTTGCAAATAGAGTTTTGGTAATATGGGCCCTTACCCTATCTTTTTTATCTCTAGATGCTTATATAGAAATTATATCTGGAACAAATATACTCGGCTATGGTGAAGATTATGGATCACGAATAGTAAGTTTTTTCAAGGATGAGCCAATTGTAGGCGGTTATATTAATGGATTTTATCTAATTATTATTGGATTTCTATTTTATTTAAATGATAAAATAATGAATAAGTATAAATATATTATCTTAATTTTAACTATTTTTTTCATTACTGCAATAATATTGACAGGTGAAAGATCAAATTCGATTAAGGCAATTCTAGGTTTTTTTTTATTTTATTTTTTGAATGATCATTTCAAATTTAAAGAAAAAATAATTTCAGTTTTATTATTAGTTTTAATATTTATATCTTTGTTTAATACCTCTAATTTTTTAAAATTAAGATATGGTGGTCAATTTTTTAAACCAATAATTTCTATTTTTCAGACTAATAATGAAATTAGCATAGAGAGAGTAGCAAATAAAAATGTATATATTGCTCTTTATCAATCTGGATTTGAGGTTTTTAAAAAATATAAAATTTTTGGTGTAGGAAATAAAAATTATAGATTAGAGACGTGCACAAATGAAAAAAATCCCAAATATTTTTGTAGCACCCATCCTCATCAGCTATATTTTGAGTTTTTGGCGGAACATGGAATTGTGGGGGCCTTGATCTTAATTTTAATTTTATTTAGTCTAATATTAAGTAAAATTAGGATTATTCTTGACTCTAAAAATTACCTACAATTAGGTTGTTTAACATTTTTGTTAACCTCATTTATTCCATTGCTACCCAGTGGTGCGTTTTTTGCAGATTACAATTTAACTATTTTTTGGATAAACTTATCTATTATGTATGCTGCTGGAAACAAAACTAATGTATTTAGATTAAATTAAAAATTAATAGATAAATTATATTTATGGGACTGTAGCTCAATAGTAGAGTACTGCATTGACATTGCAGGGGTAGTTGGAGCGTAACCAACCAGTCCCACCATTCTCATTATTTTTACCTATACTAGACATCGGTTGCATTATAATATAATTAAAGTTTAATTTTCAGGGCCTGTAGCTCAGTTGGTTAGAGCAGTACACTCATAATGTATTGGTCCCAGGTTCGAGTCCTGGCGGGCCCACCAATAAATAATCTTTTTTTACAAAAAATTATTTAACGAATTCTTTTAAAGTAGAAAAAAGACCATTAATATCTCCGTTGTTACTTTGGATGATAGATGAAAATTCTTCCTTCTGAGTTCTTGCAAGACTCAAGCCCTCAATAATTAAATCTCTAATTAGAGGGTTTTCAGGATTTTTTGTATAAATTCTCCAATCAATTTTAATCTCTGGTCTTTGATCGGTTGCAACTAATTTACTAGAAACCATTGTATATTTTTCACTTAACTTTTCTTTAGACACAACTTCTATTTCAGGATTTGAATACTCTGCCAATCTACTAGAAAAGCTCTTTAAAAAATATTGCTTAAAAAGTCTTTCATATTCACTTATTTCACTTTCACTCATATTTTTTCTATAAGAGCCTAAAGTGTAAGAACCAATTCCAATTATATCAACAGTTTCAATTGCGATCTGTTTTAACTTCTCTATTTTTTCTTCTTTTGAATATTTATTATCTAAAGCTTCTGAAGCTCTATTTACCGTTGATTGCACAAATATATCAGGTTCCATCGAATAGGATTGATTAAAGCTAACAAAATTTATTATGATAAAAGAAAATATTAAAAACTTTTTTAATCTCATTAAGTTTTATTTTTTTACTGAGTTTCTATTTCTTCCCAATCACTATCGTTTTGGGTTTCAGTTATTGCATTTGAGTTTGCAATTTTTTGTTGTCTATCTTGTAGATATAAACTTCTAACAGATGCATAAAAATCTATTGAGTTTTTTTCTAGGTTATCAAAAGACTCTATATTTTTTGCTCTAAAATCAATTCCAGCACCTGCTCTTGTCGCATAATAATCAAAATCAGAAAAGTGTTGAGTGTCATTTGCAACAGTAACATTATACCATGCATCACCTCCCATTAAGTTCGCCAATGAACCAACTGTGTCTCTTACATTTGAAGGCCCCAAAACAGGGAGCACTACATAACATCCTTCACCAACACCCATAACACCAAGTGTTTGACCATAGTCTTCTTTTTCATATTCTGGAAAACCTACTTTTTCTGCGACATCAAATATTCCAACAACTCCAATAGTTGTATTAACTATAAATCTACCAGTGTTAACAGTAGCTTTTTTAAAATTTCCTTGAAGTAGATTGTTTGGAATTGTTACAAGTGTTGAAAGATTGTCCAAAGCATTACTTGTTCCAGCTCTTACTGGAGATGGCAAAACCCTATAAGCTTTAGCAAGAGGTTCAAAAACAACACCATCTAAAACCTGATTAAATTTAAAAGTTGCTCTATTTACACTTTCAAAACAATCTTTTACTTCACCTGAATTTTTGTTAGACATATTATTTTCACCATCAGTATCGGCACTTACATTGGTGACTAGCATTAAACTAATTAGTGAAGTTAATAAAAAATTTTTCATTATTATTTAATTATATAATGTATATAAGCTCAATGTAAATCTAGAAATAGTTATAAATATGACCCAAAAATGGCTCTAAAGATAGCATTAAACTACTCACCTAACTTTAATCCAAAGAAAAGATCATCTAAGCAAATCAAATTTATAATTTTTCATTATACGGGAATGAAAAGCGAATCTGATGCTTTGAGGAGACTTGCAGATATACAATCTGAGGTTAGCTGTCATTATTTTATCAAAAATAATGGAGAGATTATAAACATGGTACCCGATTTATATATTGCATGGCATGCAGGAAAATCTTCATGGAAAAATTATAAATTTTTAAATCAAAACTCTATTGGAATTGAAATTACAAATCCAGGACATGAGCATGGATATAAAAAATTCAAACAAAAACAAATATCTTCACTTTTAAAATTAACTAAATCATTAATAAAGAGATACAATATTCTTCCTAAAAATATTTTAGGACATTCAGATATAGCCCCACAAAGAAAGAAAGATCCTGGAGAAAAGTTTCCTTGGGAATATTTATCAAAAAAAAATATAGGGATATGGCATACATTAAAGCATAAGCAAGAACTGATAAAAAATAGAAAACTTAAAATAAATGAAGAAGAAGAAACTTTTTTCTATAAAAATTTATTTAAGATTGGGTATTCAAAAAAGAAACCATTAAATATTAATAGAGTAAAATATTCAAGAGAGTTAGTAAAGGCATTTCAAAGAAGGTTTAGACAAGAATTAGTTAATGGTAAAATCGATCGAGAATGCTTGCTTATTAGTAAAAATCTTGTTGGAGAATTTAAATAAATTTTTCTTGAAGTTTTTGAGTTTAGTAATAAATTGTAAATGCTAGATGAACGACTTATTGCTTTAATTTTATTAAAGAGGAAAGTCCGGGCTCCGCAAAGACACAGTGCCAGGTAATACCTGGCGGGGGAAACCCTAGGGATAGTGCCACAGAAAATATACCGCCATAACATGGCAAGGGTGAAAAGGTGTGGTAAGAGCACACCGGTTCTATTGGTAACAATGAACGCTGGAAAACCCCACTGGGAGCAAGACTAAGTAGAGATGACATTGTTGCAAAACTAAAAGCCGTCTTTGGCTAGTCATCAGGGTTAGTTGCTTGAGCTTAAGAGTGATCTTAAGTCTAGAGAAATGATAAGTTTTAATGACAGAACCCGGCTTATAGTTCGTCTAGCAAACTTATCCACAACTATTGCTTAATAATAAAATAGGTGTTCACCTTTTGATTCATAATTGAGTCATTTATGTTCTTATTTTTAATCCCACAATTGTATTGGTTTCAAACTTAAAAATTGAATTAAAACTCTAAAGAGATAGACAACAAGTTGTTCATAAACTTCATCAAATAAGCCTAAAATGAACATATTGACAGCATGTCTAAAAACCCATAATATCCCATATATTCCCAAATATGGAATTTATGAAATATAAAAAATATGTTTTTATCTACTTACGAGAACAAAATAGACAAAAAGGGAAGGGTGTCCGTGCCTGCTAGTTTTAGATCTCATCTTTCTAATTTAGGATATAACGGGGTTATTTGTTATCCATCATTTAATAATCAATCTATTGAAGCTTGCTCACAAGATAGAATTGAAAAACTTTCAGCAAGCATAGACTCTTTAAGTCCCTATGAAGAAAATAGAGATTTTTTTTCTACATCAGTTTTATCTGATAGTGTGAATTTACAATTCGATAGTGAAGGCAGAATTTCTTTATCTACAAAATTATTAAAACACGCAAAAATAAAAAATAGCATGTTATTTGTTGGTCAAGGTCAAACATTCCAAATATGGGAACCAACAGCATTTGAAAAATTTAAGGTGATAGCTAGAAAAAAAGCAAACATAAATAGAGCAAGCCTTAAATGGGAAAAACATTTTAATAACAATGAGGGGAAATAAAAATGACAATTAACTTTAAAGCGCCAGAGATAAAAGAATTACAACCAAGATTATTAGTTTTAGGTGTTGGTGGGGCAGGAGGAAATGCAATCAATGAAATGATAGATAATGGTCTACAAGGAGTGGAGTTTATTGCTGTCAATACCGATGCTCAGGATTTGAAATTAAGTAAAGCAAAAGCAAGAATTCAAATTGGATTAAATTTAACTAAAGGTTTAGGGGCTGGAGCAAAACTTGATATTGGTCAAGCAGCTGCAGATGAGTCTTTAAATGATATTGTAAACACTCTTCAAGGTGCAAATATGGTTTTTATAACTGCAGGTATGGGTGGTGGAACTGGAACGGGTGCCGCACATGTTATTGCAAGAGCTGCAAAAGAATTGAATATCTTAACCGTTGGTGTTGTTACACTACCATTTCTATATGAAGGCCCTTCAAGAATGAGAAGAGCTCAACAAGGACTTGAAGAATTAAGAAAACATGTAGACACAATTATTGTAATTCCAAATCAAAATTTATTTAAGATTGCAAATGAACAAACTACATTTGAAGAATCTTTTAATCTTTCAAATAATGTCTTGATGCATGGTGTTCAAAGTATAACTGATCTTATGGTTAGACCTGGTTTAATCAACTTGGATTTTGCAGATGTTGAAACTGTTATGGCCTCAATGGGTAAAGCAATGATGGGTACAGGAGAGGCTGAAGGAGAGGGTAGAGCTATAAAAGCTGCAGAGATGGCAATAAGCAATCCATTGATTGATGATTATACTTTAAAAGGAGCCAAAGGTTTATTAGTAAACATCACTGGTGGAAAAGATCTTAAACTTTTTGAAGTTGATGAAGCGGTAAATAAAGTAAGAGCTGAAGTTGATCCAGAAGCAGAATTAATTATTGGTGCAATTACCTCAGCAGAGCTAGATGGTAAAATGAGAGTATCTATTGTGGCAACATCACTAGATGGCCAACAACCTGAAGGTAAATCTGTAATTAATATGGTTCATAGAATACAAAACAGAAACCCAGGTTATTCAGACTTTGGTAGTGCTAGTTCAGCTCAATCATTTAATTTTTCTCCAACAATGTCTAGTCCCATTTCACATGGTGCAAATGCATTGAAGTTAGAAAATGAAGTTATTGCAGGGCCAAGTTTAGATAAATCAACTTCAGATATGATTAATCAACAAAATTTACACTCTCAAGAGGTTGAGAGTGTTGTTGAAAATAATCATACAGCTGATCATGAGCAATCTTTTACTGAAGAAGCGTTCAATACCACAGTTGAGACTGAAGAGAGTAATATGCCATTAGAAACTGAGCAAACTTCTAATGGACTTGAAAACTTTGGTGTGGATGAAGATGCGGCTCCAGATTTATTTAGTTCAGATAATGAACAAAATGAATCAGATAGTTTTTTATCGACAGAGAATAATGAAAATAACTCTGAAGATGATGATCTTGAAATTCCAGCATTTTTAAGAAGACAAAAGAATTAATGGTCTTCAAAAAAATAAATGATAGCCACCATAGTACCAGATGTGAGAAGTCATTATCCGGTACTGCTAAGTGAATTAATTAGCATTATTACCCCTCAATATGGTGGCACATTTATTGACTGCACCTTTGGTCAAGGTGGATACTCTAAAAAAATATTAAATTTTGCTGAAACAAAAGTAATTGCACTAGATAGAGATTTAGAGAGTCAAAAAAAAGCAAATATAATTCAAAGTTCTTTTGAAGATAGGTTTTTATTTAAGAACATTAAATTTAGCCAGTTAAATAATTTAAAGCTTAAAAATGAAAATATAAGAGGAGTGATCTTCGACTTAGGTTATTCGCTTAATCAAATAAAGGATCCAAAAAAAGGGCTTTCTTTTGAGACTGTTGGTGCACTCAATATGAGGATGGGAATAAATGAGTTTTCAGCCAAAGAGGCAATAAATATTCTAGACAAAGTCGAACTTGCACAAATATTTAAGTATTTTGGTGAAGAAAAAGACAGCAATCGAATAGCACACAATATTGTGGAAGATAGAGCTAAAAGAGAAATTACAACAGAGGAGCTAGTAAGGATAATAGAGTCTTCAAAGAGAAAAAATAATAGCAAAACCCATAGCGCTACAAAAATTTTTCAAGCATTAAGAATATTTGTTAATAAAGAAATAAGTGAACTAATTTATGGATTAATTAATGCAGCCAAAGTAGTCAAAAAAGATGGAGTTATAGCGGTAGTAACATTTCATTCACTTGAAGATAAAATAGTAAAATACTTTTTTAAAAGCATGTCTGAAAACAAAAGTGTTTCAAGATACATGCCTAAAGGTGAGGAAAAAGTGAATTTATTTAAGACTACTAATAAGAAACCTATTGTACCTAGTGAAAAAGAAATTAAAGAAAATCCACAATCTAGATCAGCTAAATTAAGATACGTTATTAAAAAAGAGGATTTTTATGATTTTGAGACAGATATTCTAGAAAAGTTTGATCATTTAATTAAAATTGAAAATTTTTCACAGAAATTATGAAGAAAATAGCATTTTTAATAATCTTAATATTAGTTTTAGCTACTTCAATTGTGAAAAATTCTACAAAAGAAATTGAAGATAAAATTTTTGTATTAAAAGAAAATATTAGGCCTTTAAAAACAGAACTTGGTGAAGCATTATTAGAATATAATTTCCTGACTTCTCCAGAAAAGTTAACTCAATATCAAAATCAATATTTTGAAAAAGATTTAATCAAAATAGATATTACTCAAATTAAAGAATTAAGAGAGAATAAAGATCAAATAGTCACAAATAGCTTAATTAAAGATAAAAATGGTTCACAAGAAAAGTAATATAATTTTAGAAGAATATGAAAATAAATTTTCATATAAAAAAAGTAAAACAAATCTCAACATAGAGTTTAATAGAATTGCATTTATCTTTTTTGTATTTCTAGTTATTTCAATAATATTTTCTATTCAGCTTCTTCACTTAGGCTCATTAAAACAAGATAAAAAAGTTACACCAGCTTCTAATGTAAAAAATTACAGAGCAGATATTATGGATAGAAATGGCAATTATTTAGCCAAAACTGTTAGCTCTATTGATATTGGTATTAATCCTGTTGAAATAATAGATAAACAAAAACTTTTAATAAATTTAAAATTGTTATTCCCTAAAAAGAATTATTTAGAAATTGAAAAAAAAATTGATCTAAATAAATTTTTTTATTTTGAAAAAAAAATATCTTTAGAAAATTATGAAAAAATCATGTTACTTGGAGATAAATCAATTGTGCCAGAAGAGAAGTTGGCTAGAGTCTATCCTCAAAAAAATCTTTTTAGTCATATTATTGGTCAGATAGATGATGATAATCAGGGTATATCAGGTATTGAGAAATCATTTGATGATAGATTGAGGCAAGAAAAAAAACCACTTAAATTAACTGTTGATACGGATGTACAATTCTTAGTTAGAGAACAGCTTATAAAATTTAATACAATTTTTAGAAGTAAAGGTGCGGCTGCGATTTTAATGAATGTAAATAATGGAGAAATTATTTCTATGGTCTCATATCCCGATTTTGACCTTAATAAGAGAGAAAAAATTGTAGATTTAGATTTTATCAATAGAGCAACGAAAGGTGTTTATGAGTTAGGCTCAGTTTTTAAAACATTTACAGTTGCTGCTGGATTAAACCAAGATTTAATAGATATTGATACTGAGTTTTTAGATTTGCCAAAATCAATTCGTTGTGCTGGTCAACTTATTGGAGAGTATAGTGATAATATTCCTTCAGATTTAACAGTGGAAGAAATCTTAATTAGATCTGGAAATATAGGATCAGTTAGAATTGGACAAAAGTTAGAAATAGACAAACTTAAATCTTTTTTAGAAAAAATTGGAGTTTTAAATAAAATTGATTTTGATATTGAAGAAGTAGGAGAACCATATCCGTTCAAGTGGGGAAAATGTAAATTAGCCACTGTTTCTTTTGGACATGGAATAACTACAACACCGTTGCAACTTGCAAAAGGATATTCAATTATTACAAATGGTGGTTTTGATATTAAACCTACTTTAATTAAAAGAGATGAGGATGACATTAACAATAAAAATAGAATTATTAAGAAAGGCATTTCAGAAAAATTAAATCCAATTCTACGAAAAATTGTTACAAATAAAGAAGGTACCGCAGAATTAGCTAACATAGATGGATATGAAGTAGGTGGTAAAACTGGAACGGCCCAAAAAACTACATTAGGCGGTTATTCTAATTTAAAAGTTAATACGTTTGCCTCTATATTTCCAACTTCAAAACCAAAGTACACATTAATTGTTTTATTAGATGAACCCAAAACTAATAGTGAGTATATTTATTATTACAAAGATGGAAAACAACCTACAAAAGGCACACCTTATAATACAGCTGGCTGGACCTCTGTTGAAGTTGCTGGAAATATCATAGAAAGAATTGGGCCTATTTTGGCCACAAAACATATAGAAAATTAAAATTCATATGCAGATTGGGCATTTCTTTAAAAATATAAAACCTGAATACAAAAATTATTATTTTTCAGGATTTAGTTTCGATAGCAAGCAATGTAAAAATAACTATATATTTTTTGTCATTAAAGGCACAACAAATGATGGCGCACTCTTCATAAATGATGCAATAAAAAATGGTGCAAAAATAATTGTTTCAGAATTAAAATTTGAAGGAATAAAAAAAGGAATATTATTTATAAACACGCCAAATGCCAGAAGAGCATTATCCGAATTTTCTTATGCAACCAATAATAACAAACCTAATAATTTAATAGCAGTAACAGGTACAAATGGAAAATCATCTATTGTAGATTTTTATTTTCAAATTTTGAAATTAAATAAAATTAAAGTAGCATCAATAGGAACCTTGGGGGTTAAAACAAATAATTCAACCTCCGAGTCATTTAACACAACAATGGATTCTATAAGATTAAACAAAATATTAAAAAATCTTAAAAAAAAAAATATTGATAATGTTATAATGGAAGCTTCTAGTCATGGATTAAAACAAAATAGGTTAGATGGTTTAAAATTTAAAACTGGAATATTTACAAATTTATCTCGCGATCATTTAGATTATCATAAAACTTTCAAAGATTATTTAAAATCTAAGCTGTACTTATTTAGAAATCTGTTAGAAAAAAAAGCAAATATAATTACAGACGATTCAATTCAAGAGTATAAAAGAATTAAAAATATAGCACTAAAGAGTAAATTTAATCTTAACACTATTTCTAATAAAAAAAGTAGCTTAAGTTTAATTTCAATTGAATATCAAGACGACAAGCAATTAATTTATATTAGGTATAAAAAAAATACTTATAAAATTTTAGTAAATTTAATAGGAAAAATTCAACTAAAAAATATTTTTATGGCAATGCTTGCTGCTGAAAAAAGCAATTTAATATTTAAGAAAATAGTAAACTCTATTAGATATATTAAACCTGTTAGAGGGAGACTTGAAAAAATAGGTAACATAAAAAATAACTCTAAGGTGATCCTTGATTATGCGCATACACCCGATGCACTAAAGGCATGTTTGTTGAATTTGAAGGAACAATTTGCAGATAAAAAGATTTCTATTGTTTTTGGTTGTGGTGGTAATAGAGACAAGGGCAAGAGAGCAGTGATGGGAATGATTGCTAATCAATATTGTGAAAAAATTTATTTAACAGACGACAATCCTAGAAATGAGAATCCAAGCAATATTAGAAAAGATATTAAAAAAAAGATTGAAAAGTCAAAGATTTATGAGATCGCAGATAGATCTAAAGCAATCAAGCAGGCAATTTTAAATTTAAAAACAGGAGATATTTTAGTTGTAGCTGGTAAGGGTCACGAAGAAACACAAGACTATGGAACCAAAAAAAAAGCTTTTTCTGATAAAAAACAAATATTAAAAAATATTAAATTAAAAAATAAAATACTCTCAGATAATTTAAAAATTAACATTTTAAATGATTTATCTAATTATATTTCAGTAAACCCAAAAACAATTATAAAAAAAGCATCAATAAACTCTAAAGAGATAAAAAAAAATGATATTTTTTTTGCAATAAAAGGAAAAAAAAATAATGGTAATCTTTTTGTAAAAGAAGCATTTACTAGAGGAGCAAGTTTAGTGGTTGCTAGCGAAGGAAAAAAAGAAAAAAGAAAAATAATTGTAAAAAATACTTTAAACTTTTTAACAAAAGCTTCTTCATTACTTAGAGATAATTTATCAACAAAAATAATTGCAATAACAGGAAGTTGTGGAAAAACTTCTTTAAAAGAATTGACAGGAAAAACATTGGGTAAAATTTTTCAAGTCACATACTCTCCGAAATCTTTCAATAATAAATTTGGCGTTCCTTTGAGTGTGTTTAATTTACAAGCCAATGATGATTATGGCATATTTGAAATTGGAATGGATAAAAAAGATGAAATAGATAAATTATCAAAAATTATAAAACCAGATGTGGGAGTTATTACAAATATTTCACATGCCCACATAAAAAATTTTAAAAATATTAATGAAATAGCACTTGCTAAATCTGAAATTATTAACAATATAAAAAGTAATGGTTATCTTGTTTTAAATCGAGATGATGATTTCTTTAGTTTTCATAAAAAACTAGCCCAAAAAAGAAAATTAAAAACTTTATCATTTAGCTTGAAAGATAAAAATTCAGATATCAACTTAATATCAATCATTAAAGTTAAGTCGAAGTTCAAAATATTTATAAAAATTAATAAAGTAAAAACTTTTTTTTATGTCAATTCTATTTTTGAAAATGACTTAAAAAATATATTGGCATCAATTACAATTATTTCAATTTTTATGAATATGAATAATCTAAATAAAAATATTTTTTATAATTACAAAAAACCACAAGGAAGAGGTGATATACAAAAAATTAAATTTGCTAAAAAATCATTTTATTTAATAGATGAGAGCTATAATTCCAATCCATTGTCCTTAAAGTCAGCATTAAATAATTTTGACAATATTAAAATGGTAAACTCTAAAAAACACTTAATTCTTGGAGATATGTTAGAACTTGGAAAATATTCAAAATCATTACATTTGGCAATTGGCAAGAGTATTAACAAGCTATCACTTAAAAACATTAATGTTTTTGGTAAAGATATTAAGATAACCCATAAGGTGTTAAATAAAGATAAAAAAGGATTAATCTTAAAAAATGAAACTCAAATATTTGATTTGATTAAAAATTCATTAAATAATAATGATTATTTAATGATTAAGGGTTCAAACTCAACAGGACTTAATACTCTTGTTAAACAAATAAAAATCGGAAAAATTAATGCTTTATAGTCTTATTGTTAATTTAGTTGATCAATTTGGTTTTTTAAATGTTTTTAAATATTTAACATTTAGAACTGGTTTAGCTATGTTTACTTCAATGTTTGTTGTGTTGTTAATAGGCACTCCATTTATAAAGTTTTTTTCAGCAAGACAAATTTTAAACCCAATTAGGGATGATGGTCCAAGTGACCATATTATAAAAAAAATTGGTACTCCCACAATGGGAGGTGTTTTAATATTATTAGGTTTGTTTTCAGGGATATTACTTTGGGGAGACTTAACCAATTATCATATATGGTTTTTACTTTTCATAGTAAGTAGTTATGGTTCATTGGGAGCTTATGACGATTATAAAAAGATTAAATTTAAGAATTCATCTGGTATATCTTTTAGGTTCAAAATTATTTCACAAATAGTAATAGCTTTAGTTGGAATTTGGGGATTGGCACATTTTTCTCAAAATACTGAATTAACAAATTTATATTTTCCATTTTTTAAAAACCTGATTATTAACCTGGGTTGGTTCTTTATACCATTTTCTATATTTATAATTGTTGGCTCATCAAATGCAGTCAATTTAACAGATGGTCTTGATGGTTTAGCTACCGTACCCGTTATATTGGTTGCAGGATGTTTTGCATTTATAAGTTATGTAACTGGCAATATTGTATTCTCTGAATACTTAAACATTCCTTATTTGGAAGGCATGGGTGAGGTAGCTGTTTTTTGTGGATCAATTATCGGAGCTTGTTTGGGGTTTTTATGGTTTAATGCACCACCTGCAAAAATATTTATGGGTGACACAGGATCCTTAGCATTAGGAGGCTCATTAGGAGCGATTGGAATAATTACTAAGCATGAGTTTGTTCTAGCGATTACAGGTGGCCTGTTTGTGCTAGAAGCAGTATCAGTTATTGTTCAGGTTATATCATTTAAATTAACTGGAAAAAGAATTTTTAGAATGGCACCCATTCATCATCATTTTGAAAAAAAAGGTTGGCCAGAGTCAACAGTTGTTATTAGATTTTGGATAATTTCAATAATTCTTGCAATGATAGGTTTGGCGACTTTGAAACTTAGATAATGTTAGAGTCTCATAATATTTTCAATAACAAAAAAATTTTAATTTATGGTTTAGGTAAAAGTGGATTATCAGCATCAAAATTTTTAAAAAGAAATAACAAAGTTATTGAATATGATGACAAAAAAAATAAAAATTATGAAAAAATTAGAAAAATAGAATTTGATTACATAATACTTAGTCCAGGAATAGATATTAATAAATGTAAATTAAGTAATTTTTTAAAAAAAAATTATAGTAAAATTCACACAGATTTAGATATTTTTTACAACAATTATAGATACAATTATAAAATAACTATAACTGGTACCAATGGTAAATCTACGACTGCTAAAATTCTATATGAAGTTATGAAGGCTCAAAAGATAGACGTTAGATTAGTGGGTAATATTGGCAACCCTATTTTACTAGAGAAAAACATAACTAATAAGACAATTTTCATAATTGAGGCCTCATCATACCAGTTAGCATACAGTAAATTGTTTAAATCAAATATATCGATGATTTTAAATATATCGCCAGATCACCTAGATAGACACAAGACTATTAGTGGATATATTAATGCAAAGTTTAAACTGATTAAAAGTCAATCAGATGATGATTTGGCTATTTTAAATTATGATAATTTTTACATAAAACGTTATCTAAAATTAAAAAAGTTTTTAGTAAAAATAATCAAGATAAGTAAAAAGACGAATATTAATGCTATCTCAAGGATCAAAAATCAATATTTTTTAACAGAAGGTAATAAAGAAAACTTAAAGTTTGTTTTAGTAGTTGCAAATATATTAAAACTTAAAAAAGATGTTTTATTTAGAACATTGGAAAAATTTAAGGGGCTTAATTTTAGACAACAAATAATCTATAATTCAAATAGATTGACAATCATCAATGACTCAAAAGCAACTTCTTTTTCCTCTTCTGTAAGTCTATTAAGTTCATTATCTAATGTATATTGGATAGTAGGAGGGTTAGCAAAGAAAGGAGATAAATTATTATTAAATAAAAGAAATAATAAAAATATTAAAGCATACATTTTTGGAAAAGATAAAATTTTTTTTAAAAATAAAATAAAAAGATTAATGAAATATGAGTCTTTTTTTAATCTTAAAGATTTAATAAAAAAAATATTTATAGATATAAAATCAGATCATAAAATAAAACATAAAATAATACTTTTTAGTCCTGCAGCAGCTTCTTTTGATAGTTTCAAAAATTTTGAAGAAAGAGGAAAATATTTTAACAAAATTATTAATAAATATATAAATGTTAAACTTTAACGAGATATATAAATTTTATTATGAGTGGTGGAAAAATATAGATAAAACTTTGTTCTTATTAATTATTTTTTTATTTGGTTTAGGATTATTTTTTTCTTTAGTATCAACCTCATTAATAGCCTCTGATAAACTAGATACTAATAATTATTTTTTTTTCTTTAAGCATTTAATATTTATATTACTAGGTATGGGTGTATTAATTTTTTTTTCTTCATTAAGCGAAAAAAATCTATTTAAGATATCTTTATATCTATTTTTCATTTCTATTTTTTTTTTGATTTTAGTGCCAATTATCGGAGTTGAAGTAAAAGGATCTAGAAGGTGGCTTAATCTTTTTTTTCTGCCAAGGTTTCAGCCAATTGAACTTGTAAAACCCTTCGTCATTATTTTTATAGCCACTATTTTATGTATAGAAAAAAATTTTAATATTTTTTTTAAATACGTCATAAGTTTTATAGCAATTCTACCAATAATCTTTTTATTGGTAATCCAACCTGATATTGGTCAGACTCTTTTGGTATTTTTGTCTTGGGCTACATTAATTTTTGTATCAGGTATCAGCTTACCAATAATAATTAGCGCTCTAAGTCTTCTATTATCAATATTTATTTACATGATTTTTTTTATTCCAAAATTTTTGTATATAAAAAGTCGTATTTTATCTTTTTTTAACCCAAATAGCGGCACACATAACTTTCAGTCCGATAAAGCAATAGATGCAATAAGTAGTGGAGGTTATTTTGGAAAAGGAATAGGAGAGGGCACATTAAAAAATAGAGTTCCAGAAGCACATACTGATTATATTGTATCAGTAATTTCAGAAGAATTCGGTGTGATTGCTATTATATTATTGTTAATCCTATTTCTATTTTTTATCTATACCGTCTTTAAAAAAATATATTTAGAAAAAAGTGAAAAAATAAAATTAGTATTAACTGGGATTATAAGTTTATTAATTTTTCAAGCCTTAATACATTTTGGTGTGAATATCAGATTATTTCCAACTACAGGCATGACATTACCATTCTTAAGCTATGGAGGCTCATCAATTATTGGCGTGTCTATTCTGTCTGGCATAATATTAAATTTAACTAAGAGAAAAGTTAATTAGATGAAAAAAAAAATTTTAATAAGTACAGGTGGTTCAGGTGGCCATGTTGTACCAGCAACTATATTATATCAACATTTAAAAGATTTAAATGAAGTTTCTGTGACTTGTGATAATAGAGGCTTAAAATTTTTAAATCAAAAAGATTATGATTTAACAATATTTAATATAAATCCATTTAAAACAAATTTTTTTTTACTCCCTTTAAATATTCTTAAAATCTTAGTTTTAACAATCAAATCTTTCATTTTTCTAAAAAAAAAAAAGACAGAAGTATTAATAGCGACAGGTGGTTATATGTCCTTACCATTATGTTTAGCATCAAGGTTATTAAACATAAAGTTGTATTTATTTGAACCAAATATTGTTATTGGAAGATCTAATAAGCTTTTTCTAAGATATTGTAAAAAAATATTTTGTTATTCTGATAAAATAAAAAATTTTCCTAAAAATCAAAAAAATAAAATTGAAATTATACTCCCTTTATTAAGAAAAAAATTTTATGAACTTAATAAAACTAAGACAATAAATGATCAAATTAAACTTCTGGTTATTGGTGGCAGTCAAGGAGCAAAAATTTTTGATACATTGGTTAAAAACTCAATAGTCAAACTATCAAAAAAATATAAATTTAAAGTTTACCAACAATCAAACATAAATAATTTTACTAGTATAAAAAAGACCTACCAAGAAAATAAAATTGATTATGAATTGTTTGAATATAGCGAAGATGTCTCAATCTTCATGGAAAAATCAAATTTATGTATTACAAGAGCAGGAGCTACAACATTAGCAGAATTAGTTTTTTTAAATTTACCGCATGTTGCAATACCACTACCTAGTTCAAAAGATAATCATCAATTTGAAAATGCAAATTTTTATAATGAAATAGGATGCAATTGGATCTTAAATCAAAATACTACTACTGAAGATAAAATGGTGAGTTTTTTAACAAATATCATTGAAAATAAAAAACAATATAATGAAAGACTAATTAAAATGGAAAATTTTAGCTATCAAAATAGTTGGAATAATATAAATCTCAAAATTAACTCTATTATTAATGAAAATTGAATTAGCACAAACTGAAATTATACATTTTATAGGTATAGGCGGCATTGGCATGAGTGGCCTGGCTCTTATTATGAAAAGAATGGGTTTTAATATTCAGGGAAGCGATGTTCAAAATAATAAAAATATAGAAAGATTACAAAAAAATAAGATCAGGATTAATATTAAACATAATAAAAAAAATATTTCAAAAGCAACGATTGTTGTTGTCTCTTCAGCCATTAAAAAAAATAATCCAGAATTAATTGAAGCAAAAAAAAAGATGCTGCCAATTTATAAACGTGGACAAATGTTGGCAAATATAGTCTCTTTAACTAAAAATATTGTTGTTACAGGCTCTCATGGTAAAACAACTACAACATCTTTATTAGCAGCAATTTTTGCAAAAACGAAATTAGATCCAACAATCATTAATGGTGGAGTACTAAATGCAATTAAAAATTCAGCAAAGCTTGGAAAAAGTGATTGGTGTATATTAGAGGCGGATGAGTCTGATGGAAGTTTTATTTATGTGCCTCCAACCTATTCTATAATAACAAATATAGACCGAGAACATATGGATTATTACAATTCCATGGATGATCTTAAAAATTTGTTTATAAAATTTATAAATAAAGTTCCCACTTTTGGTAAATCATTCATATGTATTGATGATAAAAATAATAATGATTTATTAAAGAGACTAAAAATAAAAAATTATTTTACATATGGAACAAACCCAAAATCTCAATTTTATATAAAAGATATAAAACAATTAAAAGATTTTTCAGAATATGATTTATCAATAAAGCTTCCTGGGAAGAAAAATTTGAATATAAAAAATATTAAGATCCCCCTTCTTGGTATTCATAATATACGTAATTCAACTGCTGCAGCAGCTGTTTCATTAACAATTGGAATTTCTCCAAAACTTATAAAAAATGGTTTAAGAGAATTTAAAGGTGTTCAAAGGAGATTTAATAAAATTTTTAGCTACAGAGAAACTCATTTTTATGATGATTACGCCCATCATCCAACTGAAATAAAAGAAGTTTTAAATGGAGTTAGAGCCGCATATAAAAAAGAAGAAGTTATTTGTATATTTCAACCTCATAGAATATCAAGATTAAAAGATTTAAAAAAAGAATTTAGCCTATCTTTTAAAAAAGCAGACACAGTTATTTTGTGCCCAATTTATGCTGCAGGTGAGAAAATTAAGCTTGGATTTAATTACATGAATTTTGCAAAAGAAATTATTAAAAATTCTAATGTTAAATTATTTATGGTTAATGATCAGTACCAATTAGCAAAATTTATTAAAAATAATATTTATGGAAAAAAAATAGTTGTTGGAATGGGTGCAGGGACAATTTCTTCCTGGATGAGAGAACTTCCAAAAATAATATAATGCAAATAGAAGAATTAAAAAAATTCTCAAGTGAGATCAATAGTAAATTTTTATTTGATTTTGATCTAAAGAAAAGCAATTGGTTCAATATAGGTGGTAAAACTAAGGCATATTTTAAACCTGATAATTTGTCAGATTTAATTCTATTTTTAAAAAAATTTGGCTTAAAAGAAAAAATTCATATTCTAGGTGCTGGCTCAAACACCCTAATAAGTGATAAAACTTATGAAGGTGTTGTTATTAAATTAGGTAAAAATTTTGCCAATATTTCGATGCTTCCCAATAGTACAATTATTGCCGGTAGTGCTTGTTCTGATAAAAAATTATCAGATTTTGCTATGGAAAATGAAGTGGGCGGTTTCGAATTTTTAGCTTGTATACCAGGTACCGTTGGAGGTGGTTTAAGAATGAATGCCGGCTGCTTTAACAGAGAATTTAAAGACATACTTCTATCTGTGCAAGCCATCGATAGGAATGGTAGAGTTTTAACAATACCTGCTAAAAAAATTATGTTTGAATATAGAAATAATGACTTACCAGAAGATTTGATTTTTTTAAGTGCTTCTTTCAAAGGTTTCAATAAAGATAAAGAAAAGATTAAAACTGAAATCATAGATCTAAAAGATAAAAAAGATAACTCTCAACCAACTAAAATAAAGACAAGTGGCAGCACTTTTAAAAATCCTATTAATCAATCAGATAAAAAAGTTTGGCAATTAATTAAAGAGTCTGTGCCACAAGATTTGAATTTTGGAGATGCTAGTATTTCAGAAAAACATTTTAATTTTTTTGTAAATAAAGGTAACGCTAGTTTCAATGATATGATTAAATTAATCAACTTTGTTCAGGAACAAGTTAAAAAAAAAACAGGAATTATACTTGAAAAAGAAATAAAAATATTGGAATAGCTATGAAAAAAAAAATCTTAGTACTTTGTGGAGGAATATCCAAAGAGCGATTAATAAGTTTAGATACTGGAAAGCAAGTTTTTAATGAGTTAAAAAAAAATGGTTATAGAACTAAAATAAGTGAACCAAATAATAATTTACTTAAAAATATAAAATCATTTAAGCCAAATATAATTTTTAATGCTTTGCACGGACAATATGGAGAAGATGGCTATATTCAATCAATTTTAGAAACACAAAAAATTCCTTATACTCATTCAGGTATACTTGCATCATCAATTGCTATGGATAAAGAATTATCAAAAAAAATTTTTCTTAAAAACAAGATTTTAACACCAAAATATATCAAGTTCGATTTTTTAAGACCAATCAAAAATATAACTAAAGAAATTGATAAAAAATTAAAATTTCCAGTTGTAATAAAGCCAATAAATGAGGGATCAAGTGTACATGTTTATATATGCACAAAAAAAGATTTCATAAAAAATTTGAAAAAATTAAACATTTATAAACAAATTTTAATTGAAGAGTTTATTGAAGGAAGAGAAATACAGGTTGCCGTAATGGGCCCAAAAGTGCTTGGCGCAATTGAATTAAAACCTAAAAGAAAATTTTATGACTATGAAGCAAAATATAGTTCAAACGCTAAAACAAAACACATAATTCCTGTAGATTTATCTAAAAAAGATTTGAGTAAGGTTGAAAACATCGCAAATAAAGCCCATCAAATAGTTGGCTGTCGGGGAGTATCAAGATCAGATTTTAAATATCATAAAGGTAAATTTTATTTACTAGAAATTAATACACAGCCAGGTATGACTAAACTTTCATTAGTACCAGAAATTGCTAGTTACAAAGGTATAACTTTTATCAAATTAATTGAGTGGATTTTAAAAGATGCATCAATCAATAGGTAAAAAAAATAAAATAGTAATTTATTTTATATTGCTAATTACATTAAGTACAATAAGTGGTAAATTTACACTCAACAATAAAGAATACTTATCTACAAATAATAAAATAACAATTCAAGGTCTTTCAAATGATAATAATTTTGACATTTCAAATAGACTTAAAAATTTAGTTAATAAAAATATTTTATTGATTAATCGTAAAGAAATTGTCGACATAATTGATGACTACAATATTATAGAAAAATATAGTGTTAAACGAATTTATCCTGGAAATATAGTGATAAAAATTACACCCACCAGATATCTAGCCCGAACATCAAATGACAATAAATTATTAGTTGGAGCAAATGGTAAACTTATTAAAGATGCAAAAAATTCAGAAAATTTACCTTTCTTGTTTGGAGATTTTAAATCAAAAAGCTTTTTAAGTTTAAAAAAAGATATTGAACAATCAAAGTTTACCTTTGATAGATTTAAGACATTATATTTTTTTAAGTCAAATAGATGGGATATTTTAACCAATAATGATATTCTGATTAAGTTGCCTTTAGAAAATTCCTTAGTAGCTTTAAATCTTGCATATAAGATTATTGAAGACGATCAAGTTAATAAAAAAATTATTGATCTTAGGGTAAAGGATCGTTTAATAATAAATTAATGTCTAATACAAATTATCAAACTTTTTTTGATTGTGGTTCATCTAAAATAAGAGCAGCAACATTTAATATAGATAATGACAATGATGCATACTTTACAGAAAGTGAATTTCTTAAAGACAATATAAGCCTAGAGTTAAAAATTAAAGAAATTGTAAATTCACTTGAGAAAGATTCAAACAAATATATCAACAGTGTAAATCTCATGGTAGATAGCCCTAAGATGCTCTCAATAAGTATTTCTTTATCCAAAAAACTTGATGGATCAAAATTAAAAAAAGAAAATATAAAATTTTTAGTTCAAGAAGCAAAACAAGAAATTTTAAAATATTATACTGGTTACAATATAGCTCATATCATCATTAATAATTATAAGATTGATGGAGTTGATTACCCCTTTTTACCAGATAAAATTAATTGTAATTTTTTTTCTTTAGACATACTTTTTATTTGCTTACCTATAGAATTAGTTTTAAATTTTAAAGATATTTTTTCTAGATTAAATATTTTAGTTGATAGAATTATTTGTACAAGCTACGCAAAATCCATTCATTATAAAAGTAACTTAAATCTTAGTGGGCCCGTATCATTTATTGATGTTGGATTTGATAAAACATCTGTAATTACGTATTTAAATGAAAATATAGCTCTGTTAGATGTTTTACCTGTTGGCGGTAACCATATTACAAAAGATCTCTCCAAGATATTGGATATGAGTTTACAAAAATCTGAAAAAATTAAACTCAATTTTGATCAAAATAATACTCTAAGTGATGAAATTGAATCAGTAGACATACTTCAAAAAATAATTTTTGCTAGGACGGAAGAAATCCTTGAGTTATGCAGCAAGTCAATTAAATCAAATTTATTTTTAACTGAGAAATTTAAGATGGTATTAACTGGTCAAGGATCTAAAATACTTGATAGTAAGCTCAAAGATAATATTTCCTTTGCTAATGATATTGATTTTTTGGAAGAAACACTTGAGGATATTTGTTGGTCAGGTTTCAGCTTAATTTCAAAACCAAATAAACAAGAAGTTTTAGTAGTTCCAAAAAAATCAATAAAACAAGGTTTTTTTGAAAAACTCTTTCATTTATTTAGATAACCAGTTAAGAATTTTTAGTATTTTACTGTAACATTTCTTGTTTTTCTTAATTTAATCTAACTATTTATAAGACCTCTATGTCTGTTTTAAATCAAAAAACTATTAATCAAGATATTACATTTAATGGTATTGGCCTTCATAGCGGCTTAGCCGTAACCATGACTGTAAAGCCTGCTGCGCCAAATACTGGAATAATTTTTAAAAGAATAGATTTAAAAGAGAATAATATTGTTGTTCCAAATATATTTAATGTAAGCAGTGCAGTATTTTGTACGACCATTTCAAATGATCATGGGGTGAGTGTATCGACTATAGAACATTTAATGGGTGCTTTATATGGTTTAGGCATTGATAATGCATTAATTGAAATTGATAATCAAGAGGTGCCAATTTTGGACGGTTCAGCAAAACTTTTTGTTGAAGCTATTACTAAAATTGGAATTAAAAATAGTGATACTCCCATTAAAATTGTTAAGATTTTAAGGAAAATAGAATTTGTAGATGGAAACAAAACAATAACTATTGAGCCAAGTAAAATTAGTTTAGATATAGATTTTGAACTAAAATATACAAATGAATTTATAGGAAGACAAAGAAACTCAGTAAAAGTTTTCGAATCTGACTTGAGTGATATTTATAACTCTAGAACATTTTGTTTGTTTGAAGATATAGAAAAATTAAAAGAATTGGGCCTAGCAAAAGGTGGTACTATTGATAATGCAATAGTTGTTAAAGATAATCAGGTATTAAATCAAAATGGACTTAGAAATCAAAAAGAATTTGTTAACCATAAGATTTTAGATTGTATGGGTGATTTGTACTTGGCTGGCTATAAAATAATTGGAAAAATAGTTTGTTCTCAAGGCGGTCATAAGCTTACAAATCAATTATTAAGAAAAGTTTTTGAAAATGATGAAAATTTTTCACTAATCGAAATTACTGAAAAAAATCTGCCAAATTCTTTTATAAATAAAAGTCATTTAAGGTCTATCGCTTAATTTTTTTTATTATATAAATTATAATAAATTAAATGAAATTTTTATCTAAATTAATAATATTATTATCAATCTTTATTTTAAATGGTTGTTCAAAAAATGATAAGGAAATTTCTTTAATTAAAGAGATTAATCAAGAAGATGAAATGATACAAGCTTACAAAGAAGGTGTAAAAGCTCTTGACGAAAATGATACTTTTTTTGCAGCTAAAAAATTTTTAGAAGCGGAGCTATTATACCCACAATCTGAATGGGCATCAAAATCATCTTTAATGGCATCTTATGCCTATTATATTGAAGGTAATTATTCAGAGGCCTTATACAATCTTGAAAGATTTTTAAAAACATATCCTAAAGACCCTAGAATAGACTATGTGCATTATTTAATTGGTTTGTCTTATTACGAAAATATTGAAGGAGAAAAAAGAGATATTAAACCATTAATAGAAGCTAAAAATAAATTTAAATTTGTAATTCAGAATTATCCTAACACTGATTTTGCACTTGATTCAAAGTTTAAAATAGACTTGATCAATGATGTTTTGGCATCAAAGGAAATGTATTTAGGTAGGCACTACATAAAAAAAGAGAAATGGGTAGCAGCAATCAACAGGTTTAAAATTATACTTAATGACTATGATACAACAATTTATACAGAAGAGGCAATTCACAGACTAGTAGAAATTCATTATAAAATTGGTCTTGAGGGTGAAGCTAAAAAATATGCAAGTTTATTGGGATACAACTATCTATCTAGTGAATGGTATAAAAAAACCTACAGTATATTTAATAAAGAATATAAAACATTAAAAGTTGAAAATGAAAAAAAAAGTTTGAGAGAAAAATTTAAAAAACTTTTTTAATAAATGGATAAGAAAAAAATAAGTAAAGATTATTTAAAAAAATTAAAATTATTAGAGGCATATAATAAAAATTATTATGATAATAATAGTCCAATTATTTCAGATCAAGAATATGATTTTTTTAAAAAGAAGATAATTGATTTAGAAAATTCCTACAAATTTTTAAATAATAAAAAATCTCCATCAAAAATTGTAGGTTTTAAGCCATCAAAAAATTTTGAAAAAGTAAAACATAAAGTTCCAATGTTATCACTTGGAAATGCATTCGACGAAGAAGATTTAAAAAGTTTTGAAAAAAAAATATTTAATTTTTTAAGCTTAGATGAAAAAAATATAATTGATTATAGCGCTGAACCTAAAATTGATGGAATATCAGCATCATTAATTTATATTAATGGAAAATTTATAAAGGGACTTTCCAGAGGAGATGGAGACGAAGGAGAAGATATTACAGAAAATTTAAAAACAATTAAGGACATCCCACATAATGTAAGTACAAAAAATTTTCCTAATGAAATAGATATTAGAGGTGAAGTGTTTATAGAAAATGATGACTTTAAAAAGATTAGTGAAAAATTTGCAAACCCTAGAAATGCAGCGTCAGGATCACTAAGACAGAAAGATCCAAATGTTACTGCTAAAATTCCATTAAAATTTATTGCTTATACCTTTGGTTATACATCAGAAATGAACATTTATAATCAAAGTGAATTTTTAGAAAACTTAAAAGTCTGGGGTTTTAAGATAAATCCACTTAATAAAAAAATATCAGGGATCAAAAATTTAATGCTTAATCATAAGAATTTAGAAGAAAAAAGAAAAGAAATAGCATTTGATATAGATGGTGTAGTTTATAAAGTTAATGATTATAGTTTACAAAAAAGATTAGGATTTGCTGCTAATGCCCCAAGATGGGCCATTGCACATAAATTTTCAGCTAATAGCTCAATTTCTGAAATAATAAATATTGAGATCCAAGTAGGAAGGACAGGCGCCCTAACACCTGTTGCAAAGATTAAGCCAGTTAATATTGGTGGTGTTATAGTTTCTAATGCCACACTACATAATGAAGATGAGATTATTAGGAAAGATATAAGAATTGGGGATACAGTGACCGTTGAAAGAGCAGGCGATGTAATACCCCATGTTGTTTCAGTTGATATAAAAAAAAGAAATAAAAACTCTAAAAAATTTAATTTCCCTCTCATTTGTCCATCGTGTGGCAACAAAACTGTCAAAGATTATAATGAGACAACAAAAAAAAAAGATGCTGTTAGAAGATGTACTAGTGAGGGATATGAATGTGAAAAAATTGCAATAGAAAAAATTAAACATTTTGTATCAAAAGAGGCATTTAATATTGATGGACTGGGTAAAAAGATTGTTGAAAACTTTTGGAATTTAAAGCTAATAAGATACCCACAAGATGTTTTTAATTTTAATTATGATAAAATAGAAAAATTAGAAGGATGGGGAAAATTATCTGTTAAAAATTTAAAATTTTCAATTGAAAAAAAAATAACAATCTCTTTAGATAGGTTTATCTACGCTCTAGGAATTAGGCATATAGGACAAGAAAATGCTAAACTTATAGCAAAGCATTTAAAAACTTCAGATAATTTTTTTAAATTATTAAATGATAAGAACATAGAAATTTTATCAAATATTGATGGTATTGGTAATACTCAAATTCAGTCAATAAAAAAGTTTTTCTTAAATAAAACAAATTTGGATGTGCTATCTGAATTGAGAAAAAAACTTAAAATACAAAATATGATTTTAATAAATGATAAAGGATTGTTGAATAATAAAACTTTTATGCTCACAGGTAAGTTAAATGGAATTAGTAGAGCAGAGGCAAAATCTTTAATTGAGCAAAATTCAGGAAAAATAATTAGTAATGTGAATAAAAAATTAAATTATTTAATAGCAGGTGAAAAACCAACTATTAAAAAGATAAATACAGCAAGAGAATTAAATATAAAAATTATTGATCAAAAAGAATTATTAAAAATGCTAAATAAGACTGGCTAACCATCTTCTTTCATTTTTATTTAATGAAGATGAATACTCAGAGTAAATTTTTAAATGATATCTAAATAAATAATCTTTTTCAGATTTGTTTAGTAGCTTGTAATTGACCAAATCTTTTTCTATGGGAGCAAGCGTAAAATTCTCAAATAATAACTTATCTTTAAATTTTTTTACATATATCAAATTTTCTATTCTAATTCCAAAATGTCCTTTTTTGTAAAACCCAGGTTCATTACTCAAAATCATTCCTTTGGTTAATTTAATATTATTATATTTTGAAATTGATTGTGGACCCTCATGAACATTTAAGAAAAAACCAACACCATGTCCTGTTCCATGTGCATAGTCTAAGCCTACTTTTTTTAAAAATTTTCTAGCTCTAATATCTATTTTTTTTCCTGTTTTAATTTTATTTAAATTGGTTTGAACAACTGCAATATGTCCCTTCAAAACATTAGTATAAGTATTCATTATGGATTTTTTTTGCTTAGAAAAACAAATGGTTCTAGTAACATCTGTTGTACCAAATTTATATTGACCACCTGAATCAACTAATAAAAGGTCTTGTTTTTTGATCTTTTTAGTATTTTTAGGTGTTGCTCTATAGTGAACTATGGCCCCATTAGATCCAGCGCCAGCTATTGTATTAAAACTTGGGTATAAATAGGCTGGATTTAATTTTCTAAATTTTTCCAATCTATTTTGTGCATCAACTTCTGTAATTACTTTTTTATTAACATTCTTAATCCAATAAATAAATTTTGTTAATGCCAGCCCATCTTTTTTATGAGCTTCCATCATATGTTTTATCTCCTGCTCATTTTTAATAGATTTCAATTTATAAATTGGATCTTCAATTTTTAATAATTTGAATCTTTTTTTTATGATGTTTTCATATAAAATTGAACAAGACTTATTATCAATTATAAAATTACCCTCTTCTAACTGATAGAATAAATTAGATAAATTATTTTCATCAACAATATATTTTGTATTTATTTTTTTTTCTTTAATAATAGTTTTTGCGTTAGATTTTTTAGTTATTAAATATATCTTTTTATTTTTACTAATAATTAATCTTGCATTTGGTATTGGGCTGTTAGGATTATCATGGCCTCTAATATTTAGTAACCAGGCAACATTTTCGGGTGCACTCACAAACAAATAATCAGCATTATTTGATTTAATCAATTTTACTACTTTAGAAATTTTTGAATAATGTGATTCGCCTACAACACTTTTATCCAAGGAAAAAAAAGGTTTTGTTTTTATCTTTTTAAATTTAAATATTTGATCGATTAAATTATGGTTTATTGCAGTTAAATTATTATTTGAAAAATATTTCTTAAGTATATTTTTTGTAAATAGACTTGGATCATAACCTAAGTTTAGATTTTTAATAATTTCATTTGGAAGTTTTTTATGAATCTCAATTATTTTATAATTATCCGAAGATTCTTGTTGAGCTTGAATAGTATATCTACCATCAACAAATAAATAATTTTTTTTATTTAAAATAACAGCTAAGCCTGCTGAACCTGAAAATTTTGTAATCTTCTTTAATCTATTATTTTTGGCATATTCAGAAAAATAATTATCATTTTTAGGAACAATGTAGCCATCAATTTTATATTTTTTGAATTTATTTCTTAAATTATTTATTTTTTTTATAATCATTTAATTCTTTTTTGATATCGCATCCAACCTGGGCTTCTTATTTCTTCATTGGCTTCAAAATCTTGATTAAATTCAAAATCATCATCTTTACTGTCATCAAAATATGAGTTTTTTTCTAAAAATTCTTCTGGCAGTTCATCGATAAACCTTGAGGCCATACTATCAATCCAATTTCCTTGGTAAAACCTATTCATTGCAAAAGATACAAGTGCTTTCTTTTTTGCTCTAGTTATTCCTACGTAAGCCAACCTTCTTTCCTCTTCAAGTCCATTTTGACCTTTTTCTTCAATTGATTTTTGGTGTGGAAAAAGTCCCTCCTCCCATCCAGGTAGAAAAACCACATCAAACTCAAGCCCTTTTGAGCCATGCATAGTCATCATATTAATTTTTTCACCATCCCAATCTTGATCAACTGATGTTGCTAATGCAACGTGTTCTAAGAAACTCTCTAAATTATCAAACTCTTTCATTGCACTGAGAAGCTCTTTAATATTCTCTAGCCGATTTTCATTTTCTACGTCTTTTTTATTTTTCAACATTGAAGAGTAGCCCGACTCATCCAAGACTAGCTGGAGTAATTTTACATGGTTAATTTTTTTTATATTGACATCATTTCTCCACTTATCCATTAAAAATAAAAAAGAACTCAAGCCCATTTTAGTTTTTGGTTTAATTAAATTTTGCTCAATTAATTGCTTAGAAGAAATTTCTAAACTTAAGGAGTTTTCTTTTGAAAATTCATGTATTAATTTAATAGTACTTTCACCTATAGATCGTTTAGGATTATTTATTATTCTATCAAATGCTAAGTCATCTTTAGGTTGATGAATTAACCTTAAATATGCAACACAATCTTTAATCTCTGCTCTTTCATAAAATTTTGTACCTCCCAAGATCCTATAAGGAAGACCAATTTTTAAAAAACGTTCTTCAAATTCTCTAGTTTGAAAAATTGCCCTAACTAAAATTGCTATGTTATTAAAAGAATATTTTTTTTTTAATTTGTTTTCTATTTCATCTGAAATTCCTATCGCTTCATCTTTTCCATTTTTAAAACAATTAAGTTTAACTAAATCACCCTCATCCATTGTGGTTTTTAAAGTTTTGCCAACTCTATTTTGATTATTAGCTATTAAATTTGAGGCAACGGATAAAATATTTTGTGAGGATCTATAATTTTCTTCTAATCTTATTACTTTTACATTTTCATAAACCTTATCAAATTCTAAAAAATTCTTGATTTCTGCACCACGCCAACTGTAAATAGATTGATCATCATCTCCAACACAGCATAAATTTTTATGTTTTTCCGATAATAGATATAACCATCTACTCTGAATGTAGTTTGTATCTTGATATTCATCGACCAAAATATATTTAAAATTATTTGAATATATTTCTCTTATATCTAAATTTTTTTCTAAAATTTTTACAACATGTAAAATTAGATCTCCAAAATCACACGCATTTAAATCTAATAGTTTTTGCTGATAAATTTTATATAAAGGAAGTACAGTTTTTTCATAAATATCATTTTTATTTATAATGACTTCATTTGGATAAAATCCTTTATTTTTCCATCTATCAATAATGGATAAAATATATTTTGGAGCCAATTGTTTAATATCTATATTTTCAGCTTTACATATATTCTTAATTAGTCTTACCTGATCATCTGTGTCAATGATCGTAAAATTAGATGTTAAACCAGCTGCAGGAGCATGTTTTCTCAATAATTTTGCACAAATTGAATGAAAAGTTCCTAGCCATGTTAAGCCAATAGCCTCAGAATTTAGTATGGCACTAACTCTGTTTTGCATTTCTTTTGCTGCTTTATTAGTAAAGGTTACAGATAGTATTTGATTGGGAAAAGCCTTTTTTTCATTAATAATATGAGCAATCCTAGACGTTAAAACTTTAGTTTTACCTGAACCTGCGCCCGCAACTATTAAAAGTGGGCCATCTAAATGCATAACAGCCTCTTTTTGAGCTGCGTTAAGATTGCTTAGATATTCAGAGTTTATCATTTTTTAAATTTCATTATAAGATATTTTAATTTTAATAGCATTTATGAAAAAAATTATTAAAACTTTTAATAACTTAATACAAAAGACAATATTAAAAGTTAAGAATAAAACAAATAATAAATTTAATATTAGTGGATTAAATAAAGTTTTAATAACTTTAATTGGTTCATTGTTCTTATATATTTTTTATTTATTATTACCCAGTATATACGATAAAACCTGGGTAGAGGAAAAAATCAAAAAAAATCTTCTTAGTGAATTTAAAATTGATTTAACATCTACTGAAGATATTTCTTACCGTATTCTTCCATCTCCACATTTTTTAATTAAAAATACCAATATATTATCAAATGAGCCAAACAATAAAAAAACAATAGGTGAGGTTAGAAATTTAAAAGTATTTATCAATCAAGGTAATTTTTTTGATAAAGAAAAAATAACTTTAAAAAATATTATTATAAAAGATACAAATTTTTCTTTATCTGGTATTGATTTAAAAAGATTTTATAGTTCAATAAACGAGAAACTTTCTGAAAAAAAAATTCAATTTGACAAAAGCAATATCTTTTTTAAAGATAACATTAATGAAATATTCGCTATAGTAAAAATTAATTATGCAAATCTTTTTTTTGATGATCAGGCACTACATAACAAATTTAATCTCAAAGGGAGTATTTTTTCAATACCGTTTACATTCGAAATAAAAAGTAAATATGATCAACAAATTGAAAAAAAAATTTTATTTAATGCAAAGTCTCTTAATTTAGAAATTATTAATAATTATATTGTTGATAATGATGGTCAAGCTAAAGGAAATAATATTGTTACTTTTTTAGGAGTTCTAATAAATTCAGAATTTAAATTAAACAACAACAGTGTTATTTTTTTTTCCAAAAATTCAAAAATTAAAAATAACAAAATTGACTACAATGGAATTTTATCAATTAATCCATTTGATCTAGAATTAAAAATTGATTTAAATCATAATAATATATCTGAGCTATTAAATTTTAATTCTATTTTAATAGAATTAATAAAATCAGGATCATTATTTAATAGTAATATAAGTTTAAAAACTCTTATCAATGTCAATTCAAATAACCAAAAGAATCTTTTTCAAAATTCTAAAATTTATCTAGATATAACTAATGGCAAAATAAACTTTGATAAAACAAAATTTATTAATAGTGACATAGGATCATTTGAGTTAAGCAATAGTAATTTATTTGTCCAAGATAATAGGTTGATTTTAAATACAAATTTATTTTTTGATATCAAGAATAGTAATGAATTATACTCATCTCTTAACACAAGAAAAAAATCTAGAAGAAAAATTAATAATGTTTTAATAAATTTTGATTATGATTTTTCAAATAATGTGATTAAATTTAATAATGTCAAAATTGACAATAAAAAAGTAGGTGATCAAATTTTAAATATTATTGAGGAATTTGAGGATAATAATTTAAATAATACAATTAAAACTAAAAGATTATTAAATAATGTACTTGATGCTTATGAGGGGTAAATCATTTTTTTAGGATCTACTATCTGATCATAATCCTTCTCTTTTACAAGACCAGTTTTTAAAGTTTCTTCTTTTAAAGTAGTTCCATTTTTTAAAGCAGTTTTTGCAATTTTTGCAGCATTGTCATATCCAATTTTAGGAGCGAGAGCAGTAACTAACATTAGAGAGTTATCAAGATGCTCTTTAATTTTTTTCTTATTAGCTTTAATTCCTTTAACGCAAAAGAGAGCAAAATTTTTTGTACTATCTGCAATAAGATCTATGGATTGAAGAACATTGTGGGCTATCATTGGTTTAAATACATTCAATTCAAAGTGACCATGAGAACCAGCAACAGTAATACCCGTATGATTTCCAATAACATTGGCACAAACCATCGTAACAGCTTCACATTGCGTAGGATTAACTTTACCAGGCATAATAGATGAGCCAGGTTCATTTTCAGGAAGAATTAATTCTCCATAACCAGCTCGAGGTCCTGATCCAAGAAATCTTATATCATTTGATATTTTCATCAAGGCAACAGCACAAGTATTTAAAGTTCCTGAGAAATTTATAATAGAGTCGTGAGCAGCCAATTCAGCAAATTTGTTTATGGCAGGTTTAAAAGGTAATTTTGTAAATTTAGCAATTTCTTTAACAATTTTTTTATCAAAACCCTTTCTTGAATTAATTCCAGTTCCAACAGCAGTGCCACCCTGTGCTAAAAAGAATATCTCTTTAAGGGCAAACTCTATTCTTTCAATAGATTTCTTTAATTGAACTTGATATCCTGAAAACTCTTGACCAAGTGATAATGGGGTTGCATCTTGTAAATGGGTTCTACCAATTTTAATAATACTTTTAAATTCTTTAGATTTTTTAGTTAATTCTTTTTCTAAAATTTTCAAATTTGGTAATAATTTTGATACAGTTTCTTGTGCAACAGATATATGCATAGCTGTTGGAAAAACATCATTAGTAGATTGAGATTTATTGACATGATCATTTGGATGAACAGGTTTTTTTGAACCTTTTTTTCCACCCAATATCTCAATTGCTCTATTTGCAATAACCTCATTTACATTCATATTTGTTTGGGTACCAGAACCTGTTTGCCAGACTTTTAAAGGAAAGTTTTCATCTAGTTTTCCTTTTATCACTTCATCAGAGGCCTTTATGATTGAGTTAGTAATTTTTTTATCAATCTGTTTTTCTTTAAAATGTACTAACGCTGCTGATCTTTTTATAATTGCTATTGATTTAATTATTGAAATATTTATTAAAATTTTTCCAATGTTAAAAAATTTATTAGATCTTTGGGTTGACGCTCCCCAATATTTATCATTTGAAACGTTTATACTTCCAATACTGTCAAATTCTTTTCTTAATTTCATTGATTAATATATTATTTTTAATTTAGTATACTTATATATTAAAATTAAAAAACTTACAGGAGCTAAATGACAAATTTTAACAAAGTAAAAACTTTTATGAAAACCTTTGGCCAAGAGGTTAAAATTAAGCCTTCTTTTAGCTCTGATAAGATAAATACTTTAAGATACGATCTAATTAAAGAAGAACTCGAAGAACTTAAAATTGCAATGGAAAATAAAGATCTTTTAGAAGTTGCTGACGCTTTAACAGATATTTTATATGTAACTTATGGTGCTGGACATGCATTTGGTATCGATCTTGATAAATGTTTTGAAGAGGTTCAAAATTCAAATATGAGTAAGCTAGGTGAAGATGGTAAACCTATCTATAATGAGTCTGGAAAAGTTATGAAGGGTCCTAAATATTTTAAACCTGATTTAAGTAAATTTATAAATTTATAGGGGCGTTCTGTTACCCGGTGCCCCAGACCGTGCTTATATAATCCTTATTTTGCAACAAAGTTGAAATACTAGAGGGTACAAAATTACCTAAAATCCCGACACTAGCCCGACAAAGATATTGGTGCTAGGATCGTGGTTCATGAAAAAGATTTTAGGGATTATAGTTCTGAGTTTGTTGTGGACTAATACTTCTTTTGCTAACGACCATAAGCCAAATAATTTTGATGCTTTTGTTTGGTCAGATGGAAAAAAATTAAAAATTCAGAAAGGTAGAGATATTGAAAACCCAGAAAACAAAATCATAATTATCTTCAATCATGGTGGGTGGGGATGGGATAAAAGCTGGGGACCAGGCTGGGCTTCTAGCTTAGCAAAATTAATGGCACCTAATCTTTCTGGAAAAAATATTAAAGGAAAAGAAACTGTTTTATGGATGAATGGAAGTTTAATTGACAAAAAGAATGATCCTTTTAAAGGGAAAGAAATTGGATATGCTTGTGGATGGAAACTTAGAGGAGGTTATCATCCTCCATGGTATGACTGTGTTATAAATAATTTTCCTACTTATTTAAGAGAAAAAAGAACAAAGGAAGCTATAGATTATTTTGCAAGTAAAGGCACACCTAGAAACCAAATATTTTTATCAGGACATTCTTGTGGTGCATGGAACGCACTTAGACTTAAAGGAAAATACCCTGATGCTTTTAACAGTGCTATCGCCTATATGCCTAATTGTTGGGACAGAAAACCAAATGGACCTATAAGAAAAATGTTAATTGATGAAATGAAAACTTTTAAAGAACTTTCTTCAATTAGTTTTTCAAGTCCCGTTGACGGTCATGCAGACTGGCATAGTGATTACAAATATTTAAAATGGATAGGAGATATACCGGGTGCCACTATGATTGAATTAGCTGGTCACAATGCAAAAAATGGTAGAGAAATTTCTGTAAATGGAAAACTGTGTAAAGATTTGCCAAGAATGCAAGCGGGATGGGAAGAGACCCATGATGTTAAAAAAAAACATAAAGGATTTAAGCCAGTTGATGAAAAAGAAAAGAAAGAAATGAAGAAAAAAGCTAGAGGGCATGTAATGCTTTATTATTCTTGTTTTCAAGATTATTATCCTCAAATCTTTGATTTTATTTCTGCAAAAATTAAATGAAAAAGATTTTAGGAATCATAGTTCTGGGTTTATTGTTTTTCAATATTAATAGTGCTGTAGCCAATAATAGTATTGCATCATTTTATTGTGATACCATTGGTACATCTGGAGAAAACAACTCTTTTAAAATCGACTTAGATAAAAAAATTATGCAATTTGGTATCTTCAAATATAAAATAACCTCGATAACAGATCAAAAAATTAGGGCTAGTACTTTTGCAGATGTTAAAAGAACTTTATCATTCAATCGATATACAGGAGAGTTATCGCTTATCCTTTACCAAACTCCTCCTTTTTATTGGCACATGAAATGTAAAAAACTAGATAAAACCAAAAAAATTTTTTAATGATAACTTTTAAAAAAACATTTGATTATTATGCAACGGATAATGAATTAGGTGATTATATAACTTTAATGGCAGATGTAGTGATAGGGGATGTTGACCCACAAATAGAATTTGATGTTGAGAGTGATGATCAACATCGTTATGTCATTGTTAATATTTTAGATAAAGTTTTGCATTAAAATGCCGACACCAGTCCGCCAAAAAATAATCTAAACGTTAATCAACATTATAAATAAAGAGAAGTAGGAGAGTGTGAAGGGGCGTTCTGTTACCCGGTGCCCCAGACCGTGCTTCTATAATTAACCTAAGTTAATTATGCAGCAATAGCGTAACTTTCGTTAGCATTTAAAGTTTAGCCCGTCACGGTGGAACAATCCCGAACGAAAGAATAACCTTTAGTCACCCGTCGATCCTATTTCACCCCCTTAAGTTGTAAATGGTGGAGGTGGTGGGTACTGCCCCCACGTCCGTAATGGTTATTACGAAATTCGTTTATCGTCGTAGTTGGCAAGCCAACACTATTACTATAAAAGCATTTGAAGGAGATTCAATAAAAATCATGAAATTAACAAAAGAACAATCGCAAGAAATCAAAGATCAACAGGCCCAACAAAATCAAACAAAAAGGGTTACTGCTCCTGAACTTGAAAACATTCTTTATGAAGCAATGCCAGCGCTTGATCATGGCTTTGTAAGAGTTATTGATTACATGGGAGATGACACGTCAATTGTTCAATCTGCTAGAGTTTCCTATGGAAAAGGAACCAAGCAAGTTTCAACAGATGCAGGCCTTATAAAATATTTGATGAGACATTGGCATAGCACTCCATTTGAAATGTGTGAAATTAAATACCATGTTAAACTTCCAATTTTTATTGCACGACAATGGATTAGACATAGAACAGCAAATGTTAATGAGTATTCAGCAAGGTATTCAATTTTAGATAAAGAGTTTTATTTACCATCACAAGAAAATTTAGCAGCACAATCTTCAAGTAACAGACAAGGAAGAGGAGATGTTATTGAAGGTGAACAAGCAAAAGAAGTTTTGGAACTTTTAAAAAATGATGCTGAAAGAACCTATGACAATTATGAAATGATGCTGAATGAAAGGTTTGATGGCTCAACGATCGATGAAAATAAAAAAGGACTTGCAAGAGAACTTGCTAGAATGAATTTAACTTTAAATACTTATACCCAGTGGTACTGGAAAACAGACTTACTAAATTTGATGAATTTCTTAAGACTAAGAGCGGATAGTCATGCACAATATGAAATAAGAGTTTATGCAGATATTATGTTGGACACTGTTAAGAAATGGGTACCTATAACTTATGATGCATTTATGGATTATAGAGTAGGGGGCACAGAAGTTTCAGCTAAAGGAAAAATTATAATTCAAAAGCTTATTAAAGGTGAGGATGTTAATCCAGATAACTCAGGCTTATCCAAAAGAGAATGGAATGAACTTATGATTGCTTTTGATTTGAAAAATAAAGTAGTTTAAAGATTAGAATTAAAATGATCAAACTTAAGTATCGTCCAGAAATCGATACATTAAGAGCAATAGCTGTATTAGCTGTAATAATTTATCACGCAAATTTCTATTTATTTGGTAGTCTAGTTTTTTCAGGTGGATATTTAGGTGTTGATATTTTTTTTATAATCTCTGGATACTTAATAACTTCCATAATTTTAAAAGAGTTAATAGAGAAAGATAGTTTTTCATTTAAAAACTTTTATATAAAAAGAATTAAAAGAATTTTACCAGCCTTATTATTTGTAATGTTGGTGTCAATCTCTTTCTCTTGGATTTATTTATATCCAACTGACCTAGTAAGTTTTTCAAAATCAATTTTATATTCTTTAGGATTTACCTCGAATTTCTATTTTCATTTTTCTGGTCTAGAATACGGATCTCCTGAGGGCTTATTGAAACCTTTTCTACATACCTGGTCCTTATCTGTTGAGGAACAGTATTATATTCTATTTCCAATTGGGCTAGTGCTTGTATTTAAATTTCTAAGAAAACATCTTCTTTATTTTTTTTTAATTTGTTTTTTTATCAGCTTATTATTAGCTGATTGGGGTAGTAAAAATTATCCTTCAGCTACTTTTTATTTTCTACATACTAGAATCTGGGAATTAATTCTAGGTTCATTACTCGCATATTATGAAATTAAACTAGGTCACAGAGGGCAAAACAAAATTCTCTGTCAAATATTCCCAATTCTAGGTTTAACGTTAATTGTTTATTCATTTTTTTCTTTTGACGGTAAAATTTTTCACCCATCATTTTACACATTGATACCAGCAATAGGTGTTAGCTTAATCTTATGGTTTAGCTATGAAGACAACTTTATACTAAAGATATTATCCTATAAAGTATTCGTTAAAATTGGTTTAATCTCTTATTCTTTATATCTTTGGCATTATCCAATATTTTCATTTGCAAATCATTTAGAAATTTTTTTTAATAATAACTTAGAAAAATTTTTATTAATATTAGTGACATTTATTTTATCAATATTTACATATTATTTTATTGAACAACCAGCTAGAAAAAAAGTTTCTCTAAAGATTATCATCTCTTCATTAACAATAATTTTTTTCATTATTGCGACTTATTCGGTAACCGTTATTACAATGGAGGGGTTTACCAATAGATTGAAAGTAAAAAACTATCAAAAGAAACACACCTTTCTTTATTTAGAGCAAGATAATGAACCTTGTTTTGGTAGAATTTGCAATTTTGGATCAATAGAGCAAAAAATAATTTTGTTAGGTGACTCACATTTGGGAAGTCTTGCATATGATCTTTATGATAAAACTAAATCTGACTATTCATTTTTAAGTATTACAAGTGCCGGATATTTTCATTTAAAAAATGTTAACCAAATAAACAAACATTCAAAAAAAATTAATATAGATTATGATAATTTAAGAATTAAAATCGATAAGATTTTAAAAAAATCTAGAAATAATATAATAATTTTAGGTGGTGCAACTTCATTATATTTTTATAACAAAAGAATAGAAGATAGAGCCTTACATTGGGATAATCTTTTTGTTGATAAAAAATCTAAAAAACATAACCCACAAGTTGTTGAACGAGCTTTCATTGATCTTATCGATGAATTATCAAAAAACAATGAGGTGATCCTTTTATATCCTATTCCTGAAATAGGTAGAAATTTACAAAAAAAAAATTTGAAAATAAGGTCAGAGTATTTAACTATAAGTATTCAGATTTTTTAAAGCAGAATAAAGAAGTAATTGAATTTTTTGATAGCATAAACAAGCCCAGAGTTCATAAAGTTTATTCATATAAAGCATTTTGTAAAAAAGAATCTGCTCCTTTATGTTCAACTCATGATAAAAATAACTTTTTTTTTTATGATGGATATCATCCTTCACTTATAGGTGCAAAAATGATTAATGATTTAATTATTAAAAAAATTAATTATCTAAATAAGTAGCTCTTATTTTTTTAGCAAAGTCTAAATAAATTTTAGAAATTTCATGTTCAGGATCAGCTTCAACAATTGGTTTTCCTTCATCACCACATTTACCAACTTCAGGATTTATTGGAATTTCTCCTAAAAATTCTTTTTCAAATTCTTCAGCTGTTCGTTTAACTCCACCCTCACCAAATATTTTATATTTTTTACCGTCATCACCAGTAAAATAACTCATATTATCAACCAGACCTAAAATTTTAACTCCAAGTTTGTCAAACATCTTAATGCCTCTTTTAACATCAAGAAGTGCTACTTCTTGAGGAGTTGAAACAATTATTGCTCCATCCATCTTAATTTCTTGAGAAAAAGTTAATTGAGTATCACCAGTTCCAGGAGGCATATCAACAATGATGAAATCTAAGTTTTTCCAACCAACTTTTTGTGTGAAAGTTTTAATTGCACTAGTTACCATAGGTCCACGCCAAATCATTGGAGTTTGTTGATCAGCTAGAAAACCAATGGACATACATTGAATGTCATATTTTGTAATAGGAGTTAAAGTTTGACCATCACTTTTTGGTTTTTCATTTATATCAAACATTTTTGGTATTGAAGGACCATAAATGTCAGCATCAAGCAAACCAACCTTACAACCAATTTGTTTTAATGCTAAAGCAAGATTTGTTGCAAAAGTTGATTTACCAACTCCACCTTTTGCACTTGAAATTGCTATGGTAAATTTTGTTCCAAGAATTGGGTTTTTAGTGAACTTTCTAGGCTCCAGTTTTTTTTTCATTGCGTCACTTGGTTCTGGTTTTTTATCTGTCATGTGGCTATCAATACTTGTTTTTCTAATTAAAGGCACTATATACTTAACTATATGTCAGATGATTTTCAAGGTAGAGGTGGAAGTCCATGGGGAACACCCCCTGGAGGAGGAAACGGCTCAGGTAGAGGTCCAACACCACCAGACATAGATGCAATTATTAAAGACATCCAAAATAAAATAAATAAATTTTTACCTGGTGGAAGTAAATCAGGCGGAAAACCAATTGGTCTAATCTTAATTATTTTACTTTTTGTTTGGCTTGCAAGCGGATTATATAGAGTGCTTCCAGATGAACAGGGAGTTGTATTAAGATTTGGTAAATTTATAAAAACTACTCAACCAGGATTAAACTACCACATTCCTTTTCCAGTAGAGGCTGTTGAAACTCCAAAAGTTACAAAAGTTAACAGAATTGATATTGGGTTTAGATCAGAGAGAGATAGTGGTTTTTCTCAAGGCGGTGGAGTAGCCGATGTTCCTCAAGAAAGTTTAATGTTAACAGGTGATGAAAATATTGTGAACATAGACTTTTCAGTTTTTTGGGTAATTAAAGATGCGGGAAAGTTTTTATTTGAAATTCAAGATCCTGAAGGATCTGTTAAAGCTGCAGCAGAGACTGCAATGAGAGAAGTAATTGCTAAAAGTGAGATTCAACCAATTCTAACTGAAGGAAGATCTGAAATTGAAATTGAAACACAAGAAATTATTCAAAAAATATTAGATGAGTATCAAAGTGGAATTCAAATTACACAAGTTCAAACTCAAAAAGCTGATCCACCAGATCAAGTAATTGATGCATTCAGAGATGTTCAAGCTGCAAGAGCTGATATGGAAAGATCTAAAAATGAAGCTGAAGCATATGCAAATGACGTTATCCCAAGAGCAAGAGGGGAAGCTGCAAAAATTATGCAAGCAGCAGAAGCTTACAAACAAAAAGTAGTTGCTCAATCAGAAGGTGAAGCAAGTAGATTTATATCAATCTTCAATGAATATGATAAAGCAAAAGAAGTGACGCAAGAGAGAATGTATCTTGAAACTATGGAAAAAGTTTTAGCTGATATTGATAAAGTAATTATTGAGAAAAATGCTGGATCAGGGGTCGTTCCTTATTTACCACTACCTGAACTAGGAAAAAAGAAGGTAACTAATTAAATGAAAGTACAAAAAATTTTATTACCCATTATAGCAGTCTTAGGAGCTGCAGTTTTCTTTTCAGTATTTATTGTTAAAGAAGTTAATCAAGCAATAGTTTTGCAATTTGGTGATCCAAAAAGAATTATAGTAGAACCAGGTTTAAACTTTAAGATCCCATTTATTCAAAACATAGTTTATCTAGATAAAAGAATATTAAATTTAGATACTCCACCAGCAGAGGTTATTGCCTCAGATCAAAAAAGATTGATTGTAGATGCATTTGCAAGATTTAAAATTGTAGATCCATTAAAATTTTATATTTCAGTTGGAAATGAAAGAGTTGCAAGATCAAGATTGGCAACAGTTATTAACTCAAGAATTAGAAATGTTTTAGGTCAACAAGAACTACAAACATTATTATCTAAGGATAGATCAAAACAAATGTCTTTAATTCAAGTAGGGGTTAATGCAGAGGCTCAAAAATTTGGAATTGAAATTGTAGATGTGAGAATTAAAAGAGCAGACCTTCCACAAGCAAACAGTGAAGCAATTTTTAGAAGAATGCAAACTGAAAGAGAAAGAGAAGCTAAGGAATTTAGAGCACGAGGTGCGGAAATGGCAGTCACAATTACATCAACGGCTGATAAAGAAGTTTCAATAATTTTAGCAGATGCCAATAAAAACTCTGAGATCATGAAGGGTGAAGGTGATGGTGAAAGAAATAGAATATTTGCAGAAGCCTTTGGAAGAGACCCTGAATTTTTTGCATTTTACAGAGCTATGCAGGCATATGAAACAGCTTTAATCGGCGGAGAGACATCTTTAATTTTATCTCCTGATAGTGAATTTTTTAAATTTTTTGGAAATATAAAACCTAAATCTCAATAATAATTAAACATGAAAGAATTGATCATAGCTTTTGGTCTCTTCCTTTTTATTGAAGGTATTATGTATGCCTTATTTCCATCAAAGATGAAAAATATGATAAAAAAGATTGAGTTAATAAGCGACTCACAATTGAGAAGTGGCGGATTAATTTTTGCAGTTATTGGTTTTGTTGTTATTTGGTATATTAAAAATTAAAATGAAAAAGATTAAAAAATTTATACTCATTGTTTTTTCAATTACTTTTGCTTCACAGGTAATTGCAAAAGAAGTACCGAATTCATTTGCAGATTTAGCAGAAAAACTAATGCCTTCTGTTGTAAACATTTCAACAACCACAACAGTTGTTACTAATTCAAATCCATTTCCAGGATTTCAATTCCCCCCAGGTTCTCCTTTTGAGGATATGTTTAAAGAATTTGGAACGCCACAGACAAGAAAATCAGCTGCTCTAGGCTCAGGTTTTATAATTGAAAAAAGTGGAATTGTGGTAACTAACAACCATGTCATACAAGATGCAGAAGATATTTTAGTAAGAGTTGATGGTGACAAAGAGTATAAAGCGACAGTTATTGGAGCTGACCCCTTATCAGATATTGCTGTTCTTCAAATAGAATCAAAAGAAAAGTTCATACCTGTAAAATTTGGAGATTCAGATAAAGCGAGAATTGGTGATTGGGTAATTGCAATTGGTAATCCATTTGGTTTAGGTGGAACAGTTACAGCTGGAATTATTTCTGCAAGAAATAGATCCATTGGGCTTTCTCGTTATGAAGATTACATTCAAACAGATGCTTCTATAAATTCAGGAAATTCTGGAGGCCCCTTGTTTGATATGAACGGCGATGTAATTGGAATTAATACAGCAATCTTAGGCAAAGGTGGTTCAATTGGCATAGGTTTTTCTATACCTTCTAACAGTGCAAAAAAAGTAATAGACCAATTAATTGAGTTTGGTGAAACTAAAAGAGGATGGCTTGGAGTAAGAATTCAAGTGGTCACTCAAGAAATTGCTGATGTAGAAAAGTTAGATGAACCAAGAGGAGCTTTAGTTGCAAGTGTAGCTGAGAATAGCCCATCTGATAAAGCAGGAATTAAAGATGGTGATATAATTTTAGAGTTTAACAATACCAAAATAAATGAAATGAAAGAACTACCAATTATTGTTGCTCAAACAGAAGTAGGTAAAACAGTTGATGTTAAAGTTTGGAGAAATAAAAAAGAAATTACAAAAAAAATTAAATTAGGAAGACTTGAGACTTCAGAGGATTTTAAAGTTGAAAAAAAAACAAGTAAAAACGAAACTCCAGAAATTTCTGAAGTTAAATCATTAAAGATTATAGCACGACCTTTAAATGATGATGATATTAAGGAAAGAAAATTACCCAATCAAACAACAGGTCTAGTGATCACTAATATTGGTAAAAATAGCCCGATAAATTACTTAAATGTAGGTGACATCATTATTGAAGCTCAAAAGAAAAAAATTAAATCTATAAAAGATCTTGAAGAAATAGTTGAGAGCGCGCTTAAATCAAATCAAAAAACAATTTTGATTGTGATTTACAACAATCAAAACCAAAGAAGATATATTGGTGTTAAGCTAGACTAACAATGGACAATCTGTCCAAGATCATTTTAATCTCAGGTCCAACTGCTTCAGGTAAATCAAATTTTGCAGTAAAAATTGCTAAAAAAATTAAAGGAGAAATAATTAATGCAGATAGCATGCAAGTTTACAAAAAATTAAAAATATTAACAGCAAGACCAAACCTAAAAGATAAAAAAGGTATCAAACATCATTTGTACGGATTAATTGATTTAGACAAAAAATTTTCAACAGGAGATTGGTTAAAAAAGGTAATTAAAAAAATTAAAGAAATTAAAAAAAGAAAAAAAATTCCAATTTTAGTTGGAGGAACTGGTTTATATTTTCAATCCTTGATCAATGGTTTAGTAGAAATCCCTGAGATTCCAATAAAATTTAGAAATAAAATTAGAGCAATACACAAAAAAGAAGGTCAAAAAAAATTTTATAAAAAACTTTTACAAATTGATCCTAAGGTTAAATTTAAATTTGATCCAAATGACTCTCAAAGAAGTATAAGAGCATTTGAAATTAAATCATTTACCAATGTTTCAATGTATGAATGGTTAGATAAAACCACACCAGTTTTTAAAGAAAATGAATTTTTGAAATTGTATATCAATGTCGAAAGACAGGAGTTAATCAAAAGAATAAATGAAAGAGTCTTACTTATGGTTAAAAAAGGAGCCACAAGAGAAGTTCAAAAATTTATTTCATTAAAAATTAAAAAGGATCAAACTGTAAATAAGGTCATTGGAATTGAGGAATTGACACAGTATCTACAGAATAAAATTAATTTAGAGCAAGCCATAGAACTAATATCAATTAAAACAAGACAATATGCTAAAAGACAAGCAACTTGGGCCAGAACGAGAATGACTTCGTGGGATAAAATATCTTTAAATAAAATTGATGCCTTTGTAAAAAAATTAGATAAATCATCTCTTAAACTTGACCAATTAACATAAAGTCCGATAGATTGCCTGAATGCCAAAATTATATTCAGGTGCTGAGATTGTTTTTAAATGTTTAGAAGATCAAAAGGTAGAGCATATCTTTGGTTATCCTGGTGGAGCAGTGCTTCCAATTTATGATGAATTAAAAAACCATCCTTCAATTAAACATATTCTTGTTCGACACGAGCAAGGTGCTGGTCATGCTGCTGAGGGATATGCAAGATCAACTGGAAAGCCTGGCGTTGTATTAGTCACGTCTGGACCTGGTGCAACAAATGTTGTGACAGCTTTAACAGATGCCTACATGGACTCTGTTCCTCTTGTTTGTATTTCAGGTCAAGTCCCAACTCATTTAATTGGTACAGATGCTTTTCAAGAGTGCGATACAACAGGAATAACAAGACCATGCACAAAACATAATTGGTTAGTTAAAAATATAAATGACCTTCCAAGGATAATGCATGAAGCATTTGAGGTTGCAACAACAGGAAGACCAGGGCCAGTATTAGTAGATATTCCAAAAGATATTCAATTTGCAAAAACAAAATACTTTAAACCTCCCAAAAAAAAATCTAACTTAAAAATTAAAAATAGGTTTAAGCAAAAAGATATAGATCAGTTAATTGAGTTAATGAGTAAGGCAAAAAAACCTATTTTTTATACAGGTGGTGGTGTTATTAATTCAGGTCCAAAAGCAAGTGAACTTTTAAGAGAATTAGTATCTCTTACTGGATTTCCAATTACCTCAACACTACAAGGATTAGGTGCTTATCCAGGAGATGATAATCAATTTCTTGGAATGCTAGGAATGCATGGAACTTATGAAGCTAATAATGCAATGCATGATTGTGATTTACTTATCAATATAGGTGCTAGGTTTGATGACCGAATAACAGGAAAGATTGATGAGTTTTCTCCCAAATCAAAAAAAGTCCATATAGATATAGACCCATCTTCAATCAACAAAATTGTAAAAGTTGATCTATCTATTGTTGGAGATGTTGTGGATGTAATTAGCTCAACAACAAAAACGTTAAAAAAGAAAAATTTAAATCTAGTAAAATCAAATAAACAAAAAATTTCAAACTGGTGGCAACAAATTCAAAAATGGAGAAAAAAGCAATCTCTAAGTTATATTGGCAGTGATAAAATTATAAAGCCTCAATATGCTGTAGAAAGACTTTATGAGTTAACAAAAAAACAAGATACTTTTATAACAACAGAAGTAGGCCAACATCAAATGTGGGCTGCACAACATTACAAATTTAATAAACCAAATAGATGGATGACCTCGGGTGGCTTGGGAACCATGGGCTATGGATTGCCAGCTGCAATTGGTGTGCAAGTTGCCCATCCTAAAAAATTGGTGGTAGATATTGCTGGTGAGGCTTCAATTTTAATGAACATGCAAGAAATTTCCACAGCGGTTCAGTACAATTTGCCAATTAAAGTCTTTATATTAAATAATCAATACATGGGCATGGTAAGGCAATGGCAAGAACTTCTGCATGAAAAAAACTATTCTGAAAGTTATTCAAAGGCACTACCAGATTTTGTTAAATTAGCAGAAGCCTATGGTTGTGTTGGTATTTGTGCAAAAGAACCTAATGAACTAGATGAAAAAATTGAAGAAATGATCAATACTGATAGACCAGTAATTTTTGATTGTCACGTAGATCAAGATGAAAATTGCTTTCCAATGATACCTTCTGGAAAGCCTCATAATCAAATGTTGCTAGGTCCAAATGATCAAGATGCCAATAAGATTACCGGTAAAGGAAAAGCATTAGTATAAATGACAAAATCAAAATCAGCATATAGCACTCCAACTAAATCAGGAAAAATTGATACACATATTATTGTAGTCTGGGTAGATAATGAAGCGAGTGTTTTATCTCGAGTGGTTGGATTATTTTCAGGTAGAGGATATAATATTGAATCTTTAGCAGTGGCTGAAATTGACCATAAAAAAAACTTATCTAGAATTACAATTGTAACAACAGGGACACCACAAGTCATTGAACAAATTGTACTACAATTAAAAAAACTCGTACCAGTTCATAATGTTGCTAATTTTAAAAGAGACGATAAAAATGTCATTTTTAGAGAAATGGCTCTATTAAAAATTGTTGCAAATCCTATTAAAATTAAGAAAGCTTTAAACACTTGTAAAAACTTTAATCCAGTTATATTAGATCAGACAAAAAAATCTGTAGTAATTCAAATTACGGCATTAAGAAGAGAAATAGATAGTATGATAAAAAATTTAAAACCACTTGGTCTTGTTAGCGCTTCAAGAACTGGGGCGGTTGCAATGACGAGAGGTGCAGAAATCTTAAATTAATTAGCAAAAGGAGAAAAGAAATGAAAATGTTTTATGAAAAAGATGCAGATGTTAATCTAATTAAGAGCAAAAAAATTGCAATTTTTGGTTATGGAAGTCAAGGACACGCACATGCTTTAAATTTGAAAGATAGTGGAGCAAAAGAAGTAGTTGTTGCTCTTAGAGATGGATCGGTGAGCAAAGCAAAAGCTGAGTCTAAAGGTTTAAGAGTAATGAATTTATCTGATGCTGCCGAATGGGCAGAAGTTGCAATGATATTAACTCCAGATGAATTACAGGCTTCAATTTATAAAAATCATATTGAACAAAGAATTAAAGAGGGCACAAGTCTAGCTTTTGCTCATGGATTAAATATTCATTACAAACTTATTGATGCTAGAAAAGATTTAGATGTATTTATGGTTGCCCCTAAAGGACCTGGCCATTTAGTTAGAAGTGAGTTTGAAAGAGGCGGAGGAGTTCCATGTTTATTTGCAGTTCATCAAAACGGAACAGGTAAAGCAAGAGATCTCGCTTTGTCATATGCATCAGCAATTGGTGGTGGAAAATCTGGAATTATTGAAACAACATTTAAAGATGAGTGTGAAACGGATTTATTTGGAGAACAGTCAGTTCTTTGTGGAGGATTAGTTGAGCTTATAAAAAATGGTTTTGAAACTTTAACTGAAGCTGGCTACGAACCTGAAATGGCATATTTTGAATGCTTACATGAAGTCAAATTAATTGTTGATCTAATTTATGAGGGTGGAATAGCAAATATGAATTATTCAATCTCAAATACTGCTGAGTATGGCGAATATGTATCAGGCAAAAAAGTGGTAGACAGTGAAAGCAAAAAGAGAATGAAAGAAGTTCTTGCTGATATTCAATCTGGTAAATTTACAAGAGATTGGATGAAAGAATGTGAAGGAGGTCAAAAGAACTTTTTAAAAATGAGAAAAGATCTTGCAGATCATCCAATTGAAAAGGTTGGTGCTGAACTAAGAGCTATGATGCCTTGGATTGGTAAGAAAAAATTAATAGATAGTGATAAAGGTTAGTTTTTAATAAAAACCCAAATCGACCAAGAAACATAGCATAAATATAACAAATATTTTGCAATCTCTAATATAGATTGTATTATAAGTTTTCTAAATATTAGCTATGAGCGACAAAGATAAAATTTTTATATTTGATACTACAATGCGTGATGGTGAGCAATCACCAGGTGCATCAATGAGTCTTGAGGAAAAAATTCAAATTGCAAGAATTTTTGATGAATTAGGTATAGATATAATCGAAGCTGGATTTCCAATTGCATCTCCAGGTGATTTTGAAGCGGTAACTGCAATAAGTAAGATTCTAAAAAATTCCATACCTTGTGGGCTCTCAAGAGCAAGTAAAAAAGATATAGATGTATGTCATGAAGCTTTAAAAGCAGCGCCTAGATTTAGAATACATACATTTATTTCAACAAGTCCATTACACATGAAGCACAAGTTAAATAAATCACCAGAACAAGTTCTGGAAGCAATTAAAGAAAGTGTAACTCACGCAAGAAATTTGACCGATGATGTTGAATGGTCATGCGAGGATGGCACAAGAACAGATATGGATTATATGTGCAAGTCAGTTGAGCTTGCAATTAGCAGTGGAGCGAAAACAATAAATATTCCAGATACTGTTGGTTATACAATTCCAGCTGAATTTACAAAAATAATTACAACATTAAAAAATAAAGTTCCAAATATTGATAAGGCAATATTATCTGTTCATTGTCATAATGATCTTGGGTTAGCAGTTGCAAATTCACTTGCAGGGGTTGCAGCAGGAGCAAGACAAGTAGAGTGTACTATAAATGGTATTGGTGAAAGAGCGGGTAATGCAGCACTTGAAGAAATTGTAATGGCAATAAGAACAAGAAATGATCTAATGCCTTATTCAACTGGAATTAAAACTGAATTGTTAAGTAAAGCTTCTAAAGTTGTTTCAAATGCAACCTTTCCTGTTCAGTTTAATAAAGCAATTGTTGGAAAAAATGCTTTTGCACACGAAGCGGGCATTCACCAAGATGGAATGCTTAAAAATAGAGAAACATATGAAATTATGACTCCTGAAAGTGTAGGAGTTAAAAAAACATCTCTTGTTATGGGAAAACATTCAGGACGACATGCATTTAAAGAAAAATTAAATGATCTTGGTTATAGAGAAGTAACTGATGATGTAATTCAAACAGCTTTTGGAAAATTTAAGATTTTAGCTGATAAGAAAAAACATATTTATGATGATGATATCGCAGCTTTGGTTGATGATAGTTTGGTTTTAGATAAATATATGATTAATTTAAAATCATTGAAAGTTTTTGCTGGAACAGGTGAGCCACAAAAAGCTGAAATGACACTAGATGTTTATGGAGAAGTTAAAAAAACATCAGAAACAGGAGATGGACCTGTAGATGCTATATTTAAATGCATCAAAGTATTATATCCTCATGATGTAAAATTGTTATTGTATCAAGTTCATGCTGTTACTGAAGGAACTGATGCACAAGCTACAGTAAGTGTTAGAATTGAAGAAGAAGGAAAGACTGCAGTTGGACAAGCTGCTGATACAGATACATTAGTTGCATCAGCAAATGCTTATTTAAGTGCATTAAATAAAATGATTATTAAAAGAAAAAAAGTTGCTCCTATGGAGTATGAATCCCAACAATTGAAAGGTATTTAAAATGGCTAATTGGTTTAGTAATATAAGCAGTGTATGGAGTCAGGATATGGCAATTGACCTTGGAACGGCCAATACACTTGTAGTTCTAAAAGGACAAGGTGTAGTTTTAAATGAACCATCTGTTGTTGCTATCGCAGATAATAGTGGAAAGAAAACTGTACTTGCAGTGGGGGATGAAGCAAAAACAATGCTTGGAAGAACACCTGGTAATATAAGTGCAATTAGACCTTTAAGAGATGGGGTTATTGCAGATTTTATAGTTACAGAAGAAATGATTAAACATTTTATTAAAAAAGTTCATAAAAATAAAACTTTTGCAAATCCAAGAATTTTAATTTGTGTACCAACAGGCTCAACACCAGTTGAAAGAAAAGCTATTCAAGATAGTGCTTTAGCTGCTGGTGCTAGAAGGGTTCAATTAATTGAAGAACCAATTGCAGCAGCAATTGGTGCGGGACTTCCAATTTCAGAAGCAACAGGATCAATGGTAGTTGACATAGGGGGTGGTACTACTGAAATAGCCGTAATGTCTTTAGGAGGATTGGTATATTCTAAATCATTAAGAGTTGCTGGAGATGCAATGGATGCTGCATTAGTAAATTATATGCGAAAAGAATATAATCTTATGATTGGAGATAGTACAGCTGAGAAAATAAAAAAAGAAATTGGAACAGCCATACCTTCAAATTCAAATGTATATGCTGTTAAAGGTAGAGATTTAAGGTCAGGAACTCCTAAAGAAGTAAATATTACTGAAGAAGACACAGCAGAAGCTTTAAATGATATTTTAAAAGATATGGTTGATGGAATAAAGGGTGCACTTGAAAACACACCTCCAGAATTATCAGCTGACTTAGTAGATATGGGGTTAACATTGACTGGTGGTGGAGCTTTATTGAAAAATATTGATAAAAGATTTTCCAAAGAAACTGGTTTACCAGTTTTTATAGCAGATGATCCATTAGCATGTGTTGCAATTGGTACTGGAAAAGCTTTAGAGCAAGAGGAGACCTTTTCTACTATGCTTTCTGAATATTAAAAGAAATGGAAACAAGCAGAGACGATTTTGTAATAGCAATTAGATCTGCATTTTTAAAAAAAGAAACACAGCAAAAATTTTCTATACTAACACTTATAATTTTTTCTATAATATTTTTAATTCTAGGAGAAATTAATTTTAAACCTATTAATTATATTAAAATAGCAATTAAGGAAATTGCTTATAGATCAACATTTATTGTGTCAGTACCTGAAAAATTTATAAAAGAAAGCTACTATAAAATTCAATCACATTTAGATGTATATGAAATTAATAAAAAAAATGAGCTTGAGCTAAAAGAGTTGAGAGCAAAAGAACTATCAAATGATTTTCTAGCTTTAGAAAATAAACGATTAAAAGAAATAGTAGATGATTTTTTAGTTGAAGATAAAAGTACATTTGCAAAAGTTCTTAGTGATAAAAATAGTCCTTTTTTTAAATCAGTTATAATCAACAAAGGCAGTAAACATGGTATTAAATTAGGCTCTGTTGCATTAGATAAAAAATATTTAGTAGGTAAAGTGGTTGAGGTCAATTTTGCCTCTTCAAGAGTATTACTGTTATCAGATTTAAATAGCAAAATTCCTATAATTCTTGAGCCCATGGGGCACCTTGCGATAATGTCAGGCTCGGGAAAAAATTTTGGTATTATTGAGTATAATCAAAACCAAACTAGAATTGATGGAGACATGATTGTTTATACCTCAGGGGCTGGAGGTTTGTTTAGATCCGGAATATCTATCGGTAAAATAGATATAAATAGTTTTGAAAATGAAGATCAAAAAATAAATTTCTATTCTGATTTTAGTCAATTGAAATTTGTAAAAATTTTATCATATAAAAAAGCGGAAAATTAATGTCGACGTTATATAAAACAAATATTATAAAAATATTATTAAACCACATTCCAATAATTTTACTTTTTGTATCTATATTAAATAATTTTGATTTTAATTATTTAAACTTGAAATATTTTTCATTTAATTTTTCATACATTTTAATTTTTTACTTTAGTTTAAAAAGAAGTGCTAGCTTAGGATATACCTTAATATTTATTGCAGGTTTATTTAATGATGTGATTAATGGCACGCCAATTGGTATGAGTAGCTTGATGTATTTATTACTTTGTGGTGTTGCGGCCTATTTAAGAGCTATAACATTAAGTGTAAGTTTATTAAAAGATTGGATATCATTTGTTATTACTCTTTTAGTTATAAATTCATTGTCCTTTATAATCTTAAATATATTTCTTAATTATGAGACAAGTTATATTGATCAAATATCAAATATCATTTTCACTTCTTTACTTTATTTAATTTTTCCATTTTTGTTTAATTTTATAGAGAGTAGACACAGTGCTAGGTGATGACTTTAGTGTAAAAAAAATTCATACCATTAATAGACGAATGTTTATTATTGGAACAGCAAAATTTATTATTTTCACAGGAATTATAGTAAGATTATTTTCATTACAAATCAAAGATAACAAAAAATATTCTACGCTGTCAGATAAAAATAGACTGCGAGAATGGAGGTTGCCACCAATTAGAGGAGAATTTCTTGATTATTTTGATAATGTAATTGCAGGAAATAACAGGGTTTATGAGTTACACGTAATACCTGAGCAAGTAGAAGATTTTAGATATCTAATAGTAAGACTAAAAGAAATTTTAAATCTTACTAACAGTCAATTTGAAAAAATTATAAAACAAAAAAACCAACAAAAGCCTTGGGAGACATTGATTGTTTCAAAAAATTTAACTTGGGAACAATTTTCTAAAGTTAATCATTATCTTTATGATTTAGTGGGTGCAAAACCTGTCATTTCTGTATCACGTAACTACCCGTATGATGAAAGCTATACACACGTATTGGGCTATGTAAGTGAAGCTAGTGAAAATGATATTTTAAACAATCAGTCTATCAAAGACAATCTTGTGCCAGGTCTTAAGGTTGGAAAAACTGGTTTAGAAAAATCGTTTGAGAATCAATTAATTGGTACTAACGGTATCCAGAGATACGAAGTTAATGCTTATGGTAAAAGAATTAATCAAGTTGATCAAATTGATGGTTTAAAAGGCAATACTATTAAACTTACATTAGACACAGAGATTCAAAAAAAAAGTGCCGAACTTTTAAGAGGAATGGCTGGATCAATAAATGTAATGGACATTTATACTGGAGATATTATAGCAATGCAGTCTTCTCCTTCATTTGACCCAAATCTATTCATTTTTGGTATTAGCCAAGATGATTGGCAATTAATTAGAAACAACCCATTAAAGCCTTTAGTTAATAAAAGTTTATCAGGATTGTATTCACCTGGTTCAACATTTAAACCAATGGTTGCTCTTTCTGCACTAGAAAACAATATAATAACAAAAAATTTTAAGGTTAACTGTACAGGAAAAACTGAAATGTATGGGCAAACATACCACTGCTGGAAAGAGAAAGGTCATGGAGTTGTAAATTTAAAAGAAGCCATGAAGCAATCCTGTGACACTTATTTTTATGAAATAGCAAGAAAACTTGGAGTTGATCGTTTAAGAGAAACTTCAATTAAATTTGGTCTAGGAGATAAAGTTTTAGACAAAACATTTAATAATGAAAAAAAAGGATTGGTTCCCGATACAAAATGGAAAAAAAATAATTTGGGAAAAGGGTGGGTTTTAGGTGAAACATTAATAACCGGAATAGGCCAAGGTTATATTCAAACTACTCCACTTCAATTATGTTTAATGACCGCACAATTAGCTAATGGCGGATTTAAAATTTATCCCAAAATAACTATTAATGAAAAAGACAAAACTGCTGCTGAGATTAAAGAACTAATGAATGAAGGACAGGATTTTTTAGAGTCATTTGGAAATGATCAATATACCAAACTTTTTGATAAAAAAGAAAATATAGAATTAATTAGAAACTCGATGTTTGCATCAACAAATGAAATTAGAGGAACATCTTATTCTTCTAGAATAGAAGATCCAAAATATCAGTTTGCAGGAAAAACAGGCACATCACAAGTTAAAAGAATTACTGAAGCTGAGAGAGAACTAGATTTAGCAACAAAAGATATAGATTATAAAAATCGAGACCATGCATTATTTATAGCCTTTGGACCTTTTAAAAATCCAAGGTATGCTTTGAGTATAGTTATTGAACATGGTGGATCTGGAAGTTCAGTAGCAGCTCCACTTGCAAAAGAATTATTTAAGCTAATTATTGATAGACATAATCTCAGAGAACAAGCTCAAACTCAAAAAATAATAAATACATAGATGCAAATCAACTCACTAAGTTCGCATTCAACTTTGTTTCAAAAATTAAGAAATTTTGATTATATTTTATTATTTTGTATTTTATTATTAGGTTTAATTAGCTCATTATCTATGTATTCAACAGATGGTGGAGAGATTTTATTTCACACTAAAAGTCATATTGCAAAATTTTTGATTTTCTTTTCTATGATGATTTTTTTATCATTATTTAATATAAATATTTGGCATTACTTTTCTTATCTCTTTTATGTGGTAATTTTATTTCTTTTAATATGGGCCTCTATTTATGGGATTAAAGTTTCAGGCTCTCAGAGATGGATTGATTTATATTTTATTAATCTACAACCTTCTGAACTGATGAAAATTGCAATAATAGCCTGTCTTGCAAAATATTATCATCGAGTCCAACTTCGAGAAGTTAATACTTTTAAGCATATATTTTTTTCATTAATAATTCTTGTTCTTCCTATTATACTTGTAATATCGCAGCCAGATTTAGGTACCTCAATACTTATTGGATTAAGTGGTCTAGTTGTGATGTGGCTTTCAGGTCTAAACATCAAATATTTTATATACTCATTTTTAACTTTATTAATTTCGATGCCTTTTGCCATCTCACTTTTAAAACCATATCAAAAATTAAGAATTCTTACTTTTTTAAATCCAGATAGGGATCCTTTGGGTGCAGGATATCAAATAATTCAATCCAAAATAGCAGTTGGTTCTGGTGGATTATCTGGAAAAGGTTTTTTAAAGGGAACACAAAACTATTTAGAATTTTTACCCGAAAAACATACTGACTTTATTTTTACATTATTTGCAGAAGAGTATGGTTTTTTAGGATCATTAGGATTGCTACTAATCTATATTATAATCATTTATAGAATTATAAAGATAGGTTCAATTTCAAGAAGTTATTTTGCAAAAATTTTTTGTTATGGTTATGCTTCATCTATATTTTTTTATATTTCAGTAAATATGTCAATGGTTTTAGGTTTATTACCTATTGTTGGTTCACCTCTGCCAATTATGTCATATGGAGGCTCATCAATGTTGGCCACAATGATTGGATTTGCAATTGTTATGAGTGCAAAAATAAATCATAAACAGTTAATAGCTTAATTTTAAACCATTCATACCAATTTGCCGCTGGAAAAAAATTCATTGAGAAATTATATAGAGATTGTGAATAGAAAATTAAAAATTGGAATTATAGGCGCTGGAATACAAGGAATTTCAAATGGATTATTTTTACAAAAAAAAGGTTTCGATGTAACAATTTTTGATAAAGAGGAACCAGGTAGTCCTGTTGCTTCATATGGAAATGCAGGTCATTTTTCTCCATATGCTTGTGTATTAATGAATAGGCCTGATGTTTTAGCTGATGTGCCAGCTATGCTTTTAAGCTCAACAGGTCCACTTGCTCTTAAATGGAATTATGTTCCCAAAATGATTCCATGGTTTTTACAATTTGTTAGAAACTGCAGCACAAATAGAATGATGCATACAGCAAAGAATATGCATCAAATTTTGGATTTAGCTTTACCAGCTTATGATGAATTATTTGATGAAATAGATTTAGAGGGTTTAGTTGAAAAAAAAGGTATTCTATATATTTGGAATGATCAAAATTTAAAGAGTAGAGAGCTTGAGATTAGAGTTAGAAATGAATTAGGTGTTGATCAACAAGTTGTAACCCCTAAAGAAATTCACGATCTTGAACCAAATATAAAACCTTTTTATCATGGCGGTGTTTATTATCAGTATGGAAGACACGCAAGAAATCCAAAAAGAATTCTTTTAAAACTTTTTGATCTTTTTTTGAAAAAAGGTGGAAAGTTTTTAAAAATGAATGTCCAAGACATTAATTTTGATGAAGATAAACCAGCTATAAAAACTGAAACTCAAAGATTTATTTTTGACAAGTTAGTAATTGCTTGTGGTGCTTTTTCAAAAAGATTAACAGATAATTTGGATGAAAAAATACCACTTGATACAGAAAGAGGATATCATGTTCATTTTAAAGGTTGTGATCATCTTTTAAATAGACCGGTAATTTTTTCTAATAGAGGTTTTGGTATTACGCCAATGGAACAAGGACTTAGAGTTGTTGGAACAGTTGAGTTCGGGGGTCTTGAGAACCCACCTTCTAAAGGAAGAGTTAAAAATTTAATTAATAATGCAAAATATATGTTGGGTGATTTACCTGAGCATGAAGATGAATGGATGGGATTTAGACCTAGTTTACCAGATTTTTTACCAGTAATAGGTCCATCAAAAAATCATAAAAATATTTTTTATAGCTTTGGTCATCATCATTTAGGATGGACTTTGGGTCCAATATCTGGAAAGATTATCTCTGGAATGATAGCTGAAGAAAATACAAATCTAAATCTAGAACCTTATAGCTCAAAAAGATTTGGTTAATTAATGCAAAACACTAAAGCATATACAATGCTGGTATGTGCAACTTTATTTTGGGCTTGCAATTTTATAGTTGGAAAATTTGCTTTTTTAACAGAAATCCCACCTTTATCTTTAGTTTTTTATAGATGGTCTTTAGTTTGGATAATTTTATTACCATTTACTTATAAAGATATAATTGAATACAAAGAAGTCATTTTTAAAAATTTACCATTGTTGTTTTTTTTAGGCTTTACAAGCGTTGGTTTATTTAATTCATTTACATATTTATCTCTAATGCACACACAAGTAATAAATGCTTCTCTCTTTAATGCTGCGATACCCGCTATTATAATTTTACTTTGTTTTTTATTTAATGTTGAAAAAACTAACAAATTTCAGATCCTAGGTTTGATAGTTTCTATTTGTGGGATCATAGTGATTATAACCAAACTTAAACTAGACATTATACTTTCATTAAATTTTAATAAAGGTGACCTAATAATGATTGGAGGTGTTCTTGCTTGGGGAGTTTATTCAACTCTTTTAAAAAGAAAAAAATTTAACTTACCATTGTTAGCGTTAGTGCATGTCATTTGTACATTTGGATTGATTACTGTATTACCACAATTTTTATACGAATTTTCAAATGGAAAAGTGATTCAATTTGATGTTAACTTGATTTATACTCTAGCTTTTCTTGCACTTTTTCCTAGCATTGGATCTTATTATTGTTGGGCTGGAGCGGTATCAATTATAGGTGCCAATAGAGCAGGTATTTCATTATCCTTAATTCCATTGTTTAGTACTATGATGGCTATAATAATCTTTGATGAAAAATTTCAATTTTTTCATTTGATTGGAGCTATTTTAATTATAATAGGTTTATTTTTATCAAATAAGGAAATTAAAAATGCTTAAAGTTGCAATATTAGATGATTACCAAAATGTATCACATGAGTTTGTAGATTTAAAAAAACTTTCAGGAAAATATGAGTTTAAAATTTTTAGTGAACCATTTATTGATGAAGCTGATGCTATTGAACAACTTTCTGATTTTGAGGCTTTATTAATAATGAGAGAAAGAACGCCAATCACTAAAAATTTAATAGATAATCTTAATGATCTTAAATTTATCATTACTAGTGGATCAAGAAATAAGGCAATAGATCTTGTGGCTGCAAAAAAAAGAAAAATTATAGTTAGTGGTACAGAAATTAATTTTACTCCAACGTCCGAGTTAACTTGGGGTTTAATTTTGGGCCTTGCTAGAAATTTTAAAGAAGAAATTGATAATATGTATCAAGGGTATTGGCAGACCACTATTGGCTTTGAACTTAAGGGAAAGATTTTAGGATTAATTGGACTTGGTAGAGTGGGGTCCGAGGTTGCTAAAATTGGTAAGGCTTTTGGCATGCAGGTTATGGCTTGGAGTGAAAATTTAAATTTAGATACCTGTAAAGAATTAGACGTATTACCTTGCAGTAAAGAAGATTTATTACAGAATTCAGATTTTATATCTATCCACGTTCAAGGTGGTGAAAGATATAAGGAGTTAATAAAATTAAAAGAGCTAGATATGATGAAAAAAACTGCTTTTTTAATTAATACGTCACGAGGCTCAATTATAAATGAAGACGATTTAATTATTGCATTATCAACCAATGTTATTGCGGGTGCTGGACTTGATGTTTATGCAAAAGAACCTTTACCTGAAAATAATAAATTAAGATTTTTACCTAATGCATTGTTAATGCCACACGTAGGCTATGTAACAGCTGAGAATTACAGTAAGTTTTACATGCAAATGATTGAGAACTTAGAAGCTTGTGTGAATGAGAGCCCAATTAGAACAATTGAATAATTAATCAAATATTTTTTTAAAAAAAATTTGGTTATTATTAACACAAATAATTTTTATTTTTTTTTATTTTGTGATAGGAATTTATTTATTGAATAAGCTGGTAAATTATTATCTAGATTACAACTAATATCTCCATAAAAATAATCATCACAAATAATTATTCCCTTATTGTTTAAGATTTTCCATGCATTGCTTATATCTTTATAAACCTGACAGGCCTCATGTGCGCCATCAATATAAATTATATCAAATTTTTCACTATTATTATCAAAAAATTTATCAGAGGTACTTTTAAAAAAAGAAAATCTTTTATTAAATTGATCTAAATTATACTTAAAGTTTAAAAATCTTTCAAAATGTTCTTCTTTATAGATGTCTTTGTATAAGTCCCATATATCAACACACACAACCCTTTTTGTTATAAAATTATTTAGGATATATAAAGCACTATTTCCTTCCCAAGAACCTATTTCTAAATAAGAAAAATCTTTAAAATTACGCTTAATTATTAGGTCCCAGTAGTAAGCATTTATAGAAAAATAATCTGTAGTAGTTTTTTTTGATTGGAGAAAATTTTGATGTTTTTTTTTTAATTTTTTTTTTTTATTTTTAACGAGCGGATGTTTAAGTCTATCTAAAAAAAAATGAAAAAAAATTGTAAATGGAGCCTTTTTGTGTATTTGATAATTTATTCTCTTGTAGAAATTTTTTGAAAACATTATATAAAGTTTTATTATTTATTTAAAAATTAAAACAATTATCTATCATCATGATTAAAAAAATAAATAAGATTCTTTCTGCAGAACAAAAATTAGTTTTATTTGAAGATGGAACTGAGTCTCCAGGTACTAGTGAATTAAACTATGAAAAAAGAGAAGGTAGTTATCACTGTGCTAACTGTGATGAAAAATTATTTGATTCAACTGCTAAATATGAAAGTGGCTCAGGTTGGCCTTCATTTTATCAGTCACTACCTGATGCTTTCGAAACTAAAACAGATACTTTATTAGGGTATGAAAGAGTTGAGTATCATTGCAAAAAATGTGGTGGACATCATGGTCATATCTTTGAAGACGGACCAAACCCTACTGGAAAAAGATACTGTAATAATGGTGTTTGTTTAGTCTTTAAGCCAAAAACGTAAAATGATTATTAAGTATACTACTTTTTTAATCGGTATTATTTGGTCTTATTCAATAATAAAAACACAATCAGTGTTTAGTAAGAAGGCTGGAATAATATTTAAAATATTTATTACAAAAATTTCTTGGCTTAGCTTAATTGCAGCTTGTTACTTTGGTTATAAAAATTTTACAGTTAAATCTACAGTTATTGGTATTATAATTGGTGTTTTGTTAGTGAATGTTGGTTTTTATTTATTAAAAAAATATATCAATCAAAGATTTAATGAAAAACAAATAACATCTTTTAAAAGTTTTTTTGAATATACTTTAGTTTTTTTAGTTATTTATTTCGTTTTATTTTAAAAGATCTTGTAATTTATCTTCTTTTTCTAGGGCTCTTACTTCATCGTAACCACCAATGTGCTGATCATCAAAGAATATTTGAGGTATAGTTCTTTTTCCACTAGCTTTAGTAATCATTTCATCCATTGCACCATCTACTGATGCAATGTTGATTTCTTTATATTCAATATTGTTTCTAGTTAATAATCTTTTTGCAGCATCACAAAAATTACAAAGAGGTCCTGTATAAATAGTAACTGATTTCATTGCTTATAAATAATCATTCTTTTTAATTTTACTAGTAATTTCTTTTCTAGAATATTCAAATTTTTTTCTATGTTTTATACTCTTTTGATTTACTCTTTTTCTCCATAACCTGAATGAAGCAGGTTTAACAGATCTTCGCATAATCTTGATTACCTCAGATTCTGTCTTTCCAGTCTTTTGTTCAATTTCTTCAAAAGTGATCCGGTCTGCCCAAGCTGCCCAGATGATCCAATCTGGGTCATCAATTTTCGGTTCTGGATTTTTGACCTTGGTGATGGGTCTGCGACCTTTTTTTTTCATAAATCCTTTATATTTGAAAAAAATGATTAATGCATTTTAATTAAGGGCATGGTATTATCTGGTCTAGATAGTCCATCTTAGCCATCTTTAGCTCCCGGTTTTTTTGGACTATCCTAAAAATCCCAAAATGCTACCTTTAAATTATTTCCTCTTTTTACAGATAATCTTATTTCTATTTATCACCCCTGGAACTCCTAGAATTGTGATCATTTCTTATTCTATGAATTATGGGGTTGAAAAATGTATTTGGACAGCACTAGGAGACGTTACTGCAAATTTTATTCAAGCAACTTTAGTAATTTTTGTTCTTGGATCTTTTTTTGTTGATAATCCAAACTTTTTAAATATTTTTAAGTGGATTGGAATAGTTTATTTGCTTTATCTTGCTTATGATATTTATAATTCAAGACCAAAAGATATAAACTCAAATAATATTTCATCAAAAAGTTTTTTTTCATTCTTTAAAGATGGTTTTTTAGTTGCAGGAACAAGTCCAAAGGCTTGGATGTTCTTTCCTTTAATTTTTCCACAGTTTATAGATTTTAATTCAAATTATATTGTCCAATTTGTAATTTTAATCACAACATATGTAGTCTTAGATTTTTTATCTTTAGTTGCTTATGCTGTGCTTGCTAGAAAGTTAATTGTTTGGATACAAGCAAATCCAAAAACCATTAATACAATTTCAGCGTGCGTATTAATAATAATCGCATTAATTATAGCTTTTATTCAAAAATATTAGGTCACACTTTGTTTTAAGTACTTGCGGAGAATTACATTTAAAGGTTTAATATTTCTTTAAATTTAAAACTAATAGAAGGAAATAAAAATGAAAATCAGAAATATACTAATTACGTTAGTTTCTGCAATTGCTCTTTTAATTTCAGCTTCAACAATATCTTTCGCGAAGGTTGTTGGGGATAAAATTATTTTAGGTGCAGCTGTTTCATTGACTGGAAAATATTCATCTAATGGTGTTCACACTCAAAATGGCTATAACTTAGCCGTAGAGAGAATTAACAGCATGGGGGGTGTTAAAGTTGGTGGAAAAACTTACAAGTTTGAAATCATTTATTATGATGACGAGTCAAACTCTGGAAGAGCAGCACAACTTGCAGAAAGATTAATTCAACAAGATGGTGTTCAATACATGCTTGGGCCTTATAGCTCAGGACTTACAAAAGCTATGGCTCCTGTAACTGAAAAATATGGAATTCCTATGGTTGAAGCAAACGGTGCGTCTAGATCGTTATTCACTAAGGGTTATAAATATTTATTTGCAGTGCTTGCTCCAGCAAACTTATATCTTGATGTAGCAATTGACCTTGCAGTTGAAAAAAACGGTGGAAAACCAGTTAAGATTGCAATGGCATTTGAACAAGATGCCTTTTCTCAAGATGTGAGATTAGGTATTCTTGATGCTGCTAAAAGAACAGGTTCTAAAATCATCATTGACGATAAGTTACCGAAAGAACTTAATGATATGGCTGCTACTTTATCTAAAGTAAAAGCTGTAAAACCAGATGTTCTTGTGGTTTCAGGTCACACAAAAGGAGCTTTAACAGCTGTTAGACAAATTTCAGAAATGAAAGTTGATGTTCCTATGTTAGCAATGACTCACTGTGATGCTGCTAAATTATCTAAGATGCATGGTAAAGCTTCTGAGTATGCACTTTGTGCTTCGCAATGGCATAAATCATTATCTTACAAAGATGATTTCTTTAAAGATGGAACTACCTATGATGCAGATTTTACAAAAGCATTTGGTTATGCACCGCCATACCAAGCTGCAGAGTCGTCAGCTGCTTTATTAGTATTTAAAGATGCGTTCGAGAGAGCACAATCATTTGACACTAAAAAAGTTAGAGACGCTTTAGCCGCAACTGATATGCAAACTTTTTATGGGAACATAAAATTTGCAGAAGGTGGACAGAACGTTTCTAAGCCAATGGTACTTTTCCAAGTGTCATGTAACGATGATGGTAGTAAGTGTGAAAACAAAGTTGTTGCTCCTACAAAATGGGCATCAGCTGAGTTGGTACACCCAATTCCATCTTGGTCTGAAAGATAAATACTCAAATAATTTAAATGCCCTCTACTTGTAGGGGGCATTTTTTTACAAACATTTAAAGAATTTATGGATTTTCTAATTTTTCAAGCACCAATACTAATGGTCCAAGCATCAATGGATGGAATACTTCTTGGTATTTTGTTTGCATTAATTGCTTATGGAATGGCTTTGCAATGGGGCGTGATGAATATAATAAATATCGCACAAGGTGAATTAGTAATTATGGGTGGATACATCGCTTACTTTATGTATCTCTCAGGAATTCATCCAGCCTTTGGGATAATTGTATCTCCAATTGTAATGTATTGCGTTGGTTGGGGAATGTATAAATTGGTTATTAATAAAGTTGTAGATAAAGATTTATTTACATCAATTCTTGCAACTTTTGGAATTAGTATTTTAGCACAACAATTAATGAATTTTGCATTTGGTGCAGACGTAGTTGTTGCTCAATCAGATTTTGGAACAACAACGTTATTTAATGATATGGTTACAATTCCTAATGCTAAGTTATTTGCAGGCGCTGTTTGTGTCATAACTGCAGTTATTTTGGTGATCTATATGAGAAAATCAAAATTAGGTAGAGCAATTAGAGCAACCGCACAAAATGCAAGAGCTGCTAAAATTTTAGGTGTAGATACAGAAAAAGTTTATGCAGCAACATTTGGAATAAATGCTGCTCTATGTGGAATAGCAGGAGCTTGTGTTGCGATCACGTTTACACTTCATCCATACACAGGATTACCTTACACGGTTAGATCGTTCATGATTGTAATCATTGCTGGACTTGGAAATTTACCAGCTGTAGCAGTGTCAGGAATGGGTCTCGGAATATTTGAAGAATGGGCAGATTATTTACTAGGAACAGAATTTAGAATAGCGGCTGTATTCTCGTTACTTGTTTTAATTTTAGTTTATAGAAGATTTAAATTATCAAGAAAAAGAGAATATCTAAAATAATGAATAAAAATACTCTTTTATACGCGGGTTTAATAATTTTTGGTTTGGTAGGAGCATTTATATTTCCTGCTTACAAACTTCAGATGTCGTTTCTTTATATTTTAATCGTACTTGCGATGACTTGGGACGTTCAAGGGGGACAAATGGGTTACAATACATTTGGAAATATTTTATTTTTTGGAGTTGGAATGTATGTTGCTTCAAGTACACAAATAGCAATGTTCTTTTCATTAGCTGAGTGGACAGATGCTGGTGGAGAAAAAACTTTTGTTCATACAGTCCCACAATTTTTTCAAGGGTTTGGTGTTGGAATATTGTTAGCAGGAATTATACCAACAATAATTGCAGGAGTAATTGGTTATGGAATTTTAGGTTTAAGAGGGCATTACTTTGCAATTTGTACTTTAGCCTTAGGAATTGCTGCTGGCGAAATTGCTGGTGGAATTGAAATTATTGGAGCAGGACAAGGTATGACAGTTCCGGTTTGGCCAAAAGATTTAGGATCTAATGCATCATCGTCACAGTTTATGTATTATTTAAGTTTTGGTTTAGCAGTTATAACTTTTATTACTTTAAAGTGGGCCTACAGCACGAGATTTGGATTAGTTTTAAATGCAATAAGAGATAACGAAGATAAAGCTGAAGCAATGGGCATTCACACTATGAGGTATAAAATTATAGGTTGGATGGTATCAGCGTTCTTTGTTGGAATTGCAGGAGGACTAATGGGTCATATTAATGGTTACATTGAACCTAATGAAATTGCATTTGCTGGACCTACATTTGGAGTATTCATGGTGTTAATGGCAATTCTTGGTGGCAAAGGAACTTTATGGGGACCACTTGTTGGTGCTGTTTTATTTCATTTATTTAAAGAAGGTTTTTGGACTTACTTTTTAGGCTGGCAGTATGTGGCTCTTGGAGTTTTAATTATTGTAATCGTTGTTTATTTTCCAGAAGGCTTAATGGGATGGTTAAGAGAAAAATACCCTGAAAGATTTGGAGAGGTAATTGATGAAGCAGACCGAACAGCACAGGTAGAATTAAAGTAATGGCAATATTAGATATATCCAATGTAAGTAAATCTTTTGGTGGTGTTAAAGCCAATGTAGATATTTCTATGTCAGTTGAGCAAGGTTCAATAGTTGGATTAATTGGGCCAAATGGATCTGGAAAAACAACTTTATTTAATTCTATTGTTGGAACTTATCCAATTGATGGTGGATCAATTAAATTTAATGATAGAGAAGTTTCTGAATTACCCGTACCAGTTATTGCTAAACTTGGATTGCTTAGAACTTTTCAACAAACTCGAATTTATGGAAAATTAAACTGTATTCAAAATATGCTAATTAGTCACAAACCTGAAAACGATGGAATTTTAACAGTTTTCCAAAAAATACCTTCAGATTTGACTGATAAAGCAGAAATATTATTAAAGTTTGTAGGACTTCATCAAAAAAGAAAACTTAGAGCGGGAGACCTTTCTTTTGGACAACAAAAATTATTAGAATTAGCGATGGCCTTAATGAATGAGCCTAAAATGCTTTTATTAGATGAACCAACAGCTGGGATTAATCCAACATTAATTAATGGAATTATTGACCGTTTAATTAGTGTCAATAAAGACTATGGGATTACCTTGTTAGTTATAGAACATAATATGAAAGTAATTATGAATTTAGCACAAAGAGTTTTTTGTTTAGCACATGGACAAATGTTAGCAAATGGAACTCCAGATGAAATTAAAAATGATAAGCGTGTGCTAGACGCTTACTTGGGAGCACAATAATGTCAAATCAATATGATGTATTAGGAAAAGCACCAGGACCGGAAGAACTAAAAAAACTATCTCCAGATAATAACCACGTAACAATAAAAAAATTATCTGCTGGATATGGCAAGATGGAAATTCTTCATAATTTTGATTTGTGTGTAAGCAAAGCTCAATCACTATGTTTAATTGGTCCAAATGGTGCTGGAAAATCTACAATCCTTCACTCTATTTATGGATTTACAAATATCTTTTCAGGACAAATAGAAATTGATGGTAAAGAAATTACGCATCTAACTCCAGCTGAAAAACTTAAGTCATGTGGAATAGCATACATCTTGCAAGATAACTCAGTCTTTCCAGACATGACGGTTGAAGAAAATTTACTAATGGGTGGCTATACTAAAGAAAACACAGATGAGTCTTATCAAGAAGCTGAAAGAATTTTTGAAAAATATGAAAGATTAAGAAACAGAAGAAATCAACCTGCAAAAGTTTTATCAGGTGGTGAAAGAAGATTATTAGAAATTTCTAGAGCACTAGTTATGAAGCCTTCCGTATTGCTCGTTGACGAACCTTCAATTGGTTTAGAACCAAGATATATAGATATGGTTTTTGAAATATTAAGAGATCTTCAACAAACAGAAAAGAAAACTATTATTCTAGTGGAACAAAATGCCAAAAAAGGGTTAGAGTTTGCTGATATTGGTTATGTTTTAGTATCAGGTCAGACTGCTATTGCTGGCAAAGGGAATGATTTATTAGAAAATCCTGATGTGGGTAGATTATTCCTTGGCGGTTAATGATTAATAAAGAATTTTTCTTTAAAGGTTTTAAATCTATATTAGCTCCAGATAGTCCTGCATTAGCACTTGGATGTTGCTTTATTGCTATAGGGGCACTTCTTAAAAATTTAGGCTTTAATATTCAGGAAAGTATTTTTTCAACAATGTTAACTTATGCTTTGCCAGGGTCACTAGTTATGGCAGAGTCATTGTTAGTTGGGGCATCATTATTAAATATTTTTTTAGCTGTGTGGTTTGTTAATGCTCGACTATATCCAATGGCCGTTTCTTTATTTCCATTGATGATGCACAAAAGCCAACCTAAATGGAAATATTATTTTTCATGTCATTTTATAGCAGTCTCAGCATGGCTAATAATGAAAAGTAATTACAAAAGTGTAGACAAAAAAAATAGGATAGATTTTTGGATTGGGATTGGCTGCGCTACTTGGGCTACAGCAGTAATAGGAACATTTATAGGATTTTATGCATCTGATTATTTGGATAAAAATATGATGATGGGGTTAGCAATTTTAAATCCAATTTATTTTTTATGTATGATGGTTGGTGCAATGAAAACAATTCAAATTACTTTTTCTGTAATATTAGGTTTGATATTAGGGCCAATTTTTTATTTTTTTTCACCTGAGTGGTCAATTTTATTAGGTGGACTTGTTGGTGGAACGATTGCTTATTTTATAGGAGAACTAAATGTCAACTAGTGTAGTTCTTGCAATCTTAGTTACTTCTTTAGCAACTTTTTTATCAAGATTTTTAGGTGTGATTTCATCGAAAGGAATAAAAGAGACTTCAAAATTATTTAGATGGTTCAATTGTCTGGCATACTCAACACTAGCTGCATTAATTGCTAGAACAATAATATTTCCTGTAGGAGTATTATCTGATGCAACTTATACCAGTAGAGTTTTAGTTGTTCTATTTTGTTTATTTATTTTCTTTATTTCAAAAAGAAATTTTGTTTATCCAACAGTTATTTCTGCTATTATGATGACATTATTAAGTAATTTTATATAATGGAAGACATACCGGAACTAACCATAACAGAAAACCCAAGTTCAAAAAGAATAGTTAACATTCAAATTAACGATGAAATTTTAGAAAAATTAATATTTCCATTTAATAAATTTGATATTACTGCTCTAGAATACAAACCATTTACTCGATTTACTATTGCTAAAAGTTTAGATGATTTAACTTCTAATAAGTTAAGCAAATTACTTAACTCGATAATTAGAGATAGAAATACAGGTTGTTTTATAATAGGTCCAAAAAATATTAGTTCAAAAATTAATGATATTTTTTTGGTTAAATTATCAACAGCAATTGCATATTTAATTGGCAATCCAAACCATGACGCCATGGCTGGAAAATATTATGCAAGATTTCACGTTAAACATGAAGATAAAAGTGACTCGTACTTAAGAAAAGCTTACACAAATATGGATCTCCATACAGATGGGACATATGTTAAAGAGATTACAGATTGGCTTTTGATGACTAAAATTGAAGAACAAAATGTCCAAGGAGGAGAAACAGCAATGTTGCATCTTGATGACTGGGAACATTGTGAGGATTTATTTAATGACCCCATAGGAAAACAAAACTTTGTATGGGGATCTCCTAAAAGTAAAAATATAGAATATAAAGTTGAACATCCAGTTTTCACAACAGATGATAACGGTAAGCCAAATATTTCTTATATTGATCAATTCCCTGAACCAAAAAATATGGATCAAGGAATTTTTTTACAAAAATTATCAGACGCTTTAGAAGAGAGTAAGAATAAAGTAATCACTAAATTAGTACCTGGATCAACCATTGTGGCTAATAATTATTTTTGGCTACATGGAAGAAGGCCCTTTAAGGAAAATAAAGAACTAAGTAGAGAGTTATTAAGAATCAGAGGCTCTTTTTTCAATTAAAATTGAAAAATTGTATGTAATTTGTTCAATTAAAGATTGAAAAATTAATTTTATTTATCAAAGTCAATTTTACTTATTAATAGTCATTATTTTATAGAGTTTATTGTTGTAAAAATACAACATAATATTATTTATATTTATTACAGTTAAAAAATGTACTAATTTAATTAAATTAATGTATGAATTACGCACAATTAGCTAATTAATTAAAAAAGGTAAAAAATATGAAAAAACTAATAACATTAATCTCAGGTTTCATGCTTTTAGCAGTTACAGCTCAAGCTGAAATGAGAGCTGGATTATCTTTATCAGCAGGAGTTTTTGAAGTAGATGGCGCATCTGAGAAATTTTCAGGTTCACACTCAAGTAGTGCAGGGTCTACTTTAACAAAGAACGCATCTTCAGATGGTGATGAAGCAGAGGGATTATTTGGAATAGCATCAATCTTTGTTGAAAAGTCATTTGGTAAATTTGCTTTAGGACTAGATTACGTTCCTCATTCTCTAGAATCTGAAACTACTGAAAACACACAAACTTCATCAGATAGCTCAGCTACAGGTCTTAACAAAGTACAAATTGATTTTGAAAATATGATGACTGTTTATGGAACAATTGCTTTAAACGACAACGTTTATGCTAAAGCTGGTTACATGGAAGTAGATGTTGTAACTAATGAAGTACTAGCAACAGGCGGTGCTTATGGGGACACTTCACTTGATGGTTTTGTTGTAGGTCTAGGTTACAATGCAGATTTAGATAATAGTGCATTTGTAAGAGTTGAAGCAACCTATATGGAATTTGATGGTGCCACTTTAACCAATACAGCTGACAGTGCTAAATCAGTAACTGCAGACGGTATAACTGGATATGGTGCTAAACTTTCAATTGGTAAAGCATTCTAATTAAATAATTCAATTAATTTAAAATTTAAAGCCCCTTAAGTGGGGCTTTTTTTTTGCACGTTATTCAAATAAATGCTGTTATATTTATAAAATGAAATTAGGTTTTATAGGCACTGGTAAAATAGCATCTTCAGTTATTACAGGTATTTGTAACTCAAAAATACAATTCAATAAGATTATAATATCACCTCGTAATAAAAAAATTGCGAGTCAACTTAATAAAAAATTTAAAAAAGTATTGATTGCTAAAAACAATCAAGAAATAGTGGATAACTGCAATTGGGTTTTTTTATCAATTACACCAACTGTAGGTGAAAAAATTATAAAAAATCTTAACTTTAAATCCAGTCAAATAATTATTAGTTTTATTTCAACAATCACTTTATTAGAATTAAAAAAAGCAATTAAGGTAAAAGCAAAAATAGTAAGAGCCATACCTTTGCCTCCAATTTCTTTAAAAAAAGGACCCGTTCCTATTTGTCCACCTAATAAAAGAGTAAAAGATTTTTTCAATAAAATTGGAACGACCGTTGAAATTAAAAATGAAAAATTATCAATAAATTTTTGGTCAATATCTGGAATGATGGCACCTTTTTATGAATTATTAAACGTAATGAGTAATTGGTTGGTAAAAAAGGGTATTAAAAGAGAAAATGCACAAAAATACATTACATCTTTATTTTTAGCTTTATCAGAAGATGCAGTTATAAATTCTAAAAAAGATTTAAAATATTTAGTAAAAGAGTCACAAACACCTAAAGGATTAAATGAGCAGGGTGTTAGAGAATTAACTAAACTAGGGTTTTATAAGAAATTAGACAAAACACTCAATAGTATTCATAAAAGATTAAGTAAGTAAAATTTTATGAGCCAAGATATTTTAAAAATAAAAAACCTTACTAAATATTTTGGTGGACTTGCTGCAGTATCAAACTGCTCTTTTAATATTAAAAAAGGAACAATTACTGGAATTATTGGGCCAAATGGATCTGGAAAAACAACACTGTTTAATTTAATTGCAGGAAACTTAAATTCATCAACCGGACAAGTATTTTTTAATGATGAAGATATAACCAATGTTCCTTCTTATGAATTATTTTCCAAAGGAATACTGAGAACTTTTCAAATAGCACATGAGTTTACAAATCTATCAGTGCTAGAGAATTTAATGATGGTGCCAGCAAATCAATCAGGTGAAAAATTAATGACTGCTTTAATGAAACCAAGTCTAGTTAGAACTGAAGAACTTGCTGTAAAACAAAAAGCTCAGGATGTAGTTGATTTTTTAAATTTGACACATTTATCAAATGAATTAGCAGGAAATTTATCTGGTGGCCAAAAAAAATTGTTAGAACTTGGACGAACTATGATGGTTGATGCAAAATTAGTATTACTTGATGAGGTTGGTGCAGGTGTTAACAGAACTTTATTAAAAGACCTTGGAACTGCAATATATAAATTAAATAGGGAAGAGGGATATACTTTTTGCATGATCGAGCATGATATGGAGTTTATAAGCAGATTATGTAACCCTGTTATTGTTATGGCGGAAGGCTCAGTTTTATTTGAAGGAACCGCTGAAGAAGCTAAGAAGGATGAAAAAGTTATAGAAAGTTATTTAGGCAGAGGATCAAAATTAAAGGATGAGAACTAATGGCTTTTTTTGAAGGTTTAAAAATGACTGGAGGCTATGGCAGTGGACCAGATATTATTAATTCATGTTCTGTGGATGTGAATAGAGGAGAGATAGTTTCTATTCTTGGACCTAATGGTGCTGGCAAATCAACAGCTATGAAAGCAATGCTTGGACTATTAAATTTAAAATCTGGATCTGTGGTAATTGATGGCAAAGATATTACAAAATTCTCACCACAAGATAGAGTTAGAGAAGGAATTTCATTTGTCCCCCAAACCAAAAATGTTTTCTCAGGTATGAGTGTTGAAGAAAATTTGGAAATGGGTGCTTACTTAAGAGATGATAATTTTAGAAATATTATGGAAGAGATTTATGAACTTTTTCCCATCTTAAGAGAAAAGAGAAATCAATTAGTTGGAGAATTATCAGGCGGTCAAAGACAACAGGTAGCCCTTGGAAGAGCATTGATGATCAGACCTTCTGTTTTAATGTTGGACGAACCTACTGCAGGAGTGTCACCAATTGTTATGGATGAATTATTTGATCATATAATAAAAGTAAAGAGAACTAATGTTGCAATTTTAATGGTTGAACAAAATGCCAAACAAGCACTTAATATTTCTGACAGAGGATATGTATTAGTTACTGGTGAGAATAAATATTCAGGAACTGGAAAAGATTTATTAAACGACCCAAGAGTAAGAAGCTCTTTTTTAGGTGGATAAATAATATGGATTTTTTAAACGCAATTATTTTATTATTAAATTATATTTTTATGCCAGCACTTGCGTACGGATCGCAATTAGCATTAGGAGCAATATTTGTAACTTTAATTTATGGAATTTTACGATTTGCTAACTTTGCAACTGGGGACATGATGGCTTTTGGAACAATGTTTACTATTTTATTTACATGGTATTTTCAATCTTTGGGAATTTCCCTTGGTGTTTTGCCTACTGCTTTACTTGCAATTCCATTTGCAATTGTTTTGACAATTTTCTACATGCTTTTAGTTGATAAATTCGTATTTAAATATTACAGAACAAACAAAAGCCCTCCTGTTCAATTAGCAATGGTTAGTATTGGTGTTATGTTTGTAACACAAGCTATTGTTAGAATAATAATTAGTCCAGCAGATAGAAGATTTTATGATGGAGAGAGATTTATTATCAAGGCAGGTGAATTTAAAGAGATGACAGGACTTAATGAAGGTTTAGCAATTAAATCCAGTCAGGTATTAACAATTTTTATAACCATAGTGTTGGTTTCAACTTTATTCTGGTTTTTAAACAAAACTAAAACAGGAAAAAGTATGCGAGCTTATTCTGATAATGAAGATTTAGCTTTATTGTCAGGGATTGATCCTAAAAGAGTAGTGATGATTACATGGATTATAGCTGGTATTTTAGCAACTATTGGAGGAGCTTTATATGGTTTAGACAAAAGCTTTAAACCTTTTACTTATTTTAACAATATGTTGCCCATCTTTGCTGCAGCCATTGTTGGTGGAATTGGAAATCCATTTGGAGCTTTTTTAGGTGGATATGTAATAGCTTTTTCAGAAATATTTTTAACCTATGCATATAAGAAATTCTTTATGTATATTCTGCCAGCAAGTATGGAGCCTGAAAGTTTAGTACAACTACTTTCAACTGATTATAAATTTGCTGTATCATTTTCAATATTAATTATTGTTTTGCTTTATAGACCTAATGGTATTTTTAAAGGAAAAGTTTTGTGAGAAAACATTTAAATGTAATTTTAGCTTATACAATCATGCTAGGGCTTATTATTTTTGTTGGTATTTTTCAGTCATGGAATGTTGCACTTTCTATCTTTAATATGTGCTTGATTTCAGCAGTCATGACTATGGGTGCGAATATTCAATGGGGTTACGCAGGTTTAATTAATTTTGGCCTTATGGGTTATGCGGCTCTTGGAGGATTAGCTGCAGTTCTAATTTCAGTAGATCCAGTGCAAGAAGCATGGGTTGCAGGAGGTTTTAGTATTCTTATGGCTTTATGGTTAATAATTGCGATGATATTTATTGTAAAATTTATATTAAAGCACTTTCAAAAGTCTAAATTTAGAACATATGGAATCGCTTTAATAATTATTTCAGGAATTATAATAATAAAAGTTACCACTCAATCAAGTATTGAAGCCATTGAAAATGTAAATCCAGCAACAACAGGTTTTCTTGGTGGACTGGGACTTCCTATTATGTTTTCTTGGATTGTAGGTGCTTTTTTTGCAGCTGGTCTTGCATTTATAGTTGGTAAAGTTGCACTTGGTTTACGTGCTGATTATTTAGCTATAGCAACACTTTTAATATCAGAAATAGTTATAGCAATTATTAAACATGAAGATTGGTTAACTAGAGGTGTTAAAAATGTAATTGGTTTAAAAAGACCTGCACCCTATGAAGTTGAATTACAGACTAAAGAATGGTTTGTTAATTTAGTAGCTAGATTTAATTCAAGTAAGCTAGATGTAATTTCAAGCATTTCAGATAAACAAGCAGCCCTCAATCAATTAGTAATAGAAGGATCATCTGTATTTGTTAAACTATGCTATTCAGGTTTATTTTTAATTGTTGTTGTTATTTTATTAATCTTTACTCAAAAAGCACTTTACTCTCCATGGGGAAGAATGATGAGGGCTATTCGAGATAATGAAGAAGCAGCAAATGCAATGGGAAAAAATGTTGTTAAACAACATTTGTTAATATTTATTTTAGGATCAGCGATAGTAGGATTGGCTGGAGCTATGCTAGTTACACAAGATGGATTATTTACCCCAGGAAGCTATCAACCAATGAGATATACCTTTTTAATTTGGGTAATGGTTATAGTTGGTGGTAGTGGTAATAATTTTGGAGCAATTTTGGGTGGTTTTGTTGTTTGGTTTTTATGGATAGAAGCTGCACCAATTGCTTTATTCTTAATCAATATGTTTACATCAGGCTTAGATAATGCCCATGTATTAAAAGTTCATTTAATAGAAAGTATTCCATATTTTAGATATTTGATGATGGGAATAGGACTACTGTTGATCATGAGATATCGTCCAAAAGGTATACTTCCAGAGAAAATAGAAATAAAATAAACCAATTATGAAATATATATTATTAGGAATGATGATTGGTTTTGCTCTTTATTTAGGGGACAAATACATTTTCTAAATGAGTCTTCTCTCATTACTTGAGATAAGTCTTTCAAGTGCAATTTTTATATTATTTGTAGTTTTTATCGCCTCAATAGTTAGAGGATTTAATGGTTTTGGTTTTTCTGCCATTTGTGTTTCTGGTTTCTCTTTTGTATTGCCTACGATTGAAATAGTTCCAGTAATTTTAATATTAGAGGTGCTAATTAGTATTTTTATGATTCCATACGTATGGAATAAAGTCGATTGGAAATTTGTGTTTCAGTTATTAGTAGGGATAGCTATAGGCTCACCTGTAGGCTTATATCTACTAAAATATCTTCCACAAAATATTACACATATTTTTATTTGTTTAATTGTTATTTTTTTTTCATTTTTATTAATGAAAGGTTATTTGAATAAGAGACTTAATAATTTTTATAGTAAAATTATTACGGGTGGAATTTCAGGAACTGTGAATGGATTTGCAACATTAGGTGGAATGCCTGTGGCATTATTTTTATTGGTTATAGGAATTCAGCCTGCAGTTATAAGAGCTTCATTAGCTGCTTTATTTTTCTTAACCGACGTATATGCTTTTACTCTAAGTTATACAGGTGGAATTGTAGATCTAACTACTTTTTATCGAACTATACCACTAATCATTATTTTACCAATTGGAGTTTTCATAGGAAATAAATTTTTTATTAAAAGTAAAGAAGAAACATATAGAAAAGTAGTATTTTATTTTTTAATTGTTATTTCAATTATAGGAATTTTAAGAGTGCTTAGTAGTTTTTAATAAAAAAAACCCCTAACAATTTTCATCGCTAGGGGTTCTAAAAAAAATATTAATTATCTTTGTTTTTTATTTTTAAATTTTCCACCTTTGATTTCTTTTTCTAGAAATGATCCAGTAGCTTCACCGACATCAGTAAAAGTAACTCCAGTTGCACCTTCGTAGTCAACTTTTTTACCTTTTGCTAATAAATCCAAACCTTTTTTAAGTTCGCCAGGATAAATTTTAGTTCCTGGTGCATTAGCAACATCCATTACATTCTTAGCAATTGAAGCTCTATCAGCTGATCCACCTGCTTGCATTGCAAGAACAATCAATGCAGCTGCATCATAAGATTCACCAGTGTACGGTCCAGAAGAATCAATTCCTGCTGCTTTAGCAACAGTTTCAAATGTACCTGCAGTTTTTTTATTCATAGAACCCGGTATTGAACCAAAAGATTTATTTAGATCTTTACCAAAAGCATCAGTTAATGAGTCACCAATCATACCATCAGATAAAATAAATTTATCAAATGCACCAGAGTCTAAAGAACCTTGTATAATTCCTTTTCCACCTTGGTCTAGATAACCTATAACAGCCACTGCGTCTCCACCAGCTGCAGCTAAAGTTGCAACTTCAGAAGAGTAATCTGCTTTTCCATCTTCATGAGCTGAAACAGTTGTTACTTTAATGCCATGAGCTTTTACTGCTGCTTCATAAACATCTGCTAACCCTTTACCATAATCATTATTAGTGTAAGTAATTGCTACACTTTTAATTCTTCTATCTTTAGTAATATCAGCTAAAATTTGACCACCTCTAGCATCAGATGGAGCTGTTCTAAAAAAGAACCCTTTATCATCTAAAGTTGTTAATCCTGGAGATGTTGCTGAAGGTGAAATCATTACTACACCATTTGGTACAGCAACATTTGATGCAATAGCACCAGTTACACCTGAACAGTCAGCACCCATGATAGCTGCAACACCTTGTGAGATAACACCTTCGGCTGCTGCTGTTGCTGCAGCTGAGTCAACACAAGTTGAATCTGCTCTTACTACTGAAATAGTTTCTCCACCTAAAAGTGAACCTGAGTCAGAAGCTTCTTTAAATGCAAGCTCTGCAGATGCAGCCATAGCTGGTGTTAGAGATTCAATAGGACCAGTAAATCCTAAAATGATTCCCATTTTAACTTCTGCGAATATATTCGTTGAAAAAGTAGAAACGAATATAAATGCAGCAATAAATAGTTTTTTCATTATTTTCCTCTTTAATTGTTAACGATTTATAAAAACCAAATTAAAGACTATTTAAATAAATTTTCAATAGGAGAATTATCTAATTTTTTGAAGCCTATATACGGAAAATATTATAATTAAACCACCAATCGCACTAAGTAGAGTTGGGATTTCTCCGAATATAAAGAAGGTTAGTATTAGGCCAAATACAGGAAATAAAGAATAAAAGGGCATAATTTTGTTTACTGAATAAAACTTATATAAATAAAATAATGAGGTGTGTGCAATTACAGAAACCATCACCCCATTATGGAGTAATAAAAGCCAAGTATAAAAATCAATATTTAGTAATTGATAAACTGTATTTCCTTCAAAAAAAATGGAAAAAAGAAAAAGCAGTATAAAACCAGTAAAGCCCATAACTGTGTTTGTTAATTTCACATCTATATCTTTGATATATCTAGAAAACACATTTGCAACACCATAGAAAAAAGCAGAAATAGCACATAGAAAAATTGCAAAAATTTCACTTTTTAAATTTGGATCATATCCAATAAGAAAAATTCCAAAAAAAGAAATAAAAATTAAAAACCACATTTTAAAAGAAACTTTTTCACCTAAAAAAATAGAACTAGAAAGTATTGCAAAAGGAATTGCAAGTTGTGCTCCAATAATAATAGGTGCAACCATAGTTGCCTTTTGTAAAGACAGATTTAAAAAAATAAAAACACCAAAACCCATTGATAAAGAAAATCCTAATAAAGGTAGATGATATTTTTTACTTGGAATTTTAAATTTGCAAAAAGGAGCAAGACATACAAAAAGTATTAACATTCTTAAAGAAGCTGCCAATATAGGTGTTAAAGATGTGTTTAATGCAAGTTTATTAATTGGATAAGAACTTCCAAAAAGAAACATGATAAATAAAACTAAAAAATAATGTCTGACAGTCAAATATTAGCCCATTGTAAATGGATCAGACATCGGTTTATCAGATGAATTCAACCATGTGGTCTTAATTCTTGTATACTCTTTAATCGACTCTATTCCTGCTTCTTTGCCATATCCGCTATCTTTAATTCCACCAAATGGTGCCATCGGAGATATTAATCTATAAGTATTTACAAAAGTTATTCCAGCTCTAATTGCTTTTGAAACTCTAATACCTCTTCCAAAATTAGACGTAAAAACACCAGACGATAAACCATATTTGTTATCATTCATCAATTTAATAACCTCATCTTCTGTTTCAAATTTCATCACAGATAAGATAGGACCAAACAATTCATTTTCTGCTGTAGGTAAATTATGATTTTTACATTCAATAATTGTAGCTGGAAAATAATAACCTTTATTTGATATATTAGATCTTTTACCTCCACACCGAATTTTCCCACCTTGCTCAACAGTAGCTTTGATATTTTTTTCTATATTTTCTAGTTGTTTATAACTATTTAAAGGTCCCATTTGAGTTTCATTATCCATAGGAGCTCCTAATTTTATTTTTTCAGCTTTTGCTATTAGCTTATTTAAAAAGTCATTATAAATTTTAGATTGAATGTAAAGTCGTGATCCTGCAATACAGCTTTGACCGCTTGCACCAAAAATACTAGCAGTAATTCCATTTAGTGCGTTCTCTTGCTCGGCATCATCGAATACGACAACAGGGCTTTTTCCACCAAGTTCTAAGCTTACCTGTGATAAATTTTCTGCAGAATTTTTAACAATATGTTTTGCAGTTTCAGGACCACCTGTAAAAGCAATTCTTTCTACAAGGTCATGTGTAGTTAGAGCTTTACCACAAGGCTCACCTAGACCAGTAATTATATTTACAACACCTTTGGGTATACCTGATTTTTCAACTAGTTTTGCAAACTCTAATAATGTTACAGGCGCTAGTTCAGAAGCTTTTATCACAACAGTATTACCCATTGCTAATGCGGGTGCTAGTTTTACTGCAGTTAATAACATTTGGGAGTTCCAAGGAATTATCGCTGCAACAACACCAATAGGTATTCTAGTAGTCGTAACTTGCATGTCTGGTTTATCAATTGGTACAACTGTTCCTTCAACTTTATCGGCCAGTCCAGCAAAATAATCATAATACTCAGCAATATAGTTAGCTTGTGTTTTTGTTTCTCTAAAAAGTTTACCAGTATCAATTGTTTCTATAGTTCCAAGATGTTTGGCGTTTAATCTTAATTGATCTGCAAGAGATCTTAAATACTTAGCTCTTTCTCTTGGGTGTAAGTTTGACCAAGATTTTTCAAAAGCATTTTGTGCAGCCTTAACTGCTTTATCTACATCTTTCTCGTTAGCTTCAGGAACAGTTGCCCAAACTTCGTTATTTTCTGGGTTTACAGTTTCTATTGTTTTTCCAGACTCTGAATTAACCCACAGTCCATTTATATACATTTTAAAGTTTTGAATTTTTGTCATTTATCTATTAATAAAATTTTTAAGATTGATATTAACATCATCTGCACACTCTATACTACAAAGATGTTTTCCATTATTTATCTCAATAAAACTTGAGTTTATTAAATCTTCACATAAGGATTTTGACATCTCAACAGTAGATCCTGAGTCATTTGACCCTGTCATCACAAGGGTCCTAGTTTTAATATTATTAATTATATCTGCATTATCCTCATGATAAGCAAATAACTTGTATGCTTTTAAAAAATTTAAATGATCTTTTTTATTTTTTGTCAAAATTTTTATAAATTGATTATAAGTTTCTGGATGGTCATTTAAGTATTGATCGGTAAACCATCTTTTTAGGGCTTGCTTTGAAATAGGTTTGTTTAATTTAGCCTGTTCAAATCTCTCTATAACCAAAGACCTTTGTTCCAAGCTTCTTTTATATGTTGTACCCATTACAACAAGACTGTTTAGTTTGTCTTGAAATTTAGAGGCAAAATTTAGTGCAATTAAAGAGCCTAAAGAAAAACCGACAAGATTAATCTTATCCACTTTTAAAAATTCTAATATCGATTTTAGTTGGTTCGAAAAATCATCTAATGTTACATCATCTTTATTGAGAATAGTCTTGCCATGTCCCAATAAATCATATGTAATTATTGAATATTCTTTAAAAGCTTCAATTTGAGGTTCCCACATCCGTTGATCAAGTCCAACTCCATGAATAAAAACCACAGGAACTGTATTTTTATCATTAAATGAATAATAATTTTGATTTGGATCAAAATTTTGAAACATTAATTTATTTAGGATCTAATCCCATTTCTTTCATGTCTTGATAACGATCACCTGTTCTAGCATGAGCTCTACCTGTTGAGGCCCCACCAATTGCTATAACTATCTCATCATCAAAAGGAGCATCATGAATCGTAAATTCATGAGTTAAATAATAAGGCCTTAGACCTGAATCTGTTTTATGCATCATTGGAATAGAAATTTTGGATCCAGCTGGACCTCTGGTATTGGTAAAACTTAAGTAAGAAGTTCCACCAACCGCATCTCTAAATTTATTTCCAAATCTTAAAGTATGAATAAATGCTGAAGCATGCTCAATTTCACCATCAAGCCCGACAGTACCTGCCTTTCCATAGGCTAAAATTTTTTCAGGTGATCCAATCTCTTTTATTAACTCTGGAACTAAAATATCACCTAATTTAGGTGCCAAATCTAAAATAATTGGTTTTAAATCTTCAACAAAGCCTTTTCCATGCCATGGATTTTTGAATACAGCTGCAACAGAAACCATCAAAACTGGCTCTTTAGCTTCCTTGCCACCTTCGATAAAAGTTTTATCTACAAATTTTGTAAACTTTCTAAGCTCTAATTTCACTAACTTGCCTTTTCTATACTTGAATTATCTAGATTAATCTTTGGTATAACCTCATCATTAAACAGTTTTATACTTCTCATGCAAGCTTCATGATCTATTCCAGGAAAATTAGACCAAACTTGAAGATTTTGTAAATTTAATTCTGATTTTAATTCATTTATTTTATTAACAACATATTCTGGTGTTCCAAATAATAAGTTTCTTTTATGTAGAAAATCATAATTAAGTAAATCTAATTTATGTTTTGTTTCTGGTAGTTCTTCTCCTGGATCCATATGATTTCCTAAGCCTCTCCAGTGACAAACCCATTTCATATATTTTATAATATGTTCACCTGCTAATTTTTCTGCTTCTTCCATAGTTTCTGCAACAAACATATCTCTTACTAAAGAAATACCTTCTCCAAGCGGAACATCTCTATTTTCAGCTTTAGATTTTGCATCTCGATATATTTCAAATCTAGTTTTCAATGCTTTTACAGTTGGTATCCACATTATTGTATTTAAACCATTTTGTGCAGCCCATTCAATTGATCTTGCTCCATCTACCACCTGCCATATTGGAGGATGTGGATACTGTTTTGGTTTAGGCACAATACTTATTTTTTTTATTTCATTAGTTTTGATATCTAGAAATTCTTTACTTGGTGGACTCATATCATGTTGCCAAACAAAACCAGGAGTAGGGTAAGTATAAAATTCACCTTTGTGACTAAAAAACTTTTCTGTCCAAGCTTTTTTCATAATAGTTAGAGTCTCATCAAACAAACGAAAATTTTTAGCCTGATCTTTTAGATCAGCCTCTTTATTCATATTTATCGCTTCTCTTCCATATATTCCTCTGCCAATACCAACTTCTACTCTGCCGTTTGAAAGTTGATCCAATAATGCTATGTCTTCTGCTAAACGTATTGGGTTATGAAATGTAATTACGTTACAAGCTTGACCTATTCTAATTTTTTTAGTTCTAGCTGCAGCATCTGCACCCATCATTAATGGATTAGTACAAGACTCCATTCCCTCATGATTAAAATGATGCTCTGTATACCAAATAGAGTCCCAATCATTTTTATCGCAATATTCAGTTATCTCTTTAGTTTCATCAAGTAATTGTGTGTATGGTTTATGGTCCCAATTGGTAGTGTTACAAAAATATCCAAATTTCATTCAAACCTCCCTAAATAATTAAATTTAAAGACGACTGATCCCGCTTTCGTATTTTTTGAATAACGACGAGTTATGTATCGCTTTATATAAACATTATTTTAGCTAGACTATTTAATCAATATATATTTAATCGACCTTTATAGAGATTATCAATGAAACTAAATAAAATTGACCCAAAGTTCATATCTAAAGCCAACCCTAGAATAGGTTTAATAGCCCTAGGTAGTGATTTTAGAATTGAAAAAGACTTTAATAATGTGATTTATGGTAGAGATATAGATCTCTACGTTAATAGAATACATTGCTACAACCCATTAACTAATGAAACATTAGCTAAAATGGCAGATGATATTACAGAGGTGACAAATGATATTTTACCTGATCAAAAAATAGATTGTGTTGCTTATGGATGCACTTCAGGAACTGTTGCTGCTGGGTATGAAGTGATTAAGACAAAAATCAATGCAGCAAAGCCAGAGGCAAAAGTTACAACTCCCATTACATCAGCAATTAAAGCTCTCAAAAAACTGAACATAAAAAAGATATCTGTATTTACCCCATATACAAAAACAATAAACGACACAGTTTTGAATTATTTTAAAGATCAAAATATTACTGTTAACTCTTTAACATATTTTGATATTGCATCGGATCTTGATATTGGCAAGGTTGAAGAAGAACATTTATTCGATGTATTATCAAAAATTGATTTAAGTGAAAGCGAAGCCTTGTTTGTTTCATGCACAGCTTTACCAGTTTTATCAATTATTGATAAGCTTGAAAAAGAATTGAATAAAGTCGTTTTATCAAGCAATCAAACATTGATATGGGATGCTTTGAATTTAGTTGGTAACAAAAATATTGTTAAAGGTTATGGAAAAATATTTGAAGTTAATTAAAAATATTTTTGAAAAGTTTGATTTATTGACAAGACTCCATAATCATTCAATCCACCAATGATTAATTGCAGTCCAACTATTAATATAAAAAATAAACCAACATATGCTATCCAAATATGCTTTTGAATATAGTTAGCTAAATAAGTAGCTAATGCACCAGTTAGAACCACAGATAAAACAAGACCAAAAATCATAAAACCAAAGTAACCTTTAGAAGCCCCAACTACCCCAATGACATTATCAAAACTAATTGTAATATCTGCAAATAATACCTTGTAAACACTTTGTATATAAGATGGTTCAGTAGATTTTTTAACTGGAGATTTTATTTTATTTTTCATCTCGACTAAATCTTTTCTCAAATCGTTAGCAATCCAAATTAGAAGCAACCCACCTAAAATTTTTATATAATAGAATTCAAATAAATAAGTGGCAAATAATGCAAAAATAACTTTAAAAACTAATGCGCCCACAACACCCCAGAGAATTATTTGTTTTCTATTTTTTGGAACGAAGTTAGCTGCGATTAAAGCTATAATTATAGCGTTATCTGCAGCTAGGATAATATCTATAAAGATAATTTGGAGTAGTATTATGCCTTCTTCAATCAAGATGATTGAATAATAGTAAAAATCTATAATAAATCAATATATTAAAGGCTTAATAAGACATACAATTTCTTAAATTGATTTTAGGACAGATCATCACGAAATAATTAAAACTAATATTTAGATTTTTTTCCACCATCAATTATTGCTTTAAGTTCTTCATATTCTTCACAATTACATGATTTTAACACATCAAGTCTTTCTTTTGCTAAATCAATTCTGTTAGTAACAACATAAAGTTCACCCAAGTATTCATTAATTCCATTGTGGTTGGGTTCTATAGAAAGTCCTTGTAAATAATATTTTTCACCTCCAGCATAATCTCCAAGCTTTCTTGTTGTAAAACCAAGATAATTGAGAGTATCAGCTTTATTTGGTTTTTCTTTATTAGATGCAACCAAAAGATCTAAAGCTTTTTCATATTTTTTGTTGGCTTTTTTGGTTTTACCTTGTTTTTCATATTTTTTTGCAGCTTTAATAATCGTAACTGCCTTATCATAATTTGATTTTACTTTGCTAGAACTGTCACTACTAGACCCAGCGGCATAAGAATTTGTTAATAATAAAATTAAAACAGAAAGAGTAACAAAAATATTTTTCACAATTATATAAATTTTTTCATTAGGTTAAGTGGTTTTAGTTTAAGTCCATTATCTATTAAATTTTTTTTAATTGATTTTGCAGTAGCTAATGAACTTTCATTATCCCCATGTATGCAAACAGAGTCTATTTCACAAGGTATTTGCTTACCACTGTGACAATTAAGCGACTGATTTTTTACCATACTTAATACGTGTTTTTTTGCTTGTTCTGGGTTGATTATTAAAGCGTGAGGTTTTTTTCTAGAAACTAAATTTCCATTATCTTCATAGTTTCTATCTGCAAATATTTCACATGCAATTTTCATATTGAGTTTTTTTGCAGCTATTTCCATTTTAGATCCAGTTGGCACTAGATAGATTATTTCTTTATCAATTTGATAGATAGTTTTTGCTAATAGTGTTGCAAGCTCTAAGTCTTCACAAGCCATATTATTTAACGCACCATGTGGCTTTATATGAGTAACCTTTTCACCATACTCTTGAGCAATTTTATTTAGAGTTTGAAATTGGTCAATAATAAGTTTTGAAATTTCAGATGAATTTAAATTCATTCTTTTTCTTCCAAAATTTTCTGGATCATTAAATGAAGGATGGGCTCCAATACTTACTCCATTTTTTTTTGAAATTTGGACAACCATTCTCATTGTATCATTGTCTCCAGCATGATAACCACAAGCAACATTTGCTGAATTTATAATATCTAATAAAGCAGGATCATTTTCTATTGAATGAAATTTTGATTTTTCACCTAAGTCGCAATTGATATTAATTTCCATAACCTATACCTTGGAGTATAACATGCTATGATCAAAAATATATCAAATCTTGGTGACGCATCAGTATATTGTGATTTCGGATCAGACGTAAATGAACAAATAAATTCAAATGTAATTTGTTATTTTAATGAAATCTCAAAGTTAGTTGAAACAAATGAAATTACTGGAATAAATAATATTATCCCTTCCTATAATAAATTAATCATCAATTTTGATTTGTCTCAAACTACATTTAACGAAGTTAAAGAAAAAATTTTAGCATTAGATGTTAAAAATCAAACCAAGAATAATTTTAAAAAAATTAAGATTGCTGTTTGTTGTGATGATGAATTTGGTCTAGATTTTAATAGAATTTCAAAAATAACTAAACTCTCGAAAGAAGAAATTTTAAACTTAAGTCTAAATAAAGAATACTTTTGTTATATGACAGGATTTATTGCGGGTATGCCTTTTTTAGGAGATATAAATAAGGACATTAGATGTAATCGTTTAGAGACACCAAGATTACAAGTTCCAAAAGGTTCAGTTGGAATAACCGAGCAGTTTGTAAACATTTATACTTTTGAAAGCCCTGGAGGATGGAACATTATAGGCAATACCCCTGAAAAAATTTTTGATAATTTAAACAGCAAAGAACCTGCTTTAATTAAACCTGGAGATAGAGTTAGTTTTTATCAAATATCTAAAGAAGAATATTTAAATTGGAATGAGTAATACATATTTTGAAGTTTTAAGAGCAGGAGTTAATACAACAATCCAAGATATTGGAAGAAATCATATGTATCACTTAGGCATTACAATTAGTGGTGCAATTGATCAAAGAAACTATGTTTTAAGTAATAAACTTGTAAACAATTCGTTAAATGAAGCAGTTATAGAGTTTGCTTATCAAGGCCCTCTCTTAAAATTAAAAAATGGTTCAATTAATTTTTGTATCACTGGTGATGTAATTTTTAAGATTATTAAAAAAGATGGTTCAATAGAAGACGGCACTTGTTATGAAAGTTATACTTTAGATGATGAAGAGCAATTAGATATAATCTCAACCAAAAATACTGCTTATGGATATTTATCAGTTAGCAATGGTTTTAAATTACAAAAGATTTGGAATAGTTATTCAATAAATACAAAAGCAAATATTGGTCCAAACAATGGTAAAAAATATTCACTACAAGATAAAATTCTAATTAATAATCAAGATCTTGTATTAAATAAAAAAAATAAAATAAATTATAATGAAAGATCTGATAATTTAATTAGAATAATTAAAGGTACTAATTTCAATTATTTTTCAAAAAAATCACAAGATAGTTTTTTTAATGATGAGTTTTCAGTAACTAAAGATGCAGATCGAATGGGCATTAGATTGACTGGACCTAAGTTAGAAAATATCGTTAACACAAATATTAAATCAGAAGGTCTTGTAAGAGGAGTAATCCAGGTCCCAGCTGATGGAAACCCAATTATAATGCTTTCTGATCATGGAACTATTGGAGGATACCCAAAGATCGGAGTTGTTATTTCAGCAGATTTAGATCAAGTTGGTCAATTTACACCTGGATCTAAAATAAGATTTAAAGAAGTAAGCCTTGCAGAAGCTCAAAATATATTTAAAGCATATACGATTGATACAAATAAATATTTAAATGAAAATAATTAGCAAAATTCCTGGCCCGATACTCGTTTTTATGGGTGCATGCTGCTTAAGCTTTGGAGGTTTGATTGTAAAATCATTCGAGGGTGCAACTTTGTGGCAAATATTATTTTGGCGGTCATTATTTTTTTCATTAACAATTTTGTTGTTTTTAGTAATCACTTATAAGCAAAAATTATTTAAGGCATTTTATGACTCAGGATTGCCAGGGTTTTTTGGTGGAATTATTTTATCCTTGGGTTTCTGTGGATATGTTTTTGCGATGTACAATACAACTGTTGCAAACACTAATTTTATCATTTCAACACAAATATTGTTTCTAGCAATATTTGGATACTTATTCTTAAAAGAAACAATTACATCTTTAACATTAGTATCAATTATCCTTGCGATCACTGGAGTTTTGTTAATGGTTGGAAATTCTTTATCACCAGGAGAAATGTCTGGCAATTTAGCAGCTTTTAGTATGCCTATTACATTTGCTGTTCTGATTATGATTGTGAGAAAATTTCCCAATGTCGATATGGTGCCCGCACAATTTATTGCGGGTGTAAGCTCATGTATTATTGGATATTTGTTATCAGACAAACTTATGATTTCCTCTAATGATATCTTTTTAGGATTTACTGCAGGTTTTTTTCAAGTTGGATTTGGATTTATATTTATAACTATGGGTGCTCGAAGCACTCCTTCTGCGATGGTTGGTATTATAATGTTATCCGAATCTGTTTTAGGACCTATATGGGCATTTTTATTTGCAGGTGAAAGATCATCATTATTTACATTAATTGGAGGCAGTATTATTCTTTTTGCAGTATTACTGCAATTTTATGCATTGCTTTTTCCAAGTAAAAAAAAATTAGAAGTTGACTCTTAACATCAACTCATAGATTATCACAACATACGGGAGAGACTACACTATGTAGCGCCGAAGGAGCAACCACCCAGGAATCTCTCAGGCAAAAAGGACCGTACCATATTAACTCTGGAAAGAGATTTAGTTCTCGCCGAAGGAGCAAAACTCTCAGGCAAACATACAGATGGGTATAAAAGTTAATATGGAAAATATAAAAACTAAACTTTACAATTTACATCAAAAGCATGGAGCAAAGTTTGTTCCATTTGCAGGCTATGAAATGCCGATACAATATCCTGAAGGCATTGTAGAGGAACATAAATACACAAGATCAGATGCAGGATTATTTGATGTTTCTCACATGGGACAACTTTTTATTAAAGGTGGCGAGGAATTAACTGCAGATTTAGAAAAAATTTTTCCCTTAGATTTAAAAAATATCTCCTTAAATCAAAGCAAGTATAGTTTCTTAATGAATGAAGAAGCCTTTATTCACGATGATTTGATTATCACAAAAGTAGAAGGAGGATACAATATTATTTTGAACGCAGCTTGCAAAAATGAAGATTATCAAATCATAGCAAAATTATTAAATAATAAATATGAAATGGTTTTAAATTCTGATTTATCACTCATTGCTATTCAGGGCCCTAAAGCTGCTAATATCTTAAAAGAAGTCATTGCAGGTCCTGATAATCTTAATTTTATGAATGGTGATTGGTTTAATTACTCAGATGATAAAGTTTATATAACAAGATCTGGATATACAGGTGAAGATGGTTTTGAAATTTCAATAGGCAATAACAAAGTAGAGGATTTAGTTAAAAATTTAATACTAAAAGGGGCAAAATTAATAGGTTTGGGTGCAAGAGATACCTTAAGATTGGAAGCAGGTCTTTGTTTATATGGCCATGATATTGATCTAGAGACAACACCAATTGAGGCAAATCTTAAATGGGCAATCTCTAAAAAAAGGTTAGAGAATGGTGGTTTCAGAGGGTTTGATAAAATTGATAGTCAGATAAAATCAGGTACTAAAAAATTAAGAGTAGGCATTGCTCCTGAAGAAAGAATTATAGCTCGAGAAAAAACAAAAGTGTTTAATGAGAATAATGAAGTTATAGGAGAAATAACAAGTGGAACTTTTGGACCAAGCATACAAAAACCAATTACACTTGGTTATGTACAAAGTGAGTATGCTAAATTAGATACAAAGATTTTATTAGAAGTTAGAGGTAAAAAATACCCAGCTAAAATATGTAAATTACCATTTTATAAAAAAAGCTATGTGAAAGGAGCAAACTAATGAGTGATGTAAAATTTTCAAAAGAACATGAATGGATTAAAATGGATGGTGATATAGCCACAATAGGGATTACACAACATGCAACAGAAATGTTGGGAGATATTGTTTTTGTTGAACTTCCTGAACTAGGATCAAATGTTGAAAAAGACGGTAATGCAGGAGTGGTTGAATCTACAAAAGCTGCAAGTGATGTTTATACCCCAGTTTCTGGAGAAGTAGTTGAAAACAATCAAGCAATTGTTGATGACCCAGGTAAAATAAATAGTGATCCAGAAAATGAAGCTTGGTTTTTTAAGCTTAAAATTAAAGATAAGGCAGAGTTGGATACTCTAATGAATATAGAGGAATACGATAAATTTGCAAAAGAAAGTGGTAATTAAAAATGCTTAAAGCTTCACAAAAAGATTTTATTAAAAGACATATTGGACCATCTGATACTGAACAAAATTTTATGCTCAAAGAATTAGGATTTAAAAATTTGGATGAACTAATAAACAAAACAGTTCCAGAAAAAATCTTACTTAAAGAAAGTCTTGAAATTGGTGAGCCTAATTCAGAATATGAAGCTTTAAGAAAACTAAAAGAAATTTCAAAAAAAAATATAATTAATTCAAACTTTATAGGTATGGGGTATTATGGAACTTTTACACCACATGTAATTCTTAGAAATATTTTAGAAAATCCAGGCTGGTATACATCGTATACTCCATATCAACCTGAAGTAGCCCAAGGTAGATTAGAAATGCTTTTAAATTTCCAACAAATGATTATTGATTTTACAGGAATGGATATAGCTAACGCCTCTTTACTTGATGAAGGTACTGCGGCAGCTGAAGCTGTCGGACTAAGTTACAGAGTTAGTAAAAATGAAAGTAATAAAGTATTTGTATCAAAAGATTGTCACCCTCAAACGGTCGATGTTATTAAAACAAGAGCTGAACCTATGGGTTTAGAGGTTATTGTTGGAGATGAATATAAAGATATCAAAGGTGAAATTGTTTGTGGTATTATTCAATACCCTGGAACTTTAGGTGATATTAAAGATCCAAGTGAAGCAATCAGTCAAATTCATAAGAATAAAGGTAAGGCAGTTTTAATTTGTGATTTACTTTCGTTAGCCAAACTAAAAACACCTGCTGAACTTGGTGCGGATATAGCAGTTGGAAGCTCACAACGTTTTGGAATTCCAATGGGTTACGGTGGACCCCATGCAGCATTTTTTGCAACAAAAGATGAGTATAAAAGATCAATGCCAGGAAGAATTATAGGGGTATCGGTAGATCGTCATGGCAAAAAAGCATACAGACTTGCGCTACAAACTCGTGAACAACATATAAGAAGAGACAAAGCAACAAGTAATATTTGTACAGCTCAAGCTTTACTAGCAATAGTGTCTGCAGCCTATGCAGTTTATCATGGGCCAGAGGGAATTCTTAAAATTGCTAACAACACATCTCAATTAGCAAAAAACTTTTCAGATAAGCTAAAGCAGACAGGCTATGAATTATACTCAGAACACTTCTTTGATACAGTTACTATCAAAACTTTAGATAAAACTGACAGTATTTATAACAACGCATTAAGAGAAAATATCAACATAAGAAAAGTAAACTCTCAAATGTTAGCAGTTTCATTTGATGAAAAGAAAAATGTTTATCGTGCTAATCAATTGCTTAAAGTTTTTAATTGTTCAGAAACTATCAAAGAAGAGATGAATGAAAATTTAACCAATATTCCTAAAAACTTATTAAGAACTTCTAAATTTTTACAACACAAAGTGTTTAATAGTTATCATTCAGAAACAGATATGTTGAGATATCTAAAAAGATTAGAAGATTCTGATATAGCATTGAACAGATCAATGATTGCTCTTGGATCATGTACAATGAAATTAAATGCAGTTGCTGAAATGATTCCAGTTACTTGGAGAGAATTTTCAGAACCACATCCATTTGCACCTTTAGAGCAGATGGAAGGATATAGAACATTATTTACTGATTTAAAAAATTGGCTACGTTCAATAACTGGGTTTTCAGGTGTATCTTTACAACCTAATGCTGGAGCTCAAGGAGAGTTTGCAGGACTTATGGTGATTAGAAAATTTCATGAAAACAATGGAGATCATAATAGAAACATATGCTTAATTCCAAGTTCAGCACATGGAACAAACCCTGCTAGTGCACAAATGGTTGGCATGAAAGTTGTAGTTGTCAGTTGTGATAGTCATGGAAATGTAGATTTTGAAGATTTAAAAAATAAAGTTGAAAAACATAAAGATAATCTAGCAGCATTGATGGTTACTTATCCTTCGACACATGGTGTCTTTGAAGAAAAGATAGTAGATATTTGTGAACTTGTACATAGTAACGGTGGACAAGTTTATATGGATGGTGCCAATCTAAATGCACTTGTTGGAATAGCAAAGCCTGGGAAATTTGGGCCTGATGTTTGTCATATAAATTTACATAAAACTTTTTGTATACCTCATGGTGGAGGTGGACCTGGAATGGGACCAATCGCCTGTAAAAAACATTTAGAAAAATTTCTGCCTAACCATTCAGTTGTAAAAGATTGTGGACCAGCAACAGGTGTGGGTGCAATTTCTGCAGCTCCATGGGGTAGTTCAAGTATTCTTTCCATATCTTGGATGTACATGAAGATGATGGGATCGGAAGGTTTGAGAAAGGCATCAGAAGTTGCAATTTTAAATGCTAATTACATTGCCTATAAATTAAACAGCTCTTTTCCTATTTTATACAAAGGCAAAAATGGCAACGTTGCACATGAATGTATTATTGATATCAGGCAAATAAAAACTGAAACAGGAATAACAGAGGAAGACATTGCAAAACGATTAATAGATTATGGTTTTCATGCACCTACTATGTCTTGGCCTGTTGCAGGAACGATGATGATTGAGCCCACAGAAAGTGAAAGCTTAGAGGAGATTGATAGGTTTTGCGATACTCTGATTAAGATTAAACAAGAAATAGATAAGATAAAATCAGGTGCTTTTGATAAATTAGATAATCCGTTAAAGAATGCGCCACATACGCACGTTGAATTAGCTTCAAATACATGGGATCATAAATATGAAAGAGAAGAGGCAGCTTATCCTTCTGAATTTTTAAGATCATTTAAGTTTTGGCCTCCAGTTGCTAGAGTAGATAATGTTTATGGAGATAAAAACTTATTTTGTACATGTCCTTCAATGGACGAATACGAAGAGACAGCAGCATAATAAAAATATTATAAAATGAAAATTGCTGTAGTTGGAGCTGGCATATCAGGTTTAAGTGCAGCATATTATTTATCTAAAAAACATAAAGTTGATTTATTCGAAAAAGAAAATCAGTTTGGTGGTCACGCAAATACAATAAAAGTTGATTACGGACAAAACAAAGAAATAGCTGTAGATATTGGATTTATGGTATTTAACAAAAATACCTACCCAAATCTAATCAATTTTTTTTCTGAAAATAAAATTGCAATAGAAAAAAGTGATATGTCATTTTCTGTTACTGTTGAGGGCACTAATATTGAATACTGTGGCAAAGGGTTAAAAGGAATTTTTTCAAATAAAAAAAATTTATTTAATTTAAAATTTATCAAAATGTTTTTTGAAATTCTTAGCTTTTATAAAAACTGTGAAAAATTGGATATTGCAAAAATACAATCCACAACACTAGGAAATTATCTTAAAGAAATAAAAATTTCAGATTATTTTATAAATTATCATATTATTCCTATGGTTTCAGCAATTTGGTCAATGCCTCCCTATGAAGCCTCACAAATGCCACTGACGTTCTTTTTAAGTTTTTTTAAAAACCATGGATTGTTTAAAATAAAAAATAGACCGCAATGGTATACGGTTGCAAATCGGAGCAAAACATATGTTGATAAAATAATTTCAAAAATTAGTGGTCAACATTTCAAAAATTATAACATTAATAAAATAACTAGACAAAGTACAGGTATTAAAGTTTTTTATGGTGAAGAAAATGAATTCTTTGATTATGACAAAGTTGTAATTGCAACACATGCAGATGAAGCGTTAAATATTATAGATAGCCCAACATCAGAAGAGGAATTAATTTTAAAAAATTTTAAATATAAAAGTAATATTGCTGTTATTCATTTTGATGAGAGCGTTATGCCAAAAAACAAGAAAGCTTGGTGTTCATGGAACTCTTCAATGGATCCAAATAATATTGAAAAGACGTCAGTTACCTATTGGTTAAATCAGTTACAAAACCTAGAGATTGATAGAAATATTTTTTTAACCTTAAATCCATTTAAGGAAATACCTGTTAAAAAAATCTTTAAAAAGGTATCGTTTACTCATCCCTATTACGATGCAGAGGCATTACTAAATCAAGGTGAACTACATAAAATTCAAAATAAAGAAAATATATTGTTTTGTGGAAGTTATTTTGGCTATGGTTTTCATGAAGATGGAATAAAATCTTCTATTGAAATGCTAAAAAAACTTAATGATTAAAAACTCATATATTTATACAGGTTCTGTAATACACAAAAGATTCAAGCCAACCATTCATAGTTTTAAATATAAAGTATTTTCATTACTAATTGATCTTGCTGAGTTAGATATATTACAAAAAAATTTAAAAATATTTTCATATAATAAATTCAATATCGTTAGTTTTTTTGATGTAGATCATGGACCAAGAGATGGTAGCTCAGTTGAAAATTGGGTTAAAGATAATCTAAAAAAAATAATCAAGAGTATGAAGACGTACAAATTAAACTTTTATGTTATCCAAGAATATTTGGTTATGTTTTTAATCCACTAAGTGTCTTTTATATATATGATAATAAATCAAATCTTATATCAATCATGCATGAAGTCAAAAATACGTTTGGTGAACAACACGTTTATATCTTTAAAGTTAATAAAAATGAAAATTTAGTACAGCAAATTTGTAAAAAGAAATTTCATGTTTCTCCTTTTATAAATATGAATTGTGTTTATTTTTTTAGAATATTGAAACCTGGAAATAAAATTTCAGTAATAATTGATGTACAAGACCCAGAAGGTAAAATTCTTTATGCATCTCAAGATGGGATTAAAAGTGAATTAAATAATGCATCTTTAATCAAGTCTTACTTAAAACACCCATTAATGACATTTAAAGTTATTGTGGCGATACATTTTGAGGCATTTAAATTGTGGATAAAAAAGATAAAGTTTATTCAAAAAAAAATTAAAATTAAAAATAATATTACAATAGAAAATTAATGTTCATTTATAAACTGTCAGATTTAATTGTATTTAGCTTATTAAAAAATATTAAGCACGGACATCTTGAAGTTATAAAAATGAATGGCGAAGTCCTAAAGTTTGGTGATCCAAATGAAATTTTAAAAGTTTCATTAGAAATTAAAGATGAAAGTTTCATTTATAACCTGATTAAGAATGGAAGCGTGGGATTGGGCGAATCTTACATGAAAGGATTTTTTACAACAAATAACCTTTCAGATTTAATTGAATTAACTGCTCGTAACATAGGTATCATTTACAAGTTTTCAGGGATTCTAGATTTAACTATTATTAATTATATAAAGAGAAAGTTTGTTAAAAATACTAAAACCAGAAGTAAAGAGAATATTGCAAGGCATTATGACCTTGGTAATGATTTCTTTTCTTTATGGCTAGATAGATCGTTAACTTATTCAAGTGCAATATTTAAAGAACCTGATCAAGATTTATTTGAAGCACAAAATAATAAATATCAAAAACTAATAGACCTTTTACAACCATCAAGTGGGAGTAGAGTGCTAGAGATTGGATGTGGTTGGGGAGGTTTTGCTGAGTACTTAGGCACTAATTACGATGTTAAATTAGATTGTATAACCATTTCTCAAAGGCAATTTGAATTTGCTAAAGAACGAATTCATAAATACGGGTTAAACGAAAAAGTTAATATAGAATTAAAAGATTATAGAGATTTGAAAGCTAAGTATGACCATATTGCATCAATTGAAATGATAGAAGCGGTAGGTCAAGATTACTTGAATAGTTATTTTAATACTATTAAAAATAATTTGTTACCTTCTGGCACGGCTGCTATTCAAGCAATAACTATCGATGACCAATTATTTGATCGATACAAAAATAAAGAAGACTTTATTCAAAAATATATTTTCCCAGGTGGTTTTTTGCCTTCAAAAAGTGAATTACAAAATTATGTTGATAAAAATGGATTAAAATTTAATGAATATAATTCATATGCCAACCATTACTCGGAGACTTTGATTGTTTGGAGAGAAATATTTAATAAAAAATGGGACTTAATTAAAAAACAAGGTTTTGATTTAAAATTTAAAAAAATGTGGGAATTTTACCTTTCATATTGTGAAGCTGGGTTCAAATCAAAAAATATAGACTTAATTCAATTTTCACTACAAAATAAATAACAATAGGAGATACATGATAAACTTTAAGATAACTAGATTAACAGTGTTAATAATTGCTTTATTCTTTACAGCAAGTTGTATAAACAATAACTCTATGAAGCCTACAGATTTCAAAAATACAAAACCAACTATGACTATAGAGCAATACTTTGATGGGCCGGTTAAAGCATGGGGTCTATTACAAGACCGTAGTGGTAAGGTTACTAGACAATTTAAAGCAGATATGACCGGCAGTTTTGAAGGAGATATTTTAACTCTTAAAGAAGATTTTTATTGGACAGATGGAGAAAAACAAAATCGAATATGGGAAATAAAAAAGATTGATCAAAATTACTATGAAGGTACGGCACCTGATGTAGTGGGTACAGCTAAAGGCTATCAATATGGATCAGCTTTTAAATTTGAATATGATTTAATGGTCCCATTTAAAGGAAAGAATATTAAAGTTTCTTTTGATGATTGGATTTTTAAACAGGATGAAGATGTTGCAATTAATCGAGCCACACTTACAAAATTTGGCTTTAAAGTTGGTGAATTGACTGTTTTCTTTAAAAAAAATTAATAATCAATTTTCTTCATGCCTCTAGCAACTAGCTTAAAATATAAACTACTAGGTAGCATTTGAAGAAATTTTAAAAAATAAGTAAAGGCTTTTGGGAAATGTATTTCAAAACTTTTTTTGATTACTAATCCTTTATAAATTTCCTCTGCAGCAAATTCTGGGGTTTTAATCATGGGCATTGGAAAGTCATTTTGATCGGTCATAGGCGTTTTTATGAAACCAGGACTGATTAATGAAACTCGTACATTCTTCATTCTCATATCAAAGTTTAAACTTTCAGCAAAGCTGGTAAGTGCTGATTTTGAAGCACAATATGCCCCAGCTGCAGGTAATCCTCTGTAGCCAGCAACAGAAGAAATTATAGATATTTGACCATTTTTTTTCTCAGAAAAATAATCATAGATTGAATTAATTGAATTCATTGTTCCAAAATAATTAACTTCCATTATTTCTCTTATCTTATCTAAATTAAATTTTTTCTCTGATTTTGGATCATGCATGCCAGTACCGAACACACATATATCAATACTATTTAATTGTTTGATTATATCTTTTGCAACTAATTTACATGAATCGACTTTAGTAACATCCAAAGGAAAAGGAAATATATTTTGATTAATTTTTTTAAGTTCATTTAATAAATTTTCACGTCTTGCAGATGCAGCAACTACCCACCCATTTTCTGCAAATTTGATTGCAAGAGCTTTACCAATTCCACTACTTGCACCGGTTATCCAAATAACTTTTTTTTCTTCCATATTCTATTGTATAATAGAAATATGTTAAAAAACAAATTCTTATCTTTTTTATTATTTGCGCTTGTAACTTTTTCTGCATCCACAATAGGAGGTTTAGCTACAGTAGGTTTTAAAGAGCCTTGGTATTCTTTAATTATCAAACCTTCATTTAATCCACCAGATTGGATTTTTGCACCAGTTTGGACAACACTTTATTTTTTTATGACAATTGCTATCTGGAAATTTTGGCATAGTAAAAATAGAGACATGAACACTATTTACATCTATTTCATTCATTTAATTTTTAATACAACTTGGAGTATAGTTTTTTTTGTTTTTCATAAAATTGTTTTAGCCATGATTGTATTGGTAATTTTAATCTTATTGATAATTATTCTCATAATTAGATTTAAGCGTGTCAACTTGTACAGTTATTATTTGATGATTCCTTATTTACTTTGGTGTCTCTTTGCATTAATTCTTAATGTAAGTTTAATCATATTAAATTAAAATAAAACTATGGATGATGTTGTAATAGTAGGTGGTGGAATAATAGGGACTGCTACAGCTTATTTTTTATCTAAAGAAGGTAGAAAGGTAAAAGTTATAGAAAGAGACCCGACTTATAAAACAGCTTCTTTCCCATTATCACTTGGTGGATTTAGAAGACAGTTTTTTCAAAAAGAAAACATATTACTAGGAAAGTTTGCTAGAGAATTTATCTTTCAAATACCAGAATTACTTAAAACTGAAAAAAATCCAAACCCTACAGCAAGCATGGTTACAAATGGCTACTTGTTAATGTTTGGTCCAGAGCATGCCGAGGAACAATATGAAGCCTTAAAAAATCATGAAGCTTGTGATGCTGGAACTAAAAATATCAAAGGTTCTGAACTATCAAAAATATTTCCTTATATAAATAGTGAAGGTATTGAAACAGCAACTTATACTGACAATCAAAGTGAGGGATGGATTGATCCTTTTATGTTTCATAGTGCTTTAAAAAGTAAGGCAATTGAATTAGGTGCTGAATTTATTAAAGGTGAAGTAAAAAATATTTCTGATATCAAAGCTAAAACAATTATATCGGCAGCAGGATGTTGGACTAAAGAATTATTAAAAGATATTCCAGTGGTTCCACAAAAACACACAGTTTTTAGAGTTAAATGCCCTAAATATATTAAAGAAATGCCATTAACGGGAGATTTAACAACAGGAGTTTACTGGAGACCTGAGGGTGGAGAGTATTTAGCAGGTTCACCTAATTCAGTATTTGATGCTACTGATTTAGAACCAGCTTGGAATGATTTTGAGGAATTAGTATGGCCTGCATTAGCACAAAGAATTCCTGCTTTTGAAGAATTAAAATTAACTGGTGGATGGGCTGGTTATTATGATTGTAATAAATTAGATAACAACGCCGTGGTAGGCAAACACCCTAAATATGAGAATGTATATATGGCTTCAGGGTTTACAGGCAGAGGATTAATGCAAGCCCCCGGAATAGGAAGAGCATTAACTGAATTAATTTCTACAGGATCTTATCAAACGATTGATATTAGTGATTTTTCTGTTGAAAGAGTTCTTGGTAATAATGCTAGACCAGAACCATACGTTTTATAAAAAATTAAGTTCCACAAAAAGTTTGATACTTCACATGACTATGAGGAGCAAGGGACATTAATTCTAAATCATTTTCATTAACCTGATATGGATCTTTTAAAATTTCAGTTAATTTATTAAATAAGGTTAAATCACCATTATTAGCTAATATTAAAGCCTCTTCAATTTTGTGATTACGAGGTATTACCATTGGGTTAGAAGAACTCATTAAAACCAAAGATTTATCATGAGTGTTACCAAACATTACTAATCTTTTCATCCATTTAGTTTTCCATAAATCAAAGTCGGCATTATCATAAACTTCAGAATTTTTAATTGCATTATTCATCAAAAAAATAAAAGTATTTGTATAATCTGCTTTTTTTTCATACATCCAATTTAATAATTCCATAATTAAATTTTTATCTTCTTTATCTTCACCATATAACCCAAGTTTATCTCTCATCATATTTAACCATTTTGTTTCGTAATTTTGTTCAAAGTTATTTAAAGCTTCTGTGGCTAATTTAATTGCTTCATCTTCATTTTTACTAATAAGAGGAATTAGACATTCAGCAAATCTTGTTAAATTCCATTTGGTAATTTTTGGTTGATTGTCATAGGCATACCTACCTAGTTGATCTATTGAACTAAAAACTGTTTTAGGATCATAAACATCCATAAAGGCACAAGGGCCATAATCTATTGTTTCACCAGATATAGACATATTGTCAGTATTCATAACCCCATGAATAAAACCAACACGCATCCAATCAATTACAAGTCGGGTTTGTTTTTCGATTAAAACATTTAGTAAGTCTAATGCTTTATTCTTTGATGATTTTATATTGGGGTAGTACTTTTCAATTGTGTAATTAATTAAGATTTCTAAATCTCTAATATTTTGTTTTGCAGCAATGTATTGAAATGTTCCAACTCTTAGATGGCCTAAGGCTACCCTTGTAAGAATTGCACCTTGTAAAATTTGTTCCCTAACCACATCTTCACCAGTTTTAACTACCGCTAAACTTCTAGTAGTAGGTATTTTTAAAAAATGCATTGCTTCACTTATTATATATTCTCTCAACATAGGGCCTAAAACAGCCCTACCATCACCACTGCGTGAGAATGGAGTTCTACCAGAACCTTTAAACTGTATATCAAATCGTTCATTATTTTTGGTTAAGTGTTCGCCAATCAAAACGGCTCTTCCATCACCAAGCATTGTAAAATGGCCAAATTGGTGACCAGCGTAAGCTTGTGCTATAGAGTTAGATCCTTCAGGCAACATATTTCCTGAAAAAATTTTTGATAAATCGCTATCATTAACATTTGAAAAATCTAGATCTAATTTATTTGCTAGATCTTTATTTAATATTAATATTTCTGGTGCGTTTACAGCAACAGGGTTGATATTTTCTTTGAATGTTTTTGATAATCTTGAATAACTATTGTCGAAATGCCAACCAATTGTCATTTTATCGATTAGTTAACTTCTGCTTGATTTTCTTTTGGTTTGATTTCAGTTTTAAATTGGTTTGAGATTTTTTGAACTTCAACTGCTGAAACTTTGTATTCTGCACACATTGTTTCTTCATCTTTACCATGACCGGTTACCATATTGACCATATGTTCTGGAAAATGGAATGTTGTGAATACTATGCCTTCTTTAACTTTATCTGTAACCTCTACTTTTAGAGCAACTTCTCCTCGTCCAGAATAAAGTCTTGCTATATCACCCGTATTTAACTCTCTTTTATTAGCATCATTTGGGTGAACTAATAATAAATCTTCAGAAACTATATTGATGTTACTTGTACGTCTTGTCATCGTCGCAGCATTGTAATGTTGTAGAACTCTACTAGTTGTTAAGATTAATGGATATTCTTTTTTATTAGTTTCAATTTCTGTAGACTCTTTCCAATCAAAATTTTTAAGACGTCCTTTTCCAAGTTTGAAAGTTTCTTGGTGTAAAATTTGAGTGTCTGTTCCATCTTCTTGAACTGGCCACTGTAATCCCATTTTGCCAAGTCTTTCTCTTGTTACACCTTTAAAGAAAGGAACGACATCAGCTATTTCTGCTAGAACTTGATCAGCGTCATATTCAGGTTGGTCAAAGCCTAATTTTTGCATCATGTCTGTTACAATTGTTCCATCAGTTTTAGTACCAGGTAATGGAGGAACGGCTCGATTAACTCTTTGAATTCTTCTTTCGGTATTAGTAAAGGTTCCATTTTTTTCTAAGAAAGTTGTTCCAGGTAATACTACTGTTGCAAGTTTTGCAGTCTCACTCATAAAAATTTCTTGAACTACTAATAATTCTAATGAGTTCATTGCCTGAACCACATGTGCACTATTTGGATCTGTTTGAACAATATCTTCTCCAATAATCCAGACCGCTTTAACTTCTTTATTAATAGCCCCATCAAACATTTCTGGAATTTTTAATCCTGCTTTGGTTGGGTGAACTACTCCATATTTTTCAGTGTAGAAATTTTGAACTTTTTCATCAGCTACTTCAAAGTAACCAGCTCCTTGATGAGGTTGACAACCCATGTCAGCTGCACCTTGGACATTATTTTGTCCTCTTAATGGGTTAACTCCAACACCTTTTCTACCAATATTTCCAGTAATCATTGCAAGATCAGCAATTAACATCACTGTCTTAGATCCTTGTTCTTGTTCAGTAACTCCTAAACCGTGGAATTCCATAGAGTTTTTAGCTGTCGCATAAGCAATTGCTGCTTCTTTAACTAACTGTTTATCAACACCAGCAACTTTCGCTAGATGATCCATATCTTGTCTTTCAATTTCTTTAATGAAATTTGCAAAACCTTCAGTTCTATCTCTAACAAAATCTTTATCATGAAGGTTTGCTTTTAATATAAAATGTAACATCATATTTAAAACAGCCACATTTGTTCCTGGTCTAAGTTTAATATGATGATCAGCAAGTTTTGCTAATTCAGTAGTAATAGGATCTAAAACTATTAGTTTTTTTCCTTTCATTACTTGTTGTTTAATTTTTGCTCCAGTAACTGGGTGAGCATTTGTAGGATTTGCTCCTATAACCATAAATAAATCTGCGTGATAAATATCTTCTGTAGAATTAGTTGCAGCACCAGTTCCAAAAGTTTGTTGCATTCCCCAAGCTGTTGGTGAATGACAAATTCTTGCACAACAATCAATATTATTAGTTCCAATTGCAGCTCTAATCATTTTTTGAAATACATAATTTTCTTCATTAGTACATCTTGCAGAAGAAATTCCAGCTACAGCATCAGGACCACTTTCTTTTGTAATTCTATTTAATTCTTTTTTAATAAAGTCATATGCTTCATCCCATGAAGCTTCTTCAAATTTTCCATTTCTTTTAATTAAAGGAGTTTTTAACCTATCTGGATGATCGTAAAATCCAAATGCATATCTTCCTTTAATACAAGTGTGACCTGCGTTAACTTCAGATTCTTTAGGGGTAGAAATTGCAACAACTTTATTATCTTTAATTGATGCTTCTAAATTACATCCAACGCCACAGTAAGAACAAGTAGTTCTAACTTTTTCATCTACAGCAACAGATTTTGATTGGAAAACATCAGAGATAGCATCTGTTGGACAAGTGTGCGCACAAGCACCACAAGATACACAAGACGAATCTCCGAACAAAGCATCGTTATCAGTTGTAATTTTAGATTCAAATCCTCTGCCACTCATTGTTAAAACAAAAGATCCTTGAATTTCGTCACAAGCACGAACACATCTTCCACAGTTAATACAATTGTCTAAATTCATTCTCATATAATCGTGAGATGTATCTTTAGTAATACCCTTGTGTTGCTTAGGACTGTTATATCTATGATCTGATATACCTAAGTCATTTGCAACATCTTGAAGTTCGCAATTATTATTTACTTCACAAGTTCCACATTCCATTGGGTGGTCAGTTAAAACTAGTTCGACAATATTTTTTCTAAGGCTTGTTAACGCTTCATTAGAAGTAAAGATATGTTGATTTTCAACTACTGGCGTATGACAAGAGGCTACAATTTTAGTTGGACCATCTTTTTCTAACGCAACTTCAACCGAACAAACACGACAAGCACCATATGGAGCTAAATTAGGATCATCGCATAAAGTAGGAACTTTTTTTTCACCAAAGTAGCTTTTAACAAATTTTAAAATAGAAGTGTGATTTGCACTTATTTCATGCGGTTTTCCATCTATATAGGCTATTTTTCTTTTTTCAGAGCTCATTAATTATCCTTGACTATATCATTTTTCATTTCATCACCAAAGTATTTAAGAATATTCATTATTGGGGTAGGGATTGCTCCACAAAGTGCACACAAACAACCTTTTTGCATAGTTACTAGTAATTCATTGAGTAATTTAAGGGGTATTTTAGCAGTACCACTTTTAGCTTGGTCAAACATTTCTTTTCCTCGGTAAGAACCAAGTCTGCCGGGGAAACATTTTCCACAAGATTCTTCTGCTGAAAATTCAAATAAATGATGAATATACTCAACCATTGGAAAATCCTTTGGAATACTAACAACACTAGCGTGTCCAAGCATAAAACCTTTTGCTGTAAACTCTTGAAAATCTAAATTTAAATCATCAATCTCACCTAAAGGGATCACACCACCTAAAGGTCCACCAATTTGAAAGGCCTTAACAGGTTTTGTATAACCACCTCCAATTTCATTAAATATTTTACTCATTGGTGTTCCCATATCAATTTCATAAACACCAGGGTTGTTAAAAAAACTATCAAGGCAAACAAGTTTTGTTCCAGCAGATTTTTTATTACCTATTGAAGAAAATTTTTCAGGTCCATTTATTAAAATACCAGCCGCGGCGGCTAATGTTTCAACATTGTTAACTACTGTTGGTTTTTTATATAAACCTTCTGTTACTGGAAAAGGAGGTCGAACATCTACTTCTGCTCTTCTACCTTCTATTGAAGCAATGAGTGCAGTTTCTTCACCACAAATATAAGCACCTTGACCAATACAAATACCAAGATCAAATGAAAAATCTGTTCCCAATATATTTTCTCCTAATAAATTTAATTTTTTTAATTCGTTAATACATCCATTGATCGCCTCAATAGATTTTGGATACTCACCTCTTATATATAAAACTCCTTCATCACTACCAATAACCATTCCACAAATGACCATTCCAAAAATAACTTTTAAAGGTTGATCTTCTAATAAATATCTATCTGAGAATGCACCTGAGTCACCTTCATCAGCATTACAAATGACATATTTTTTATCACCCTTTGCTTTGCTGCAAAAATCCCATTTCATCCCCGTTGGAAATCCCGCTCCACCTCTGCCAGTTAAATTAGAATCCAAAAGAGATTTAATTATTTCTTTTTTGTCAGTTTTTAAAAAGTTATTTAACTGATCTTTAAATTGATCAAAGGAAGAAAGTTTTTCATCCATTAAGAAGCTTGTCGTTGCATAACTTTTTGAAAAAAATTTTTCTTGTTTAATCTCTTCACCATTTAAGATTTGATCTATTTTTTCAATGTCATTACCAGCGTAGTTTTCACCATCATAATGAAAAGCTTTATTTTCATAACAATGTCCTAAACAAAACATTTCGCCAACTTTATCGTCACCCAACTTTTCTTTAAGTGTTTTCTTTAATTGATCTTGAGTGCCAGCACACATACAAGCACTACCATTGCATACAAAAGCCTTCTTTTCTCTGTGGGAAGGTCTTAAAAATTCATAAAAACTCTCAGCACCATGAAGAGTTGAAACACCTAAATTGTGTTGTTTTGCTATATCTTTTATATCTTTAGGATTGTCGCTTAAAAGGTTTTCAGAAAGTTGCTTAAATAAATTATTTTTTAAGCCAATTCTACCCGACAAATTACTAATATTCTTTGACACAATTTCCTTTTTTTAAGTTAGCCCACAATAACTTTTTTGGTATTGGTGTAAATATTAAAACTATCACTTTTTACGAAACCAATCAGAGTTATGTTAAATTTATTAGCTAAATCGATTGCAAGACTTGTTGGCGCACCCACCCCAATCATTATACCAATATCATTCATTAAAACTTTCTGAACTAGCTCAAAATTAAGTCTCCCAGAGCAAGTGATGAATTGATCTAAGGGACTTATTTGGCCAGCGAGAAGGGTGCTGCCGATAAGTTTGTCCAAGGCATTATGACGACCCACATCTTCCTTAAGGTCGATTAATTCTCCGCTAGCATTAAATAATCCACTCGCATGTATTCCACCAGTTTTACTAAATTCTGACTGATTTTTTCTCAATATTGAGGGTGATTGAATAATTATCTCTTTACTTATCTTTGGTAAATTTAGATCTGTTTTATTTGACTTAATAATTTCTAATGCATCTAAAGAAGATTTTCCACAAACCCCACATGATGAATTTGTTATAAAATCTCTTTTTATTTTTGTGATATCAATATTTTTTGAGTTATTCACAGTTGCTAAAATTTTATTTTGAATATTATATTGCCCAACTTTTTCACCATAACTCTCAATTGAATCAACATCTTTAATATTGGTGATTATTTGTTCATTAAATAAAAAACCTCGAACTAGATCTTTATCATTTCCAGGTGTTCGCATAGTGATTGATAAAATTTTAGTAATCCAATTATTTTTATCTTTATATTTTATAGAAATTTCTAAAGGTTCTTCTACTGAAACTAAGTCATCAATATTTTCAAATTTGTTAAGATCATATTTCAAAACTTTATATTTAGAGCTCATAAATTATTTTAAAGGATAATTTTTTTTTAGAATAAATTTATTAATAATAATTGCTAATAATAAAATTATAATACAGCCTAAGATTATTGGATTAATTAAATATTCATAAGAAGCGCTGCCAATTATAACCATAATAGGATTACCACCTGCTGGAGGATGGACAACATTTAGTAATATCATTAAAAAAACTCCAAAACCAACTGCGAGTGAAATATTGATATAAATAGGTAACGAAATAAAGTTTACAAAAAATACCCCAACAGCCGCAGTTAACAGATGACCAAAAAAAACATTTTTGGGTTGAGCAAAAGGACTTTCTGGAAAACCAAATAATAAAACCATTGAGGAGCCAAATGATCCAGCTAGAAAATATCCCAATGTACTTTTATAAGTAAGTAACGTTAAGACCCCAATTGTTAGTGTAGAAAAGAAACCAGCAATTATTGCTTTTTGTAAAAGAGGTTTGGTAATTTTTATCATTAAGAATTTAAAGCCTTTAAAACTGTTTTTAGGGGTAACAGCAAACATTCTTTTCTTGCTAAATTTTTTTTATCTAGGATTTCTTTAAAATCTCTCCATTCTTTGCTTAATAAAGCTTTAGTACCCTCAAATAAATTGCCACTTAATGAGATAAAAGATTTTATGTCATCGATTTTCTTGTTCTTAATTAGTCTAGAGAGCAAGCTAACGGATGCTTGGCAGTAAACACAAGATTTACATTGATAACCCATATCTATTACAATATCATTTTTGACAATTAAACTGATTTCCATTTCATCTCCACATAAGGGGTTCTTATTTTTAGATTTATGAGTGTAATTACTAACTGCTTTATTATTTTCAGTATGTGCAGCAATTTCTAAAATTCTAAGGTCCATTATATTTCTTTAATTAAAACTTTAATGTTTTATATTTTGTAAATGGATCATAGCAAGATTTTAGGCACAGTTCTAGCGGGAGGGAAATCGGTAAGGTTGGGCATGGACAAATCCCAAGTAAAATTGGCTGATAAGTTATTAATTGATTATATCCTATCTGAAATTATTGAAGAATTTAAAGAAATTCTAATTGTTGCAAACAAATCAATAGATTTTCAAAAATCTAATAAGATTTCGGTTATTGAAGATTTTAAAAAAGATTTAGGACCCTTGGGAGGAGTTTTTACTGCAATGAAGTGGATTAAAGATAATAATAAAGATTATCAGTGGGTTTCAACTTTCCCAACAGATTCTCCATTCTTTAAAAATAAGATATTAAAAGACTTTTTTAATGAAATTCACCCCGAAGAAAGTAAATTATTTTTTATCAAATCTAATAATACCAGGCATAATATATTTGGGTTATGGTCTTTAGAATTGATGAATAAGTTAGAGGAAGATTTAAATAAAGGAGAACGTAAAGTAGAGGTTTGGGCAAATAGCGTTGGTGTTAAAGTAATTAATATGGACTTTGAAAAAGATGATCCTTTTTTTAATATTAATACTAAAGAAGATTTAGAAAAAGCTAAAGCAAAGATAGGCAATGATTAGTTATCAAAACTCAAGAAACATTTTAAAAAGAGGAGTCATCAAAATAAAAGATGAAAAGATAAAAAGTATAAACTCATTAAATAGAATATTATCAGAAAATATTTATTCTCCCATTCATTATCCAGCAGGCAACAATGCAGCATTTGATGGTTTTGCAATTAATGCAAAAGACACAAATAATATAAAAAAAGGTATTAAGCAAAAATTCAAAATTATTGGCTCTATTGCAGCAGGAAACAAACCTTTTAAGAAAAAGATTCATAAATACGAAGCAGTAGAAATTATGACAGGTGGAATTATCCCAAAAGGTTTTGATACAATCATTCCAATTGAACAAATTATTTTTTACCCAAGCAATAGTAATAGAAAATATTTTTTAGTTAATCAAAAAATAAAAAAATATAACCATGTTAGATTTCAAGGATCAGATTATAAAAAAAAAGAATTAGTGTTAAAGAAAAATAACATCATTAAACCTAATCATTTACTAGCATTTAAGACACTAGGTATTAAAAATATTACTGTAAAAAAGAAAATTAATATTGCATTTTTTTCAACTGGAAATGAAATATCAAATAAAGACAATGTTCCTTTTTGGCAAGTGAGAAATTCTAATGGTCCTTATTTAAATAATTTAAATAACAACTTTCTATTTAATTTTAAAAATGGTGGAATTTTAAGAGATAATCATCAAAAAATTTTTAAATCTAAAATAAATCAAATGTTTAAATCAGATACAGATATTATGATTACTTCAGGAGCGGTGTCAGCAGGCAAATTTGATTTTATACCAAGTGTTATAAATTCATTTAAACTATCTAACTACTTTAAAAATGTTGCCATTAGACCAGGTAAACCAGTATTATTTGCAAAAATTAAAGGTAAAGAAAAAGTAATTTTTGGGTTACCTGGAAATCCAATTTCATCTGCAGCTTGTTTTAGATTTTTTGTTTATCCCTTTATTGAATATATTTTAAAGCTCGATGCAGAAAAACCATTAAAGGCAATTTTGAAAAATAGCTTTGACAAGAAGAAGAATTTTACCAAATTTGTAAAAAGTAAATTAAGTACAACCAAAAATGGAAAAATTGAAGTTGAGGTACTTCAGGGCCAAGAATCTTTTAGAATAAAATCATTTGTTAAGTCAAATAGCTGGTCTTTAATGCCAGCAGGTAAATCTAGATTTAAAAAAGGCGATATTATTGATTGTTTTTTTATTAACACCCCTAATCAAAATATAAGTTAGTCGAAAGCTATTTTGTTGTAGTCCTAATTAATACCTATTAAATAATCTGAACATGGATGAATTAAAAAATGAAAAGATAGCCATACCTGTTGTCTTATTGGCTGGGCTTATTTGGTCTTTTGGACCTTTAGTTGTCAGATACATGGATCAACCCAATCTAGTTCCATGGCAGTATATCTTTACAAGAGGATTAACTATTTTTTTAGTCTTAAATCTTTATCTTTTTTTTGAAGAGGGCAAAGATTTTTATAAAAATTATTTCAAAATTGGTATTTCAGGAGTTGTAGGTGGCACAGGACTTGGTATTGCAATGATTACCTTTATTTATTCAATCACGAATACAAGTGCTGCAGTAACTTTACTTTGTTTAGCGGCAATGCCATTTTTTACAGCTTTATTGGGTTTTTTATTCTTAAAAGAGAAAATTTCTTTAAATGTTTGGATAGCAATTATAATTGCAACTATCGGCATTATAATTATTGCATTTGGAAACACTGAACCAAGTTCTTTATTGGGGCTTATTTTTGGTATGACTTCTTCTATAGGCTTTTCAGTTTTCTCAGTAAGCCTTAGATGGAAAAAAGAAACACCAAAATTTACAACTGTAGCTTTTTCAGGTTTTTTCTGTTTTGCCGTTGCAACAATTGTAATCCTAAGTAATGATATGCAATTTTTATCTTCAAGCCATAATGGTGCTTTGTTTTCTTTGCATGGAACATTAGTTTGTATGGGATTAATTTTATATTCAATAGGCTCTAAAGCTATTCCAGCAGCAGAACTTACCTTGCTATCGTTAACTGAAGTTATAGGTGGAATTTTTTGGGTTTGGATACCAATTTTAGGTATTAATGAGATACCATCAACCAATACTATAATAGGTGGCTTCTTTCTTTTTATGTCTATCATCTATTATAGTTTAACAATTAAATCCAACCGAAGATTTATAGCTTTAAATTAGAAACTTTAGATGGAAAGACCAGATTTTTTTACATTACACAATGGTGATAAAGCAAAACTACCATTCACTGATAAGGAGTATCAAAATAGAGTTAATGGATTAAGAGAAGCAATGAGTAAAAATAATCTTGATATGATTATTTTAACCTCAATGCACAATATTGCTTATTACACTGGATTTATTTATTGTTCATTTGGTAGACCTTATGGCTGCATTGTAACAGAAAATAAAATCTCAACTATTTCTGCCAATATTGATGCTAGTCAACCTTGGAGAAGGTCTCACTGTGATAATGTAATTTATACTGACTGGAAAAGAGATAATTTTCTAAAAGCAATAGTTTCTATAATTGGTAGAGACGAACCGCCAAAAAGTATTGGTATAGAAAATGATCATGTAACTATTGATATTAAAGAAAAACTTAACTCTATTTTTACTTTTTCAACTTTTAGTGATGTTTCACAAGACTTAATGAAGCTTAGAATGATTAAATCTAAAGAAGAAATTGAAGTGATTAAAAATGGAGCAAGAATTGCTGATCTTGGAGGAGAAGAAATTGTTAAACATATTAAAGTTGGAGAAAGTGAACTTGAAATAGCAATTGCAGGCCGAGATAAAATGGAGCGAGAAATTGCCAAAACATATCCAGATGCTGAATACATGGATACTTGGGTTTGGTTTCAGTCTGGCTTAAATACTGACGGTGCACACAATCCAAAAACTAATCGAAAATTAAAATCAGGTGATATTTTATCTTTAAATACTTTCCCAATGATTTCAGGTTATTACACGGCACTTGAGAGAACTTTATTTGTAAATGAAATAGATGATGCATCATTGAAAGCCTGGGAAGCTAATATAAAAGTTCACAAAAGAGGTTTAGAGTTAATCAAACCAGGAGTTAAATGTTCTGACATCTGTCATGAATTAAATGAATTATTTGCAGAATTAGGCTATCTACAATACCGAACATTTGGCTATGGACATTCTTTTGGAGTTTTATCTCATTTCTATGGAAGAGAGGCAGGACTAGAACTTAGAGAAGATATTGATACGGTATTAGAAGAAAATATGGTGGTTTCAATGGAACCCATGATCATGATACCAGAAGGTAATCCTGGTGCAGGAGGATACAGAGAACACGATATTTTAGTTATAGGAAAAGATAGTGCTGAAAATATTACTAAGTTTCCTTTTGGACCAGAACATAATATTATCAAATCCTAAATTATGAGTGATAAGACTATAGTTAGCAGTTGGAACGAATGGGATCCTTTAAAACATGTAATTGTTGGTAAGGCTGAGGGCACTTGTATTCCAGCACCAGAACCTGCATTAGATGCAAAGGTTCCAGAAGACAGTGATATGCGAGGTCAGTTTGGACCAAGAACTAAAGATACAGTCGATAAAGCCAATCAATTATTAGATGATTTTTCGAGCATGCTTGAAAAAAGAGGAATTAAAGTCGATAGACCAGACCCAATAGATTTTAATCAAAAAATTTCAACACCAGATTGGCAAGCAGAAACAATGTTTGGCTGTATGCCTCCACGAGATGTTTTGTTAACTGTAGGCAGTGAAATTTTAGAGGCGACAATGAGTTATCGATGCAGATGGTTTGAATACCTATGTTACCGACCATTATTACAAAAATATTATAATGACGATCCAAATATGAGACACGAGTCTGCGCCTAAACCAAGGTTAACGGATGCAGATTACAGAAAAGATTATTTATCAGATAAAATTGGTATTCAAAAAAGATTAGAATGGACTGAAGACAAGTTTTTTGTAACAACTGAAGAAGAGCCATTATTTGATGCAGCAGATGTTTTAAGATTTGGTAAAGATTTAGTAGTACAGCATGGATTTACTACTAATCTTAAAGGCATAGATTGGCTTAAAAGGCATTTCAAAGATCACAGAGTACACGCTGTAAATTTTCCAGGTGATCCTTATCCAATTCATATTGATGCAACCTTTACTCCTATTAAAGAAGGATTAATCATTAATAATCCTCAAAGAAGATTGCCAAAAGAACAAAGAAAATTATTTGAAAATAATGGATGGAAAATAATTGATAGTGCTCAGCCGGCACACAATGAACCACCTCCATTATGTTATTCTTCTACTTGGTTATCAATGAATGTATTGGTGCTTGATCCTAAAACAGTGTGTGTTGAAAAAAGTGAAGTATATCAAGCAGAACAATTAGATAAATTAGGAATGGAAGTAATCCCCGTTGATTTAAGAGAGGCATATGCATTTGGTGGAGGTCTCCATTGTTGTACAGCAGATGTTTACCGTGAAGGTGAACTTAAAGATTATTTTCCAAAACAATAATTATGGCAACAATTAAAACAAAAAGAGAGCGAGTTAAATTCGCCTCTGACAATGTCGCAGGAGCTTGTCCTGAAGTTTTAGATGCTTTAATGAAAGCTAACGAAGGAGATAGTGCACCCTATGGCAATGATGATTACTCTAAAGTTTTACAGGAAAAATTTTCTGAAATATTTGAAAAAGAAGTAATTGTTTATCCAACAGCATCAGGCACTGCCGCTAATGCTCTTGCATTATCAACTATGACACCTGTATTTGGTAATATTTATTGTCATAAACTAGCTCATATTAATACTGATGAATGTGGTGCTCCTGAGTTTTATACGGGTGGTGCTAAATTAATCCCTTTAACTGGCATTAATGGTAAAATTACTCCTGAAGAATTAGAAAAAAATATTAGTGGAACAGGTATTGTTCATCATACGCAACCCTCATCAGTAAGTATTACACAGGTATGTGAAACAGGTGAGGTTTATGAATTAGATGAAATTAAAAAAATAGCTGATGTAGCACACAAACATAAATTAAATATGCATATGGACGGTGCAAGATTTGCTAATGCGTTAGTTGCTCTTAATTGTACACCTGCTGAAATGACATGGAAGTCAGGAATAGATGTTCTATCTTTCGGTGCCACAAAAAATGGTTGTATCGCAGCAGAAGCAATTATTTTTTTCAAACCAGAGTTAGTGGGTAATATTTCTTTTTTAATGAAGCGAGCAGGGCACCTATTATCTAAAATGCGTTTTGTCTCTGCCCAATTAGATGCATACATTTCAAATGATGTATGGTTAAAAAATGCTAAACAAGCAAATGAAATGGGTAAAAAGCTAAGTGACGGTTTAGTGAAACACAATAGTATAAAACTTGCTTACCCAACACAAGCCAACGAAGTATTTGCAAAATTTCCAAGAGAAATGATTGAACACCTAAATTCACTTGGGTATAAAATGAATGAAGATGAGCTAGATGGCCAAGCAGTTCGTTTAGTTGCTGCATGGAATACTCAAAATTCAGATGTTGAGAGTTTTCTTGAAAGTATAAATCAATCTAAATAAACCTTAGAGAATGAGTTTAACTATTTCATCTCTATATTTTTCCCCAATTAAATCACTGTCTTTTCAAAATATTAAAAAAGCAACTATTAAAAAGCAAATTGGAATTTTACACGATAGAATTTTAGCATTTTCTAGAGGAGTGGATCTGACAAAGGCAAAACAAATAGAGCAAGATCCAACACAAAGAGAACTAATTAATTTTATGACTTTAAAAAATACACCTGCACTTAATAAATATAATTTTGAACTCAAAGATAATTGTATTTATTTATCAGAGGATACAAAAGAGATTATCTGTTCATCAATTGATAGTGAGGAGCAAAGACAAGAGCTTGCTAATAAAATTATTGAGCTTGAAAAAGATTTACCCCAGCCAAGTTATTTGCTTAAAAATGAGGCTTATCCCTTTTATGATACTACAAGTGGTGAAAGTGTGTCGAACACCATCTCACTGATAAATTTAAATAGCATTAAAGATTTTGAGTTAAAGATTAATCAAAAAATTGAGTTTGAGCGTTTTAGAGGAAATATTTATATCAAAGGTTTAAAAGCTTGGAAAGAAAGACAGTGGCTTGGAAAAACTATTACAATTAATGGTACTCAATTTAAAGTCTTAAGACATATCCCGAGATGTTCAGCAACGAATTTGAGAATTAATTCAGATGAACAAGATATCAATCTACCTTTAACACTCAGAAGAAATTATAATCATATGGATATGGGGGTTTATTTGCTGCCCTTGGAGGATGGAGAAATTTTTGAAGGAAATGAAGTTTTTTTATCTTAATTTGGATTGTCTTTTAAAAAATTAATATAATCTACAACTTCATCGTACTTAGTGTCTGGAATATCTTTATAACTTGCTTGAAATTTATTTTTTACACACAAGGCAACATGTGCGTAGGGGTTTCTGCCTTTAGGATGATTTGGATGACTGGGAAGTTGTCCTAGTAAATAAAGTCCGGCTTCCTGTATCAAAGTCCACAGTTTACGCCGGTTTTCTTCGTTCATACTAGTCTAATCATTGTTTTATCTCCTTCCAGGTATAGTTGCAGGTATAGTTGTCCTATAAAATCCTATAACCCAGAACTATGATCCCTTAAAGTTTTTTCATAAGTTTTCTTTTATGAATTTAACACTTTTAAGAAGCATTTTATTATCTACTTGATGTCCTAAGTTTTTTGGGCTTTCAAATTTAACATTATCTACAATTTGATTTATGTATTTTTGAGAATTTTTCCACATCACGGTATTAACTTCTAAAGAAACAGGACTTGATTCAAAAAGTAGCCCATCTACAAAAAGTTTTTTTACTATTCCAAACTCTTTATCTGTTAAATCTTCAGCACCTTTCCTAAATGGATTTGATTTATCTTTTGTTCCTTGCCAGTAAAATTGAGGTGTATTTTTGTATTCTTCTAGATTAAATTTTTTTCCAGTAATTTTTACAAAATCATACGTTCCAATAGGGTATATAGTTTCAATTCCATTAATTTTATCAGCTGGAACAGGTAGCAAACCTCCTATTCCTCCACCAACTGCAACTGATACTCTGTCTGGATTTAAAAAAGTAAATCTTGCTGCAAATAGAGAGGATGATGAAAAACCAGTAAAAATAACCTTTTCATTTATACTTTGGTTATTTTCTTTCAACAATCTTTCTCTTGCATCGTCAATCATGGCAATTAACTGCAAATCAATTCTTTTGTATTTATCATTATTTATTTTTATAGTGTCGCTATCTAATTGAGGAAAATAATAATGCCATTTTAAATTAGGTAAATCTTTTTCAATTTCTTTAGTAGCGAATGGAAAAACAGGCATTAATAAAGGGAAATTTAATTTTTTTGCAATATCAGAACCCAAAATCCAACCCAGAGACTTTTTAGCTTTACTGGTCATATCTTTTATTGATTTACCGTTACCAGTGTTATTTGACTCAACAATTAAATATTTTGCATCTGAAGTTTTTTTTGAAGTTTTTAACAAATAAGGAAAATTAAAACCTTTTTCTGGATTAGCTTTAACCACTATTGTTTTAGAATAAGCATTCTCACTCAACAACAAACCCAGAACAACGATCCCTAAAAGTTTTTTCATATTTTTTACTTTACTGTGTAGGTTTGATAACTTGACAGTCCGCATTATGTACACGGCTGTTTATAAATTTTTTGAAATTATCAGTTTTTTTAAGACAATATACTGAATAAGGATCCCATGAATCTTTTGCTGTTGGAGTTAAGTAAACACTCTTTGATAAATCAGGGCAATCTTTTATCCCATGAAGATAGTAAGTATCATTTTTGCTATCAATTATTGGGTATATTGTATTTACTGCTAAGACATCTGATCCCTTAACATGAGCACCATCATATGTTCTTTTTCCACAACTATAAGATGCTCCTTGAGTATGAAATAACTCATGAAGAATTACTTTATCCTTTTCTGTAACACCAAAAGACATCCCTGCAGGAGTAAAAATTGTTGTTATAGGTGGTGAACCAGAACCTCCATGACTATCTCCTGCTTTAGCTTTAAAACCAGTAAATATTGCATAAGTTTTTTTTGGATTATTTAAATAATTATCTTTAGACAAGAATCCGTAAATCAATCGTTCTGGATATTTTGGAAGCCCTGCTTCTGTCAAATCTATTCGAACAAAAGTAATATCTATCTTTCCATCTTTTCTATAATCAAATTTAAATTTTTGACCAACACCATTAGATTTTTTATTTTTTTTTGACCATTTCTCAAATTTATTATTAACAGTTGTTAATCTTTTTTCCAGCCAGCCATTAATATCAATTTCTTTATCTTTAGAATCTTTAGCTAGTACATAAAAAAAATGAACTTGATAATCATCATTAACATCAGGTTGATCTTCAAAAAATCTACCTGGTTTTTTATCAATTTGTGCTTGCTTTTCTTGTTCTGCTTTTCTTTCTGCTATTTTAGTTTTTGCTATAGTTGATGCTTTAGCCTTGTCGTATTTCCAAACAATTTCTTCATTAACTGCATACAAATAACATTCTTTGCCTGTATGTTTCTTAGCAGATTTCATACATTGTTTATATGTTTTCTTATGAAGTTTTTCTAAATCCTTACCTTTATTAACTGCCCAGGAATATAGGTCATAATTACAACTAGCATAGAGAACACCAGTTTCATTTTTTTTTATCAATTCTTTTAAATATTTTTTTATAAGTTTTTTGTGTTGAAATTTAAGCCCTCTATCACACCCTGCAATAGACGTTACTCCAGGTTCATTAACACCTGCATAAGCACTCCCACTGAACAACAAACCCAGAACTATGATCCCTAAAAGTTTTTTCATAATAAAATGTTATCAAAAACCTCTAGAATTGACTATTTGATTTATCTCTAAAAAGTATAGTTGCAGGTATAGTTTTTTGATTAAATTGATGAGTCTGTGGGCGATTTATTTTTAATGAAAGTTAAATAGTCCGCATAACTAGTGTAGGGTAGTGTGGAGTAGTGTGAGGTAGTGTGTCCCGCTAGCCCCCCAAATAATCGCCAGCTTCCTGTATCATTTTCCAGAGTTTACTTGCGTTTTCTTTATCCAAGTTTAGTTTTGAGAGGTTTTGTCAATTTTAAAATTTTCTAAAGCTGAAGTAGTTACCTCTGAGTCTTGATTGTTATCTATCTCTTTTTTTGCAAATTCTCTTTCTTTAAACTTCTGTTCTTTTATTAATTCTTCTTGTAATTTTAATTTTTGTTCTTGGTCAAACTTTTCTTCCCATTCTTTCAATTTAATATTTTCAATTTTTTTCTTTAATTCCTCTTGCTCTCTTAATTCTTTTAAAAATTTTTCTTTTTTTCTTCTTTCCTTTAATTCTTTGTTTTTTTGTTCTTCTTCTCTAACTTTTAAATCTAATTCTTTTCTATTTTGCTCTTCTTCTTTAAGCTTAAGCTCTTTTTCTTTTACTCTGAGATCTTTGTCAATTTGACCCAAATCTTCATCTTTTTTAATTAGTCTTTTATTTTCTATTTTAATAGACTCTTCTTTAATTTTTAATTCTTTATCTTTTAAATTTAATTTATTATTTTCTTTTTCAAGTTTTTCTTTCAAAATTTTTAATTCTTTTTGTTCTTTTAAAATCTCATTTTTTTCTTGAAGTTTTTTTAGCTTAATTTCTTTGATTTTTTTCTTTTCTAAGTTTTGTTTATATTTTGAATATGCATTACTTAAAGTATTGGTGGTAATAGAAGCTAGCTTTATTAAGCTAGACTTATTTTTTGAAGATTTAATTTTCTTTTTTTTTTATTTTTTAAAGGCATATTTTAAAAAATTATTTGATCAAAGAAATTATTAATATTCAACTAGATTTATATTAATTTTTTTAAATACTGTCTAAAATGAGTTCAACCTATGATTGCTATTTTATGATTTTTAGTCTCTAAAGTTTACAAATTCTACAGGAAGACCAATATCAATTCCTCTAATGGCCGACATAGCTTCTTGAAGGTCATCTCTTTTTTTTCCTTCAACTCGTAGTTCTTCCCCTTGAATTTTGATTTGAATTTTAAGCTTTAGTTTTTTTATATCAGCTATAATTTTCTTAGCATTTTCTTGGTTAATACCCTCTTTAAGTTCACTAACCTGTCTAATAGATGAACCTGCTGCATTTTCTGAATTTTTTACAACAATTACTCTTGGATCTACTTTTCTTCTAATTAGATGAACTTGTAGCAATTCGTTAACTTGTTTTAACTTCAATTCGTCTGGTGCTAAAGTTGTGATTACTTGGTCCTTTCGCTCAATTGAGATATTAAGTCCCTTAAAATCAAACCGATTACCAATTTCTCTCAAGCAATTTGCTAAAGCATTATCAAATTCCTGGTGATTAATTTTACTTATTACATCAAATGAAGGCATAACTTTTTAATTGCTAATACAATAATGTATTTTTTAATTAGGGCAATCTCAATTAGCTCTATTTTAATGAAAGACAAATTATATCAATCAAAAAAGATCCAATTCTTGTTTTATCTCAAAAGTCACATAAATTAACATTATATGGAAAATTTAGTTAAAAAATTAGAAGAACAAATTAGCTTTCTCCAACACGAAATATCACAAATGAGTGAGGAGCTGTACTCCCAACAAAAAGAAATTAAAACTTTAAAACAGGAAATTTTAAATTTAAATAAAAGAATTAATGAGCTTAATGACGGATCAGACGCAAATATTATCACTGATAATAAAAAACCCCCTCATTACTAATTGAAAAAATAATGAATACAGAAGCCTATGATGTAATTATAGTTGGTGCGGGCGCTGCTGGCATGATGAGCGCTATAGAGGCTGGCAAAAGAGGTCGAAAAGTTCTTTTAGTGGATCACTCAAAAAAAATAGGAGAAAAAATTAGAATATCAGGAGGAGGGCGATGTAATTTTACCAACATTCATACAAAGCCTAATAAATTTATTTCTCAAAATCCAAAGTTTGTCATATCGGCATTAAATCAATATACACAAAATGATTTCATCAATTTAATTAAAAAACACAATATAAAATTTCATGAAAAGAAATTAGGACAATTGTTTTGCGATGAAAGTGCACAGCAAATTATTGATATGCTGTTGTTAGAATGTGAAAAAGCGAATGTAGTACTTAAAAAAGAAGTAATTGTTGATGATGTTGGAAAAAAAGATGAAGGGTACTTTATAACCACAAACTCCAATCAATACATTGCAAATTCCTTGATCATAGCAACAGGCGGTTTATCTATCCCTAAAATTGGTGCTAGTAACTTTGGCTATGAAGTGGCTAAGAAATTTGATCTAGATATTGTTGAGACATTACCAGCGCTAGTTCCTTTAACGTTTAGTGAAAAAATTCTTGCTAAATGTAAAGAGCTTGCAGGCTTATCAGTTGAAGCTGTGGTTTCGTTTAAAAAGACATTTTTTGAAGAGGGCATGTTATTCACTCACAGAGGTTTAAGTGGACCCTCTGTATTGCAAATCTCTTCATATTGGAAATTAGGAGATAATATTAATATAAATTTAGCCCCAAAATTAAATCTATTTCAATCATTAGAGAGCAAGAAAAAATTGGAACCAAAAAAAGATATAAATTTAATCATTTCTGAAATTTTACCAAAACGTCTTGCACAAATAATATGTAAAGAGAATGAAGTTAATGGTAATATTTGTGAATTATCTTCAAAAAAAATTAAACAATTAAGTGATGCTATAAATTCATGGGCAATTAATCCCACTGGCTCAGAAGGATACAGAACAGCAGAAGTTACCTTGGGAGGTGTAAATACTAATGAATTATCTTCAAAGACAATGATGGTTAAGAAACATCCGGGCTTATTCTTTATAGGAGAAGTAGTTGATGTTACTGGTCATTTAGGAGGTTATAATTTTCAATGGGCTTGGTCATCTGGATTTGTTGCTGGGCAATACGCCTAAATAATCTTATTTAAAAATTAGTAACTTGTGTATCTTCAGTTTTTTTAGGTTCATCTATATCTTCTGTACTAGGACTTAATTCTATTCCAACTGGTGTAATAGTTGATGGCATTGCAACGAACTGAGAGTCAGGATTCTCAATAACTTTTCTTATTGTGTTTCTATACAAGCCAAATAAACCAATAAGTATATGAAAAAATATTATAAAAACAAAAAATCCATTTAATCCAACAATATTCATAAAAATTGAACATAAAAACGGACCACTCATAGCGCCCATACCAAACGTAAATTGTAAACTAGCACCTGCTGCAACAAATTGTTCTTTAGGGATAAAGTCATTGGTGTGAGCGAGAATTAAAGAAAACATTGGCAAACTACAAAATGAAAATAAAATTAAGGATAAATAAAACCAAGTTTTATTAGTCGCTAATTCTCCAGGTAAATACATTTGTCTTGAAGCTAGAATTGCACAAAGCGCAAAAAAAGCTGCTCCAAAAGTTGAATAGATGATTACTTTTCTTCTATCAAATATGTCAGAAATTTTACCTATGGGCCATTGAGATACGGCACCAGAAATAGCTAATAAAAAAGTTACAACAGAAATTTGAAAAATTGTAAAATTCATTGATGCAGCGTACACCGCAAGTAATGTAAATAAAGCTGATTGAATGGTTCCATAAAAAAATGAACTAACCATTCCAAAGGGAGATGCAGCATAAACATCTTTTAAACTCATTCCTTTAACTTTTTTAAAGGTGGGGGGCTTCTTTTTAGTTAGTAAAATTGGTACCAGTGCAGCTGATGTAAGTACAGAAATTAAAATAAATGGCTCAAATTTAATTGGATCACTAAAATTTAAAAGAAACATACCAATTCCCATGGCACCATATAAAATAACCATATAGATAGAGAGAATACTACCTCTATTTTTATTAGTCGCTCTATCGTTTAACCAACTTTCAGTTACAGTATAAATTGAGACCATGCTTATTCCAGTGAGTACTCTTAAAATAAACCAGATATAGGGATTAACAAAAATTGAATGCATTAAAACAATAAGTGATGCAATAGATGCAAATGCTGCAAATACTCTAATGTGTCCTACGCTTGCTACAATATTGGGTATAATTTTTGCACCAATGAAATATCCAACAAAATAGCCTGACATCATAAAGCCAGTTGCCATTAAACTAAATTCTTCTGCAACCGCTCTAACACCTAGCAGAGAGCCTTGAAACCCATAGGCCATCATTAGAAAACCCATGCCCGTAAAAAGTGCCCAAGAATTCTTTAATACTTTATTCATAAATTTGACCGTACATATTTCCCATGTACTTTTAAATCAAGTCTTAAATGTGATTTTATTATGAGTTTTTTAGCTTGATAAATGAGTGAATAGCTATGGCTGTTATGATCACAACTCCACCTTGGATCGTCTCAAGGCTTGGTTGCTCTTTAATAATCAGCCATACCCAAATAGGGCCTATAATGGTCTCAAGTAAGAAAAATAAATTAACCTCAGCCGCAGGTATAAATCTTGGAGCAATCGTAACCAGCACAAAAGGGATTGCCACACATAAAATACACATTAAAGGTACTATAATTTGATCATTGCCAACTAGAGCAAAGGTTTCTATAAACATTAGAGCAAATAAAGCCACAATTAACTTACCAATTACTGCGGCAGGTATTAAATTTTTATCTTTTGCAGCTCTAATAGTAACTGCGCCAACTGCCAATCCTAGAGCAGTTATAAGACCTAAAATATCGCCAAAAATATTACCCAACTGAATAGAGTCGTAAAATATATAAATTGCAGCCATAAAGGTTACAAAAATTGCAATCCAAGTTTTACGATCAGGCATTTCTTTTAAAAAAATACCTCCTAAGACTGCAGATAACATGGGTGCCATTGCAATCATGACTAAAGTATTAGCAACATTAGTATTTTGTATAGAGACCACAAAGGTAATATTGGTAACGGAGAATGTCGCTATGTAAAGTAAACCATAATAACCACTAGCAAAAAGCATTTTAAAAAAGTTAATTCTATAGATTATTAACATTCCTAAAAAAACAGTAACAAAAGGAATTAAGCCTCGATAAAATACTAAGCCCCAAGTATCAACATTAGAAAGCCGAATAAATAAGCTATCGGGGGTGATAAACATTACTGCAACAAATGCAAGTAATGAACCTTTTTGTTGATCAGTTAAATTTTTCAAGCTTTTAATCCTTTCCAAAAAACCTTAGCAAGATTTATATTAGTTAGGTCATAATAAGTTTTTAAACCTGTCGGAGAAGTTACATTAATATCTCCATTTAATTTTTGATCGATAAAATCAATACCAGAAAAATAGACATTATTTTTCTTAAGGTCTTTTGCAATTATAGTTGAAATTTTCTTTTCAACCTGTGTTAGTTTAATTGAAATAGGAACTGCACCTTTGCTCATATTACTTAAGAACGAGCCTTTTTTAGGAACTCTAGAAATGGCACCAGAAATTTTACCATTGATAATAAAAACTCTTTTGTCACCAAACTTAATTTTAGATAAAAATTTTTGACACATAATATGCCCGTGTTTTTTTATAAAATTTTCAACCAATTTTTTATTAAGCTTACCCTTAATAAGATGAATATCATTTCCACTAAAACTATGTATGGGTTTAATAATCATTTCTTTATATTTTTTAAAAAATTTATAAACTTCCTGAAGGTCTCTAGTAAAAATAGTTGCTGGCATAAATTTTTGAAATTTTGCTGAATATAATTTTTCAGAAACATTTCTAACTGACGTTGGATTATTAATAACCTTAACTTTATTTTTTATTTTATCTAAGATGTAGGTTGTAGTGATGTATTCTAAGTTAAAAGGAGGGTCTTGACGTATTAAGATATATTTACACTTTGAAAGATCTAAAGTTTGTTTACTTTTAATCTTAAAAAAATTTTTATTTGTATAATTAAATTCTATAAAAAAACCTTTAGCTAAAACCTTATCATTGATAATAGATAGATCCTTAGGGTCATAATGGAATATTTTATAATTTAATCTTTGAGCCTCTACTGCTAAAAATACACTTGTATCACTTTTTGGATTTAATTTTGAAGGATGGTTAGCTTGAATACCAACTATTTTATTTGTCATATAAGTCATTTAAATTTTCATTTTTAGAAAATTTATTTATCATATGATCTGCGTTTGTTGTCTTATTATCAATTAATTTATCTAGGTGATTTAAAAATTTCACTTCACTTTCTCCAGATTTACTTAAAACATCTCTTGTTTTAAGACCTTTTTTAGAAATCCCAAGTAAAATTGAAGACCAGTAAAGTAAATCTTTACCCATTAATTCTGTATTAAAACCTTTTTTTGGAGCCTCAAGGTAGGCATTAATAATTTTGTTTTTATCCCACTTAGAAATTAAATCATATGCTTCATCTAAATTACCATACAAAATTCCAGTGTTAAAAGCTGGACCTGAACATAAGCAGTCCCACCCACAAGTATCCATTGATCTTAATTCAATATATTTTTTTAATCTATTTTCAGTAAAGATTGTACTCAAGTGTGTTGTTAGATCATCTTCAGTAGGAACTCTGTTATTGATCTCTTTAATTTTGCCATCCATAAAATCTTGAAAGGAATAATTGTTTCCAGATAAGTACTCTTTATTGTCTTGAATAAATAAAAGAGGAAAATTCATTGCAAAGTCAGCATATTTTTCAAAGTCCATGTTATCAAAAAAAACTTTAGGCAATCCACCTCTAGAGGTCTCTTGCCAAACTTTTGATCTATAAGACATGTAACCACTATTTTTTTTTTCAACAATGGATGAGTTTGCAAAAAGGGCAATAGATATAGGAACTATTGAATTTACAACCTTAAATTTTTTAATAAAATCTTTTTCTGAATCGTAATCTAGATTTAACTGAGTACCACAAGTTCTATACATCATATCTAAACTTAAGGGCCCACCATTTGGCATATCATTAGTCATTACTATATATCTTTGTTTTGGATTGTTTGGCACTTCTGCTCGTGTTGATATTGGATCAAAACCTGAACTTACAATTTTTAAATCAAATTTTTTAGTAACCTGTTGTAATTCAAATAAATAGTCATGAGATTCTGCACAAGCCTCATGAATGTTATTAAGTTTATCACCTGATAGCTCAATTTGATTTCCAGGCTCAAGAGTAATACTTTTTCCTTGTTTTTGAAGTCCAATAATATTTTGCTTTTCCATAATAGGCTGCCAACCAAATTCAGTTAAAGCTGAAAACATTTTGAGTATAGTGGGGTAGTCGATACGTTTATTTGTTTTTTGATCAAATAAAAATTTTTCATGTTCAATTCCAATTTTAAAGTTCTTAACCTCTTTAATACCGGACTTGAAATAATTAATGATATTTTCTTTATGAGTGATCATATTTTATATATAGAAATTTAATTATTTGATGCTGTGCTTAAAAGAGATAGTTGTGTAATTTTATCATCACCTAAGATATCGATTGGTTTAACAGGATATTCACCTGTAAAATAATGATCTGTAAGTTGTGGATAAATTTCGTCTCTTTTTTCAAATCCCATCGCTCTATACAAACCTTCAATTGATAAAAAGTCTAAAGATTTAGCACCAATGAATTCACAAATTTCATCATTAGTTTTATTAGCCGCTAATAATTCTTTTTTAGTTGGAGTATCGACCCCATAAAAATCAGGATATTTAATTTCTGGGCAAGCAATTTTTACATGAACTTCTTTAGCTCCCGCATCATATAACATCTTAACAATTTTGTGAGAGGTCGTTCCTCTTACTAACGAGTCATCTATTAAAATAATTCTTTTGTCTTTAATCGTAGATTGATTAGCATTTAATTTTAATTTAACCCCAAGACTTCTAATTTTTTGACTAGGTTCAATAAAAGTTCTACCAACATAATGATTTCTAATTAAGCCTAATTCAAAATTTATCCCTAAATGTTGGGCAAACCCAAGAGCTGCTGAATTTCCAGAATCTGGAACAGGCACTACTATATCTGCTTTAATTTTATTTTCTTTTGCAAGTTCAATACCAAACTTTTTTCTATACTCATAAGCCGATTTACCATTTAGTAAACTATCTGGCCTTGCAAAATAAATATATTCAAAAACACAAGGGCGAACTTTTCTAGGAGGAAAAGGTTTAATACTTTTTAATTCGTTTTCTTCAACATAAACAACTTCGCCATTTTCAACATCTCTAATATATTTTGCGCCAATAATATCTAGCGCACAAGTTTCAGATGCAAATACAAAACTATTCTTAATTTTACCAATCACCAATGGTCTTATTCCATGAGGATCCCTAACACCGATTAAAATATTTTGGGTAAGCATAACTAAAGCATAACCACCTTGAATTTGAAAAATTGCGTCAATAATTTTATCAATAGTTTTATTACGCTTTGATTTTGCAATGAGTTGGACAATAGTTTCAGTATCAGATGTCGTATGAAAAATTGCACCATCTTCAACCAATTTATTTCTTAAGGTAATGGAGTTGGTTAAATTTCCATTATGCGCAACACCTATGCCTCCTGCATTAGTGTCAGCAAAGAAAGGCTGAATATTTCTTAAAGTGTTTTCACCAGTTGTACTGTATCGATTATGACCAATAGCATAGTTACCAGGTAGACTATTTAATACTTTTTCTTTATTGAAATTATCACCCACCAAACCAAATCTTTTTTCAGAATGATATTTTTTGCCATCAAAAGTGACAATTCCACAACCTTCTTGACCTCTGTGCTGTAAAGCATGTAAGCCTAAGGCAGTAAGTGCCGCAGAATCTTCACTATTGCTGACACCAAAAACTCCACACTCTTCTTTTAATTTTGGATTATATATCTTCAATTTTTTCTTTAGAATTTTGGTAACTTTTTTCATTTGGAAATTCTTTTACTAGATAATTACTACCTTTTTCAATGTATGGAAAGGTGTATGATTTATCAATGTTAATTGACCATTTGTTATAATTATAAACAATATCTATGGCTGTGAACAAACAAACACAGATTATATAGCTTCTAATAAAACCAAAAAATAAACCAAAAATAGAATCGAGTCTTCCTAGTCCAACAAACTTAATAGTTTTACTGATTGTTCTATTGGCAATTAAGATAATGAATATAACCAAAATAAAAATCACAACTCCAAGGGTTACATCAAGCACATACTCACTATCAATTATGTTTTTAAAATAGGGTTTAATTCTTGGAAATAAGATTAAAGTGACCACATAAGCCAATAACCATTTTGAAGCTGACAACAAACTTAAAACAAAACCCTTACTGTAACATTTGATGACAGACATTATTGTTATAATCAAATAGATGAGATCAATTAAAGAGATTGCTTCATAAAAATCTTTTAAAAAATCCACCATAACTGTTTTATTTTCCGAAAGGTTTACTAATTAGCAGAAGAGAAGGAAGTAGGGTTAAAACAGAAATCATTGCTAACAACATGGCTATGCCAGTGAATACACCAAAATAAATTGTAGGTATAAATTTAGAGAAAACTAAAATTGAAAAACCAAATACTATTGTAATTGAAGTATTGAGTATTGCAACGCCAACAGTTGAGTGACAAGTTTTAAGTGTTTTATTGTAATCGTTAGTTTTAGTAAACTCTTCCTTAAATCTGTAGATATAATGAATACTATTATCGACAGCAATACCTATGGTAATGGCAGCGATAGTGATAGTCATCATATCAAGAGGTATTCCAAGTAGCCCTATAATTCCTAAGATAAAAAAAGCTGCAATAAAGTTTGGCACAACTCCAATTAAAGATAATTTAACATTTTTAAACAAGATTAAAAACATTATAAAAATTCCAGTCATTACTAATCCCAAAGTTAGTATTTGAGATTTAAATAAGCTTTGTAATAAATTATTAAATAAAATTAAAACACCACCTAGTTTAAATTCCTCTTTACTTAATTTTAATTCATTTTCTAAATCATAATTAATTTTATTTATTAAATCATTTCGTCTTAATCCTTCTTTAGAGTCGATAATTCTTAAGCTTATTCTTGCTTCATTATCTTTAATTGAAATATATGGATCTATAATCTCTTTTTTAATACCTTCTGGGATCTTAGAATATAAAACACCCATCTCTAAAGTTCCTAATGGCTTATTATTATTAAGCTGGGTTGCAACTTCGATAATGGAACTAAAAGATAAAACCTTACCGATTGCCGGTAAACTATCTAAATAATTATGAACAGACTGAATTTTATCGATTTTATCTTTAGTAAACCAATATTTTTCATCATCTTGACTCTCTTCATCGTCCCAACTTTCAAATTCATCATCCTCACTTGATTTTTCTTCTATTGGTTTAGGAAATTTTAAGATTACCTCCAAAGGTGTGGTGCCACCTAATTTTTCATCAATTAGTTTCATACCTTTATAAATTTCAGTGTTCTTATTAAAATAATTTATAAAACTATTTTCAACCTCAAGACGGCTTATACCAAGGACACTTGCAATTAAAATAAAACCAGTAATTACAAAAATAATACTTTTATTATTAATAGATATTTTTCCAAGGAAGGCAGTAATTTTTGAACCTTCATCTTCTTTAATACTAATATTATTATTAGACATGAAGTTAAGAAGTGTTGGCAGCAGCGTAAAAGTTATAATAAATGAAGTGATCAAACCAAAGGTCATCATCCATCCAAAATCTATAATAGGTTTTATGCCACTAAATATTAATGAAAGGAAAGCACATATTGTAGTTAACACGGTATAGATAATTGGCCAAAACATTTTACCAGTGGTCATTGAGATAATCTTAAAATTATCTAAATTTGGAAAATCATTCTTTAGCTGTAGAAAACGAGTACTCATATGAATATTCATTGCCATAGTTAAGATCAACATCAGCGCAATAAAGTTTGATGATATAACAGTTACTTTCCAACCAAGTAGACCGAGCAATCCAGTCATAATCAATACAGAAAAGAAACAGCTACTAATTGGAACAATGATCCAAATTAATTTTCTAAAAACAAACCAGAGTGTTGCGATGATAAACAATAGAACTCCTAGGCCAAATACAATAATATCACTTTTGATAAATGACATCATATCATCGGCAATCATAGGGATACCACCTAAGTAGATCTTACCTATATCTTCATAGCTTTTGATAATCTCTCTTATTTCAGTAATGTTTTCATGATTTTTCTTCTTTAAAGTATCTTTATAAATTTCTATTTCTTCATCAGTTTTATTTTCTAAATCTTTTAAATCATTCTTTTTAATATAAACAATTATTCCACTAGTATTACCATCTTCACTGATAACAAAATTTCTAAAGACAGGGCTGTTTAATATTTCTTTAAATCCCCGCTCAGTATCAACACCCTTATCTTTTAGAGTTGTAAAACTTTCCAATCTTTCTTGTAAAGGTGCTTCTGAATTATTTAATAAAGGAATATCTAGCAAGGTTACTACACTATGTACCCAGTCTAGGCTTTGAATTTTATATTTAAGACTTAAAAGATTATTAATTGAAGACTCTGTAACCATTCCTTCATTAGGAGAGTAGGTTAGAACTAAAAATTCTTTAGAGCCATATCGTTCAGTAATTTCTTGTAAATATTTAAGATCAGGATCTCCTTCAATTAAAAGGGTTTCAGATGAAGCATCTAATCTAAAATCTTTTGAAAAATAACCAAAACTTAGCAACGTTATTATAAGCAATACAAAAATTGATTTTGGATTCTTTAATATAGTGTTTTGGTATAAATGAGATAGCATTTAAGACTAATATATTTGATATTAGTTACTTTGAGTATCTTTAAATTTAGTAAACATTGCCTCAAATTCTACCATGATATTACCTGTTGGCCCGTGTCTTTGTTTTCCAATAATAAGTTCGGCTAAATTTGATACTTCATTCATTTTAGCTTGCCATTCTGCATGCTCAACGGTTGCTGGTCTTGGCTCTTTTCTTTCCAGATAATAAGCTTCTCTGTAGACAAACATTACCACATCCGCATCTTGTTCAATTGATCCTGATTCTCTTAAATCTGACAATTGAGGTTTGTGATCATCTCTTTGTTCAACAGCTCTTGAAAGCTGTGATAGGGCAATAACTGGAAGTTTAAGTTCTTTTGCCATTGCCTTAAGGCCTTGGGTGATTTCAGAAATTTCCTGAACTCTACCGTCTCTATTTCCAGAAGATCCTCTCATTAATTGAATATAATCAACTACAATTAAATCTAGACCAAATAATCTTTTAATTCTTCTTGCTCTATTACTCATTGCAGCAATACTAATTGCTGGAGTTTCATCTATATAAAGAGGTAACTCAGCTATGTTTTTTGAAGTTTCAATAAATTTATCAAACTGTTCATCTGATATTCTTCCACGTCTTATATCATTTGATTTAATTCTTGATTGCTCTGCTAGAATTCTAGTTGATAACTGCTCTGATGACATCTCTAGAGAAAAAAAAGCAACTGATGATTTCTTTCCAGCTTCTTGTAATTTTTGAGCAGCATTGAAAGCTATATTAGTTGCAAGTGCAGTTTTACCCATTGAAGGTCTTCCAGCAATAATAATTAAATCAGAATTATGTAATCCACCTAACCTATCATCTAAATCTCGAAGACCCGTTGGCACTCCAACAATTCCTTCATCATTCTTATAAGCAGCAGAGGCCATTTCAATGGTTTGCTTCATTGCTTCATCAAATTTAATTAAAGATGAGTTGAACGAACCTTTTTCAGCTAAATCAAATAATAATCTTTCTGAGTTTTCAATTATGTTTTGACCATTAGTATTAAGGTCATTTATTTTTGCAGCATCAATTGTATTTTCAGAAATTTTAATTAGTTCACGTCTGACGAACATGTCATAAATAATTCTTGAATACTCAATTGCTTGTCTTGAAGATGTTGAAAATTTTGTAACTTTAACTAAGTATTCAGGTACATTAATTTCATCTTTTTCATTTTCAAAATAATTCTTTAAGGTGATAGGGTTTGCGAGCATCCCTTTGTAAATAAGACTTTCGATTGCAGAAAATATTTTCTGATGCATTGGATCATAAAAATTAATACTTGAAACTACTGTATTAATTTCATCAAATATTTCATTCGACACCAAAATAGATCCGATAACTGATTGCTCAGCTTCGATGTTGTTTGGTAGCTCTTTGAAGGTATCTTTGACGATGCTTAGATTATTTTCCATTAATAAATCTTATCTGAAAAATGATTTTAACAAATAACAAATATATGCTGGGGAAAAAATTGTATAATTACTGAATATTTTCTGCTGTAACTACATTAATTGTAATTTCAGAATCCACTTGTGAGTGTAAAATAATTTTCACCTTAAATTTACCAAGTGATTTAATTTCAGTTACGGGTTGTATCATTGATGGTTTAATATCTAATTTGTCGCTCTCTAATAATATTTTAGAAATTTCAGTTGGTTTAACTGAACCATAAAGCTCTTTGTTTTCTGTACTCAATTTCTTAATTTCATACTCTTTACCATTTATTTGTTCTGAAATTTTTTGAGCTTCTTTCTTTTTCTCAGCATCTTTTTTACCTAGCTCAGTTTTAATTTTTTCAACTTCAGCAATGTTTTCTTTTGAAGCGTATAAAGCTTTTTTATTTGAGATAAGAAAATTTCTTGCAAAACCTCTTTTAACATCTATGATTTCACCAATAGATCCAATTCTTCTAAGATTTTCTAAAAGAATAACTTTCATTTAAATTAACGCTAAATTTCTTGCTCTCTTGATAGACAGTGAAAGCTCTCTCTGTTTTTTTTGAGAAACATTTGTAATTCTTGATGGTAAAATTTTACCATTCTCAGACATGTATTTTTTTAATAATCTTATGTTCTTATAATCAACTACTGGAGCACCTTTTACTGATAGTGGGCAAGATTTTTTAAATTTATATTTGTTTGGCTGAAAAATACTTAGTTTTGCAAAGTTACTTTGACTTCCTTTTTTTTTATTTCCAGCTCTTTTTTTTGATGGCATAATTAGTTCTTATTAAAATCTTTTTTGTATTCTTTTTTTTCGTATTCATCTTTTTTTGAGAAATATTTAGCCTCTAAGTCAAATTTTTTAACTTTGACAGTCATATACCTTAAAAGGTTTTTATCAATTGCTTCATTCTTCTCTAATTCTTCTATAATTTTACCAGCACCTTTAATTTTAAAGTGCATGTAGATACCTTTTTTATTTTTTTTGATCTCATATGCTAGGTTTAGCAATCCCCAATCTTCAGTTTGCACAATCTCACCCTCATTTTTTTCAATTATTTTAGAGTATTTCTCAGTTAATGACTTAACTTGAGTAGGGCTAGTGTCTTGTCTTGCTACTATAGTGTGTTCGTATAAATTCATATTTGTTCTTTAATAAAAAGTGAGGATATACTATTATAATTATTGAATTACAACACTTAAAACCATAATAAACTTTAGATATTTAAATGTTTTCTGTTATTTTTCCAGGCCAAGGCTCTCAATTAGTAGGAATGGGCAAAGACTTACATGACAAGCATAGTCTAGTTCAAGATTTATTTAAAGAAGCAGATGACACCCTTGGATTTTCCATATCAAAACTTGTTTTAGAGGGTCCAAAGGAAGATTTGGATCTAACAGAGAATACTCAACCAGCAATATTTCTTGTCAGCTATTCTATATTTAAACTTATTAAGGAAGAATTTAAAATAGACTTAAATAAAGCAAGTTTTTTTGCAGGACACTCATTAGGAGAGTATTCAGCCTTAACTTCTGCAGGATCATTATCATTTTCAGACACACTAAGAATATTAAAGATCAGAGGAAATGCTATGCAAAGCTCTGTACCAAAAGGTGTGGGCGGAATGGTTGCGGTTTTAGGTTCTGAAATTGAGACAATAGAAAAAATTATCATAGATAATAAAGATAAGTATGAGTGTTACATAGCAAATGACAATTCTATGGGGCAGATAGTGCTAAGTGGTAAGATAGATGATTTAGAAAAAATGATGGGTGATTTAAAGGCTGCAAATATAAAAAATATAAAACTTCCAGTTAGTGCACCATTTCATTGTAAATTAATGAGCAAAGCAACTCTGGTAATGAATGAGGAAATAGTAAAATTGAATTTTAAAGAACCAGAAAATAAACTGATTTCAAATGTAACTGGTAAAGAAATATCAGATTCTAATGAATTAAAAGATTTATTGGTAAAACAAATTGAAAGTAGAGTTAGATGGCGTGAAAGTGTTTTATTGATGATTGAAAAAGGAGTTACTCAATTTATAGAGATAGGCCCAGGTAAAGTTTTATCAGGTTTAGTAAAGAGAATTGATAAGAATGTTAAAGTTAGTGCAATAAATAATGAAGAAGATATAAAGTTAATAAATATAAATGAGTAGTTTAAAAAATAAAAATTTTATAGTCACAGGTGCCTCAGGTGGAATAGGAAATTCCATTGCTGAAAAACTACATGAGCAAGGTGCAAATGTTTTAGCAACAGGAACAAGAATTGAAAAATTAGAAGAACTAGCAAAAAAATTTAATGGCATTAAAGCTCTCAAGTTTGATATTTCTCAACACGAAAAAATTGAAGAATTCATTAATGAAGCTACTGAAAAATTAGGTGGTTCACTTGATGGTATTATAAATAATGCTGGAATTACAAAAGATAATTTAACAATAAGAATGAGCCTGGAAGAGTGGACAAAAGTAATAGATATTAATTTAACTTCTACTTTTTTAATGTGCAAATATTCTATTAAAAAAATGCTTAAGAATAAGTCTGGAAAAATTGTTAACATAACTTCTGTTGTGGGTCACACAGGAAACGTAGGTCAGGCTAATTACACAGCATCTAAAGCAGGAATTGTTGCAATGTCTAAAAGCTTAGCAATTGAGTATGCTAAAAAAAATATTAATATTAATTGTATCTCTCCTGGCTTTATAAGCACTGCCATGACAGATCAGATAGATGAGAAACATAAAGAAGCAATTATTGCTAAAATTCCATCAAATAAACTAGGTAAGCCCGAAGATATTGCTAATGCTGTAATATTCTTAAGTTCAGATCAATCTGACTATATTAATGGAGAAACTATACATGTAAATGGAGGCATGTATTTGGGTTGACAAAATCCCTTTTTAAACTATTAACGAAATATAACAAAAAGGATCAATATGTCAGAAGATATTTCAAGCAAAGTTAAAAAAATTGTGGCAGACCATTTAGGAATAGATGAAGCAAAAGTTCAAGACGACTCCAGCTTTATTGATGACCTTGGAGCTGATAGCTTAGATACAGTTGAATTAGTTATGGCTTTCGAAGAAGAATTTGGTTCAGAAATTTCAGATAGTGAAGCTGAAAAAATTCTAACCGTTGGTGATGCTGTTAAATTTATTGAAGGCAAAGCTAACTAAAAACATAAATGTCCAAAAAAAAAGATGGGATAATGGTGATTTTATCATCCCCATCTGGGGCAGGTAAAACCACATTAGTAAAACTTCTCTCTCAAAATAAAGACTTTCATATATCGGTATCACATACCACTAGAAAACCAAGAACTAATGAAATTGCAGATAAAGATTATTATTTCGTTAATCATGAAAAGTTCGAAACCTTAATTAAAAACGAAGAATTCTTAGAATACGCAAAAGTATTCAATCACCTTTACGGAACTACAAGAACACCTGTAATTGAAAAGTTAGAAAAAAGTGAAAATGTAATATTTGATATTGATTGGCAGGGTGCTGATCAAATTAAGAATAAAAAGCTAAACTATAAATTAATTACCTTCTTTATTTTACCTCCTAGTAAGGAAGTTTTATTTGAGAGACTGTCTAACAGGCATACCCAAGATAAATTAATTGTAGAAGAGAGAATGAAAGAGTTTACTAGAGATGTTTTACATTGGATTAATTATGATTATGTGATCATCAATGATAATCTTGAAGAATGTTATTCAAAAATCAATAATTTAATTGATGCTGAAGTTAACAATGGCTCAAAAGATTACGATAAAGAGTACATAAGAAAACATGTAGAAAAATTAACGTTTTAGATCCTCATATTCTTTTGTCAGTTTAAAGTAAATTTCAGGTTCAAGGTTTTGTGGTCTTAGATTAAGATCAATATTGAATTTACTAGCAACTTCCTTAGCATTATTAAATATTTGGTTAAAAGGTTTTTTTAACATTTTTCTTCTTTGACTAAAAAAAACTCTAGTAATCATTTCAAGATTTTTAGCATCTTTTAATTCAAAAGAATTTTCTTTAGGAGTAAACAATAAAAGAGAGCTATCTATTTTTGGACGAGGAGTAAAACTTTGAGGCTTTATATCTATTATCTTTTTAACATTTAGTTTCCAATCAGTTAGAATGGAAAGACGTCCATATTTTGAATTATTAAAACCAGCAACAATTCTATCAGCCACTTCTTTTTGAAACATAAGCACTAAGCTTTCAAACCAAAATTCTTTATGAATATTTACAATCCATTTAGAAAGTATCTCTGTAGAAATGTTGTAAGGTAGATTACCAAATACTACTAATTTTTGTTCTGAAATTTCATTTTCTGCAACTTTCAAAACATCTTCATTAATAATTTCTATCTGATTAGTAAACTTTTCTTTTAAAATCAAAGATAGCCCTTCATCTTTTTCTACAACAAAAACTTTCTTAGGATTATTTTTTAAAATATAACTTGTTAAATTTCCACTTCCAGGTCCTATCTCTAAAATTTCTTTATTAGTGATTTTGACTGTAGAGACAATTTTTTCAAGCACCTCTCTATCTATTAGAAAATTTTGACCAAGACTTTTTTTAGCTCTAATATGCACTTAATTATCTAAGAATTTTATAGCTTCAATTAAACTTTGAGGGCTAGATTTGTTTTTACCTAACATTGAAGTGTTTGGTCCATGATCTGGAGACACACGAATAAATGGTAAACCTAAAGTAATATTAATTGCATCAAAATTAAATAAAGTTTTCATAGGAGTAAGCACTTGATCATGGTACATCCCAATAATTACATCATACTTTTTTATATAGTCTTTAATAAATATAGTGTCAGCAGGATAGGGTCCATCAACATTAAATTTTCTTTGTTTTAGCTTTTTAATAGCAGGGATTATGATCTTATCTTCTTCAGAATTATTAAAATTACTTTCACAATGAGGGTTTAAACCAGTAATTGCTATTTTTGGTTTTTTATTAAAGTTAGTTTTATAAAAGCTATTAATAAGCTTTACATGAATTTGTAATTTCTTTTTTGAGATCTTTCGGGAACATCTTTTAGTGCAAGATGAGTGGTTAGTGGACTCACAGATAGGCTCTTATTATATATAAGCATTGCTACCTCATGATCTTTACTTGTTTTTTTAGCCAAATATTCTGTGATACCAAGAGTTTTACCTTTTAAAAAATGTTTTTTTGAAATTGGACCATTAATAAATTTTGTAAGTTTGTTTTTCTTTATAATATCTAAAGCAATATCAAAACAATTCTTTATATAATCATTTGATTTATTTGAAATTTTTTCGAAACATTTTTTAAAATTATAATTAACATTAACTAGGTTTATTTGTTTATTATTTAAAGTATCTAATTTAGCAAAATTTTTATCAACAATATTAATCTTATAACTAAATTTTAGTTTTTTCATTTGCTCTTGAAGTAGTTTTTTTGAACAAACAATTATGAGTGGACTTTTATATTTTTTAAATTTTAGACTTTTGAAAAAAATTTCTAAAAAAACACTATTAGGCTCTCCAGCTACAATTATTATAGGCTTACAGCTCATCAATTGTATTATTTATTTTAATTTTTTTGTAAAATATTTTTGAAAATTGATCTAATTGTTTACTAGTCTCAAATTTTACCATTTTATCTAATTCTTCTTCTTCATTGATCGTGGCTTTTTCATACTTAATTTCTTCTATTTTTAAAATCAAAAATAAGCCACCAGTTTGAAGGGGATTTGTATATTGACCAACGTCAAGTGTTCGTAATTCTTCTATAATTTTTTTTGATAATTTTTTTTCTTCAACCCATCCTATTTTACCACCAAATTTTGCACTATCTGAAACACTGTATAGATTAGCTGTGTTGTTAAAACCTACTTCGCTAATACTTTGAGTTATGTCTTTTAGTCTTTTATCAAAATCTGTACTGATTTCATTTTCAAACAAAATTTCTGAAAGAGAGTATACTTTTTGATCTAAATTATTATATGTTTCTTGTAATTTTTTTTTTAATTCATTTTTATCGATATTAATTTGTGAAATATATCGGTCATATATTAATTGATTCCATAAAACTTCAATTTGAATCTTATTTTTAATATAATTTAACGATATATTGTTTTCTTTTAAATACTGCTCAAATTCATTCTTATTATTGAGATTTAAGGTTTTATAAAAATTCTCTAAATAAATATCAACATTAAGTTCTAATGTCTCAAAGTTAAAATATTTTTCTAATTCTATTTTTTTAATCTTTTCTCTTAAAGCAGACTCTTTTGATATCTCTAACATTCTAGCTTCATCAAGCTCTTTCAACCTATTATTTAATGAAATTAAATACAGTTGCTCTTTTTCTACATCTTTATTTGTAATAATTTGATTATTAACTTTATAGATAATATATACACTTTCATCTGAAAATAATTTTGTGTTAAGCGTTATTAGAGACAAAATAATTAGAATATAAATAAACTTTATTTTATTCATTTTTTATTTATTAAGATTTGGTGATTTTGTTTGCCCAAAAGGAATTATAGTTAAGCTTAAATAAATGCTTTCATTTGGTTTTAAATCTCTATCAGTATAATAATCTTTATTATATTTTATCGCTGCAATCAGACAATCATTTCTATATTGATACATTAAATTATAAAATTCAGTTGCGTTAGTTTCCTTGTTTTCTCTTGCTTCAAATGAGAAGCTATTTGATTGATCAAAATTATAGGTAGTTTTGTTCGAAAGATAACTTTCCTTATTCACAGTGTTATTTTGATTAAGGTATTCAATGGTAGTAACAAAATTGTTAATTTTAAATTCATTTTTTAATAATTGATAATTTGTATCTTTTAAATTTTCATCTTGTGAAAATTCATACTCAATATTGTAAAAATTATTTGGTGTGTAATTTAAATATCCCATTATATCGGAGGTTTTATTTCCAAGTGAACTGTTGATAGGTAAATTTTTATCTTCTTCATATTTAAAAACATTAGCAATTTTACCAGTAAAGATATCTCTACCAGTTAAATCAGTTTTATTATATTCGGTTCCAAAACTTAATGAGCCACCACCCTCTACGGAGTCATTAAACCCAAGTCGATTTAAACTAAACACATTATTAAAATTAATCCTTCTATCATCATCCCTTGTTTTTTTTGAATTATTGGGACTATACCTTGCTGATATAATCGGTTTAATTATATTTACGTAGCTGTCTGTTTTTTTTTCTAATGGAAAAGATGAACTATATTCAATTATAGAAGCTATTTTTGTATCTAATTTTTCTTTATAGTTTTTTGAATTTTCACTATCGGTATTTATATTTTTAAACAGTAAATTAAAATTATTTTTTAAACCTTTGTCAGTAAATTTTGGATAAGAACTATATAAAAAATCATTAACAACAACTTTTTCAAAAACATTTGTGTCATAATTTTTAAAATGGCCATTCGAACTAAGACTTAAACTGCCAGAATTTAATAAATCAGTATATAAATTTTTTTTAAGATAATAGGAAGGATAAACATATTCATATTTATCTGAATCTGGAATATCACTTAATTTTTCATACATTATGAAGTCTGTCTCTAGGCTTAAATCTTCTTTTGAAGCATTAAAACTTAATGTGGAAGTTAATGTTCCAGTATCACTATTTATTAGAGGAGACTCTAATTTATATTGCTTTAAATAAGTGTCACTGGAAGAATACTGCAAATCAAGAGACATATCAGCATTATCAAAATAGTTTGTATTAAGTTCCTTTTGGCTATTTGAAAAAAAATGATTTTTAGATGAATGATCTTTTTCATTCAATAAACTAAAATCTACTATATGTTTTGATTCTTCATTAACAGATCTATATTCAGATTGTGCTAAAATTTTATTTTTTGAATATAGTCTAGGACTTAAAGTTAAATCTTTGTTAGTAGCAATTACGTGAAAATAAGGCAATGTAAAAGCTGAACCAACCGAATTAGAGCTTGCAAAAGTAGGCATTAAAAAACCAGATTGTCTTTTTACAGTCGGATCAGGGTGAAAAAATTTTGGAAAATAAAAAACAGGTTTATCATAAATTTTTAACCAAGCGCCTTCATAATTGATAGTTTTTTTTTTCTTATCATGGGTAATTTTTTTTGCTAAAAATTCCCAAGGAGGACAGTCATCGTTTCTTTTACAAGTTGTAAAAACACCTTTTTCTATTACAGTTTTGTCTTTGTCACTACTAATAATTTTACCAGACATTCTTGGCTCATTATTTTCGGCCAAGTTATTAAAATTAATTAATATATCTTTACCAATTAATTTGTTTGTTATTGGGTTTAAAAAAGCATTTTCAATATAATAAACATTATTTTGTATATCTGTAATTTTTGATTTAAAGATTTTTATCAAATTATCATCAAATGTATAAATGAATTGCTCTGTAATAAAATTATTACCAGGCTTATCAGTTAAAATAGATTTTGTATTTGATACAATGGTTTCTTTATTTTTGTTATAAATAGCCTCTTCAGATTTAAATTTAATGTCATTTAATAAATCATTAATCTCAACATTTCCCAATGCTTTAATGGTAGAGACTTTTTGATCGTAAATTAATTGGTCAGCGATAAGTTCTATATTTTTTTCAGATAAAATTGTTCTTGCGTTGTTAGCGATCAATATAGAATTATTTTTATCAAATTTAAAACTTTCACCGTCAATTTTTATATTGTCAACTTCAGAGTAAGCAGTGCCTGATCCGGTATTAGTTATATTACCATTGTCAGTAATCAGTATTTCTGATGTACTGAAAGAAATCTCATTAGCATTAATTTTATTGTTAAAAAATAGAATAACAAAAAGAAATAAACAAATTATATAATTTAAATTATTTTTCATTTAACCTAACTATTCCAGTTGATATAATCAGTACCAATATCATAAATGGAAGATATATTGACAATAAAATTGGTATTTTTCCATTTTCACCCATTAAAGAAAATACAAATGATAAGTAATAGATAATTACGGATGATAATATTCCAATAAGTAGGTGAAAAATCTTAGAGGTATTACGTTTATTATTAAACATTAGAATTGAAGACAAAACTGTCATAATAGATAAGAATAATGGAAGAGAATAAAGCTTGTTTAAATGAATAACAACTTCTCGAGTTGAATTTCCTAATGAAGCATAGTCATTTTTTAATTTGATTAGTTGAAAATAATCTAATGATGACAAATTTCTAAATAAGCTGTTAATTTTTTCAATATTAAAATGTGTTTCTATTAAGTATTCTTTATCTAATTTAACTGAACTGTTATTATTAAAAATTAATGGTTTAGCTACATTCCATTCATATTTAGAAATATCAACTTTTTCAGATTGAATTAAATTGATTAATTGAAAATTATTATCAAATTCATGAATTGAAACATTGGTTAAAAAATTTTTGTCAATTTTTTCAGCGTTAATAATTAATTTTCTATTATTTATTTCATCTTTAATCCATAGACCACTTTCCTTAATAACCGCTAAATATTTATCATCATTTGAATAAGAGTTTTTTATGTCAAAATAAATAAACCTTAATTTAGATGAGAGAGTATAAAACAAAGTCACTATTATAAATCCACAAATAAATGAAGTTAAGAATAGAGAACGTAAAACTCTAAGATTACTTAACCCATTAATTTTTAAAAGATCTAGCTCATTTTTATCAATTATATCTAGAAAAAAAAATTGAGTACCAATTAAAAAAATGAAAGGAAAAATTTCAAAAATAGTTGCAGGTGAATTTAAAGCACTTAACATTACTGGAAAAAAGGGACTAATTTCTAAACTCTTAAAAAAATTTATTTCTTCAAGTAAATTAAGTATAAAAGTTAATGCAAGAAAAATTAAAAAAATATTTAGAATTTTTTTTAAAAAAAGAGTAATAAGATAAAATTCAAAAGTTTTAATCATTAAAAATTTATTTTTGATTTGTAATGTGAAAAAATATATAAGCTTAAAATTGAAAATAATGGAAAAGTTATAAAAAAATAAAATCCGATAATATTATTTGAGGCATATCTTAATAAAAGTTCAGATAAAACAATGACAACAATACCAATAAAAAATATTATATATCTATATAACATAAATTTCTTATTTTCTTTTGAGATAAAAAATATCAAACAAGCAATCATTGAAAGTAATAGCAAATATATAGGCTTGTAAAATCTTTTAAAAACTTCTTCTTTCACATTTTTAATTGTACTTTTGTTACAAGTAAAGATTTCACTTTTTATGTCTTTAGCTTTGCCCTTGGCATTATAAACCAAACATTCTATTAAAAGCTTACTATTTAATTCTTGTATTTTTGGAAACGTAGTACTTTTAGAAGTATATTCATTTAAATCAAAATTAATTTTATCAAATGAAAAATTATTAGTTTTAGAACCATTTATATTAACTATGTCTCCATTAAATAATTCTAGATATTTTTTTTCATTTGAGTTATTTAAATAACCTTTTTTTGCATAAATAACTCTAGAAGAATTATCTAAACCCTTATTTATTTCTTTTAAATAAATATTATTATAAGTTCCACTTGGCTTCTCAAACTCAATAAAAATAGTCAAGTTTTCAACCACATCAATAAATTTACCTTCTTGAAATAATGATGGAAAAAAATCTATATTGGAATTCCTAATGAAATTTCTAGCTTTATCCTGACCTGTTGGTGAAATATATGAACCCATGATTATTTGAAAAATTATAAAAAATAATGAGAAGCCTAAAATTACTTTAATGAATTGTAATTTACTTACACCAGCCGCCCAATAAACAATCAATTCATTCTTTAATTCATATCTGTTAATTTGGTAAAAAAGTGAGACAAAAAATATAAAAGGTAAAATTCTATGAATAATTTTAGGAAAATTAAAGAGTGTATAGGAAAAATATACAAAAAAACCATGGCCATCTTCTGTAATAAAGTCTAGATATTTAACTGCTTGAATGACCCATACAATCAAACCAAGAGTTAAGGTTAATAATATAAAAAAAAAGAAGGTATCCTTTAAAAAATGAGTAAATAATAATTTTTTCATTGTAATATAATAAATTTATTCATATATAGCACTCATCTATCTCAGATTGTATTTAAAAATTTATGTCTATTGCAATTAATTACTCTACTAAATTTGTAAATAAAACATCTTCAAATCTTGTTTTATTTGTTGATGAAAAATTTAATATTATTCAACTTAAAAAGAATATTTCAATTAGTGATTATTCTTACATATCTGATCTATTAAAAAATAGTGATTTAAAAAAAGATATTCTTGTATTTAATATTAATTCAAAAAAAACAATATATTTGGTGTCTGTCAAGAAAGATTTGAAAACATCTGATATAGAAAGCTTAGGTGCTAAATTTCATAGCCATATTAATTATGATAAAAATGATAATTATTTTATAAATGCAGACACTATCAATAGTAAAACTGAAAATCTTGCAGCTTACTTCCTGCACGGATTAAAATTAAAATCATATGAGTTTAATTTTTACAAATCCAAAAAGAATAGAAAATCAATTTCTATTAATGTAATTGACAATAAAAATAAAATTCCTATACAACAACAAAAACGTTTTAAAGCTCTAGAAGAGGGAACTTTTTTTGCAAGAGATCTCGTCTCAGAACCTGGAAATATTTTACACCCTGATGAGTATGCAAAAAGAATAAATAGACTTAAAAAAGATGGTTTAAAAATAAATATTTATGACGAAACAAAATTAAAAAAATTAGGTATGAATGCACTACTTGGTGTTGGACAAGGTAGCATTAGAGGATCCTATTTAGTAACAATGGAATGGAATGGTTTAAAAGATAACTCTAAACCGGTGGCATTTGTTGGTAAAGGGGTTTGTTTTGATACTGGAGGCATTTCTTTAAAACCTGCAAAATTTATGGAAGACATGACTTATGATATGGCTGGTTCAGCTACAGTTGTGGGTTTAATGAAAAATTTAGCTTTAAGAAAAGCAAAAGTTAATGCTGTTGGTGTTGTAGGGCTTGTTGAAAATATGCCTGGTGGAAACGCTCAAAGACCAGGGGATATAGTCAAATCTTATAGTGGTAAAACAATTGAAATATTAAATACCGATGCTGAAGGAAGATTAGTTTTAGCTGATGCTCTAACTTTTACAGAGAAAAAATTTAAACCAAAATTTATGATTGATTTAGCAACCTTAACAGGCGCTATAATAGTTTCTTTAGGATCTGAATTCGCAGGGCTATTTTCAAATGATGATAAATTATCAAAACAATTATTAGAAGCTGGTGAAAAAGTTGATGAAAAATTATGGAGAATGCCTCTACATAAAAATTTTGATAAATTAATTGACTCAAAAAATGCAGATATGCAAAATATTAACTATGTTGGTGGTGCTGGATCAACAACAGCCGCACAATTTTTACAAAGATTTATTTTAAACAAAACACCCTGGGCTCATTTAGATATAGCAGGTATGGCTTTTTCAAAATATGGTGGTGCTTTAAATTCAGGTGGAGCAACAGGTTATGGGGTAAGATTATTAAACCAACTAATAGAGGATCATTATGAGTAGTTTAGAGCAAACATTATCAATAATTAAACCAGATGCCGTAGAAAGAAATTTAGAGACAGAAATTAAGGAAATGTTTCAACATAAAGGTTTTAAAATTGTAAAAGACAAAAAAATTCAAATAACAAAAAGTGAAGCAGAGCAGTTTTATAAAGTTCATGAAACAAAGCCATTTTACAATGATTTATGCGCATATCTTTCATCTGGTCCAATAGTTGTTATGGTTCTTGAAAAAGAAAATGCAGTATTAGGTAATAGAGAGTTAATGGGAGCCACAAACCCAAAAGATGCTGAAGAGGGCACCATTAGAAAAAAATATGGAATTTCAATTGATAAAAATTCTGTACATGGTTCAGATAGCGTTGAAAATGCAAAAATAGAAATTAATTTCTTTTTCAAAGACTAATTAAAAATTTTTAAAATTGCTTTAGGATAAAGTTTGTGTTCTTGCTTAAGAACTTTCTTAGCAAGAGATTTTGGTGTATCTTTTTTTAAAATTTTAATTTTTTTTTGTATTATAATTTCTCCAGAGTCCAGTTTTTCTGTAACATAATGTACACTACAGCCTGTAAATTTATCTTTATTTTGAATTGCTCTAATATGAGTATTTAAACCTTTATATCTAGGAAGTAGAGAAGGGTGAATATTAATTATTTTGCCGTTAAATTGTTTAATAAATTTACTAGATAGAATTTTCATAAATCCTGCCAAACAAATAAATTGTATTTTATTTTGTTTTAATAAATTTAATAATCTTTTTTCAGCTATTTTGATATTTTTGAAATTTAATATTTTCTTTTTGATTTTATATTGATTACTATATCTCAAACCTTTTGCTTTAATTATATTTGAAATTATCAAATCTATAGAAATTGGACTTTTTTTAGTTTTTGAAAAATTAATTAAGTTTTTAAGATTGCTACCAGTCCCTGAAATAAAAACTGCAGTTTTTATTTTATTATGACCAATCAATTTTGCCATTAAGTTTGACTTTATTTTTTCCTGAAGTTATTTTGCCAATAACGTAAGGTTTAAATTCTTTGCTAAAAAACTTATTAATTTTTTTTAAGTTTTGTGGTTTTATTATTAAACAAAAACCAACACCACAATTAAATGTCTTTAACATCTCTTTATCATTAATATTATTTTGTTTTAGCCATTTAAAAATTTTTTTAGTTTTTACTTTATCCAAATTAATATCAGCAGAAAGACCATCTGGTATTACTCTTTTAATATTATCCTCAAGGCCACCTCCAGTAATATTGGCACATGAATTTAAGAGTTTACTTTTAATCAAATTTAAAATCTCATTAACATAAATTTTGGTTGGTTTGATAAGTTCTTTTTTTAAAAATTTATTATTTTTAAAATTTATATTATTTTTTTTTAAGACATATCGTACTAATGAATATCCATTTGAATGAATACCATTTGAGGGGATTGCTAAAATTAAATCATTTTTTTTAATATTTCTTTTATCTAAAACTTTATTACCATCTACTATGCCCACTGCAAATCCAGCAATATCAAATTTACCTTTTGCATAAGTACCTGGCATTTCAGCGGTTTCTCCCCCAACAAGTTCACAATTTGAAATCTTACATCCTTTTACAATGCCCTTAAGGATTGATTTCAATTTCTTTAAATCTATTTTATTAATAGAGATATAATCTAGAAATAATAAAGGTTTTGCTCCTTGAACGATTAAGTCATTAACGCTCATTGCAACTAAATCAATACCAATTGTATCAAATTTATTGAGTGTATTAGCTATTTCAACTTTCGTACCCACACCATCAGTGCAGGCTACAATTTTTGGTTTTTTTATATCTTTTGGAATGCTAGATATTGATCCAAAACCACCAATATTTTGAAACTTTTTTTTGCCTTTATTCTTTGTTGAAATTGAAGATATAAATTTAACAAAGTTATCTGCAGCATTTATGTTCACTCCACTTTTTTCATAGGTAAATTTTTTTTTTTCATTAGTATAAAATATGCAAATTTTTAATAAATTTTTAAGATTTTCAAAACTATATATAATTTTTAGCTATATCGTTCTATTTTTAATAATTTTTTCCACAACCTATTTGCATGCCAATGCATTCAAAGTATCAAATATTGAAATTTCTTCATCATTTGAGTTAAATTTCCAAAAAAATACTGTAATTGATGATGGTTTTAAAACATCTTTCATTAATCTTTTGTCAATGATCACAACCACTACCGATAAAAAAAAGATTAAAAATACTCCAATTATTAAAATTAAAGAAATGATAGATTCTTTTACAATCTCTAAGGAGAAATTTGTCGACAATGAGTACTTTGCTATTCTTGAAACAACTTTTAATAAAAAAAAAGTTTTAAAATTTCTTGAAAATAAAAATATTTTTCCATCCGCACCTATAAAAAACAAAGTTTTATTGATACCTGTTTTATTCGACACTGAAAAAGAAAGAGTCGATCTTTATGATGAAAATCCGTTTTATAATAAATGGAATAATGAAAAAAATAACTTTCAATTATTAGAATACTTTTTACCAAGTGAAGATTTAGATGATCTAAATAATATCCAAGAAGAAATTAACAATATTGAAGTATATGATTTTAATAGATTGGTAAAAAAATATGACATCAAAGATCATATAATATTAATAGTCTATAAAACAAAAAATGAAGTAAAAATTTTATCTAAAATAAATTTAGATAATTCAACTAAACTTGTAAATAAAACATATAGTGAAATTAATTTGCAAAATGAAACCAATGTAGAAAAATTAATCATAGATTTAAAAAATGACTATGAAAATCAATGGAAAAAAAATAATGAAATTAATACATCAATTAAACTTCCAATTACTATTTCTTTAAACTCAAAAGATTATAAAAGAATATCTAAAATAAAAAATGTTTTAGCAAATATGGACCTTATATCAGAATTTTATACATTAAAATTTGATAATCAAAATTTTCAAATTAGAATAATTTATAATGGCTCTCCAAAACTATTTTTAAGCGATATGAGGAAACAAAATTTTGATTTAGTCATGACCGACAATGTATGGGTAGTTAAATGAAAAGTCTGAACCAATTATTACTAGATTTTAATTATGAGCAAAATTTTAAAGATGATGATTTTTATGTTGGAAAAAGCAACTATTACACTTTTGAAATTATAAATAAATGGCCAAAATGGGAAAAAAACATTTTAAATATAAGTGGTGAAAAGTTCTCTGGCAAAACTCATCTTGTTAATATTTTTTTAAAAAAATTTAATGGAATTAAGATTGAGTCAAATTTATTAAATAATGAAGATCTTAAAACCATTAAATCCTTTCAATGTATTGTACTAGAGGATTTGACCTTAGAAATTGATGAAAACCTCATTTACACACTTTTTAATATAATTGATCAGGATAATAAATTTTTAATTGTTACATCAAATAAACCGATTGTAGAAATTGATTTTAAGTTACAAGATCTAAGATCTAGAACAAAAAATTGTCTTTTAGCAAAAATTGAAAACCCAGATGATGAGTTAATGTTTGCTATAATACTGAAAAATTTATCAGATAGACAAATTACATTAGATAAAAAGTTGATTGATTATATTATTAAAAGAATAGACAGATCGTATAGCAAAATATTTGAATTCATATATAAAATTGATGAAATTAGTTTAAAAAAGAAAAAATCAATCGATTTTAAAATTATTAATGAGGCTTTAGAAAATTAAGTGAATAAGTATAGAACACATAATTGTAACGAATTATCAATATCCAACAATGGAGAAGAGATTATATTATCTGGATGGATCAACAAAAAAAGAGATCATGGTAATTTGTTATTTATTGATTTGCGCGATAATTATGGAATTACACAATGTATTATAGATAAAAGTAATGAAAGTTTTAAATCTCTTGAAAAAATACAGTTAGAAAGTGTAATAAAAGTTAATGGCAAAGTAATAAAAAGGAGTAATGAAACTATTAATTCAGATTTGCAGACTGGTGAAATTGAAGTCAATATAAACTCTTTTGAAGTGCTGGGCTCATGCAAAGAACTCCCAATGCCTGTTTTTAGTGATCAGGAATATGCTGAAGAAATAAGACTTAAATATAGATTTTTAGATCTTAGAAGAAAAAAAATTCATGATAATATTATTTTAAGATCAAAAGTTATTTCTTTTATAAGAAACGAAATGTTTAAATTGGGTTTCTTAGAGTTTCAAACTCCAATTTTAACTTCTTCGAGTCCTGAGGGAGCAAGAGACTTTTTGGTTCCAAGTAGACTAAATCCTGGAAAATTTTATGCCTTACCCCAAGCGCCTCAACAATTTAAACAATTAATAATGGTCTCTGGATTTGATAAATACTTTCAAATTGCACCTTGCTTTAGAGATGAGGATGCTAGAGCAGACAGAAGTCCAGGAGAATTTTATCAGCTTGACCTTGAAATGTCTTTTGTAGAACAGGAAGATGTCTTTAGAGTAGTTGAGCAATTAATAGTAAATGTTTTTAAAGAATTTTCATCCAAGAAATTAATGCATGAAAGCTTTCCAAGAATTTCTTATGAAGAATCTATGCTTAAATATGGTTCTGATAAACCTGATTTAAGAAATCCATTAGTAATATCAGATTTAACAGAAATATTTTCAAGAAAGGATGTAACTTTTGAAATATTTAAAAAACTTGTAAAATCTGGATCAAAAGTAAGATGTATTGTCACAAAAAATACAAAGGATAAACCTAGAAGTTTTTTTGATAACATTGACAAATGGGCTAAAGAGCAGGGAGCATCTGGGTTAGCTTATTTTACAATTGAAAAAGATGACAATGTTACTGCTAAAGGACCTGTGGGTAAATTTTTCTCAGAAGAATCACTTAAAGAAATAATGAAAATAACTGGTGCTGACATAGGAGACAGTGTATTTTTTGCTTGTGGTAAAATTAATGAAGTTGAAAAGATTACTGCTCTTGCAAGAGATAGGATTGCAAGGGACTTAGACTTAATAGATGAGAATATTTTTGCTTTCTGTTGGATTGTTGATTACCCCATGTTTGAAAAAAATGAAATAACTAATAAAATTGAGTTTAGCCACAATCCATTTTCAATGCCTCAAGGAGATATTAAAGATATAGATTTTGATAATCCGTTAAAGATTAAAGCTTATCAGTATGATATTGTTTGTAATGGAATAGAACTATCTTCTGGTGCAATAAGAAACCATGTGCCTGAATTAATGTATAAACTATTTTCAATTGCAGGATATCAAAAAAAGCATGTTGATGAAAAATTTAGTGGAATGATTAATGCTCTAAGTTATGGTGCTCCTCCACACGGTGGAATTGCACCCGGTATTGATAGAATTGTAATGCTCTTAGCTAACGAAAAAAATATTAGAGAAGTTACAATGTTTCCAATGAATCAGAATGCTCAAGATCTAATGATGAATGCTCCTTCTGATGTTAGTGAAAATCAACTTAAAGAACTTGGTTTAGCAATAAAGTTGAAAAAGTAATTTACTTTTTACCCTTTAAACTGATCTTAACATCAGATAAATCAACCAAATTTTTCTTATAATTGTTTCTTACAAATCCTTTGCTGGTAATGTCTTTAACAATTTTAAGTAATTGATTTTGATCTTCAGTATTTTCTTCTTCAGGTGATGATCGATCAGATCCTCCAATTGCAGGAGTATGAGCTAGATCCTCTCTATTTTGATAAGAGATAGCGAGCTCCCTAAATATATAATCAAGTATAGACGAAGCACTCATAATTCTATCATTTCCATAAACTTTTCCTGATGGTTCAAACTTTGTATCAACATAAGCACTAATAAATTCATCTAAAGGAACGCCGTATTGTAAGCCTAGTGAAATAGCTATTGCAAAATTATTCATTAAAGCTTTCACCAGCTCTCCTTCTTTACTCGTATCAATAAAGATTTCTCCAATTTTACCATCTTCATATTCTCCAGTGTGAAGATAAACTTTATGATCTCCAATAGTTGCTTTTTGAATATAGCCTTTTCTTCTATCGGGCATACTGAAACGTTTACTTACACCTTCATTAATTTTTTTGACAAAAGTAGTATTATTTTCTTTTGATATTGTTTTTGGCTGACTTTGTTCCGAAATAATATCTAATTTTTTTGTTTCAGTTACTTTATTGTTCGAGTCTAAACTCTTTGTTTTTCTAGTATCAAGCTTTACATCTAAAACTTCGAATTTTCCATCGTCTCTTTTTTCTAGATTAGCTAATTCTTTTTCATTGATGTCATCTAAGTAATGATTAACTTTAAAGCTACATGTATAATATGTTTCAACTAAATATTTTGCCATTTTTCCTTTAATTAATTTTTATTTTGAATCTTAAGATAATTAATTTATATACAAATCCTTACTTTAGTCTAATTTAAATTATACAATTTTAGATTGAAGAAAGAATTAAATTATATGTTGACACTTTTAAAAAAAATTTTTGTTTGGTGGAATCAGGAAACACTTGGAACAAAACTAAAGACTTTATTTTTTGGAAAACTTGTTGGGACTGATTCGACAGGAAACAAATATTACGAAAGTAAAGATGGTAAAAGATGGGTTATTTATAGTGATGAAATTGATGCATCAAAAATACCTAACGAATGGTACTCGTGGATTCATTTTACAAAAAATAAAATAGAAAACAATCATGATTTAAAAAAATATGATTGGCAAAAACCTCATCAATCTAATCAAACCGGCACATCTAACGCTTATCACCCAAATAAAAATAATGAAGATATTAAAAAAAAGTATACTACCTGGAAAAGTTAGTTTTACATCTTTTTCATTACTAATATTTTTTATAATTTTTTCATCTTCATTGTCTGCTTTAGAAAGTATTCCAAATAGTTTTATTGAATTAAAAATTTTAGACAAAGTGAGTTCTAAAACCAACTCTTTAAAATTAAATATTGGTGAAGAAGTTAAATTTCAAAATCTTTTAATAAAAAGCCTTAAATGTAAAAATTCAGAGTTTGATGATAATCCAGAAATTACTGCATACATTCAAGTTCAAGATTTAACTAACCGAGATAATAATGAAGTCTTTGTATTTAATGGTTGGACGTTCTCTTCTAGTCCTGCAATCAATCCATTCGATCACCCTGTATATGATATTTGGTTAACAAAATGTTATTAAAATACTTTTTCGTTATCTAACCAACTAACATTAAAATCAGACTCTATAAATTTTTTATGATTAAGAAGAATTTTGTGAAGAGGTATTGTTGTTGTGATGCCTTCAATAACAAATTCATCAAGAGATCTATTCATACGTTGAATAGCTTCAGTTCTATTTCTTCCATGAGTAATCACTTTGCATACCATACTGTCATAATAAGGAGTAACTTTGTAACCTTGGAATATAGCACCATCCACTCTAGTTCTAAATCCTGAAGGCTGGTGGCACATACCAATTGTACCAGGAGAGGGCTGAAAATTTTTACTAGCATCCTCAGCGTTTATTCTGCATTCTATAGCATGCCCCCTAGGGTTTATATCACTTTGTTTTAAAGCAGTATCTCCACTGAAAGCAATCCAAATTTGTTCTTTAATGATATCAATACCAGTTACCATTTCAGTAACTGGGTGTTCAACTTGAACACGTGTATTCATTTCAAGAAAATAAAATTTTCCATCTTCATAAATAAACTCTACAGTTCCAGCACCTTCATAACCAATTTTACTTACCATATTGACTGTTCTTTCAAAAAGATCTTTTCTTATTTGATCAGTTAAAACAGGGCTTGGAGTTTCTTCGATTAATTTTTGATGTCGTCTTTGTACAGAACAATCTCTTTCATGCAAATGAACTGTTCTATTTTTACCAGATAAAACTTGAACTTCTATATGTCTTGGATTTTGAAAAAATTTTTCTATATATACTTCATCATTGCCAAAGTATTTTTGTGCTTCAGACTTGGCTGTTGAAAAAGAATTTTCAAATTCTTCTTCTTTATGTACTATCTTCATTCCTTTACCACCACCGCCACCAGAGGCTTTAATTAAAACAGGGAAGCCAATTTTTTTACACAGTTCTTTTGCTTGTTTAATATCTTTTACACCACCTTCGGATCCTTCAATAACAGGCAAACCATGTTCTTTTGCAATTTTTTTTGCTTGAATTTTATCACCCATCATTTCTATAAGTTTGGATGACGCACCAATAAACTTAATATTATTCTCTTCTAGTACTCTGGCAAAGTTAGCGTTTTCAGATAAAAAACCGTAGCCTGGGTGAACAGCTTCAGCTTTTGTAAGTTCAATAGCTGACATTAATGCTGGAATATTTAAATAACTATTTGCAGGTTGATGTGAGCCTATACAAACACTTTCGTCTGCTAATCTTACATGCATACTATCTCTGTCAACGTCAGAGTGCACTGCAACTGTAGCAATTCCCCATTCTTTGCAGGCTCTTATAACTCTAACTGCAATTTCACCTCTATTTGCAATTAAAATTTTTTTAAACATTACTCTACGATGATAATCGTTTGACCATACTCAACAGGTTGGCCATCTTCTACGCAAATCTCTTTTACTATTCCTTCAGCTGTAGATGGTATGTGGTTCATAGTTTTCATTGCTTCAACAATCATAACCGTTTCACCTTTTTTAATTTTTTTCCCCACTTCAATGAACTTTTTAGCTCCAGGTTCTGGGGCATGGTAGGCGGTTCCAATAATTGGAGATTTTACCTCAGTTCCAGTAATAGCAGGTTTGGCTGTTTCTTTATTTAATGAAGGAGTGAGCTGAGTTGCAACACTCGAATTTGCAGAAACAGTATTGGTTGATTTTGATACTTTTATTTTTGTATCTTTTTCTGTGTACTCAATTTCAGTTAAATTAAACTCATTAAGATAATCAGTTAATTCTTTGATAATATTTTTATCTATTTTCATTTTTTCAACATGTTTTGCATAGAGATTATGGCCAAAATATATCCAAAATCTCCAAGGCCAAAAATACCACCAGTAGCAATATCGCTAATTAGAGATTTTTGTCTAAATTCTTCTCTTTTATATATATTTGAAATATGAAGTTCAATGATTGGTTTTTTAAAGATATCTAAAGCATCTCTTATAGCAACAGAAGTATGTGTAAAACCGGCAGCGTTAATGATTATACCGTCATGTTCATTTTTTGATTTTTGTATACGTGTAACAATTTCACCTTCAATATTTGATTGATAAAATTCTAAATTAACATTTAATTCTTTAGCTTTAGCTTGGCAGTTTTCTTTTAGTTGTTCAAAAGTTATAGCACCATATTGTGATTGTTCTCTTTTACCCAATAGATTAAGATTGGGACCATTAATAACTATAATATTATTACTCATCAGAGACTTATATAGTATGAAAAAAATAAAAAAAATAAAAATTAAAGTTAATGGTAAATTTTCAACAATAAATGAAAATTTAAGTCTTTTTACCTTATTGAATCAGCTTAAAATTCCTTTAAAAAAAGTTGCAATTGAATTAAATCACGAAATAGTAGATAAAAAAAAACTAGATAATATCAAATTAAAAAAAGATGACAAGATAGAGATCGTACACTTTATTGGAGGTGGTTAAAATTGATAAACGATAAATTAATTATTGCAAAAAAAAAATTTAATTCCAGATTAATTGTTGGTACTGGAAAGTATAAAACGATGTCTGAATGTGCAAAAGCAATTAAATTATCTGGTGCAGATATTGTTACTGTTGCGGTACGAAGAGTTAATATTTCTGATAAGAAAAAACCATTATTGATGGATTATATTGACCCAAAAAAAATTACCTATTTACCCAACACAGCTGGCTGTTTCACTTCAGAGGAAGCTCTTAGAACCTTAAGATTGGCAAGAGAAATTGGAGGATGGAAATTGGTCAAGTTAGAAGTTCTAGGTGATAAAAAAAATTTATTCCCTGATATGATAGAAACTTTAAGATCAACTGAAGTTCTAACCAAGGAAGGTTTTAAGGTTATGGTTTACTGTAATGATGACCCATTAATGGCTAAAAGATTAGAAAATGTGGGAGCGAGTGCAATAATGCCATTGGCAGCTCCTATTGGCTCAGGCCTTGGTATTTTGAATCCAACAAATATAAAGATAATAAGAAGTCAGACAAAACTTCCAGTAATAGTTGACGCAGGATTAGGACAGGCTTCAGATGCAACTATTGCTATGGAGTTGGGTTGTGACGGTGTTTTGGCTAACACTGCTATTGCAAAAGCTAAAAAACCTTTTTTAATGTCTTTAGCTTTTAAAGATGCAGTTATAGCAGGGAGACAATCATACTTAGCTGGCAGAATAGAAAAAACTATTTATGGCGGTGCTTCTTCACCAACTACAGGAATTATTTAAGCAGCTGGATTTTTATAAAATTTCTTTTTAAAAAAAGGCTTTTTCTTTAATGGTTTCTTTTTGTTAGAAATTTCATATGTTTTAGCTTCTTTTTTTTGATCCTCTAGATTTTTTAATTTTTCAAAGTGCTCTACAATCTCAATAGTTTTTTTACTCTTATTTTGTAAATTAATTATATATTCAGGAATTATTAAAGCGTTATCTGCAATAATATCTATCTTTATAAGGTTTTTTTCTTCAAAAAATTTTAAATCTTCTATGAAATTTTCTTTCATAAAATCAGAAATTTTTTGACAAATCTTCAATTCAACAAACTTAGCTTTAGTTAAAACAGCTTTTACTTCTACCATTTTAAGTATTTTAAGTGAAAATGATTCATCAGTTAGCGTTACTTTCCATTTGACAGCACTTTCTCGCAATCTCTGCCTTGACATCTCTAGTAGACCAAATGTACTAATTCTACCTATTTGTATTCTTGCTCTATCAGTTCTACATTTTTCTTTTAGTCTTCTCTCGACCAATCTTCTGTTACCAAAGCTTAGCATGTCAATAAAATCTATAATTATTAAGCCAGATAAATCTCTAATCTTTATTTGTCTTGATATTTCATCAGCTGCTTCTAAATTTGTATCTAAAGCTGTGCTTTCAACATTTTTTTGTTTTATCGAACTTCCAGAGTTTATATCAATAGAAACTAAAGCTTCTGTTGGATTGATAACCAAATAACCACCAGATTTTAATTTTATTTCTGTGTCATAAATTTGATTTAACTTTTGTTCAATATTTTCTTTAAAGAAAAGAGGGGTTTTTTCTCGATATTTTTTTATTTTTTTTACATGTGAGGGCATCATTAATTTCATAAACCCTTGCGCCTTTTTATAAGCTTCATTTCCCTCTATAACAATACTGTTAGTATCTTCGTCATATATATCTCTTAAAGTTCTTTTTATAATATCACTTTCTTGATGAATTAAAGAAGGTGCAATTGAATTTAGAGCTGTTTCTTTGATTTCATTCCATGTTTTAATTAATGTTTGTAGATCATGATCTATATCATTTTTAGTTTTATTAGATCCTGCTGTTCTAACTATAAGACCCATTTCTTTTGGTATAACTATCTCATTTAAAATTGATCTGATTTTTTTTCTTTCCCCTGGATTAAATATTTTACGAGATATTCCACCTCCTTTTGGAGTATTAGGCATTAACACAATATATTTACCAGCAATTGAAATAAAAGTGCTTAAGGCAGCACCTTTTTGTCCTCTTTCATCTTTTAAGACTTGAACTAAAATTACTTGATTTGGCTTGATAACTTCTTGGATTTTATATCTCTTGGCTCTAAATCTTGATTGAGGTTTTTTAACATTTTCGATTTCAGGTATTTCTTTAACACCTCCATCTATAGTAGCTTCTTCTGATACAACTAATTCTTCAGATGTATTTAATTCCAAATCCAACACAGGTTGAACCTCAACTGGATCGTTTATATCTAAATTGCCTTCATTAATATTTTTTTGTTCTTCTTTTTCACTTTCCTTTAAAAGCTCTTCTCTTTCTCTCTCTTCCTCTTCTTTGATCTTAATTAAATCACTTTGAGGAATTTGATAGTAGTCAGATTGAATGTCGTTGAATGATAAAAATCCATGTCTTTCTCTTCCAAAATCTATAAATGCAGCCTGCAGAGAGGGCTCAACTCTACTAACTTTACCAAGATAGATATTGTTTTTAATTAGATTATTTTTTAAACCTTCGTATTCGTAGTCTTCGATATTATCGCCAGATTTAAGAACAACTCTAGTTTCGTTTGGATGCGAAGCATCAATGTATAAATTTTTTTCCATATATTTTTGATTAATTGTTTCATTATATTTAAATAATTTTAAATTTTGTTTTAACTTTGATGCCTTATCTTTAACAAATTCATATATATATTAAAGTTAATGCATCAAATAATTAAAAATATATTTATACTAATTTTAAGCTTTGGTCTATTGTCTGCATTATCAATAATAGCAGTTTTATGGGCCTTTTCTAATAATTTGCCTGATTATAAATTTCTAAAGAACTATAAACCTGCTGTTTCAAGCAAAGTTTACTCAGGAGATGGTGAGCTAGTAAATGACTTCTCTTCAGAAAAAAGAATTTTTGTTCCCTATAAAGCAATATCTGAAAAAGTTATAAATTCTTTTCTATCAGCTGAAGATAAAAATTTTTTTTATCATCCCGGTGTAGATGCAAAAGGAGTACTTAGAGCTGTAGTAAATAATATATCCAATATTATAGCATCAAGAAGACTAGAAGGGGCATCAACTATAACGCAACAAGTAGCTAAAAATTTTTTATTAACAAATGAAGTTAGTTTAAATAGAAAAATAAAAGAAGCAATTCTTGCATTTAGAATTGAAAGAGCACTTTCAAAAGAAAGAATATTAGAACTTTATTTAAATCAAATTTATCTTGGAGAAGGAACTTATGGTGTTGCATCTGCAAGCCTTGAGTATTTTGATAAGCCAATTAGTGAATTAAGCTATGAAGAAGCAGCTATGTTAGCGGCATTACCTAAGGCTCCTAGCAGATATAATCCATATAAAAATATTAAATTAGCAAAGTTTAGAAGAGACCTAGTATTAAAAAATCTTTTAGAAAATGGCTACATAAATGAAAGCGATTACAAGGAATTCACTAATAATAAAATCAGTTTAAAAAAAAGAAAAAAAACTTTTACAGAAGATACCAGTTATTACGTAGAAGATATTAGAAAAGATGTTGTTGAGAAATTAGGGTTTGATAAAGTCTATAAACAAGGATTGAATATAAGCACCCCAATTAATTTAGATTTACAAAAAATTACAATAAAATCTTTAAGAGAAGGACTAATAAGTTACGATAAAAGAAGAGGGTGGAGAGGTCCAATAATTAATAGTAAAAAATTAGATAATTGGAACAAAGATATTAATTTAGATAAATTTAGATTAGAAAAATCAATTAATTGGGAGATTGCTATAGTAATAAAGATTGATAAGTTTTTTGTAGATATTGAAACAGAAAATAAAGAAAATGGCACCATAAAATATGAAAATATTTCTTGGGTAAAAAAAGAGTTTGATCAAATACTAAAAGTTGGTGATATAATTTACGTTGAAAAATTAAAAAGTAATACTTATGCATTAAGACAGCTACCTGAAGTTAATGGGGGAATAGTTGTTATGGATCCATTTACAGGAAGAGTGCTAGCACTAAGTGGTGGTTTTAGTTTTAAAAAAAGTGAGTTTAATAGAGCAACTCAAGCATTAAGACAGCCTGGGTCAGCATTTAAACCATTCATATATGCGTTGGCACTTGAGAATGGATATACGCCATCAACTTTAATATTAGATGCTCCTCTCGTTTTAGAGCAGGGATCAGATCTTAAGATGTGGAAACCTGAAAATTATGGAAAAAAATTCTATGGTCCTTCAACTTTACGAATGGGATTAGAAAAATCTAGAAATTTGATGACTGTAAGAATAGCCCAAGATCTAGGTCTTAAGAAGATAGTTAATTTTTCAAAACAACTAAAAATTTACGAAGATCCAAGTGAACTATTATCAATCTCACTTGGTTCAGCTGAAACAACACTATTAAAATTAACATCAGCTTACTCATCTTTTGTCAACGGAGGAAAGCTTATAATGCCCATAATGATTGATAGAATTCAAGATAGTGAAGGAAATACGATATTCAATAATGAAAAACGAAAGTGTATTAATTGTGATCAGATTTCTTATTTAAGTGAAAATTATCCAAATATCACAGACGAATTTTTACAAATATTTTCTCCTGAAACTGCTTATCAAATGACATCAATATTAGAGGGTACTGTTCAAAATGGTACAGGAAAAAATTTAAAAGATCTAAACTTAGATATTGGTGGAAAAACTGGCACCACAAATAGCAATACTGATACATGGTTCATAGGCTTTACATCAAAACTTGTAATTGGTGCCTATGTTGGGTTTGATAATCCCAAATCGTTAGGAAAATATGAAACAGGGGCAAAAACAGCATTACCAATTTTTAAAAATTTTGTAAAAAATGCAGTTAAAAAAGAAGAAGCTAGACCATTCAAAGTTGCAGATAATATTATCATGAAAGTAATAGATCCAATTACTGGAAAAAAACCAAGCTCATCAACTAAATCAACCATAATTGAGGCATATAAAAATTTACCTGGTGATAATTTAGCAAATCAAGATATTAACAATAGATTAAAAAACAATAATATATTAAGGTTTTATTAATGGATAACGAATACATAAATCACAAATTAGAAATCAAAAAAATTAACCACAGAGTTAAGGAGTATCTTTGAAAAAAATGATATTCGTCAAAAATTAAAAAAAAATAATGCTAAGATGTTAGAAAATAATTTCTGGCAGAATAAATCTATCTCACAAAAAATAATTAAAGAAAAAAAGCTATATGAAGACTTAATAAATTCATATGAGAATACCTCTGTATCTCTTGCCGATTTAGATGAATTAAATAATTTAGCCACAGAAGAAAAAAATCAATCAATAATTAAAGAAGTTTTAGAAAGTATCATAAAATTAAAAAAAACAGCTAAAGAGAATGAAACAAAATGTTTCCTGTCTAATGAAACTGATAGTTTAGATTGCTATGTAGAAATACATGCGGGGGCAGGAGGTACAGAAAGCCAAGATTGGGCAGAAATGCTTAGAAGAATGTATTTAAAATGGTCTGACATAAAAGGTTTTAAATCAGAATTAATTAGTGAACATAAAGGAGACGAAGCAGGAATAAAATCTTCGACAATTAAAATTGAAGGTGATTATGTTTTTGGTTGGCTAAAGTCTGAATCAGGTATTCATAGATTGGTTAGAATTTCTCCATTTGACTCAGGAGCAAGAAGACATACTAGCTTTGCTAGCGTATGGATGTATCCTATAGTAGACGAAAATATTGATATTGAAATTATTGAAAAAGATTTAAGAATAGACACTTACAGATCTAGTGGTGCAGGAGGACAGCATGTTAATACAACCGACAGCGCTGTTAGAATTACACACCTACCAACTAAAATAGTTGTCCAGTGTCAAAATGAAAGATCTCAACATAAAAATAAAGAAACCTGTATGAATATGCTTAAAGCGAGACTTTATGATTTTGAAATGAAGAAAAAAGAAAAAGATAGTCAAAATTTAGAGTCTTCAAAATCAGAAATAGGATGGGGTCACCAAATTAGATCTTATGTCTTACACCCATATAGAATGGTAAAAGATAACAGAACTAATTTTGAAAGCTCTAATCCTGATAAAGTGCTAGATGGAGAAATTGACGACTTTTTAGAGAGCTCCCTATATAAAGTAAAATGATTAAAGGAATAATTAAAACTCTATTAACTGTTATTTTAGTCTTAATCTTAGGAATATTATATCTTAGTATTTTTGGCTTAAAAACAGATAAATTTAATAGTCAGATTAAAAAAAGCATTTCAGAAGTTAACAGTAAAATTAATTTTCAAATAAATGATGTTAACTATTTATTAAATCTAAAAGATTTAAGTATAAATATTTTGATAAACAATTCCAAATTATCAATTGATAATAGACTGATTGATATAAAGAATATTAAAACAAATATTTCAATAAAATCTTTTATTAACAATCAATATTCAATTGATGATTTGGAAATCTCAACTGCTGAAATAAAGATTAATGACTTATTATTCTTTACTAGAGAAGTTCACAATTCTCCTCAATTATTTATTTTAAGCAAAATTATTAAGGATGGTTCAATAGAAGTTGATGTTAGCATAAACTTTGATTCTAAGGGCAAAATAAAAAACGACTATCAGATTAATGGATCTATTAAAAACGCAAGATTGGATTTATTAAATCAGTCAACTTTTAATAATTTAAACTTTTTATTTAATTTAAATAAAAATCAATATTCATTAAGTAAAATTAAAACTTCTTTTAATAGAATTAAATTAGATTCACCGCTAATTGAAATTAAAAAAAAAAAGATTTATATTTAATAGACGGAATATTTTTAACAAAAAATCAAAAATTAGATGGTGATGATTTAAATTTTATATCCAAAGGTTTAATTAATCTTAAAGATATAAAAGAAATTGAATTTAGCTCTAACAACAAACTTTCATTTGAAATTAATAAGAAATTTAAAATTAATAAACTTGATATTGAAACTACACTTGACTTAGATAAGTTAATTTTCTTTAAAAAATTTATTGATTTAAGTGCATATTTAAAAAACACAAAAGAAGAAATATTATTTGAAAAAAATAAAATTCAAATTAATTACAAAAAAGACAAACTGAAAGTGAAAGGAACGGGCAGTATTTTTTTTACTGATAAATCTGAACAAATAACTTATGAGATTAATAAGAATAATGATCAATTTTCATTTAATACTAAATTTAATATTAAAGATAATTCCTTACAAATTGTTCCTCTAAATTATGAAAAAAAAGAAGATGTAAACTCTATAATTATAATAAATGGGGACTTCAAAAAAGGAAACTTACTTAAATTTAAAACTATCTCTTTAGAAGAAAACAAAAATAAAATTTTGATTAAAAATTTAAAGCTAGATAAAAATTTTAAAGTTTTAGATATAGAAAAAGCTAATATCAATTATAAAAATAAAAATAAAATTCTTAATAAATTCAATTTAAGAAAAGATAGTTCCAATTTTATTGTTGAGGGAGATAACTTAGATCTATCAAAGCTAATTGATAATATCATGGATAGTGATGATGAAAATTCTTCTATTTTTGAAAATCTTAACAGTAGAGTCGATATAAATATTAAAAAAACTTATATTGATGAAATTAATCATCTCAATAATTTATCAGGATATGTAATTTTAAAAAATAATAAGATTAACAATCTAATACTTGATGCAGACTTTCCAAATGGTAAAAAGATTTCACTTGCAGTGTTAACTAATGATGCAAAGGAAACCACCACAAGTCTAATTACAGATTACCCAAAACCATTAATTAAGAGATATAAATTTATAAAAGGATTTGAAGAAGGAAATTTAAATTTTAAATCCATTAAAAAAGATGGTGTATCGAACTCAGTGTTAATTATTGATGACTTTAAAGTTCAAAAAGTTCCTATTTTTGCTAAACTTTTAAGCTTAGCTTCACTTCAGGGAATAGCAGATATTCTTACTGGTGAAGGAATAAGATTTACTGACCTCGAAATGAGATTTTCTAATAAAAAAGGTCTTACTAATATTGATGAAATGTATGCCATAGGGCCAGCTGTATCGATATTAATGGATGGTTATATAGAAAGTAAAAAATTAGTTAGTCTACGAGGAACGTTAGTGCCAGCAACAACAATAAATAGATCCATTGCTTCGATACCATTTGTAGGTGATTTATTAATTGGAGACAAGGTTGGAGAGGGAGTATTTGGCGTTAGCTTTAAAATTAAAGGACCACCAGAAGACTTATCAACTACCGTTAATCCTGTTAAAACTTTAACACCAAGATTTATTACAAGAACTCTAGAAAAATTAAAAAAGAACTAAATTAATTCTACTTTTATATGTTTTTTTTTACCTAAAGAGAGCTTTATTAAATTATCCTTAAACAAAGTTCTAGAGATAAGCATTTTTTCATCAGAGATAGTTTGATTATTAATCTTAACGCCATTTCCTTTAATTAATCTTCTAATTTCACTTTTGGAATTCTCTAACTTTGACATAACTATCAGATCTATGATGTTAAGTTGATTGTCTAATTTTTTTTTCATAATTTGAATAGTTGGTAAATTGTCTCCCAGCACTCTACTCTCAAACGTTTGTTTTGCTGTTTCTTCAGATCTTTTTGCTTCTTCATCACCATGTAGCATAGCAGTAGTTTTATTTGCTAATAAAATTTTTAATTCATTTATATTTTTATCTTTAACAGTTTCAATTTCTTCCAATGTAATATCTGTAAAAATTTTTAAAAACTTTAAAACATCACGATCATCAATATTTCTCCAAAATTGCCAATAATCATAACCAGAAAGAAATCTTTTATCTAACCAAACAGCACCAGATTCTGTTTTTCCCATCTTTGCTCCAGAGGCTAGAGTTATTAAAGGTGTAGTGAGGCCATAAACATGTTTATTTGAATATCGTTTAATTAATTCAACACCATTTACAATATTTCCCCATTGATCAGAACCACCAATTTGCAACATACAATTTTCTTTTTTATTTAGTTCAAGAAAATCATATGCTTGTAAAATCATATAATTAAATTCCATGTAACTCAAAGATTGCTCTCTTTCCAATCTAGTTTTAACACTATCAAAACTTAACATCTTATTTATTGTAAAATGTTTTCCAATATCTCTTAAAAAAGAAATATAATTTAAGTTTTTTAGCCAAGAATAGTTATTTACGAATATAGGTTTTGTTTTTGGGTTAGTATCAGTTAAAAAATTTTTTAATATTTTTTCAATATTCTTAATATTTTTTTTAATTTCTTCTTCTGATAAAATAGTTCTAGTTTTATCTTTTCCTGATGGATCTCCAATTCTAGTTGTCCCTCCACCTAGTAACACTATAGGACGATGGCCATGTTTTTGCAGCAATCTAAGACACATAATTTGAAGCAAGCTTCCAACATGAAGACTTTCAGCTGTACAATCAAAACCAATGTAAGCATTAATTTTTTCTTTATCAAGTAATTGAGATAGATTTTCTTCTCCAGTACATTGGTAAAAAAAACCTCTTTCTTTAAATTCTTTTAAAAAAATATTCATAAATATGCTATCAAGAATATACAATATTTATTTAAAAATTAAGAATGGAAAAATTTTATACCTCTTTAGGTTTAATGAGTGGAACTTCAATGGATGGTATTGATGCTTCAATTATTAGATCGGATGGGGAAAATGAATATGAGTCAACTTTTGATGAATTCTTTGAATATGATCAGGCTTTATATAAAGATTTAGTAAATCTAAGAAACAAGATTAATTCTGCTGATGATATAATTGTTAATTCTGAATTAGTAAGTGAAATTGAGAGAAAAATCACTTTATATCATGCAGAAATTTGCAATAAGATTATTAATAAAATTGATCATGAGGTGGATTTAATTGGTTTTCATGGTCAAACCATATTTCATGATGCAAGCCAAAAAATTTCAAAACAATTAGGTGATGGGTCATTATTATCTAATCTTTTAAAAAAAGATGTAATTTATAATTTTAGGGCTAATGATATAGCGAATGGCGGTCAAGGAGCCCCACTAGCACCAATTTTTCATAATTTAATAATAAATAAAAATAGAATTAAGTTACCAGTTTTTATTCTAAATATTGGAGGCATAGCAAATATTACTATCATAACATCAAATAAAAATGATGATCTGATAAGTTATGACATAGGGCCTGGTAATTGTTTATTAGATGAATGGGTTAGAAAGCATACTAGTTATAGATATGATTTAAATGGCAAAGCAGCAAGTATTGGAAAAATAGATGAAATCATCTTGAACCAAGCTACTGAAAATTTTGAAAATATAAACAAAAATAAAAATCTCTCATTTGATATAAAAGATTTTGATTTAAGTTTTGTTAGAGGTTTATCTTATGAAGATGGACTCTCAACCTTGACAAAATTTACTAGTGAAATTATTTGTGACTCAATAATTAAAATCGCAAAAAAAGATAAAACTAATAAAATTAATTTATTAGTTTGTGGTGGTGGAAGAAGAAACTTAACACTAATTGAAAATATTAGAAACAAACTACCAAATAATATTAATTTAGATTTAATTGACGATTATAATATTAATGGCGATTTTATAGAGTCGCAGGCCTTTGCATATCTTGCAATAAGATCATTACTTAAAAAAGAAATTTCATTTGTTAAAACAACAAACGTTAAAAAATCTTGTACTGGTGGAATTTTAGTTAAAAATTATTAACTTTAAAATAAAGCAGACTCTTTTTTAATATATTTATCTAAATGTTTCATCAAAACATCTTCAGTCTTTGAAAAAAAATGATTAGCATCACTTATAACTTGAAAGTCAACTTTAATTCCTTTTTGAGCACTTAATCTTTTATCGAGTTCAGCAATATGTTCAACTGGAACTAGTTCATCTTTCTTTCCGTAGATCATTAATCCAGAAGTTGGACAAGGAGATAAAAATGAAAAATCATATACGTTTGGCTGAGGAGATATTGCAATAAATCTATTTATTTCAGGTCTCCTCATTAATAATTGCATTGCAATTAATGAGCCAAAAGAAAATCCAGAAACCCAACATTGAGAATTATCAAAGTTTTCTCTTTCAAGCCAATCTAGTGCTGCTGCTGCATCAGCTAATTCTCCTTGGCCATTATCAAATTCACCATCACTTTTACCAACACCTCTAAAGTTAACTCTACAAACTGAAAATTCATTTTCCATAAATGTATGAAATGTGTCAACAACAACTTTATTGTTCATTGTTCCACCATATTGAGGGTGTGGCTGAAGCACCAACGCTATTGGTGAAGTGTTTTTATCACTTTTAAAATATTTTGCTTCTAATCTTCCAGCAGGCCCAGGTATGAAAACTTCTACTATTTTGTTATCCATAAATGATATTGATTATTATTCTCAAAAAAAAATACACTTATCATAACTAAGCGACAATATGTTATCTTTTTTTTATATTGGATACTTGACTAATTTGGTCAAGTTTATATAAAAAGCCTTCTTAAATAAGGGTAAATATGAAATTAACATCAAAAGGTAGATATGCGGTAATGGCTTTAGCTGACCTTGCTAAGTTCAATAGCGTTAATCCAGTACCTTTGAGAGATATATCGTTAAGACAAGGAATTTCTTTGGATTTTTTAGAGCAAATTTTTTCTAAGTTAAAAAAATATAATATCGTAAAAAGCATTAGAGGAACTAATGGAGGTTATATCTTAAACAAAGAACCAGAAGAAATTAAATTAGCAAACATACTTAGTGCTGTAGATGAAGAAGTTAAAACTGTTCAATGCAAGAAGGAGTCTAAAAAGGGATGCAATAGTAAGACCACAAAATGCATCACTCATAATTTATGGGACGAACTTGAAATCCATATCAATCATTTTTTTGAACAAAAAAATTTAAAAGACCTTATAAGCAACTCATCAGAAAGTAGAAATTAAAATGGACGCTAGAGAGAAAGAAATAGAAAAATTAAAAGATTATAAATATGGATTTTCAACTGACATTGAAAGTATAACAGCACCCAAAGGCTTAAATGAAGAAGTAATTAAATTTATTTCAAATATTAAAAAAGAACCTAAATGGATGCTTGATTTTAGATTAAAAGCATTTGAAAGATTTAAACAATTAAAAGAACCAGATTGGCAAAAACCTAAGTATCCAAAAATTGATTATCAAGATTTATATTATTATTCAGCACCAAAAAGTATGGATGATAAACCTAAAAGTTTAGACGAATTAGATCCAAAACTTTTAGAAACATATAAAAAACTTGGGATCCCACTTCAAGAACAGGCAAGATTAAATGGTATTGCAGTTGATGCAGTATTTGACTCGGTCTCAGTTGCCACAACTTTTAGAGAAGAACTGTCTAAGCTAGGAATTATATTTTGTCCTATATCGGAGGCTATTCAAAATCATCCTGAACTAGTTAAGAAATATCTAGGATCTGTAATTCCTACAACTGATCACTTTTTTGCAACTCTTAATTCTGCTGTTTTTACTGATGGTTCATTTGCATATATACCTGAAGGCGTAAGATGTCCGATGGAACTATCTACTTACTTTAGAATTAATGCCTCAAATACAGGTCAGTTTGAAAGAACCTTAATTGTTGCAGATAAGGGAAGTTATGTAAGTTATTTAGAAGGTTGTACAGCTCCTATGAGAGATGAAAATCAATTGCACGCTGCTAATGTAGAGTTGATAGCACTAGATGATGCTGAAATAAAATATTCTACAGTTCAAAATTGGTATCCTGGTGATAAAGATGGAAAAGGTGGAATATATAATTTTGTTACTAAACGAGGATTGTGCAAAGGAAAAAATTCTAAAATTTCATGGACACAAGTAGAAACAGGATCTGCTATTACATGGAAATATCCAAGTTGTATTTTAAAAGGGGACAATTCAATTGGAGAGTTTTATTCAATTGCGATTACAAATAACCATCAAAAAGCTGACACGGGTACAAAAATGATCCATTTAGGTAAAAATACAAAGAGTAAAATTATTTCAAAAGGAATAAGCGCAGGATTTTCAGATATGACTTATAGAGGTCTAGTTGATATTTCCTCTAAAGCATCAAATTCTAGTAATTATACTCAATGTGACTCATTGTTAATGGGTAATAAGTGTGGAGCACATACAGTTCCGTATATTAAAAACAAAAACTCAGAATCAAATATTGCTCATGAGGCAACAACTTCAAAAATAAGTGAAGAACAACTTCATTATTGTCAGCAAAGAGGTTTGAGTCAAGAAGAAGCAGTTGGATTAATAGTGAATGGATTTTGTAAAGAGGTATTGCAACAGTTACCGATGGAATTTGCTGTTGAAGCTCAAAAGTTAGTTGGCATTAGTTTGGAAGGAAGTGTTGGGTAATGTTAAAAATAAATAAATTAAATGCAAAGATAGATAGTAAAGAAATTTTAAAAGGACTTTCTCTTGAAATAAACCCAGGAGAAGTTCATGCTATAATGGGTCCAAATGGATCTGGAAAAAGCACATTATCAAATATTTTATCAGGTAAAAAAGGTTATGAAGTTTCAGGAGAGGTTCTTTTTGAAAATAAAAATTTATTTGATTTAGAAACAGAGGAAAGAGCACACAAAGGTATCTTTTTAGCATTTCAGTATCCTTTAGAAATTCCTGGAGTTAATACAAATATATTTTTAAAAACTTCATTAAATGCAGTAAAAAAAGCAAGAGGTGAAAAGGAGCTTGATGCTATCGAGTTTTTAAAATTAGTAAAAGAAAAAGCAAAAGAACTTAAGTTTGATGAGGAAAAACTAAATAGACAATTAAATGTTGGTTTTTCTGGTGGAGAAAAAAAGAAAAATGAAATTTTGCAAATGTCATTGTTAGCACCAAAGTTATCAATCTTAGATGAAACCGACTCTGGATTAGATATTGATGCTTTAAAAATTGTGGCTGATGGGGTGAATACTTTAAGGGATAAGAAAAATTCTTTTCTAATAATTACCCATTACCAGAGGCTACTAGATTATATTAAACCTGATTTTGTTCATGTATTGAAAGATGGAAAGATTATTAAATCTGGTGGAGCAGAATTAGCTTTAGAACTAGAAAAAAAAGGATATGAAAGTTTTTAATTTAATGAAAGAACAACTTCAAATAGATTTTGATAATATTATAAAAACTTCAAGTTTTACCAAAAGAGATATTGAACTTAAACAAAACTCTTTGAATGAATTTATAAAAACAGGTTTTCCAAATAGAAGAGATGAAAATTGGAAATTTTCTGATTTAAATCAAATAATTAAAAAAAAAATTGGTGATCTAAGCTTTTATAATGATTATTCATTATCAAATAAGATTGATACATCAGTATTTATTGATGGGTTAGAACACAACAAGATCGTTTTTGTAAATGGCAGAATTGAAAAAATTGTTTTTGATTATGAAAAAAAAGATAAGATAAAAATAATTGATGAGCCAGAAATTGACAACAGGTCAAATAACTTTAACTCTTTAATTGATTTAAATAAGGCCTTTACCAATAAATCTTATAAAATCTTAATTAAAAAAGATTATCAACTAGAAAAACCTTTAATAATTTATCATGTAACGAATGATAAGATTAAGTCCAAAAACATAAATTTAAGCTTAGATTTTCAACTAGAGGAAAATAGCTCCTTGAGATTAATAGACTTATTTAATGATAATTCAGAAAAAAATTTTTTAAACATTTTTTATAATTTTGATTTAAAACAAAATGCAATTTTAAAAAATTATAAAATTGATAAAATAGAAAATACGAATGTAAAATATTCTTTTAATAATATTGAACAAGCTGCTAACAGTTTATCAGAAACGTTTATTTTATCATCTGGATCACATTTCTTTAAGAGTGAGATTAATTGTAATTTAAATGGAAAATATTCATCAGCATTTATAAATGGTATTTTTTCACTTTCTAATGATAGACACCATGAAGTTAGAACTACCATAAATCATCTAACAGAAAATACTAAAAGCTATCAATTAATTAAAAGTGTCTTAAACGATAGTTCTAAAGCTGTATATCAGGGAAAAATATTTGTTAATTCAAAAGCACAAAAAACAGATGGATATCAACTAAGTAAAGCAATTTTATTAAATGAAGCATCTGAATTTAATGCAAAACCAGAATTAGAAATTTATGCAGATGATGTTAAATGTTCACATGGTTCAGCATCAGGTAGTTTAGATGAGGACTCTATATTTTATATAATGTCTAGGGGATTAGATTATCAACAATCAAGAGAACTTTTAATTAATGGGTTTTTACTAGATGTAATAGAAAAAATAACTGACTTTGAAATAAAAAATTTAATAAAAAAAATAATTGGACTTAAAGAATGAATATAGACAAGATAAAAGAAGAGTTTCCTATTTTTGATGAAAAAATTCAAAACAATGATTTAGTATATCTAGATAGTGCAAATTCTTCTCAAAAACCAAAAGTTGTAATAGATAGAATTAATGAATTTTATAGTAAAGAATTTTCTAATGTAGGTAGAAGTGTTCATTATCTTGCAGTTGCTGCTACCAATTTATATGAGAACACAAGAACCTCAGTTCAAAAGTTTATTAATGCTAAGGATAAAAATGAAATTGTTTTTACCAAAGGTGCAACAGAAGCACTTAATCTAGTTGCAAATATATTAGGTCAAAATTATTTACAAGATGGTGATGAAGTGCTTATCACTGAATTGGAGCACCATTCTAATTATGTGCCTTGGCATTTTCTAAGAAAATCCAAAAATATAAAAATTAATTTTGCTGAAATTAATGATGATGGTGAAGTAACATTAGAAGAAATTGAAAAAAGAATTACTACTAGAACAAAAGTAATTTCAATTACACATTTATCAAATGTTACAGGTGCTATTTTACCAATTAAAGAAATAACAGAGCTTGCTCATTCAAAAGGTATAATTGTAGTTGTTGATGGTTGTCAGGGTGCTCCTCATTTAAGATTAGATATGCAAGATCTTGATTGTGATTTTTATGCTATTTCTTGTCATAAAATGTATGGCCCTACTGGTTTAGGTGTTTTGTATGGTAAAAAAAAATGGTTAGAAGAATTGCCTCCATATCAAGGTGGTGGTGGAATGATCAATGAGGTTAAAAAAGATAGAATTTCTTATGGTGATCTTCCTAATAAATTTGAGGCAGGAACTATGGCTACAGCTCAAGTGATTGCATTTGATCAGTCTATTAAATTTTTAGAAAGAATTGGTATAGATAATGTGGTGAAACATGAAGCTGACTTAGTTGAATATGGGCAGGAACTATTACAAAAAAATAATTCAGTTAGATTAATAGGTAATCCTAAAAATAAAGGTGGGGTTTTATCTTTTACTATTGAGGGTATTCACCCACATGATGTAGCAACTATCTTAGATGGAGATGGAGTTGCAATTCGAGCGGGTCATCATTGCTGTCAAATTCTACATGATAAATTAAATATACCTGCAAGTTCGCGAGCATCTGTTGGAATTTATAATACAAGAGAAGATTTAGATACACTTAATGATGCAATAAATAATTGTAAAAAAATATTTAACCAAAAATGAACTTAAAAGAATTATATCAAGAAATAATACTAGAGCATGGTAAAAATCCACGCAATCTTAGAAAAACTGAAAATTTTAATAAAGATGCTAAAGGACATAATCCTTTATGTGGTGATAATGTACATGTTTATTTAAAACTTAATGGACAAAAAATAGTAGAAGATATTTCTTTTGAAGGTAGTGGTTGCGCTATCTCAATGGCGTCAGCCTCAATTATGACAGACTTAATTAAAGGTAAGAATGAACATGAAGCTAAAGAAATTGTTGAAGATTTTTTAGGAATGATAAAAGAAAATCCTGAATTAAATTCAGAAAATTTAAAAGAGGATGAAAAAACCAAATTAATGTGCTTATCTGGAGTAAAAAAATATCCAATGAGAGTTAAATGTGCAACTTTATCATGGCATACTTTAGTTTCTGCAATTGACAATACTCAAGAAGAAATTAATACTGAAAGATTAGATTAAATTATGGACTTAAGAGAACAAGTAATAGCTGAAATTAGAAAAATATATGATCCTGAAATACCAGTTAATATTTATGAATTAGGTCTAATTTATGATGTTAAAGTAAAAGATGATAAGGCTAAAATTATAATGACATTGACTACTCCAAACTGTCCAGTTGCTGAAAGCTTACCTAAAGAAGTTAAAGACAGCGCTATGCAAGTTGAGGGCATAGAAGAAGTGGATCTTGATTTAGTGTTTGAGCCACCATGGGATAAATCAATGATGTCAGAAGCTGCTAAACTGGAGTTAAATTTATAATGAATCCTATAATCAGATTAAGCGATAATGCGGCTAATAGAATTAAAGAAATAATGTCAGATAAAGAATCAAATTCTATTGGTGTAAGAGTTGCAGTTAAATCTGGGGGTTGTGCTGGAATGTCTTATGTTATGGAGTATGCAAAAGAAATTAATCCTACAGACGAAATTATAGAAGATAAGGGTGTTAAAGTTTTTGTTGATGCAGCAGCTGTAATGTATTTATTGGGCACAGAAATGGACTATAAAAAGGAAGAATTTTCATCCTCTTTTGTCTTTAATAACCCCAATGAGTCTGAACGTTGTGGTTGTGGAGAGTCTTTTAAAATTTGATATTAATTATACGCATATCTGTATTGCAAATAACACATATCTAGTGTATTAATTGGATATGAATAAATTTGAATTTAAAAATCTTGTTAAATCACTGGAGAAGTCTTTAAAAGAAAGAACTTTTTTTAAAACTCTTAGAACAGAGGTCAATACTGGTGCTAATGGCACACAGGATTACGTTGTTAAAAAAGGAATTAACAAAGATACAATAGCAACAACTAGACAGTAATTATATTTAACTACTGTAATACATCTCAAACTCAACAGGATGAGGTGCATGTTCAAATTTATGTATCTCTTCAAATTTTAATGCAATGTAAGCATCAATTTGATCGTCAGTAAATACTCCACCTTCAGTTAAAAACTCTCTATCTTTATCTAGATTTTCCATTGCTTCTCTTAATGAACCACAAACAGTTGGAATATTTTTAACTTCTTCAGGAGGTAAATCATATAGATCTTGATCAAACGACTCTCCTGGATGTATCTTATTTTTAATTCCATCAAGTCCAGCCATAAGCATTGCAGCAAAAGTAAGATAAGGATTACCTGAGGCATCAGGAAATCTTATTTCACATCTTGCTCCATTTTTGCTTAATGAAATTGGTATACGACAAGAAGCAGATCTGTTTCTTGCAGAATAAGCAAGTAGCACTGGAGCTTCAAAGCCAGGTATCAATCTTTTATAGCTATTAGTAGTAGAATTAGAAAATGCATTTATTGCTTTAGCATGTTTTAAAATTCCACCAATGTAATGAAGTGCAGTCTCTGATAATCCAGCGTATGCATCTCCAGAGAAAACTGGTTTATCATTTTTCCATATTGATTGGTGAATGTGCATTCCAGAACCGTTATCACCTGCAATTGGTTTTGGCATGAATGTTGCAGTTTTTCCAAAAGAATGAGTAACCATTTGAACTACATATTTATATAACTGAACATTATCAGCTTGATCAACCAGAGTACCAAAATACATTCCAAGTTCATGTTGACTTGGAGCTACTTCGTGGTGATGTTTTTCAACTTTAATCCCAACTTCTTTTAGACTTTTTAGATATTCGCTTCTCATATCTTGTTCACTGTCTACTGGAGGAACAGGAAAGTAGCCACCTTTTACTGGAGGTCTATGTCCCATATTTCCATTTGCATATTCTGTCCCTGAATTATAAGGGCCTTCTTTACTGTCTATTTTAAAACCAGTATTGTTTGGATCATTGTTAATTCTTACATCATCAAAAACAAAAAATTCAGGCTCAGGACCAAAAAAAGCTTTATCACCAATACCAGATTTCTTTAAATACTCTTCAGCTTTTTTAGCTGTTCCTCTTGGATCTCTGTCATAAGGAGATTTCTTTACTGCATCGAGGATGTCACAAAAAAGTACTAAGGTATTATGAGATGTAAATGGATCCATGATCATTCTTGAAGTATCAGGTTTTAAAATCATGTCTGACTCATTGATAGCTTTCCATCCGGCGATAGATGACCCATCAAAAAACACACCATCATTTAACATATCTTCATCTACAATTGTAGAATCCATAGTTAAATGTTGAAGTTTTCCTCTTGGATCAGTAAATCTTAAATCAACAAACTCTGCTTCTTTTTCTTTAATGAATTTTAGTACATTTTTGGCACTCATGATCTCTCCTTTTTAAATTTTGTTAGATTAAATTATCAAAAAATATCTTAATTATATTGCTTGATTAATTAATAACACCTATGCGTTTTTTACATATGAATTACATCATTATTTGTTAAATTATCAATCAATTGTTAGTTGAATTATGAGTTTATTAGACAAAGAGCCAGTTAAAAGAGCCGAGAAATCTCTGAAGAATTTTGATCAATCCTTAGAGGTTATTGTTTTAGATAAATCAGCAAGAACAGCTCAAGATGCGGCAACAGGATTAGATTGTAATGTTGGAGCAATTGTTAAAAGTTTATTATTTAAAACAAATGATAGTTTTATACTTTGTTTGGTTGCAGGAGATAAGAGAGCCTCTTTGAGTAAAATAAAAAAAATAATTAACAAAAAAGATGTTTCAATGGCAAATCCAGAGGACGTAAAATCTCAAACAGGATATACAATTGGTGGTGTATCACCCATTGGTCATTTAAAGCAAATCGAAATTATTATAGACAATTCCCTAGAAAGGTTTAATGAGCTATTTGCAGCAGCAGGACATCCAAATTGTGTATTTAAAATAAATTTTACCAATATTCAAAAAATCACTAATGGAAAAGTTGAAAATATAACTGAATGAGACAACCTAAATTAATTGATTATATACTGTTAGTAATTCTAGCTTTAATTTGGGCTTCAGCTTTTTTTAATATTAAAATTGCAACAGAGTCTTTTGGCCCTGTTACAATTGCTTTTCTAAGAGTTTTTTTTGGATCTATTCCAGTACTATTATTATGTTTTTATAAAAAAATAAGAGTGGAGGCATTCTCTAAAGATTGGTATTGGTTTGCTATAATAGGTTTTGTAAATTTAGTTTTACCTTTTTTTTAATAGCTTACGGTGTTAAATCAGTACAAAGTAACTTGGCAGCAATATTAATGTCTACAACACCATTAAGCTCAACTGTATTAGGTCATTTTTACACAAAAAATGAAAAATTTAATGCCCTTAAAACTTTTGGAATTTTAATTGGTTTTGCAGGAATTATTTATTTATTTTCTGACGACATACTGATTAATGATAACAATTTTATTTCTGCATTATTAATCTTACTTGGATCAACATGTTATGTTGTTGGTGGCGTTCTAACCCTTAAAATTAGTAAAAAGAAAAATGAAAATGTAACAGGATCTATATTAATTTGGGCTGTTTTAATTTTACTACCTTTAGTTTATTTTTTTGAAAAGCCTTGGAACTCAGTACCCAGTATAGAGTCCACAATATCAGTAGTTTATTTAGGAATGGTTTCAACAGGAGCTGCTTGGTTGTTAAGATTTAAAATTTTAAAAAATAATGGATTAATATTTCAATCCCAAGTCTCTTATTTGATACCTATTTTTGGAATTATTTTAAGCTACATATTTTTAGATGAATTAATTACTGATAAAGTTTTAGTATCATTATTTGCAGTACTAGTAGGACTTTATTTTGTAAAAAAAGCAGGATTAAATAAACCATGAATAAAGATGATAAAGGTAAAGTAGAAGAAGACTTTGAAGAAATTGATAATTTTTGTGAAGAATGTAAAAAAGAAGACGAATGTGTTTCTCAAAATTTAATTTTAACAGGATTTAAAATTTGCAGTTCTTGTAAAACTTCTAAAACAATATTTCCAATTTAGCTGATATTGCTTATAGGCAAACTGTTCATTTTACTCATAACAAAAGATATTGAAAGAAAAGCAATTATTAAAAATGCTAAAAAGACTATTCCAAATGATTTAAAATTAGACTTAAGATTTAAAACTTGTTTTGTTGAAATGATTAATCCTGCAAATATCCAAAACTGAGTTAGAAATATTATTGGGATCATTAAATCTGGAGTTACAGCAAAAAATCTTAAAAGCCCTGGTGCATGAGCATAGCCAACTGCTGTTAATACTTTTTTAAATGAAACTTTTGTCTCCTTATCTGGAAATAATTTTACACCGATCACATAAATAAATAATCCCCATACAAACCAAGTAAGAATGGCAGTTAAGCCAGACATTGCAACAGCAGTTTTAATAACAGTGTTTGCAGCAACTGCCCCAGCTAAACCATCCAATATCATGATAAGACCAGCAAAGTATACTGCTGCCTCACCAAAGTTTTTATTATCTTTGTAGAGAGATTTATCTAATTTAATAGACCTGACAACAATATTTAAAAATTGACCAAACATTATTTATTTTTTTTACTATTTTTCTGAGCTTTGTAAGAAACAAATAGTGGAAAGAGTATTAAAGCAATTACAATTATTATGCAAACTACGATTAGGAATGTTTTTGTCATTATTAGTGGGGGAGAATAAGTCTCCCCCCAATAATTAATTTAACCTTTAACGACTTCTCTAGTGTTTGCGTTATAAGATTCTGTAAATGGAATATCCACTACCACAGCATCAACTGGTGTTCCTGGTGCGTCAGAATATTTAGCAGGTAAATGAACTTTGTACTTAGTTCCAACTTTACCCTTAGGGAAACCATTAGCATTTAATGTTCCATCAAATGGCACATATCCCATTGCTATATTTTGACCTTTTTCAGGGTGATACCAAGGAGATGTGATAAATCCTACAGGATCTCCACCGCTTTCAGGTGACACTAACCAAAAGTCAGGAGCGTATTCTTCAATTGGTTTTCCACCCAACTCAAGACCTACTAACTGAAGTTTGTAAGGTTTTTTACCAGCCTTAAGTTCTGCACCCATTTTCTCTAAAGCAGCTTTTCCAACATAGTCAGCTTTTTTATTCCACTCACCTTTACCTGAAAGTGACACTTGATAACCAAGGTTACACTGGTAAGGGTTATGTTGTTGATCCATATCTTGTCCCCAAGAAAGAATTCCAGCTTGAATTCTTCTGTGGTGAGCAGGAGCGATAACCATCAGGCTATGTTTTTTACCTGCAGCAAGAACAGCATTCCACATATCGTCAGCATATTTAGTGGCATCTCTTAAATAAATTTCATATCCAGCTTCACCTGAGAAACCAGATTGTGAAATTACACAACTTCTGCCACCAATTTTTGCTTCAGCTAAACCATAGAAAGGCATATTGTCAAAATCAACTTGATCTCCACAAAGGTCTTTCATTAAAGCTTTTGATTTAGGTCCTTGAATTTGTACCGGACAAACATCAATCTCATCAATAGTACAATTAAACCTTCCATCAGCATTGACACCTTGAAGATACATTCCAATATCAGAGTCTGATAATGAGAACCAAAATTCATCTTTAGAAATTCTAAGAAGAATAGGATCATTTAAAACACCACCATAAGCATTACATAAAATTACATATCTTGCTCTCATGGGTGAGATTTTAGTTGCATCTCTAGTTATAACGTAGTCAGTAAACTTTTCTGCATCTGGACCTTTAACTCTAATTTGTCTTTCAACAGCAACGTTCCACATTGTAACGTGATTTTTAATTGCTTCATATTCAACCATCGCTCCACCATCTTCAGGTTTTACATAACCTCTTGGGTGATAAATACGATTGTATACAGTTGCTCTCCAACAACCAGCTTGCATAGATAAATGCCAGTATGGAGATTTTCTTACTCTTGTTGAAATTAACATCTCAACTTTTGTAGGACCACTTTGTCTTAAGTTATATGGTACTTCACGATCTGATTGATCAACTGAAGTTACATGTTTTAGTTTAGTATAGTCAAATTCATTAGACATAACCATTCTCCTTCAACCACTTGTTAGTTTCCTTCAAGCCGCCGAATGTATAAATGTGGAAGTTACCTGTAAACTCTTTCACTTTCCCAATTAAATCATTAGGGTCTTTAGGTTTCAATAAATCTAATGCCTTACTAAAATTAGATCTAAGAAAATTTATGGAATTTTTCGCCCCAACTATATTAGCAAACTTAATTAAGCTGGATATTTTCATTGGCCCAGTAATTCCCACATGCACTGGTACTGACTGCTTAGAAATGAAATCTAAAATGGGTTGACTATCTAGTAACCATTGAGTCACTATATAATCGGCGTAAGGTTTTTTATCCATCATAGCTTTTTCTAATTCTTTATCGGAAATATCAGGACTACCTTCTGGATGACCTGCTATTCCTATTTTAATTCCTTCAAAAAATCCTGTTTCTAAAATTTGTATTGAACTATCAAATTTTCCAATTGGATCTCTACTACCACCTATTACTAAAGCTTGTTTTGTACCAACATCTTTACATCTTGTGATAAAATCTTTTAATTGATGTTCATCTAAAATTGATCTTGCTGGAAAATGGGGAACTGGATTGAAACCTTTTTTAACTAAATCACCAGATTTTGCTGCGGTTTCTTTATAGTCTCCACCTGGTAGCATAGTCACATAAACATCTTTAACTGGTGGCAATGTTTCAAGATCTGTGTGAGGTCCTACCTCAAGAGAAAAATTCATTTTTTTTTGATCTTTATCTTTTTTGTAAAAGCTGTCAAAGAAATTCATCTTGTGGACAAAGATATTTGTTGCCAAAAAAAATCTCAGTGATAATTTTTTTTATGTCCAAAAATACCAAATATTTTAAACTTTCAGAGATTTTAGATTTGGACAAAATCAGGGTTGTTGGAAACCCTATTGAAACAGCTCATGGCTTACCAAACGAGTGCTATATAAGTAAGGACTATTTATCATTTGAGAGAGAGGCTATTTTCATGAATAAATGGTCAGTAATTGGAGTGGCAAGCTCTGTACCCAATTCAGGAGATGCTCAACCCTATAGTTTGTTAGGCATTCCTCTTATTATTCTTAGAGATAAGGAAAAAAAAATAAGAGTATTTCATAATGTTTGTAGCCATAGAGGATTTAAGCTTATAGATGAGCCTTGTTCATTAAAAAATGTATTGAGATGTCCCTATCACTCATGGGCTTATGATTTTGATGGAAAATTAGTTGCAACACCTCATATTGGAGGTCTGAACATTCATGAAATAAAAAATTTTGACAAATCTTCTAGTAATTTAAAAGAAGTTAGAACTGAAGTATGGATGGATATAATTTTTGTTAATATAAATAATAATGAGCTAGAGTTTGAGGAATATATAAAGCCTCTTGAAGAAAGATGGTCAAAATTTATATCTAAAGAAGACCAAAATTTAATTAAATACTCGAAAGATCATGGGTATTTTAATCTTGATGTTAAATGTAACTGGAAATTCGCTATAGAAAACTACTGTGAAAGTTACCATTTGCCCTGGATACATCCAGAACTCAACAAAGTTTCAAATATAACTGATCATTATCACATACAAGGTCTACCCAATAGATTTGCTGGGCAAGGAACAAATAAATATGATCAACCGGTTAAAGGTGAAAAAAGTTTTAATAATTTTCCAAATTGGCCAGAGGATTTAAAAAAAAAAGCCGAATACATCGCTCTATTTCCTAATGTTATGATTGGTTTGCATATTGATCATTTCTATATTTTTTGGTTGGAGCCAAAATCTATTAGTGAAACAAGAGAGCACTTATTCATGTATTATATAGGTGATGAAAGTGCAAATGGAAGCAAATTAGCTGAAATGAGAAAAAAAAATTCTGAATTTTGGAAAGAAGTAATGAAAGAGGATATAAAAGCTATCGAAGGTATGCAAGAAGGAAGAAATTCTCCTACTTATAATGGTGGAAATTTTTCTCCGATAATGGATAATCCAACCCATCAATTTCATAAATGGGTAGCAGAAAATTTAATATAAAATGAAAATAATTTTAATAATGGGTTTACCAGGCTCAGGCAAGACAACTTTAGCAAATGAAATAGCACCAATGTTAAATGCTAAAAGATTGAATGCGGATGAGGTTAGAAAAGAAGCTAATGATTGGGATTTTTCAGAAGAAGGAAGAATAAGACAATCAAAGCGAATGGCAGATTTTGCAAAAAAATTGAAAGATGAAGGAAATTATGTTGTGGCAGATTTTGTTTGCCCAACTCCTGAGGCTAGAAACTTATTTCCAGCTGATTATATTATTTGGGTAAACACAATAAAAGAAGGACGTTTTGACGATACTAACAAAATGTTTGTAAAGCCTGAAAAATTTGATTGTCAGGTCACAACTCAAGATGCTAAATACTGGGCACCAATAATATTAAAGGAGATAAAATAGTGACTTACAAATGGGACAATAAAAAACCAACTGCACAAATGTTAGGAAGGTGGCAACCATTTCATGATGGTCATTATGCTTTATTTCAGGAAATTATTAAAAAAACTGGACAAGTTTGTATTCAAATTAGAGACGTTCAAGGAGTTGATGATAACCCATTTGATTTTGACACAGTGAAAAAGAATATTGAAGAAAGATTAAACCCAGAGTTTGAAGGTAGATTTAAGGTGATATTAGTGCCAAATATTACAAACATTTGTTACGGTAGAGGAGTTGGTTATAAAATTGAAGAAATAGTTTTATCAGAGGAAATTCAAAAAATATCAGCAACTAAAATCAGAGCTAAAATGAGAGAAGATGGCAAACTTAAGTAATATTAAAGTAAAATTTTCAAATAAAGATATTGCCTCAATCATCATTAATGAGCCAAAAACATATAACGCACTTTCATTTAAAAATTTAAACGACCTAATCAAAGTTTTTAAAAGATTAGATAATAATAACGATGTTAAAGCAATTATTATTGAAGGTGCTGGCAAAGGTTTTAGCGCAGGTCATAACTTAAAAGAAGTGAGTGGATTAAAAAAAAGAGAAAAGTATCAAAAACTTTTTAATCTTTGCTCAAAATTGATGCTTCAAATAGTTGAAGGAAAAAAACCAGTTATTGCAAAAGTTCATGGTGCAGCATTTGCAGCAGGTTGTCAGTTAGTTGCAAGCTGTGATCTTGCTTACAGTACTAATGATGCAATTTTTGCAACACCAGGAGTAAATATTGGTTTATTTTGTAGTACACCAATGGTTGCAGTTAGTAGAAAAGTTAATAGAAAAAGAATGATGCAAATGTTATTAACTGGTGAACCTATTAAAGCAAATTATGCAAAAGAAATTGGACTAATTAATAATCATTTTGCTAAAGCAAAATTAAATAATGAAGTATTAAAAATTGCCAAAACTATTGCTTCAAAATCAAGCCTTACAATTAAAATTGGAAAACAAACTTTTTATAATCAATTAGAAATGCCATTGAGAAAAGCTTATGCATATACGAGTAAAATGATGACTAAAAATATGATGGCAATGGATGCAAAAGAAGGGATCTCAGCATTTTTGCAAAAAAGAAAACCCAAGTGGAAACATAAGTAGTGAAAGACAAAATTAAAGAAATTCTTTCAAACTATAAAACTATAGCAATGGTGGGTGTCAGCAAAGATGAAAAGAAACCATCAACCATAGTGATGAAGTATATGCAAAAATATGGTTTTAAAGTTATTCCTGTTAACCCAAAAGCAAAAGGTGAAAAAATTTTAGGGGAACAAGTTTATGGAAAACTTGAAGATATAAAAATACCTATAGAAATTGTTAATGTGTTTAGACCCTCAAAGGAAGCAATTAATTTTGCAAGAGATGCTGTGAAAATTGATGCAAAAGTTTTATGGTTACAATTGGGTATAAGATGTGAAGAAGCAAAAACTCTTGTTGAAAACAATCAAATCCAATATATTGAAAATCGTTGTACAAAAATGGAATACCAAAAAATTTTTCTAAATATTAATCCAGCATTTCCAGTGTTACAAAATTAAGTGAATATAATTAATTTTACTCCAATTTCTGCATTTCTGGGGGGATCTTTAATTGGTTTAGCAGTTATTATTTTTTTTGTATTTAATGGCCGATTAATTGGAATAAGTGGTATCGCTAGTAATTTTTTAACCTCCAAAGATAATAGGTTTGATAATCTTTTATTTTTAATTGGATTAATTATTGGACCTATCGTTTATAAAATATTTAGTCAGGAAGAGATTAATATTTCAATTTCAAACTCATTTTATTTGTTAGCATTTGCAGGTTTATTGGTTGGAGCTGGTACAAGAATAGGTGGTGGCTGCACTAGTGGACATGGCATCAGTGGCATTGGAAGATTTTCTTTAAGATCAATTGTAGCAACAGTAACGTTTATGATTGTTGGAATTTTAACGGTTTTAGTAAAAAATTTAATATGAATAGAATTATATCTTTAATTTGTGGAATAATATTTGGAATAGGTCTTACTGTTTCACAGATGATAAATCCTGAAAAAGTTTTAGGATTTTTAAATATTTTTGGAGACTGGGACCCATCATTAGCGTTTGTTATGATTGGAGCTTTAGTAATATCCTCACCTTTTTTTCATTTATTTAAGAATAATAAGAAACCAATTTTTGCTGAGAAATTTTCTTATTCAAATAATAAAGAGTTAAATAAAAAATTAATTATAGGCTCATCACTTTTTGGTGCGGGCTGGGGATTAGTAGGTTTATGTCCAGGACCTGCAATAGCATCATTAGCTCTACTAAACTTAAATTCTGTAAGTTTTGTAATCTTTATGTTTACCGGGTTTTATTTGGTTAAATTATTAGATTTAACTACCCAAGCACGATGATAAAAATCATCTATATTTTTTTGAATTAAACTCTTGGCAAAATTATTTGCTTGGGTTTCTTCGAAGGGTCCAAATCTTTTCTCTGTTTCTTTAATGATTGTTTCAATTTTATTTGGGTCTTTATGGATACCAACAATAACGTAAAAATTTTTCATAGATTTTTAATTTTTCTGGTCTATACCATCTAAATTATGAAAAGAATATTTCTTTTATATGGTCATTACAATGAAAAGTCTTTTAATGCGGCTATTAGAGATACATTTATAGAAACTGTTGAAGCAAATGGTAATACAGTTGATTGTGTAGATTTGTACAAAGAAAAATTTAATCCAGTTTTTGCAGGTGAACAAGCAGGAGAGGATGTATTAGATCACAGAAGACGTATTGAAAAATGTGATACTATTGTTTTAATTGCTCCAATTTGGAATTTTAGAATGCCAGCTATTGTAGAAGGTTGGATAGATAAAGTTTTGTCACCACCATGGGCTTTCACATTTAAAAAATTAGTTGGAAATTACGGTTATCCAATGGGAAACTTAAAAGATAAAAAGGCTATAATCTTTTGTACTTATGGGTCTCCAAGATTAGCTATTACAACATTTTTTTTAAACCTGCCTATTAGAAGGTTAAAAAGAGGTGTGTTTCATATGTGTGGCATTTATAATATTGTATACAGAAGATATTTTGCAGTACCGTTTGTAACTGATGAAAAACGAAAAAAATTTCTTGAAGATGTTAAAAGGACGGCAAATAATATATAAGACCTTATTAATTTACTTTCTAAGTTTTACAATTTTACAAGCAGACTTAATAAAGCCCAATAGCAATATTGAGCCATACCAGGTTGTAGAAATTCAGTTAAAAAGTTTACAAAAAAACAATTCTCCGACTATAGATAATGGTATTGAACAAACATGGGAGTTTGCCCATCCTAGTAATAGAAAAAGCACAGGACCTTTGGATAGATTTAAGACCATGCTGAAAGGCAAATCATATAAAATATTATTAGATCATTTAGATCATGAAATTGTTCAAGAAAACCTTACCAATAAGGTAGCTTTGTATGAAGTTAGTGTTCTTGGAAAAGACAAATCCTACTACAAATTTAAATGGCAGGTTGAAAAATATAAAAAAGATGGTCCCTTCAAAGACTGCTGGTTGACTACAATGGTGTCCGCTCCAATGCCCTTAGGATCTTCAATTTAATTTAGAGAGTAAACGAATTTTGTTTCGTTCGTAATGAAAATTTAGTAGGAATCGTTTTAATGAAATCTAAAGCTAAAGTTGTTGTAGTTGGTGGTGGTGTAGTAGGAGTTAGCGCCCTTTATCACCTTGCAAAAAAAGGTTGGTCGGATGTTGTTTTAATTGAGAGAAAAGAATTAACTTCTGGTTCCACTTGGCATGCTGCAGGATTATTACCTTTGTTTAATATGAGTTATTCAGTTGGTCAACTTCACAAATATGCTGTTAATCTTTATAAAAAATTAGAGGAAGAAACTGGAAAAAATGTAGGTTTTAGTGTTGTATCAAATATACGTTTAGCAAGTACTAAAGATAGAATGGATGAGTATCATCAGTATGCAGGTGTTGCCCAAACAATTGGTGTTGACGTAAAATTTTTAACTCCCGATCAGGTAAAAGAAATTTGGCCTTTGTGTAATACAGAAGATTTAATTGGTGCAATCCAACATCCAGAAGATGGTTATATTCAGCCCGCTGATTTAACACAAGCAATGGCAACAGGGGCTAGAAATCTAGGTGCAGAAATTTATAGAAACACAGCTGTTGTAGGAATGAAACAAACTAAAGATGGCTGGATTGTTGAAACAGATAAAGGTGCAATAGAGTGTGAACATGTAATTTCTTGCTCTGGAAATTTTGCAAGACAAACTGGAAAAATGGTTGGCTTAGATATTCCGGTAATACCAGTTGAACATCAATATATCGTAACAGAACCTCATCCAGATATTGTAAAAAGAAAAAAAGATGGTTTACCTGAAATGGGAGTTTTAAGAGATAGTGATAGTAGATGGTATATGAGAGAGGAAGCAGGTGGATTAATATTAGGTCCATATGAAGATGGAGCACCCGCATGCTATGTAGATGGTCCGTCAAAAGATTCTGAATATGAATTATTTCAAGAAGACTTAGATAGACTAGCACCACATATTGAAGGAGCGATTCACCGTGTACCTGCTTTTGGAGAAGTAGGAGTTAAGAAAGTTTATAATGGTGCAATTTGTTATACACCTGATGGAAACCCGATTGTTGGACCCGCATGGGGATTAAAGAATTTTTGGATTAACGAAGGACATAGTTTTGGAATAACAGCAGCAGGTGGAGCTGGATGGCAACTTGCAGAATGGATAGTTGATGGTGAACCAACAATAGATATGCTTGGTGTCGAACCAAGAAGATTTGGTGATTATGTTTCAAAATCATATTTAAAAGAAAAAAATGAAGAAGCATACAATCATGTATTTAAAGTTCATTATCCAGACGAAGAAAGAGAAGCTGCTAGGGAATTAAGAACATCACCTTGTTATGATAGAATGAAAGCCCTTGGTGCAGTTTTTGGTCAAAAATTTGGATGGGAAAGACCTAATTTCTTTGCAGTTGATGGGATGGAACAAAAAGATGACTGGTCTTTTAGAAGATCTAAATGGTTTAAGGCGATAGAAAAAGAATGTAAAAATGTAAAAGAAAATGTTGGTCTTCTGGATATGACGGCATTTGCAAAATGTAGAATTAAAGGATCTGGTGCTGAAGAGTTTTTAGATTATTTAGTTGCAAACAAACTCCCAAAAAAAATTGGCAGAATTGGACTATGTCATGCTCTTAATACTAAGGGTGGAGTGCATTCTGAATTTACAATCATGAAAGAAGCAGAGGGCAGTTATTATTTAGTTTCTGCGGGAGCAAATCAAAGATTAGACCATGACTGGATTCAAAAATGGATGCCAACCGATGGTAGTGTTCAATTTGAAAACTTAACAAATAGCATTGGTGTTCTAGTTGTCTCTGGTCCTAAAGCTAGAGAGTTAATGACTAGAGTATCAAGAGATGATTTTTCAAATGAAAACTTTAAATGGTTAAGTGCAAAAACTGTTGATGTTGGAAATGCACAAGTTAATGCTATGAGAGTAAACTTTGTAGGGGAACTAGGTTGGGAACTTCATCACCCAATTGAATACCAAAATCATATTTTCGATAAATTAATGGAAGCTGGAAAAGATTTAGGTCTTAAGCCTTATGGAATTAGAGCTATGAATAGTTTAAGACTTGAAAAATCTTATAAACTTGTTGGTACAGAATTATCAATCGAATACTCACCTTACGAATCTGGGTTAGATAGATTTATTCACCCAAATAAAGGAAAATTTATTGGATTAGAGGCTTTGAATAAATGGAGAGAAAAAGGATTTTCAAATCAATTGGTTACCTTAGAAGTTCACAACATAGAAGATGCAGATGTTTTAGGAAATAATCCAATTTATGATAATGGAAAAGTAATTGGACGTGCAACTGGTGGAGATTTTGGTTTTAGACTAGGTAAATCAATAGCATTAGGAATGATTAAGCCTGAGATTGCGACACCAGGGCAAAAATTGAAAATTGATATTCTTGGTAAAATGTATGATTGTACAATTTTAGAGGAAAGTCCTTATGACCCAGAAAATAATTTACTAAGAGCATAATGAAAATATTAGTCGCCGTAAAAAGAGTTATTGATTACAACGTCCAAATAAGAGTTAAGGAGGATGGCACTGGTGTCGTCACAGACAACGTTAAAATGTCAACAAATCCACCTGATGATAATGCAATAGAAGAAGCTGTAAAAATTAAAGAAGCTGGTAAAGCCACGGAAATAGTAGCAGTAACTATTGGTGAAGAAAAGGCACAAGAAACAGTTCGTAAAGCATTAGCAGTTGGTGCAGACCGAGGAATTCATGTTAAAATAGATGGAATTGTTGAGCCTTTAGCAGTCGCTAAATTATTGCAAAAAATTGTAGATAAAGAAAAACCAGATTTAGTATTTATGGGAAAACAAGCAATTGATGACGATTGTAATCAAACTGGGCAAATGCTTAGTGCATTATTAAACTGGCCTCAGGCAACTTTTGTATCAAAGATAGACATTAAAGATAATAAGTTAGAAATCATAAGAGAAATTGATGAAGGTTTGGAGACAATTGAAGTTAATGTTCCAGCAGTGGTTACTTGTGATTTAAGATTAAATGAACCTCGATATGCTTCATTACCAAATATTATGAAAGCTAAAAAAAAACCAATCGATGAACTATCAGCAGCAGATTTAGGTGTTGATGCAGCACCAAGAGTTCAACAAATTAAAGTTGAAGAGCCACCAAAAAGAAAAGCTGGAATAAAAGTGTCAAGTGTAGCTGAATTAGTACAAAAACTTAAAAATGAAGCGAAGGTTATATAATGTCTATTTTATTAATTGCTGAACATAATAATAAAGAATTAAGACCATTTACTCTTAATGCAATTACTGCAGCATCACAAATTGATAGTGATGTTCATGCATTATTAATAGGAAATAATTGCTCTGAAGTTGCAAAAGCTTTATCAGAAATACCTTTGGTTAAAAAAGTAATACAAGCTGAAGCTTCTCATTATGAAAATTTTTTGCCTGAAAATTTTACACCATTAGTCGTTAAGGCTTCTGAAAATTATTCACATGTAGTTAGCTCTGCAAATACATTTGGTAAAAATTTAATGCCAAGAATAGCAGCGTTGCTAGACACTTCACAAGTAAGCGATATAATAAAAGTGATTTCTCCAGATACATTTATAAGACCTATTTATGCGGGCAATGCATTTGCAACTGTTAAAAGCAATGATACAAAAAAATGCATAACTATAAGACCAACCTCGTTTGAACCATGTGAAACGTCAGGAGGGTCTGCAACAGTTGAAAAAATAGATGCTGCAGATGAAGTTTCAGTATCAAAATTTATTAAAAGAGAAGAAGTTAAATCAGACAGACCAGAGCTTGGAACTGCAAGAGTTGTGATTTCAGGTGGAAGAGGTATGCAAAGTGGAGATAATTTTAAATTGATTACAGATATAGCTGATAAATTAAATGCAGCAATAGGAGCCTCACGTGCAGCAGTGGATGCTGGGTATATAAGCAATGAACATCAAGTTGGTCAAACAGGTAAAGTTGTTGTACCAGATTTATATATTGCGGTTGGAATCTCTGGCGCAATTCAACATTTGGCTGGCATGAAAGAAAGTAAAATTATTGTTGCAATAAATAAAGATGGGGAAGCACCTATTTTTAGTGTTGCAGATTACGGTTTAGAAGCCGACTTGTTTGAAGCACTTCCACAATTTCTAGAAGAATTGAATAAATTAAACACTATACAAAAATAACAAATAATATAAAAAAATACCATATGCCTAGAGAAGCAATGGAATATGACGTGGTGATTGTTGGAGGTGGTCCCTCAGGATTATCAACTGCAATTAAATTAAAACAAATAAATCCAGAATTAAATGTTTGTCTATTAGAAAAAGCATCTGAGATCGGTGCTCATATTTTAAGTGGTAATGTTTTTGAAACCAGGGCCTTAGAGGAGTTATTGCCAAATTGGAAAGAACTAAACTCACCTATTAAAACCAAGGTTTCTAAGGAAAAATTTTTATTTTTAGGAAAATCCAAATCAATAAGTTGGCCTACTTGGTTGTTACCATCAGTTCAACAAAATCATAACAATTACATAATTAGTTTAGCTAATTTATGTAGATGGTTAGCAGAACAAGCAGAAGGTTTAGGAGTTGAAATATTTCCAGGCTTTCCAGCAAGTGAAATTTTATATAATGAAGATGGATCAGTCAAAGGAGTTGCAACTCAAGATATGGGAGTTGATAAAGAAGGAAACAAAAAAGATAGTTTTGAACCTGGCATAGAACTTTTAGGAAAAGTTACTGTTTTTGCTGAAGGATGTAGAGGACATCTTGGAAAACAATTAATTGAAAAATTTAATTTATCTGAAGGTAAAGACCCGCAACAATATGGAATTGGATTTAAAGAAATTTGGGAAATAACTGAAAAAAATCATCAAGAGGGAATGGTCATGCATACTGCAGGTTGGCCACTAGATAACAATACTTATGGTGGAAGCTTTATGTATCATGCAGAAAATAAACAAGTTTTTTTAGGTTATGTAATTGGTCTTGATTATAAAAACCCATATCTTTCCCCGTTTGATGAATTTCAAAGATTTAAAACTCATCCTGCAATTAAAAAAATAATTGAAGGTGGAAAACGTATTTCTTATGGTGCTCGTGCTTTAATTGAGGGTGGACTACAAAGTTTACCAAAAATGTTTATGCCAGGAGCTTTGCTTATTGGTTGTGATGCGGGAACTTTAAATATGCCAAAAATTAAAGGGTCACATACGGCAATGAAGAGTGGAATGATTGCAGCTGAAACTATCAATGAGCATTTAAAAGAAAATAAAAGTTTATCCATATATGAAGATAAGTTCAAAAAAAGCTGGGTCTATCAAGAATTACATGCGGCTCGAAATGTTAAACCAAGTTTTAGCTGGGGCTTAATTCTTGGAATAATATTCACTGGAATCGATCAAATATTGTTTAGAGGAAAATTACCTTTTACCTTAAAGCATAAACATGCTGACCACGAAACATTAAAGCCAGCAAATGAAATGCCAAAAATTGATTATCCAAAACCAGACAATGTAATTACCTTTGACAAAACAAGTTCTGTTTATTTAACAGGAACCAATCATGCTGACAATCAACCAGTGCACTTACAATTAAAAGATCCTAATTTACCAATAAATTATACTTTAGAAAAATTTGATGAACCTGCACAACGATATTGTCCAGCAGGTGTTTATGAAGTTCAAAATGAAAATGGGATAAATAAATTTGTGATAAATTCACAAAATTGTATTCATTGTAAAACCTGTGATATCAAAGAGCCTTCCCAAAATATTACTTGGGTGACGCCTGAAGGAAGTGGTGGTCCAAAGTATGGAAATATGTAATTAGAAAGATAAAATTAACCCAACAACAAAAACTAAACTAAGTCCAAGTCCAGCTAATACTAAGTTAGTTCTTGTTTCTTTTTCTTGAACTTTTCTTGCTCTATTTAAAAGTACATTTATATCAACTCGCTTCGATGAAACTTCCTCATTTTGAATAGGGGTCGTAAAATAAGGAAGTTCAATTTCCCCAGAACTAATTTTTTTTTCAGAACTCATAACTATAATAAATCATAGTTGGTATAACTTAACAATTTTGCATTTGTTCATTTTGGGTTGACTCTAGTCTCAATTATGTTCATTTTGGGTTAAAATATAATTTATGTCTAAATTTTTACCTGAACTATCAAAACAAATTCATAGTGAGGTCATACGAGAAGTAATAGAGAAAAACTATGCTTCGATTATTCCTGTTTGGGCACCATTACAATTAACATGGGTTAATAGTGTTTATAGGACTTTTTATGATTATGAAAAATATATGATCGTCATGTATTTATTGAAGAGCACATTTGAAACTTACGCCAAAAATCTTACGACGTTAAATTATGATGAGTATTTTAATCAAAGTGAGTTTGAAATAGAAAAAATTAATGTAATGGAAATATCTAAATCCCTAAATATAGCAAAAGAAACAACTAGAAGAAAAATTAATGAATTAGAAAAAATGGGTGTAATAAAAAAAATTAATAAAAAGATTATAATTGACAGAAATACTTGGCCAAATATTAAACCTGATGATACGATAAAAAGAATAACAAGATTTTTATCCATTCTTTCAAAAATATGTGTTACTGAAAGGAAAATATCTGAACCGTTCAGCAATGAAATTTTAACAAAAATATGTAAGGAATATTTTTCATTTGTTTGGATACTTTATTATGAAATGCAATTCCCTATGTTATTAGGTTATAAAAAAGTTTTTGGTGACTTGGAAAGTTTTCATGTTAATGGCGTTTGTATAATTAATCAAGCTTTACACTCAAAAAAACATGATAATAGTGAAATGAGTAAAGAATTTTACTTAGAAAAGTATATGTGGAGTGACCAAAGAAGTGAAACAGGTGTTAACGCAATGTCTATTTCAGATATAACAGGGATACCAAGAGCTACAGTTATTAGAAAATTAAATAAACTAATAAAAGAAAAATTTTTAAAAGTTGATAACAAAAAACATTATAGTTCAACTGGTCATCATGCACAAAAAGTATTAGAGGTACAAAAAATAACCTTGGACAAATTATCTAAATTTGCTACACGTGTTTATAATTTATGCTTAATGAAAAATGATTAAATTTTAGCTGCTCTTTTTTACAATATAGACAAAAAGCAAAGAAGTTACCATCATCACTAATGCGTAAGCTGCTGTAGGTACGATATAAACCATCTCATCAAATAATTGGGTTGAAACAAATACAGCCAATGTTCCATTTTGTAAACCACACTCTAGAGATATACATCTTTGTTGCGCAACACCTGATGTAAAAAATTTTGCAACACAAAAACCTACAATCATCATTACAATATTAAGTATTAATGCAATCAAACCAGCCTGCTTTATAAAGCTTGCAATATTATCCCATTCTTCAATATAGATCGCGATAAATACCAAGACAAATAAAGCTATTGAAATTCTCTGAATTAATAAAACATTATTTAAAATTAAATTCTCAGCAAAATGACGAATAATCATTCCTATTAAAACTGGGACAGTAACAACAAAAAACATTTTTAAGGAAATACCAACCATAGAAAATTCTTTTGTAATATAATTGATATTTAATAAATCAATTGAAAGAAAAATAATAAAAGGAACAGATATAATACTAACTAAGCTAATAATTGCTGTTAGCGTTATTGATAAAGCGACGTCTCCATCTGCAAATTTAGTGAGTACATTTGATGTTACACCCCCAGGAGCAGCTGCAATTATCATTACTCCCAATGCAAGCTCAAGCGGAGTATTTAATAATTTAATAAGAGCGAATGCAATAATTGGAAGAACAAGCATCTGACAAATTAAACCAACTAAAAAATCTTTTGGAAACTTAACTACTCTTGTAAAATCCTTAATTGTTAGACTCATTCCAAGTCCCAACATTATTATAGCTAAACCTAACGGAGCAATTTTTGTGACAATTTCCATTATTTAATTGAATAGTTCATAATGGGTTTTTTTACAAGAAAATGATTTCTCAATTAAAAATAATCAAGATAAATCGATTGCATTTTTTTTTAGAGCTTCCATAGAAACAAGCTTTAAAGTTTTTTCATGTGTTCTTTTTAAATATACAGGACAACTTTTTCCAGCATCAACAGCTCTTGCATACCAACTGGCACAAACACACCAACCATCTCCATCTTTAAGTCCTGGAAAACCAAATTCAGGATGTGGTGTTATTAAATCATTACCAGCTTCTTTGCACCATTCTAAAAATTCAGTTGTAACTTTTGCACAAACAGTATGAACACCATGATCATTTTCATCAGTATTGCAGCAACCATCTCTATACCATCCTGTTAATGGGCTGTTAGAACATTCCTCTAGATCTTCACCTAGAACATTTTTTTGTTTGTCAGCCATTTAAATTTTTGTAGGGTTAGGTTGACCTTTATAGACAATCTCAGGGTCAAAAGATTTTTCTTTTTCTTCAAACTTCATCTCAATTTCTCTACCATTGTCGATCGGACCTAGTGGAATTGATCTATAAAAACATGATCTATAACCAACATGACAACTAGCACCATCACCAATATCAACTGTAATCCAAACTGAGTCTTGATCATCATCAATTCTGATTTCTGTTATTTTTTGGGTATACCCACTAGTTTTGCCTTTGTGCCAAATTTGCTGTCTTGATCTACTAAAATAATGAGCTTCTTTTGTTTCTATAGTCTTCTTTAAAGCTTCAACATTCATATATCCATGCATTAAGATATCTCTAGTTTTTGAACACATTGTAATAACCGGTATTAATCCATCATTATCGAACTTGGGAGATAGATATTTGCCTTCTTCAATTTCTAGGATATTTTCTCTTTTTTTAAACATAATCAGGTTATTATGTAGCATATTACTCAATATATTAAATATTTTAAAAACAATGATTTACTGTATAAACTTGCGTTGTGAAATTAGTTGAAGACATAAATAATAAAGTTTTAGATACCAAGAAAGTTTCTGATAAGGAAGCTGAAGAAGCTTTTAAAACTATTTTAACTTGGATGGGTGAAGATCCTTCTAGAGAAGGTTTACTTGAAACACCCAAAAGAGTTGTTAAAGCATTTAAAGAATATTTTGGTGGATATGCCGAGGATGCAAATAAGATATTAGAAAAAACCTTTGGTGATGTTGAGGGTTATGACGACATGGTTGTTGAAAAAAATATTTCAGTAACTAGTCACTGTGAACATCATATGGCACCAATAGTTGGAACAGCACATGTTGCCTATATTCCAAATGAAAGAGTTGTAGGATTAAGTAAACTTGCAAGAGTTGTAGAAGTCTTTTCAAAAAGATTGCAAACTCAAGAGAGACTTACAATGCAAGTTGCACAAGCTTTAATGACTTCATTAGATGCAAAAGGAGTTGCAGTAACAATTGACGCTGCACATCAATGTATGACAATGAGGGGTATTAAAAAAGAAAATGCAACAACTGTTACAAATTATTTTTTAGGGGAATTTAAAAAAGATTTAAGTATTCAAAATAGATATCTAAGATTTATTAGTAAGTAACTTTCCCAAGGAGGAAAAGTATGTCAGATAATTTTAAAGCATTAATTCTCAATCAAGAAGGTGAAAATTTTACTAGAGAAGTAAAGTCAATTGAGAAATCATTTTTAAAACATGGAGATGTTACTGTTAAAGTAGATTATTCAGATTTAAATTATAAAGATGCGCTTATTTTAAATAATGGTGCAAAACTAGTAAAAGAATTTCCGCATATTCCTGGTATTGATTTTGCAGGTACTGTTATAGAAAGTGATAACTCAAAGTTTGTAAAAGGAGATGAGGTAATTCTAACAGGTTGGAGAGTAGGAGAAATTTATTTTGGTGGCTATTCTCAGCTTGCAAAAGTTAACGGTGATTATTTGGTTAAAAAACCAAAAGATGTAACATCTAAACAAGCAATGATTTTAGGCACAGCAGGTCTTACAGCTTTACTATGTTCTTTTGCAATCAAAGCTAGAGAAGAACTTTTATTAGGAGAAAAAGTAAAAGATGTTCTAGTAACCGGTGCATCTGGAGGCGTTGGAAGTATTGCGGTAATGATTTTAAATAAATTTGGTTATGATGTTACAGCTGTTACCGGAAAATCTGAAAATGAAGAATACTTAAGAACGTTAGGTGCAAAAAATATAATAAATAAAGCAGATCTAGATAAGGATCCAAGGCCATTAGATAAAGGGTTATGGGACGGTGTTGTTGATACCGTTGGTGGTAAAATACTTGCTAATGCATTAGCACAAACTAGAGATAATGGAATTGTTGCAGCCTGTGGAAATGCGTCTGATTATAAATTAAATACTACAGTTATGCCTTTTATTATAAGAGGTGTTAAACTTTGGGGAATAAACTCTGTTACAGCATCAATAAAGAGAAGAGAATTTGTTTGGAACGAAGTTAAAAATATTATTGATTTTGAACAATTAGAAAAATCAATAAAGACAATAAGTTTGGTGGATTTAATAGACATATATCCAAAAATGTTAAAAGGTGAAACATCCGGAAGATATATTGTTGATGTAAATAAATAATGGACTGGGATAAATTAAAAATTTTTCATGCAGTTGCAGAAGCTGGAAGCTTTACTAATGCAACAATAAACTTAAACCTTAGTCAGTCTGCAATAAGTAGACAAATTCAATCTTTAGAACAGGATCTAAAAGTACAGCTCTTTGAAAGACACGCAAGAGGTCTTACATTAACTGAAAATGGTGAATATGTGTTTAAAACAGCTCATGATGTAATTAGTAAACTAAAAGAAGTTGAATCTACGTTAGGTGATCAAAAAAATAAACCAACTGGTAAACTAACAATTACAACTGTTAGAAGCTTCGGGACTCACTGGCTAACTCCAAGAATTCAAGAATTTATGACTTTAAATCCAGAAATTGAAATTGAATTAATCTTTGATGATAAGGAACTTGATCTAAGTACTAGACAAGCTGATATTGGAATTTTTATGAGAAGACCTAAGCAGCTTAATTATATTCAAAAAAAATTAGTTGATATTAAGTATTATATTTATGGTTCTTATAAATACTTAGAAAAACATGGGATGCCTAAAACAATTAATGATTTAAACAAACATAGATTTATTTCGTTTGGAAAAGGTGCTCCATCACCAGTATATAATCCTGATTGGGCATTAAAACTTGGTATTAAAGATGGAAAAAAAAGGAAATCTATAATGAAAGTAAATAGTGTTATGGGTCTATTACTTGCTGTTGAAACTGGAGTTGGACTAGCAGCTTTACCAGAATACTTAGTTACAAATTCGACAAATTTAATTAAAGTTCTTCCCAATTCAGAAGGTCCAATTACCGAAGCACATTTTGTTTATCCGCAATCACTTAAAAATACAGCAAGAATTACAGCATTTAGAAATTTTCTGTTCAGTAAAATTGGTGATTGGAAGTCTTAATTAACTAGACTTATCGTTTACATATACTGAGACACCTCTAGAATTAATATCTACATCAAATTTTTTATGTAACGGTGGAAAGGCTCTTTGTGAACAATCCAATCTATCACAAGTTCTGCAAGATACACCGATAGGAATTTCAGTAGTTTTATCACTAACATTAATATTTTCAGTGTACACAAAGTCTTTTGCATACTTTGCGTCACAGCCAAGACCAATTGATAATATACTTTTTGATCGACCATATCTTCCAACACCTTTTTCCACAGTTCTTGCGATACAAACATATTTTTCACCATTAGTCATTTTACTAACAGCTGCTTGAATTACACCTGGTCGAGTAAATGCCGAATAAACATTCCATCTAGGACATGCACCACCATATCTTGGTATATCAATTCCTGATAAAGAAAATCTTTTTGAGATATTTCCTGCCATGTCAACTCTAAGCATGTGAAAAGGAATTCCAGGTAATTTTGGATCTTGTAAGCATGTTACACGGTGAGCAACTTGTTCAAAAGAAGTTGCAAATGTATTTTGTAATAGCTCTAAATCATATTTCAATTTTTTACATTCAGTATGAAAAGGTTTGTAAGGCATTAAAATTGCTGCACCACAATAATTTAATAAAGCAACTTTAGTCAATTCTTTTGATTCTTCTGAAGGAAAAGAAAATTTAGATAGATAATTATCAATATCTTTCATTGCACCTTCTTGTGCAATCTGAGCTGCTGCATGAAGTTTTTTTGTCTCCAAAGAACTATAATCACTTAATAAGAGTTCTTTTTTATTTTTATTATAAATTTTAGAAAAAGGCTTTCCCTCTTCTGGTAAAATATCTTTAACTGTAATTGAATATTCTTTATTTAAATATTCACATAAAGAAATATATCGAGTTCTGTTATTTTTTTGAATTTTATCAAAAACTTTATTTGCAAACTCTTCTAATTTTGGAAAATAGTTTTTATGTTCTTGAAGAAAATCAGATATTACTTCTCCTGGAAAAGAGTTTTTTCTATTATCAACTATCTTACCTGATATTTTTTCTATTTTATTAATTAGCTCATGATCTTTCTTTTTAAGAATATCTCCTAATCTCACAAGAGCTCTACCAATCTTAGGATTTGTTCCAACAAGGTCTTTAACTTCAGGACCAAGAATATCTAGGTCTTCAAACAATTTATCATCTAAAATTTCTGAAATAGTATTTTCTAAGTTAACATCTGTTTTTGATGTTAAGTCTGAGAGCTGAATATTTAATTTTTCACAAACCTTAAGCAGCAAATCTCCATCTATTTTTCTTTTTCCGCTTTCAATTAAATTTAAATAACTTGGAGAAATACCCAGATCTTCCGAAAGTTTATTAGCTTGTAGTCCTAACTGTCGTCTAAAAGCCTTTATTTTAGGACCAATTTTTAAATCAATTTGACTCATAATTTCTATTTGTAAATTTTGTAAATTTTAATTTACAACAAATTTCTTTGTTTTACAAGGTTTTTATCGATTTAATTAGATTTTGTAAATTTTGTAAATTATAAAGTTTACATGAACAATAAAAACACAAATAAAAAACAAGAAAATCAAAGAGAAATTAACGAAAACAACAATCAGAATCAATTTAGTCAATCAGGTGTTTACCTAAGAGACGATCATTGTGATTGGGGTTCTAGTGGGATGAATGAATTCACTCAAGAATTTAGTGAAAAAAAATAAATCCTATTACTGTTAATTTAGACACAATTTAATTTTCTTAATACATAATTTAGAAAGACTTACCTATGAGCTCAGAAGCTAAAGTTTCATACGATTTAAAAAGATTTTTAGGAATAAAAAGAGACTACACCCCAGAAGAAGTTGAGAGATTAAGAGGTTCAATTAAAATTGAATATTCTATGTGCAAACACCAATCTAAAAAATTATGGGATTTATTGAATTCAGAAAATTATATTAATACATTGGGTTCACTCTCTGGAAATCATGCTGTCCAACACGCTAAAGCTGGATTAAAAGCAATTTATTTAAGTGGATGGCAAGTAGCAGCTGATGCAAATACTGCTGGCGAAATGTATCCTGATCAGTCTTTATACCCATATGATAGTGCACCAAAATTAGTTGAGTCGATGAACAATGCTCTAATAAGAGCAGATCAAATTCAACATATGGAATTACAAGATGGTGATATGAAATCAAAAGATAGAACAGATTATATGCTACCAATTATTGCAGATGGTGAAGCAGGATTTGGTGGTCCATTAAATGTTTTTGAGTTAACAAAAAAATTCATTAAAGCAGGTGCAGCTGGTGTTCACTTTGAAGATCAATTAGCTAGTGAAAAAAAATGTGGCCATATGGGTGGAAAAGTTTTAGTTCCAACTGGCACTATGATTAAAAACTTAAAAGCTGCAAGACTAGCTGCAGATATTGCAGATGTACCATTAATAATTCTAGCAAGAACAGATGCAAATGCTGCAAAATTAATCACTAATGATTTTGATGAAAATGATAAACCATTTTTAACTGGTGAAAGGTCACCAGAAGGCTTTTATTATGTTAAACATGGAATTGATCAAGCAATCTCAAGGGGTTTAGCTTATGCTCCTTATTCAGATTTAATCTGGTGTGAAACTGCAACACCAAACTTAGAAGAAGCAAAAAAGTTTGCGGATGCAATTCATGAAAAGTTTCCTGGTAAATTGTTGGCTTACAACTGCTCTCCCTCGTTCAATTGGAAAAAACATTTATCAGATGCTGAGATTTCAACATTTCAGCAAAAAATTAGTGAGATGGGATATAAATTCCAGTTTATAACTCTTGCAGGATTTCATACTCAAAATATTGCAATTTTTGAACTTGCTGAAAAATATAAAACAGAAGGAATGACTGCTTATTCTAAAATCCAAGAGCTTGAATTTGCTAGAGAAAAAGATGGTTACACAAGTGTTAAACATCAAAGAGAAGTTGGAACATCTTATTTTGATGCAGTTTCAAATACTATAAGTAGTGGAAAAAGCTCTACAACAGCTATGGCAGGATCAACAGAATCTGAACAGTTTTAATTAGTCTTTAATAAGCTTTCTAAATATGATTATATATTTGGATGTTTATAAGTAGTTTACTTTTAATTATTCTCTATATTTCTCACAGATACATTGTTGCTTGGATTATCTATTACAATAATACAGATGAACGTTTTGGTAATTCTGTATGGCGTTGGTCATATGACTATCAAGTAATTGGAGAAAGAGATGTTTCAGACCTTGATGATAAGCCATTTGTAAGAAAAAGAAGAGTTAGAAACCGGGCTGTCTCAATAATGTACTGCAATTTCTTTATAGGGTTTTATGCATTCATGTCTTTCCTAAGTAATCTGCTTATCCGGATATTAACTTAATTAACCATTGTAAACTGCGTCAATAAATGCGATTGATAATCATTCGCAATGTTAATAATAAGCATTCTAAACTAATTAAGGGTAAAGAAATGAAGGAAAAATGAAAAAAATTATACTTATTATATTAACCCTGAGTTTTTTTAAAAGCATGACTTTAGCTAATGAAGTTAATGTTTTTAGTGCAAGACATTACGATTCAGATATCCAGCTTTACAAAAAATTTACATCTCAAACTGGAATTAAAGTTAATGTCATATCTGGCAAAGATAAATCTCTTCAAAAAAGAATTATAGAAGAAGGAAAAGATTCCAAAGCCGATCTTTATATTACAGCTGATGCTGGAAAGTTAGGACTTTTCGATTTAAAAGGGATGTTTCAAAACTCTATGTCGCCAGCAATTAAATCTGCAGTACCGGCAAACTTTAGATCTAAAAATTGGACAGGAATAGCTAAAAGAGCACGAATAATTTATTACTCTCCAGAGAGAGTAAGTGACAATGATCTTAATGGATTGACTTATGAAGGTCTTGCTGATCCTAAGTGGAAAGGTAGAATTGTTATAAGACAATCTAATAATATTTATAATCAATCTCTAGTAGCTTCATTAATTGATAATAATGGAAAAAAAAATACAACTAAATGGGCAAAAAATTTAGTTACAAATATGGCTAGAGACTCAAAGGGTAATGATAGAGCTCAGATTTTAGCTGTCGCAGCCGGAGAAGCTGATCTTGCAGTTGCAAATACTTATTATTATGCGTTGATGCTTTCTGGCAGTAAAGGAGAAGAGCAACAAATGGCTGCAAAAAAAGTATTACCATTTTTCCCAAATCAGGATGATAGGGGAACACATATGAATATTAGTGGTGGTGGTATATTAAAATATGCTCCAAATAAAGATAACGCAATTAAACTGTTAGAGTTTTTATTAACTAAAGAAGCCCAACAACATATTGTTAATAATACGTATGAGTATCCAATGATTAAAGGAGTTGAGCCTCATGAGTTAATTAAACAAATGGGTTTTGATTTTAAACAAGATCTTAAAACTAAAGTAGCTAATTATGGAAAAAATCAAGCTACCGCGGTAGAGATAATGCTTAACGCGAGGTGGAAATAAAGAGGTTATATAACACAACACACTTTTAATATTAAGTTAATTACCCTGCTTGATGTTATTAGTGTGTTGTTAAAAAATGGGTAATAAAATTAACATTTGGTATTTTAGTTCATTTATAATATCTATAATTGTAGCTGTACCCATTATAACTGTATTCAGTAGTTTCTTTGAAATAACTGGAAACTATGTTTCAGTTTTAAAAAATACTTTTCTTTTAGATTATATTTATAATTCATTAATACTTTTGATAGGTGTTTTAACTTTAACTTTTATTATAGGTGTTGGTTGTGCTTATTTAGTTTCATTTTACAAATTTCCTGGTGTTAATTTTTTTAAATGGGCTTTAATTTTATCTTTTGCTGTACCTGCTTATATATATGCATACTCATTAACCGCTTTTTTTGAAAACTATGGAACAGCTTTTTCAATTTTAAAAAACTTATTAGGTGAGGGAAATTATAATACTCATATCCCTAAGTTTGATGGAATGTTAGGTGCAATAATTTCAATATCATTTTCACTATTTGGTTATGTTTATGTGCTAACTAGAGCATCATTTCATTATCAGTCACAAAACTTGCTAGAACTTGGAAAAAACCTTGGTTTTTCAAAACAAAAATCATTCTTTAAAATAATCTTACCATCAGCAAGACCCTCAATAGTTGCTGGTCTTTCTTTGGTTGCGATGGAAACTTTATCAGATTTTGGTTCAGTATCATTTTTTGGAGTGTCCACTTTAACAACAGGAATTTATAATGCGTGGATATCTTTTGATGACCTTACTTTAGCAAACAGGTTATCTTCTTACTTGTTAATTTTTATACTTGGGTTATTTGTTTTAGAAAATTTATCAAGGAAGAAAGCTCAATATCACACATCTTCAAAAGGAGGATTTAAATCAAAATCTGTAATTCAATTATCTAATTATAAATCAATTTTAGCTTCTTTTTTTTGCATGGTTGTATTTTTCTTAAGTTTTTTATTTCCAGTTTTTCAAATGTTATATTGGACAATTATTTTTCCAAAACATTTATTAGATTTGAATTTAATTGAATTATTTTCAAATACGATGTTATTGATTTTCTTATCATGTTGCGTATTAATATTATTAGCCTTTATTTCAAACTATGGAAATAGAGTTTCAAAAAGTAAATTTCTAGAAATGTTAAACACATTTTCTATTTCAGGATATGCAATACCTGGAATTATTTTAGCTGTCGCTTTTATAACATTTATTTCATGGCTTGATCTTAATATGATTAATTACCTTGGAACAGAATCGATAAAATCTATTTTTATTGGGTCTGTTTTAGGACTGGTTCTAATTTATTTTATAAGATTTTATTCATTAGCAAGCAATGGAATTAAATCAGGCTACCTAAAAATTAATTATTCGATAGATGAGAGTGCTTATCTTCTTGGTTATTCAAAATTTAAAACATTTAAGAATATTCACCTTCCTTATTTAAAGAATTCAGTTTTATTAATAGGTATTTTATTAACTATAGAGATAATTAAGGAATTACCCATTACCTTGATTATGAGACCATTTAATTTCGAAACCTTTGCAACAAAAGCATATATTTATGCTTCCCAAGATTTACTTGAAGCTGCAGCTGCTCCATCATTATTACTTATACTTATTGCAAGTTGCTTTATTTTAATTACATCTAGATATATCCTTAAGGATTAAGATTATGACAAAAAATTTTTTAGAAATTAACAATGTAACATTTGCAGCGAGTGCTCAGAGTAAAGTGAATAATGTTTCTCTAACTATTGAAAATCAAGGAGACATTGTTTGTTTGTTAGGACCATCTGGTATTGGCAAAACTACTATACTTAGAACAATTGCAGGTTTGGAAAAAATACAATCAGGGAAGATTGTTTTAAAAAATAAAATTTTATCATCTGATAATACTCATATTGAACCTGAAAATAGAAATATTTCTATGGGGTTTCAGGATAATTCACTTTTCCCCCATTATACAGTTTTAGAAAATATAAAATTTGGTGCAGATAGAAATAAAAAGAAAAAGAAAAGTTTAAATTTAAATGATATAATTAAATTTCTTCATATCGATCATGTGATTGATAAATTTCCACATCAGATAAGTTCTGGAGAAGCTCAAAGAGCTTCATTAGCAAGGTCTTTGTTATCTAATCCTGATTTATTGTTATTAGATGAGCCTCTTTCAAACGTCGATCAGAACTTCAAAGAGGAAATACAAGTAAAATTAAAGCAAATTTTAACAGAGCATAAAATTACAACAATTATCGTAACGCATGACTCTTATGAGGCTTTTTATCTGGGAACTAAATGTGGAATAATTCTAGATGGTCAACTTAAACAATACGACGACCCGTATAATGTTTACCATTTTCCAAACTCAATAGAGGTGGTTAATTTTCTGAATAGAGGAATTTTAATTCCAGCAAAAGTCACTGGTGAAAACAGTTTAGAGAGTGCTGATTTAGGAACAATAACTGGAGATTTTATAAAACATTATCCAAAAGGATCTGAAGTTCAACTTTTACTACAACCAGAAGATTTAGAACATGATGATCAAAGTAATTTAAAATTAGAAGTAGTCGATAGAAAATTTAGAGGAACAAATTTTATCTATACCCTTAAAACAGCAAGTAATAAATTAATACCAGTTTTTGTGCACTCTCACCATATCCATCAGCATGAAGTAGATGAAAAATTTGGTATCAAGAGACCAATTAATATTGAACATATAGTTTGTTTTTAATACAAAACTTAACTTAAAATGAATGATAGATTAAAAACCTTATCTAGAGGAATAATTGATGTAAGTCCTTTAATGATACCTGTGGTTCCATTTGGAATTATTTTTGGTGTTATTGGAATGGAATTAGGTCTCACTGCGTACATGACATTTGGGATGTCGATTATAATATTTGGTGGCGCTTCTCAAATAGTTTTGCTTCAATTATTCTCAGGCGGAGCATCTTCTTTAGTTACAATAACATCTGTTGGAGCCGTAAATTCTAGACATTTGTTATATGGAGCAGTTTTTTCTGAATATTTATCTCATTTAAAATTAACCTGGAAACTTATATTATCTTATGTGTTGATTGATCAAGCATTTGCAGTTTCAAATACTTATTTTAAAAATAATAAAAAGAATAACTACAAGCATTACCACTTATTAGGAGCTGGTTTTACCTGCTGGACAGTTTGGCAAATATCAACAGCCTTAGGTATAGTTCTAGGGTCTGTTGTACCAGAAGAATTAGGTTTAAGTTTTACTATTTCTTTAACTTTTTTAGCTTTGTTAATTAATGATTTTAGAAAGTTTAAAAATATTATTGTAATGTTGGTATCAGGGGTAGTTGCAACTATTGGTTATAATACAATACCATTTCAAGCATACATCATTGTAGCAGCACTATCAGCCTTATTGGTTGCTACATTATTAACTTTAATCAACTTAAAACAAAAATAATGCATTGGTCGACAATTATTTACTGTGGAATAATTACCTACTTAACAAGGTTCTCTATGATATTTTTATTAAAGGAGGACATATTGAATTATAAAATGAAAAAAATTTTGTCATATGTTCCATCGGCTATTTTTCCAGCAATAATTTTTCCACCAATATTTTTAGATAACTCTGGTTCTTTAGATTTAGAGAATAACCCTAAAATACTAGCTGCAATATTTGCTATACTTGTTGGCTATTTAAGTAAAAACATAATTGCGACAATTTTTGCTGGATTAATTTCTTATTGGTTTTTAATATTTGTTGTATAAGATTATATGAAAAAGATTTTTATATTTATTTTTTGTATATTTGCATTTAATGCTAATGCAGATGAAAAAAAAACAACTTTTACTAAAGAGTTGTTTGATAAAGCTCAATCAGATGGAAAAGTTGTAGTGGTAAGTTCATGGGTGAAATATTGCTCATCTTGTGCGAGCCAAATGAAAGTTTTAAATAAAGCCAAGAATGAATTTGATAATATTGAATACTTCACGTTCAATATAGAAAATAAAGAAATTTCAAATCTACTAAATGTACAATATCAAACTACACTTTTAATTTTTAAAGATAATAAAGAAGTTTATAGAAGTATTGGTGAAACGAGTAGGGATTTAATTTACGAAGCTATAAAAACCTCTATATAAATCTAAGCTCCTAATTTAATATTTCTAGCAACATTAACATCCATCATTTTTGGTTCTGGAAGATTAAGGTTATTCATAATTTCTACATATTCATTTTCACTGCTAACTTGTAATCTAGGATTAAATTTTTTTTCTTTTCCTATAGAACTAACTTTTTCACCATTATAATCATGCGCAGGATATAGTAGAGTTTTTTCTGGAAGTTTTAAAAGTTTATTAAAAATCGAGTTGTATGCATCTTTAGCACTTCCGTTTTGAAAATCTGTTCTACCAGTACCATTTATAAGCAACGTGTCCCCAGAAAATAAGCAATCATTCATCAAAAAACTAAAACTGTCAGAAGTGTGCCCTGGTGTATAAAGTGCTTTTATTTCTATCTGATCAAGTTTAATAATTTCCTCATCTTTTACTTCTAAATCTACTGCGTTGGCTGGAGTTTGTTCACCCATAATAGTTGTGCAATTTGTTTGATCTTTTAATTTGCTAGCACCAGTAATATGATCAGCATGAATATGGGTATCAATTACTTTTACCAATCTTAAATCTAATTCATTTAGCAAACCAATATATTCATTAATATTATCTAAAACAGGGTCAATAATAAGTGCTTCCCTTCCTTTTGCAGAAGCTATCAGATACGTAAAAGTGCTAGAGGTTTTATCAAATAGTTGTCTAAATAACATTAATTTATAATAGCATCTTATCGGAGCTAGTTGAATTTATTTCCCAGTAGGAAATCTTAAATAAATTTTGTCTAGATAATAAAACAAAGATAGGGCCCTTAACACCATGAATAAACTTAAAGATATCCAGATACCGGTATTGCCAATTAACTTTGTTAAATATAAAGACATCAATAAATAAGAAAATACAGAGAAAATCATAGCATTTCTCAGCTCTTTTGTTTGTGAAGCACCAATAAATATTCCATCAAACTGATAACAGAATGAAGAAATTAAAGGCATAAGTATAAGCCAAACAGCAAAAGACGAACTTAGATTTCTAATACTTTCAATATCAGACATTAATGTAATGACATAATTGTTAATAAAAAAATAAATTATCGAAATAATTAATCCAGTAAGTGTACTTAAAATAAAAGAGTTTTTAACAATTTTTTTAAATAAGCTTATATCTTTTTTACCCAAAGAATATCCAACCATACCTTCAGTTGAAAATGCGTAAGCATCAAGAATGAAAGCAGACAAAAAGACTAGGTTAATCAAGATGGCATTTGCGGCAATATAGTCTTCACCAATTTGACTGCCAAGATAAGTGAACCAAAAAAATGAAAAGGTTAACAATATAGTTCTAATAAATATGTTTAGATTAATGTTAAAAATATTTTTAAGTTTATTAAGATCTATTAATTTATTAATGTTAACATTAATTTTAGACATTTTATTTAGATACCAAAATGTATAACCTAGAAATGTTGTAGATATTAAAAGTGCTGAAAATAAAGTCCCATAAGCAACCCCTTTGATATTTAAATCAAATGCTGAAACTAAAATAATACTTAAAATTATATTTAGAATTGAAAAAAGACCAACGGCTAAACTCGAGGTTTTTGTCTTCTGTAATCCAACAAATAAACCAGTTATAATGTAAAGTGTTAATTCACCAGGTGCTGAATAAATTCTTATTTGAAAGTAATCCTGATAAAATTGCTTAGTAGTGTCTGATAAATTAAAAATATCTACACTTAGATTGAATATATAACTTTGTAATAAAATTAAGATCAATGAAATAAGTAAAACAAAAACTAAATTTCGAACAACAATATTAAATATTTCTGAGTAATCTTCTTTACCATAAGCTTGTGAAACCAAACCAACAGTTCCCATTCTTAAAAAACCAAAGCTCCAAAAAATCATCGAAAATAAATTAGCAGCTACCGAAGTTGCTGATAAATATGACAAGTTACCAAGATTACCCATTAAACCAGTATCAATAATACCAACAAGTGGAATAGCCAAGTTTGCAAAAAAAATTGGAATAGATAACTTTAAAATGTATTTAATTGAGGGGTTTTGCATCTAAGCAATAAATTTTAGTATAGATTTGACAGGATTTGTTTTTTTAATCCAATCTTGAGGAATACCTTTTAAGCCTTTGTAAGCTGCAAAATAAGCGCCAACGAAATTGGCACGAGAACAATTACATCCACCAGCTTTAATTGTTTTTATCACTGCAGTTTTAAAATTTTTAGAAGTAATAATTGCATGTATTGAACCATTAAAAGTGCCTGGATAACTACATGCTTTACCAAATTTCTTTACAACAAAATTGTGGGGTTTTGACTTAATTTTTTTAACTTTTTTGATATTTTCAATCACATTTTTAAAATATTTGTTTTTTAAATTTTTTTTTAAAAAACTATTAACTGGATCCTTGTCTCCTTTATCAGCTAAATCAATAATCTTAAGTTTTGCTAAAGCAAATTGCTCACTAATTTTGCCATTAGCAACTGTTCTTATAATTTGTTTTGTTTTTTGGTCAGAATTGTTTGAAAAATAAAAGGGTAGACTTGCACAATATCCATCTGACTCGTTAACTTTAGTCCCACCCGTGATTGTTTTTTTTAGTTTAATATTTTTGATAGTTTCTAAAATATTTTGATGGATCCATGGACCTTTCATGGCTGTTTTCCATTTAATCTTTTTATATTTTTTTCTTATGGATAAATTTTTCCAATATCTTGAACCTGGCCCAAAATTTTTGACAATATTCTTCCTAAAAAGTTTAATGACCTCTTTGTGATTAGTAGTTTTTGTTAATGTTCTAAACATTACTTGACCTACATCGTTGTAACCAGAAACTTCTCCAGTTTTAATAGAATAGAATGGAGATCTATTTTGCTTAAAGAAGGCAATATTTTTTTTTCCTTTAATATAAGATTTCAGTTTTTTTTCATCATATACCCAATGCAAAGGTCGTGATGCTGCATCTGCGACAGTTGCGCCAAGAAATATATGTAACTTTTTAATCATCCGTAACTAATACTTTATTTAAATAAAAGTTAAAATGTTTTAAATTGAATGATGTTAAGGATTAAAAATTGGGACAACAAAACTTGGATTTCTTCTACAAAATATATTCAATCCTTTATTAATTTTTTATTAAAACAAAAGAAACTAACTAAACATTCAAAAATTCTAGATATTGGTTGTGGCCGGGGTAAGATAACGGGCTCTTTGTCCTCTAAACTCAAATTAATAAACAAGCCCATTGGACTTGATATTGAAAATCACAAAGATTTTGACAAAAGAATTACTTTTAAAAAAACAAATGCAATTAAATACCTTAAAAATAATAAAAAAAAATTTGATTTAATATTAATTAAACAAACTATTCATTTTTTTAATTTGAAGGATATTAAGAAAGTTTTAACTTACTCATACTCTAGTTTAAAAGTTGCAGGGATTATAGTGATTTTAACCTTAGATACAAAAAATAATGAAATACCTTCATTTTTTTTAATGAAACAAAAACTTAAGCAATCGTTTAAAAGAGATAATCTTATTTGGAAAAAACTACTTCAATTTGATATTAAAAAAAAGATCACCAAATTTAATTTTAAGGTTAATATTAAAAAAAGTATTTACTTAAAGATGATAAAACAACGTTATATATCAACTTTATTAAAGTTTAGCTCATTTCAAATTTCCAATGGTATTAAGGAGGTTGATCTTAAATATAAAAAAAATATTTCATTTAACGATAAACTCAAATGTATAATATTTTCAAAAGTTTAGAGAATTCTCTTTAAAATATTTTCTCTTAAAAAAAACTTATGAAATAATACTGCTAAAATATGAAGACTTGTTAATCCAATTAGAATGTAGTTTGCCAATATATGAATTGAATAAAACTGCTCAGAAAGCTCATAATTATAAGTTAAATTTATTTCTTTAAAAAAAATAACTAAGCCCTCACCATTAAATAGTTTTTTTAAGATACCTGATATGGTTATTGTTAATAAAGCTAAGTATAAAAAAAAGTGGTTTAAGTTTGCTAAAATTTTTTGACCAGGAAAAGCATTATCATTAAAATTTGGTGAAGGTGATAATAGTTTAAAGGTCAGTCTTATCAGAGTTGCATAAAAAATAATTAATCCAAATAATATATGATAATTTTCTATATCAACTCTAGTTTGATCAAAGTCTAAATCTACTAAATAAAAGCCTAGTGGTATCTGAACTACTAATCCTGCGGCAGTTAGCCAATGGAATAATTTGCTGAGTAATCCATAATTTGATTTATTATTTAATAAAGACATGATTAAATTAAACATATTATGACAATAATTAAAAATACTTTATTTTTTATCTTTATATTATTTTATAGTTTTAATGCTTTTTCTGAACAAACAGTTGAAGAGATTATTAATGAAAGAAAATCTATTTTTAGTAAAAATTACAAAACTGCCAAAAGAGTCCAAGGTCTTGCATCTAATGGAAATTTAGATGAAGCAAAAAAACTAATGATTGAAATGAGTGACAATTATAAAAGATTATTAGATCTTTTTCCTGAAAATTCAAAAACAGGATTTAAAACAAAAGCTTTGCCTGCTATTTGGGAAAATAAAGATGAATTCAATTTATTAATGACAAAAGCATCAAGCAATATGATTGAGTTAACGTCTGCTATTGCTGGAGCAGAAGATGTGAAAGCAACCCTTGGAAAATATATGTGGGGTAGTTGTAAAGCTTGTCATTCTAAATTTAGAGCTGAGCATTAATTAAAATTATAACTTAAAAAATGCTATCGGATAAAATTAAAGCGTATTTAACTGAATATATAAGCCAAGAAGTCTATGTTCAAGTTGCCTTAGCCAAAGGTAAAAACAAAGTTTCAACTAAAGCTGCAATAGAAAAATATTTTGAAAGCAATCATTTTGCCGGACTTGCTCAAGGCAAACCTTACAATACTTTTTTAGAGGATCTTAAGGACAAGTGTCTAGGAAAATTAGTTAATTCACCAATGAAAGATAGTAAAACAGATGATAAAATTATAATCGAACTTCAAAATAAACTTAAGTCTTTAGATTCAGATGAATTAAAAGATACTTATTGGGAGATTGAAACTGGTGAATATTTAAGAGGAACAGATATTAAAGAAATTGAATTAGAGAGAGATAGTTTAATTAAATTTTTAACATCTAAAGAAGAGGCTCATGATACTGTAAGCACACTTTGTAAAAACTATGAAAAACTGTGTAAAGAGAAGTATCCAGAAGCACCATTACCTTTGGAAATTTTAGACAAGATAAACTAAGTTTATCTTTAAAAATTTGAATTATAGTTTATAAAAATCTTAAGGGGTGTCGTAACTGACTGAGAATAAACCCTAATAACCTGTCCGGTAATTCAGAAAGGGAGAACAATGGATAATACATATTTTATAAGTCAATCAACATCATTAACACTCGTCATAACTATAAGCTTAATCTTTACAATAGTTGGATTAATTTACTCTAAAAAATATCAAGGGATTAACAATTATCTAACTGCGAATAGAAACATTGGTTTCTTTTCACTAACTACAAGTCTAATTGCATCAGCACTTGGGGCTTGGATTTTATTTGGTCCAGCATCTGCTGCAACATGGGGTGGAATAGGAGCTGTGATTGGTTATGCATTAGGCACCGCTTTTCCAATGATCTTTTTAATTTCACTTGGAAAAAAAATAAGGACAGAATTTCCGAAAGGTTCAACGTTAATCGAATTTTTAAGAAAAAGATTTGGTAAGAGTTTATTTAAACTTATTTTGCTTATGACAGTATTTTATATGTTCGTCTTTTTATGTGCTGAAGTTACTGCAATTGCAATATTGATAAATTATATTTCAGGAACTGAACTTTGGGTCACCTCTTTAATTATTCTGATCGCAACGCTTGCTTACACTTTATATGGTGGATTAAGAGCTTCAATTTTTACAGATAATATTCAAATGATAGTAATTGTAGCTTTATTATTAATTTCAGTATTTTATCTAACTTCATTTACAGGAGATCAGTTTTCTTTCTCATTTATTAAAGAAAAAAGTCCTCACTTATTAAGTGCAAGTTATATTCCAAACTATACCGCAGGATTAACTTTCTTTATAGCAGTTGCAGCAACCAATCTTTTTCACCAAGGAAATTGGCAAAGAGTTTATGCTGCAAAAAATAACAAAGTTTTAAAGAAAAGTTTAATTGTTGCATTTATTGTAATTATTCCAATAGTCTTTTTTATGGGCTTTAGTGGTTTAGTTGCAGTATCAGCTAATCCCAAAGTTATTCCTGACCTTGGTTTCTTCTCTTTATTATTAAGTGAGCAGACAGAATTTTTATCATTAATAATTGTGATCCTTGGTTTGTCATTAACAATTAGTACTGTTGATACTTTAGTTAATGCAATATCGAGCTTAATAGTAGTTGATGGTAAAGCGACTTTAAATTTAAATAAGAAAACTAATTACTTAACTTTTTCAAAATATTGTTTAGTAGCACTTTCAATTATAGCTTTTGTCATTGCTTCTAAAGGATTTAGTGTTTTATACTTATTCTTATTAGCTGATTTATTCTGTTGTGCATTTGTGCTTACTGTTTTTTATAGCTTCTATAATAAGAAGTTGAATGAAAAAACAGCATACATTTCAATTATTATTGGATTAATTGGAGGATTTCTTTTATTTCCAGCTCCTGATTTTTCAAAGAGTTTCTTAGTGGGTATAATTTTACCTTCTGAAACTTTTCCAGCTTTTGTCTCTCAATCATTGTTGTTTTTATCTTTTATTATCGCAACTTTTTTACCCGTAATATTTTGGAAAATAAAAGGATCTAAAAAATAGACCTAATAATTTGTAAAAGGTGTATAAGTAACTATATACACCTTAACAAATGTCTGAAATCCAAATATCCATTAACAACTTATCCAAAGTTTATGATAATGGCTTTAATGCACTTAAGAATATTAGTCTTCAAGTAAAACAAGGAGAGATTCTTGCTATGCTTGGACCAAATGGAGCTGGAAAAACTAGTCTAATCAGTATTATTTGTGGAATTGTTAAACCTTCATCAGGCACAGTTACAATAGATAATTTTGATATTATAAAAAATTATAGAGAGACAAGATCAAGAATAGGACTAGTTCCTCAAGAACTAAATTTAGAGTCTTTTGAAACAGTTTTTGATACTGTTTCTTATTCTAGAGGACTTTATGGAAAATCACCTAACCCAAAACATATTGAAAAAGTTTTAAAAGATTTAACCTTGTGGGATAAAAAAGATCAAAGACTTAGACAATTATCTGGCGGAATGAAGAGAAGAGTTTTAATTGCTAAAGCTTTATCGCATGAGCCTAAAATATTGTTTCTTGATGAACCAACAGCAGGTGTAGACGTTGAGCTTAGAAGAGATATGTGGTTAGTTGTTGATGAACTTCGAAAAACAGGAGTAACTATTATTCTAACCACTCATTATATTGAAGAAGCAGAAGCTATTGCTGATCGGGTAGCTGTTATTAATCAAGGTGAAATTATTGTTGTTGAAGACAAGAAAGAGCTTATTAAAAAAATGGGCCATAAAAAGCTCACTGTAGAATTACAAGAAAAAATTACAAAAATACCTGAAGATTTATCTAAGTATAATCTTGAAATAGGTAATGAAAATATGAATTTAATTTATACTTATAATGTTCAGGCAGAAAAAACTGGGATTACAGATTTATTGCAAAATTTAAAAGATGCTGGCTTAAAACTAAAAGATTTAAAAACTGAACAAAGCACATTAGAAAAGATATTTGTTAATTTGGTAAAGGAGAACAATGAAATTTAATTATTATGGTTTTAAAGCCATATATGTTCACGAGATGAATAGATTTATAAGAACTGTAGGTCAATCTATCTTATCTCCTGTTATATCAACCTCATTATATTTTGTTGTCTTCGGTTCAGTTATTGGCAGTTATATTCAAAAAATTGATGGTGTGAGTTACGGATCATACATTGTCCCTGGATTATTAATGTTAACCTTGTTAACTCAATCTATAAGCAATACATCTTTCGGAATATTTTTTCCAAAATTTAATGGAACTATTAATGAAATTTTAGCAGCACCTATCTCAACACTTGAAACAGTAATTGCTTTTGTTGGAGCAGGAGCTACCAAAACATTAATCGTTGGAACTGTAATTTATACCACCGCATCCTTTTTTGCTGATGTCACAGTCAAATATCCAACGTTGATGATATTTTTATTAGTTTTGGTTTCTTTTACCTTTGCATTATTTGGTTTCTTAATTGGTGTTGTTAGTAAAAACTTCGAACAAATGTCTATAATCCCGTCGTTAGTTATTACACCCATGGTTTTTCTTGGAGGAAGTTTATATTCTCTTGATATGCTGCCACCGTTTTGGCAAACAGTTTCTTATTTTAATCCTGTGGTTTATTTAATTGATGGTTTAAGATTTTCTTTTTATGGGGTGTCTGATTTTAATATCTGGATCAGTATCAGCTCAATGGTCTTCTTCTTAATGGTCTGTATTACACTTGTGAGCATCTTACTTAAAAAAGGTTATAATATTAAGAGCTAGAAATTTAGTTTAAAAACAGTATTATTAATTATCATTATGTTATCTTATATTTTACCCTTTATAGCTCTAATTGTTGTAGTGGTTTTTATCCATGAATATGGGCACTATTATTTTGCTAAACGCTATGGAGTAGGGGTTACTGATTTTTCCATTGGATTTGGAAAAGAAATGTTTGGTTGGAATGATAAATCTGGTACGCGATGGAAGATCTGTGTCATACCACTTGGTGGATATGTTAAATTTTTTGGTGATAGAAATGTTTATAGCCAAGCTGATAATGAAAAAATTATAAAAGAATATAGTAAAGAAGATCAAGAAAAATTATTTGTATTAAAGCCTTTATATCAAAGAGCTTTAATTGTTTTTGGTGGCCCTTTAGCTAATTTTTTATTAGCAATTTTGATATTTTTTTCAATTTATACATTTGCTGGCAAAGACTTTACTCCAGCTGTGATTAATGAAGTTCAAAAAGATAGTCCTGCAATGGTAGCAGGCCTAAAAGATAATGATATTGTGATTTCAATTGATGGCAATGAGGTAAAAAGCATAATGGATGTCTCTAAATTTATCACCATGTCTACTGATGAATTTATAAGCTTTACTATAAAAAGATTTGATCAAGAACTAATTTTTAGAGTTAAGCCCAATTTAGTTAACAGCGAAGACAATCTTGGTAATAAAATCAATAAAAGAATGATTGGCATAAAACTTGGAGCTTACAATAATGAAGTAAACCATGTAAAACTTGGTCCCTCTAAAGCTATATATTATGCTGTTAATGAGGTTTATTATGTGACTACCTCATCACTTAAATACTTAGGTAGTATGATCGCTGGAAATGGTGATAGCTCACAATTAGGTGGACCCATAAGAATTGCAAAAATAAGTGGACAGGTTGCAGAATTTGGTATTTTACCTTTTATTAGTTTAATGGCCTATATTTCTATAAGTTTAGGGCTAATCAATTTGTTTCCAATTCCAATGCTTGATGGTGGACATTTAATGTTTTATGGAATTGAAAAAATATTAGGTCGTCCCTTATCACAAAAAACACAAGAAGGTTTTTTTCGAATCGGTATGTTTTTATTGTTATCATTGATGTTTTTCACCACATTTAATGACCTAAAAGATGTTGGTTTATTTAAGTTTTTTAACAATTACATTTCTTAAATAACCTTTTAAAATCAACGTTTATTTAATTAATCACAATATGTTGGGGTTTCTATTTTAAGAGACACTAATAAAAAGCTTGATTTATAAGGTTTTATGTAAATTATGTGAAAATAACCAATAAAACCGGAGCTAAATAAATGAACAAAAAACAACTAATCGCTAAACTTTCAGGTTCTTTAAACCTAAGTAAAGCTGATGCAGAGCGTACTTTTGATACGATAACAAACACTATTCTAGATGCTTTAAAAGGCGATGATTCAGTTAAGATCGCTGGATTTGGTACTTATAAAGTAGCAAAAAGAAAAGCTAGAGTTGGAAGAAATCCAAGAACTGGAGAGCAAATTCAAATCGGAGCCTCTCAAAAAGTTAAATTCTTACCAGCAAAAGCATTAAAAGAAGTATTCAATAAATAACACTTTTTTTTAAACGGCCTAAATGTTTTAAGTATAAGCAATTAGGCCGTTTCTATATGCGAATACTGCATAGCTATTTTACCTAATCAGCGTTAGTTTTTGTAAGTCACTAAATTATAAGTCTTTTAACTAAACGGGAGGTCTTATGACTAAAATGATTAAACTAATAACGGCACCTTTATATTCATTAGTAATATTAATGGGCTTAACAAGTGTTGGATATGCTGAGACTACAGTTTCAGCAGAAGTAGGGTTTATTTTTAATACTCTATTATTTTTAATTTGTGGTTTCCTTGTCATGTTCATGGCGGCGGGTTTTGCAATGCTAGAATCTGGGATGGTAACTTCAAAAAGTGTATCAGTAATTTGTGCAAAAAATATCGGTTTATTTTCAATAGCTGGAATAATGTTTTGGTTAGTAGGTTATAATTTAGCTTACGGCATACCAGAAGGTGGATATATAGGAACTATTATTCCTTGGTCTGATAGTAGTGCAATTGAAACGGGTTATTCAGATGGATCTGATTGGTATTTCCAAATGGTATTTTGTGCAACCACAGTATCTATTGTATCAGGTGCAATGGCGGAAAGAATTAAATTATGGCCATTCTTTTTATTTGCAGCAATTTTAGCTGGAATTTTATATCCAATCGTAATGGGTTGGCAGTGGGGCGGAGGCTGGTTAGCAGAATTAGGTTTTTCTGATTTTGCTGGCTCAACTCTTGTGCACTCAACTGGTGGTGCTGCAGCTTTAGCAGGTGCAATAATAATTGGACCAAGACTTGGAAGATTTACAAAGTCAGGTGCGCCAGCTCCTATTAAGCCATTTGCTGCTTCATCAATTCCTTTAGTTACAGTTGGTGTATTTATTTTATGGTTAGGCTGGTTTGGTTTCAATGGTGGTTCACAACTAGCTATGGGAACTGCTGCTGATGCAATTGCTGTGTCAACAATCTTTATTAATACGTTCTTAGCTGGAGCTGGTGGTGTAATGGCTGCTGCAACAGTTACAAGATTAGGATTTGGAAAAACTGACGTTGTACAGATGCTTAATGGATGTATTGGTGGATTAGTTGCAATCACAGCTGAACCATTAATGCCATCTCCATTAGCTGCTATCTTAATTGGTGGTGTAGGGGGTGTAATTGTTGTCTACGGTACTAAATTATTATTTGCTTTACAAATTGATGATGTTGTAGGAGCTATCCCAGCTCACTTGTTTGCAGGTATCTGGGGAACATTAATTGTACCAGCAACTAACCCTGATGCTTCTTTTAGCGCTCAGTTAATTGGAGTACTAGCAGTTAATATATTTATCTTCGTTATTGCCTACATTGTGTGGTCGATTATGAAGGCAACTGTTGGTCTAAGATTAAGTAAAGAAGCTGAAACAAAAGGAACAGACGTTTCAGAAACAGGTGTAATTGCTTACGCAATTAGAGATTAAAAAATAACTATTGCTCTCTTATAGTTGAAAAGGGGCCCCTAATTGGGGCCTTTTTTATTTCTAAAGGTCTTTTAGGGTACTCAAGACTTCTTGTGCATGATCTTTAACTTTTACATTGTCCCAAATTTTTACAATTTTACCCTTAGGATCAATCAAAAATGTACTTCTAACTACACCCATAAACTCTTTACCCATAAATTTTTTTTTAGCCCAAACTTTATAACTTTTTACAATTTTAATTTCTTCATCTACTAAAAGATCAAATTTAATATTATATTTTTCCTTAAATTTATGATGACTTTTAAGGTTATCTTTTGAAATGCCAAATACCTCACAATTAAGTTTTTTAAATTTGGATAATAATTTATTAAAGTCTTTAGTCTCAATAGTGCATCCTGGAGTATCATCTTTTGGATAAAAATATAGAACTACATATTTTCCAATAGAATTTTTTAATGAATACGAACTACCATTAGTAGAAACTAAATTAAAATTAGGAGCTTTAGAATTTATCTTAAGCATCAACTACTTCATTTGCATCCCATAGTTTTTTATAATCTATAAAAGGGGATAGACCATAACTGGAGTTTATGTTGGTTAAATGCAAAGATAAACTCTTTAAAGGTGATATACAAAATTCATCTTTATAAATATCATTTAAATATTTTTCAAAAGGATCATGTCTATCTAAACAAGTTTTATTAAAGTTTTCCCAATATTTATTAAGTAAATTTTTAGTTGTAAGAAAAGTACACAAGGTCTGATTAATTGTACGCCAATGTCGCTTATTACCAATTATAATATTACTCTTTTGATTATTCATATAAAGATAGGGATAATCAGCAGGACACATAAAAATATCTCTATTAACTTGGGAAGCAATTCTTTCATAAGATGCAATCATTTCTTCTAGCATTGACTCAAAATGTAAATAATCATCCTCTACAAAGTAAATTAAATCTTCACCATATTTTTTTCCTAATTCAAAACATTGAAGCAAGCTTGCCAAATTTGAAAAAGTTTGATGAGTTTTTTGTGGCTTAATTTTATTTTTATATTTTTCATGATCTACTGAAATAATATTAATATCTAGATTGCTTTCATTTACTAATTTTTCTATTTTTTCAAAGTTTTCTTTTTTAGACTTGTCATCTACAATTATCATTTTGAAATTTATATTAGAATATTTGTTTTTAGAAAATTTAATTGATTTTATAAGTGAATTTAAAGATCTTAATGAATATTCAATTTTTGGCTTTTCAAATAATCTTCTTTTATTTTGATCCCAAATCTCAATATCTGTATTGGTTCTAAAAATTAACAGTACAGATTTTACTTTTTTAGTAATTGGAACTTCGCCTAGTGGCAAAACAATAGATTTTTTGTTAATTGAAGAGAGATCATTGCTTAATTCCTTATCAAGAGTGGGGGAGTAAAAATTTGCCTGATCAATAATCTGATATCCTAAAAATTTTGAAATTTTAATAAATAATTTTTTAAGGATGGTCTTTTTCATATAATTGTTTATGATTATATTTTACAGTATTATGAGTATTAAATCATCACAAACTCTTGTTTCTGAGGCACTTAAAGAAATTAAAACTATTACTCCTGCAGAGGCTTTAAAGCTGTCCAATGAAGGAAAATGTAATTTAATTGATATTAGAGAAAAAGGTGAATTGGATAAAATGGGTAGAGTTGAAAACTCTAACCATATTCCTAGAGGAATGTTAGAATTTTGGTTAGATCCAAATAGTGCTTATTTTAAAGATGGTAAGCTGGACATGAATAAAGAAATGGTTTTATTTTGTGCGGGCGGTTTAAGATCTGCTCTTGCTGCAAAATCTTTAAAAGAAATGGGCTTTGAAAAGGTTTCACATATTGATGGTGGATTTGCTGCAATTAGTCAAAGTGATTTTGAAATAGTCTAACCTAACTACTGTATTCATCTAATGCATACTCTAATCGATCTTGACCCCAAAATATTTGATTATTAATCATAAAAGTTGGTGCACCAAATATTCCTTTTTCGTGAGCATCTTTAGTAGCCTCTTTTAATTTATCTTTAATCATTTGTTCTTTAATTGTTTCAAAAAATTGATCAGGATCAATTTTGCAATTTTTAAGAAGAGTAATTAATATCTTTTCATCAGTAATATCCAAATTGTTTTTCCAATATGCATCAAACATTGTATTTACATACTGGTCTTTAATACTTGAATTCACTGAAAAATAACCACGCATGATATTTAATGAGTTTAGGGGAAACTTATCATTCCACTTAAAATTAAAATTAAATTTTTTTGCAACAAGATTGCAATCATTAATCATATTTTTTAATTTTGATTTTATAAACGCGGGAGCTGTTATTCCCTCTAAATTGTGAAGACCACCTAACAATATAGGCTTATAACTTGTTCTAATACTGCTTGGAAGTGACTGGATTTTTTTATGAGCCAGGTATGCATATGGACTTATAAAATCAAAATAGAATTCTAATTCCTTAGTCATATAGACTTATTTTTTTTGAATAAAAAATTCTTATAAACCAATAAATAGTAATTCCTATTGGTCCAATAAAATAAGTTAATATGAGAGGTAAAGTTATCAATATCTTATTGATACCAAATTTTTGAGAGTCTTTAACGATCCATCCACCACAAAATAAATTTATAGCTAAAAAATGACACCAAAATAAAATTAAAAAAGATCTATCTGAAAATAGATTTAAAATTGAGCTTAACCCTAAATAAAGCTCAAAATTTCCTAGAAAATCATAACCATCATTAAACAATGAATATAACAAATAAGAATAAACCAAGCTTATTATAGAAATAGGAAAGATTGACGTTATAAAAACCTTACATATTTGTGATTGTGGAAAAATTATTAACACTAGCCAGAATGGCAAAACACCTAAATTCAACCATAGAAAAATCATCTCAATAGTAAAATATGTATAAATTTGATCAATCATTTTTTAGTGTATTATATTACAAGATAGCATGATTCCCATAAGAAATAGAAAAAAAACACTAGAAGTTACCATGGAAGAAATGAGAAATTTTTCATTCGCTTACATAGAGAAATATGCTCCTTCAAAACAACAACTACGAACCTACTTATTAAAAAAATATTTAAAAGCAAATGTCCCTAATGTTAAAAAACAAGATATTACTGATTTGATAGATATTGTTTTAGTAGATCTTGAAAAAAGTAAATTTATTAGTGATAAATTTTATTCAGAAAGTAAATCAAGAAGTCTTATTCAAAGAGGTAGCTCAATTAATAAAATTAGAAACTACCTAATGGTAAAGGGCATTGATGACACCTACATCAAAGAAACTATTGATAAGATTAAAGAGGATAATTCTGATCAAGATTTTTTCTCAGGTATAAAGATTTGTAAAAAAAAGAGAATTGGACCTGCTAGAGCAGAAGACAATAGACCTTTATTTTACAAAAAAGACATTTCTTTGCTTGCTAGAAATGGTTTTGACTTTGAAACATCAAAAAGAATAATGGATATTGATCAAGCTGACTATTTAAAGATAATTAAACTACTTTGATTTTTTTTTATCTTCCTTAACTAATTGGTTGATAATATTTTTGATATAATTTCTTACAAATACAAAAGTTACAAGACCAAATATTGAAACTGAAACTATTATAATCAATATTATTCTTAATTGTTCATCCATTACAGTATATTTTTACTTTTTAAAATTAAACTTGGGTTTTTAAAACTCGGTTTACCATAAAGTATTTCACGACCATTAAAATCTGTTATTTTACCTCCTGCATGTTCAAGTATTGCGTGCCCCGCTGCAATGTCCCACTCACAAGCTCTAGGCTCAGCAACATACATATCAAATTCACCAGCAGCAATTACACAAAATTTCAAGGAGCTTTTCATTTTTTGATATGAGGTAATATTATTTTTTTTATGTATTTCTAAAATCTCTGGTTTCAATTCATTAGAATAACTTACAGCTGTTATTGTATCATGATTTTTTTTTTTATTTATTAATTGAATTTCTTGAGCGTTAATCAACTCATAACTATGTGATAATCCATAAGAGTAAAAAACTCTATTCTTTGCAGGAGCAGTTATAATTCCAATTGCTGGTTTTTTATCTAAGATTAATGATGCATTGAGAGTAAATTCATTTCTATTATTTATGTAATCCCTAGTCCCATCTATTGGATCTATTAACCAGAAATTATTTAAATCAATATCCTGCTTGTGATTTGCACTCTCTTCTGAAACAATTATAATATTAGGTGTAATCTCTTTTATTTTCTTAGTAAGAAGTTTATTAACCTCAATATCTCCATTACTTACAGGCGTACTGTCCGACTTAGTTTCTTTTATTAATCCTACCTCTCTAAGATCCAAAGCTACTTTTCCTGCTTTATTAAAAGTATCTATTAACGAAAGGGTTATTTTCTTTTTTTCTTCTAAATTCATTTATATAATTTTTTTAATTTTATTAGTTTAGAATTGATTACTTTTTTTCCTACATTTTCAAAATTTACTGTAACTTTACCATTAATTATTGATTGAACTTGTCCAATACCCCATTCTTTGTTGTCAGGATTAGTTACTTTGTCACCAGGTTCAAAATCTAAAATCATTAATTTACTTATAGATAATATACTAATAAATATTATTAAATATGACAAAATTGAATTCAATTGGAATAGCCAAAGATCCAAAAGATACGTTAGTTGTTGTTGCTATGTCTGGAGGAGTCGACTCCTCAACAGTTGCAGCGATGATGAAAAACGAGGGCTATAACGTTATTGGAATAACACTAAAGCTCTACAATGATAATAAAGAAACCGCATCTTCAAAACAATGCTGTGCCGGACAAGATATTATGGATGCAAAAAGGGTAGCTGATAAATTAAAAATTGAACATAAAATTTTATATTATCAAAATAAATTTAAAGAGGGAGTTATTGATAACTTTATTGATAGCTATCTAAATGGAGAAACACCCATTCCTTGTGTTCAATGTAATAAAACAGTTAAGTTTACAGATTTGTTTAAAGAAGCAAAAAGGTTAAAAGCTGACGCACTAGTTACAGGACACTACGTAAAAAGTATAACAGACTTTGATAATACTGATATGTATCGTGGAATTGACTTAAATAGAGATCAAAGTTATTTTCTATTCAATACAACAAAAGATCAATTAAATTTTCTAAGATTTCCACTTGGAAACTTGCTAAAAGATGAAACTAGAAAAATAGCAAGAGATTTAGATCTTAATGTTGCAGATAAACCGGACAGTCAGGATATTTGTTTTGTTCCAAATGGTGATTATGCTTCTGTTATAGAAAAATTTAGACCTAATTCTTTTAGCAAAGGGAACATCAAGAATATTGACGGTGATGTAATAGGAGTACATGATGGCATAATTAACTATACAATTGGCCAAAGAAAAGGAATTGGTGTTTCTGATAAAAATCCTTTGTATGTAATAAAAATAATTGCTAATAAAAATGAAATAATCGTTGGCTCTAAAGAGCATCTTGTTAAAACAGAAATAAATTTAAAAGATTTAAATATTATTACCAATAATCATAAAGATTTCGAAAAAGAATTATTAGTCAAAGTTAGATCCACTGGAAGACTAATAAAAGCTAAAATTGATATAAACAGCACTACAGCTAATGTTCTTTTATTAGAAGAGGAGCATGGTATTGCTCCAGGTCAAGCGTGTGTTTTTTATTCAAAAAATAATAATGGGTATAAAGTTCTTGGGGGTGGGTGGATAACTAATTAATTTTTTTTTTCCACATCAAGTAAGTTAATAGATAAAATGTTATTACGCCTATAAAATAATTCCATTCTAAACCATGTTTAAAAAATTTTACACTAAAACCTAAAAAATTATTACCTGGTAAACTAATTATAGGGACACTTATTACTGCTACAACAATTAAAATACTTACAAGATATAATTTTAAAGTTAGATAAGTTTTATTAATATACTTAGATAGTTTATCTTTAAAAGAGTATAAAGTTGCAACTAGATATGCTTGGGCAACAATTTCAAAAATTATAAACATAAGCATAACAACACGTCTGAATAATTTATAAAAATCATTATCAAATTTTATTCCTAGGAAAATTGAGTGAACAGTTAAGGCTATTGCCGAAGCTATCCCAAAATAAACAAATTTATTAATATATTTATGATTTTTTTCAAATGAGGATGCAATAGCTTTATTGAATAGCCAATATTTAATTAATAGGAATGAGGTTAAAAACATTGCTGGTTTAAAAACAAGCCACGACGGATAAGGTCTTGCAGTTCTGCTGATGGAAGCTCCTCCATCAAAATAAGGTATTGTATTGTGGATGATATCCTCTTGATTAGGAAATAATTCTTGAAATTGTGTTATTAGTATTAAGCAAGTATTTACTGCAACAAATGGTACGATAAAAATCCATATACTTATGGACTTAACCTTGTTGATCTGCTCCATTGGAAACTATTTCTTTTTATTTTTTCTTTTGGCTCTTCTTTTTTTAGAACCCTGTTTTCTTCGGCCTCTATGTTTTTTTGGGTAACCCATACTATCCTATAATTAATTTTATTGACGTAATTCGAGGGATATAGCATTCTCCCATGAACTTATCAAATTTTTTATGACTAAATCTTTTAAGACATTCATTAAACATACAGCTAAAGATTACCATAATCAGTCAGTCAACCCTCCAATTGTTCGAGCATCAACTATTATCTTCAAATCCATGCAAGATATTAGAAAAATGCAAGAGAAAAGCAAAAAAGATCCAACGGGCGGACATTTTGATTATGGAAGACAAGGTACGTCAACAACACATATTTTATCACAAATTCTTAAAGAAATTGAAGAGGCTTATCATGTTTTTTTAACTCCAACAGGATTTGGTGCAGTTTTTTTGTCAATCTTCAGTGTTACCCGACCAGGTGATGAAATTATTGTGGCTGATCCCACATATTCACCAACAAGAATTTTAACAGAAAATTTTTTAAGTGAGTTTAATATAAAATCAATTTTTTATAACCCACATGATCTGAAAACTTTAGAAAAAGCAATTACAAAAAAAACTAAATTAATTTTTGTTGAAAATCCAGGAAGTAACACATTTGATTTTCAAGATTTAGGTAAAATAGTTTCAATTGCAAAAAAGAATAAAGTTTTAACTGCAATTGATAATACTTGGGCAACACCATATTTTTTAAAACCTATGAACTTAGGATTTGATATGTCTATAGTATCAGCTACAAAATATTATTCAGGACACTCAGATGTAATGGGTGGAACTTTAGCTGTTAATAAAAAAGTTTTTAAACAAGTTGAAAAAACAAATAAAATTACCGGTCTAAGACTTGGACCAGATGATGCATATTTAATAACAAGGGGTCTTAGGACTTTAGATGTTAGGTTAGATAGACATCAAAAAAATGCAAAATTAGTTGCAGAATTTTTATCCAATTACAAAAATATAAAAATTTTATATCCCCACAAGAAAGATTCATTTAATTTTAGAATGTGGAAAAAATATTATTCTGGTGCCTCAGGATTAATGGGTCTTAAAATAAAATCTAAAAATAAAAATTCAGTGATCAAATTTGTAAATTCTCTTAAGTTATTTGGCTATGGTTATAGTTGGGGTGGGTTTGAAAGTTTGGCTTTATATCAAGACAAAAGAGAACAGGGCAATAGAAAATATTTAAAATTAGCAAAGGATGAACATTTAGTTAGATTACATATTGGTTTAGAGGATCCAAAAGATCTCATTGACGATCTAAAAAGATCTATTAAACATGTTAAATGAGTTCAGAAAAATTTATTCAAAATAGAACAGCTTTAATAACGCTGATTGCAGCCTGTATTGTAGTTTTAATTTCTCTTGGAATTAGACAAACTTTTGGTTTGTTTTTTATGGATTTTAAAAATGATCTGGATATTTCAATAACTCAATCTGGATTAGCAATTGGCATTCAAATGTTAATGTGGGGTTTAACTGGTCCTATATTTGGAGCTATTGCTGACAAATATGGTGGACATAAAGCGATTTGTTTAGCTTTTGTTTTTTATATTTTAGGAATTTATTTTTTATATGCTGGTCCAAATACTGGAATTTTTTTTCAAATAGATTTAGGACTTCTAGTTGGTATTGGTTTGGGAGGAACTGCAATTAGTATTCCAATGTCTATTGTTGGAAAGCATTTTCCATTATCAAACAGAACAATAGCTATGAGTATAGTGACAGCAGTTGGTTCTTTGGGGTATTTTATCTCTCCACTTTATACGAGTTATTCGTTAATTAAAAATGGATGGGTGGACACACTTTTTGTATTCACGATATTCTTATTTATTGGACTTATAGTGGCTTTCTTTGTTAGATCTCCTTCTTTAGCTCAATCCATTGAAAAACCAAACAACCAAAGCGCCTTAGAGGCATTTAAGGAAGCTTTCAAAAACAAAAGTTATATACTTTTAGTCTCTGGGTTTTTTGTATGTGGTTTTCATATAACTTTAGTTGGAACACACGTTCCAAAATACGTAATAGATAGAGGTTTAGAAAGCTGGACGGCTGCTGCAATATTGTCATTAATTGGATTATTTAACATATTTGGTTCTTTATTAAGCGGATATCTATCTACAAAAATTAGTAAAAAAATTATCTTAAGCTCTATTTATGCATTGAGAGGAATTTCAATTATATTATTCATATTTTTACCCGCAAGTAACATTAATGCATTTATCTTTGGTGCAAGTTTTGGTTTTTTATGGTTATCAACAGTACCTGCTACAAGTGGAATAGTTGCTCATATTTTTGGAACAAAATATCTTGGTATTCTTTATGGAATAGTTTTTTTAAGTCATCAAGTAGGCTCATTTTTTGGAGCATTTCTTGGAGGACTATTTCATGATTTATATGGCTCTTATGATTATGCTTGGTATTTAGCAATTGTTTTATCTGTTTTTGCAGCAATAATACATTTACCAATTAAAGAAGAAGCAGTTCTAAGATTAAAAACAGAATAGAAATTGAATAAGAAAAACTACTTACTGGATTTAAATAATTCAAAGAAACCTTTCATAATCTATAAATCAGATAAAGGGTTTGATCTTTATACAGACTTTTCGAAAAAGATCATTTTAAACAAAAATAATATTAAAAAATTTATTAATAAAAATAATAGATCGAGATCCACCCACAAAGAAACAGATCTGTTTATCGGTTTTTTTGGCTATGAAATATTAAATAATTTAATTGAGGTAAAAATTAAAAAACAAAAAACAATAAATTTCCCTAAAGGAATATTTTACAAACCTGAAACAAAATTAAAACTTTCAAACAATCTTGAGTATAACAAAACAAGATCATTAAATGCTAATAATTTATTTAAAATAAATATCAATAAAAAATCCTATAAGAAAATATTTGATAAATTTAAAAAGAAAATAAAATCTGGAGAAACATACCAGATTAAAATTTGTACTAAATATAGCAATAAATCAGAAATTGATGCTTTAGACTTCTTTTGTAGACTTGTAAAAAGTAATATGGCGCCCGAAGCCTTTATGATTAAGGATAAAAATTATTCAATAATAAGCTGCTCACCTGAAAATTTGATAACAAAAAAAAATAATTTTATAACAACGAAGCCTATAGCAGGCACTTTAAAAAAAACTAAAAAATTAAATAAAAATAAAGCCCTTACTTTTTTTAGAAAAAACTTAAAAGAATCCAAAGAACATAATATGATTGTTGATATGGAAAGAAACGACTTATCTAAAATTTGTAAACCAGGCTCAGTAAAAATTTTAAAGAAGAAGATAGTTGAAGAATATAAAGATCTTTATCATTATGTGAGTTTAATTGGAGGACAACTCAAGAATAAAGTTACTTCATTAGAGATTATAAAAGCAATGATGCCAGGGGGTTCTGTAATAGGATGTCCTAAAATTAGTACATTAAATTTGTTAAACAAACAGGAAAAACAAAGTAGAAATATTTATACAGGTAGTTTTGGTTACTTAAAGTTCAATGGTGATATGAGGTTTAATATCATTATTAGATCAATATTAAATTTTAAAGGTAAATCAGAAATTTCTGTGGCTTCAGGAGTGGTAATTGACAGCAATGCAGCTCATGAATTTAATGAAAACTATATTAAAGCAAAATCATTAATGGATCTTTACAAATGATATACATTATCGATCATCATGACTCTTTTACTCAAAACGTAGTACATCAATTTCAAAATTTTGATGAAGTGGTTTGTACTAATTTTAATAAAATAAATCAAAATAAATTAAAAAAAGCAGATATTATTGTTTTTTCACCAGGTCCAGGTGCTCCGAAAGACTATCCAATTAGTTCTGAGATTTATAAAAAATTCAAAGGTAAAAAAAAAATTATTGGAATTTGTCTTGGGTTTCAACAAATTCTTCATTGTGAAAATGGAAAAATAATTGAACAAAAAAAGATTTACCACGGTTTCCAATCTAAAATAAAAGTAACTAGTAAAAACTCATTATTCAAAAAAAAAAGTCAATTCACAGTAGGTAGATATCACTCTCTAAAATTAAAAGAGCCGTTTACTGCGAAAAATTTTGAAATTACAATGAGGTGTGCTATTTCAAATACAGCAATGACAATAGAAAATAATAAAGAGAAAATATATGGCTTTCAATTTCACCCTGAATCTTTTTTAACTGAAAATGGTAACTTACTTATTAAAAAAATCTTATCAGCTTAAAACCAACCAAGAAATTAATTTTAATGATCTTTGGGGGGACAAGGGTGTGTTTACAACAATGTGGATTTTTGGAAAACCAGCAAAGATACTTTTTTTTAAAAAACATATTAAAAATTTAATTAAATCTTTAAAGGTTTATAAATTAAATACTCCCAATCTTGAAAAAAATATTCTTAAATTAATAAAATTAAATATTAATAGAAAAAAATCTTATAATCATCTTCTTAGGGTTGCTGTAAATAAAAAAATGATATCAATTTCATTCAGAAATAGGAAAACTCCTAAATTAAATTTTAATTTAAAACTCATAAATCATAAAAGATTTGATCCTAAATATAAAAATCTTAAATATAAGTTTATACTTAAGCATTTATCAAAAATGAATAATACTACCTCGGATGTGGGACTTTGTTACAAAAATACTATCTTAGAAAGTGGAACTTCAAATATGCTATTTATAAAAAATGATAAAGTGTATTCTCCACTAAATAATATTTACAAAGGTATAACTTATAGGTTTTTTAAAAAGAAATTAGGAAAAATTATTAGTAAAGATATTGTGATTAAAAATTTATCTGAGTATGAAGAAATCCTTCTTATTGGCTCTGGAAAAGGTGTTGCATCAATAAAAAATATTAATGAAATTAATTGGAAGAGAAAAAGTTTAAAATTTTATAAAATATTTTCTAGTTTTTATAAAAGTGAAATTAACAAATGTTCTATCTATAAATAATATTTATGTTTGACCCAAACAATCCTTGTTTATTCTGCAATTCTAAACAAAGTGGTTTGGCCGCTGAAAATGAGTTTGCTTATGCTAGTTATGACACATATCCTGTGTCTGAATTTCATTGTTTAATTATTCCAAAACGTCATGTTAGGGATTATTTTGATTTAAATAATGATGAGGTGATTGCTTGCAATAATTTAATCAAGCAAATTAAAGAAGAAATAATGTTAAAAGATCCTGCAGTTAAAGGGTTTAATATTGGAACAAATGCTGGCGCTATTGCTGGACAGTCAATCTTGCATTGTCATATTCATTTAATTCCTCGTAGAGAAGGCGATGTTGATAACCCACAAGGAGGAGTTCGGTCGGTTATACCAAAGCAACAACACTACAAGCGCAAGGTGTAAAACCTTATATGATAAAATAACCCATATAAAACGGTTGATCTATTATTTCAACTGTACTAAAAAATCACAATCAATATAGAATCTAAATTAAGGTACAACTAATTATGATGTCAATTAACCCTTTTTCAGTTTTGGCTGAAACTATATCTCCAGCAGCAATACAATTTTTTGTATTAGCAATGATTGCTCTTATTATTATTGGAACAATTATTCAGATGATCCATCATAAAAATGTTACTTATTTTTTTAATAACGCAAAAAAAGCAAAATTGTCAGCTGATAGAGAATTGGGTGCAGCTGAAAAAACATCAGTAATTTTAAAAACTGTAGTACATGACATTGCAACAACAGCAGAACTTGGAGCTGGAAAAAGAAGAGTTGCGCATGTACTAGGTATGTACGGCACTATTTTATTTTGGGTAGCCTCAGTTGTAATGGTTTTTTGTTATACTGGGAAAGAAATAATGACACCTACAATATGGCCAATGATTTGGCATATTGGTGCAATTATGACTTGTGTTGGTGGATATTGGTTTTGGTTATTTTTAAGAGTTGATGTATTAGCCGAAGCTCATCCTTGGTATAGAATTATTAAAGCAGACTTATTTGTTTTAGCATTATTAGCTTGCGCAACTACTGGACTTGCATGGTCTTATTTTCAATCATCAAATTCAATGGGACTTAGTTATTTATTTTTAATTTTATTTATTACCTCAAACATTGTTTTATTTGGGGGAGTTTATTGGTCAAAATTTGCACACATGTTTTATAAACCTGGTGCAGCTATCCAAAAAAACTTAGCTGAAGCAGATGGTTCAAGAGATAATCTTCCTCCACTTGCAGATGCACCAAAACAATTTGGATTAGGCATTAAAAGAGAACAACCAAAGCACTATTAATAGAGAGAGGTAAAATAATATGTCAACTTTTGTATACATGACGAGATGTGATGGATGTGGTCACTGCGTAGATATTTGTCCTTCAGATATCATGCACATTGATGAAAATATTAGAAGAGCAGTAAATATCGAGCCTAACTTTTGTTGGGAATGTTATTCATGTGTAAAAGCGTGCCCTAATCATGCAATAGATGTTCGTGGTTATGCAGACTTTGCACCAATGGGTCACAGTGTTAGGGTTAGACGTGAAGAAGAAAAAGGAACTATCTCTTGGAAAATTAAATTTAGAAATGGAACTACAAAGGATTTTGTGTCTCCAATTACAACAAAGCCTTGGGGAAAATTTATACCAAAATTAGCTGAAGTTGATAAACCTAATCAAGGTGAAATTAATTCACAAAGACTTTACACTGAACCAAAAGGTTTAAATATTGATGGAGATTTACCGTCAGTTCCAAAAGACTCATTTAAAAAAGGAGTTTACTACTAATGGCTAAGCATAAGACACATTTTGAAGATTGTGATGTTTTAGTAGTTGGTGGAGGTATGGCTGGAACAGGTGCTACATTTGAAGCTAGACACTGGGGCAGAGATATGAAAATCATCTGTGTTGAAAAAGCTAATATTGATAGAAGTGGAGCGGTTGCTCAAGGTCTTTATGCTATCAACTGTTATATGGGTATGCAGTGGGGAGAAAACCAACCCGAAGATCACGTAAGATATGCTCGAAATGATTTAATGGGAATGGTTAGAGAAGATTTAGGATATGATATGGCTCGTCACGTAGATTCAACTGTTCATATGTTTGATGAGTGGGGATTACCAATGATGAAGAATGAAAAAACTGGCCGTTACCTTAGAGAAGGTAAATGGCAGATCATGATTCATGGAGAAAGCTATAAGCCAATTGTTGCTGAAGCTGCCAAAAAATCTGCTGATAAAATTTATAATAGAATAATGATTACTCATCTTTTAATGGATGAGACTCAAGAAAATAGAGTAGGTGGTGCTGTAGGCTTCAACATGAGAACCGGTGATTTTCATGTATTTAGATCAAAGACTGTAATCGTTGCAGCAGGTGGAGCTTCTCATATTTTCAAACCAAGAGCCGTTGGTGAAGGAATGGGAAGAACTTGGTATGCACCATGGAGTAATGGTTCTGCTTATGCATTACCAATTGCAGCTGGTGCTAAAATGACACAAATGGAAAATAGAATTGTGTTATGTAGATTTAAAGATGGTTATGGTCCAGTTGGAGCATATTTTTTACATCTTAAAACTTATACTCAAAATGCGAATGGAGAAAACTACGAGAAGAAATGGTACGACCAAACTAAAGAATTAGTTGGTGAATACATTGACCATCATCCAACTCCAACATGTTTAAGAAATCATGCATTTATTCAAGAAACAATGGCAGGTGGTGGACCAATTCACATGGTTACTACTGAAGCATTCCAAGATCCACATTTAGAGACTGTTGGCTGGGAAAATTTCCTTGGTATGACGGTTGGTCAAGCTGTTGTTTGGGCATCACAAAATATTGACCCTAAGTACACAAATCCAGAACTAACAACATCTGAGCCTTACGTTATGGGTTCTCATGCAACTTGTTCAGGAGCTTGGGTAAGTGGACCAGAAGACTTATCTCCACCAGAATACTTTTGGGGATACAATAGAATGTTAACTATTGATGGACTTTTTGGTGCTGGAGATACAGTTGGTGGAAGTGCACATAAATTTTCATCTGGATCTTTCACAGAAGGACGTTTAGCTGCAAAAGCTGCTGTAAAATATATTGAAGATAAAAAAGCTGAAGGAATTAAAGTTTCTGATAAACAATGTGAAGATTTTAAAGCTACAGTTTATAAACCTTTAGAAAACTACACTGTAGGTCAAAACGAAATTACTGGTGGAACCGTTTCACCAAGCTACATTTCACCTATTCAAGGACTACAACGTCTACAAAGAATTATGGACGAATATGTAGGAGGAATTGCAACTAACTATATGACCAATGGTAATATGCTTAAAAGAGGCTTAGAATTATTGGCTTGGTTAGAGGAAGATTTAGAAAACGTTGGTGCTAAAGATTACCACGAACTGATGAGAGCTTGGGAATTAAAGCATAGAGCTTTAACTTCACAGTGTGTTACAGAACATACTATGTTTCGTGAGGAAACACGTTGGCCTGGTTACTATTACAGAGGTGATCACATGAAACTTGACGATGATAATTGGCATTGTTTAACGGTTTCTAGACGTGATCCTAAAACTGGTAAATTTTCACTTGAGAAAGTTCCAGTATATCACATAGTTGACGAGAACGAGAAGAAAAAAGCTTCTTAAAATAGTAAAACTTAAATTATGAATTTATTAGAGAAATCTGATGATGAGATTATAGCAATTGCTAATCCTATTTGGGACAATCTTGTTAAAACTTCAAATATGAAAGATTATGGTGGTTTCACTAAAGATTTTGGTACTCAAATGTTGTTTGGTGCGAATGAAGTTGAGCTTGGAAAGCAGTGGGCTAATAATAAGCTTTTAACAAGCTTAAAAGAAGACTATCAGGCTTTTGGCTGTTTAAGACGAGGCCAAAACATCACAGTTCTATTCAAACAGAGGAGTAAGGAAATTGAAGGTGAGTTCCTTGGAAGATTGGTGCTTGGTGTTGAGGGGGATGAAGTCAAAGTTTTTGGAGCGACCATCTACTAATAAAAAAAAATCATTTTAGATAAACTATTTATTTGACAAATAATTAACTGGGTGTATTGACGGTTGTAATGTCAATTTTCAACATAAAAATAATAAATAAACTCTCAAATTTTAAAGCAACTTTAATAAAAACAGGGATCCTCGTTAGTCTAGCTGCTTATTGGGGTGTTATTTTAATTGGAACTTTTATTACATTTAATTAGGTTGTTTTTTAACAACTATTAATTTTTTATGGATGTATTTTTACCAATAGCACAAGTATTTGTTAACCCCATTGAAATACTTTTATTAAGTGCAATCGTTGGAGTACTCTCAGGTTTATTTGGTGTTGGGGGTGGTTTTTTAATGACACCATTTTTAATTTTTTTAGGTGTACCACCTGCATATGCGGTTGCAAATGAAGCTAACAATATTCTTGCAACATCGGTATCAGGGTCAACAACTCATTATTTAAAGAATACTTTAGATTATAAGATGGGTTTTATGATTGTGATTGGTGGAACAATTGGAACTGCTTTAGGTATTTACACTTTTACATATTTTAAAGGTATTGGAAAAATTGATACAGTTATTTCTTTAGCTTACATGTATATACTCGCAATAATTGGTACATTGATGTTAGTCGAAAGTCTTAGAGAAATAGATAGAGCAAAAAGAAACCTTGTAGTTAAAAAAAAACTACATGTACATTATTGGATACACGGTCTTCCATTAAGAATGAGATTTCCAAAATCAAAATTATATGAAAGTATATTTACTCCAATTATAATTGGTTTGCTCGTAGGGTTTATTGCTGCAATCATGGGGATAGGTGGTGCTTTTATATTAGTACCTGCAATGATTTATATAATTAAAATGCCCACAAAATTAGTTCCAGGAACTTCTTTGTTTGTGACAATCTTTGTCAGTGTCATAGTTACTTTTTTACATTCATTTAATTTTGGATCAATAGACTTGATGTTGGTTACAATGTTAGTTGTTGGATCAATCATAGGAGTTCAAATAGGACAAAAACTTGGTGAAAAAATTGATAGCTCAGGGTTAAAAGCATTATTAGCAATTTTATTACTAATAGTTGGAATAGCTATTGCTTATGAAACATTTTTTGCTGAGCAAGTAGATAAAGAAACAATACAAGTGTTAGTTTCAGATTTAAATTTTTTCTCATTATTTATCTTAGAATTTTCTGAAGATATGCCATTTTTCTATGGACTATTTTCAATTATGTTTGCAATTACTTTAGGGGTAGGCGCTGCACTTATTAGGCGTGTTATTTCTAATTTCAAAAAAAAGATGTTACTAAAAAAGTCTTAGTTTAAAAAATTAATATAAAATTCTATAGTCAAAATACTAACCAAACCTACTGTCGCCATTCCTATAAACCCCACGACAAAAGGCTTGTAACCCATACCCTTAAGATCTTTGAGGTTAGTTGATAAACCAATAGCTGCCATCGCCATTGTTAAGAAAATTTTTGATGATAATTTAATTATTTTGACTGTATCTAGCCATAATTCATTATAAGATGTTAAGAAAAATAGATCTCCAACATTTCTAAAAATTATCATAACTACAAAACCTATTACAAAATAAGGAAAAATTGCAATTATTGAATAGTCTTTTTTAACAACATTATTTCTATTATAAAGAAATGCAAAAAGAGGAATCATTATTACTAGAAATGTATTTCTTATTAATTTTGTTACCGTTGCAACATTCAGTGTTTCGGGACTATTAAATTGTTGATCATAAATAAGTCCAGCAGCAGCTACTTGAGATGTTTCATGAATTGATGTCCCCAAAAATAAACCAACAAACATTGGCTCAGCATCAAAATAATGGTTGGCAAAATAAGGGTATAAGAGCATTGATAAAATTCCAAACAATGTGATGTTAGCGATTGCATAGGATACTTCATTTTTTTTTGCACCTATTACAGGAGCAGTCGCCATAATTGCTGTTGTCCCACATACGGTGCTGCCAATAGAAATCAAATAGGCCATTCTTGTAGGGATTTTGAGTTTTTGAATTAATAGCTTTATAACTATCAGTACAGCTACAATACAAATTATAATTAAAGGTATTGCTATTGCACCAAATTCTATAAACTCAAAAGGTTTTAACTGAATTCCTAAACAAATTATTCCAAGTTTGAGAATATATGACTGAGTAAATTCTAAACCTTTAACGAAGTTGTTTCTCATTTGAAATATGTTTCCAAAAACCATTCCAAGTAAAATAGCAATCATTGCTGTAGATATTGGGCTTTTTTCATAGCCCAATAATTCAATTCCAATGATATTATTAAAACCCTGAGATAAACTGTAGAGAACAAATGCTAAAATAATACCTGGTACAACGACCAGGTATTTTTTAAATATCATGAATATTTATTAGATTTTATTATTAAGCACTTCTGTAAAGTTTAGTCATAACAAACTCTTTATGACCTAAAGCTTCTGCGCAAGTCAATCTGCCATTAGCAACTCTAATCATCGATTTAATTAATTCATCACCTGCTTCAGACATGTTCATCTCACGTGATAATATTTTTGATACATCACAATCAATATGTTCACCCATGCCTTTTACAGTTAATGGGTTGGCAGTTAATTTTACAACTGGTTCAATAGGGTTACCTACAATATTACCTTGACCTGTTGGGAATAAATGAATATTAAATCCAGCAGCTGCTTGAAGGGTAATACACTCTGCTGCAGCAGATGAAGTATCCATAAAGTATAATCCTTTTCCTTTAGTAGGTTCTTCAGCTGGCTCTAAAACATCGATAAATTTACAATTTCCAATTTTTTGGAAATTTCCAAACGCTTTTTCTTCAATTGTAGTTAATCCACCTGCAATATTTCCTGCAGTTGGTTGACTTTCAGAAAGGTCATCTGTTGCTTCTTTTAAAATAAAATCGTTGTAATCACTCCATGTTTTCATGAACTTTTTTGAGGCTTCAGGGGTTGCACCACGTGTAGCACAAACTTTTTCAGCGCCAGTTAACTCTGATGTTTCACCAAAACATAAATGAACTCCTAATGGCTCTAATTTATCCATCAGGTTTCCAACAGTTGGGTTAGCAGCAAGACCTGATGTTGTATCAGATTCACCACATTTAACCGAAATCCATAAATCGCTTAAAGGACATTCTTCTCTTTGTTTTTCAGAAGCCCACATTGCAAATTCTTGAGCTTTTTTAGAAGCTTTCATAATTGTTCCAATATCACCAGTTCTTTCAATATGAAATCCTTCAACAGGTTTTCCAGTTTTAGCAATTTCATCAACGATTCTTTTTGTCCACTTAGGTTCAATCCCAATAACAATTACAGCAGCAACGTTAGGGTTTTTTCCAGTCCCAATCATTGTTCTAAAGTGTAAATCTAAATCAGCACCAAATTGAAGTCTTCCATAAGAGTGAGGAAGGGCAATTGTTCCTTTAATGTTGTTTGCTACAGCTTCAGCACAAGCGTTTGAAATATCATCTACAGGCAAGATGATTACATGGTTTCTAGTACCAACTCTGCCATTTTCTCTTTTATAACCTAAAAAACTTTTTGGAATTTCCATATTTTTTACCACTTCTTAGTTTTTACATTATGAACATGAACATGCTCACCTTTTTTGATTGATTTAATTACTTTTCCAATATCATGACCATATTTCAAAATAGTGTCACCTTCGTTAAGATCAACCATTGCAATTTTATGTCCTAATTGAATTTCGTCAACAGATTGAATTTGAACTGTTTTATCATTCTCCATAATCCAGCATGCACAATCTTGTTTTGGAGTGATTTTATCAATAACAACTACTCCTACGTTGTCTTTCTCATCATGTATTATAATATCTGTGGCCATAATTGGGTCAATTTGTTTGTTTGAAATTTTTTAATTCTTATATATTAATCTTAATAATTAACAAATTATTTATAGATTTTTTTAACAAACTTAAGCAGGAAGGCCTAATTATTATGACTAAAATGACAACTGAAGAAGCTTTTGTAAAGGTTTTACAAATGCACGGTATTGAACACGCATTCGGAATTATTGGTTCTGCATTTATGCCTATTTCAGATATTTTTCCTGATGCTGGAATTACTTTTTGGGATGTTGCTCATGAAACAAACGGTGGATTAATTGCTGATGGTTACACAAGATCTACTGGCAAAATGTCAATGGTTATTGCTCAAAACGGTCCTGGAATTACTGGTCTTGTTACCCCTATTAAAACTGCATACTGGAACCACACACCATTATTATTAGTAACACCTCAAGCTGCCAATAAAACTATGGGCCAAGGTGGTTTCCAAGAAGTAGAACAAATGAATTTATTTAAAGATATGGTTTGTTATCAAGAAGAAGTTAGAGATCCTTCAAGAATGGCAGAAGTATTAAATAGAGTAATTGAAAAAGCGATCAGAGGATCAGCTCCAGCACAAATAAATGTTCCAAGAGATTATTGGACACAAGTAATTGATATAGATCTTCCTCCAATTGTTAGACTTGAAAGGCAAGCAGGTGGAGTTGATGCAATTAAAAAAGCAGCTGACTTATTGTCAAACGCTAAGTTTCCAGTAATACTATCTGGTGCAGGTGTAGTAATTGGTGGGGCAATTGAAGATTGTAAAAAATTAGCTGAGAAATTAGATGCTCCAGTTTGTTCAGGGTATCAACATAATGATAGTTTTCCAGGAAGTCACCCATTAGCAGCTGGACCTTTAGGGTATAACGGATCAAAAGCTGCAATGGAATTAATTAAGAAAGCTGATGTTGTTCTTGCACTTGGTACAAGATTAAATCCTTTCTCAACATTACCAGGTTATGGAATGGATTACTGGCCTAAAGATGCAAGTATCATTCAAGTTGATATGAATTCAGATAGAATTGGTTTAACTAAAAAAGTCACAGTTGGTATTTGTGGGGATGCAAAATTAGTATCACAACAAATTTTAGCTCAACTTTCTCCAACAGCAGGAGATAAAAATAGAGAAGAGAGAAAAAATATTATTCACCAAACTAAATCTGCTTGGTTACAAGAGTTATCAAGTTTAGATCACGAAGATGATGATAAAGGAACAGTTTGGAATGCAGAAGCGAGAAAAAGAGATGCAGATAGAATGTCTCCTAGAGAAGCATGGAGAGCAATACAAGTAGGTATGCCTGATGATGTAATTATCTCAAGCGACATTGGTAATAACTGTGCAATTGGAAATGCTTATCCAACGTTTGAAAAAGGTAGAAAATATTTAGCACCAGGATTATTTGGTCCTTGTGGTTATGGTTTTCCAGCAATTCTTGGAGCAAAAATTGGATGTCCTAATACACCAGTAATTGGTTTTGCAGGTGACGGTGCATTTGGTATTAGCATGAATGAGATGAGTTCATGTGCTAGACCAGAATGGCCAGCAATTTCAATGGTAATCTTTAGAAATTACCAATGGGGTGCTGAAAAAAGAAATACTACTTTATGGTTTGATGATAATTTTATTGGAACAGAATTAGATCCTGAGTTAAGTTATGCAAAAGTAGCTGATGCTTGTGGTTTAAAAGGTGTAACTGTTCGAACAATGGAAGAAACTACGGCTGCAATAAAGCAATCTTGTGAAGACCAAAAAAAAGGGATCACAACTTTTATAGAAGTCATATTAAACCAAGAATTAGGTGAACCGTTTAGAAGAGATGCTATGAAGAAACCAGTTAAAGTGGCTGGGATCGACAAAGCAGACATGAAACCACAAAAATCATTGAACGGATAATATAAAAATAGCCTCTAAAAAAAGTTTAGTAATAGTTTATTTTACTATAAGTAAATTAAAAACTATTCAAATATTTGTCTTATTGATCTTCATGAAGAATTATTTAATCAAAAAAACCGATTACTCAGAAAAAGGATATAAGCTAATACTTTAAAAAATCTATTCATCAATAAATAAAAAGTAAAATGAATATTTTAGTTCGCACTGTAAGTTTTTAGAAGTCTTTCATCAAGTACTACTCCTAAATTTTTGGCTTCTAATTTTGTTTCTTTATCCCAGTTTGAATTTCCAAATATTATTTTCAATCCTTCATGTTTTGATTTTTCCTCCATGTAATTTTCTAATTGATAGCCTTTTGCTCCAAAAGTTGCAAAAATTACACATCGTTCCTTCCTAAGATCTTTGACCATAAAATGTAAATATTTAAATATGATATTTTCTATTTTAGGACCAAAACTTATATTATTTAAAAATTTTAATCTAACTGCACTTCCACTGTGTGCTGTTCTAAGATTCCAAATTACAATATCTCCTGCTTTTGTTTTTAAATTAACACTTTTAAGATATTGCTGTGGAAATAAATTTTTTAAACTATAGTTTTTTTTAAAAATTTTTTTTAACAATTGTCTGCCTGGTTGCAAAATACTATTTGATTTTGGCCAGATTTTTAATCCACCACTAGATTTATCATGATCTTGCAGATAAATACCAAATCTTAATAAGTTATACTTAGTTTTAAAAGGACATTCGTTATCATTTTTCGCGTCATTATGAAAAGCTCTACTGGGATTTTCGTTCCATCTAAATGAGCTCTCTCCCCAATATATTGGTTTTTCATCTAAAAGTATTCTTAACAAATCAACAATCTCATTTTTTAGAATTGCTTTAGATAATGAAGGATAACTTAAAACATCCTTAAGTGAAGATTTTGTTCTTGAAATATTTTTTTTTAAATTTTCCTCTTGAAGCTTAATTTCATTTCTTAAATCATTTATTTCATTAGGTTTAAAAACATTAGGAAGAATCACATATCCGAATTTGTTAAAGTGTTCTTTATAAACTGAATAAGAGTTAATATTCATTTTTAATATATCCTGATAAGTGATTGGAGATTATTTTATAACCATCTTCATTAAAATGTAAATAATATAAATCTGTTGGATTTTTAATTTCATAAAAAATATCATCATCAACATCAATAACTTGCAGATTCAAACTATGTGCTATATCTAAAATTTTTTTTTTGTTTCTAAATTGATCAGAATAAACCTCTCTATAGAATGTATTTTGGTATCTAGTTTTTTCTGGCAAATAAACAAAATATAATTTCCCTCCCCAGGAGTTAACCTCATTTTTTGCTAATTTTAAAATTTTTTTAAACTCTGGATCTATTTTTTTCTTAGAAATATTTTTTTTTAATATATTTCTAACAGCCCATAATCTTAAATATTTTGTATTTTCTAAAAAATCCTTAAATTTTGAAACGTGATTATTATTTAATTTTGTAATGCTGTCATTTGTTTGGTTTTCAAATAACATTTTTTTTCTGAAATCTTTTAAAAGCAGATTATCAATATTTTTTTGTTTTTTTATTAGATCTTGTTTAAAGTCAGGATGAAAATATTTTTTTAGAAAATCACTCGATAGTTCTGCTTTTAAGTCTTTTGTTAGGTCATTACCTTCATAAAAAAACCAAAATATCTTTTTTGGTTTAATAAATTCTGCATATTCTCTTAATACAACTAGCTCTTTTAAAGGTCCGTGACCTGATATACCTAGGTTAATTATACTTAAATCAGATTTTTTTTTCATATTTGCAGACAATGTATTTTTATTGTCTACACATGCTCCTTGTGCAAAAGAATCTCCAATCAAAACCACATCAATTTTTTTATTATCCCATTCTTTATCCTCGTTTCTAAAACCATATCTGTCACTCATGTAATTAATTTGTTTATTATTTTCATTACAATAAATGGTTTTAATTTTTGAAACACCAGAAACAGGAAAAATAACTTGATTATTATGTAAAAACTCTTTTTCAACTCTGTAATAAGGAATACTCTGAATATTCATTTTTTTGAAATCCTCATAGATTTTTATTTTAGATTCCTTGACTATTTTTTTATATTTAACTGTTGTTACTCTGTAATCAAATTTTAAAAAGTAATAAAATTCAAAAGTATAAAGAGAAATTATAGTACTAAATGTGATTATAACTAAGTATTCCTGAAATTTTTTACTAAATCTTAATGAGGTTAAAAAAAATAAAATTAAAAATAAAGATAATATATAATACTTAATATATTTTTCATGTTTTGAACCTTGGAAGTTAATTTCAGATATGTAGAAGGTATAAAGTAGAATCAAAAAAGAGAGTATTAAAAATAAAACTATACTAGTTCTAATAAATTGATTTTTGGCTTTTTGAAAAATCTTTAACATATCTTGTATTTAGATAAAAATCATAATAAAGTAAAAGAGTTAATCAGAAAATTTAATAATAATAAATTTAAGCTATTTAGTGACACAAAAACTCATTACTCAGAAAAAGTATATGGGTTAGTAGCTTCAAAAATCTATATAATAATAAAAAAAAATAATATTTTTAAATAATAATGCTTTACAGAAAAGAAATTGATGGATTAAGAGCCATTGCAATTATACCAGTAATTTTTTACCATACATTTTCCATTTCTTATGCTTCTGGGGGTTTTATTGGAGTAGATATTTTTTTTGTTATAAGTGGATATTTAATCACCAATATTCTTCTAAAAGAATTAAATGAAAAACAAACAATATCTTTTAAAAATTTTTTTATAAGGAGAATAAAAAGAATCTTACCAATTTTAGTATTCATTACAATAATATCAATCTATCCTGCTTATAAACTTTTATTCCCTTTTACATTTAAAGAATATGGTCAGAGCTTGATAGGTGTGTCTACATTTATTCCTAATGTGGTTTTTTTATTACAAGGCGGTTATTTTGCTGAACCAGACTCCTTGAAACCCTTGTTACACACTTGGAGTTTAGGAGTTGAAGAACAATTTTATTTTTTATATCCAATTTTTTTAATAGTATTTTGGAAAATTTTTAATAAAAAGATCATATTTATAGTAATTATTTTATTAATATTCTCATTAATTCTTGCACAAGATTTATCAGATGGTCTTTACACTAATTTTAACTTTTTAATTTTAGTGAGTAGGGCATGGGAACTTTTAGCAGGTTCTTTAGCAAGTTTATATTTACTTTCAAATTATAAAATAAAATCAATTTCACACAATAATTTATTATCAATACTTGGTTTTATTTTAATAATATATTCTTTAATTATATTTGATGAAACAATTCCTCATCCAAGTTTTTATACCTTAATACCAGTAGCTGGAGCTTTTTTATTAATTATTTCAGCTGATAAATTTACCCTCATGGGAAAAATATTAAGTTATAAATTTTTAGTCAATATAGGCCTAATCTCTTATTCTCTTTATTTATGGCATTTTCCTTTATTTGTTTTTTCGAGACATTTTAATTTTATGTACTCTGATAAATCACATAATTTTTATGATCTATCAATTCTTACTTATATTATTTTAATTATAATAACTTTTGTATTGTCTTTTATTACATGGAAATATTTGGAAAAACCTTTCAGAGATAAAAATATATCGCTAAAAAAATTATTTGGATTTTGTGGAATAGGACTTACTATAATTTTTGTTACTGGAAATTATATCTATCAAAAAGATGGACTAATTGAACGATTTCCATCTGAAGCATCTTTTTATCTAGAATATAACAACTCAAAATCACCATCAAATATGATTAATCCTTGCAAAGAAAGTTTGATAAAAAAAATAAAAAGCAAAGTATTATTCAAAAGTTTTCAAAAAAAAATAATTCCAGATAATTGCTCAAAACTAGGAAGTAAGAAAGAAATACCAGATACAGTTTTAATAGGAGATAGTTTCACTCATGGCTTGCTATCTCCTCTTAATGATTATTTAAATGAAAATAAAAAATCTATCTTTTATGATGTTTCGTCATGTGACGTACATAATTTTATGAATAACAATTTATGTAAAGATATTTTTGATTTTGTTTTAAATGACAAGAATATCAAAAATGTAGTTCTTTTCTTTAGATGGAGTCATAAATTTCATTCTGTAAATGAATATAATGGAGATTTTTATTGTGGTGAGTTTAAATGTAAAGATTTAAAACAAAAAGAATATTTTAAAATAAAACAATTTGAAATAGAAAAAAATTTTAAACTACAAATTAAAAAAATTTTAGACTCAGATAAGACTATAACCTTACTTTATCCTTTGCCAAGAATAGGAATAGATGTTCCGAATTATTTAGCTAAAAAAGTTTTAAAAAACGATAAAGTATTAGCCTTCATACCATTTGAAGAAAATGAAATGAAAAATTTAAAAACTGTATTGTTTTTTGACAATCTTAATGATGATATAAATAGAATATTCACAAAAGACCTTTTTTGTAACAGCTTTGTTGAAAATAAATGTGTTGCAAATTACCAAGGCAAAGTATTTTATTGGAACAAGACTCATTTGAGTCTCGACGGAGGATGGCTGCTTTTAGAACATTTAGTTAAAAACAAAATATTTTAGTTTTCTCTGCTAGTTTTTAGAAGCCTTTCATCAAAAATATGATCATTTATATCAATAACTTGCAGACTCAAATTATGTGCCATATCTAAAATTTTCTAAATTCTTAATGCAAATCTGAGTTAGACCAATTGTCTTTATTGTTATAACGATCGATCTCTTTTTTTGTGATTGGTCTGAATAGTACCCATATTATAACAACTAAAAATGCAAAAAGTATCAATGTTAGCATAATTCATTTTATTATAGACATTGGATCTGGTCTAGTGTCAAACTATTAATATTATAATTTTAAATCCTTTTAAATAACAACTAATTATCGTATTCTAAAAAAATGGATGATATCAAAATAAGTTCCAATCGAAGTTTTGGAATTGTTTTTTTTGTAGTATTTATATTGATATCTTTATACCCTTTGATTAATAATGATGGGATAAAAATATGGTCTTTATTTATTTCTTTAATCTTTTTAATTTTGGGTCTATTAAACTCAAAAATTTTAACACCATTAAATAAACTCTGGGCCAAATTTGGGATATTTTTAGGAAAAATAATTTCACCAATTATAATGGGAATTATATTTTTTTTTGTAGTAACTCCAACAGGTATAATTATGAGAATTTTAGGAAAGGATATCTTAAATCTTAAATATAATAAAAATAAATCATATTGGATTGAAAAAAATGGTCCAAAAAGTAAAATGAAAAACCAATTTTGATATGAGTTTTATAAAAGAGTTTTGGGAATTTTTAAAAGTTAGAAAAAAATATTGGCTTTTACCGATTATCATTATTCTTGCTCTGTTTGGCGGGTTGATAGTATTAACACAGGGTTCAGCAGTAGCACCTTTTATTTATACGATCTTTTAAAATGAAAAATATTTCTTTAATATTTTTCATTACATTATCTCTTATTTAATTTTAAATGTTCTTATTGTTTTTTTCTGACCCATTTTTGCAAAAATTAATTCCAATAAACATTCATAATAAGTTTTTAAATTAAGATGTCATACATTTTAGGAATTTCAGCATTTTATCACGACAGTGCAGCATGTATTTTAAAAAATGGAAGGATTATTGCAGCAGCGCAAGAAGAAAGATTTACAAGAAAAAAACATGACCCAAATTATCCACGTAATGCAATCGATTTTGTTTTAAAATTTGCAAATCTTAAATTGAGTCAAGTTGATCAAATAGTTTTCTTTGAAAAACCCTTTTTAAAATTTGAAAGATTATTAGAAACTTATGTTGCATTTGCCCCAAGAGGTTTTACATCATTTTCAAAGGCAATGCCTTTATGGATTAAAGAAAAACTTTTTCAAAAAAATTTCCTTTTTAATAAATTGAAAGAGCACGATATTTATTATAGATCTGATAAAAATATTTTTTTTTCAGATCATCATTTAAGTCATGCCGCTAGCGCTTTTTTTCCATCACCATTCGAGGAAGCAATTATATTAACAGCAGATGGTGTGGGAGAGTGGGCAACAACCACTGTTGCGATTGGTAAAAATAAAGATTTAGAAATAAAAAAAGAAATTCATTTTCCTCACTCCCTAGGACTACTTTATTCTGCATTTACATATTACACAGGGTTTAAAGTCAATAGTGGAGAATATAAATTAATGGGTTTAGCACCATATGGAAATCCAATTTTTGAGAATGAAATAAAACAACTCATTGATATTAAAGATGATGGGACTTTTCGATTAGACCAAAAGTATTTTAATTATGCAACTGGACTTACAATGACTAATGAAAAATTTCATAAACTTTTTGGTCAAAGTCCTAGAAATCCACAAAGAGAAAAAATTACTCAATTTCATATGGATATTGCAGCATCAATTCAAAATGTGGCTGAAGAAATTATGATAAATTTAGCAAAATCTATTCAAAAAGAATATGGGATAAGAAATCTATGTTTAGCTGGAGGTGTAGCATTGAATTGTGTTGCTAACGGAAAAATACTTAAAGAAAAAATTTTTGATAATATTTGGATTCAACCAGCGGCAGGGGACGCAGGTGGTTCATTAGGTGCAGCCTTAGCATTTTGGCATATTGAACAGAAAAATAATAGAGTGGTTAACACAAATGATGAAATGCAAGGTTCTTTCCTAGGAACGAAATTTACTCAAGAAGAAATTGAAAAAGAACTAAAATCGATAGGAGCAAAATTTGAAACTTTAGATTATGAGGATGTAATTAAAAAAACAGCTGAATATTTGTCAATTGAAAAAGCAATTGGTTGGTTTCAGGGTAGAATGGAATTTGGACCTAGAGCTTTAGGAGGTAGATCAATATTGGGAGACCCAAGGTCTGACAAAATGCAAAAAAATTTAAACTTAAAAGTAAAATATAGAGAAAGTTTTAGACCATTCGCTCCATCAATTTTAAGGGACGATCTGTCTAAGTGGTTTGATTTGAATGTTGATAGCCCATACATGTTATTAGTGGCTAACATTAGTTCAGATAAAAAAATTGAGATGACTAATGATCAAAAAAAACTTTTTGGAATTGATAAGTTAAATATAAAAAGATCAGAAATACCTGCTGTAACCCATGTAGATTATTCTGCTAGAATTCAAACGGTAACAAAAAATACTAACAAACCTTACTATGATTTAATTTCTAAATTTAAAGAAAGAACAGGGTGTCCAGTAATTATAAACACTTCTTTTAATGTAAGAGGAGAGCCAATTGTAAACACACCATCAGATGCTTTTAATTGTTTTATGGGAACAGAATTAGATTATTTAGTTATTGGAAATTGTATATTAGATAAAAAAAAACAAAATCAAGATTTAAAAAAGGATTATTCAAATGAATTTGAATTGGATTAATAAAATTGTAGCAAATATAGATAAAATTTTACTAATTATTATATCTATAATAATTTCATTATATTTAGTTGAGACATACTTGTTTTTTTTGCAAAAAAAAATTTATACTAATAACAGAATACAAATTGTAGAAAAAATTAATTTTTATGAGCAAGGCAAAATTTTAGCTGTTAACCCCAGTAATCATTTAATCAATCAAAAACAAGATTTTTTACCTCTATCAGGTATTTCTCATGAAAATACCATTTACTGTAATGAAGAAGGTTATTATGAAAAATATAATAGTGATAGGTATGGATTTAATAACCCAGATGATATTTGGGGCAACAGTATCATAGATTATTTATTAATTGGGGATTCTTTTGTACAAGGAGCATGTGTTCACCAAAAATATAATATTTCCTTTAACCTAAAAAAAATTTCAAATAAAAAAGTTTTAAATTTAGGAATGGACTCTAACGGGCCTCTACTTAATCTAGCAACGATAAGAGAATATCTGTTTAAAGATAAAGTCAAAAATGTTTTATGGTTTTATTATGAAGGGAATGATTTACATGATTTGCAAAACGAAATTCAATTTGATATTTTAAAAAAATATATTTCTGATGAAAGCTTTTCACAAAATTTGTTAAATCAACAATCTAAAATTAATAAATTTAATTCTGAAATACTTCATAGTAAATTTAAGGAACTAAAAAAAAATCAAAAAATATAAAAAAAGATCAAACAAAATTTAGTTTTAAATTTTATTATCTAAGAAATTTATTATTTTATAAAGATAATCAAAAATTATCAAGCGAGTTTGAAATAATAATTAAATCTCTAAAAAATTTTACAATTAAGAAAAATTTAAAATTATATTTTATTTATTTACCTGAATTTAAAAGATATAGTAGACCTGTCTATATAAATGACAATTATAAAAAAATTATAGAAATTATAGAAAATTCAAATATTGAACTTATAGATCTTCACAAAGAATTATTTAAAAATGAATATTCAGTAGAGTTATTTAGCAAAGAAAAAACTCATTATTCCAAAAAAGGATATAAGTTGGTGGCTTCAAAAATTTATGAAATCATTAAATAGAAAATAGATATTTAGCAATAGAGATAAAAAGCTTTAGCATTTATAAATAAAGTAAATCTTTTGTAAAAAATTAAAAGAAAGAAATTAAATGTTTATCTAATTAATTATTAATCAAGAACTTGACAGGCATGTTAGATGGGATGTTGAAAAAAAGTGGTTAAAATTGATGATTAAAAAAAAGACATGATCAAACAAGGTTCTTTGGTATCTTAAGATCTTTTAAAAATATCTTATCTGTCATAATCTAACTACATGAAAGTAATTAATGATACTGGTTGTAGTTGGATTAATGACCTTGATAGAAGATCTAATATAAAAAGTTTAGATAAAAATAAATCCTGTGATTGGTTAATAGTAGGTGCTGGCTATACAGGTTTATCTGCTGCTAGAAAATTATCAGAACTTCATCCAAATCAAAAAATCATTGTTGTTGATGCTCAATTAGCAGGTGAGGGTGCTAGTGGAAGAAACTCAGGATATTTAGTCGATACAACGCTTAATGATGGTTTTACATCCAATAAAGAACTTTCTAATTATAAAAAGAAGACAGATATTTATAAATTAGGAATTGATGTTGTAAAAAAGTTTATTAAAGAGCATCAGGTAGATTGTGATTGGAATGAAAGTGGAAAATACTTTGCCTCTTCAAATCAAAAAGATAGAAAGATAATAGAAAATTTTAGCAAAACTTTATTAAAATTAAATTTTGAACATAATATTTTTGATAAAGATGATTTAGGTAAAAGATTAGGTACAAATTTTTATAACCTAGCACTTTATACTAAAGGAGGAATTTTATTACATCCAGGAAAATTAGTTAGAGCAATGGTTGACACTTTGCCAGATAATGTTGAGCTATTAGAAAACACTCAATTAAATGAATGGTCAAAAAATAGTGATACAATTATTTGTAAATTTAATAATCATAAAATAATCACTAAAAAGATTATTTTTTGTACTAATGGTTTTTTAAAATCACTTGGTATAAAAAATAATTATAATTTTCCCTTAACTTTGACTGCAAGTATGACAAGACTATTAACTGATACAGAGTACAAGTCAATTGGTGAGCCCAGGGAGTGGGGAGTATTACCTGTAAGACCAATGGGTGCAACTATTAGAATGACAAAAGATAAAAGGATTTTAATTAGAAATACTGCAGAAGTTCATAGTCCTTTTAAAATGTCTAAATCAGAGTTAGATAAAAGATATTTAAATCAAAAACTTGGTATCAAAAAAAGATTTCCAAGTTTAGCAGATGATATTATTGAATCTAGTTGGTCTGGGGTTGTATCCAGAACTAGAAATAGTTCACAAATTTTTGAAAAAATAAAAGATAATGTTTTTGTAGCAGGTTGCTATAATGGTTCTGGTATTGGAGTTGGCACTTTATTTGGTGAACAGATAGCAATTAAAGCAAGCAATGAAAATAGTGATGAAATTAATATAATAGAATCTAGAAGTAAGCCTACTTGGCTCCCACCGCAGCCATTTTTAAATATTGGAATTAAAACAAGATTAATATTTGAAAGATTTAGATCTCGATCTGATGTTTAGTTATTGATTTCTTATAAGTGGATAAACTTTAGGGCTTAAATACTTAAAATTAGTAATCATAATTAAAAGTAATGTGGCAAACCCAATTCCAATAGTTACCTGCAAAAATATTGATTAAGAAATTTTTGACAATTAAGTTGAATCATTTGATTGAAACGTATTCTGTAGTAAATACAAATATCAAGCAATCAACTGAGGTACTAAAGTTAGTTAAAGAACAACTAAATCCAACTTTTGCTTACCTAATCTTTTGTTGCCATTCTCTGTCACAAGGTAGGTTTCCCCTAAATTCATTGCTAGTTTACTATCTGAATCCATTAATATCATGTGCATGAAGAAGACATTACCTGGAACAATTTTATAAGGATTACCTGTGTATAGCATTGGCCAGTCCATCCAATTGGGTGAGAAGGTTGTCCCTAATGAATAGCCACAAGCATTCATTCTTGATTTATTGTACCCAAGATCATCAAAAGTTTTAGCATGTACATCAAATACATCACCTGCAGTTTTTCCTGGTATTAGGGTTTTTGCACAATTAGTTAAAGCCTCAAGACATGCCTCATGCATTTTAATATGTTTTGGATCAGCTTTACCAATAGGAATGGTTCTAAACATTGCTGAGTGATAATGTTTATAAGTTCCAGCCCATTCAATAGTTAATTGATCAGTATCAGATAAAATTCTTTTTTCTGATTGATATCTACATAGTAATGCGTTGTGTCCAGAGCCTATAATATATTCATTTGCTGGGTAGTCACCGCCACCCTCTAAAACCACTCTTTGCATTTCTGCTAAAATCTTAGCTTCACTAGCGCCAGCTTTTGCATATTTCCATACTTCATCAAGAGCTTGATCGGCAAGCGCTGCAGCTTTTTTTACATAAACAATCTCCTCTTGAGATTTAACTACCCTATGTTTTGTAATTAATTCTGATTGATCTTCTACCTCACAATAACCTTTTAGAGATTTATTAAGTCTTAATGCATTACGACCTGTCATACCGTAAGCTTCATACTCAATACCAATTTTTTTATCTTTTAAATTTAGTTCATTTAAGATGATTTTAAGATCATCTGTTGGATTAGACTGGTCTTTATCTACCCAAATTCTTATATCTTCAATATTTGAAGTGTTTTGAGCCTGTCTTAAATCTGGAGCTCTTGTTAAAAGAATAATATTTCCTTTATGGTCTAATATTAAAGTTTGAAAAAAAACATAGCCAAAGGTGTCATAACCTGTGAGCCAAAACATAGATTCTTGTCTGAACATTAAAAGAGCATCAAGATTTTGCTCTTTCATAGACTTTAATGTTGCTAGTTTTCTTTTTTTAAATTCTTGTTTACTAAAGTGTAACGCCATTAATAAATTTTTTAAAAATTAATGAATAATTGCTTTGGCAGACCCAAGTTGATCTACTTTTCCAGTGTAAAGACCTTTGCCTAAAATTGGCACAACCCCAACCGTTGATCCAGTGAATACGTAAAAATCTTTATCAAGATTTACTTTATCTTTTTTTAATTCATTCAAAACAAATTTAAGTGAATTAAGCGGATTTATGTAAACAGTATTTGTATTTCCATTAACACTTTGCCCAATTTTTTTATTAGTAATATTTGTCTTTAAGTTTCCAATTTTTATTCTTTTATATTTCTTCTTTTGACCAATCAAAAATTTAACGTTAGCACCAAAATCACTACATAAATCACCAAAGCTAGTTATGCCTTTTTTCTTTTGTCTATAACCTATAACCTCAATACAAGGAGCCATATGTGAAATGTACTTTGTTACGTTTTTCATAGTAATTGATCTCTTGGATGAGAAAAAGTTTTTTTTAATTAAGTAGCAAACCTCAAGCTCTATACCTAAAGTAGATTTATTAATTTTCACTTTTTTTCCACTTTTGATAAAATTCTTTTTAAAAATTGCAGCGTAGAAAGGTTTCTTTTCTTTAAGTTTTTTCATTACAGGTATTCCAGTACCCGCAGCTTTAAATCCAATTATTGGATCTTTAATTTTACTCTCACAGAATTTTCTTAGCTTTTGAGCTTCATCTAATTTTTTTGTAAATTTAGCTGGAAGAGGAGCAATTATTTTATTGTTAACAAAGGCATTAACTAATTTATCTGCAGTTTTTTCTAATAAGGTTTTTTTCATTATTGAATGTTTAATATAGTTGCAGGATCTAGTCTAGTACCAAACCAATTAAGTCTTACATCGAGATGAGGCCCAGTTGATCTACCAGAGGAACCAACAGTTGCGATGATGTCTCCTTTTTTAACGTGATCACCTACATTTACAAAAATTTCATCCATATGCATGTAGAGAGTTGAAACTCCATGGCCATGATCAAAAATTAAAGTAGCACCAGTATAAAACAAGTCTTTTTCAGCCAAAGTAACTATACCGTTATTCATTGCTTTAATAGGAGTACCTTTTTTTTGAGCAAAATCTAAACCATAGTGTGGCCATTTGGGTATACCATTTAAAATTCTTTGACTACCATAAACACCAGTAATTATCGCATCATCAACTGGAATAATAAATTTTTCCTTAAAAAATTGTAAGTCACTTTCTATTTCTCTTGCATCGGCAATTAATTTATTTTCTTTTTTTATTCTTTCATAGAATTCTTTAGGAGGAGTCACTTTTTTTTTAGGCAAACCTTCTATTTTTTGAATATTATATTTCCTCTTTTGAATCTTTTTTATGATATCTTTATTGTTTTCAGTAATTATGATGTCAAATTTTCTATCTTTTTCAATTCCAAATGCAAAATAACCATCTTTTGAGACTTTAACTTTTTTCTTATCTACTAAAATTAAAGTACCAGGTTCAGTTTTTCCAATAATGTAATGTCCTTGAATGAATTTTCCCTCAAATTCTAACGCAAAAGATTGGGTTGTAAAAAAAATTGCTATTAATATTAGCAATCTAGGCATTATTGAGCAGTCCAGCCACCATCTATTATTATAGATGTTCCTGTAATCATAGATGAAGCAGATGAAGCTAAAAAACATACTGTTGTAGCAACATCACTTTCAGTAGCTGCTTTTCCAATTGGGATATTTCCAAGGGCTAATTTTTTAAATTTTTTGTTTTTAAAAAAGTTTTTAACCATAGGTGTTTCAACGAAAGTAGGTGCTACTGTATTTACTCTGATATTTTTTTTAGCTAACTCAACACCCATACCTTTTGTTAATCCTTCTATTCCAAATTTTGTCATATTGTATATGTTTCTACCGCTCATACCAACATGACCTAGTTGAGATGACATATTTATAATTGAGCCAGGTCTTTTTTTATTTTTTAGCATCTTTTTTACAACAAGTTGTGCCACGTTAAATGCTGCTTTTAGATTTAAATCTACAAGATAATTCATGCTTTTTTGTTTAATTTTTTCAAAAGGTTCTGGAATATTTGTCCCAGCATTATTAACTAAAACATCTATGATTTTAATTTTATCTAGATTTTCTTTTAATTCTTTGTAATTCATTACATCACAATTAACTTTGATAACTTTACCTTTTAACTTTTTTATTTCTTTTTCAAGCTTATCAAGATCTGATTGTGTTCTGCTTAATGCAATAATTGTAGCTCCAGCTTCAGCAAGAGCGATAGAGCAGGCTCTTCCCAATCCTTTACCAGCACCTGTAACTAATGCATATTTGTTTTTAAGGTTTATTTTTTGTAAATACATTTAAATAAATAATTTTAAATCAGTATAAATTAATTCGATTGCAACAACCAGTATAGCAATTAAACCAATCCAAGCTATCCATTTATATTCATTAATCCATCTTGAAATTACAGTGGCAGCTGTTGCCATAAGAATTATTGATAAAGCTAAACCAAATACTAATAATACATAGTGATCACCAGCAGCACCAGCTACACCCAAAACATTATCCAAACTCATTGTAAAATCAGCAAGTAAAACAGTCCATATAGCTTTCATAAAGCTTGAATTATCCACTTTAATATCTTCGTCACTTGACTGACCTTTGATTACGTCTGTGTAGAGTTTGTAGACTATGTAAAGAAGAAGTAATCCTCCTATCAATCTTAATCCTGTTATTTGCAATAAATAAGCAGTTAACATGGTAAGGATAATTCTTAAAATTACTGCACCACCTATTCCCCAAAAGATTACTTTTTTTCTTTGTTCAGGTGGAAATTTAGAAGCAACCATTCCAATAATAATGGCATTGTCTCCTGCTAAAACTAAATCAATAAAAATAATTTGAGTTAAAATAACTAGCTGTTCTGGGCTTATTAATTCAGCAAACATCAATTGTTAAGTATCATATCGGCACCTTTTTCTGCAATCATTATTGTAGGTGCGTTAGTATTTCCAGAAGTAATGTTGGGCATGATTGAAGCATCAATTACTCTTAAATTATTTATACCATGAACCTTTAATTGATCTGTAACTACTGCACTATCATCATTTCCCATTTTACAAGTGCCAACTGGGTGAAATATTGTTTGCGCATAGTCTGCTGCAGCTTTTAAAATTTCTTCATCCTCATTTAAATGAATTCCAGGCCTATATTCTTCTGGATGATATTTTTTAAATGTTTCTGATTCTAAAACAATTTTTCTAGTCAATTTAAGACCAGCTGCTGCAATTCTTCTGTCTTCATCAGTTGATAGATAGTTCATTTTTATTTTTGCGTAAGTTCGAGAGTCTTTATCTACAATACTTATATGTCCTCTGCTAGTTGGTCTTATATTGGAAACAGTAGGAGTGAATGCATGGAAATCGTGATTTTTAGTTGCACCTAAAGTATCCATGCTCATAGGTTGAACATGCCATTGCAAATCAGGTAATTCTATTGAAGGATCACTTTTAGCAAACATCCCAAGTTGACTGGCTCCTATAGTCATTGGACCGCTTCTATTAAAAACATATTCTAACCCAATTAATAAATTTCCAAAAAGACTATTAATCTTTTTATTAAGAGATTTTAAATTTTGAATTTTATAAATAGGTCTAAACATTAAATGATCCTGTAAATTTTCACCAACACCCTTCAATTCATGAACTATTTCAATACCTAATTTTTTAAGTTTATTTGAGTCTCCAATACCAGAAACTTGTAAAAGTTGTGGAGATCCAATTGCCCCTGATGATAAGATAATTTCTTTATCAGCACCGACAGTAAATAACTTATTATCAACCCAGTACTCAACCTCTTTAGCAATTTTATTTTCAAAATTTATTTTTTTTATATGTGCATTTATAATTATTTTTAAATTAGATCTTTTTTTAATTGGATTTAAATATCCAACGGCTGTACTACATCTAAATCCATCTTTTTCTGTAACCTGATAATAACCACAACCATGATTGTTGCCTGTATTAAAATCATCTGTTTTTGGAATTCCAAACTCTTCTGCTGCATTTCTAAATTCATTTAATAAAGGTAAACTCATTCTTTGATTTGAAATTGAAAGAGGTCCCCCAACACCATGATATTCATTTTTACCTCTTTCTTGATTTTCAGCTTTAATAAAATAAGGCAAAACATCATTCCAACTCCAACCCTTATTTCCTAACTGTCTCCAAATATCATAATCTCTGTGCTGTCCTCTTATATAAAGCAAACCATTAATAGATGAACTGCCACCTAAAGTTTTACCTCTTGGATATCTTATAGATCTATTGTTCATAGTTTCATCCGGCTCAGTGTTGTAACACCAATCCACATTAGGATTGTGCATAGTTTTAAAATAACCAACTGGTATATGAATCCATGGATAATTGTCTTTGCCACCAGCTTCAATTAAAAGAACTTTATGATGAGGATTTTCAGACAATCTGTTTGCTAGTACACAACCTGCTGAACCAGCTCCAAGTATGATAAAATCAAATTTGTCCATGACTTAGGTCTTATAATATCTAAAAAAATAAAATACTAGCGTTAGCAATGAAAATAACTTGGTTTTTTTTTATATTAATACTTGTTTCTAATTAAATTTTTTGAGAAGGTCTCGTACATAAAAAAACACAATAAGAAGGAAATATTAATATGAAAAAAATAATATCTTTGTTCGTTGGATCGCTTCTACTTACTGTAATGACAGTAACAGGTGCATCCGCACAAACTCTTAAGTGTCAAACAGTAATTAGTTCAAAAGCTGATGAAGTGGTAATGTTAAAAGATTTCACTGACACAGTAACAGAATTAACTGGTGGATCACTTAAGTTCGAAATTATGCCAGCAGGCGCTGTAGTAGGTGTAAAAGAAACTTTAGATGCAGTTGATAAAGGATTAATCGATTGTGGTTTTGCTTGGACTCACTACTGGTCAGGTGATCACCCAGCAGCTATGTTATTTGGTTCGCCAGTAGCAGGTGCAGGTGTTGGTATTGATAACATCGCATTTTTATCTTGGTTCCAATACGGTGGTGGTAAAGAACTTTACGACCAACTATGGTCTGAGATGGGAAGAGACATCAAAGGATTTATGTTACAACCAGTAGGCCCTGAAGCTTTAGGTTGGTTTAAAGAGCCAATTAATAGCATGGCAGACTTTAGAAAGTACAAGTTCAGAACTCCTCCAGGAATTCCAGGACAAACTTATAAAGATATTGGTGTAGCTTCTGTTGCAATGGGTGGTGGAGATATTCTTCCAGCTCTTGAAGCAGGAACAATTGATGCTGCTGAATGGTGTTGTCCAAAACCTGACATGACATTCGGTTTCCAGAAAGTTCTAAAACATTACTACCTACAAGGTCTTCACCAAGTAGTAGTAAATGCTGACTTCTATATTACAGGCTCTAAATACAAAAAGATGTCTGCTTTAGAGAAAAAAGCTTTAGAAGTTGCTGCGAATGCATCTCTATCAAAATCAATGAGTTACAGAATATATGAAAACGGAAAAGCTCTAGCTGAGTTGACTGGAAAACACGGTGTGATTTTACATGATACTCCAGCTGATTATTTCCCAGCATATATGGCTGCTGCAAAAGCAAGTTTAGAAAAAAATGCTAATGAGAACAAATTCTTTAAAAAAGTTTGGGACTCTCAAAAAGCATTTGCTGATATTGCAGTGCCTTTCTGGTCTGGATCTCAAATGTCTAACGCTAAGCTAGGAATGGCTCACGCTGAAACATTAAAGTAGTATTTAAAAAATTAAATATAACTAAAGCGGATTTAACGATCCGCTTTAGTTTTTTTTTAGAAAATTAATTATGGCAAACAAACCTACCAAGTTAGATATATCCGATGAAATGATAGCTGAAAGGCGAGGTGGTTCAGGATCAATGCCTGACGATATGCCAAAATGGATGGCATTAACTATTACAAAAATTGATTTAGCAAGTAAGTGGATTGGTAATGTGGTTTGTTGGATCACCATCCCTTTAATATTTGCAATGGTTTATGAGGTTTTAGCAAGAAAACTTTTTAATGCTCCTACAATGTGGGCGTATGACATGAGTAGATTTATGTATGGAGCTCTATTCATGCTTGGTGCTGGTTATGCTTTATCAAAAGGTGTTCATATAAGAGCTGATTTTTTATACAGAAATTTTAAAACTAAAAACCAAGGTAGAATAGATTTCTGGTTATACCTTATATTTTATTTTCCTGGATTAAGCGTATTTTTGTATATGTCGACTGGGTTTTTACAAGAATCTATAATGAGAGGTGAAAAAGGGATGGACACTGCTTGGATGCCATATATGTGGCCAATTAAAGCATGTTTATTTTTAGGAATTATATTTTTATTAGTTCAAGGTGTATCTGAATTATTAAAAAGCTATTGGGCCGCAACTAAAGGTAAGTGGCCAGGAGAACAAAAATAATGTTAGCTGAATTTATGGATCCAGCTGTCTTAGGTTTCATTTTAATAGGAGTAATGTTGTTCTCTATTTTTGTAGGTTTTCCAATTTCATTTACTTTAATATTCCTTGGATTTGTTTTTGGATACCTTGGATTTGGTAAATTAGTATTTTATTTAATGACCCTGCAGTTTTCTATGGTCATGACAGAGCAAACTTTGGCCGCTGTTCCCCTCTTTGTTTTTATGGGAATTATGATGGAGCAGGCTGGTTTGATGGAGAGATTATTTTCAGCATTTCAGCTAATGCTTTCTAAAGTAAGAGGCTCTTTATATTATGCTGTTCTTTTTGTATCAGTTGTTTTTGCAGCTGCCACAGGAATTGTTGGTGCCTCTGTAACTATACTTGGAATAATGGCAGCCAAATCTATGAATAAATCAGGTTATAATGTGAGATTGGCCGCTGGAACAATTACAGCTGGTGGTACACTGGGTATTCTAATACCACCAAGCATTATGTTAGTTGTGATGGGTCCAATAATGGAAATTCCAGTAACAGACCTCTTTGCTGCAGCAATTATTCCTGGAATATTATTAGCAACCTTATATGCGGCTTACACAACAATTAGATGTTGGATTGACCCAAGTCTTGGACCGGTTTTACCAGTTGAGTTGAGAGCTACTAGCATGAAAGCAGTTTGGATAGAATTCTTTCTAGGACTAGTTCCACCAGCTGCCTTAGTCTTCGCTGCGCTAGGAAGTATTTTATTTGGTTTTGCAACTCCAACTGAAGCTGCAGGCTGTGGTGCAATGGGATCCTTGCTTTTAGCGGTCGCTTATAGAAAATTAACTTTTAAAAAGTTACAAGAGGCTTTAGTTAAAACTCTAGAAATTTCAGCTTTGATAATGGTATTGGTTGCAGCATCAAATTTTTTTGGAGCAGTGTTTTCTAGATTAGGAACACCGATGCTTTTAACTGAATTTTTACTAAGTTTAGAAATGAATAGATATTTAATCCTTGGTATGATTATGGTTATAATTTTCTTATTAGGTTGGCCTTTAGAATGGGTACCAATAGTAATGATTATAGTTCCAATAATTATACCATTAGTTGAAGCTCTAGGATTTAATTTAACTTGGTTTGCAATACTTGTTGCAGTTAATCTACAGACCGCATGGCTCTCACCACCTGTAGCTCTATCTGCTTATTTCTTAAAAGGTGTAGTTCCAGAATGGGATCTTAAAGATATTTATTATGGAATGATGCAATTTATGGTGATTCAAGTTATTGGACTTATTTTAATAATAGTATTTCCACAAATTGCTTTATGGCTACCAACCTATCTATATGGACAGTAGTATTTATTAGTTTATTATAAAACTAGTGAATCAAATCAAATCAAACAATGCTTTAATAAACTGGGAGTTAGTTAGTGTTAATCCCAATGACAAAAATTGGACTTGGAAAGAGTTATTTTATTTTTGGGGATGTAATATTCAAAGTGTAATTGCTTTTTCTTTAATTGCTTCTCTTTATTTAGTTTATGAACTTAATATATTTGTAGTTTTATTTGGTAGTTTAATTGCATCTATAATTGTTTATTTTTTTGCAAATTTAATCGGTAAACCCTCCCAAAAATATGGATTACCGTTTCCAGTAATTTTAAGAAGCGCTCTTGGAATTAATGGAGCTAAATATTTTGCTTTAATAAGAGGAATTGTTGGCATCTTTATGTTCGGCATTCAAACTTATTTTTTATCAAAACTTTTTAGTTACCTGATTAGGATTTCAATTTTTTCTATTGATAGCTCTTTTCTTGATGAAGATATTTTTTTAATTTTTATTTTAGGATTAAATTTAATTGATTGGATAGCTTTTATTTTTACAATTAGTTTGCAGCTTTTTTTATTTAGCAAAAGCCATCAATTTAATAGAAGTATAATAAAATTTTCAGCAATTACTGTTTATAGTGGGATGTTAATATTTTTTTTAGTTGTATTGCTCTATGACGTTAAGGTTATAAGTTCAGCTTTTGTTGATATTTTTTCTATAAACAATCTATTTGATAAAACCAATATAGCTCCATTACTTGCTGTAGTTGGAACAGTTTTTGCATATTTTTCTGTTATAATTGTAAATTATGGAGACTTTAGCAGATATGTTAAAGACGAAAAGGAATTAAAAAAAGGTAACTTAAGCCTATTATTAAATTTATTATTATTTTCTTTTTTTACAGTTTTTATTGTCATCGGGGCAGATATTTTTCTAAATAAAAATTTAGAACTTATGGAAAGAATTTTAACAAACCCAACTGATATAGTGGGTAAGATCGATAATATACAATTAACCGTGATTGTTTTATTTTTTATTATTTTTTCATCTGCTTCAACTAATTTAATTGCAAATTATATTCCAACTCAAAATTCACTAATAAATTTTATTCCAAGTATTCTAAATTTAAGAAGTTCAGCAATCATAATTGGTTGTACTGGTTTTATAATTGGTATTTTTTGGTTACCCTTATTAAGTCAGATTGGCATTTTAGCGTTTATTGACACTCTAAGCTCTTTTTTTGGACCAATATTTGGACTTATAATTATTGACTATTACTTTGTTAAAGAAACTAATTTAGATAATAGACAAATTTTTTCATCAAATGCAGATGGGCTATATTTTTACTCAAATGGTTGGAATTTAAGAGGTCTTTATTCTTTATTTTTAGGCTTTATCTTTTCTGCTTCTACAATTTGGAATGAAAGCTTAATGAGTTTTCATTCTTATTCTTGGATAATTGGTACTTTTATTTCTTCCTTAACTTATTACCTTATTGCTGATAAAAAATCTTAATGCATCAATTTGATCTTAAAAATAGAACTGCAATAATTACTGGTGGCGCACAAGGGTTCGGTCTAGATATTGCAAAGAGATTTTTAAATTCTGGCGTAAAAACTATAATCTGGGATATTGATGAAAAAGAATTACAAAAAGCTGTAAAAGAAATAAACAATCCAAACCTTGCATATAATGTAGTGGATGTATCTAATTTTAGTAATGTTAAAAATACCGTAGACCAAATAACAAAAATATCTAATATTGACATTTTAATTAATAATGCTGGTATTACTGGCTCAACCTCATCTCTGTGGGACTACGATGTTGATGAATGGAATAAGATAGTTCAGATTAATTTAATGGGCACTTTTAATTGCTGCAAATGCATTGTTCCCAATATGATCAAGAATAACTATGGAAGGATTGTTAACGTTGCTTCAGTTGCTGGCAAAGATGGGAATGCAAATGCGAGCGCTTATAGTTCAGCAAAAGCAGGGGCTATTGGTCTAACTAAATCACTAGGCAAAGAATTAGCTGATAAAAATATTGCTGTTAATGCAATAACGCCAGCTGGTGCAAAAACTAGAATCTTAGACCAAATGTCAAAGGAACACGTTGCTAGGATGTTATCAAAAGTTCCAAGAGGTAGATTTCTAGAAATTGAAGAGTTTACTTCATTAGTTTGCTGGTTATCCTCTGAAGAAAATTCATTTTCTACAGCAGCAGTATTTGATATTAGTGGTGGTAGATCTACTTATTAAGCTTATTTAGGGTTATTTTGGTCTCAGTCTTGTAAATTTTTTGTTCTTTAGAAATGACAGGTGCCAGCAGTATTACCGACCAATAGACTAAAAGGACAAATATAGAAATTATTTTCATATAATTAGGATTAATACCTAAAGTTGATTTTTAAATGTTTAAATTTTGTTCAAATATTGTTTTTTGAAATACAATAGCTATATAGACTGCAATGATAAAAAATTTTTTAATTTTATTTCTAACATTAATTCTATTTTCAACCAGTACTGTTGCTGAAAATATTAGGGTATTTGAATTTACGGATGAAGAGTTCAAGAATCTACAAGTAAAAAAGGTCAAAGGAGAAACCAAATGGACACTTGGGTCTAATGAGAATGGTGCTTATATCAAAGCTGAAGCTGAAGGGGTAGGCTCAGGACTTGGTAAGGAAATAGAAATAGATTTAAATAAAACACCATTTATTAATATTACTTGGAAAGTTGAAAAAGATCTTTCAGGGATAATTGAAAACAGTAAAAAAGGTCATGATTATGCAGCACGTGTTTTTGTAATTAAAAAAACAGGAGCAACACCCCTGTCAAATAGAGCAATTAACTACGTATTTTCAAGCAATAATATAATTGATCAAAATTGGCCTAGTCCGTACACAAAAAAATCTATTGACTATGTTTTGTCAACTACAATCGATAAAACTAATACATGGGTTACAGTTAAAGCCAATGTTAAAGAAGATTTTATGAAGTTACATGGTTTAGATGTAGATAATATTTCAGGTGTAGCAATAATGACTGATACCGATAATTCAAAACTAAAAGCAATATCGTATTATCAAAATATTTATTTTTCAGATAAATAAATTTAATTTAAAGTTTTTTTTTAAGAAACATACTCATTAACGACAAAAGTACAGCAACAACCACATCTTCTAATGGTGTTGCTCTAGGTACCATGAAATTCCAAGCTATAACGGCAGTTAGCCAAATTATATAAACTTTCATTATTATTATTATATCTTACTTTGATGTTAAAAATCATTTTTTTTGTTAGTATATCTACATGCATGAAAATTTTTTTTATGATTTAAAAGTTTATTATGAAGACACAGATGCGGGTGGTGTAGTTTATTATGCAAATTATCTAAAATTTCTTGAAAGAGCTAGAACTGAAGCTTTAGTCGAACTTGGTTTCAGTAATAAAAAGATAAAAGAAAAATTTAGAGCTTTAATAATAGTAAAGTCATGCAATATAGAATACATAAAACCCTCATATCTTGAGGATCAACTTAAAGTGAGATCTTTTATAAAGTCAGTTACAAAAACCTCGTTTTTTATGAATCAATTTATTAGTAGGGATGAAGATTTGATAACAGAAGCTAAAGTTCATTTGGTCTTTGTTAATGAAGAAGGAAAACCTATGAAAATTCCAGGAAGTTTATTTGAAGATTTAAAACCTTATTTTTGTGACAGTATTAAAGTTTAAATAATTTTTTAGCTTTTCTTAATAATGAAATCATTTTTTTTGTATTAATAACTTTAGTATTTACATTTCTTGGACTCGGATGATAGCTTGCAATTAAAGTCCTCCCATCTGGCAACTTATATTTTGCTCCATGCTTGAATTTAAATTTTTTTTCAAACTTATAACTTTTATTATAAAATTTAATGCAATTATCAAAAGCTATCTTTCCTAGAGTTAAAATTACTTTCAATTTTTTTAAATTTTTAATTTCATAATCAAAATAACTTGAACAATTATCCAACTCACTTTTTAAGGGCTTATCTTCTGGGGGAACACACTTAAGTATGTTTGTGATGTAAGTATTTTTTAATTTCAAACCATCATTGATGTTTGTAGATTTAGGTTGATTTGAAATTTGAACTTTATAGAGACAATTAAATAAAAAATCACCCGACTTATCTCCAGTAAAAGCTCTACCTGTTCTTGTTCCTCCATGTGCTGCAGGTGCAAGTCCAATAATCATTAATTTGCCATTAATGTCACCAAACCCGGGCACAGGTTTTCCCCAATAAATTTCATTAATATTTTGCTTTCTTTTGTCTTTTGAAATTTTTTTACTATAACTAATTAAGCGAGGACATTTTTTACATTTAATTATTGAATTATTTATTTTTTCGAACTTAATAGTCATTCATGAAACTTATTAAAATTTTAATATTTTTACTTATATCTTTCAATCTACCATTTAAAACTTATTCTAACACAAACATTGAAAATATTTTAAAGGAAGGGGGAAAATTAATATTTGTGAGACATGCTTATGCCCCTGGAGGAGGAGATCCTAGCAATTTTGATGCAACCGATTGTTCCACCCAACGGAATTTAAATGAAGAGGGCATCGTTCAATCTGTAAATTTAGGAATTTTTTTTACAAAAAATCAAATAAAGGTTGATAAAGTTTTATCTAGTGAATGGTGTAGATGCAAACAAACAGCTGAATATGCTTTTAAAAAATTTGAAACAAAAAGCTTTTTAAATTCTTTTTTTAGTGAAAAATTTTCAAAAAATAAAACCAAACAAATCAAAGAACTAAAAGAATATGTAAATGAATGGAATAGTAGTAAAAATTTAGTTTTAATTACCCACTATGTTACAATCTTAGAAGTTACGAATACTGCTGTTTCATCTGGTGAAATGGTAATTACTGATAAAAATTTTAACGTTTTACAAAGACAAAAAATTTCAATTAATTAACGTTTATTTTATTAGGAATAAATATAGAATAAAATAATGTCATCAAAAAAAGCAATGAAGTTAGCTCAAAAACAAGCATTTGCTAAACATAGAAGTAATATTACAAGCAATAGACCTATTCCAAAAAAAACTAATTTTATAAGTAAGTTAAATAAAAAAAATAAAAAATCTTAACTTTCTTTAACAAATACCTCAACTTTTTTGCAAGTAGATATTTTTGATATACCTTCTTCTCCGTTAATTACTGTTTTGATATTTATTATTGGACTATCTTTTTTAAACATAAGTTGAGTGTAGAACTGTGGATAGCCAATTTTATCAGTATAAATTAGATCTGATTCTTCATAAATAAATCTTTCTACTGAACCTTCTTGTTTCACACTTAGATCAGTAGACTTATATCTTTTAAATGTCTTATTGTCATATATATAATTTCTAATCATTAATGATTTTTCAAAGTTTAAAATATATTCATTTTTAATAAACCCATCTTTTAGGTTTTTGCAACCAGTCAAATGCATTATTTCTGAAATAGATACTGATTGAATGCCAATAAAAAAAAATAAAAAATAAATTATTTTAGTTTGTAAACTATTTTTTTTCATACTTATCAGCATGGAGTAGAGCAACAAGTAGAATGGCTGTCCAACCAATACCAATGAAGGCTTTGGGCCCTGTTTCTGCACTCCATAAATCTAGCACTAAAGCACCAAATATAAGTCCTGCTATATAAATTATAATAACTAATGTTGATTTACTCATTATTTAAACTCTTTTTGTATAAAGAAATACCATTCTCTGTTTTATGTTTGTATGAATCTTTAAAGCTCTCAAGTTGCCAACCGTTAAGTCTTTGTTGAATGTTAATTAAATTATCTTGTTTCCATTGATTAGTAGTACTGTCTAATTTCCACATTTTTTTTTCTTCGTTGTTTCTACCGCAACCGTAACAATACCCTGTTTGGGGATCGGTTTTGCATATACTAATGCAGGGTGAAATTATCATTTTTATAAATTATTACTAAATCACATGATTATTAATATATTTTATAATTATTGTCATTGGACAAATGATATCAATAATATATAAAACCCCACAAGATTGTGGGCGAATGGCGGAATTGGTAGACGCGCTGGTCTTAGGAACCAGTATCGCAAGATGTGAAGGTTCGAGTCCTTTTTCGCCTACCAAAAAGTTATAAAATTATGAAAGTAACAGTAGAGAATATAAAAGGTTTAAATAAGGACATTAAAGTTTTCATAGATAAAAAAACTATGAGCACTCATATGGACGCAAAGTATGAAGAAATCAAAGGGACTGTTAATTTAAAAGGCTTTAGACCGGGAAAAGTTCCCAAAGAAATTCTTAAAAGACAATTTGGCCAAGCAATTTTTAGTGAGGTTTTAGACAAGGTTTTAAAAGAAACATCCACCAAGGCATTAGAGGATAATAAAATAAAACCAGCAGGCCAACCCAAGCTTGATTTAAAAACCTATGGAGAAGATAAGGATTTAGAATATGTGATTTCTGTAACAGAACTTCCAAAAGTTGAACTTAAGTCTGTTGAAAATATAAAATTTGATGAATATTCAGTTAAAATTGAAAATTCAGAAACAGATAAGAGAATTAATGAAATCGCCAAAAGTCAAAATAACTTTAAAGATGTTGCTGATGAGACAAAAGCTATAAAAGAAAATTTGGTTATTTTTGATTATAAAGCAACAATTGACGGTAAAGAATTTACTGGTGGTGAAGGTAAAAATACTCAATTAATACTTGGAAAAGATTTATTTATTAAGGGATTTGATGACCAATTAATTGGTGTTAAAAAAAATGATGAAAAAGTTGTAGAGGCTACACTACCTGAAAATTACCCTCATAAAGAATTTGCTAATAAAAAAGCTAGTTTTACATGCAAGATTATATCTGTAAGGAAATCTGAAGAAGTAAAAATAAATGACGAATTTGCAAAAAATTTAGGAGCTAAAGATTTAGCTGATTTGAAAATTTTAGTATCTAAGCAAATTAATGATGAATATAAAAATTCTTTAGGCAGGTTGGCTAAAACACAAATTCTTAAAGAAATTGAAAATTTTAAAGTTGACGAAATTCCTGAAAATCTTTTAGAGGAAGAGGTTAAAATCTTATCACAGGGCATGAGTGAGGAAGACTCTAAAAAAAGTAGAAAAAAATTTGAAGAAATAGCTAAAAAAAGAATTAAAGTTGGATTGATCTTGAATGAGTTTGGTGAGCAAAACAAGATTAAAGTTACAGAGCAAGAAATACAAGCCGAGGTACAAAAACAACTTAAAATGATGCCAGGGCAAGAAAAAATGGTTATGGAATTTTATCAAAAAAATCCATCAGCTTTGGCTAGCTTAAGAGGAACAGTATATGAAGAAAAAATAATTGATGTAATTAAATCAAAAGCAAAACCTAATAAAAAAGAAATAAGTAAAGACGAAGCTGAAAAAATACTAAAAGAACATCAAAAGCAAGAACATGATCATAATCACGATCAGGAAGATTCACAAAAAAAAGCAGCACCCAAAAAAGCTGCAACTAAGCCCACAAAAACAAAAAAAGCTGCACCAAAAAAAGTTAGCAAAAAGTAATCACAAGTTGTATAACTGATAAGAATCAACTTATGACAACAAATTTTTCTGATCAAATGAATACATTAGTCCCTATGGTTGTGGAACAATCTAACAAGGGTGAAAGAGCTTATGATATTTATTCTAGACTTTTAAAAGAAAGAATAATTTTTTTAGTTGGACCAATTAACGATAACGTAGCGTCTCTTGTTACCGCGCAACTTTTATTTTTAGAATCTGAGGATCCAAAAAAAGAAATTAATTTATATATTAATAGTCCAGGTGGTCTTGTAACTGCTGGTCTAGGTATTTATGATACTATGCAATACATCAAACCAGATGTTTCAACTTTATGCATTGGGCAGGCTGCTTCAATGGGATCTTTTCTTTTAGCTGCTGGAAAAAAAGGTAAAAGGTTTTCTCTACCTAATTCTAGAATTATGGTTCACCAACCATCTGCTGGTTTTCAAGGTCAAGCTACAGATATTGAAATTCATGCAAATGAAGTCTTGGCACTTAAAAAAAGACTTAATGAAATTTACTCAAAGCACACTGGCAAATCAGTAGACGATATTAAAAAAGCTCTTGAAAGAGATAATTTTATGACCTCTGATATTGCTAAAGACTTTGGTTTAATAGATGAAGTAGTAGAGAACAGATCTTAAACCACAATATCTTGAAAATTATTAAGTACATACTTGATTAGTATGAGTCATCTATATTAAAGTAACAACATTGATTCGTTTATAAATTATGAGCACAAATAATAAAAATATTCTTTACTGTTCTTTCTGTGGCAAGAGCCAACATGAAGTTAGAAAATTAATTGCTGGTCCAACAGTTTTTATCTGTGATGAGTGTGTTGAACTTTGTATGGATATTATAAAAGAAGAAAGCAAAGACTCATTTGTAAAACATCAAGATGGATTACCATCGCCAAAAGAAATTTGTGCAGTATTAGATGATTATGTAATTGGACAGCCTCATGCAAAAAAAGTTTTGTCTGTAGCGGTGCATAATCACTACAAAAGATTAAACTATGAAAGCAAGACTAGTAAAACTGTTGAACTTTCAAAATCCAACATTCTACTAGTGGGCCCTACAGGTTGTGGTAAAACTTTATTAGCACAAACTTTGGCTAGAATACTTGATGTTCCCTTCACAATGGCTGATGCAACCACTCTTACAGAAGCGGGTTATGTTGGTGAAGATGTTGAAAACATTATTTTAAAATTATTACAAGCAGCTGATTATAATGTAGAAAAAGCACAACGTGGAATTGTCTACATTGATGAAGTAGATAAGATTAGCAGAAAATCTGAGAACCCTTCAATTACAAGAGATGTTTCCGGTGAAGGTGTTCAGCAAGCCCTTTTAAAGATTATGGAAGGAACAGTTGCGAGTGTTCCACCTCAAGGAGGAAGAAAGCACCCTCAACAAGAATTTTTACAAGTTGATACTACAAATATACTATTTATTTGCGGTGGTGCATTTGCTGGTTTAGATAAAATTATCTCACAAAGAGACAAGGGAACTTCTATTGGTTTTGGTGCAAATGTTAAAAAAACTGATGATAAAAAAACTGGCGAGTGGATGAAAACCTTAGAACCTGAAGATTTATTGAAATATGGTTTGATACCAGAGTTTATTGGAAGATTACCAATGATAGCTACACTAGAAGATTTAGATGAGAAATCTTTAATAAAAATATTACAAGAACCAAAAAATTCTTTAATCAAACAATATCAAGAATTATTTAAATTAGATGGTGCCAAATTAAGTTTTAAAGAAAATGCAGTGAAAGAAATTGCACAAAAAGCAATTACCAAAAAAACTGGTGCCAGAGGACTAAGATCGATCTTAGAAAATATTTTATTAAAGACCATGTATGATTTACCAAGTCAGGATAATGTTGAAGAAGTGATAGTAGATGCTAGTGCGGCTAAAGGTCTATCGCAACCCATCATTGTTCATTCAAAAAATAATACGAAAACAAAGACAGACAAAACGTCTGCCGCTTAATTCAACGTTAATAACTAATAAATAGCTATTGCAAATTTCTTTTTAATATCCATATTTAGATAATGGATGTTAAAATAGAACGACCTTTATTACCTCTAAGAGATATAGTGGTGTTTCCAAATATGGTAATCCCTTTATTTGTTGGAAGAGACAAATCAATTGCAGCTCTAAATGAAGTAATGAAAAAAGATAAAAAGATTATCCTTATTACTCAAAAAAATTCAGAAATAGATGATCCTAAGAAGACAGACGTATTTATGCATGGCTGTGAAGGTAATATACTTCAATTATTAAAATTACCCGATGGAACAGTTAAAGTTTTAGTTGAGGGAAGTAAAAGAGTTAAGATATTAGATTTTAAAGATAATGAAAAGTTTATAATTTGTGAGTATGCTCATCAGCATGAAGTAGCATCTAAAGATGAAGATTTGATACCTTTAGCTATGACTGCAGTAAGAAGATTGGAAAAACTTACTTCAATTAATAAAAAAGTTTCAACAGAGACAATCAATAATATCAAAAAATTAACTGATGCATCTCATATTGCTGACAACATTGCCTCGCACTTAACAGCTACCATTTTAGAAAAACAACAAATTTTTGAGACTATAGATGTAAAGAAGAGATTAAATTCCATTATCAAAATTATGGAAAATGAAACTAGTATTATAGGAGTTGAAAAGAGAATTAGAGGTAGAGTTAAAACTCAAATGGAGAAAACTCAAAGAGAATATTATTTAAACGAGCAACTAAAAGCAATTCAAAAAGAGTTAGGTGAAATTGAAGATGGTAAAGATGAAACATCTAGTCTGAACAAATCTATTATTAAGGCAAAAATGCCTAAAGATGTAGAAAAAAAATGTTTGGCAGAGTTAAAAAAATTAAAAAATATGAGCCCGATGTCTGCTGAAGCAACCGTTATTAGAAATTACCTTGATTGGATGATAGAGCTTCCATGGTATAAAAAAAGTGAAGTTGATATTGATCTTAAAAAAGCATTATCAGTATTGGATGCTGATCATTTTGGTCTAGAAAAAGTAAAAGAAAGAATTATAGAGTTCTTAGCAGTCCAAAAAAGAATGGATAAAATTAAAGGACCTATATTATGTTTAGTTGGACCCCCAGGTGTTGGAAAAACTTCTTTAGGTAAATCAATTGCAAAAGCAACTAATAGAGAATTTGTAAGAGTATCTGTTGGAGGAATGCGTGATGAGGCTGAAATTAGAGGACATAGAAGAACTTATATTGGTTCTTTACCTGGTAAAATTATTCAAATGATGAAGAAGGCAGGAACTAAAAACCCATTAATTCTTTTAGATGAAATTGATAAAATTGGTAATGACTATAGAGGTGACCCTTCATCAGCATTATTAGAAGCATTGGATCCTGAACAAAATTCAACATTTAATGATCATTATCTAGAAGTTGATTATGATTTATCTGATGTAATGTTTGTTACAACAGCTAATACGCTAAATATATTACCGCCATTACTTGATAGGATGGAAGTTATAAGGTTGGCTGGATATACAGAAGATGAAAAAATTAATATAGCAAACAATTACCTTTTACCAAAACAGATAAAAGACAATGGTGTTAAAGAAAATGAAATGACTTTATCTGATGATATAATTAAAGAAATTATCAGAAGTTATACCAAAGAGTCGGGTGTTAGAAATTTAGAAAGAGAAATTTCAAAAGTTGCACGTAAGGTTGTAAAAAAAGTTGTTTCTGGTGAAGAAAAACAGGTTAAAGTAGATTTAAAAAATCTTCATGATTTCCTAGGAATACAAAAATTTAAATTTGGTGAGCTTGAGTACAAAGATAAAATTGGTGTTGTAACTGGTTTAGCATGGACTGAATATGGTGGAGAAATACTTAAGATTGAAACTGTCGTTATGCCTGGAAAGGGCAGAATGCAAATTACTGGAAAACTAGGAGATGTAATGCAAGAGTCAATCAAAGCTGCTAAATCATTTATAAGATCTAAGAGTCTAGATTATGGAATTATTCCTCCATTATTTGAAAAGAAAGATTTTCATATTCACGTTCCTGAAGGAGCAACTCCTAAAGATGGTCCTTCTGCAGGTATAGGCATGGTTACTTCAATTGTTTCAGCAATTACTAAAATTCCTGTTAGAAGAGATGTTGCAATGACTGGAGAAGTTACTTTAACAGGACAAGTTTTACCTATTGGTGGACTTAAAGAAAAACTATTGGCTGCTCATAGAGCTGGAATCAAACAGGTCGTTATTCCTAAAGAGAATGAAAAAGATTTAGTAGATATGCCAAAGAAGATTATTGACGATATAAAAATTACTCCAGTGGAATATGCAGATGATGTATTGAAAATAGCTTTAACTAAAGAATTGAAAAGAGTTGAGTGGGTTGAAGTTGAACAAATTTCTAAATCTGACGATAAATCTCAAGCCAGTATTCAATAATTACCAATTTACTTTATCTATTCGTTGATGTATTAGTAGCGCTTGTTTTGGGCGGTTAGCTCAGTTGGTAGAGCATCTCGTTTACACGGAACTAATCCAGAAAAACAAAAACTCAAATAATCTTTCATCTACAACAATTACAACTTACTCAATGGGTGACCTATAATCAAGCCAGGTATGCAATAGGTATGGAAAAAAGTTGTTCCATAATCGACATAAAATAACTATTTCAAGCAAATAGACTCTACGTTTAGACTCTGTTAAATTTTTAATATGTTTAAAAAAGGTTCTAAATATACAAGGGTAGATGTAGGTTGGATCTGTTTACCTGATAAAGGTAGACCTGCTGGTGGCGATTGGGATACAGGGTACGTTAGAGTCGAAGATAAACTCATTATATTTATGAACATTGGTGTTCCTGGTAAAACTGGTCATGATTTTGATAATTATTATGACAATCAAACTCAGAAAATTGTTTGGTACGGAAAACCTAAATCTCATTCTAATCAACCCACATTTAAGAAATTGTTAGCTGGCGAGCTGACACCATATTTTTTTGCAAGATGGGATACTAAAGATCCAGCGTTTACATATTTAGGTATTGGAAAAATAGCTAGCTATAAAGATGGAGTGCATTGTAAAGACGGCAAAGGTAACGACTCTGAAACTATAGAATTGCAATTAAATATTCAAGATTCAGGAGATATAATTCAAGAGATAATTACTCCTATAGACCAAACACCAACAACCATTACAAAAACAATCTCATCTAAATCTTCTGCTTATGCCAAAGAAAAAGAGTTGGAAAAATTTATGATTAAGAATTGGGAAGAAATATCGTTATCTGAAAATTATGATTTAGTTCCAAATAAATCTACAGGTAAGCCTGGTCAAAATTGGGCTGGTTCAGGTCCTCTAGATATACTTGCCGTTAAAAAAGATAAATCTGAATTATTAGTTATTGAATTAAAAAAAGGTCAGGCAAGTGATGAGGTTGTGGGTCAAATAACTAGATATATGGGATGGATTAAAAAGAATTTAGCTAGCGACAATCAAGAAGTAAAAGGCTTAATTATTGCCTTAGAAGAGGATAGAAATATTAGGCTTTCATTAGATGTTGTTAATAACGTTAAGTTTTTAAGATATAAAAAATTTGAGCTGGTTGAATAGTTCAGGATTTGTTAGTCTTGGATTGTGAAAACTTTTGTGAAAACTTTTAGAGGAAAAATTTCTTATACAAAAATAGACAAATACGTTGATTTAGTTCGTAGAACCTTAGATCCAGATGATTATTTCAATATAGAAATTCAATATGATGATGGTTGGCAGTATATTAAGATTGAAGTTTGGGATAGGGTGTTGCATTGATAGAAACTTTTGACAAAGATATATTATACGGAGGGTTATTAGCATTTTCTGGAATATTTTCGGGGATGCTAGCTTCATTATCTTCAACAACAAAAACTGTTATCGATCCAAAACATAAATATTCTTATAACTTTGCATTGAGCTTTATATGTCTTATGGGTGTTTGGTCAATTTTACCTACCATAATATTATTTACATTAATTAATTTTAAACTTGGTATTTTTGCCTTAGTTATTACTTTTGTAATTAATAGAATATTAAGTAAATTTATTGGCAAATTTATGTTACCCAATTTTTTAGATGTAACACTCTTTATCTGGTCATTATTTATATTTTGGGTGTTATCAGCAGGTGTCATGGAATCTTATGAAATATTTCCCTCTACTTGGAGTGAAGATATGACAACATGGGTTTCTCTTTTAATTTGCTTTGTTTTTTTAATTTTAATTTCTATATTTTTACCAGACTCTGTTGTTAATAAATTAAGAAAATTTTTACAATACGAATTCAAATGAAAAAACTTTTAGGGATCATGGTTCTGGGTTTGTTGTTGAGTGGGAATGCTTATGCGGGCATTCTTATTAATAATTGTAAAACTGTTTATCCTGCAGGTCATTTCTCTTCAAATCCTAATAGTGAAAAGATTTCAGAATTAGGAGGCAAAAAAGAATATTATATAAGTTATGAAGATGGTTTAATTTATTATACGGCAGTGACATCAAATTTTACGTTAGAAATATTAGAAAAAGCAGAAGAGGAAGGTGTACCAACACCGCCAAAATCAAAAGTTAATAATTATAATTACAAAATACAATTTGTTGATGAAGATGAAATAATTGCAATAAGAATTCAAGAATATAATGTTCCTACATTTAACCATTATGAAGAAATTACTATAAATTTAAAAACAAATAGAGTTTCAAAAAGAGTATTTGCAGATACAGCAGGAGGCAAAGAAATGATTAAAACTGCAAAAATGGCAATCAAAAATTATCCATTAAACGATGTTTGTGAAAAAGAAAAATTAGCTGAATCTTCTAAAGGTTCAAGTGGTACTGCATTTTTTATCAATAAAAAAGGTTACTTATTAACTAATAATCACGTTGTTGATGGATGTACCTTATCCAAAATTAGTTACAAAAATAAAGACTACGACACAAAATTAATTGCAACTGATAAAACTCTAGATCTAGCTCTACTGAAAGCAGAACTTAAACCTAAAACATTTATAAATTTTTCAAAAGATGAAGCTAAAAAACTTGATACAATTTATGTTGCAGGATATCCACTAGGTAAAGGGTTAAGTGATGATCTTAAAATAAATCCAGGATCAGTAAGTTCATTGAAAGGTTTTGAAGACAATTCAAACGAAATACAAATTGATGCACCAATTAACCCTGGAAACAGTGGTGGGCCTATTATTAATGAAAATGGAAACCTTATTGCAATAGCAGTTTCTGGTATGTCGAAAGACCAAACTGAAGGAATAAACTTTGGAATTAAATCATCTGCTGCTGAACGTTTTTTAAAATCAAACAACATTAATGTTGATAAATCTTTATATTCACGATCCAAAAATAAAGAACAGCTTAGAAATATTCTTGAAGAGGGAACGGTTTATACGTACTGTAATTAAGATGAAAATTTTTTTGACCATATTGATTATCAGTTTATCATTTAAAACTTCAAATGTAATGGCAACAACTTTAGCTGATAATAGAATTTTAGGGAAAAACAATAAGCCTCATATTATTTTTAAATGTCATGATATTAACGATCCGAAAGCATATCTTTTGGGATTTACTCCAGTTTCACATAACGACGAGCCATATTATGTTGTAAGTTATTTTAGAATGCAGAATGGTGATTATTTACCAGACGCTGGTGAAAGTCTGATGTTTGTTTTAGACGAGTTTCACGGTGGAAAGAATGTATGGTATAATGTTGTAAAACAAGAAAATTATATAGGTCTAAATTACAATTACCTTGGCACAGGTTTAAACTTACATCGAAGTCCACAGGAATGGTTAACTCAAGGTTTTATAATGATAAGACCTATAAAAAATAATCAAATACCCAAAAGTGCAAAACAATCTTTAGATGAGAAAAAAGTTAATGAGATAATATCAAATTTAAAAACTTTAGATGATAAAATTAAGAAATTAAAAAAAGCGTATAACGATGATCCAGTCAATCATCTAAATAATATTTTTATTGAAAATGCAAATCTTTATAACTATTTCACCAAAATATATGAAATTTACGAACTGGGTATTAAAGATCTTGTTGTTGGAAACCATTATACTAATAAAGAACTTTGTAAAAAAAATTAAATGAGATGAAAAAACTTTTAGGGATCGTGGTTCTGGGGTTGTTGTCATTACCCTCACTTAAACAAGGGTAATAAAAAAGCAGCCAGGTATGCACCAGGTATGGAGAACAAAATTCCATCTTCCAAAAGCCAGGTATGCTATAGGTATGGAGTTTGTTCACTTATTTCCCTCATATGCCTTTCTTAAGTGTTTGCTTTCTCAAATAAGTTGTTATAAAAGGTGCGTAATTTGGTTTTGGGCGGTTAGCTCAGTTGGTAGAGCATCTCGTTTACACCGAGGGGGTCAAAGGTTCGAGTCCTTTACTGCCCACCAAAACAACTAAAGTGGGGGTGTAGCTCAGTTGGTTAGAGCGATCGCCTGTCACGCGATAGGTCGAGGGTTCGAGTCCCTTCACTCCCGCCACTTTTCTTAATATTGACTGTTAATAGTGTCAAAATTGCCCCTTATGTACACTTCAAGAAGTTAAAAAAACTGTTATATAGATTTCATGCTTTCAGAGTTTTTAAAAGATTATCTGCCTATTATAATATTTTTGGTTATTGCACTTGGTCTAAGTGGGGCTTTTGTAGTTGTTAATTTGATACTTTCTCCAAAACATCCAGACCCTGAAAAATTATCGGCTTACGAATGTGGTTTTGAACCCTTTGAAGACTCAAGAATGAAATTTGATGTTAGATTTTATTTAGTTGCAATTTTATTTATTATTTTTGACTTAGAAATCGCTTTTCTTTTTCCATGGGCAATTAGTCTTGGAGCTATTGGAGGTTTGGGTTTTACTTCCATGATGATCTTCTTATTCATTTTAACAGTTGGATTTATTTATGAATGGAAAAAAGGTGCATTAGATTGGGAATAATAATTTAGATTATGGATTTAAATAAAAAAAATAATGAAATTCCTGAAGAGTTTAAAAAGCTCTCTGAGGATTTTAGTAAAAATGGTTTTATAACCACATCTCTAGATAATCTTATCAATTGGTCAAGAGCTGGATCGTTACATTGGATGACTTTTGGTCTAGCATGTTGTGCAGTCGAAATGATGCAAACAGCTATGCCCAGATATGATTTAGAAAGATTTGGTGCAGCACCAAGAGGATCACCAAGACAATCTGACGTCATGATTGTAGCTGGTACATTGACAAACAAAATGGCACCAGCGTTAAGAAAGGTTTATGATCAAATGCCAGAACCAAGATATGTTATATCAATGGGAAGTTGTGCAAATGGAGGAGGTTATTATCATTATTCTTATTCTGTAGTTAGAGGTTGTGATAAAATTGTACCTGTTGATATTTATGTTCCAGGATGCCCACCATCTGCAGAAGCATTATTATATGGAATTATGCAATTACAGAAAAAAATTAGAAACAAAGGCTCTTTCGAAAGATAATATTTATGAAAAGCTGTATAGATCTAGAAAAAAAAATTAATTCAGAACTTACCACTAAAATAAAAAAAACTGAAATTAGACACGATCAACTTTATATAAATATTGAAAGTGAAGATTTATTAAATGTAGCTTTATTTATAAAAAATAATGAAAATACTAAATTCCGACAATTAATAGATTTAACGGTTGTTGACTATCCAGAAAACTCTCAACGTTTTAAAGTTGTTTATTTATTTTTAAGTCATGAGTTTAATCAAAGAATTATATTAAGTTATTTAATTAATGAAAATGAAGTGATTCCTTCATTAACATCAATATTTCCTGCTGCAAACTGGATGGAGCGTGAAGTTTTTGACATGTATGGTGTTAAGTTTAAAGATCATCCAGATCTAAGAAGAATTCTTACAGATTATGGGTTTGAAGGTCATCCACTTAGAAAAGATTTTCCTCTGACTGGGCATACAGAGGTTAGATATAGTGAAGATCAAAAAAAAGTTATTAGTGAACCAGTTAAATTAGAACAAAACTATAGAAATTTTGATTATGAGAGTCCATGGGAAGGAACAAAGTATATTAAGAAACAGACAGATCAAGAGAATGACAAAAAAAACTAAAACATTAAATCTTAACTTTGGTCCTCAGCATCCTGCTGCTCATGGTGTCTTAAGGTTAATTTTGGAATTAGATGGTGAAGTGGTTGAGAAAGCTGATCCTCACATTGGACTATTACATCGTGGAACAGAAAAATTAATAGAAAATAAGACTTATATGCAAGCTGTACCTTATTTTGATAGGTTGGATTATGTAGCTCCTATGAATCAAGAACACGCATTTGCTTTGGCAATTGAAAAAATCTTAAGTATTGATGTTCCAATTAGGGCTCAATTTATAAGAGTAATGTTTTGTGAAATTGGAAGAATTTTAAGTCATATATTAAATGTAACTACACAAGCTTTAGATGTTGGGGCATTAACACCATCGTTGTGGGGATTTGAAGAACGTGAAACACTTATGACTTTTTATGAAAGAGCATCCGGATCAAGGCTGCATGCTAATTATTTTAGAGCAGGCGGTGTTCATCAAGATCTACCAATGGGGCTTGAAGACGATATTGCAAAATTTTGTGAAACCTTTCCAAAAATAATTGATGATCTTGAAACTCTATTAACTGATAATAGAATATTTAAACAAAGAAATGTAGACATAGGAATTGTTACTAAAGAAGACGCGTTAGATTATTCTTTTAGTGGTGTGATGATAAGAGGATCTGGCGTGCCGTGGGATTTAAGGAAATCACAACCTTACGATTGTTATGATCAAATTGAATTTAAAATACCAGTTGGAAAAAATGGCGATTGTTATGATAGGTATCTATGTAGAATTGAAGAGATGAGAGAAAGTGTATCTATAATAAAACAATGTTTAGCAAAAATGACAAGAGGAGCAATTAAATCCTTAGATGGAAAAATTAGTCCTCCACCAAAAAAAGATATAAAAGAGTCAATGGAGGCTTTAATTCATCACTTTAAACTTTTTACAGAGGGTTATCGTGTAACTAATGATGAAATTTATACTGCAGTTGAAGCACCAAAAGGAGAATTTGGTGTTTATTTAATTTCTGACGGTTCAAGTAAACCTTATAAATGCAAAATTAGAGCCCCTGGTTTTTCTCATTTACAAGCGATGGATTATTTAATTAAAGGTCATATGTTAGCTGATGTACCAGCAGTATTAGGCTCTTTAGATATAGTTTTTGGTGAGGTAGACAGATAATGAGTTTAAGAAAACCTGCTAAAGATCAACCAGAGAGTTTTGAATTCAATCAAGATAGCTTAGCTACTGCAAAAGAAATTATTTCTAACTATCCCGATGGTAAGCAGCAAAGTGCTGTAATGGCATTATTATATATTGCTCAAAAACAAAATAAAAATTGGATTCCATTAGCCGCAATGAAATACATAGGTAAATTTTTAGACATGCCTTATATAAAGGTTTATGAAGTTGCTACATTTTATACAATGTATAACCTTTCCCCAGTAGGTAAACATTTTGTACAAGTTTGCACCACAACACCCTGTATGATTAGAGGAGCATATAAATTAGTTGAAGCTTGTAAGGAAAAAATCTCTGAAAATGAAAATGAATTGTCTCAAAATAAAATGTGTTCTTGGATGGAAGTTGAATGCTTGGGAGCTTGTGTTAACGCACCAATGATGCAAATTAATGATGATTATTATGAAGATCTTGATAAAGAAAAAACCTTAAAAATTCTGGATGATATATTAAATGATAAAACACCAAAACCAGGTTCTTACAGGGGTAGAATTAATAATGAGCCAGAAAATAATAGAAAAACACTTTTAGATTTAAAAAATGCTTAAAGACGAAGATAGAATATTTCAGAATTTATATAACGATAGAGGATCTGATTATGATTCTTCAAAAAAAAGAGGTGATTGGGTAGGTACTGCAGATTTAATAAAAAAAGGAAGAGAATGGATTATTAATGAAGTTAAAACCTCAGAGCTGAGAGGAAGAGGAGGCGCTGGGTTTCCAACTGGTTTAAAGTGGTCTTTTGCTCCAAAAGAGTTAGGTTCCAGGCCACATTATTTGGTAATTAATGGTGACGAATCTGAACCAGGTACATGCAAAGATAGAGATATTTTAAGATTTGAACCTCACAAGTTAATAGAGGGTTGTTTGTTTGCAGCTTATGCTGTCCAGGCACACGTTTGTTATATTTATATTAGAGGTGAGTATTTTGTAGATGGCCAAAAACTTCAAACAGCAATTAATGAAGCTTATAAAAAAAATTTAATTGGTAAAAATGCGGCTGGCACTGGTTGGGATTTAGATATTTATATTCACTACGGAGCTGGAGCTTACATTTGTGGTGAAGAAACTGCATTACTTGAGAGTATTGAAGGTAAAAAGGGCCAACCAAGATTGAAACCACCATTTCCAGCACTTATAGGCCTATATGGTTGTCCGACAATAATTAACAATGTTGAAACAATAGCAGTTGTACCAACAATTTTAAAAAGAGGAGGAAAATGGTTTTCATCTCTAGGCAAAGCTAAAAATACAGGAACTAAAATTTTTTGTATTTCAGGTAATGTTAATAAACCATGTAATGTAGAAGAGGAAATGAGTATTTCTCTAAAAGAATTAATTGAAGTTCACGCAGGAGGAGTAGTGGGAGGATGGAATAATTTATTAGCAGTAATACCTGGTGGATCTTCAATGCCATTGATACCTCAAAAAACTTGCGAAACTTTAACAATGGATTTTGACTCTTTAGTTGCTGAAAAAAGTGGCTTAGGTACTGCTGGCATAGTTGTTATAAATAAAGATCAAGATATCATTAAATGCATGGCAAGAATTGCTAGATTTTATAAACATGAAAGCTGTGGTCAATGTACACCTTGCAGAGAAGGTTCTGGATGGATGTGGAGAATGCTTGAAAGAATGGCAATAGGTGAAGCTTCAAGAGAAGAGGTTGATATGTTGGGAGATGTAACTAACCAAATAGCAGGTCACACAATATGTGCTTTTGGTGAGGGTTCTTCATGGCCAGTGCAAGGATTATTGCGACATTTTAAAAAAGAAATAGAGCAAAGAAATAATTTTGATCCCTCAATTAAAAAGAAAAAAGATATTCCATATTTGGTAGATCAACATTTAATGGATAAAAAAAATGCTTAAATTAAAAGTTAATAATATTGATGTTGAGGTTGAAGAGGGCTTAACAGTTTTGCAGGCTTGTGAGAAAGCTGGAGTTGAAATTCCTAGATTTTGTTACCACGAAAAATTATCAATTGCTGGAAATTGTAGAATGTGCCTTGTTGAAATGGAAAAATCACCTAAACCAGTTGCGTCTTGTGCAATGCCAGCAGCAGAAGGAATGAATATTAAAACCAACACCACTTTTGTAGAAAAAGCTAGAAAAGGCGTTATGGAGTTTTTATTAGCTAACCATCCTTTAGATTGTCCAGTTTGTGATCAAGGTGGAGAATGTGATCTTCAAGATCAATCAATGTTCTACGGAGTAGATAAGTCCAGATTTAACGAAAATAAAAGACAAGTTCCAGAGAAAAATATGGGACCATTAATCAAGACACAAATGACTAGATGTATTCATTGCACTAGATGTGTTCGATTTGCAACTGAAATTGCAGGAGTACCAGAATTAGGAGCAATAGGCAGAGGAGAAGATATGCAAATTACAACCTATCTCGAAAAGTCTATGCAATCTGAGCTGTCAGCTAATGTTGTTGATTTATGTCCTGTTGGAGCACTTACGTCAAAACCTTATGTTTTTGAAGCTCGTCCTTGGGAATTAAAGAAAACAGAGTCCATAGATGTAATGGATGCAATTGGTTCCAATATTAGAGTTGATACTTATGGATGGGAAGTAAAAAGAATTCTTCCAAGAATTAATGAAAATATTAATGAAGAGTGGATATCTGATAAAAGTAGATATGCTTGTGATGGTTTATTAAATCAGCGTTTAGATACACCTTATGTAAAATATAATAATAAATTTGAAAAAGCATCTTGGGATGAAGTTTTTAATATAATTAAATCAAAATTTAATAATACAGATAAAAATAAAATTTGTGGATTAACAGGTGATTTAGTAAATATGGAAACACTATATATATTTAAAGAATTCTTTAATAAGACACTTGGTTCACAAAATGTTGAGTCTAGAAATGATCACACTTATTTAAATGCAGAGAAAAGAGAAAACTATTTATTCAATTCATCAATAAATGGGATAGAGGAATCAGATTTTATTTTTCTGATTGGAACTAATCCTAGATACGAAGCTACTATTCTAAATGCACGTATAAGAAAATCTTATGTCCAAAATAAAACAAAAATTATTTCTTTAAATAATGTTGGAGACCTTACATACCCTTACGAGTTTCTTGATGGTAAAATTAATAATATTAAAGAAATATCAGAGGATAGTCATAAAGTTTCAAAGTTAATAAAAGAAGCTAAAAAACCTTTAATTGTATTTGGTCAATCTGCTTTTAAATCAAAATCTGCAAAATATATATTTGAGGCTATGAAGAGTTTTTTAAATAAGAATAATAAGATTTCCAATGAATGGAATTCGCTTAATGTAATTTCAGATAATGCCTCAGCAGTTGGAAGTTTAGATTTAGGATTATATAAAACTACTGATGGTTCAAACAAAGTTTTAAATGATCTAAATAACAATAAATTTGAAATTGTTTATTTATTAGGTCTAGATAGTTTTCAATTTAAAAAAAAGAATGAGTTTATTATTTATCAAGGTAGTCATGGTGACAAAGGTGCAGAAATTGCTGATATAATACTGCCAGGTGCCGCTTATACAGAGCAGAATGGTTATTTTACAAACCTAGAGGGTAAACTACAAAAAGCCTATAAAGCTTCTTATCCACCTGAAGAAGCAAAAGAAGATTGGTTAATAATTAATGAGTTAGCTGAAGCTATGAATCATAGAACATTATTCAATGATAAAGATGAACTTGATAGTAGCATGCTCAATTATCTAAATCTTTATATAAAAAAAAATAATTTAGTTATTTCAACTGAAATTAAAGATTTAATATTTGAAAATGAAATTTTAAAGATTACTAATGAAGACTACTATTATTCTAATGTTATAGCTAGAGCATCAAAGACCATGTTTGAATGCAAATCTGCTAAAACTAATTTGAAATCTACAGGAACAGAAGGATAAACATGGAATATTTAAATATAATTCTTTCTGAAACTTATAAAATATTATTTTTATTAGTTCCGGTCTTGGTTTCTGTTGCTATGATAGTTTGGTTAGATCGTCGTATATGGGCTTTTGTTCAAAAAAGACAAGGACCAAATGTTGTGGGACCTTTTGGTTTATTACAGTCTTTAGCTGATGCGTTAAAGTACATTTTTAAAGAAGTTATTATTCCCTCAAGCTCTAATAAAGTAATTTTTATTTTAGCCCCAATCGTAACTATGACATTAGCATTAATTTCATGGGCTGTTATACCTTTTAGTGCAACACAAGTTTTAGCAGATATTAATGTTGGAATTTTGTATCTCTTTGCAGTTTCATCTTTAGGTGTCTATGGAATTATTATGGGAGGTTGGGCTTCTAATTCAAAATATCCTTTTTTGGGAGCGATTAGATCAGCAGCACAAATGGTTTCATACGAGGTTTCTATTGGTGTTATTATTATAAATGTTTTGTTATGTGTTGGCTCGTTAAACTTAAATGACATTGTAATGGCTCAAGAAAATCTATGGTTTGTAATACCTTTGTTTCCAATGTTTGTAATTTTCTTTATTTCAGCATTAGCAGAAACAAATAGACCACCTTTTGACTTACCTGAGGCAGAAGCAGAATTGGTTGCCGGATATCAAACAGAATACTCGGGAATGATGTATGCAATGTTTTGGCTGGGTGAGTACGCAAATATTCTTTTAATGTGTGCTATGGGTGCTATTCTTTTTTTAGGAGGATGGCTGTCTCCAATCGAGCTTTATCCATTTAACTTAATTCCAGGTGCAATTTGGTTAATAATAAAAATTTTGTTATTATTTATTTTATTTGCATTGGTAAAAGCTATTGTTCCTAGATATAGATATGATCAATTAATGCGTTTGGGATGGAAAGTATTTCTTCCAATGTCACTAACTTGGGTAGTTTTAACTGCTAGCTATTTATTTTACTTCAATCTATTACCAACAAACTAATTATGAAAATATCTAGAATATTTAAAACAATTTTTTTATTAGATTTCTTAGGAGGGTTAAAAATTGCTTTAAAAGAAATTTTTAAATCAAAAAAAACAATCAATTATCCTTTTGAAAAAGGAAAAATTTCTCCTCGTTATAGAGGTGAGCACGCTTTAAGAAGATATCCCAATGGTGAAGAAAGATGTATAGCTTGTAAATTATGCGAGGCTGTTTGTCCTGCTCAAGCTATTACTATAGAATCCTCTGAAAGAGAAGATGGTAGCAGAAAAACTACTCGATATGACATTGACATGATGAAATGTATTTACTGTGGTCTTTGTGAAGAGTCTTGTCCTGTAGATGCAATCGTTCAAGGTCCAAACTTTGAATTTTCTACCGAAACAAGAGAAGAGCTTTATTACAACAAAGAAAAATTATTAGATAATGGAGACAGATGGGAGAATATTTTAGCAGCAAATATTAAAGCTGATAATCCCTACAGATAATTATGTTAGCGCACGCAATTTTTTTTTATATATTTGCATTTATAGCAATAGTTTCGGCCATCATGGTAACCGTTTCCAAAAATACTGTTCATTCTGTTTTTTTTCTAATTTTAGATTTTATAAGTATTTCATGTTTATTTATCATGATAGGTGCAGAATTTTTAGGTATGATTATGCTAATTGTTTATGTTGGTGCCGTTGCTGTTCTATTTTTATTTGTTGTTATGATGCTCAATGTTGCTCAACAAAAGAATCAATGGTTTTCTGCTAAAGAAAGCTCAAAACATATTCCAATAGGGCTAATAGTAAGTGTCATTATATTTTTTGAATTAATTATAGTTATAGGTGGCTGGAAGTATAAACCAGATGTTATTTCTGCTATGTCCTTACCTATAGATCAAGATATCAGTAATACACACTCTATAGGTTATGTACTTTATACTGACTATATACATATATTTCAACTTAGTGGCATGATTTTGCTTGTAGCAATGATTGGTGCAATAGTTCTAACTTATAGAAGAAGATCTGGAGTTAAAAGGCAAGGATATTTTAATCAAATTACTAGAGAAAGATCAGATAGTGTTGAGATAATTGATGTCAAAATTAATGAAGGAGTAAAGGCAGATGATTAGTATTGGATTAGGTCATTATTTAACCTTGGCTGCAATCATATTTACCATTGGCATAGTTGGATTATTTTTAAATAGAAAAAATATTATTGTAATATTGATGAGTATTGAGCTTATATTGCTATCTGTAAATATAAACCTTGTTTCATTTTCTATATTTTTAAATGATATATCTGGACAAATTTTTACATTATTTATTTTAACAGTAGCAGCCGCTGAAGCAGCAATAGGTTTGGCAATAATTGTTGTTTATTATCGAAATTCTTCAACTATAGATGTTGAAAATATTGATAGTCTGAAAGGATAATATGGAAATTGCATTATTATTTCTTCCTTTACTAGCATCAATTATTTCAGGTTTTTTTGGTAAATATTTGGGTGACAGAAATTCTGAAATTATTACAAGTGTTTTTGTTTCAATTTCTGCAATAATCTCTTTACTGATATTTTATAATGTCATTGTTAATGACTATGAAAATAACGTAGTCGTTGCCACATGGATTAACTCTGGAAGTTTAGATGTTAACTGGTCCATAAAAGTTGATGCATTATCTTCAGTAATGTTAGTTGTTGTGACTTTAGTTTCTGCTTTGGTGCATATTTATTCGATAGGATATATGTCTCATGATCCTCACAAACCTAGATTTATGGCATACTTATCACTCTTTACTTTTTCAATGCTTACGTTGGTTACTTCAGATAATTTTCTTCAATTATTTTTTGGCTGGGAGGGAGTAGGTCTTTGCTCTTATTTTTTAATTGGTTTTTGGTTTAAAAAAGACTCTGCTAATGCGGCAGCAATCAAAGCTTTTGTGGTTAATAGAGTAGGTGATTTTGGCTTCGCTTTAGGAATATTTTTAATTTTCTATTTATTTGGTACGGTAAATTATAATGAAGTATTTAGTCAGATTCCTCAAACTGTTGATAAAAAATTATTTTTTTTGGGTATAAACATAGATGCTGTTGATCTTATTTGTATTCTTTTATTTATTGGTGCAATGGGTAAGTCAGCACAAATATTTCTACATACATGGTTGCCTGATGCGATGGAGGGACCGACACCTGTATCAGCTTTAATACATGCCGCAACTATGGTTACAGCTGGAGTTTTTTTAGTAGTTAGATGTTCTCCAATTTTTGAATATTCACCTTTAACACTTAATATAATTACAATAGTGGGAATGACTACGGCATTTTTTGCTGCAACTATTGCTTTAGTTCAAACTGATATTAAAAAAATCATTGCTTACTCTACGTGTAGTCAATTAGGCTATATGTTTTTTGCTGCTGGTGTGGGCGCATATAATGTTGCAATGTTTCACCTTTTCACTCATGCTTTTTTTAAAGCATTACTTTTTTTAGGTTCAGGGTCAGTTATTCATTCATTCAAAGATGAACAAGATATCAACCAAATGGGCGCTGTATATAAAAAGTTACCTTACACATATATCTTTATGATTATTGGCACTTTAGCACTTACAGGATTTCCTTTTTTGTCAGGCTTTTACTCAAAAGATGCAATTATAGAATTTGCATATCTTAAAGGTAACACGACAGGATATTATGCGGCTGGAATTGGTATTTTTACTGCTGTTTTAACCTCAATTTATTCTTGGAGATTAATATTTAAAACATTCCATGGCGAATACAATAATAGAAAAATTGATATAAATGAAATGCACGAGTCACCTTTGGTAATGCTTATACCTTTATTTGTGCTTGCAATTGGCGCAATATTTGCTGGTTTTTTATTTAAAGATTTATTCATTGGTCACGGTGAGCAAAATGTTTTTTGGGGAAATTCGATAAAATTTTTAAATCCTTTGAGCATAGAGCATCCACCTTTATGGTTTCTTTTAACTACCCCAATTTTAGTATTGATATCTATACCACTTGCTTATTACTTGTTTGTTAAGAATAAAGATATACCAAATCGTATCGTTCAATCCAATAAACCCCTATATAATTTTTTAATAAATAAATGGTATTTTGATGAGCTTTATAATGTTTTGTTTATTCAATCTTCAAAAAAAATTGGTTTATTTTTTTGGAAAATAATTGATGTTAAGGTGATCGATAAATTTGGTCCAGATGGAGTTTCTTTACTGATTAAAAATTTATCATTACGAGCTAGTAAATTTCAAAGTGGATTTATTTATCAGTATGCTTTCATGATATTATTAGGATTTTCTGCATTATTAACCTTTTTAATCTTAAACTAATGAGTTTTCCAATTCTATCATCGTTAATTTTACTTCCAGTAATTGGTTCTTTGTTTTTACTTTTTTCAAAAGATAAAAATTCAAATACAGGAAAGTATGTTGCTTTATTTACATCTTTTGTTAATTTTTTAATTTCAATTTATCTTTGGTATCAATTTGATTCAACTACATCTAGCTTTCAATTTGTTGAAGATAGAGAGTGGTTAAAAGGTTTCATTAATTATAAAATAGGTGTTGATGGTATATCAATATTGTTTGTTGTTTTAACTTCATTCATAACTCCTCTTTGCATTATATCAGTCAACAATTCTGTTAAATATAGATTAAGAGATTTTTTGATTGCAATTTTGGTGATGGAAAGTTTAATGATCGGTGTTTTTTGTTCATTAGATCTAGTAATATTTTATTTATTTTTTGAAGCTGGTTTAATCCCCATGTTTTTAATAATTGGAATTTGGGGTGGCACAAGAAGAGTTTATTCAGCATTCAAATTTTTCTTATACACACTTCTTGGTTCTGTATTAATGTTAATAGCTATAATTTCAATTTACTGGATATCTGGAACAACTGATATTACTCTACTTTATGATCTTGGAATAGATAGCAAATATCAAAATTTATTATGGCTTGCCTTCTTTAGTTCATTTGCTGTTAAAACACCAATGTGGCCAGTACATACTTGGCTACCTGATGCCCACGTAGAAGCTCCAACTGCAGGATCTGTTTTACTTGCTGCTATATTACTAAAAATGGCTGGATACGGTTTTATAAGATTTTCTTTAGGACTTTTTCCTATTGCTTCTGAATTATTTACACCTCTAGTTTATATTTTAAGTTTAATTGCTATTGTCTACACATCTTTAGTTGCATTAATGCAAGAAGATATGAAGAAATTAATAGCATATTCTTCTGTTGCTCATATGGGTTTTGTTACTTTAGGTATATTTACAATTACTCAGCAAGGTATCGAAGGAAGTATATTTCAAATGATTAGTCATGGATTAGTTTCTGCAGCATTATTTTTATGCGTCGGAATTATTTATGACCGTATGCATTCAAGATTAATAGCAACTTATGGTGGTTTAGTATCTGTTATACCAAAGTATTCAATATTATTTATGCTTTTTACTTTAGCAGCTTTAGGTTTGCCTGGTACAAGTGGTTTTATTGGAGAGTTCTTAATACTAATGGGAGCCTTTAAAGACAATTTTTTAGTTGCAGTTATAGCTAGCTTGGGAGTTATTTTTGGTGCAGCCTATATGCTCTGGTTATATAGAAGGGTTGTTTTTGGTAAAATTGTAAACAAAGATCTTTTAAAAATGACTGACCTAGATAATTCAGAGAAGCTAATATTATGGTCTTTAGCAATTCCTGTATTGTTCTTTGGTTTTTATCCGGAACCAATTATCAATACAATAGAAGTTTCAGTAAAAGATTTAATTGAGATGTATAATTTTAATTTAAATAATATTATTACAGAGGTAAATAACTAATGATCAATATAGCTTCCATTTTACCAGAAATTTTTATTTCACTATCAATAATGTTTTTACTTCTTCTTGGAGTATTTAAAAAGAATAGTTCAATTATTGTTCATTATTGTGCTTTAGCTTCTTTATTAATTACTGGTGTTTTGATTTTTAATGAGTCATTAAATCAAAATATTATGTTGTTTAATGACAGTTATGTTGTCGATAAACTTTCATCATATATGAAAATTCTTACAATCATAGCCACAGCATTTGTTTTATCTATATCAACTAGATATCTAAAAATATTTAAGATTTTTTTAATAGAATACCCAATTTTAATACTATCCTCAGTACTAGGAATGATGGTGATGATTAGTTCTAATGATCTTATGGTGTTTTATATTGGTCTAGAACTTCAGTCATTAGCTTTATATGTTTTAGCTTCATTCAATAGAGATCATTTAAAATCATCAGAGTCTGGACTTAAATATTTTGTTCTAAGTGCCTTATCATCAGGTTTATTGCTTTATGGATGCTCTCTAATTTATGGCTTCTCAGGGTCTACAAACTTTGAAATTATAAATAATTCAATGAACTCAGATAATTATGGATTAACTTTTGGAATTGTTTTTATTTTAGTTGGGTTAGCCTTTAAGATATCAGCAGTCCCATTCCATATGTGGGCTCCTGATGTGTATGAGGGTTCTCCTACAGCAGTAACATTATTTTTTGCACTAGTGCCAAAAGTTGCTGCACTTACAGTATTTATAAGATTTTTATATGTACCTTTTGTAAGCATGATTGAACAATGGCAACCTATATTAATTTTTTTATCTATCGCCTCTATGATTTTTGGAGCCATTGCAGCAATAGGTCAAAGTAATCTTAAAAGACTTATTGCCTATAGTTCAATTGGTCATATGGGATATGCTCTTGCAGGATTATCAGTAGGTTCTAACGAAGGAATTCAAAGTTCAATTGTTTATTTAAGCATTTATTTAGTTATGAATTTAGCATTTTTTAGCTGCTTATTAATGCTTAAGCGAAACGATGAATACTTTGAAACTATTGATGATTTATCAGGTTTATCAAAAAATCATCCAGTCTTATCATTATCTTTACTTATCATATTATTTTCATTAGCAGGTATTCCACCATTGGCAGGCTTTTTTGCAAAATTTTATATATTTAAAGCTGTAATAGAACAATCAATGTATTTTTTAGCAATCGTTGGGTTGCTATCTACTGTAATAGCGGCGTTTTATTATCTTAAAATAATTAAAGTTATTTATTTTGATCAAGAAAAAGACAAATATGATGATGATCATAATATTTGGTTAAAAGCATCACTAACTTTATCAACATTGTTAATTCTTTTATATTTTATCTTTCCAGGTCAAATAGTTGAGGTAGTCTCAAGAATTAATATTCTTTGATGAAGCTAAAAAAATTCAACTTTAAAATAGTAAATAGCACAAATAATTTAGCACATAAAATAATACTACACTCAAAAAATAAGTTTGGGATTGTTTCAGCAGAAAAGCAAGTTAAAGGTAAAGGGCAATATGGTAAAACTTGGGTATCACCAAAAGGCAATCTGTATGTAAGTATTTTTTTTCCTATAGACAATAAACACTTTGATTTAAAGAAATTTACTTTAATAAATTGTATATTAGTTAAAAAAACAATCTCTTTATTCTATAAAGGAACCATAAAAATTAAAAAACCAAATGATTTACTAATTGATAATAAAAAAGTCTCAGGAATATTACAAGAAACTCTATTAAAACTTGATCAAAAATTCATAATTATTGGAATAGGTGTAAATTTGATTAAAAATCCAAATTTAACAAATTATCCTACTACCAATCTTTTAGATTTAACAAATAGCAAAATAACAGTTAATAATATTCGAAGAAAGTTAATAAAAATTTATGAAAAATATATTCCGATGATACAAAAAAATAATATTAAAAAAATATATAGTATTTTGAAATGATAATAGTTGGAGACATAGGAAATACAGAGACAAAGGTTTGTTTAATTGACAAATCAAACAAGATTATTAAAAAAATAATAATCAAAACTAAAGATATCAATAATAACTCTCTATCATTGCTATTGACTAAATTAAAGTTGAGCAAAATAAATATTAAAAAAGTTTTATTTTGTAGCGTTGTCCCTAAAGCTTTCAATCAAATTAAAAAAATTTTTTATCAAAATCTTAAAATTAAAATTTACGAACTTAAAGATTTAGATCTAAAAAAAATGATTAATATCAAGGTTAATTATAAACAAATTGGATCTGATAGATTGGCTAATGCTTTAAGTGTTATTGGTGAAAAAAAGAATTATATTATTTTAGATTTTGGTACAGCAACAACTTTTGATGTATTAGTTAAAAAAAATTATTATGGTGGTGTAATAGCTCCTGGTGTTAAACTGTCTTTAAAAACATTATCTGATAGAGCTAGTTTAATACCCAATATAAACCTAAAAAAGCCAAAAAAAGTTATTGGCCAAAACACCATAAATGCAGTTAGGTCTGGTTTTTTTTGGGGATATGCAGGTTTAATTGACAATATTGTTAATTTAATTAAGAAAGAGACAAAGAAGTCCTTTGTAATAATAATTACTGGAGGATTTTCTAATTTGTTTAAAAAATCAATCAAAGCGAAAGTTACATTAAATAAAGATATTACTATTAATGGCTTAATCAAAGCCTCAATTCTAATTAAATAAATATGAAAGATGAATTATTATTTTGCCCTTTAGGTGGCTCTGGTGAAATTGGAATGAATATGAATTTGTTTGCTTATGGAAAACCGGGTGAACATAAATGGATTATGGTAGATATTGGTGTAACATTTGCTGACGATACCATTCCAGGTGTTGATCTAATATATCCAGATCCAGGTTTTATTGTTGATAAAAAAGAAGATCTGCTAGGAATTATTTTAACACACGCGCACGAAGATCATATCGGTGCAATAGCTCTGCTATGGCCACAGCTTAAGTGTAAAATTTTTGCAACACCATTTACTGCTGTTTTAATTAAAGAAAAATTTAAAGAAAAAAATATAGATATAACTAATTATTTAAAGATTGTTCAACTTAATGGTACAGTAAATCTAGAACCATTTAAGATAGAATATATAACATTAACCCACTCTATACTTGAACCTAATGGACTAAGAATTGAAACACCGGCTGGTATAATTTTACATACTGGAGATTGGAAGATCGATCCAGAACCTTTAATTGGTGAAAAAACTAATTCAAACAGATTAAAAGAAGTTGGTAAAGAAGGTGTTCTTGCAATGATATGTGACTCAACAAACGTATTTAGCATGGGTAAAGCAGGCTCAGAGTTAGATGTTAGAAAGAGTCTATTAAATATTATGGGTAGTCTAAAAAAAAGAATTGTTATAGCATCTTTTGCATCAAATGTTGCACGAATGGAGACAGCTTTTTATTGTGCAGAAAAAACTGGCAGACAAATTTCTTTAGTTGGTCGATCAATGCATAGAATTTTTAAAGCAGCTAGGCAATGCGGATATTTAAAAAATGTAATTGAACCCATAGATGCTAGAGAAGCAAAAAAAATATCTAGAGAAAAAATTGTTTATTTATGCACAGGTAGTCAGGGTGAGCCAATGGCAGCTTTGATGCGAATTGCCAGCTACACACATCCTGATGTTTTTATTGAGAAAGATGATACAGTTATTTTTTCATCTAAAATTATTCCAGGAAATGAAAAAAAATTGTTTAAATTGCAAAATCAATTAGTCAAAGATGGCATCGAAGTTATTTCAGAAGAAAGTGAATTTGTACATGTTTCTGGTCACCCTAATCGAGACGACTTAAGAGAAATGTATGATTGGGTGAAGCCTAATTGTGTAATACCAGTACATGGAGAGCATCGTCATATGATTGAACATATGAAATTTGCTCATGAAATGAAGGTGCCACATCCAGTACAAGTACAAAATGGTGATATTGTAAAATTATTTCCAGGAAAACCTCATGTATTTGATAAAGCACCTAGTGGTAGACTTTATCTTGATGGAAATATGAGTGTTGAAGAAGATTCACAGTCGATAAAAGATAGAAAAAATTTAAGTGCAAATGGATATATGGAAGTTACAATTTTAATTTCTCAAAAAGGAAATATACATAAAAGACCAGTATTAACTTTTAGAGGTATTCCAGTTTATGATGTAGATGAATTTATTTATGGATTAGAAGAAGCTATTGAAGGTACAATAAAAACCTTTTCTTTAGGTAATAAAAAACAAGAGTATAACTTAATCGATGCATTAAAGATCACTTGTAAAAAATATACTAAAGAAATGACAGGAAAAAAACCTTTTACAAATATCAATTTAGTAAAAATTTAGATGAGCGCAACAGGACTAGCAATTATTTATATCATAATATGGTGGATAGTTTTTTTTGCAATTTTACCAATAGATGTTAACAGAAATAAGACTATTAAAATTGAAGGTGAAGATGCCGGATCTCCTGAAAATCCAAAGATGTTAAAAAAATTTTTTTATTGTACTGGTATTACATCCTTAATTTTTATAATAATTTATATTTTAATTAAATATGAATACTTAAATTTAAGAAATATAATTAGTTAAATATGCATATATCAAAATCATTTATACCCATATTAAAAAACAACCCTTCTGAAGCTAAAATAAAATCACACCAATTAATGTTAAGAGTCGGTATGATAAAACAATCCTCGGCGGGTATTTACTCTTGGTTACCTTTAGGATTTAAGGTGATGAAAAAAATTGAACAAATTGTTAGAGAAGAGCAAAACAAAATCGGTGCTCAAGAAATTTTGATGCCTACTATTCAATCTAGTGAAATTTGGAAAGAAAGTGGACGCTATGATGATTATGGAGAAGAAATGTTAAGGATAAATGATCGCCAGAATAGAGAAATGTTATATGGTCCAACAAATGAGGAGTTAGTCACTGATATATTTAGATCTAGTATTAAATCATATAAATCATTGCCACAATTATTATATCATATTCAATGGAAATTTAGAGACGAAGTAAGACCAAGATTTGGAATAATGAGGTGTAGAGAATTCTACATGAAAGATGCTTACTCATTTGATGTGAGTGATGAAGAGGCTGTATTTTCTTACAATAAATTCTTCTTATCGTATTTAAAAACTTTTAAAAGACTTGAGTTAACTGCAATTCCTATGGCTGCCGATACAGGTCCAATTGGAGGAAATCTTTCACATGAATTTATTATTCTTGCTGACACAGGTGAAAGTAAAATTTTTACAGACAAAAGAATTTTTGACTTGAATAGCGATGGTTCAATAATAGAAAAAAATTCTTTAGAAAATTTAAGAAAAAAATTTGAACAATATTATTCTGTTACAGATGAAAAATTTAAAAAAGAAGAATTTGAAAAAGAAGTTTCTGTTGAAAATAGATTGATAACAAAAGGAATTGAAGTTGGGCATATATTTTATTTTGGAGATAAGTACTCTAAACCATTAAATGCATCAGTAGATTTACCTGAGGGTAAGAAGGATTTTGTTAAAATGGGATCTTATGGAATCGGTGTGTCCAGGTTAGTCGGTGCAATTATTGAAGCTAAGTATGATGATAAAGAAGAAATCATGAAATGGCCATTTGCTATTGCTCCATTTGAACTAGCAATATTACCAATGATTAACAAAAATGATAATTCAACTTTAGAAAAAGCAAATAAAATTTTTGAATTTTTTAATGTCAATGGTATTGATGCAATAATTGATGATATGGATGAAAACCTATCAGCTAAAATTAAAAAATTTAATTTAATTGGCGTTCCTTTTCAAATTATTATTGGAAAAAAGTCAGATGGTGATTTGCTAGAATTTAAAGAAATCGGCAAAGATCCTCAAAATTTAACTTTAGATCAAATATTAAAAATTTTAATTAAACAAAAAGAAAAAAATTGATTTCTACTTTAGAAAAAGAGATTACATTTAGATATCTAAAAACTAGAAAAAAAGATGGTTTTTTAAATATAATTTCAATATTTTCTTTTATTGGAATAAGTCTAGGTGTTGCTGTTTTAATTATCGTTATGTCGGTAATGAATGGTTTTAGAACAGAACTTATAAACAAAATTGTTGGTTTTAATCCTCATATTACTATTAAGCCTTACGAAAATTCTATCTCTGTAGATAAACTTAAAAATAAAGAGTTAAAAAAGATTTCTGAAGAATTGCTATATAGTAATTCGGGTGAAGCAATTATTATTAGTCAAGATTTTACCAAAGGTATTGTTTTAAGAGGGTACAGTCAAAAAGATTTCTCAAAGCTTAACGTGGTAAATAAAGGTCGATTTTCTGGCAATTCGAAGAAACTTTATAAAAACAATATTTCAATCGGTAAGGAATTAAGTTTTGATTTAGAACTTAAGATCGGAGATAAATTATCAATTATTTCTCCATCTGGGATAGAAACTATTATTGGTAATTTACCCAAACAAGAAGTTTTTACGGTTAGCTCAATCTTTGAAAGTGGATTAGCTGACTTTGATAGAAATATAGCTTTTATAAATATAGATACATTAGACAATTTTTTTGATTTTAATAAAGATAATAGAAATTTAGAAATTTATCTTAAAAATCCTTCAGACATAGTTATTGCAAAAAATAAAGTTAAAGAAATATTTAAAGATGAATTTATTTATACATGGGCTGATATGAATAGCTCGTTATTTTCAGCATTAAAAGTTGAGAGAAATGTAATGTTTATAATTTTGTCTTTAATAATATTAGTAGCAGCATTTAATATAATTTCAGGTCTTACAATATTAGTGAAAAATAAAACTAGAGATATTGCAATTCTTAAATCAATAGGTGTTTTAAATAAATCAATTACTAAAATTTTTTTCTTAGTAGGAGTTACAATTGGGACGACAGCTACAATATTTGGTATTTTATTGGGTGTATTATTTTCACTTTATATTGAAAATATTAGACAGTTTTTGAGTTATACTTTTAATATAAGTTTGTTTCCTGAGGAAATTTATTTTTTAAGTAAAATGCCAACAGAAATAAACCTTGTTTCTATATTGATAATCTCCGTTTGTTCGATTTTAATAACTATAATTGTTTCAATATATCCTGCTATAAAAGCCTCTAAGCTTGATCCAGTAAAAGGTTTGAAATATGAATAATCTTATAAATTTAAAGAATATCTCTAAATCATTTTATAATAATAAAAAAATTTCAGTATTAAAAAAAATAAATTATTCATTTACAAAGGGTAAAATTTACTCTTTAGTAGGACCATCTGGTTCTGGGAAATCAACTTTGCTTAATATTTTATCAATGATTGATAGGCCGACTAGTGGAAATTTATCTATCAGTAATAAAGTGGTGAATTTTTCTGAAACTTTAGACAATGATAAAATAAGATCAGATAAAATTGGCATTATTTATCAACAAAATAATTTATTGACTGACTTTACGGCTTTAGAAAATGTTTACATGGCCCATTTAGCTTTAACTAATAATAAAATAGAGGCAAAACATAAGGCTCAAATAATTTTAAAAAAAATGGGTTTAAAATCAAGAGAAGATCATTATCCATCTGAATTATCTGGTGGTGAAATGCAGAGAATAGCAATTGCTAGAGCACTGATTAATGAACCCGATGTAATATTAGCAGACGAACCAACTGGAAGTTTAGATCAAAGTACCGCTAAAGAAATTTTTGATATTCTTTATAAATTAAAGGACAAGAATAGATTAATTATATATGCAACTCATAATAGATATTTTGCCAATATGGCAGATTGCAAATTAGAAATGATTGATGGTAATATAAAAACTATCAATGCAAAATTCAAACAATAAACATTTTAATCACTTCAAAGTTCATACTCAGTACTCCATTTGTGAAGGTGCTATCAAAATTGAGAGTTTAAAAGATTTTTGTAAAGAAAATAAATTAGTTTCTGTTGGAATTTGTGACACCGAAAATTTATGTGGTGCATTAGAATTTTCTGAAAATATCTCTAAAGTAGGCACTCAACCTATTATTGGAACTCAAATTAATTTTAAATATGAAGACACAACAGGTTTACTTCCCTTAATCGCTCTCAATGAAAATGGTTACAAAAAAATTATTGAATTATCTTCAAAATCATATTTAGAAAATGACGTTTTATCAAAACCACATTTGGATATCAAAGAATTATTAGATAACATTAGTGATGTTATTCTTTTATCAGGGACAAATCATGGCTTATTTGGCAAATTATTTGAAAAAGGAAGATTTGATGAAATACAAAAAATCTACAAAGATTTACTAAAAAATTTTAAAGATAATTTTTATTTAGAAATTCAAAGACATGGTGATCAAAATGAAATATCCTTTGAAAAGTTTAATTTAGAACAATCTTTTAGATTAAAAATTCCAATTATTGCATCAAATGAAGTCTATTATTTAACCAAAGACATGCATGAAGCCCATGATGCTCTTACTTGCATTGGTGAAAAAACATATCTTAATGATAAAAATAGAATTAAATATAGCGATCAACACTATTTTAAGTCTTCAGAAGAAATGTGTGCTCTATTTTCTGATTTACCCGAAGCTTTAGAAAATAATTTTAATTTACCATTCAGGTGTAGTTTTAGACCTCAGTTTTCCAAACCTGTTCTTCCTAATATAAGCACAGAAAAAGATGGAAGTGCCGATGAAATATTGAAAAAGGAATCATTAAATGGATTAAAAGAAAAGTTTTTAAAAGTTTTTAAAATTGAAGAAAAAAACCTCATTAATGATGAAAAATTTTTATTTTATAAAGATCGTTTAGATCATGAATTAAGAATTATAATTGAAATGAAATATCCAAGTTATTTTTTAATAGTTTCTGATTATATTAAATGGGCTAAGAAAAATGATATTCCAGTAGGACCCGGTAGAGGTTCTGGTGCTGGTTCCTTAGTAGCATGGTGTTTGTCAATTACTGATGTTGACCCAATAAAGTTCAATCTAATTTTTGAAAGATTTTTAAACCCAGATAGAATATCTATGCCTGACTTTGATATAGATTTTTGTGAAGAAAAAAGAGATCTTGTATTTGAATATTTAACTACAAAATACAAAGATAGCGTTGCTCATATAATTACTTTTGGAAAATTAAAAGCAAGAATGGTTATAAGAGATGTTGGTAGAGTTTTAGGTTTACCATATGGTTTTGTTGATAGCATTTCTAAGATGATACCATTTGATCCTTCACGTCCACAAAGTTTAATTGAATGCATAAATAGTGAGCCAAGACTTCAAAAATTAGTAAATGAAGATCCTCGAGTTAAAAAACTTACTGATTTATCACTAAAGTTAGAGGGACTAAATCGGAATGTTGCAACTCATGCTGCTGGTGTTGTTATAGCCGACAGAAAATTAACTGAAATAGTTCCTTTATATAAAGACGCCTCTGCAGATCTTTTATTACCGTCAACTCAATTTGATATGTATTCTGCTGAAAATGCAGGTTTAATAAAATTTGATTTTTTAGGTCTAAAAACTTTAACAGTCATTAATAGAACTCAAAAACTAATTAAAAAGAAAAATAAAGATTTTAATATCGAAGACATAAATTTTGAAGATCAAAAAGTTTTTGAATTACTTTCATCGGGCAATACAGTTGGTTTATTTCAGGTGGAGAGTGCTGGAATGCGTGAAGCATTAATGCAAATGAAACCAAATCATATTGAAAATGATTTTTTAAATAGAGTAAATCCAAAGGATATTAATAAACTTCAATTAGAAGGGTTAGTTAAAGCAGGAGCCTTTGACAATATTGAAAAGAATAGACAAGCATTGTTTAATTCAATTCCAAACTTCATTCTCAAAACTAAAAACATTCATGAAAACAAAGCAGCTAATCAAATAGACTTGTTTGGTGTTGATGAAGAGCAGGATAATGAAATTATTCTTAATATGGAGGATTGGAAATTTGAGGATAGACTTTCAAGAGAATTTGAAGCTGTTGGTTTTTTTATATCGGACCATCCTTTAAATCAGTTTAAAGAAATTTTTGATGATTATAAAATTGTAGATTATATAAAGTTTAATTCTGATGATAATATTAAAGATGCAAACATAGCAGCTACTTTATTAAAAATTTCTGAACGTAAAACAGCCAAAGGAAACTCTTATGGAGTTATTAAATTTACAGACTTAACTAGTGTATTTGAACTTTTTATCTTTTCGGACATTCTTGAGCTTAATAGAGAAATTTTAATTGAGGGAAATTCATTAATTATTACTTTAATTAAAACAATTTCAAATGATGAAAATAAATTAAAAAGAATAAATGTTCAAAAAATTGCCTCTCTTAAAGACTTATTTAATAAACCAGTTAGTGAAATTGCTTTTAATATTAAGACTGTTGATGATATTGAAAAAATATCCAAATTATTAAATGAAGAGGGGACAACAGAGGTAAAAATTAATTTAGAGACTAACGACAACAATATTAGTTTTAAACTTAAGAACAGACGTTTAATCGATAGAAAAGCTATAAATTTACTAAGAAAAGACGATATTTCAGTAATAATACAATAAAAAAGACTTGTTTGTTTCATTAAATATTTGTAAATACCTGGTAAATTAAATTAACACGCACACAGTTTGTGGTTTTATACCTCCGGTCCTTAAATGGAAATTACTGTGGTGGCTTAACCGGGAATAAATATGAAAATACCAAGTTTAACTATCCAACAACTATTAGAAGCAGGAGTACACTTAGGTCACAAGACTCTAAGATGGAACCCAAAAATGAAAAAGTACATTTTTGGAAAAAGAGACTCAATACATATTATTGATTTAACTCAAACACTAGAACTTACCAATGTAGCTTTAGAAAAAGTTTACAATACAATTGCTAATAACGGAAAAATACTTTTTGTATCAACAAAAAAGCAAGCATCAGAAGCTATAGCTGAAGTTGCTAAAGAAACTGGTCAATACTTTGTAAATTATAGATGGTTAGGTGGAATGCTAACTAACTGGGGAACTATCTCAGGTTCAATTAAGAAAATGAAAAAATATGAGGCAGATCTTGTTGCTGAAAATAGAGGTTTCACAAAAAAAGAATTATTAAAAATGAGTGTCAAAAAAGACAAATTGGAACGAGCTCTAGGAGGAATTGCTGAGATGAAAAAAGTTCCAGATTTAGTTTTTATAATTGATACTAATTATGAATCTTTAGCAATAGCTGAGGCATCTAAATTGGGCATTCCAATTTGTGCTATTTTGGATAGTAACTCAAACCCTGATGGAATAGATTTTCCAATACCGGGAAATGATGATGCTAGAAGAGCAATTGATCTTTATTGTAATTTAGTAAAAGAAACTATTGAAAATGCAAAAAAAGCTGCTCCAGCAAAAGTAGATGACAAACCAGAAGCAGATGAAGTCAAATCAAAAGAAGCATCTACTAAAACAGTTCAAGAAATTGATAGAGAAAAACTTGATGCCAAATTTGCTAAAAAGGATAAAAAAAATTAAACTAATGAGTGATATAGAAAAAGTTAAACAATTACGTGAAGCAACTGGTGCTGGTTTTAAAGATTGTAATCTTGCAATTAAAGAGTCTGGTGGAGATTTAGATAAAGCTGTTGAGATTTTAAGAGTTAAAGGCATATCAAAAGCTTCTAAGAAAATGTCAAGAGATGCTAAAGAAGGTGTAATTGCAACTTCTGGTGATGAAAATAAAATTTCTATTATTGAAGTTAACTGTGAAACAGATTTTGTTGCCAAAAATGATGATTTTGTATTATTTGCTAAAGAATTGAGTGAACTTAATAATCAAGCAGAATCTAATATTGAAAAGCTTAGCGAAACTAAAATGTCAAATGGCGAAACGGTTAAAGATAGTTTAGTTGCACTTATAGCTAAAATGGGTGAAAAAATAACAATAGGTAGAGCAAAAACTTTTAATAACTCAGGTTCTAAAAATTTTAACTACCTGCATACAGTTGTTAAAGATAATTTGTCTAAACTTTCTGTTATTGTGTCGCTTGAGGTTAAAGATGTTTCAGATCAAGTCAAAACTTTTGGAAAACAATTGGCAATGCACATTGCAGCATCTAGTCCCTTGTCTTTAAATGCAGATTCAATTGATAAAGATCTTATACAAAAAGAACTAGAATTAGTTACAGAAGAACTTAAAAGCTCAGGCAAACCAGATGAAATTGTTCAAAAAATTAGTTTAGGTAAAATGAGTAAATTTAAAGAGGAAAATGCATTATTAACTCAAGCTTGGGTTATGGAACCAAAAAAGAAAGTTCAAGATATTGTTAAAGAACTTAATATTTCTGGTTTAAAGATTAATGATTTTTATAGATTAAAAATTGGTGAATAAATGTTTAACGACAAAACATATAATCAAAAAATGGATAAAACCATTGAGGTTTTTTCTAAAGAACTAACATCTTTAAGAACAGGTCGTGCAAATGCTGCAATGCTAGATCTTGTTAAAGTTGATGTGTACGGCCAAGCTATGCCAATAAATCAAGTTGCTAGTATTACAACACCTGAACCAAGAATGATAAATATTCAAGTTTGGGATGCCAACAATGTTTCATTAGTAGATTCAGCTATAAAAAAATCTGAATTGGGTTTAAATCCTCAGATAGATGGTCAATTAATAAGATTACCCGTTCCAGATTTAAGTGAAGAAAGAAGAGTGGAGATTAAAAAAGTTATTAAATCAATGGGTGAAAAGTGCAAAGTATCAATTCGAAACATTAGAAGAGAAGCTAATGATGAGTTAAAGAATTTACTTAAATCTAAAGAAATTAGTGAAGATGATGAAAAGAAATATGAAAAGATAGTACAAACGTTTACTGACAATCATATTAAAACGATTGATCAAAAAGTTGAGATTAAAGAAAAAGAAATCATGACTATATGAACCCAATTAAACATGTTGCCATTATTATGGATGGAAACGGTAGATGGGGCATTAAACACAAAAACTCTAGAAATGATGGTCATAGAGCTGGCTTAAACAGTGTAGAAAATATTATTAATGAATGTTTAAAAATAAACATTAAATATTTAACACTTTACACTTTCTCTACTGAAAATTGGAAAAGACCAAAAAAAGAAATTAATTTTTTATTTAATTTATTAGAAAATTTTCTTACTAACAAAATTGATAATTTAATAAAAAAAAACATCAAATTAAAATTTATTGGTGAAATCAATAAATTACCAAAAAAATTAAGAGCACTTATAAAAAAATCTGAATTTAAGACATCTAAAAATCTATCTTTACAGGTTAATGTTGCCTTAAACTATGGTTCAAAAAATGAAATTATTCAATCTATAAAGAATATTAAAAAAAAAGAATTATTATTAATAAAGAAAACATAGATAAAAATTTATTTACAAAAAATATAATTGATCCAGATATCTTAATCAGAACCGGAAACACACAAAGATTAAGTAATTTTATGCTTTGGCAGTTAGCGTATACAGAAATTTTTTTTGAAAAAAAATTATGGCCAGATTTTAACGTTAGTGATTTTAAAAAAATATTAAATAGATTTAAAATTATAAAAAGAAATTATGGTTCAATATAATGTCTTCTGAATTAAAAAAAAGAATACTAACATCTATTTTGTTATTCTCATTACTTTCTGCAATGTATCTTTACTCATTTATAATGATTGGCTCATTATTAATTATGGCAATAATTGTATGGATTGAATTCTATGCAATGGTTTCTAAAATTATAAAAAAAAATAAATTCAAAGATAGATTGTTAAGATTTATGCTTAAGTCAGGTTCCTTATTATATTTATCATTATTCGTTTATTTTGTATTTCTTATTGAATCTCACTTAACAGATTTAAAAATATATTTATTATATTCAGTTTTAATAGCTATTTCGTCAGACATTGGAGGACTTATATTTGGAAAAACCTTTAAGGGTAAAAAACTAACTAAAATAAGTCCTAATAAAACGATATCGGGCTCAATTGGATCTTTTGTATTATCAATTTTTTTAATACCAATATTCTACAATAATTTAATTATATACGATTTTCTAACTTTATTAATACTAACAATTGCAATTTCTCTAACTTCTCAATTAGGTGATTTATTTATTTCTTATTTAAAAAGAAAAGCGAAAGTTAAAGATACGAGCGATCTTTTACCTGGCCATGGTGGTTTACTTGATAGAGTGGATGGTATAATTTTTGCTGCACCATTAGGTGTTTTTTTATTAAATCTTTTAAACTAAAATGAAAAAAAAAATTGCACTTTTAGGCTCAACTGGTTCTATTGGTAAATCATTTTTAAATATTTTAAAAAAAGATGCAAATAATTGTGAAATTTTATTATTATCAGTTAATAGTAATATTAAAGAATTACTTAAACAATTAAAAATTTTTACAGTTAAAAATATCATTGTTACAAACAAGAAAAGTTATTTAGAAATAAAAAAAAATCTTAAAAATAAAAAAATTAATATTTATAATAATTATGATTTATTAAATAAAATTTTTAAGAAACAAAAAGCTGACTATATTCTAAATGCAATTTCTGGTTTAGAAGGTTTAAATCCCACTTTAAAAACTATTAAGTTTACAAAAAATATAGCAATTGCAAATAAGGAATCTATTATTTGTGGCTGGACATTAATTCAAAAGGAGTTAAAAAAATTTAAAGTTAAATTTATACCTGTAGATTCTGAGCATTTTTCCATATGGTCTTTAATTGATAATGCGAAAAATACAGATGTAGAAAAAGTATTTATCACAGCTTCAGGTGGTCCATTTAATAGATTTCCATTAAATAAATTTAATGAAATTACTATAAAGAAAGCTCTAAAACACCCTAATTGGAAAATGGGAAAAAAAATATCTATAGACTCAGCTACATTGATGAATAAAGTTTTTGAAATTATAGAAGCTAAAAAAATTTTTAATTATAAATATAGTCAATTAAAAATTCTTATTCATCCAAATTCATATGTTCATGCAATTGTTAAATTCAACAATGGTTTAATTAAAATGTTGATGCACGATACTAATATGAGAATACCTATATTTAATTCTTTTTATAGGAATTATGAAAAAAAAATATCAACAAAAAATATTGATTTTGATATATTAAATAATCTTAATTTTTCCAATGTAGACTTGATTAAATTTCCAGTTGTAAATATTCTAAAGAAAATGCCTAATAAGGATTCTTTATTTGAAACGGTTTTAGTAAGTGCAAATGATAAGTTAGTCGATTTATTTCTAAATAAAAAAATAACATTCAATCAAATCTCAACCATTTTATTAAAAATAATCAAAATGAAAGAATTTTCAAAATTTAGGAAATTAAAGCCAAAAAACATTGATGAAATCATCAAATTGAACAATTATGTAAGTTTGAAAATTGAGAATTTAGCTATATAAATCCTTATGTTTAAAGCAGTTCTAAAAATTAATTTTATTTTGTTCTTTATTTCTTCTCTAACTTTTGCGCAAAGTTTTAAAGATATTAAAGTTGATGGAAATAAAAGAATTTCTAAAGAATCTATAATAATTTTTGGCGATATTGATTTTGATAAAGATTATAATGATGAAGATTTAAATACATTACTTAAAAACATCTATGATACTAACTTTTTCAAAGAAATTAAATTAAAAATTAATAATTCAATTTTAGAAATTTCTGTTATTGAGAACCCTATAATTGAAGATGTTCAAATTAATGGTATTAAAAGTAAAAATTTAACTGAGCTGTTATTTGATAAGATTAAATTAAAAAATAGGAGCTCATATATAGAATCTTCATTTTTATCTGATTTAAATTTAATTAAAAATATTTTAAAAGGTAGTGGATACTATTTTGCAGAAATTAAAACCACCTCTTCTTCAAATGAAGAACAGAATTCAATAAGATTAATTTATGAAGTTAATCTTGGTAAAAGAGCCAAAATTGAAGAAATTCAATTTATTGGAGATAAAAAAATAAAAAATAGAAAATTAAAAAATATCATTACATCTGAAGAAAGAAAATTTTGGAAGTTTATCTCCCAATCTGTTTATCTTAATTATGAAAGAATAGAATTAGATAAAAGATTATTATCTAACTTTTATAAAAATAATGGTTACTATAATGTAGAAATAACAAATTCTTTTGTGGAATTTAATAATAATGATTCTTTTAAATTGATTTTTAACATTGAGGCAGGTGAAAAATTTAGATTCAACGATTTATCTTTAAAGTTAGCTGATGATTATGATCCTAAATATTTTAATGAAATTAATGATGTTTTAGTAAAATTAAAGGATACAGAATATTCACTAGATAAAGTAGAAAAAATCTTAAGGGAGGTAGATAAAATAGCTCTTACAAAACAATACCAATTTATTGATGCATCACTAGAAGAAACTATAGTTGATAATAATAAATTAGATATTTCTTTTACACTTAAAGACAATGAAAAATTTTATGTTGAAAAGATCAATATACTAGGAAACAATTATACTATTGAAGAAGTTATCAGAAATGCCCTAATAGTGGATGAGGGTGACCCTTATAATGAAATTTTATTTAATAAATCTGTAAACAATATTAAAGCAAAAAATATTTTTTCTAAAGTAGAAGCAGAAATTGTTCCTGGATCTAGTAAAGGACTTAAAGTCGTAAATCTAACGGTTGAAGAAAAGCCTACAGGTGAAATTTCTTTAGGTGCTGGTGTTGGAACATCTGGAGGAACAATAGGAGGTGGAATAAAAGAAAATAATTTTTTAGGTAGGGGTATTAAGTTAATTTCAAATTTAGAAATTACAGAAAATGCTTTAAAGGGACAATTTATATATGAAAAACCTAATTTTAATTATTCAGATAATTCTCTATTTACTTCGATAAGAAGTAGGACCACGGATAATATAAAGGACTTTGGTTATAAAACATCTGATCTAGGTTTATCCCTAGGTACTGCCTTCGAACAATTTGAAAACTTATATTTTAGACCTGAATTTGATGTTTCTTATGAAAAACTTGAAACAACTGGTGCAGCTTCAGCATCCCTTAAAAAACAAGAAGGTGATTATTTTGATAATTACTTTAATTATTCTTTAGATTATGATTTGAGAAATAAAAGATTTCGTCCAGATGAAGGATTTAGAAATATATTTAGGCAAGAATTACCATTAGTGTCTGATAATTATGAAATTGTTAACTCTTTTGAGACTACTAGATATCAAAAAATATCGGAAATGGTAACTAAAATTAGTTTTTATGGAAAAGCTGTAAACACATTAAGTAATGATGATGTAAGAATTTCTAAAAGATTATTTATGCCCAGCAGTAAACTTAGGGGTTTTGAGGCTGGAAAAATTGGACCCATTGAGAATAATGACTATATAGGTGGTAATTATGTTTCTGCTTTAAACTTTAGTGCTACGTTGCCTGGATTGTTGCCATCATTTCAGAATATGGATTTTTCAATATTTGTTGATGCTGCAAATGTATGGGGTGTTGATTATGATAGCACTATTGATGACAATAATAAAATTAGAAGCTCAACCGGTGTGGCTGTGGATGTATTAACACCAGTAGGACCACTTAATTTTTCATTATCTCAACCTATTACAAAAAGCTCTACCGATAAAACTGAAGGTTTTAGATTTAACCTAGGTACTACCTTTTAATGAATTTTATAAAATACTTAAGATATTTTTTGATAATAATCTCAATGCTGCATTCTAATATGGCCCTATCGAATAATAATATTTATTTTATAGATATTGATTTTGTAATGAATAATTCTTTAGCTGGAAAATCAATCATTAAAGAACTGAATGAAATAAATAAATCTAGTCAAAATAAATTTAAAAAAATTGAAAAAAACTTATTAGATGAAGAAAAAAAAATAATTTCAAAAAAAAATATTTTAAGTAAACAAGAATATTTAAAAGAAGCAGAATTATTTAAAAAAAAAGTTGAAGATTATAAGTTATCAAGAAATAAAAAAATTAATGATATTTCTGTAATGAAAAATAATTCCCAAAAAAAACTTACTGAAATATTAACACCTATATTAGCTGAATACGCAAAAAAAAATTCTATCTCGTATATAATTCCAAAACAAAATATTATAATTGGTAAATCCGAGCTAGATCTCACAAAAACTATTATTGAAATTTTAAATTCAAAAATTAAAAAGATTAATTTACAATAAATATGTCTATTAGTTTAAATAAAAAACAAATAATTGATTTATTACCTCATAGAGAGCCAATGCTTCTCATCGATGAATTAGTCAATATAAAGAAACTTTTTTCTGCATCAGCCATTGTTAATGTGACAAAGGAAAGTTTTTTCGTGCAGGGACATTTTCCTGGTAATCCAGTTATGCCGGGTGTTTTGATAGTTGAAGCTTTTGGTCAGGCTGCAGCAGCTCTTACTGCCCATGGCATAGATAAAGAGACATATGAAAATAAATTAGTTTTTCTTATGGGAATTGAAAAGGCAAGATTTAGAAATCCCGTTATACCAGACTGCAAACTAGAACTTAATATTGAAGCAATAAGATCTCATGGAAGAGTTTGGAAATATAAAGGCGAGGCCTTTGTAGAAGGTAAAAAAATGGCTGATGCTATATGGTCAGCAACAATTGTTGATAGAAAATAATTAGTAATAATTATTGATAAACAAATCTTTAAAATTTTGGTAGTAAAGTTTATCAATGATTAATCCATTTTTTGAAAATAGAGGTCCTATAAAAATTGATGATATTTTAACCTCTATAAATATTGTTAATAATTCTAATTATAAAGATACAAAAATCTTTGATATAAAAGATATCAATTCTGCAACTGATAAAGATATTACTTTTTTTCATTCAAAAAAATATGAGGCTGTGGCAGCATTAACAAAAGCATCTTATTGTGTAACTACTAAACAATTATCAAATATCTTGCCTAATAATTGTAAACCTATTGTTGTTGAAAATGTTTTGATTTCTACGGCAATGATTACTAAACTTTTCTATCCAAATGCTATTACAGATGACTTTGACCCATTAACATTGAATCTTGAAAAGACGCCTTTTTATAAAAAATTAAGACATGGCAACAATGTATTGATAGGAAAAAATGTAAAGATTGGAAAAAATTGCTCAATAGGACATAACTCAATAATTGAAAGTAATGTTGCAATTGGAGATAATTGCTCAATAGGATCTAATGTTATAATTAGAAATACTTTAATAAAAAATAATGTTTCAATTTTAGATGGTTGCGTAATAGGAAAGAAAGGTTTTGGTTTTTTTCCAAGCAATGAAGGAAATATTAGATATCCACATATTGGCATTGTTATAATTGAAGATAATTGTGAAATCGGTTGTGGCTCAACAATTGATAGAGGCTCTTTATCGAACACTGTAATTGGCAAAAATACCTTTATTGATAATCAAGTTCATATAGCTCACAATAATAAAATTGGAGAAAATTGTATTATTGCAGGACAAGTAGGTTTTGCTGGTAGTTCTATAATTGGAAATAATGTGATGATTGGTGGTCAAGCAGGTATATCTGGACACTTAAAAATTGGTAACAATGTACAAATAGGAGGTGGATCTGGTGTTGTAAAGAATATTCCTGATAATACTAAACAAATGGGTTACCCTGCTAAAGATTTAAAAAAATTTATCAAAGATAACAAATGATCCATAAAACAGCAATAATAGATCCTAAAGCAAAAATAGCCTCAAATGTTGAGATTGGTCCATATTGTGTAATTGGTCCAAATGTAGAAATTGGTGAAAATACCATCATTCATTCTCATGTAAATATTTCTGTAAGTACTAAAATTGGAAAGGGAAACAAGATTTATCCTTTTGTTTCAATTAATGATCCACAGGACTTGAAATACAATGGTGAACTTACCAATTTAATAATTGGTGATAATAACAAAATTAGAGAGTATGTAACAATAAACCCTGGTACAGTTAGTGGCGGGGGTAAAACAGTTATTGGAAATAATTGTTTATTTATGATTTCATCACATATCGCTCATGACTGTCATGTTGGTAATAATGTAATAATTGCAAATAATGTACCTTTAGGTGGTCATGCAATTATTGAGGACAATGTTGTTATTGGCGGCAATTCCGCTGTTCAACAATTCACTAGGATTGGAAAAATGGCAATGATTGGTGGAATGACAGGTGTATTACATGACGTAATACCTTATGGATTGTCTACCGGAAATAGAAATTCATTACAAGGATTGAACCTAATAGGGCTGAGAAGAGCCAAGTATGAAAATAAGGATATCTTAGGCTTAAGTGACGCTTATAAAGAAATTTTTGCTACAAAAAATATTAATGAAAATATAAGTAAATTGAATGGCTCTTTTCAAGAAAATCCGTTAGTAAAAGATGTAATTAAATTTATAACAAAAGATAAAAAAAGATCTATTTGCACGCCATTTTCATAAGATGATAGGATTAATTTTTGGTGATACTGATTTTCCAAAGGAAATTCTAAAAACAATTAAAAAAAATAAAATAAAATATTTGATAATTGATTTATCAAAATCAAAGAAATTTAAAAAAGATAAAAATTCTTTTGCTGTATCTATGGGTCAATTCGGTAAAATTATTAATATTCTTAGGGAAAATAACTGTAAAAAAGTCTTATTTGCTGGAAAAGTAAATAAACCAAACTTTTCTAAATTGAAATTAGATTTAAAAGGAATTTATTATATCCCTAGAATAATCAAAGCTTCAAAGCTTGGAGATGCAGCGATACTTAAAGAAATTATTAAGATATTGGCACAAAACAAGATAAAAACAGAAAATTCACTTAAATTTAATCCCGAATTATCCTTAACGAAAGGCAATTATTCAAAGATAAAACCAAACAAACAAGATCAATTAGATATTAAAAAAGCAATTAAAACATTAAATAATTTAAGACAATATAATTTTAGCCAAGCTGTTGTAGTTAGAAACAAAAAAGTGATTTCTATAGAAGGAAAAGGTGGGACTAAAAAAATGCTTGAAAAAAGCAAAAGCAAAATATTTAGAAATCACGGAGTATTAGTTAAGTTTCCCAAAAAAAAACAAGACTTAAGAGTAGATCTGCCAACGATAGGATTAAAAACTATCAAACAAAGCAAGACTGCTGGATTAAAGGGCATTGTTATAAAAAACAAACAACATGTTTTTTTAGATAAAATCAAATGCATAAAATTTGCAAATAGAAATAAGATGTTTATCTCGGTAAAATGAAAAAAATCTTTATATTAACTGGTGAACCTTCTGGAGATAAACTTGCTTCTAAAGTTATATCTAAAGTCCAAAAAAATAATCCTAATATTCAATATGCTTGTGTCGGTGGAACACATTTAAATTCGTTAGGGATAAAATCTATTTTTAACCTAAAAGAAATTACTCACATCGGCTTTACAAGTGTTTTATTAAATATTTTTAAAATAAAGAATAAAATAAATAAAACAGTAGAAGAGATAATAAGATTTAATCCAGATATTTTGTTTAGTGTAGATAGTCCTGATTTTACATTAAGAGTTGCAGAAAAAGTTAAAAAATTAAATAATGATATAAAAACTATTCATTATGTAGCACCACAAGTATGGGTATGGCGAGAGGGCAGAGTAAAAAAATTTAAAAAATTTTTAGATCATGTTTTATTATTATTTGATTTTGAAAAAAAATACTTTGATAAAGAAAATATTCCAAATACTTTTGTCGGTCATCCGTTGCTTGAAGAAGAGTCAAAAAACAAAATAGATCTAACTAACATTATATCCAATGATAAAAAAATTATTTCTCTTTTTTCTGGAAGTAGATCATCTGAAGTGAATTTACTTTTGCCTATCTTGATAGATTTTATTAATATGATGAATAGAAAATTTAATAATTTTACTTTTATTTTTCATACCACTGAGGATAATAAAAATTTAATTAGTGAAAAAATTCATAATATAAATTTAAAAAATGTTGAAGTTATTTCTGAAGAAAATATTAAAAAACAAATTTTAAATAAATCTATTTTCGCAGTTTCTAAATCTGGAACTGTTTCTCTTGAAATTTGCAATGCAAGAGTTCCTTCTATAATTATTTATAAAATGAATTTTTTGAATTTTTTAATTGTTAAAATGTTGGTGAAAACAAAATTTGCTAATATCATCAATATTATTAACAACAAAGAGATAATTCCTGAATTAATACAAAAAGAATGTAATGCTAAAGAGATTTACAATTCTGTTGTTTATTTTTTAAAAAATCCAGAATTAATGAAAAAACAAATCAATGAGTGTGATGAAACTTTAACTAAAATTAGATCAAAAACCTCATCTTCTGATGAAGCTTCTTCCGTGTTAACTAAGTTTCTTATTAGTTAATCTTTTTATAACTTCCTCTTTTCCAAGTGAAATAATTATATCATATATGCCAGGTCCAAATTTTGAACCTGTTAAAGCTATTCTTAAAGGCTGACCAACTCCTTTAAAATTTGTATTATTTGATTTAATTAGTTCATTTACTATTGGCTCTAACGTTTCTTTGCTAAGCTTATCAATGGTAGCAAATTGTTCACTGAAAGCAGAAATGATTTTTTTTGCTTTATCATCAATGATCTTAATGTCATCCTGATTAAAATTTACTTCATTTACAATAATATATTGACCATTATTAAATATATCTTCTAATGTCTTTGCTTTATTTTTTAAGAAAGTTAAAGATTTTTTGATCTTATCTTTTTTATCTGACTTAATTTCACTTTTATATAATTTGCAGTATTCTATTAGTTGATTAAATAAATCATTTTCATCAATATTTTTAATATAATGCTCGTTCATTGATAGAATTCTACTCATATCTAGTTTAGATGGTGATTTTCCTATACCTTCTAAGTTAAAGTACTTAATACTCTCATCTAGAGTAAATATTTCTTTATCTTCAAAAGACCAACCCAATCTCAGTAAATAATTCCTTAATGCATCAGGCATTATTCCTATTTTGGAGTAGTCATCTAAAGTTGATGCATTATCTCTTTTTGATAATTTTTTACCTTCTATTGTATGAATAAGAGGTATATGTGCAAATTGAGGAACTTCCCATTTCATTGCTGAGTAAATTTGCATTTGTTTGAATGTATTAATCTTATGATCATCGCCTCTAATGATATGGGTCATATTCATTTGATGATCATCAACGGTTGCAGATAAATTATATGTTGGCGTTCCATCATTTCTTAAAATTATAAAATCTTCAATTGTATTATTGTCAATTTCTACATCACCTTGAACTAAATCTTTTAGTACAGTAGATCCTTCAATTTTACTTTTAAATCGAATTACAGGTTTAATATCTTTAAGGGAATCTGTTTGTGATAGATCTCTACATTTTCTATTATAGATATAAGGAAGCTTTTTTTGTCTGGCTCTTTTTTTTTGTTCTTCAATCTCTTCACTTGAACAGTAGCATTTATATGCATTACCACTTTTAAGCAGATCATTAGCAACTTTTATATGATCATCAATTTTAGTTGATTGTATATATTCTTCACCATCGTGCTCTATACCAATCCATTTTAAAGATTTGATAATTTGAACTTTATGTTCATCTTTAGATCTTTCTTTATCAGTATCTTCAATTCTAAGATGAAATTTTCCTTTTTGGTTTTTAGAAAATAGCCAATTAAATAAAGCTGTTCTAACTCCACCAATATGAAGCGCTCCAGTAGGTGAGGGAGCAAATCTTGTTGCTACTTTTGACATTAGGGATTTTTAAACTATTTTATTAGAAGTTTCTATATAAAGATACTAAAACACCCTGAACTTTTACTCTATCTGGGCCAAATATTTTGGTTTCATAATTTCTATTTGCACTCTCAAGTGCTACAGTTTTACCTTTTCTTCTAATTCTTTTAAGCATTGCCTCATGCTCATCTATTAAAGCCACAACAATTTTTCCATTATCAGCTGTATCAGTTCTTTTTATGATTACTGTGTCTCCTTCATTGATACCTGCTTCGATCATAGAGTCTCCTTGAACTTTAAGTCCAAAATATTGGCCATTCTTTTCTAAATTACTTGGAAGCGGTATTCTAGCAACCTCATTTTGAATTGCTTCTACTGGAGTTCCAGCAGCAATCTTGCCTAGAACAGGTATTTCAATTTCATCTCCATTACTTATATCATTGTCTAATCCACCCTTAATAACACTAGGTGAAAAGCTATTGTAAATATCATTTGCTGAAGCTGTTTCAGGTAGCTTTATAACCTCTAGAGCTCTTGCTTTGTGAGCTAACCTTCTAATAAAACCTCTTTCCTCTAAAGCACTTATTAATCTATGAATTCCTGACTTAGATTTTAAATTTAAAGAATCTTTCATCTCCTCGTATGAAGGTGATACGCCCGAAGCTCTCAACTTTTTGTTGATAAATAAAAGCAAGTTTTTTTGTTTTTTTGTAAGCATAAGAACAAATATCGTACAAACAATGTTCTATAAAAGTTCTTATTAATTAACAATAGCTTAATAAGTAAGTAAAATAAGGGTTAATTTGACTTTAAAACTGAAAATATAGAATTTTCTGACAAATTTTTTAAAAGTGATTCTCCAATTAAAAAAGTTTTAATAGAGGTTTTATTTTTCAAATCTAAAAGTTCATCTTTTGTTTTAATTCCACTTTCAGAAATTAAAGGTCCTTGGTGTTTAGCAAGTACATTATGAATATCGTAGGTTGTATTAATATCAGTCTTTAGCGTTTTTAAGTTTCTATTATTAATTCCAATTAAAGCATTTTTAAAATTCAAAGATTTTTCAGCTTCTTCTACAGTGTGCACTTCAACAATAACTGACATATTATATTTTAATGCTTCTTCATATAATTCATGAGCCAAATCATCTGATACACCTGCAAGAATAATTAAAATTGCATCAGCCCCATAACTTTTAGCCAATGGTATTTGAAATTTATCAATAAAAAAATCTTTACATAAAATTGGTAAATTAAATTGTTGTTTAATTTTACTAATATGAATTAAATTTCCTAAAAAAAAATCTTCTTCTGTAAGAACTGATAAGCAAGTTACTTTATTTTCATAATAAATTTTTGCAATTTCAACTGGATTGTAATCATTTATAATTACACCTGCAGATGGGCTAGCTTTCTTAATTTCAGCTATTATTGAAATTTTGTCACATATTGTATTATTTTCAATTTTTTCTTTAAAATTAATATAAGAGTTATTTTTATCTATAATTTCATTTAAAGAATCTAAGCTAGTTGATTTTTTTAATAAATCTATTCTTTCTATTTTTTTTTTAATTATATTATTTAATATATTTTCAGACATTTCGAATTTTTTCTAAATGAGAGTAGGGTTTGCCAGATAAAATAAATTCTCTTGAAAAATTATAAGCATCTAGGAAGTTTGTAAATTTTTCACTAACTATTAATCCAGCAGCTGCATTTAAACAAACAGCTTTTGAAAAATCATTATCTTTACCTTTAAAAATTTCAATCATTTTATTAGCATTAAAATTAGCATCATCACCAATTAAATTATCGAATTTATCTGCATTAACATTAAGAGACTTTGGATCAATTGTAATTTCAGATATCTCCCCATTTTTTAATTGAATTACATTTGTATTTGCATAAGGGGATATCTCATCCAAACCATCTTCACTGTTTACAATCCATGCAAATTTAATATTTAAATTTCGAAGTCCTTCTGCAAATATCTTTAGTAATTTTTTATCAAAAACACCAACAACTTGTCTATCAACTAAAGCTGGGTTGCTTAATGGACCGATCATATTAAAAATAGTTCTTTTGCCAATTTTCTTTCTAACAGGACCAACAAATCTCATTGCACTGTGATAATTGGGAGCAAACATAAAACCAAAGTTATTATTATCGATCTCTTTTTCTATATCATTTGGCTCAAGATCTATTTTAATTTTAAGAGCCTCTAAAACATCACCAGAACCACATTTTGATGATACGGCTTTATTACCGTGTTTAGCTACTTTTGTACCCATACTGGCCAACAATAAAGCAGAAGCAGTTGAAATATTTAGAGTATTCATGCCGTCTCCACCAGTTCCACAGGTATCAACACAATCGGCAACGTTTACTCTTTTTGATTTTTCTCTAAGGACATAAACACCTCCTGCTATTTCATCTGAAACTTCACCTTTTTCAGAGAGCAGGGTTAAAAAGTTATAAATCTCTTCTTCATTAGCTTTTCCAGTCATTAATAATTCAAAGGCAGATTTACTTTCTGCAAAAGTTAAATCTTGTTTTTTTCTTAATTTCTCTAGAATTTGTTTCATAGATTAATAATTAATAAAGTTTTTTAATATTTTTATTCCTAATTTAGTTTTAATACTTTCTGGATGAAATTGAACACCATGAATGTTGTATTCTTTATGCATAATAGCCATAATAATCCCATCATTAGTTTCAGCAGTGATTTTAAGTTGATTAGATAGAGTTTTTTTATCAATAATTAAACTATGATATCTAGTCGCCTCAAAATTTAAGGGTAGGTTTTTTAAAATTCCAATTTGATTGGATTTTATTCTACTAGTTTTGCCATGCATTACTTTTTTTGCTTGAATTATTTTTGAACCAAAGACTTGGCCAATTATTTGATGTCCCAAACACACACCCAAAATTGGTACTTGTTTATAAAGTGATTTAACAATATTAATACAATTACCAGATTGATTTGGGTTACCTGGTCCAGGAGAAATTACAATCCTATCATATTTTTTTTTGATAATTTCTTTAACATTAATTTTATCATTTCTAACAACATCAACATTTACCTTTAATGATGAAAGATAATGATAGAGATTAAATGTAAAGCTATCATAGTTATCTATTAGTAAAAGTTTCATTATCTTAATGCGCTTAGTAATGCTTTCGCTTTGTTTATAGTTTCTTCATATTCTTTTATTGGATTACTATCAGCAACTATACCAGCACCAGCTTGCACATAAAATTTATCATTCTTTGCTATAGCTGTTCGAAGAGCAATGCAGGTGTCAAATTCCCCATTCGAAGAAAAGTAGCCGATGCCTCCAGCATAAACTTTTCGTTTTGATGTTTCTAATTCATCAATAATTTCCATTGCTCTTATTTTAGGCGCTCCAGAAACAGTACCAGCAGGAAAACCAGCAAGTAAGGTTTTAAATTTACTGAATTTTTTATTATATATTCCAATTACATTTGAAACTATATGCATAACGTGGGAATATTTTTCAATTATAAAACTTTCTGTAACTTTAATTGAATTAATTTTAGAGACTTTACCCGCATCATTTCTTCCAAGATCTAATAACATTAGATGTTCTGAAAGTTCCTTTTTATCATTTAATAAATCTTTTGCTAAAAAGTTATCTTCTTTTACATCTTTGCCTCTTGGTCTAGTGCCAGCTATTGGTCTGACAGTTATCTTATTATCTCTAAGTCTAACCAAGATTTCAGGACTCGCACCAATTATTTGAAAATCTGTAAAATTAAAAAAATACATAAATGGAGAAGGGTTTGTATTTCTTAATTTTTTATAAATATCTAATGGACTTTTAGATAGTTTTGCCTCAAATCTTTGACTTAAGACAACCTGAAATATATCTCCAAGCTTAATATACTTCTTAGCCCTTGTAATCATGGCTAGAAACTTGTTTTTTGAAGTATTAGATTTAACTTTAAAATTAGAAAATGATGTTCTTTGTGGTGAAGTCTTTTTAAAGGAAGACTCCATTAATAATCTTTCAATATCTTCTTTAATCCTTAAATATACTTTTTTATAGTTTGATATTTTTTTATCTTTAAAGACATTCACTATGTAGAAAATCTTTTTTTTTAGATTATCATGAATAATTACAGTTTGAGGCCTTAACAATCTAACATCTGGTAATTTTAAATCATCCTTACATTTGTTAGGTATTTTTTCTATATATCTAATTGAGTCATAAGAAAAATAACCAGAAATTAAAGAACAAATAGGAGGAAGGCTGGTGGGTGTTTTAAAATTAAAACTTTCAATTATTTTTTCTATTATTTTATCTGGCGAACCTTTAATTCTTTTTTTAGATTTATCTTCAATTAGATAAGATCTATCATTATTAAATTCCCAAATTTTATCAGGATTTTTACCAAATATTGTATATCTTCCTTTTATTTTTCCTTTCTCAACTGACTCAAAAATAAAGCTATTTTTTTCAACAAGAAAATTTTCAATTAAATTTAAAATTTCAGTGTCATCATTTATCTTTCTAGAGACAAAAAGTACTTGATTTATTTTTTTTTGGTGCTGGCGCTTAAATTCAGAAAGGCTTTTATTGAGCATTATTTAAAATAATTTTTAACTCGGTCAACAGCTGAGTCATTTACAACAACATCATATTTAGTATTTAAAAAGAAATCATATGATTTTAAGATACTATTTTTGTTTTGAGCACTTTCTTCAATAGATGCATTGGCAAACTCTTTTGACTTGAAATCAACGTTGTTTATATCGAAACCTAGTGTTTGAGCTAAATATATATTGTTTTTGCTGTCTGCAACTAAAGTAAAAGTTTTAAGTGGCAAAGAATATAAAACTTTAATTGAATTGATTTCAAATTTTTTATCATCTTTTATTGAATTTAATTTAATTTTTTCAATCTTATTAGAACCTAATTTTAAAAAGGAATTTTGATCAAATTCTTTTTTGTTAATTTTATCTAAAATATTTTTATTGAATTCATATTTTTCTTTTTCAAATAAAAGATTTGTGATTTGTTTTCTAAATTTTTCATCTTTGTTGTCTGGTAATTTTGAATTTAATTCAGATATATTATATAATGTGTAATTATCATTATATTCAATAATATCTATTTTATTTTTTCTTGAATTATAAATTAGATTTTTTATATCCTCTTTGTTATCTAAATTAATATAGTCAACCACGTTATTAGCTTTTAAATTAAACTCTTTTATAATTTGTGAAAAATTAATATTTTTTGAAACTTGATTTTCAATGGCATCAATTTTATCAAAAAAAGCTTGATTGAATTCACTTAATCCAGTCAAATTTTTAGGATTTAGATCCACATACTCAAAATTAATGTAATCTTGTACAAGCTTATCTGAGTTTTCAGTAATAAAATCATTTATATCAATATCAGTAAATTCATCTTTTTTTTTATAAAATAAATTTAAATCGATAAAATCAATCTCTAATTTACTATTTTGTTCTTTATAAAATTTATCTATTAAAAAATTAGGTGTCTTGGTGCCTCCACTAATATAAGTAAAAAGTTGTTTTTGTAATTCATTATTTTTTAATTTGCTTTCAAAAGCTGGAGCAGATGAATTGTTTGTTAGTAAAAATTTTTCATATAAGGTTCTTTGAAAATTACCATCATCATCCATAAAATTTTTGTTGGATTTAATTTTTTCTACAATGATCTGTTTGGAGACAGAAAGACTCAAATCATTTATCTCTAGATCCAATAATGTAGTTGAGACCAATGTGGACAAAAGTTCCTCAATAATACCGTTATCAATATTGTTTTTTATTACTTGATTGCTTAATCCAGATTGGTTTAAATAATCAACATAGTTTTGTGTAGAAATTTTAGTACTATTAATCTTAGCAATATTATTTTGATTGCTGGTGTTAAAACCACCACCAAATCCTCCAAAGCCAAATGCAATAATAATGACAATTATTAATACTAAGCCACCAATTTTTTTCTTTGTAAGATTTTTAAAAGTACTAATCATTGCTTTATATATTTATTGAACTAAAATAAATCTATAGATTAATTCTTTCATTATGACAAATAAATATATGTATTTTGTAGCAAACTGGAAAATGTATGGAAGCCTATCTTCGCTAAATTCATTGAATAAAGTTATTAAATTTTCAAAATCAAAAGACATCAAGAAAGGTAGATTGATTTATTGTCCTCCATTTACTTTGATTGACGCATTTTCAAAAAAATTCAAAAATTGTCAAATAGGTATTGGCGGTCAAAATTGTCATGAAGATGATGATTATGGACCTTATACAGGCTCTATCAATTCACGTATGTTAAAAAATATTGGTGCACAATTTGTAATCATTGGTCATTCCGAAAATAGAGCTGAGGGTGAGACTGATAAAGTTATCAATGTTAAAATTAAAAGTGCTCTTAAATCAAAATTAAAAGTCATTTTTTGTATTGGTGAAACTTTAAATGAAAAAAAACAAAAAAAAACAAAATCAACTTTATCTAAACAAATTCATTTTGGATTAAAAAATATTAAAAACAAATCAAACATATTTATCGCTTATGAACCCATTTGGTCTATAGGAAGTGGAGTCATTCCAACTCACAAGGATCTTTTTGAGACAATTAAGTTTATTAAGAATAAATTTAGAGATAAGCCCCAAAGAGTTTTATATGGAGGCTCTGTAAATCCTAAGAATATTATTAATCTTAAAAAAGTTAATAATCTTGATGGTTTTTTAGTTGGCGGAGCATCACAAAGTGCTAAAAAATTTATTGATATAGTTAAAAAAACGTATAGTTAAACGCAATGGAAAATATTCTTCTAGTAGTAAATCTTATACTAGCTTTTATTTTGGTTCTTTTAATACTTACTCAAAAATCAGAGGGTGGAGCTTTAGGTATTGGAATGTCTCAAGATAATTTTATGCTTTCAAGATCTGCAGGTAATTTCATGAGCAAAGCAACAGCAATTGTTGCGACTCTTTTTATAGTTTGTAGCCTCTTACTTACTATTATATCTCGGAGTGAGCTTACTCCAACTTCTTCTGTACTAGATGTAATTGAGGAAAAATCTGACGATACACCGTCGATTCCAGAAAATAACAATTAAGTCTTTTCAATTAATCAAATAATCGCTATAAGATAATTCCATGGCGCGATTTATATTTGTCACTGGCGGCGTGGTTTCCTCTCTTGGTAAAGGTCTCTCTTCTGCATCTCTTGCTTATTTATTACAATCTAGAGGTTACAAAGTTCGTTTAAGAAAATTAGACCCATATCTAAATGTAGATCCAGGAACAATGAGTCCGTTTCAACATGGGGAAGTGTTTGTAACAGATGATGGTGCTGAAACTGATTTAGATTTAGGTCATTATGAGAGATTTTCTGGAGTAACTGCAAAGAAAACAGACAATATTACAACTGGAAAAATTTATAGCGATGTTCTTAAAAAGGAAAGAAAAGGACAGTATCTTGGAAAAACTGTTCAGGTTATTCCCCACATCACTGATAGAATTAAAGAGTTTATTAAATATGACACTACCAAAGAAGATTTTGTAATTTGCGAAATAGGAGGCATAGTAGGTGATATTGAAAGCCTTCCATTTGTAGAAGCTATAAGACAATTTTCTAACGATGTTGGAAAGAAAAATTCATTATTTATTCATTTAACACTAGTACCTTATTTAAAAGCATCAGACGAAATTAAAACAAAACCAACTCAACACTCTGTCAAAGAACTAAGAAGTATTGGTATTCAACCTGATATTATAATTTGCAGATCAGAAAGACCTATCCCTTTAGAACACAGAAAAAAGATATCCTTGTTCTGTAATGTTGATATTAGAAATGTAATTGAAACCGTTGATGTAAAAACAATTTATGAAGCACCAATTAGTTTTGCAAAAGAAAAATTAGATGTTCAGGTTTTAAATCATTTTAAACTAAAATCTAAAAGATCTAATAACTTAGTACCATGGAAAAAAATAACCAAAGTTACCCTAAATACAAAGAGACAAGTTGATATTGCAATTATTGGAAAATATGTTGAATTAAAAGATGCTTATAAATCTTTAGATGAAGCACTTACTCATGGAGGTATTACTAATAATCTTAAAGTTAATTTAGTAAGAATTGATTCTGAAAAACTAAAAGTTTCACAAATTAAAGATAAACTAAAAGATGTTTCAGGAATTTTAATTCCAGGAGGTTTTGGTAAAAGAGGAACAGAGGGAAAAATTGAGGCCATTAAATATGCAAGGATAAATAAAATTCCTTTTCTTGGAATTTGTTATGGCATGCAAATGGCAATTATAGAGTTTGCAAGGAATCAATTAAAGATTAAAAAAGCAACCTCTTCTGAATTTGACAAAAAAGGAGTTCACTTAATTGGCTTAATGCATGAGTGGGAAAAAAGTGGAGGAAAAGTTAAAGGCACAGATAAAGATCTTGGTGGAACTATGAGGCTTGGTTCTTACGATGCAATTTTAAAAGAGAAATCTAAAATTAGAGATATCTATAAATCTAGATTAATCAAAGAAAGACATAGACATAGATACGAAGTGGATATTTCATATAAAGAAAAATTTGAGAAGAAAGGGTTAATATTTTCAGGTTTATCCCCAGATAAAAAGCTTCCAGAGATTATCGAACTCAAAAATCACCCTTGGTTTATAGGAGTTCAGTTTCATCCTGAATTTAAATCTAGACCTTTAGATCCTCATCCTTTATTCTCTTCATTTATTAGAGCTGCAAAAAAATATAAATGAAAAATATAAAAGTTAATTGTGGAAATATTGAAATTGCTAATAATAATAAGATTTGTATTATAGCTGGACCTTGCCAACTTGAGACAGAGCAACATGCCATGGATATGGCTGGAAAAATTAAAGAGATTACCTCTAAATTTAAGATGGGTTTTATTTATAAAACCTCTTTTGATAAAGCAAATAGAACAAGCTTAAAAGGAAAGAGAGGAGCGGGTCTTGAACAATCTTTACCAATTTTTGACAAAATTAAAAAAGAATTAGATGTACCAATTTTAACTGATATTCATAATATTGAACAATGTTCAGTTGTTGCAAGCCATGCGGATATATTGCAAATTCCAGCTTTTTTATGCAGACAAACGGATTTGTTGGTTGCCGCAGCAAAAACTGGAAAGATTATAAATGTTAAAAAAGGTCAATTTCTTGCACCCTGGGACATGGTTAATGTAACCAAAAAAATATCAGACTCAGGAAATGAAAATATTCTGGTAACTGAAAGAGGTGCGAGTTTTGGATACAACACACTTGTTTCTGATATGAGATCTTTACCTATAATGGCAAAAAATGGTTATCCAGTTATTTTTGATGCTACACATTCAGTGCAACAACCTGGAGGGTTAGGAGAAACTAGTGGTGGTCAAAGAGAATTTGTTGAATATCTTGCAAGGGCTGCAGTTGCAGTAGGTGTTGCTGGAGTATTTATTGAAACTCATCAAGATCCAGACAACGCACCGTCTGACGGACCAAATATGGTACCTTTAGATAAATTAGAAAATCTATTATCCCAACTATTTGAAATTGATAATTTAATTAAAAAATAGATGAGTAAGATTTTAAAGATAAGAGCTCGTCAAGTATTTGACAGTCGTGGTAATCCTACTATTGAAGCTGAAGTTTATTCTAAGAATCAAAGTGCATCAGCTATTTGTCCTTCAGGTGCCTCTACTGGAACGTATGAAGCATTTGAAAAAAGAGACAAAAATAACAAAAGATATCTTGGTAAAAGTGTTTTTAATGCAATTGATATAATTAATACTAAAATTTCTAAAAAGCTAAAAGGTATTAATATTCATGATCAAATTCGTATAGATACAATATTAATTAATCTTGATGGCACAAGACAAAAAACAAATTTAGGAGCTAACGCTATACTTGCTGTATCAATGGCTGCAAAAAAACTATCAGCAAAAATTAAAAAAATACCTTTATTTAAAACTTTTTTAGTTAAGAATAATTTTAGTTTACCTTATCCACTAATGAATATTATTAATGGTGGGGCTCATGCAAACAATGGTTTGAGAATCCAAGAATTTATGATCAGACCAGATAAAGCCAAAAATTTTTCTGAAGCAATGAGAATTTGTTTTTTAGTAATAAGCAGTTTAAGAAAACTTATTAAAAAAAAGAAGCTGTCAACATCTGTTGGCGATGAAGGTGGTTTTGCACCTATGATTGATAGTAATGAAAAAGCTTTAGACTTAATTGTATCAGCAATAAAAGCTGCAGGCTTTAAAAATGGTAAAGATGTTTCAATTTGTTTAGATGTTGCGGCTAATGAGCTATTTAAAAGTAAAAAATATTCAATTCATTCAAAAAAATTAGTTTCAGTAGATCAAACAATTAATAAATATCTAAAAATTATAAATAAATATAAGATAAAATCAATTGAAGATCCTTTCGCTGAAAATGATTGGACTTCATGGAGCAATTTAATGAAATCTACAAAGAATGTTCAAATTGTAGGTGATGATCTTTATGTTACAAATTTAGAGAGACTTAAAAAAGGTTTTTTAAATAATTCATCAAATTCAATTCTTATTAAGTTAAACCAAATTGGCACAGTTTCTGAAACACTCGAGGTTATAAAATTTGCTCAAATCATTGGTTACAAAACAATTATATCTCATCGATCTGGAGATAGTGAAGATACTTTTATAGCCGACCTTGCTGTTGGAACCAATTCCAATCAAATTAAAACTGGTTCTCTTGCAAGATCTGAAAGAGTTGCAAAATATAACCAACTATTACGTATAGAAGAACAGCTTGGTAAAAAAGTAAAAATGAATAAGATTCATTAATGTTGAGTAAAATTAAAAAAAATTATTTTTTATTAATCTCTACTTTCTTAATACTTTATTTCTTTTTTAACTTACTCGATGGTGAAAGAGGTCTTTTTTCATACTTTAAAAAAAAAGAAATTTTATTAAATTTAACAAAGGAAGAAGCAGATTTAAGAAATAAAATTAAAGATTTAGAGTTCAAGAATTCTTTATTAAGTGAAAATCTTGATTTAGATTATGTTGAAACACTATTACGTGAAAAGTTTTTATTTGGAAAAGAAGGTGAGACACTCTATATAATTAAAAAGAATGACAATTAAACCAAGACACCCAGAAAAAGTTAACAAACCAGTAAATCCAATTAAAAAAAAACCTGATTGGATAAGATCCAAGCTTGTTAATAGTAAAGAGTTTTTTTTAACAAAAACAATTGTTAATAATAATAATTTAGTAACCGTATGTCAGGAAGCTAACTGTCCAAATATCACAGAATGTTGGAGTAAAAGACATGCAACGTTTATGATAATGGGTGATACTTGCACAAGAGCATGTGCTTTTTGCGATGTAAAAACAGGCAAGCCTGGAAAACTTGATTCATTAGAACCTGTTAAGATTGCTGAAGCTGTAAAAAAATTAAATTTAAAACATGTTGTAATTACTTCTGTTGATAGAGATGATCTTGAAGATGGAGGATCAAATCATTTTTTTGAGGTAATTGATCAAACAAGAAAAAAAAATCCTAATACATCAATTGAAGTTTTAACGCCTGATTTTCTTAGAAAAGGGGATGCTTATAAAAAAGTATTAGATGCTAATCCAGATGTTTTTAATCATAATATTGAGACAGTGCCTAGACTTTATTTAAAAGTAAGACCAGGCTCTAGATATTTTTCATCATTAGAACTCTTAAAGAATGCAAAGCTAGTTAATAAAAATGTTTTCACTAAATCAGGTTTAATGGTTGGATTAGGTGAAAATAAAGAGGAGATCATTCAAGTGATGGATGATCTAAAAGCAGCAGAGGTAGATTTTTTAACTATTGGTCAATACCTACAACCCTCTGTAAGACATCACCCCTTAGACCGTTATTATCACCCAGATGAATTTAAAGAGTTAGAAACTATTGCAAAATCAAAAGGATTTTTATTAGTTTCATCGACACCTTTAACTAGATCTTCATACCATGCAGATGAAGATTTCGCTAAACTTCAACAAAATAGAATTAACAATCATTAATGCCTAAGGCATCTGTTAAAAGAAACATAAATAAGAAAAAAGATAAACTTATTGAATTTGTTCTAGATATTGAAAAATATCCAGAATTCATCCCTTTTTGTTTAGACTCAAAAGTTTACGATAGAAAAGAAGAAAATAATCAAATCCTAATCATAGCAGATTTAACAATTGGAAAGGGTCCCTTTAGTGACACTTATAAAAGTGATGTTAGATATAATAAAAAAGATGATACGATTAATGTTACTAATTTAGATGGGCCACTAAAGCACTTGCAAAATAATTGGAAATTTGTAGAAAATAACAACATGACAGAGGTTTATTTTGATGTTGATTTTGAAATTAAAAATAAGTTTTTAAATTTGTTAATGGAAAAATCATTTGAATTTGGTTTAAATAAAATTGCTGATGCTTTCCAAAAAAGAGCTGAAACCATATGAAATTGAAGACTATAAAACTTACTTTTTTATTATTATTTTTTTCATTTAATCTTTTAAAAGCAGACATGACTAAGGATGCTTTTTTAGATGTTGGTATTAACTCAATTAGAGAATGGTCTTCATGTGCAACCAATAATGATATCCCTACAGCTAAATATGAAGAGTATGAACAAGTAATAAATGATGGTTGGCGACATATAAATATTATTCTGTGTGCTCATAATGATTTTCCAAACGACAAACTTAGCACAAAAGGTTTTGATATTAGAATTATGAACCTTAGAATACAAATTGAAGCATTATTAAAAAAATATCCTGATATTGCGTTTGGAATAAGTTTTAAAGGATATAAACCTGTCGGTGGAACTGGAAAATATGGATGGGATGTAAAAGGTATACCACAAGCAATATTATATAAACGTATAGAAGACTCACCAGAGTTACAAAAAGAATATTTAAAATGGTGGCGTCTTGTTGCCAATGAATTTAAAAAAATTGATCGTGTTGCCTTCACTATAATGAATGAGCCTGAATGGCACAAGATATCTAAAGGTAAAAAAAAATGGCGTAAATTATCACTAGAAGCCATTGATGCTATCCGAGAAATTTCACCAAATCGTTGGATTATTCTAGAAGGCATAAATAAATCACTAATTGCCAGAGATTGGACTGCGAGAGGTGTTATGGGTAAACCAGTAGATAGAGATAAAATTATTTATGGATTTCATTATTATTTGACAACTAATGCAGGACCAGAGTCTGAAAATAATCCAAAAGTCGTTGTGAAAAAAATTAATAAAAGTGAATATTCAAATGGATGGAAAGCATTAAAAAGCGTTATTAAATATGGTGAACAATATAACGTTCCAGTAAGCGTTACTGAATTTGGAATGACTGGACTTTTAGAAGGCATAGGTGGAGTGGATTTGAATGTACGAACAGATTTTGTCAAAAATACTATTGTAAAATATATGGATGCTTGTAATGAGTGTGGACTTACATGGTGGGCGTTGGGGGATTATAATACACCATATTTAAGACAAAGCTCAAATAAGTATCAAAACTTTCCACGTGTTCCTGATCAAGATTTATTTGAAATCTTAAAGCTGAAGAAAAAAAATAATTCAAACTTTTCTTCAAAACAAGTTTCACTTCCATACAAAAAAGATCCAACTCTTTATTCTCACAAATATTTTTCATCAGAAGAAATAGTTTTTTTAATGACTGCAGATGGTGAAGACGAAAAATGTATTAGAGATCAGTTCTCTTCAGGTTTAGATCTTTTAAGAAGAGATACACTTGCTCACGAACGATACGACAGGTGGGAAGTTGTTAGTGTTTTAAAGGAAATAGTAAAAGATTGCTTAAATAATGAATTTTCTGCCATGATTCGTGAACATGAAAATTTTTCATCAGAAGAAATAGATTTTTTAATGATTGCAGATGGAGAAGACGAAAAATGTATTAGAGATCAGTTGGGTCCTGGGTTAGATCTTTTACGAAAAGATACGATTTACCATAAACGTTACTCTAGACCTGTAATCTATACATGGATAAAAAAAATTGTAAAAGATTGCTCAAATTAAAGAGCTAACAATATCCAAAGCTCTTTTAACTGATGCTTTTTGAATTGAGTTTCTTGTTTTTTGTTTAAAAATATTTTTAGTTATTACTAATTTATTAGATCTTTTTACCCCGATATAGACTAGTCCAACAGGTTTATTTTTAGTCCCACCATTAGGACCTGCAATACCTGTGACAGATACATTTATTTGAGCTTTAGATATCTTTGCTAAATTCTTAACCATAGCCTCACAACATTCAGCACTAACAGCACCATATTTTTTGATAATATTTTTATTTACTTTTAAAATATTGATTTTTGCTTGGTTAGAATAGGTAATGAGACCTATGTTGAACACTTTAGATGCACCACTAATAGAAGTAATAGATGCAGCTAACATTCCACCTGTGCAAGACTCGGCTAAAGAGATTTTAAGTTTTTTTTTGATTAATTTTTTTACAATATTTTTCATTATAAAACATAGCTTTTTAAAATCATGAAACACACAAGAGTTAGAACCACATAAAAACCAGCACAGATATCATCCATAATTACACCAAAACTATTCTTAAAGTTTTTGTCAAAAAAACTTACTGGAAATGGTTTCATGATATCAAAATATCTAAAAAGAATAAAAAATAAGGAATAATAAAGAATAGCTTCACTGCTATCTTTCGTTGTTCCATGGGATATTTCATAAAGATAAATTGGAATTGACTGACCTAAAAATTCATCAATAACGATTTCACCAGGATCCTTATTTTCACTATTTTCTATATGACTTGAAACAGCATAAAATGAGTAAATAAATATTATTATCAATCCAAATAAAATTATATTTGGTGAAATATTTAGAGTGTGGAATAAATAATAAAGAATAATTACAGTCGCCAGTGACCCAAATGTTCCTGGCATATATCTAATTTTACCAAGACCAAACATAGTAACGAATAATGAGTTGAAAGATTTAATCATTTTTAATAACAGAAGCTATTACTTCACAAGCTATAGCTTTTTCTTTACCAATTACACCTAACTTTTCAGTTGTTTTGCCTTTTATATTAATTTGACTAGGGGAGATATTACAAATTTTTGAAATACAGTTTAGTATTTGTTTTTTATATTTTTGAATTTTAGGTTTTTGAGTAATTATATTTATATCAAGATTATTGATTAGGTAGCCTTTTTTTACAGTTTGCTTAATTATTTCACTTAATAGAATGGTAGATCTAATATTTTTAAATTTCTTATTCTTATCTGAAAATTTTTCACCGATATCACCCATAGAACAAGCTCCAAGAATTGCATCAGTTATTGCATGTAACACAGGATCTCCATCTGAATGACCTAATGTACCAACAGATGAGGGTATTTTAATTCCACCTAAGTAAAGTTTTTTATTAGGAACTAATCTGTGAACATCAAAACCAAGTCCAAATTTTACTAAATTGTTTAATTTAATATCTTTGTTTATTGTAATTTTATTGTTGGTAAGCTCGCCTTTAATAATCTTTATTTTTTTACCAGCTCTTACAAATAAGTTGGCATCATCAGTAACTTCCTCACTTTTATTATTTTGAAGTTCAAAAAGTTTTTTGTAGTTAAATGCTTGAGGGGTTTGTATTAAATAAATATCCTCTCTTTTTAAGTTTTTAACAATATTTGAAGTTTTTTCCTTAATCGAATCTGTTGTTTGAATAGCAGGAATTACGCAATCATTTTTTTTTAATTCATCTATTAGTTTCTTTAAAAGTTTTAGAGAAAAATTTGGTCTTGCTGCATCATGAATTATTACGTGTTTAAAATTATTTTTTTTAATACTTTTTAAGGCTATATAAGCAGACTCTGCTCTAGTTTTACCACCATTAATAATTTTGATATTTTTGATATTAAGTTTTTTGATATAATTTTTATGTTTTTTATTTATTACAAGAATAATTTTATTAAACTTATTAAATACTTTAGCTTTATCAATTGAATGCAATAATAAAGGCCTACCTTTATAATCTACGTATGGTTTTGGAATATTTGAATTAAATCTTTTACTTTCGCCTCCAGCAAGTATTATAAAGCAACTATTCATGATAAAAATATATAACACATTATTTTGTTCACAATGATTGATTTTATAAAAAAAAATATATTTATCATTGTGATATTTTTAATAACTTTATTTGTAGGTTTTGTAACCTTTTTAACGTTTATTGATAAAAGTTTTTTAAAATTATCTGATGATAATCTCCAGCTATTATTAATTGGAAATATTATATTGTTAATACTTCTTTTCTTTATGATTTTTTCAGAAGTAAGAAATTCTTTAAAGATAGATGTTGATGTAAGTGGTTCTAAAGCTAACAGAAAATATATAACATTTTTTGCATTATTTACTTTAATTCCTTCAATTTTAATTTCTTTATTTTCATTATTTCTTCTTTCTTTTGCTCTTGATAAATATTTGGATAAGAAAATTACAACAGCAGTTAATAACTCTTATGAAATTGCAAAAAGTTATACAGAGGAAGTTAGAACCAAAACTCAATCAGAGATAATTTTAATAGCATTTGATTTAAACAAAAGTATTAATTTTTTAAACACAAATATTAATCAATTTAAAAGTTTTCTTAATACTCAAAAATTAATTAGAGGTATGGATGAGGTTCATATTATTGACGGTAATGGAAACTTATATCTATCAACTTTAGAAGATAACACTTTGTATTCACCACCCTTAAATGATGCTTTAGAAATGGTCCAAAATGATAAAAGACCACTTAAGATTATTAATGCTTTTAAAAATCAAACAGCATCCATTATAAAACTTGAAAACTTTGATGAAAAGTATTTGTATATAGTTAAATATTTAGATAAAAAAATTTCTCAATATTTACTTGAATCTCAAGAAGCTCTTAATTTTTATTACACAGTTTTAAACAAGCAAACAGGAATTAAGATATCATTTGTATTTATTTATCTTGTTATAGTCTCATTATTATTATTTTTATCAATATCAATTGCTATCAGATTTTCATCAAGATTCTTTAGATCTATTAATAATTTGATTATTGCATCTTCTAATATCGGAAAAGGTAATCTTGATATTAAAGTACCAGAAATTAAAACTGATAGAGACATGGAATTATTAAATCAAAATTTTAATTTAATGATAGATCAATTAAAATCACAACAAGAAAAACTTATAATTAAAGAAAGACATGAAGCTTGGGAAAACTTAGCTAGAAAATTGGCTCATGAAATTAAAAACCCCCTTACACCTATTCAATTAACCATTGATAGATTAAAAAGTAAATATTCAGAAAAAGTAGCTGATCATGAAAAAGAAGATTTTTCTAAAAGTTTATTGATTATTGTAAAACAAATTAATCAAATAGAAAATTTAGTTAATGAATTTTCAGATTTTGCAAGAATGCCAAAACCAATTCTTAAAGATAACAACCTAGTGTCTTTGATAAAAGATAATATCAAACTAATAAATGAATTGGATGACAAAATTATTATAGATTTTAAGGCAAGCAAATCTGATATATTATTAAATTCTGATAATGAACAATTAAGTAGAGTATTCTTTAATTTGATTAAAAACTCTATAGAAAGTATTCAGGAAAAAAAGGTTAATAATATTAATTTGATTGGAAAAATTGACATTTTTTTAAATGATAATTCAGAAAAAATTAATTTTAGTATTATTGATAATGGATTAGGGTTTGGAATGTTTGCAAACAATATAAATGAAATTTTAAATCCTTACTTTACAACAAAGAAAAAAGGTACTGGCTTAGGTTTGTCTATTGTTAATAAAATAATAAATGATCATAATGGCAAAATAAATTTTATATCATTTGAAAATGGTGCAAAAATTGAAATTATATTTAAAAAATAATGAGTACTGAAATATTAATTATTGATGATAATGCGGATATTAGAAACATTATTAATGATCTAATTATAGAAGCTGGTTATAAAACAAGATTGGCTGCAAACTATAATCAAGCATTAAATGAGATTGATAAAAAACTCCCAGATGTTGCAATTATAGATGTTAAGTTAGACAAGGGTGATAATGATGGTTTAGAACTTTTATCACATATTAAAACGAAGGATAAAAATATTCCAGTTATAATAATTACAGGGCATGCAAATGTTGAAATGGCGATCAAAGCTTTAAAAGCAGGTGCTTTTGAGTTTATTGAAAAACCTTTTAATCAAGATAGATTATTAAATTTTATTAATAGGGCTGTTGAAAATTTAAATCTTATAAATAAGAATAAAGAATTTGAAAGTAAACTTTTTTATTCCTATGAACTAATTGGTGTTAGCGACAACATTAAAAAAATAAAAGATCAAATAAATAAGATATCAGTTTCTGAAAGTAGAATTTTTATTAATGGACCTACTGGCTCTGGCAAAGAGTTGATAGCAAGAAAAATACATAAAGAATCCAAAAGACAGAAGGGTCCTTTTGTTATTCTGAATGGAGCATTACTTGATATTAAAAAATATGAATTAGAATTATTTGGTGAAGAAAAAGATAATGGTTCTATAACTTATGGTGCTTTAGAGAAATCATCAAAGGGTATACTTTTAATAGATGAAATTTCTGAAATCCCACTTGATACTCAATCTAAAATTTTAAGAGTTTTAATAGATCAAAAATTTAAGAGAATTAATGGCAATCATGATATTAATGTAGATGTGAGAATTATATGCTCATCGAGCAAAGATATAAAAAAAGAAATACAAAATGGTAATTTTAGAGAAGATTTATATCATCGACTAAATGTATTTGAAATTAATATTGATTCTTTAAAAGATAGAGTTTCCGACATACCTTTGTTGGTTGAGTATTTCTCTGAAAAAATCTCAACAAACTATAATTTAAAAAAACTAAGTATTGATACGAATAATAACTATTTACTTAATTATGATTGGCCAGGGAATGTTAGAGAATTAAGAAATTTAATAGAGAGAATAGCAATACTTTCGCCAGATAGTACTGATAAAATTTCAAATATCATTAAAGAATCCTTAAAAACGCCTGATATCAAGAATGTACCATCAGAAAACTCTTTATCTATACCATTAAAAGAAGCTAGAGAAAATTTTGAAAAAGAGTATTTAACTACACAATTAAAAAAATTTAATGGCAATATATCAAAAACCGCCGATTTTATTGGAATGGAAAGATCTGCCCTGCATAGAAAACTTAAAGGCTTGGGGATCAAGGAATTAAACTAAATGAATATTATAATTTGTGGAGCTGGCAGAGTAGGCTTTACCATAGCAAAAATTTTAAGTGAGCAAGGTCACTCAATAACGATCATAGATCAGTCTAGTGAAGATATCCAAAAAATTGATGATTTGTTAGATGTAAAATCTATAGTTGGAAAAGGAACATACCCATCGATTTTAGAAAAAGCGAATGCATCAGAAGCTGACATGATCATAGCTGTAACGCGTAATGATGAAATAAACATGTTGATATGTCAGATCGCTTTTTCTATTTTTAATGTACAAAAAAAAATTGCAAGAATTAGATCTCAAGATTATTTAAATCCAAAGTTTACCAGAGTTTATAATAAAGAAAATTTACCAATCGATGTTATCATTTCACCAGAAATTGAAATTGCAAAATCTATACAAAGAAAACTTGAGGCCCCAGGAGCATTGGACAATGTGCCTTTTGCAGATAATAAAATTAGGTTATTAGAAATTTTGATTAACGACAAATGCCCAATTATTAATATCAAACTTAATGATCTTACAAAAAAATTTCCAAAATTAGATGCTAATATTATGGGGGTTGTTAGAGATGATAAATTTATTATTCTTAAGAAAACAGATAAAATAATCAAAGGTGATAAAGCTTACGTAGTAATAAACGCATCTCAAATGAAAGAAACACTTGTAGCGTTTGGTCATAATGAAAAAATATCAAATAAAATATTAATCATTGGAGGTGGAAATATTGGATTTAATCTTGCCAAAAACCTTGAGGAAAGTTTTGATTCAGCAAGAGTAAAAATTATTGAGAAAAATAAAGAAAGAGCGGAATTTATTGCAAGTGAACTAAATAATACAATTGTCATAAATGGTGATGCTTTAGATGAGGAAGTTCTAATGGAGGCTAATTTGGAAGAGGTGCAGACCGTTTTGGCTCTTACAAATGATGATGAAGATAATTTAATGGTTAGTGTATTAGTTGAAAAATTTACTAATGATAAAAGTGATATTAATGAAAAAAGAACAATGGCATTAATTAACAAACCTAATTATGCTTTATTACAATCTTCTTTAAAAATAGATGACTTTATAGATCCACGAATGAATACAGTCTCAAGCATATTAAAACATGTTCATAAAGGAACTGTTGAAAATGCCTACAGTATCTTAAATGGTGAATATGAAGTTATAGAAGCTGAAATTATTGAAAGTTCAGAGCTAGTTAATAAAGAATTAAAAAACGCTAATTTGCCTGATGAAATAAGAATTGGAGCAGTCTTAAGAGAAAAAGAAGTAATTATACCAAGATCCAATTTTGTATTTAAAAAAGAAGATATAATCGTATTACTAGCAAAAAAAGATTTTTTACATGTTGTTGAAAACATGTTTCGTATAAGCTCTATTTAACCAAATGAATTATATTAAACTCATTTATTTGAGTGTCTTTTGTGGACTAATAGCAATCCTTTCTTTTTTTAATATAATTTATTCTTATTATTTGAATCTTTATCTTAATTTAAATACCTATATTTATACTTTTATAATATCAGGTTTCTTAGCAATAATTTTTTCTTTAATTAATAAAAATAAAGAAAATAAAATAACAATTTACTCTAAAATAATAACAATAATCTTTGGATATTTTTTATTACCATTAATTATTTCTATTCCATTTTATTTTAGCAATTACAACTTAACATTTATTGATTCTTATTTTGAGTCAATTTCTGGTTTTACTTCTACTGGTTTTACAATTTTTGATAATATTAAACATATTGATCAAGGGCTAATTTTATGGCGATCTTCTTCACAATGGGTAGGAGGTTTGTACTTCTTATTTTCTATTATACTTTTAATAGATATTTTTGATCATAGTTTTAAAAAGACATTAACTAATTTTCTATCTTTTAATAAAGCAGAAATATTAAAACAATCTTTAAAAATTTTTCTATTATATTCACTAATCACTTTGATGATTTTTGTTATTCTAAATTTATCTGGAGTTAGGTTATTTAATTCATTAAACTTAGCAATGACAATTATTTCATCTGGTGGTTTTCTACCTACTACTTATCTATCAAGTATTTTGCTTAATGATTTACAAATAATTATAACATCAATTTTAATGCTAACTTCATTTTTTAGTATCTTTTTAATTTATAATCTAACTTTTACAAAAAATCACAATATGAACTTTTTTAATGAAGATATTCATTTATTTTTTTATTTTGGAATATTAACAACAATATTTTTTGTTTTTTTAAATTTTGAAAATAATTTTATTGAATTATTTCTTTCTTTAACCAGTAGCGTTTCAAATATAGGTCTTTCTTTTGATAATAATTCATCAAACTTATCATTTTTTTTTTTAATTTTAGTTATTATTGGGGGTTCTTTTTTTTCAACAAGTTCAGGAATTAGATTTTTGAAAATTTATTCATTATTTAAATATTCTATCAACGAAATTCTTTCCTACAGTAGACCAAAAAATATTTATATAAATAAGCATTTATTTTCTAAAGAGTTTTTTCAACTAGATGAAATTTATAAATACTTTTTGTCAATTATAATCTTTATTTTGTCTTTATTATTTTTGACTTTTTTATTAACTGCAAGCAATATTGAATTTGAAAATTCTTTTAAGTTATCAATATTAACATTAATGAATACTGTTAACTCTTCGATGTATGGTTTAGCTGATTTCAGCTTTTATGATCTTCATTTTTTAACCAAATATTATCTAATATTTTTCATGGTTATTGGTAGATTAGAGTTATTAACTTTATTGATAATTTGTAAAAAATTCCTTTTTAAAAATTAAATTCGTATTATAAGTATGTTTATTAGAGTATTTTTGCGCCCTTAGCTCAGCTGGATAGAGCATCGGTTTTCTAAACCGAGGGTCGCACGTTCGAGTCGTGCAGGGCGCACCATAAACTACTTTTATCCACAATTAGTTGAACATTTATTTTTTATAATACCAGATATAGGGGTTGTTATTTGTTGTACCAAATGGTTAATTGCAGCAATTCAATTTTATTGAATTATTTGTTAACAAATAAATAAAACAGAGGAATAATAATGTTTAAATATGTAAAACAATTAACTTCTTTGGTTGCCGTATTTGCTGTTCTAGTTGCTTTTTCAACTGAAACAATGGCAGCTAAGAAATCAAAAACTCTTAAAAACACTCAGAAAAAAGGTTTTGTAAGATGTGGTGTATCTCAAGGTCTACCAGGATTTTCAAATGCTGATGCAGCTGGAAATTGGACTGGTGTTGACGTTGATGTATGTAGAGCGGTTGCTGCTGCAGTATTAGGTGACGCGAACAAAGTTAAGTTCACTCCACTAAGTGCTAAAGAAAGATTTACAGCTCTAACTTCTGGTGAGATTGATATCTTATCAAGAAACACAACTTGGACACTTTCTAGAGATGCTGACATTGGTCTAACATTCGTTGGAGTAAACTTCTACGATGGCCAAGGTTTCATGGTAAGAAAAGACTCAGGAATTACTTCTACGAGCCAATTCAAAAATGGAATTTCAGCATGTACTAACATCGGAACTACAACTGAACTTAATATGAGAGACTTCTTTAATTCAAAAGGAATTTCATATGAGCCAGTAGCTTTCGAAAAAGCTGATGAAGTTGTTGCAGCTTATGACTCAGGAAGATGTGATACTTACACAACTGACAAGTCTGGTTTAGCAGCACAAAGAACAAAAATGACTAACCCTGATGATCACATCGTGTTACCAGAGACTATTTCTAAAGAGCCTCTAGGACCTGTTGTACGTCAAGGTGATGCAGTTTGGGAAGACATCGTAAGATGGTCTCTAAACGTAATGATCGAAGCTGAAGAATACGGTATTACATCTTCAAACGCTGACATGATGAAAACTTCTGATAACCCACAAATCAAAAGACTTGTTGGTTCTGAAGGTGAAATGGGTGCAGCATTTGGTTTAGATAACGATTGGAGCTTAAGAATTATCAAACAAGTTGGTAATTACGGTGAAAGCTACAAGAGAAATATCGCTGATACTGGTATTTTACCTGATAGAGGTCCAAACCAATTATGGACTAAAGGTGGAATATTATACGTACCACCAGCAAGATAATTAATATCTAATAAAACACATAAAGGGCTAGATTTATCTAGCCCTTTTTTTATAATATCCTTCAAATGAAATTAAAAAAATTCTTACCTCAACTATTAACGTTATTATTTATAGTTTTAGTATTTGGTTTCTTTACCATGAATGCCCAAGAGAACATGGGCACAAGAGGTATCGAATTTGGTTTTGGTTTTTTAACTCAAGAGGCTTCATTTGATATACAATTTTCTTTAATTGATTATGACGGATCACATTCTTATGCCAGAGCATATCTCGTTGGTTTGCTTAATACTTTATTAGTTGCTTTCATCGGAATTATTCTTGCGACAATATTAGGTATAATTGTTGGGGTTGCTAGATTGTCACCAAATTATTTGATTAGAAAAACTTCTTCTTTTTACATAGAATTTTTTAGAAATGTTCCATTATTATTACAGATTTTCTTTTGGTATTTTGCGGCTCTAAGAGCACTGCCAATGCCTCAAGATGCAACAATGATATTAGGGTCATCTTTCATGACCATCAAAGGCTTATATACACCAGCACCAATTTGGACAAATTTTGATGTTTTTTTAACAACATTAGTTGTGGCGCTTTTTTTAGTATTCTTTTTTGTAAAATTTGCAAAAAAGAAACAAGAACAGGAAGGTAAGCAGTTACCAGTTTTAATAATTTCATTACTTATTTTTATAGGACTACCGCTTTTAACATTTTTAGTTGGTGGTGTTGATTTATCTTTCAGCTTTCCAGAGCTAAGAAAAATGTCTCAATCTTCTTATACATTTGATGGGGGTATGGGTATACCACCAGAGCTAATTGCATTAACTTTAGCTTTAACACTCTATACAGCAACATTTATAGCAGAAAATGTTAGAGCAGGTATTCAGGGCATTGGTAAAGGGCAAAAAGAAGCTGCTGCATCAATTGGCTTAACACCAAGTCAAGTTTTAAAATTAGTAATTATGCCTCAAGCATTAAGAATAATTATACCTCCAACTACTAATCAATACTTAAATTTAACTAAAAATTCTTCTTTAGCTGCTGCAATTGCATACCCAGATCTAGTTTTAGTTTTTGCGGGTACTGCGATGATGCAAACAGGAAAAGCAATTGAAATTGTTGGTATTACAATGGCCACATATTTAACTATTAGTATAGCAATTTCATTATTAATGAATTGGTACAACCAAAGAATAGCGATTAAGGAAAAATAATGAATTCAAAAAATATTGATTTACCAAAATCTAAAATCCAATTAAGTAGAAACACTTCTCTAATTATTGGAGCTTTATTTTTTTTCTTAGGTATTTTTGATTTTTGTTTAAATAATTTCTTAGGTACAAATATTACCTCTTTCTTGCCTAGGTTTATTAATTTTTTTACCCCTTTAATCTTTGGGGTCATTGGTCTTCATTTTATTAGAATTGAATTTTCAGGTATTAAAGTTTTGGATAGCTTAAATAAGAATATTAATCCAAGTAATTTCAATGCTGCTTTGAGTTTGTGTATTATTTTTCTTATAATATTTTCACTTCCTCCATTATTAAATTGGTTCATTTTTGATGCTAATATTTCAGGGGACACTAAAGAAGCGTGTACAGGCGGCGGTGCTTGCTGGGTTTATATTAAAGTTTGGTTTAATAGATTTATGTATGGAATGTATCCTAATGCTGAACAATGGAGAATTAATGTAACATTTGTTGCTGTATTAGCCTTTATGGCAGCTGGATTTTTTGTACCTGCTAAATTTAGAAATTATCTTTCTCTTTATTACACCCTTATATTACCAATTATTTCCTTTATCTTAATTTATTATTTGATTTCAGGAGGTTCTTTTGGACTTGAGTGGGTTGAAACAGGTGCGTGGGGTGGCTTATCTTTAACCTTTATTGTTTCTTTCTTCTCTTTAATTTTTTGCTTCCCTATAGGGATGATGTTGGCTCTCGGTAGGAGATCTGATTTACCCATTGTTAAATATTCATCTCTTTCATTCATTGAATTTTGGAGGGGCGTACCTTTAATAACAGTTTTATTTATGTCAGCTGTAATGTTTCCAATGTTTTTGCCTGATGGAACATATGTGGATAAACTTATTAGAGTAGTTGTAGCGATTACTTTATTTGAAGCAGCTTATACAGCTGAAGTTATAAGGGGAGGACTACAAGCACTTCCAAGAGGCCAGTATGATGCCGCTAAATCACTTGGTATGGGTTATTGGAAACTTCATATCTTTGTTATTCTTCCACAAGCTTTAAAATTAGTAATCCCAGGAATAGCCAATACATTCTTAGCACTTGTAAAAGATACACCACTAATTTTTGTAGTAGGTCTTTTAGAGGTGGTTGGTATGTTGAATTTAGCTAAAACAAATCCAAAATGGCTAGGATTTTCAATGGAAGGATATGTATTTGCTGGAATAATATTCTGGATTATTTGTTATAGTATGAGTAAATATAGTCAAAAATTAGAATTAAAATATAAAACAGATAGATAAATTATGTCAGATTCAATTATCCAAATTACAAATGTAAATAAGTGGTTTGGTGATTTTCAAGTCTTAAAAGATATAAATCTTGAAGTAAAACCAAAACAAAAAATTGTTGTTTGTGGTCCATCTGGCTCTGGAAAATCTACATTAATCAGATGTATTAATAGATTAGAAGAACATCAAAAAGGATCAATCATTGTAGATGGAACTGAAATTTCTGAAGACACTAAGAATATTGAACAGGTAAGAGCTGAAGTTGGAATGGTATTCCAGCAATTTAATCTTTTTCCTCATTTATCAATTTTAGATAATTGTACACTTGCTCCCATTTGGGTAAAAAAAATGCCCAAAAAAGAGGCTGAAGAGCTAGCATTAAAACACTTAGAAAGAGTTCAAATTTTAGATCAAGCTCAAAAATTTCCAGGACAACTTTCTGGTGGTCAACAACAAAGAGTAGCAATTGCTAGAGCACTTTGTATGGAGCCTAAAATTATGTTGTTTGACGAACCAACTTCAGCTTTAGATCCTGAAATGATTAAAGAAGTGTTAGATGTGATGGTTAATTTAGCTAAACAAGGTATGACAATGATAGTTGTTACGCATGAAATGGGTTTTGCTAAAGAAGTTGCTGACCAAATGATTTTTATGGATGAAGGAATGATTGTAGAAAAAGCATCTACTAAAGATTTCTTTGCAAATCCAAAAAGTGAACGAACAAAATTATTTTTAAGTCAGATTTTATAGCTCAATTTTTGTCGATTTATCAACAAGAATTTTGATAAATCAATTTTTTATATCCTTGACACTCATTCCATATGCTACTTAAATTTATATAAAATAATAAATTTTTTTATTGCGCTATTTAGTAAAAATCTGTTGAATATAAATTTATAAAATAAATTTTAAGAGGGGTCTTAATGGAAGATAATTTTAACAAACATCTGGGTAATAAATTAAAGCTTAGAAGGTTAGCTCTAGGTTTGACACAAACCAAGGTTGCAAAAGCAATCAACGTTACATTTCAACAAATTCAAAAATATGAAAAAGGAACTAATGGAGTTAGCTCTATAAGGTTACTTCAATTAGCAAATTATCTAAAAGTTCCTGTTAATTATTTTTTTGAAGATTTTTCAGAATATTTGATCAATCTTGAAAGATCTAATGAAAACCATATGACAATAAATTATAATTTTTTAGTTAAGCTTTATTCAGAATTAAATAATGACCAAAAATTAAAGTTTAGTAAATCTTTACAGGCTTCTAACGCAGGTATTTCCAAAGTTGGATAAATAAATAATACAAGACCCTAAAACAGATCTATAAATAAAATTTTTATTGAATTGGCTCCTCGGGCAGGACTCGAACCTGCGACCAATTGATTAACAGTCAACTGCTCTACCAACTGAGCTACCGAGGAATATTAAAAACTCAACTTACTTTTTTTTCAAAGTAAAACAAGATTTTTTTTGGAGGCAACGCCCAGAATCGAACTGGGATACAAGGATTTGCAATCCTCTGCGTAACCATTCCGCCACGTTGCCATCGTATCTATATTTTAAGCAAAACAGAACCTTTTATATATTAAATATATAAAATTAGTCTACCAAATAAGCCTTCAAAAATGATTATTGTTAATTCATATTATTAAATTATAAACTTATAATCATCTATGAGTAACGATAAATACATACATACTGACGTTGAAGACAAAATTTATACTTATTGGGAAAAAAATAATTTATTTAAACCAGTAAAACATAAAAAACAATTCTCTGTTGTTATACCTCCACCAAATGTAACAGGCAGCCTTCACATGGGTCATGCTTTGAATAATTCTATTCAAGATCTTTTAGTTAGATATCACCGTATGAATAATTATGAAACTTTATGGCAGCCAGGAACAGATCATGCTGGTATTGCCACTCAAGCTTTAGTTGAGAGAAAACTAACAGCTGAAAAGATTGATAAAAATGAAATTGGTAGAGAAAAATTTATTGAAAAAGTTTGGGAATGGAAAGAACAATATGGTGACATTATTATTAATCAATTAAAAAAACTTGGATGTTCTTGTGATTGGTCACGTAATGCCTTCACAATGGATGAAAATCTATCTAAATCGGTAATTAAGGTTTTTGTAGATCTTTATAATAAAGATTTAATTTACAAAGATAAGAAATTAGTGAACTGGGACACTGTTTTAAAAACAGCGATTTCTGATCTTGAAGTTGATCAAAGAGAGGTAAATTCTAAAATTTATTACATTAGATACCCAATAGACGGAACTGATGAGTTTATAACAATAGCAACTACTAGACCTGAGACAATGTTGGGAGATACTGCGATTGCTGTAAATCCAAAAGATGAAAGATTTAAAGATTTTATTGGCAAAGTAGTAACGATACCAATTGTTGGCAGAAAGATTAAGATTATAGAAGATGATTATGCAGATCCTGAACAGGGAACAGGAGCATTAAAGATTACCCCAGCTCATGATTTTAATGACTATGATGTTGGACAAAGAAACAATCTTGAGATTATTAATATTTTTACAGAAGCTGGTAAAATCAATGAAAATGCTCCCAAAGAATATATTGGATTAGATAGATTTGAGGCAAGAAAGAGAATTTTAAAAGAACTTAAAGAAAAAGAATTTTTTGTAAAAGAAGAAAATATTAAGAATAAAGTTCCATATGGGGATAGATCGAATTCAATAATAGAACCATTCTTAACCGAACAATGGTTTGTAGATGCAGAAAAATTATCTGTTAAAGCTAAAGAAGTTGTTAGTTCAAAAAAGACAAATTTCTTTCCTGAAAATTGGTCAAAGACTTATTTTCAATGGATGAACAATATTGAGCCATGGTGTATTTCAAGACAACTTTGGTGGGGTCACCAAATACCAGCTTGGTACAGTCCAGATAAAAAAATCTTTGTAGCTTACAATGAAGAAGAAGCAAAAAATTTAGCTTATAATCATTATGGTAAAAATGTTGAGTTAATAAGAGATGCAGATGTGTTGGATACTTGGTTTTCATCTGGCCTATGGCCATTCGCAACTTTAGGCTGGCCTGAGGATAAAAATTATGTCGAAAAATTTTATCCAACATCTGTTCTAGTTACAGGTTTTGATATTATCTTTTTTTGGGTTGCAAGAATGATTATGTTTGGTACAGAATTTTTAAATAAAGAACCTTTTAAAGATATTTATGTTCATGCATTAGTAAGAGATGAGAAGGGACAAAAAATGTCAAAATCAAAAGGAAATGTAATTGATCCTTTAGATTTAATTGAAAAATATAGTGCTGATGCATTAAGATTTACTCTTCTTTCAATGGCATCCCCAGGCACAGATGTAAAACTTTCTGAAGATAGGGTTAAAGGATATAGAAATTTCCTTAATAAACTTTGGAATGCTAATAATTTCTTAATAACAAATAAATGTGATTTTACCAATATCGATAAAATTCCAAATTTATCAGTTAATATTAACAAATGGATTTATGCAGAGCTAATTGAAGCAAAGTCAAAAATTGAGAAAAATTTAAAAGACTACAGATTTGATGAGGCAGCAAAAAATGCTTATCAATTTGCTTGGCACTCTTATTGTGACTGGTATTTAGAATTATCAAAAACAATACTATTTTCTAATAATGAAGAGGCAAAATCAGAAGTTAAAAAAGTTTCAAGCTATGTATTCAAGCAAATTTTGATTTTATTGCATCCCTTTATTCCTTTTGTTACTGAAGAAATTTGGCTTAAAAATAAGTTTGATAATTCTAGTAAAGATTTTTTAATGTATGCTAATTGGCCAACTGGAAAGATTAATAAAGACACTAGTACTGAACAAGTTGAGAATATCATAAGCATCATATCTGAAATTAGATCTTTTAAAAATGAGCTAAATGTAAGCCCTGGTTCATTTATAGACATATCCATTAATAATATTAATGACGATCAAAAAGATTTTATTAATAATAATGAAATTATCCTTAAAAAATTAGGAAGAATAAATAATATTCTTAGTGATGATTTGGATAAACCAGCAGCAACTATGGTCGTTTCAGGCGATTTATTTAAAATTTATTTTGATAAAGATGTTGATTTAAAACTTATAAAAGAAAATTTAACTAGCAAACAAAATAGAATTCAAGACGAAATGAACAAGATATCTCAAAGATTAGAAAATAAAAGTTTTGTAGATAGAGCGCCAAAAGAGATTGTTGAACAGGAAAAAACTAATTATAATGATTTAAAGAATGATATTGATAAAATATCAGTAACAATTAAGGGTATATAATGGCAAAATTTAACAAAAAGAAACTTCCAAGTAGACATACATCTTTAGGTGCAGATAGGGCCCCTCATAGATCATTTTATTATGCAATGGGTGAAACTGAAAAAGATGTAGCAAAACCATTTGTAGGAGTTGTCTCTACATGGAATGAAGCGGCGCCTTGTAATATTGCCCTAATGAGACAAGCTCAATCTGTTAAAAAAGGTGTTAGAGCTAATGGTGGTACACCTAGAGAATTTTGTACAATTACTGTTACAGATGGAATTGCAATGGGTCATGAAGGAATGAAATCTTCTTTAATTTCAAGAGAGGTAATAGCAGATTCTGCTGAACTTACTGTAAGAGGCCATTGTTATGATGCATTAGTTGGTATCGCTGGATGTGATAAATCTTTACCAGCATTGATGATGTCAATGGTTAGATTAAATGTACCAAGTGTGTTTATATATGGAGGCTCAATTCTTCCAGGAAGATACAAAGGAAAAGATGTAACAGTTGTTGATGTATTTGAGGCTGTTGGAAAACATTCATCTGGTCAAATGTCATCAGCAGAACTTAGAAAATTAGAATTAGTTGCATGTCCAAGTGCTGGAGCGTGTGGAGGGCAATTTACTGCAAATACTATGGCATGTGTATCTGAAGCTATAGGACTTGCTTTACCATATTCTGCAGGAACTCCTGCTCCATATGAGGAAAGAGATAAGTATGCCAAAGCTAGTGGTAAAACTGTCATGAATCTTTTAAAGAAAAAAATTAAACCTAGAGATATTGTAACAAAAAAAGCTTTAGAAAATGCTGCAACCATAGTTGCTGCAACTGGTGGATCCACTAATGCTGCATTACATTTACCAGCAATTGCTAATGAAGCTGGAATTAAATTTGATTTAATGGATGTTGCTAAAATATTTAAGAAAACTCCTTACCTTGCTGATTTAAAACCAGGAGGAAGATATGTTGCAAAAGATATGTGGTTAGCAGGTGGTGTTCCTATGTTGTTAAAGACACTGCATGATGGAGGTTTTATTCATGGTGATTGTTTGACGGTTACTGGAAAAACTATGAAGGAAAATTTAAAAAATATTAAATTTAATCCTAAGCAAAAAGTTTTAAGAAAATATGATAATCCATTATCTCCAGATGGCGGTGTAGTTGGTTTAAAAGGAAATTTAGCACCAGATGGCGGTATTGTTAAAATTGCAGGACTTAAAAAATTACAATTTACTGGTAAAGCTAGATGTTTTGATAATGAAGAAGATGCAATGTCAGCTGTTCAAAACAGAAAGTACAAAGAAGGGGATGTTATCATCATTCGTTATGAGGGTCCTGTTGGAGGCCCAGGTATGAGAGAGATGCTATCAACTACTGGTGCAATTTACGGTCAAGGCATGGGTGAGAAAGTTGCCCTTATAACTGATGGAAGGTTCTCAGGAGCTACGAGAGGGTTTTGTGTTGGTCATGTAGGCCCTGAGGCGGCTCTAGGAGGACCATTAGCACTACTACGTAATGGAGACATAATTGATATTGATGCTAAAAAAGGGTCAATTAATGTCAGACTATCTAAAAAGGAATTAGCTGCAAGAAAAAGAAAATGGAAACCAAGAAAATCAGATTTTGGTTCTGGCACACTGTGGAAATATGCGCAAACAGTAGGACCTGCTTATTTAGGTGCTCCAACTCATCCTGGTAAGAAAAAAGAAGTTAAGGATTATTCAGAAATTTAATGAAAATTCGTCCAGTCATTTTATGTGGTGGTGCTGGAACTCGACTTTGGCCCAACTCAAAAAGTCATCAAGCAAAACAATTTATTGATTTTGGTAATTGGACTTTATTAAGCAAAACTTTAGAAAGAACTAAAGCGTCCATTTATGACTCACCAATTATAAGTACTAATAAAAAATATTTAAAACAAGTTAAACAACATCTTCAAAAAAATAAGATTAAGAAATTTAAAATTGTATTAGAACCAGCAAAAAGAAATACAGCTCCAGCTATTTTAAGCACAGCTCTAATTAAAGATATTCCTGATGATCAACCGTTAATGTTTTTTACAGCCGATCATTTGATTGAAAAGATGAGTATTTTTAATAAAGCAATTAATAGAAATAAATCAAATTTAACTGATCAAAATATTTTTATATTTGGAATAAAACCAACATCTCCATCAAGTGAATATGGATATTTTGTAACTAAAAAAATTAAAGGAAATGTTAATAAAGTAATTAAATTTATTGAAAAACCAAAAGAAGCTAAAGCTAAACAGGTTATAAAACAAAAAGGTTATTGGAATTCAGGAATGTTTTTCCTTAGAAAAGATTCAATAATAAATAACTTTAAAAAACACCAGCCAATTATTTATAAAAATTGTGTTAACTCTATTAAAAAAGCAAAACTTAAAAATAATACTTATTATTTAAATAAAGCGTCATTTATTAAAGCAACTGCTAAATCTTTTGATTATGCAATCTTAGAAAAAACAAAAAAAATTAATGGTATTAAATTAGATATACCTTGGTCTGATCTTGGAAGTTGGAAAGAGATTTTAAAAATGTATGACAAAAACAAAAATAAATATGCTAAGAAAAAAAATATTTATTACCGACCCTGGGGTAGGTATACTAATTTGTTTGAAGGAAAAGAATTCTTAATTAAAGAATTATTCGTTAAACCTAAAGGTATTTTAAGCCTTCAAAAACATCATCATAGATCCGAACATTGGTTAGTTACACAAGGAAATCCAAAAATAACTTTAAATAAAAATAAGTTTATAAAAAAGCCTAATGAACATGTATTTATTCCATTACAGGCTATTCATAGAATTCAAAACCCTGGAAAGAAACCAGTCAAAATTATGGAAGCACAAATAGGATCAATTCTTAAAGAAACAGATATTGTTAGATATCAAGATATATACGGCCGTATTAAATAATACTTTCAGCTATTATGCTTCTAGCTGTGTTACCTGTATAAACGCATAAGATATTTTTCTTTATAAAATAATTTTATAAATTCCAATTAAGAATAGTGGTATTTGTAAACCAAAATTAGTTAGTATTGCTTTATCTTTTGATAAAAATCCTGCAACAGTCCACCCAACCACACCTAAACCATGAAAATAAATATTGATAGGATAGATATTTAAATTAGTTAATAATATTCCAGTTAATACTAAAGCAGTACTGATCCATTTAAGGTATTTTTTAATAAACATAATCTCCTCTATATGTAAGTTTTATGAGAATCTTATTACAATTATAACGGATACATAAATCTTTATTAACAGTGTATTGACAAAAAAAAATGTTATGTTATAACATCACATAATGAATAATAATGATATAGTTTTTGATATAATTAAGAAATCGAAGAAGCATTTAACTGCCTATGAAATACTAGATAAATTTCAAAAATTTAAAAAGATACAACCAATGGCTGTTTACAGATCTTTAAAAAAACTAATTGAAGAAGACAAGATACATAAATCCAATCAGAATAAAACGTATGTATTGTGCAGTCATGAGCATGTTAAACATAATCCATCTATAGCTATTTGTAGAGATTGTGGAGACACAGAAGAGCTTAAATCAGAATTATTTGAAACAATATTTAAAAAAAACCCAATTAAAAATTATGACTTCAGTAATTTTCAGCTTGAAGTTTCAACAATATGTAGGAGATGTAACTAATGGAGCACGCGCACGAATTACCAGAATTTCTTCATTTTTTAGAAGAACTTATAGAAGAATACGAAATATTAAGAGGATTTATATTTGGTTTTGTGCATACTTTAATTCCATTAATTGGTTTTTATTCAGGTTGGAGTATAAACCGTTTTTTAAAATTAATTTCTAATGGTGCAATTGCTGGAATAATTGGAATAGTTTTAGCTCATATTATAGCAGACTTTATAGCAGCCTTACTTGATCCTGATTTAAAAAGTGCAGCTATTGGTATTGTGCTTGGAGGTTTTTTACCTCTTTTATCCGTACCTTTTTTAGAAAAATATGTAACAAAAAGTCAGTATCACACTGTTGTAGGTGATCATGAAGATCTAAAAAAAGATTTGAAAACCAAGCATAAATAAAATATCTAATAGGGGAATGAGTACAGTTTCCCTTACATTAGATGAAATTTTTGATTTAGCAAAAAAAACATTATTAGCTAATGGTTGTGATGAAGAGAATGCTAGTATTTTAGCTGACACTATTATGAGAGCTGAAAGAGACGGCTCTGTGTCTCATGGTTTGTTTAGATTACCTGCTTATGTTGCGGGCTTAAAAAGTAAAAAGATTAATGGTAAAGCAAGACCTGAATTAGAAAATGTTGCTCCAAGTATTATTAAAGTATTAGGTAATAATGCAGTTGCTCCTATGGTTTTAAGTTTAGGACTACCCGCTGTTATTGAATTAGCAAAAAAAAATGGCGTAGCAGTTCTAGCTATAAAAAATTCACATCACATGGCAGCTCTTTGGCCTGAAACTGAAGCTATTGCTGAAGCTGGCCTCGTTGGTATAGCTTGTACGTCTTATAAGCCTGCAGTTGCACCAGCTGGTGCTACGAAACCTTTATATGGTACAAACCCAATTTCTTTTGCTTGGCCTAGACCAGGTAAAACTCCAGTTGTCTATGATATGGCCACAGCCTCAATGGCAATGGGTGAAGTTCAGATTGCAAAAAGAGAAGGGCACAAAGTTCCTCTCGGAACAGGCTTAACTAAAGAAGGTAAAGAAACAACTGATCCTGGTGAAATTGCTGATGGTGGAGTTATACTTCCATTTGGTGGTTATAAAGGGTCTAGTATAGCAATGATGGTTGAGTTATTAGCCGGAGCATTAATTGGAGAAAATTTTAGTTTTGAAACTGCTGCTAAAGATAATAACGATGGTGGTCCGCCAAGTGGTGGTGAATTTATTATAGCAATTTCACCAGATAAAATTTCTGGTAAAGGTTGGGATAAACATGCAGATGAGTTTTTTAGTAAAATGTCAGCTATGGATGGGGTTAGACTTCCAGGTGAAAGAAGGCATAAAAATAGATTAGATAAAGGACCAAGAAATATTAATGAAGAACTTGTTAATAAAATTAAATCTTTAAGCTAATTCAATTTCAATAGGGGTGTGATCTGAAGGTTTTTCTTTTCCTCTGGGGTCTTTGTTAATATTAACATTCTTAACTATATTTAATAAAGAATTTGATACTAAGAAGTGATCAATTCTTAAGCCATTATTTTTTTGCCAAGCACCTCTCATATAATCCCAATAAGTATATCCCTCTGTTCCACCATGAATATGACGGTAAGCATCATGAAAACCTAAATTAATTATTTCTCTAAATTTTTTTCTTATCTCAAGTCGGTATAAAGCGTCATCTTCAAACCCTTTAATATTATAAGCATCTTCTGCTGAAGGAAGAATATTAAAATCACCTGCTAAAATAATATTTTCATTTTTTTTTGAAAGAGACTTTAGTTGTTTAATCAAACTATCTAACCACATTTTTTTATAAGAATATTTTTCTGTATCAACTGGGTTACCATTTGGCGTATAAATATTAATTATTTGTATATTTTTTTTCTTATATTTTAATTCTGCTGAAATAATTCTAGATTGTTTCAATTTATCTTTAATCAAATCTATTCTAACATTTTCTAGTTTATGCTTAGATATAATAGCAACACCATTATAACTTTTTTGACCAAACACATAACTTTCATAATCTAATGTTGAAAAATCATCATAGGGAAAAGTCTCATCTTGTGTTTTAATTTCTTGCATCATAACAACATCGGGAGAAAATTTTTGAAGGTATTCTTTAATATTTTCAATTCTTGCTCTAACAGAATTAACATTCCAAGATGTGATAACCATTATATAGAGAATGAAACACCACAACCGCAAGAAGATTTGCTTTGTGGATTAGAAATTTTAAATTGATCACCAATAAGTTCTGAAACATAGTCTACTTCAGATCCTTTTAATAAATCAGCTGAAATTTTATCTATTAGAATTTTTTCATAATTTAGATCATCCTTAGATATCTCATTATCAAAAGTAAATTCATATTGAAAACCAGAACATCCACCACCTTTAATAGCGATTCTAAAAAAAGAACCAGGAGATTTTTTGGAGAGCAAATTATTAATCTGTTTTATAGCTTTATCTGTAAATTTAATTTCTTTAAACATAACACAACACTGGTATTACTATTATAATATCAATTTATTGAATTTAAAGCATGAATAATTACTCTCATTTGGCTCTTTCTAAAAGTATAGGTCGTTTACATAAAGAAAACAGTTCAGTTTATAGAACGTCTTTTCAAAGAGATAGAGATAGAATTATACATAGTGCCTCCTTTAGAAGACTAAAACATAAAACACAAGTTTTCGTTAATACAGAGGGTGATCATTACAGAACTAGAATTACTCATTCAATAGAAGTTGCACAAATAGCTAGATCTATTGCTAAATATTTAGGTTTGAATGATGATCTTTCAGAAACTTTAAGCCTTGCTCATGATCTGGGTCACACTCCATTTGGTCATGCAGGTGAAGATGCTCTTAATGATTGCATGATAAATTACGGAGGATTTGATCATAACCTTCAAACTTTAAGAATTGTTATGTTTTTAGAACACAAGTATCTAAAATTTAAAGGACTAAATTTAACAATAGAAACGCTAGATGGATTGTTAAAGCATAATGGTCCTGTTAATGACTTATCTACTGTTAACAGATTAATTGGATTAAAAAATTTTAATAAAAAAATAAAATATGAGAATTCAGGATCACTTGAAGCACAAATTTCAACAATTTCTGATGATATCGCTTATAACAATCATGATATTCAAGATGGAATAAAAGCTAAATTATTTGATTTAAATGACTTAATTGAAATTAATTTTTTTAGAGATATTTATAAATCACATAAAAAAAAATTAAAAAAAAAAAATAACAAAGATATTTTGATATATCAAATTATAAGAGACTCGATTGATTTAATGGTTAGAGATTTGATTGCTAATACAAAGTACAATTTAAAGATTAATAAAATTAAGACTATAAAAGATGTTTATAATTTTGATAATAGTATTGTTTGCTTTTCAAATAAGTTTTTATCAATTGAAAAAGAAATTAGACTTTTTTTAAGAACCAAAATGTATAATAATAAAAATGTATTATTAAAAAATAATCAAGGTAAGAAAATTATCAGTAAATTATTTTTTAAAATAAAAAAAAACCCATCGAAGTATATATCTAAGGACCAATTAAAGGCAGACTCTAATAGAGCAATAGCTGATTTTATTTCTGGTATGACTGACAGGTATGCAATTAATTTAAATAAAATTATTTAATGAACATTTTCGATTTATACTTAGACAAGATATTAATATTAATTAAAAAACTAAATAAAGATAAATTAATTGTTTTGCCAGAATCTTTAAATGGAATTAATGTAGATGTTCCACCTGCTAACTTTGATTGTGATATTTCAACAAATGTAGCAATGCTCTTATCAAAAATTAATAAAAAATCCCCAATTGATTTAGCTAATTTTTTAATTAATGAAATAAAGAAACAAGATGTGTTAATTGACTCAATAAATGTAGTAAAACCAGGTTTTATCAACATTAAATTTAAATCAGAATATTGGAATAATTTTATAAAGAATGTAAATGACAATTACATAAATTATGGAACCAATATTAAAGAAAAGAAAAAAAAATATTTAATTGAATTTGTATCCGCCAACCCCACAGGTCCGTTGCATGTGGGTCATTGTAGGGGTGCAATTTTGGGTGATGTTATATCTAATCTATTGATATTTAATAAACATGATGTTTCAAAAGAATATTATGTAAATGATTATGGTAATCAAATTATAAATTTTACTAAGTCTGTTTATTATCGAATTAGAGAAATAATTTATAATGAAAACTTTCCAAAAGATAATACAGATCTTTATCCAGGTGACTATTTAATAGATATAGCTAATAATATTATAAAGATCAAAAATGATTATAAATTTGACAATTTTGAGCATATAGCTAAAGAATTAACACTTCTTTCTGTTTCTGAGTCTTTAAAATTGATTAAGGGAAATTTAGCAAATCTTGGAATAATTCACGATAAGTTTACTAGTGAAACTACTATTGTCCAAAATAAGGAAGTTGAAAAAGTAATTGAAAATCTTAGACAAAAAAAATTGATCTATCAGGGAAAAATAAAAGCTCCTAAAGGAGATAATGATAGAGGATGGATAGAAAGAGAGCAGCTTTTATTTAGATCTACAGATTTTGGTGATGATAAAGATAGAGCTTTACAAAAATCAGACAAAACATGGACATATTTTGCAAGTGATGTTGCTTATCATCATAACAAATTAGAGAGAAATTATGATGTTTTAATTAATATTTTGGGCGCAGATCATGCCGGCTATATTAAAAGAATTACCTCAGTTGTTGAAGCGTTATCAGGATCTAAGAATAAGTTAGTTTGTAAAGTTAGCCAACTTGTAAAACTTATTAAAGAAGGGAAACCTTTTAAAATGTCTAAAAGAAAAGGAGACTATATAACTGTTGAAGACTTAATTTCTGAAGTTGGAAAGGATGCTACAAGATTTATTATGTTAAATAGAAGTAGTGATGTTGAGCTTGATTTTGATTTTAGTAAAGTCAAAGAAAAATCTAAAGAAAATCCTCTTTATTATGTTCAATACTGTTTTGCCAGAATTTCATCTGTCTTTAGACATGTGGGATTAGATATTAATAAGGATTTAAAAATGAAAGAATATAACTTTAATTATTCTAAAGATGAAATAAATATATTAAAAAAAATTGCTGAATGGCCAAAATGCATAGAAACTGCAAGTTCAAGGCTTGAGCCTCATAGAATACCTATTTACCTTTATGAACTTTCATCTGAATTTCATTCATACTGGAATATGGGCAAAGAAGATAAGAGCAAAAGATTCATAAATGATGATAAAAAAATTCCTAATGATAAATTAGTTTTTTTAAAAATAATATCTAATGTAATTAAAAGTGGTATGTCTATTGTAGGAGTTAGCACTCCTGAAAAAATGTAATGTTTAAAGAGTTAAAATATCTTTTTTTTATATTATTTATAATATTAACTATTTTTTTGGCTGTTGATTATTATTTTTCAGATAATAATAAAAAGAAATCCTACAGATCAGTACAAGAAATTAATGAAATGATTATTTCTTATTCAGAAAAACTAATTTTGTTAAATAACGACACCGATAATGTTGTAAAATATGTTGAAAAAAATTTAGATAATAAAAAAAAAAATCATAGTTTTTGGAAATTGATAAACAGTAATGATTAATAGAAGAAGTTTTATAATAGGAATTAAATCAACAATATTGAATAAAAAAGAAATATTCTTTTTAAAAAAATATAAACCCTGGGGAATAATTCTTTTTAAGCGCAATATTAAGACAATTAAACAAACAAAAAAATTAACCAATCACATTAAAAAGATATTCAATGATACAAAATACCCTATTTTATTAGATCAAGAAGGAGGTAGGGTTAACAGGCTTACAAATTTTCTAAATAATGATTTATCAACTAGTGAATTTTTTGGAAATTTATATTCTAAAGATAGAAAAATTTTTAATGTTAAATATAATGAATTTATTACAGAAACAGCTAATCATCTTAAGTTAATAGGTGTAAATCTCAATACTGTCCCTGTTCTTGATTTAAGATTAAAAGGTTCAAGCTCCATCATAGGTGATAGATCTTTTTCCCATGATCCCAAAGTAGTTTCAAGAATTGGTGATATTTGCATAGAAAATTTTCATAAAAATAAAATAGGAACCATTATGAAGCATATTCCAGGGCATGGTTTAGCAAAAGTAGATAGCCATAAATTAACACCTACAATCAAACAAAATCTTAAATATTTGTCAAAAAAGGATTTTATACCATTTAAGAACAAGAGATGTCTTTTTGGGATGACGGCACATATTGTCTATTCTCATATTGATAAAGTTTATACAGCCACTCATTCAAAAAAAGTAATAGATATAATTCGTAAAAAAATTAAATTTCAAAATATTTTGTTGTCAGATGATATTTCGATGAAAAGTTTAAAATTTAGTATAAAAGATAATACGATAAAAGCATTCAGTGCTGGATGTGATTTGGTTTTGCACTGCAATGGAAATCTTAAGGAAATGAAAGCTGTGGCTATTAATTCTCCATTTTTAAACAAATTTATAATTAAAAAAACATCACAATTTTACAAAATTATAAGCTAATATTTAGAATGTCGATTAATGATTCTAAAAACTTCAATGTTGATCTTGATAATTATCAAGGACCTCTTGATATATTATTAGATCTAGCAAAAGCTCAAAAGGTTAATCTCGAAGATATTTCAATAACTTTATTAGCCGACCAATTTCATAATTATATAAAAAGTCAATCTAATTTGAATTTAGAAGTTGCCTCAGAATATTTATTAATGGCAACTTGGCTTACATATTTAAAATCTAAATTATTATTACCCGGTAATCCTGAAGAAGAATTTAAAGTTTTAGAAGTTGCTGAAAAATTAAAATTACAATTAAAAAAATTGGAATTAATTCGTTTACTTTCTGATCAAATGTTAAAAAGAAAAAGATTAGGTAGAGAAATTAGACTTAGAGGAATCAAAGGTAATATAAGATCGATTTATAGCACGGAATATAAATTAAACTTATACGAATTACTTAAGTCTTATTCATCTATTATTATGACAAAAGATTTTCAAAGAATGAATATCCCCAAACTACCCGTTTTCACCACAGAAGATGGCATTAAAAGAATTAAAGAATTTTTTGGCAAACTCATAGATTGGAAAAATATAAATGACTTAATACCCAGTACGTTTAAGAGTGGTCTTAAATATAAACGTACTGGAAAAGCAGGAATTTTTGCTGGATCCCTTGAACTTGTTAAAGAAGGCAATCTTACAATCAAACAAGATAATTTATTTGATGAAATTTATGTTAAGGAAATTAAATGAACAAGGTTAAAAAGGATTTAAAAAATAATATTTTTGAATTTCCAAAAAAAATAAATGTTGGAGAAAAAGAAGTTGAAGCTATAGTTTTTGCAGCAGCAGAACCTTTGGATATTGAAACAATTGAGTCAAAAATTTCAAAAAAAATTAATGTTTTAAAAACCTTAAAAAAACTTCAAACAGATTATTCGTCAAGAGGCATAAATTTAGTTTGTATTTCTAACAAATGGTCATTTAGAACTTCTGAAACTTTATCAAATTTAATGTCACAGGAAAAAACAGTTGAAAAAAAACTTTCAAGAGCTGCAATAGAAACATTGGCAATTATTGTTTATCACCAGCCAGTAACTAGAGCTGAAATTGAGGAAATTAGAGGTGTAGCATTTGGTACGAATACATTGGAAATACTTATGGAGTTAAACTGGGTCAAACCCCAAGGAAGAAAAGATGTTCCTGGTAAACCAATTCAATATGCAACTACTGATGACTTTTTAAGTCATTTCAGTCTTCAAAAATTGTCTGACCTACCTACAGTTGATGAATTGGGATCTGCTGGTTTAATTGATAGTTCAAATATTGATAATGCAATTTTTGGTACTGGTAAGTTTTACAAGGAGAAACAGGAAGAAAAAAAGGAAGATATCTATGAAAATATAGATGAGATGTTAAGCAGCACATTGAATTCCAATGAAGACAAATAAAAAGTTTCTTTAAAATACTATTTAAAAGATGTATAAAACCTTATGAGCATTGGAATTTGGCAAATAGCAATCGTTGTAATTTTAGTTGTCCTACTATTTGGTAGAGGTAAGATTTCTAGTCTAATGGGTGATGTAGCCAAGGGTATTAAAAGTTTTAAAAAAGGAATGGCTTCAGACATTACCGATGAACCAGAGCCAAAAAATATTTCTGAAGATAATCAAGACAGTAAAGACAAAGAGTAAGTCAAATGCCCACTATAGGCTGGTTTGAGATTTTATTAATAGTAGCAGTAGCTATTATTGTGATTGGCCCTAAAGATTTTCCATTTATGTTAAAAAAAGTAGGTTCATGGATTGGTACAACAAAGAGATATATTAACAATATTCAAAGTGAAGTTGCAGATTTAGATATTGAATCTAACGAAATAAAAAAATCAAAAGAAGAGAATAAAAATAAAGATAAAGATAATGACAAAATCTGATAATGACGGAGGCTTCATAAGTCACTTAGCTGAATTAAGAAAGAGATTAATCCATTCATTTATTTTTTTATTCATATTTTTTATAGGATGTTATTTTTTTTCTGAGAGTTTATATGGTTTTTTGGTAGAACCTTTTGCTAAAGCAGTAAAAGAAACTGGTACAGATAGAAGATTAATTTTTACTGCACTACAAGAAACTTTTTTAACTTATTTAAAGGTTTCTTTTTTTGCTGCTTTCTTTGTAACCTGTCCATATATATTAATGCAAATCTGGAAATTTATCGCTCCTGGATTGTATAAGCATGAAAAAATTGCAATAATTCCATACTTAGTTTTAACACCTATATTATTTTTTTTAGGAGGAATGCTTGTTTATTATCTGATAATGCCTCTTGCAATTAAATTCTTTTTATCATTTGAAAGCTCCGGAGCCGCAACTGGTTTGCCTATTCAGCTAGAGGCTAAAGTAAATGAATATTTATCCTTAGTAATGAAGTTAATTTTTGCATTTGGGATTAGTTTTCAGTTACCAGTTGTCTTAAGTTTACTTGCTAGAGTAGGAATTGTTGATGCTCAATTTCTAAGAGAAAGAAGAAAGTATGTTGTTGTAATAATTTTTGCTGCTGCTGCATTATTGACTCCACCAGACCCAATAACACAAATTGGTTTAGCCATACCTTTATTGATTTTATATGAATTATCTATATTTTCAGTAAATATTATTGAAAAAAAAAATAAATTAGATGCATAATATTAAAGATATTAGAAGTGATATTTCATCATTTAAAGATGGTCTTAAAAAAAGATTTATTGATGTCGATTTTGAAAAAATTTTATTATTAGATGAAAATAATAGAAAATTTATACAAGAAAAAGAAAATTTAGAAAAAGAAAAAAAAGAAATATCTAAATCAAAAGATAAATCTTTATTTGAAAAATCAAAAGAAATTTCAAAAAAAATTGAAGAAATTTCATCATCTCAAAGTAAAATAAAAAATGAATTAGACAATATTTTAGCATCATTACCGAATTTACCGTATAATGATGTTCCGATAGGTAAAGATGAAAACTCTAATATTGAAATTTTAAAATCAGGAAAAATACCAAATTTTACTTTCAAGCCTAAGTCTCATTATGAGCTAGGTGAAAATCTAAATATGCTTGATTTTGATCTTGCGACAAAAACCACAGGATCTAGATTTGTCTTTGTTAAAGATAAACTTGCTTTACTAGAAAGAGCGATTTCTAATTTTATGCTTGATACTCATATTAATTTAAATGGTTACAAAGAAATATCACCTCCATTAATTGCAACCGACTCTACAATGTTTGGAACAGGTCAATTACCAAAATTTGATAATGATCAGTTTGAACTCAAACTTGATGATTCAAATGATAGAAAGTTTTTAATACCAACTGCTGAAGTGATATTAACCAATATGGTTAAAGATCAGATTATTAATAAAGAAATTCTTCCAATAAGAATGGTTGCATCAACACCATGCTTTAGAAAAGAAGCTGGCAGCTATGGAAAAGACACTAAGGGAATGATTAGGCAACATCAGTTCTACAAAGTTGAAATGGTTAGTATTGTAGAGCCAAACCAATGTTTAGCTGAATTAGATAGAATGACTAACTGTGCAACAAAAATTCTAGACTTGTTAAAACTACCTTACAGAAAGATTATATTATGCTCAGGTGATATGGGTTTTAGTGCAGAAAAAACTTTTGATATTGAAGTTTGGTTACCATCTGAAAATAAATATAGAGAAATTTCAAGTTGTTCTTCTTGTGGTTCTTTTCAAGCCAGAAGAATGAAAGCTAGATATAAAAATAGTAAAAAAGAGACAGTATTTGTTGGAACTCTTAATGGAAGTGGTTTGGCTGTCGGCAGAACAATAGTAGCAATACTTGAAAATTATCAACAAGAGGATGGTTCAATTCTTATTCCAGAGGCTTTAAAACCATACATGAATAATATTGATAAAATCAATAAGATTTAAAGTTGTTTTAATCACTCATTTGTTATAAGTATTCATTTTAATCTAGGAGAAATATGGATCAAGGAATAGGTCAATTTATACCACTAATTTTAATTTTTGTTATTTTTTACTTTTTTTTAATAAGACCTCAACAAAAGAAAGTTAAAGAGCATAAAGCCATGGTTGAGAACTTAACAAGAGGAGACAAAGTTGTTACCTCTGCTGGAATTATTGGAACCATTGAAAGAGTTATTGATAACGAAAAAGTTGAGGTTTTAATTTCTGAAAATGTTAAAGTTGAGATTATTAAATCTACAGGTATTCAAGGTTTACTAAATACACCTGAAGTTAAAAAATAATATCAAGTTGAAGTGTTATATTTTTCAAAATTAAGAATTATTATAATATCTATAATAACTATATTTTTTTTATTTATATCGTTATCAAATTTTTTAAATACTGAAGATAAATTTTTTTCAAACAAAATAAATCTTGGTTTAGATCTACAGGGTGGATCTTATCTTTTACTCGAAATTGATAATGATCCTGTGGAACTTCAAAAATTACAGAACACAGCAACCGATATTAGAAATTTTCTAAACAAGGAAAATATTAAATTTATAGATTTAAGAATATCCAATAAATCTATAATTTTTAATGTAGATCCAACATTAAAAGAAAAGATAGAGTCTTTTTTTATGGATAAAGATAGTGAGATAAATCCTTATTATCCGCAATACAAATCTCACCAGTTTGACTTAATATCTTCAAATAATGAATTTCAACTAAAGCTTTCAGATTATGGGTTAGTTGAAATTAAAACATCATCACAGGATCAGGCAATTGAAATAGTTAGAAGAAGAGTTGATGAAGTAGGTACAAATGAACCAAATATTCTAAAAAGAGGAAATGATAGAATTTTAGTTGAATTACCAGGTTTAGATGATCCTATGAGGATAAAATCTTTATTAGGAAAAACTGCCAATTTAAGTTTTCGTTTTATAACACAAAATGACAATGATACTTTTGGTGCAGAAATTCTTAAGTACGATGATGAAATAAACGAAGCCTTGGTAAGTAAAAGAATAATTTTGAGTGGTGAAAACCTACTTGATGCACAACCTAATATGAATACTCAAACCAACGAAACAGTTGTGTCTTTCACACTTGATAGAGTAGGTGCTAAAAGATTTGGTAAAGCTACTACAGAAGGTATTGGCAAACAACTAGCTATAGTTCTTGATGGTAAAATTGTTAGTGCACCTGTAATAAGAGATGCCATTGTAAGTGGATCTGGACAAATTAGTGGAAACTTTACATTTCAATCAGCTACTGATCTAGCTTTACTTCTTAGATCTGGAGCATTGCCAGCCCCACTTAACATAATAGAAGAGCGTACAGTTGGGCCAGATCTTGGACAAGATTCGATAAATGCTGGTATAATTTCACTATGTATTGGATTTGCTTTGGTTATAATTTTTATGATTTATAAGTATAAAGTATTTGGTTTGATTGCAAATATCACTTTGATTGTAAATTTATTTTTTCTGATTGGTATACTGACATTATTTGGAGCAACTTTAACGTTACCTGGAATTGCTGGAATAATATTAACTGTTGGTATGGCTGTTGACGCAAATGTTTTAATTTTTGAGAGAATTAAAGAAGAATTAAGAGAAGAAAAAAATAATATTATAGCATTCGACTCAGGTTATGTTAAATCCAAAACAGCAATCATTGATGCCAATGTAACAACTTTAATTGCAGCAATTATATTATTTTTTATGGGTTCAGGACCAGTTAAAGGGTTTTCTGTAACATTAGCTGTAGGAATATTTACAACATTATTTTCGGTTTATTTTATTGCAAGATTATTAACAAGTTTTTATGTGGTCAAAAATAAAGAAAAACCTAAACTTATTTAGATGATAAATTTTAATAAATTTTATAAATCATTCAGTATAGTCTCAACATTGTTAGTTGCTATTTCAATTATACTTTTATCTTTTAAAGGTCTAAATTTTGGTATTGACTTTAAAGGGGGCACATTAATTGAATTAAGAACACAAGATAACCAAACTAATGTAGCAACTCTTCGTGGTGTATTCAGTAAAATGAATTTAGGGGATGTTAATATTAAAAAATTTGGTCAAGATAGTGATTATTTGATTAAAATTGAAAAAAAAGACACAAGTTCAAATATTATTGAATTAATTAAAGAAGATCTTACCAATTCTATTGGAGAAAATTTTACCTTTAGAAGAGTTGAAAATGTTGGCCCCAAGGTAAGTTCTGAACTCTTAAAGTCTGGTATAACTGCAATACTTTTGTCGTTAGCAGCAATGTTATTTTATATTTGGATAAGATTTGAATGGCAGTTTAGTTTAGGTGCAATTATAGCTTTGTTTCATGATGTTCTAATAACACTTGGTTTATTCTCTCTATTAAATTTAGAAATTAATTTATCGATAGTAGCCGCAGTTTTAACAATAGTTGGCTATTCGATGAATGATACTGTTGTAATTTTTGATCGTATAAGAGAAAATCTCAGAAAATATTCTGATATTAAAATCTTTGACCTAACTAATAAGTCGATAAATGAAACTCTATCAAGAACTTTAATTACCTCAATAACCACATTACTTGCTTTAGTTTCAATATATTTATTCGGTGGAGAGATACTTAAAGGTTTTTCACTCGCTATGATATTTGGGGTTATTTTCGGAACTTATTCTTCAATCTATATTGCCAATCCAATATTAGTTAAATTAAGAGTATCACAAAAAACTATTATAAAAGAAGAAGCAGAAAAAAATTAATATAAATTTTGTGCCGCTACCATTGAAAGTAACATTGGTAGAGAAAGAAGTGTATTTGTTCTTGAAAACAGCATAGCTGTTCTTGCTGATTTTGCTTTAACATCAGGTTCACATTCAACCATGCCTAAAGCTCTTTTTTGATTTGGCCAAATTATAAACCAAACATTAAATGCCATATATAAACCAAGCCACATACCAATACCTATAGCTGTATGTTTTCCTCCACCACCTAAAGTCATAGCATCGTGTAAATAACCATTTAAATAAGCTAAAATTAATCCAGACAGAACTGTCAGTAATGCAGCGTATCTAAAATAAAATAATGCGGCTGGAGCAATAACTTTACCTATAGCGGGCTTTTGTTCATCAGGGATTTTTGGCATATTTGGAATTTGTACAAAGTTAAAATACCAAAGAAGCCCAATCCACATTATAGCAACCGTTACATGAATAAATCTTGTTAACCAACTCCAAAAAATTATATCAAAATCAAAACCACCATTACCATAAAATAACCCTAGAAAAAAAATTACAGCTAAAGCTAATGATGCGTGAATAGTTTTTGGAAGTGATGATAGTAAATTACCCATAATTAGAATCACTTATACACTAAATTTTTAAATCTTTAACCTCTTTTTAAATTTTTCTTCGAGCATGGGTTTTAAGAATTCACCAGTATAACTACCTTTTATCTTTATAATATCCTCAGGTTTGCCCTCTGCGATAATATTTCCACCTTTGACACCACCTTCAGGTCCCATATCGACAATATAGTCTGCTGTTTTAATTACATCTAAATTATGTTCAATAACAACAACTGTATTTCCTAGAGCTACAAATGTGTGCAATATTTCTAATAGTTTTTTAATATCATGTTGATGAAGACCTGTTGTAGGCTCATCTAATATGTACATAGTTCTTCCTGTAGATCTTTTTGAAAGTTCCTTAGCTAATTTAATACGTTGAGCCTCACCACCAGATAGAGTTGTAGCTTGTTGTCCAATTTTTATATAACCAAGACCTACCTTCTTTAATGTTAATAATTTAGTTTTAATGTTTGAAATATTTTCAAAATATTCACACCCTTCATCTACAGACATGTCTAAAACATCTGCAATACTTTTTCCTTTAAATTTAATCTCTAAGGTTTCTCTGTTATACCTAGTTCCTTTACATTCATCACATTGTATATAAACATCAGGCAAGAAATGCATTTCATAAGTAATTACACCATCACCCTCGCATGCTTCGCAACGACCACCTTTAACATTAAATGAAAATCTCCCAGGTTTATAACCACGAGTTTTTGACTCAGGAAGCGCTGTAAACCAATCTCTAATAGGACCAAAAGCGCCAGTGTAAGTGGCCGGATTTGATCTAGGTGTTCTTCCAATAGGAGACTGGTCGATATCTATAATTTTATCAATGAGTTCAACTCCCTTATATCCTTTAAATGCTTTTGGTACTTTTCGAGCCTTATTATTTAAGGTTAAATTAAGTGCATGATATAAGGTCTGCAGTATCAACGTAGACTTACCACTTCCAGAAACTCCTGTTACACAAGTAAAACTACCAATTGGTATTTTTAGATCTACATTATTTAAATTATTTCCACATGCACCATTAATTTCTACAAATCTACCATTTTTAGCAAGCCTTCTAATTTTTGGTATTTCGATATATTTTTTGTGAGATAAGTATTGTCCGGTTATGCTATTTTTATTTTTTAAGATTTCATTATAAGTTCCCTGAGCTATAATTTCTCCACCCTTAGTTCCAGCTTCAGGACCCAAATCAATTATATGATCTGCATTTTCCATAGTTTCTGTATCATGCTCAACAACTATTACAGTGTTTCCTAAATCTCTAAGTCTTTTGAGTGCATCAATTAGTTTAACATTATCTTTCTGATGTAATCCAATAGATGGCTCATCTAGAACATAAAGAACTCCAGTTAATCCGGAGCCAATCTGAGATGCTAATCTTATTCGTTGAGCCTCTCCACCTGATAAAGTTCCAGACTCACGAGACAGAGTTAGATAATCCAAACCAACATTTAATAGAAAATTTAATCTTTCATTAATTTCTTTTAAAATATGTTCAGCTATTTTAAATTGTCTTTTATCTAATTTAACTTCTAATTCTTTAAACCACTTAGAAGCATCTAAAATTGATTTTTTTGTAACTTCGCTTATGTTTAGATTATCTATCTTTACACATAAAGCCTCTTCTTTAAGTCTGTTTCCACTACATCCTTCACAGGCTGAATCTGATTGATACTCGGCTATTGCCTCTCTCTTCCATTCACTATCAGATTCCAAAAATCTTCTTTCTAAATTATTGATAACACCCTCAAAAGTTTTCTTGTGTGAATATTTTTCATATCCATCATCATAATTAAATTTTATTTCTTCTTCATCTGAACCAAATAAAATTACATCCTTAATTTTTTTTGGTAATTTTTTCCACTTTTCATCCAATGAGAATCCGTAATGTTTTGCTATTGAAGCTAGTGTTTGCGCATAATATAGCGTTGTAGATTTGGCCCATGGTTCAATTGCTCCATCAGCGATACTTTTTCTCTCATCGGGTATTACCAAATTTGGATCTACATTTAGCTTTATGCCAATACCCTCACATTCTGCACAGGCACCGTACGGACTATTAAAAGAAAATAGTCTTGGTTCAATCTCTTCAATAGTAAATCCACTCTCAGGACATGCAAATTTAGTTGAGTAAATCAATTTTTCAGTTTTTCTAAACTTTTGAGGTAAGGTTTCATCTTCATATTCAACAAAAACCAAGCCATTTGATAGATTTACAGCCGCCTCTATACTTTCAGCCAACCTATTTCCAAGAGATGAGTTAATAACAATTCTATCTACAAGAACCGATATATCGTGTTTGATTTTTTTATCTAAATCAGGAGCTTTTTCAATATCATATAAAACTTCATCTATCTTAATTTTTCTAAAACCTCTTCTTTTATAACTAAGAATGTCTTTTTTATATTCACCCTTACGACCTCTTACTACTGGAGCGTAAATATAAATTGTAGATTTTTTTGGTAATTTTTTTATTAAATCTACAATTTGAGTAATTGTTTGTGATGTTATAGGTTTGGCAGTAAATGGAGAGAATGGTATTCCAGCTCTTGCATAAAGTACCCTCATGTAGTCATATATTTCTGTTACAGTAGCAACTGTTGATCTTGGATTTTTTGAAGTATTTTTTTGTTCTATAGCTATAGCAGGACTTAAACCTTCAATAAGATCAACATTTGGTTTTTTCATTTTATCTAAAAATTGACGTGCATAGGCAGATAAACTTTCAACATATCGTCTTTGTCCCTCAGCATAAATTGTATCAAAAGCAAGAGAGGACTTTCCTGAACCTGAAAGTCCAGTTATGACTACAAATTGATCTTTAGGAATTTCAACTGAAACATTCTTTAAATTATGTTCTTTTGCACCCTTGATAACTATCTTTTTGATCATAATTTTAGTTGCTTTAAATTAATAAAATTAATATTCAGGTTATATTGTGATATAAAAACTAAATAAATAAATAAACATTTTAAAATATTATGGCTGGAAGTTTAAATAAAGTATTATTAATTGGGCGTTTAGGCGCAGACCCTGAGATTAAACAAATGGTAAATGGAAAAAGTGTTGCAAGATTAAGTTTAGCAACAAGCCAAACCTGGAAAGACAAAACTTCTGGTGAAAAAAAAGAAAAGACTGAATGGCACCGTATAGTTGTATTTAATGATGGTTTAGTAAATGTAGTGCAGCAATATCTAAAAAAAGGTGCTCAAATTTATGTTGAAGGTCAAATTGTAACAAGAAAATGGAAAGATGAACAATCTGGACAAGATAAATATTCAACTGAAATTGTAATACAAGGCTACAACTCTTCTCTTACAATGCTTGGTGGTGGCAACACAGGTGGTGGAATTCAAAATGATAATAATCAAGTATCAAATAACAATTTTGAAGACTCGCCACAAACATCAAACGATATGGATGACGAAATTCCATTTTAGTTTTTTATGCCTAACACAGAAATTCCTAAAGATAAAAATATCAAGTTAATTTCGATGCATGACGAGATGAGCTCGTCTTATCTATCTTATGCGATGAGTGTAATTGTAAGTAGGGCACTCCCAGACGTAAGAGATGGCTTAAAACCTGTTCATAGAAGAATATTATTTGCAATGTATAAAGGTGGCTATGATTGGTCTAAACAATTTAGAAAATCTGCAAGAATAGTTGGAGATGTAATTGGTAAATATCACCCACATGGCGATCAATCTGTTTATGACGCTTTAGTTAGAATGGTTCAAGATTTTTCTATGAGCTTACCTTTAGTTGAAGGCCAAGGTAACTTTGGTTCTATAGACGGAGATCCGGCAGCAGCTATGAGGTACACCGAGACAAGATTGGCTAAAGTTTCACAGTATTTAATTGATGATATTGAAAAAAATACTATTGAATATAAAAGCAATTACGATGAAACTGAAAAAGAACCTTCGGTTTTACCCGCGCAATATCCAAATCTACTAGTTAATGGAGCTGGCGGTATAGCGGTTGGTATGGCTACAAGTATACCACCACATAATCTTGGTGAAATAATTGATGGAACATTAGCTTTAATTGAAAACAAAGACATTAAGATTAAAGATTTAATGAAACATATACCAGGTCCAGATTTTCCAACTGGGGGCGTGATCATTGGTAAGTCAATTATTAAAGATGGATACAATATTGGACGTGGATCTTTTAAAATAAGAGGTGAAATATCTGTTGAAGCACAAAAAAATGGAAGAGAAAGACTTGTTATTACCTCAGTACCTTATCAAGTGAACAAATCAGTACTAAACGAACGTATTGCACAGCTTGTTAGAGAAAAAAAAATTGAAGGTATTAAAGATATTAGAGATGAGTCAAATAGAGAAGGTATAAGAGTTGCTATTGATTTAAGAAATGGTGTGGAGCCTGAGACGATTAAGAGACAACTTTATAAAAATACATCTATAGAAAGTTCTTTTGGTTTTAATACTTTAGCTATAGTTGATGGAAAACCAAAAATATGTAACCTTAAAGAGTTTTTATCTCATTTCTTATCATTTAGAGAAGATGTTGTAATTAAGAAGACTAAATTTGATTTAAAAAAAGCTGAAGATAGAGCACACATATTAATTGGCCTTTCCGTTTCTGTAGAAAACCTAGATAAGATTATTAAGATTATTCGTTCATCAAAAACACCAGATGATGCAAAAAAATCTTTATTAAACACTAAATGGAAAATAAATAAATCTTTAAAATTAATATCCTTAATAGTGGATAAAAAGGGTAAAAATCTTTATTCTTTTTCAGAACCTCAAGTAATTGCAATTTTAGAATTGAGACTGCAAAAGTTAACCGCTTTAGGCATCAATGAAATTGAAGTAGAGATTAAAAAATTAGCAGATTTAATAAAAGGATATAAAAAAATAATTAATTCAAAAAAAGAGCTTTTAAAGGTAATAAGTGAAGAGCTTAAAACTATCAAAGAAAAATTTGCTGTAGCAAGAAGAACTAAAATTATTGATGCAATTTTGAATTACGATATTGAAGAAACTATTCAAAAAGAGTCAGTAATCATAACAGTTACTTTACAAGGTTATATTAAACGTGGTGCATTAAGTAACGTTAAACAGCAAAAAAGAGGTGGTAAAGGAAAATCTGGTATTGTTACAAGAGATGAAGACTCTGTTGTTAAAACATTATCTGTTAATACGCACACATCATTACTCTTTTTTTCAACCGAAGGTCTTGTTTATAAAATTAAAGCTTGGAAAATTCCCGAAGGATCAACTGCATCTAAAGGAAAATCATTATTCAATATTTTACCTTTAAAAAGTCACCAATCAATTAGCTCTATAATGCCATTTCCTGAAAATGATTGGAAAAATTTGCAAATAGTTTTTGCAACCGCCAAAGGTAAGATTAGAAAAAATAGTCTTGAAGATTTTTCATCTATTAATTCAGCTGGAAAAATTGCAATGAAACTTGATCCAAATGATAAAATTGTTGGGGTTGAAATCTGTAAAGATGATCAAAATATAATGCTAAGTACAAAAAATGGAAAATGTATAAGATTCGAGTCGAAAAAATTAAGAATTTTTAAAGGAAGATCTTCTAAAGGAATAAAAGGTTTAGAATTAGCACCGAATGATGAAATTGTTTCATTATCTATCATTGAACATGTAAAGAATAAAAAAGACTCAAATACAGAAGAGAGATTTATTTTATCTATAACTGAAAATGGTTATGGTAAAAAAACATTGCATAATGATTACAGGGTAACAAATAGAGGTGGAAAGGGAATTATAGGAATTGTTAATTCTCCAAGAAATGGAAATATATCCTCTAGCTTTCCAGTTTTAGAGGCTGATGAAGTTATGATCTCAACAAATAAAGGTAGAGTTATTAGAGTTGCTGTAAAAGAAATTAGAACAGCGGGAAGAAATACTCAAGGTGTACGTATTATTAAATTATCAGGTGATGAAAAAGTAGTTTCAGCAATAAAAATTGATGATAACTTAGTGTAATGAAAAAAGTTGCTGTGTATCCAGGTACGTTTGATCCTATTACATATGGCCACATAGATGTTATTAAAAAATCCTTAAAATTATTTGAAAAAATTGTCATTGCTGTTTCAGATGGTGCAAATAAAAATTACTTGTTCAATTCTGATGAGAGAATAGAAATCATTAAAAAAGCACTTTTCAAAGACCAAAAATTAAATAAGAGTAAAATTGAGATCATTTCGTTTCAGTCTTTAACTACTGATATTTGTAAAAAATATAAATCAAACATAATTTTAAGAGGCCTTAGGGCTGTTTCTGATTTCGAATATGAATTTCAATTAGCGGGTATGAATAGAAAATTAAATAACAATATTGAAACGATTTTTTTAATGTCAGATGTAGAAAACCAGATTATTTCTTCTAGATTTGTAAAAGAAATTATCAAATTAAAAGGTGATATTAGAAAATTTACTACAAAAAGCACAATAAAATCTTTAAAAGAAAAATATGAATAAATTTATAATCAAAATTTTACTTTTAATCTTTTTAACAACTAATAATGCAACTGCAGAGGAGAACATAATGATTTTAAAACTTAAAGATGGTGATGTAAAAATAGAACTTTTTGAGGACGTGGCACCTAATCATGTAAAAAGGATAAAACAACTCGCTGAAGAAGGTAAATATGATGGTGTAGTTTTTCACAGAGTAATTGATGGTTTCATGGCACAAACTGGCGATGTTAAGTTTGGAAGTTCTACAAGTGACGAGTTTGATCTTAGACGAGCTGGCATGGGTGGTTCAGATCTTCCAGATCTTAAGGAAGAGTTCAGTAATTTACCTCATGAAAGAGGAACGCTATCAATGGCTCGTTCACAAGATCCAAATAGTGCTAATAGTCAATTTTTTATTTGTTTCAAAGAGGCTTCATTTTTAGATAGACAATATACGGTCTTTGGTAAAGTTATTGAAGGAATGGAATTTGTAGATAAGATTAAAAGAGGTGACCAAAATAATAACGGCTCAGTAACTAATCCAGATAAGATTATTAGTTTTAAATAATCATTTAAAACAATTAATGACGTTAAAAAAATTTAATTTTAATGTCTTGGGAAATGATAACTTTGCCAGAGCTGGTGTTATTGAAACTCATAGAGGAAATATTCAAACTCCAGCTTTCATGCCAGTTGGAACCCAGGCAACTGTTAAGGCCTGCTTAATTGATGATGTTATAAAAACAGGCTCAGAAATTATTCTTTGTAACACTTATCATTTAATGATTAGACCTGGAGTTGAAAGAATTATTAGTGCTGGTGGTCTTCATAAATTTATGAATTGCAAACTTCCTATTCTTACAGACTCTGGAGGATTTCAAGTGATGTCTTTATCCAAACTAAATAAAGTAGATAGAGAAAAAGGTGCGATTTTTAATTCACATGTTGATGGAAAAAAATTTATTTTAAGTCCTGAAGAAAGTATCGGTATTCAAAAAGGATTAAACTCGGACATTGTAATGATCATGGACGAATGTCCAAAAAAAACTAATGATTACGACATCATTAATAAATCAATGGAACTATCAATTTATTGGGCCGAGCGATCAAAAATAGCATTTGGCTCAAATCCCCATAAAGCTCTTTTTGGTATTGTTCAAGGAGGATTATTCAAAGATCTTAGATTAAAGTCACTTAATGCCTTAACTAAAATTGAATTTGATGGTTATGCAATTGGAGGACTTGCAGTAGGTGAGACACAAAAAGAAATGTTTAATGTTTTAGATGATATCAAAGAACATATGCCAAGTGATAAACCTCGATATTTAATGGGCGTTGGAACACCTACAGACATTCTTGGTGCTGTTAAAAGAGGCGTTGATATGTTTGATTGCGTTATGCCAACAAGATCAGGAAGAACAGGTCTAGCTTTTACTTGGAATGGACGTTTAAATATTAAAAATAATAAATATAAAAATGACAATGAGCCATTAGATATTAATTGTTCTAATTTAAGTCTTAATAAATATTCTAAAAATTATATAAACCATTTATTTAATACAAATGAAATTTTAGGCTCTACTCTTTTAACACTACATAATATCAACTTTTATCAAGAATTAATGTCTGCCATAAGAGATAATATTAAAAATGGCACATTTAACAAGTTTCACGATGAATACATTGATAGGTTGTAATAAAAATATTTGCAATTTAACAAGTTATGGAATAAATAATTGTTTTTTGGTAATAAAATTTATTTAAGTTTAGATATTTTTTTATTGTTTAAATTTTTAAGTGTAAAGAAATTTAAAAATTTTAAAGAAGGCTTCACCAAAAGTTTTTTTTTAAAATATAATAAAAAAAAACAAAATCTCAACTTTTTTTAAATTCTATGTGGGCCCTTAGCTCAGTTGGTAGAGCAATTCCCTTTTAAGGAATGGGTCGATGGTTCGAGTCCATCAGGGCTCACCAATAAAATAAAATTAACTGATATTAATTGGTGGATAGTCAAGTATCACACTATTTTCCCATTCTGAAAGATCTTTTATTCTCTTAGAAGAAGAGGGATGGGTGCTCATAAACTGAGGTGGTTCTTTCCCTTTATTGGACTTTTTCATTCTTTCCCACAATTTTTTTGTTTCTCTAATATCAAACCCAGATAATGAAGCAAATATCATTCCTAAATAATCAGCTTCACTTTCTTGAGTTCTAGAGAAGGGATTCATTAATCCTATTTGAGATAACAAACCAACAGTATCCATGCCAGTTACTCTATTAACTTGTGATAATTTGCCTCCTGAAAAAATATCAATAAGCTGAGTACTTGTATTTAATAAAACACTTCTACTAGCTCTTTCAACAGAATGCTTTGCAACTGCATGGGCTATCTCATGACCCATCACTGAAGCTAAACCATCAGTATTTTTGGTAACATCAAGAATTCCTGTATAGACAGCAATTTTGCCACCTGGCATACACCAGGCATTTTTGATCTTTTTATTGTCAATTAATATATACTCCCAATCAAAATTTACTGTAGGGTCATCCAGTCCTGCTCTATAAAAATATTCCGATATTGAATCTTCCATCCGTTTTCCAATATCTTTAATTTCATTAAATGTTTTTTTATCATCACTCATTTTTTCTTTTTCTTTTACTTTTTCGTAAATTTGAGCTGCTTGAGCATTTAATTTAGCCTCTGGTATAATTTTGAACTGTCTACGATCTGTAATAGGCGTTGTAGAGCAAGCATTAATCAGTAGACCTGAACATCCACACCCCATTACATTTAAAAATTTTCTTCTATTCATTTTTTATAAAATTTGATAATTATATAATCATTATCATATATGAATTTAAACAACAAAATATTATTAGTTCTTTTCATTATTGCAATTTCATTTGTAATTTATTCTAGCTACAATTAATACAAAATGTCAAAAAAGAAAAAATCATTTACCTTGAAATTAAGAAATTATTTTTTCACTGGAGTAATTGTACTTGTTCCAATTGGATTTACGCTTTACTTAAGTAAATTTTTAATTAATTTTTCAACAAAATTAGTTCCAGCTGGACTAAATCCCAACACTTATCTTCCTTATTCAATTCCTGGAATTGAAATAATTTTGACAATTATATTTATTACAATCGTTGGGGGCCTCTCATTATCTTTTATTGGGAAAAAATTTTTACAATTAGTTGATGATCTTTTTAAGAGAATACCTATTTTGAGAACAATATATTCTGCCATAGGTCAGATGACAGATTCATTTAGAGATCAGGAAGGAAATAAAAAAAGTGTTGTTTTGGTTGAGTATCCAAGAAAAGGCTCATGGGCGGTTGGTTTTGCTACTAAAGAAAATACTGGAGAAATTAAAACTAAAACTAAGTTAAATCTTGTAAACGTTTTTGTTCCAACAACACCAAACCCAACAAGTGGTTTTTTACTGATGATACCTAAAGAAGAGCTAGTTTATCTGGATATGACATTTGAAGAAGCGTCAAAATTTATTGTTTCTGCAGGAACCTCAAATCCAAAAAATTAAACTATATCGTTAATAATATCAGCTTGATCGTATAATTTTAGCAAAGGTCTATATTTTTCTATATTAATGTTTTCTTGTTCAATTTTTTTAATTTGTTTTTCTGCCAAGATAAATAAATCTTCATTTTGTATTGGATCAGCTAACCTAAAATTTTTAGCACCACTTTGTTTAAATCCTAATAAGTCACCAAAACCTCTAAGCCTCATATCTTCTTCTGATATTTCAAAGCCATCATTAGAATTTTTCAATATATTGATCCTTTTTTTTGCATTGACACTTAAATTAGATTTAAACATTAAAATACAGCTTGCTTGTTTATTGCCTCTACCAACGCGACCTCTTAATTGATGGAGTTGTGACAAACCAAATTTATTAGCATTTTCAATTATAATTACATTGGCATTCGGAAAATCTATCCCAACTTCAATTATTGTTGTTGAAACTAATATTGAATATTTTTTATTAAGAAACTTATAAAGAATTTCCTCCTTTTCATCATTTTCAATTTTCCCATGAAGTAAAGCTACTTTATTTGGAAAGATTTTATTCAAATACTCGTATTTATTAACTGAGGATTGATGATCTAATTTTTTAGACTCTTCAATTAAAGGACATACCCAGAAAACTTGATTTCCTTCTGTAATTTCATTTTTAACAAATTGGATAACATCATCTATTTTAGTTTCTAGTTTACTATAAGTTTTAACTTCTTTACGATTATTAGGTTTTTCTCTAATTATTGATACATCCATGTCACCATAAACAGACATAGTTAAAGTTCTTGGTATAGGCGTTGCAGACATCAAGAGTACATCGCAATTATCTCCACCTTTGTCAGATAATAATTTTCTTTGCCTAACACCAAATTTATGCTGCTCATCAATAATTATATAGCCTAATTTATTAAACAATATTTTCTTTTGAAATATTGCATGGGTTCCAAAAATCATTTTAATTTTATTATTTTTTAATTCGTTTATAATTCTTTTCTTATCTATGTTTTCACTTTTGCTTGAAAGTAATTCTATAGTTATATTTTCAGGAAATAGTTTTTTAGCTAAGGTGTAGTGTTGTCTAGCTAATATTTCTGTGGGGGCCATTAGAGCCACTTGGAAATTTGAATTTATTACACTTAATGCAGAAATTAATGCTACAATAGTTTTTCCACTGCCTACATCACCCTGTAAAAGTCTAAACATTTTACTGTTTGAACTTAAGTCCTTATTTATATCGGATAATGATTTTTTTTGATCATTTGTTAATTTAAAATTAAGTTTATTAATTATTTGGCTATATGAGTTATATGTAATTTTTTTTGAAGTTTTTTTAATTTTCTTAATTTTTTTTCGAATTTCTGAATTTACAAGAAATGATGCAAATATTTCATCGTAAGCTAGTCTTTGATAAAAGTTTGCTTTGTAGTTTTCAATATTTTCTGGGTCATGTAATTTGATAATTGATTCATTCCAACTTTCATTTTTAAATCTTTCTAATATTTCTTTGTCATGCCATTCATTTAAGATAGGTAAATTCTCTAATATTTGTTTAATAATCTTATTATAATTTTTTTCAGTAATACCTTCGGTAAGAGAATATTTATTGTGAACTGTCTCTATTAATGAACTGTCCTGTGAAACGTATGTTGGATTTGTTATTTGATATTTGCCCCTAAAAGATGTGATTTTACCACTAATAGTAACTTCTTGATTAAGTGGTAAAATTTTTCTTACATATCCTTCATAACTATGAAAAAAAATACAATCAATTTTGCCAGTTTCATCTGAGCAATTCACTCTATTTGGCAAGTTTCTTACTCTAGGAAATTGATATTTTGCAGGTATTATTCTAATTGTCTGAACTTTATTAATTTGAAGGTCAGAAATTTTAGTGACTAATGATCTATCTGTATAAGATTTCGGTAGTCTCCATAATAAATCAAAAATTGTATTAACTTTTTTTTTCTTCAAAATATCCATGGTTTTTTTTCCAACACCATTTAGTTTTGTAAGATCTGATAATAAATAATCGTAATTATTCTTATTTTTCATGATAGATAGAATATAATAGTAATTACAATGATTAATATAAAGGATTTAAAAAATAAAATAATTTACCGTGCTACTTATAGAGGTACTAAGGAAATGGATAAACTTTTAACTTCATTTACTAAAAGATATATAAATAAACTTAATGAAAATGATCTCATACTTTTAAGCAATCTATTGGATAACGATGATGAAGATCTCTATAAGCTAAATCACAATATACAAACAGACAAATTTTTTGAAAATAACAAAGTTATCGAATTATTTAAAAATTATGAATACAGGTCAGATTAATGGCGGAGAGACTGAGATTCGAACTCAGGAAAGAGTTGCCCCTTTGCCGGTTTTCAAGACCGGTGCATTCAACCACTCTGCCATCTCTCCGTAACAACGTTTTATTATCATAATTTTTTAATTCAACAATAAAATAGATAAATTGAATAAATAATGAGCTAATATTTGAAATATTTATAATGAAAAATAATAAATTCAATAAAGGTATTATTTTAACAGCCTTAGGATCTTTTTGGTGGGGAGTAATTGGTGTAATCTACTTTAAGTTTATTTCCTATACTGGCTCTATAGAAGTGGTAATTCATAGATGCGTATGGACAGCAGTAATGCTGATAATAACTACTTTTTATTTTTCAAAATGGAATATTTTTTTTGAAATAATATCTAATATTAGAAATATAACTCTGTTATTTTTTTCAAGTGTATTAATATTTCTCAATTGGGCGACCTGGATCTATGCTGTAGGAAATGAAAAAATTATAGATGCTAGTTTTGGATATTTTATTATGCCAATTTTGAGTGTTTTTTTAGGATATATTTTTTATGATGAAAAAATAAATCAAAAAAGAGGTCTGTCTATTATTTTGGTATTGATTTCAATAATTTTCTTATTGTTTAAAAACTTTGACTTAATACCTTGGGTTGGAATAATTGTAGGTGTAAGTTGGGGGCTTTATAATCTGATAAGAAAAAAGGTTAATGTAGATACAGATATTGGTCTACTAATAGAAAGCTTATTTATTTTACCATTTGCCTTGTTAGGATTTTATCTTTTATATCAAAATGGCCAAAATTATTTCAGTTTTAACAATATACCATTAATGTTTATATTAATGTTGGCTGGTCCAATGACAGTGATTCCTTTATTTTTATATGTAAGAGGTGTTGAACTGTCAGGATTAGGACCAACTGGAATGATTTTTTATATAACTCCTACATTTCAGTTTTTACTGGGTTTTTTTTACTATAATGAAACTTTTTCTCTCGATAAATCATTAAGTTTCATTTTAATTTGGATTGCTGTAATTATTTATTTAAAAGATTTATATGAAAATAATTAGATATTTATCGATAATATTTTTTATATTTTTTGCCAGCAACTTAATGGCAGATGAAAATGATTTTTCTAAATGGTTAAAAAATTTTAAAATTTATGCTTTAAAACAAGGTGTTTCTGAAAAAACTTTTGACCTTGCAATGTCTGATGTTGTGTTCTTACCAAAGGTAATAAAGTATGACCGTTTTCAGCCTGAATTTTATGAGGATACAAAATTATACATATCCAAAAGAACTTCAGATCAAAAATTAAGGAAGGGAAGTGATATTTATAGATCGAACAAAGATTTTATAAATCTTATTGATGATAAATTTTCTGTTGAAAAAGAATTGCTTTTAGCACTAATGGGCATTGAAACTAATTTTGGAACTTATGTTGGCAAGATGGATATTTTATCATCTCTTGCAACATTGAGTTTTGATAAAAGAAGATCTGAGTTTTTCACAAAAGAACTTATTACAATACTTAAATTGATAGATAGTAAAAAAATTAATCATGATATCCTATATGGTTCTTGGGCAGGCGCTTTTGGATATTTTCAATTTATGCCTTCTACTATGGAGCGTTATGCGATTGATTTTGATAAGAATAATATTATTGAATTAAAGTCAACAAAAGATGCTTTTGCTTCAGCTGCAAACTATATAAACAAAATAGGTTGGAAAAAAAATCAACCTTGTTTTATTAGAGTAAAATTAGATAAAAATGTGCCCCAAAATATATTAAATACATCAGCAAGAAATTTGCATAGTAAGCAAAAATTTAAGACTTTAAAAAAATATATAATTAAAAATGATAATTTTACAAATATTGACAACAATATGATAGCCTCAATTATTACACCAGATAAAGATATTATTCCTGAAGCACAAAATTTAGAACCAGCTTATATTGTTTTTGAAAATTACGAAAAAATTCTTCAATGGAATAGATCATTACGTTTTGCTCTAGCTGTTTGTACTTTAAAAGAAAAATTTGAAAATGTTCTATAAAAAGATATTTCTTTTTTTATTTATAATATTTATAAGTAACTGCACTAACATCAATCAAACAAAAATTCAGTCGACTCAATTTTTAGAAGATCCTTTTATTAACAAAGGGTTTGCACTTATATATAATGAAAATCTTTTAAAGGAAAAAATAATTTCTAGAAAAATAGATGAAAGGAAGTCTTATAATTTTTCAAAAAAATTTAAAAAAAAATACAAAAGTAAAAATTACTAATATAAAAAATGAAAAATCAATAATAGCAACTGTTGGAAAAAAAGCTAACTATCCCTCTTTTAATAACTCTGTTTTATCAATTCGTATAGCAGATGAAATAAATTTAGATAAAGAAGAGCCATATGTAGAGATTTTAGAAATCCTAGAAAACTCAGTTTTTGTTGCAAAAAGAGCTAAAACTTTTGAAGAAGAAAAAGAAGTTGTCACTAAAGCACCAGTTAACGATATTAGTATTAGTGATTTAAATAATACAGAAATTGAAAGTTTAACTAAAACTACAAATCAATTTTTATATAAAATTAAAATAGCTGATTTCTACTTTAAAGATACAGCTTTGTTATTAACTAATAGAATCAGTAATGAAACAAATGTTACAGATGTTAAAATTGAAAAAATTATGGAAAATAAATATAGAGTTTATTTAGGTCCATTCCACAACATTAATGCTCTACAAAAATCCTTTAATGATATAAACATATTAGAATTTGAAAACATTGAAATTATAAAATGATTAAAACAAAATTTTTCTTAGTATTATTTACACTTTTATCATTTACATTTAGTGTAAAAGCTTCATTTGATATTAAGGCAAGAACAGCTATCCTACAAGACTACCTGTCTGGTGAAATTTTATTTGAAAAAGAACCTGATAAATCAATTTATCCTGCTTCTATGACAAAAATCATGACTGCTATAATTGCTTTTGATTTGATTAAAAAAGGTGACTTAAGCCTTGAAGAAAAATTTACAGTATCTGAAAATGCATGGCGATTATCATCAGCCGGTTATTCATCAATGTTTATTATGGTTGGAGACGAAGTTACTGTAGAAAATTTGCTCAAAGGTATAATAGTTGCTTCTGGTAATGATGCTTGTGTGGCTCTAGCTGAGGGCATTGCTGGTTCAGAAGATGAATTTGCAATCATGATGACTACTAAAGCAAAAGAAATTGGTATGGAAAATACTAATTTTGCTAATTCTTCTGGTATAAATAACACAAAAAATGTATCTACTGTAAGAGACATAATGATTATGTCAAACTACCTTATAAAAAATTTTCCTGAAGAATATAAAATGTTTGCTGAAAAAGAATTTACTTGGGATAGAACTGGGGGTGAACCAATAACTCAAGGAAATAGAAATCCACTATTATATTCCTCACTTCTTGCTGACGGTATTAAAACTGGTTACCTAGCAGTTGAAAAATATTCTTTAGCCTCTTCTGTTGATAGAAATGGTAGAAGGTTAATTGCTGTAGGAAGTGGTTTTGATACAAAAAAGGATAGATCTCGCGAAAGCTCCAAACTTTTAACATGGGGACTAACGAATTTTGATTTAGTTAAAGTTACAGAAAGCGATACTCCTATTGAAGATGTTGAGGTATGGTTGGGTAAAAAAGATACTGTAAAGACCTATGTTAACAAAGATATTTATAAAGTAATTAATAAAGGAAGAAAAAGTTTATTAAAAGTTACATTAAAGTACAATGGCCCAATACATGCTCCTATTAAGAAAGATGATGTAATTGGTAAATTAAACCTAAGTTATAAAGGTGAATTTATTGAAGAATATGACTTATTAGCATTCGAAGATGTTAAAAAATTAAATATTTTCTCTAGATTAATGAAATCCATTAATTTTTTAATATGGGGCGATGTCTAAAAAACCAATTATTGTCTTTGAAGGTATAGAAGGGACTGGCAAATCTCATCATATCAAAAAAGTTTCTTTTTTTTTAAAAAAAAAAAAATTGCTTTTATAAAAATCAGAGAACCTGGTGGGAGTGTTAATTCAGAGAAAATTAGAAAACTAATATTAGATAATAAATCTAACTTTAATAAAGAAACTGATTTACTTTTATATTTATCTGCTAGAAGTGAAAATATTGAACTTATTAAAAAAAATAAAGGTAAAAAAATTATATTAATAGATCGTTTCTCCGATTCTACAATTGCATATCAGCATTATGGCATGGGTGTAAATCGTAAATTAATAGAAAATATTAACAATCATTTACTAAAAGATATAAAAATTGATTTTACTTTTTTGAATACAGTCAATAATTATAATATGAAAAAAAGACTTGGACAGAGAAAAAAACTTAATAGATACGATAAGTTCAATAGTAAATTTTATAATAAAGTTCAAGATGGCTTTATTAAACTATCAAAATCTAAACCTAAAAAATATATTAAGATTAATTCTAATATGAATATAAAGATTAATGAAAAAATTATATTGGATAAAATCAAAAGTTTAATTTAAGGATATGAATTTACAACCTTCAGAAAATACGTCAATTTATGGCTATAAATATTTTTTTAAAGAAATTATTCAACTTTATAATAATAGAAAAATGCCTAATAAGATTTTATTATCGGGCAAAAAAGGTTCAGGTAAATCCACTTTTGCCTATCATTTAGTCAATTTTTTTTTATCAAAAGATGAAGAATTAAAATATGATTTAATTGAAAATAAGATTAATTCTGAAAATAAATCCTTCAAGTTATTACAGAATAATTCTCATCCAAATTTTTATTTGATTGATTTACTGGCTGAGAAAAAAAATATAGATGTTGCTCAGATAAGAGGAATGATCTCTTATACAAATAAATCTACTTTTAATAATCAAGATCGATTTATTATGATTGATAATGTTGAGTATCTTAATAAAAATTCTATAAATGCTTTACTTAAAATTATAGAAGAGCCTAATGAAAATATTTATTTTATCTTAATAGCTAATAGTGAAAAAAATATTCTACCTACTTTAAAATCTAGATGTATAACGTTTAAAATTCACTTTTCTTTTGATGAAACTGTCAACATATGCAATCAAATACTTAATCAAAATATTTTAAATGAATTAAATTATGATTTGATTAATTATTATTGTACTCCTGGTGAAATTATTAAATTAATTCAATTTGCAGAAGAAAAACAAATTAATCTTAGAGACCATGATGTTTCTTCTATAATAAGTTTAATTATTGAAAATATGTATTATAAAAAAAATATATTTATTAAAAATTTGTTAATTAATTTTATCGAATTATTTTTATTAAAAAGATATAAAACATCAAATAATAAAAATTTTTTATTAAATTTTTATCAAAGTTTTATTCAAAAAATTAATAATACCGAAAAATTCAATCTTGATGAAGAGAGTTTATTTTTAGAATTTAAATCAAAAGTATTATAAATGAATAAAAATTTTTATATTACTACACCAATATATTATCCTTCAGCGAAGCCACACATGGGGCACGCATACTCAAGTATAGCAGCTGATTTTTTTGCTAGATTTAAACGTATTGATGGTTTTAATGTACATTTTTTAACTGGCACAGATGAACATGGCTTAAAGATTCAAAGAGCAGCTGAAAGTAAAAATATAGATCCTCAAATTTTTTGTGATGAAATAAGTCAAACGTTTAGAAATTTATCTAATACATTAAATTTATCTAATACTGATTTTATTAGAACTACTGAAGATAGGCATAAAAAAACAGTCCAATATTTATGGTCACAACTTGAGAAAAATGATGATATCTACTTGTCTAAATATTCAGGGTGGTATTCTGTTTCAGACGAAGCTTTCTACACCGAAGAAGAAATTTCTGAAAAAGAAGATAATAAGATAGCTACTTCATCTGGATCCCTAGTTGAATGGATTGAAGAAGAATCTTATTTTTTTCGTTTATCTAAATGGCAGGATAAGTTGCTTGAATATTATAAGAATAACCCAGATTTTATTTCACCAAAATCTAGAAAAAATGAAGTCATCAGTTTTGTTAAAAGTGGTTTAAAAGATTTATCAATAAGTCGTAAAGCTTTTTCTTGGGGAATTAAAGTTCCAAATAATCCAGAACATGTTATCTATGTTTGGTTAGATGCATTAACTAACTATATTAGTGCTTTAAATTATCCAAATACAGATGATGATTTGTTTAAAAATTTTTGGCCTGCCTCAGTTCACTTAATAGGCAAAGATATATTAAGATTCCATGCTGTCTACTGGCCAGCCTTTTTAATGGCAGCCAAAATTACATTACCAAATAAAGTTTATGGTCATGGTTGGATTTTATCTGGTGATGAAAAAATGTCAAAATCAAAAGGTAATATCCTTGACCCTCTTGATATTATTGAAACTTATGGCCTTGACCCCTTGAGATATTATTTAATTAAAGAGGTTTCTTTTGGTAATGACGGTAATATTTCTCAAGACAGGTTGGAAGATTGTATTAATAGTGATCTTGCAAATAATTATGGCAATTTATGCCAAAGAGTTACAGCATTTGCTGAAAAAAATTGTCAATCCAAAGTTCCTGATATCAAAAATTTTATTGAGGAGGATTTATTAATGTTAAATAAATTTTCAGATAATATGTCATTAATACGTAAAGAAATTGATAATCAAAACATAAATTACTATATTAACTTTATTATTAATGCACTATTTGAAGCAAATAAATACTTTAATGATCAAGAACCTTGGAAAAAAAAAGATGAATCACAAAGACTTGCTACAATAATATATACATCTCTTGAAATGATTAGAAAAATTACTTTCATGCTTTATCCTATTATTCCAGACTCAGCCATCAAAGCTCTAAATATATTTGGTCTTAAAGAAGGAGACATTGACTTTAATTCTATAGGAGAAAATAATTTTCTTAAGTCTGGAGAGATAATTAATAAAATTGATATTTTGTTTAAAAAAATTGAAAAAAATGATTGATTCACATTGTCACTTAGATCATGAACCACTTTTAGAAAATTTGGACGAAGTTATTAAAAGGTCAAAAGAGGTGGGCATAACTAAATTGTTAACAATATGCACTACATTAGATAGTTTTAATAGAATTAAAGAAATTATAAAAAGAGATCCAATTATATATGGAACATTTGGAATTCATCCTCATGAAGCTAACGTAAATTTATCAGTAGATAAAAATTTCATAATCAAAGAAGTTAGCCAAAATGACAAGATAATTGGAGTTGGAGAAACAGGATTAGATTTTTTTTATGACCATAGTGATAGAGAAAAGCAAATAAGTTGTTTTAAGGCACATATTGATGCTGCAATAGCTCTTGATAAGCCTATTATTATTCATTCAAGGGAGGCAGAGGAAGAAACTTATCAAATTCTAAAATCTTACAAATCACAAGGATTAAAAATTTTAATGCATTGTTTTACGGGCTCTACAACTTTTGCAAATAGATTATTAGATTTAAATGCATTTTTTTCTGCAAGTGGAATAATCACATTTAAGAATAGTCTTGAGTTACAAGAAACATTTAAAACTATTCCCTTAGATAAACTTCTTGTAGAAACTGATAGTCCTTTCTTAGCCCCTATACCTATGAGAGGAAAAAAAAATGAACCTAGCTTTGTTAAATATACACTCGAAAAATTATCTTTAATTAAAAATCAAACTATTAAAGATATGTCAGATTTGACAACTGATAATTTCAATAGACTTTTTGATTTTTAATGTCAGTTAAATTTGTCATACTCGGTAGCGGGAGTTCAATGGGTGTACCTAGAGCGGATGGTTATTCTGGTAATTGTGATTTAAAAAATAAAAAAAACTTTAGAACACGATGTTCTGCCTTGATTAAATTTGACAATCAAAACATCTTAATTGATACCTCTCCTGATTTAAGAACACAACTTTTACAAAATAAAATCAAAAATATTAATAGAGTTTTTTATACACATCTACATGCCGATCAAACTCATGGTATTAATGATTTAAGACCTTTTTTTCTGATTAATAAACAACAAATTCCTGTATATGCGGATAATCTTACAGCTAAATATTTGCTATCAACTTTTGGTTATTGTTTTAAATCATCACATGGATACCCATCAACACTAAAGATTAACTCTCTTAAAAGTAAGCATATCTTTATTAATAAGAATAAAAAAATTTTAATTGAATCCATTCCAGTTGAGCATGGTAAAATTAAAAGTGTTTGTTATATAATTAATAAAAAATTAGCATATGCTAGCGATATAAGTTTATTTTTTAAAAAAGATTATAAAAAATTAAAAAAAATTGATTATTTAATTATTGATTGCTTATGGTATAGAAATCATTCTGCTCATTTTAATCTAGATCAAGTCTTAGAGCTGGTTAAAGATCTTTCACCAAAAAAAACAATTTTGACAAATATGCATAGCGATCTTGATTATGATAAGTTAAAAAAAAAATTACCAAAAAAAGTTATTCCTGGTTTTGATGGATTAACAGTAAATTTATAATACAGACTCTATCTTATTAATAATTTTTCCGGACATAGGGGTTACAAAAGAATTAAAAGTGTCTTCTATTTTACCCTCTTTATTAATCAATATTTTATGAAAATTCCATTTTGGAACTGTTGAGGTTCCATAATTTTTTTTTGCCCATTTATATATTTCGTGAGCATTGTCTCCTTTAACATCAACCTTATCTGTCAATGGAAAAGTAATGTTAAAATTAGTTTCACAAAAATCTTTAATTTCTGCATTAGATCCTGGTTCTTGACCTCCAAATTGATTTGATGGAACTCCTATAACATAAAAACCTTTATCTCTATATTTTTCGAATAGTTCCTGCAGTCCAGTATATTGTTTTGTAAAACCACACTTACTAGCTACGTTTACTAGTAAAATAGTTTTTCCTTTGTATTGATTTAAATCAATAACTTCATTGTTTATATTTTTGATCGTATGATCAAAAAATATTTTTTCATATTTTGCATCAACATTGTTAAAAAAAGAGAACATTAATATTGTTAATATAATTATGAAATATTTACTATTATACATAATCTATTTTTTAGAGGCATATAATAAAATAAAATAGCCAAATATAGTTGATAAAAGAGAACCAGAAAGAACACCAATTTTTACACCATCCATATACTGAGTATTTTCAACAAATGCTAAATTTCCAACAAACAAACTCATAGTAAAACCAATACCAGTTAATATTGAAACACCATATAAACTTAACCAGTTAGACTTATCGGGCATTTGTGCTGCCCCTAATTTTACTGCAAGATATGATATAACCATCACGCCAACTTGCTTACCAACAAATAGTCCTAAAAGTATACCCAATGGAACAGGGGCCAACAAACTAGAAAATGATAATCCTGTTAAATTAACACCAGCATTTGCAAAAGCAAATATTGGCATAATGATGAAGGCTACATAAGGGCTTATTGCGTGCTCAAGTTTAATTAATAAAGAAAAGTCTTTTTCTTTAGCTCTATGAGGTATTGTTGATGCAAGTAAAACACCTGCAATAGTTGCATGAATGCCAGATTTGTAAGTAAAAAACCACATAAAGGATCCAATTATCAAATAAGGAATAAATTTCTTAATTCCAAACTTATTTAATATTAGTAACAAAATATAAGAAATCAAAATTAAACTTAAATAACTAATACTTAGATCTCCTGAATAGAAAAAAGCAATAATTAATATAGCACCAAGATCATCAATAATTGCCAGAGCAGTTAAAAAAATCTTTAATGAAATTGGAACTCTTGATCCTAATAAAGATAATATACCTAAAGAGAAAGCAATATCTGTTGCTGAGGGTATAGCCCAACCATTTAATGTTTCTGAATTACCAAGATTTATTGAAACATAAACTAGTGCAGGAATTACCATCCCTCCAACCGCACCTATGATTGGAAGTAGTGCTTTTTTTAAATTAGAAAGCTCACCTTGTATAAATTCTCTTTTAATTTCTAAAGTAACGAAAAAGAAAAAAACAGCCATTAGCAAGTCGTTAATCCAATGATGAACAGAAAGTTTTAGGCCAAAATTATTTACACCAATAAATAAATATTGTTCAAGCGTATTAAAATATAATTCACTTAGATTTGAATTACTTATTACAAGAGCGATTATTGCAGCAATCAATAAAACTAATCCACTTGCTGCCTCCAATCGAAAAAACCATTTAAAGGGCTTTGATAAAGTTTTGATCATAAATTAGAATAAATCACGAATAAATAGACCTATATCCCTAAATGTTTCATACAAATTATAAAGTAAAAGTTCAGTATCTGGGACAATTTTTCCTAAAGGTGTTTTAAAAGTATCTATAATAATAATAAAAGCAGCAAAAGATATTATTGAGACAACTAATATATTTAATATTCTATAATTTTTTTTATCAGGCAGGGGTTCAATAATTTTTTCTTCTTTAACATTTTTTATTTCATCATTTGAGGATTTTTCAGAAGAATTTACATGATCCTCTTTTGGAGATATAATCTCTTCTTCTTTATTATTTTGAATTTCAAGTTTAGTTAATTCTTGAGGTGTCTCTATTTTTTTTTTGAAAAACCATGTATTGTTACAAGCACTACACTGTAACAGACGACCTTCTTCTGGAATTAGATTGGCATCTAAATCAAACTTTTTATGACAATTGTTACATTGAACGATCATATAGTCTGTATATACGATTCTTGTTAAAAAGCCTTATTTTTGATGTTCTTTATTCTTTGAAATTATGAATATCTAATGTATTAGTACCTCAATCGGGGCGTAGCGCAGCCTGGTAGCGCATCTGGTTTGGGACCAGAGGGTCGCAGGTTCAAATCCTGCCGCCCCGACCATTATATGAAAAAAGCAATAATTTATATTCCAACAAAAAACTCAATGCAGTCTGGACTTGGTAAATCTGATAAATGGCTTATTAGATTTGAAACAAATGACTCGGGATTAAATCCCTTAATGGGATGGGAATCTAGTTCAGATACATTATCAGAATTAAATTTAGAATTTTCTACAAAAGAGTTAGCCATTGAATATGCAAAAAAAAATAAAATAGATTTTGAAATTATCGAACCTCAAAAAAGAAAAACTATTAAAAAGTCATACGCAGATAATTTTTTAAAATAAAATATGTTTAGATTTTTTAAATTAAGAAAATGGTTTTTGTGGTCGTGGGTTGGGTCATTTACAATTCTATTATCATTATGGGTACAAGTTATAATTGATGTAAAAATTAATGAGTGGTTTGGTGTTTTTTACGACATGATTCAAAAAGCTCTTGCTAAACCTAATGCAATAACTATTGAAGAATATTGGGCTACTTTAGTATCGTTTATTTCACTAGCAGGTGTTTATATTGCTCTTTATGTTGTCATTATTTTTTTTACTTCGCACTTTTTATTTAGATGGAGAGCTTCAATGGTTGAGTGGTACCATACAGTCTACGACAAAGCTGGTAAAATTGAAGGTGCATCACAGAGAGTACAAGAAGACACAATTAAATTTACTCGTTATATGGAAGATCTTGGCACTTCATTTATAGAGTCAGTAATGCTTTTAATCCAATTTATTCCAATATTATTAGGGCTATCAATTGGTATACCAATTTTCTTTTTTGGGGATTGGCAATATGGATTAATTACGGGTGCTCTTTTGTGGACTATTGGTGGGACTATATTTTTAATAGGTTTAGGCTGGCTATTAAGACTTGTTGGTGTCGAATATGATGTACAAAAAAAAGAAGCTGCATATAGAAAAATATTAGTAATAGCCGAAGATGATGGCAACATAAGACCAAAAACAATTAATGAATTATTTGAAGATGTTCGTTCAATCCATTATTTAAAATATTTACGTTATCTTTATTTTAATATTGGGAGAATGGCTTATTTGCAGGCTAATGTATTGTCTGCTTATGTTTTTTTAGCCCCAGCTATTGTTGCAGGTGTAGTAACACTAGGAGTTATGCAGCAGATTATTAGAGCCTTTGGTAGAGTTGAAGGTTCAATGCAGTATCTTATAAAAGCATGGCCAACTATTATAGAATTAGCAAGTGTTTATAAAAGATTGAGAGAATTTGAAACCAAAATTAATTTATCAAAAATAGTTGAAGAAAAAGTTTAATGTCATTAGACAAAAAGTATATTGAACACTTTGTAAATGTTTCATCTAGAGCAGCATTGGCTTCATCTTATTTAGTTGGAAAAAAAGATAAGATTGCAGCTGATCAAGCCGCTGTGGATGCTATGAGAATTGAGCTTAATAAAATAGATATGAATGGCACTATTGTTATAGGTGAAGGAGCATTAGATGAGGCACCACTTTTATATACAGGAGAAAAATTAGGAAACAAAAAAGGACCCGAGTTTGATATTGCGGTAGATCCCCTCGAAGGAACAAATTTTGCAGCAAATAATTTACCTGGTGCGATATCTGTTATAGCTGTTTCTGAAAAGGGAAATCTTTTTAATGCACCAGAAACATATATGGATAAAATTGCTACTGGTAATATAGAAAAGGGTTTAATTGATCTTGATTTTTCAATAAAGAAAAATATTTCTAATTTAGCAGAATTTTTAAATAAAGACATTTCATCTATAACAGCTTGTGTAATGGATAGGCCGAGACATAAAAGAATTATTGAAGAACTAAAACAGCTTAACGTTAAAATTAAACTTATTACTGATGGAGATGTTTTGGGTGCTTTATATGTTTCAAACCCTAAATATAATGTAGATATATTTTTAGGTATTGGCGGTGGTCCAGAAGGCGTTTTGGCAGCTTCTGCTCTTGATGCTTTTAATTGTCATTTTCAAGGAAGATTTATTTTTGATAATGATAAAGATATTAATGAAGCAAAACTAATGGGTATTAAAGATTTAGATAAAAAATATGAATTAAAGGAAATTGTTAAGGGAGATTCGATTTTCTGTGCAACAGGAATAACTTCTAGTGAGGTTTTATCCGGTATTCACATACAAGGTAATAGGTATAATTCAGAAACTCTAGTTACACATAAAAATACTAATTTTAGGGAAATATTAAAAAGATCCAATATTCTTGAAGAATGATTTCAGTTTCGGGTAAAAACTGGGAAGAAGTAAAAATTAATCAAAATTTAGTAAACAAGTTAAAGCAAGATTATGGTTTTAATGATATTTTATCCAGATTAATTATTTCAAGAAAATTTAATGAAGAAGAAATTGCCTCAATAAATAACAATCTTAATCTTAATAATGTTTTCCTTAATACAGATGATTTTAAAAGATCAGTTCAACTAGTTTTAGAGTCTATAAATAAAAAAGAAAAAATATGTATTTTAGGTGACTATGATGTGGATGGGTCTGCAGCAACATCATTATTTGTTAAATTTCTTGAGGATATAAAACACCCATATTTTTATTATATACCTGATAGAGAAAAAGATGGCTACGGTGCAACTAAAAAACTTTTTCAAAAATTAATATTAAGAAATCCAAAACTAGTTATCATGGTTGACTGTGGCTCAACATCTAATGAGGCTATTGATTTTTTAAATGAAAAAAAAATAAAGTCTCTAATAATTGATCACCATGAAATTAATAAACCGTTTCCTGATGCTAACTCAATTATAAATCCAAAAAAAAATAATGGTTATAATGAATATGATTATTTATGTGCAACAACACTTTCTTATTTTTTCCTAGATCTATTAATTAAAGAAATCAAGTGTAACACCATAATTAAAGATTATTTGATTTATGTTTTATTAGCTACAGTATGTGATGTAATGCCTATAAGAAAACTCAATAGATTGATTGCAATAAATGCTCTTAATAATTTTGATATAGAAAAAAATCTGCCAATTAAAACATTATTTGAATTAAATAATAAGAAAAACAAAATTAGTATTAATGATCTTGGCTATTTAATTGGACCAATTTTAAATGCTGGTGGAAGATTGGGCAAATCTGAATATGCTACGGAGGTACTATCATCACCGAATGATAAAATCATAAATGATAAGTGTAAAGATTTAATAAAATTGAATGAAAAAAGAAAACATATTGAAGGTTTAATATTAAATGAGATTAATTTTAAAAAAATCGAAGAGAATAACAAAGATGTAATCATCTACTATAGTCCAAATATTAATGAGGGTTTGATTGGAATTATTGCAGCAAGATTGAAAGAATTTTTTAACAAACCAGCTATTGTTATCACTTCATCAAATGATTTATTAAAAGGATCTGCAAGATCTGTTTATAATTATAATATTGGACGTGTTATTAAGAATTTGTTAGATGAAAATATAATAATTGGAGGAGGAGGTCATAATATGGCCGCTGGATTTACTTTGACTAAAGAAAATCTTAAAATATTTACTAATTATATATTGGAAGATTTTAAAAAAAATATAAATTTTAGAAATAATACTTTTTATTATGACTCAGAAATTTCATCTCATTCTTTAAAGCAAGAATTTTATGAAAATTTAAAAAAAATAGAACCTTTTGGAACTGGAAACACGTTACCGACATTTTTAATAAAAGATTTAACAATACTAAAATCTAAAATATTGAATAACAGCCACATATCATTGATATTAAAGTCAAAAACAGGATTTTCTATTAAATCGATATCCTTTAATTCTATTAATACTAAGATGGCCGATTTTTTAATAGGGTATAAAAAAAATATTAATGTTATAGGGCAAATAAGTGAAAGCATATGGAATAATAAAAAAACTCTACAATTAACTATTAGAGACATTACGCTATAGTTTATTGCGCTTGATAAATAATGACTTTTAAAATAAAAGATCACAACGTGGTCCCTTCGTCTATCGGTTAGGACAGCTGGTTTTCATCCTGCAAAGGGGGGTTCGATTCCCCCAGGGACCGCCATACCCCTTATGTATTACTTTACATATATGCTTAAATCTATCACTCCAGGGACTAAAAAGAGTTATGTTGGATATACTATAGATATTGATAAAAGATTAAATAAACACAATTCCAATAAAGGCGCAAAATCTACTAAAGGTTACAAGTGGAAATTAATTTATAAAAAAAAATTTAAAAGTAAAAATGAAGCAATGTCATTTGAATATAAATTAAAACACAATAAAGTATTAAGAAAAGAGATTTTAGAAAAATATAATAAATGAAAATTTCTATATTATTGCCTTATAAAGAAAATTATTCACCTCAATATGCAGGTGCTGTATCATTATTTGTAAACGATATTACAAAAATCAGTTATTTTAAAAAAGATATTCTTATTTTTGGTAACACACAATCAAAAAAAAAATTATCAAAAAATTATATAAACTTAAAGTTAAATAAAAAAATATTTCAAAGTACTAGTAAAATTTATGTTGAAACTTTTCTTAAGGCTCAAAAGAAATTAAATACAGAAATTATAGAGGTTCACAATAGGCCAAATTATATAAAAATAATTAAACAAAAATATATAAATAAATTGTTTTTATATTTTCACAATGATCCTCTATCAATGAATGGTTCCAAATCAATTAATGAGCGTATTTATTTATTAAATAATTTAGATAAGATTATATTTAATAGTACATGGTCACAAAAACGTTTTTTTATTGGTTTATCAAATCAAAAAAATTTACTTAATAAAACATCTGTTTGTTTTCAGTCATCATCAAAAACTAAGATTAATTTTAAAAATAAAAAAAATATTATATCTTTTGTTGGAAAATTAAATAAAGCTAAGGGATATGATGTTTTTGGTCAGGCTATAATTAGAATATTAGATAAATATCCTAATTGGTCTGCTAAAGTTTTTGGAGATGAACCAAGAGAGAGATTATCATTTAAACACAAAAATTTAAAAATATTAGGTTTTAAGAATAATGAATATATATTAAATAGTCTAAAAGAAATTAGTATTTCTGTGGTGTGTTCTAGATGGGAGGAACCTTTTGGTAGAACAAGCTTAGAAGCTGCTAGCAGAGGTTCAGCTGTTATAATTAGTGGAAGAGGAGGCTTACCTGAAACAAGTAATTCAGCAATAATTTTAAAAAAATTAAATCACATCAGTTTATTTAATATTATTGATAGTCTTATTAAAGATAAAAAAAAATTGTTAAAAACTCAAAAAGAAAATTACAATAATTTTATTTACACTCACAAATATGTTTCTGATATTATTGATAACTTAAGAAAAGCTTTCCTATCTAAAGAAATAAAAAATTTTTATATCAAAAAGAAATATCCACTAAAAATTATTCATATAACAAATTTCAACCAACGTTTTAATGGTCGTTTACATTACAATACAGGAAAAAGATTACAAAATGGATTTGTTAGATTAGGTCATAATGTTTTAGCTATAAGTGATAGAGATATAATTAATAAAAATAAATCTTTACAAGATATTAGTGGGAAAAAAAGTTTACAAAATTCAATTATTAAAACATATAAAAATTTTAAAGCTGATTGTATTATTTTAGGTCATGCAGATGCTGTTGAAAATAATACCTTACAAGAATTAAAAGATTCAAATAAAAACTTAAAAATATGCCAATGGTTTTTAGACCCTATAGTGAAAAAAGGACCAGATTACGTTAAAAATAATGAAAGAATTAATGATAAAGCAAAATATTTAGATGCAACATTTTTGACTACTGACCCAAAAATATTAAGAGATAAAATTAAAAATTCTTTTTTCATTCCAAATCCTTCAGATCATTCTTTTGAAACATTAAAAAATTATGAAAAAAATTGTAATAACGATATTTTCTTTGCAATGAGTCATGGAGTACATCGAGGTTCGTTAAAAATAGGCAAGTATGATGATAGGGAATTATTTATAAATAAACTTATTAATAAAAACAAACTTATCAAATTTGATTTATATGGCATGAACAATGTGCAGCCAGTCTGGGGAGATGATTTTTTATCAAGAATATCCAATTCTTCAATGGGGCTTAATTTAAGCAGAGGGCCGGCTACTAAATATTATAGTAGTGATCGTGTGGCGCAACTATTTGGTAATGGACTACTTACATTTGTTAATAAAATAACTCAATTTGAAGATTTTTTACCAAAAAAAACCTTTATAAGTTATCAAGACATTGATGACCTTAGTTTTAAAATCAATAAATATAAGAAAGACGACAAAGAAAGAAAAAAAATAGCAAAAAATGGTAGGGATTTTTATTTAAGATATATAAATTCAACTATAGTTGCTGATTTTATTTTATCTAAAACATTAGATATAAAAAGTAAAAATAGTTTTGTGTGGGAAGGATTATAATTTAATGAAAGTTATTAGAAATAGATTTAAAGATTTGCTCGTTATAGAGGGTGAATTACATAAAGATAAAAGGGGATATTTACGAGAACTTTATTTAGAAAAAATTATAAAGAAAAAATTTAGATTTCAAATTATTTCCAAATCTAATAAAAATGTTTTAAGAGGTCTACATATTCAAACTATAAATTCCCAAGGAAAATACCTATCTATAATAAAAGGTAAAATTTTTGATGTTATGGTTGATTTAAGAGTTAAATCAAAAACATTTGGACAATATTATTCTTTAATACTTAGCGATACCAACTGTAAAAGCATTTATATTCCTGAAGGCTTTGCACACGGTTTTCTTGCTTTAGAAAAAGAAAATATAATCGCTTACAACTGCACGAACTATAGAAATGCAAATTCTGAAATAACCTTAAATTTTAACGATGTTGATATTGGTATCAAGTGGCCTAAAATAAAACCTATTCTATCAAATAAAGATGCTAATGGTTTATCTTTTAAGAATTTTATTACTAAAATTAAAAATAATTAATGAAGATAGAAGAACGTCTTAAAGAAAAGTATTTGTATAAAAAAGGATTTAATTTTTTTAAAATATTTTATTTTATCTATCAATATTTTAAAACTAGAAAAATTCTTAAACAAAATACTTTTTATTCGAATTGGGGCCTAGATATGTTGGCTGATGATTTTTTCAAAAAAAAAGAGTATGGCATATATATTGATATTGGTTGTCACCAACCTTTCTTAAATAATAATACTTATAGACTTTATAAAAGGGGTTGGACTGGAATCAATATTGATTTAGATTTTAATAGTATTGATTTATTTAATTTTTTTAGAAAAAAAGATTTTAATGTAAATGCAGCAATTTCAGATAAAAATGAGGATACAGATTTATATTTTTTTCATAATAGATCAGCTATTAATACTTTATCAAAAGAAACTGGGGCAAAAGCTAAAGAAATTAGAAAAATAAGAACTCGTACATTAAATGATATTATTGAAAATAGCCCATACAAAAATCAAAAGATAAACTATTTAAGTATAGATGTGGAGGGTCATGAAATGAATGTATTAAATGGTTTCGACATAAATAAATATAAACCTGAATTAGTTGTTTTAGAATTTATAGATATTAAAATTAAAGAATATTACATGAATAAAATTGATAACATTATATCCTCAGAAATTTATAATTTTATGACAAAACACAATTATAAATTAATTAACTGGGTTCATGACGATTTGGTCTTTGTGCCAAATAATACAAATTAATAATGATATCTATAATAATTCCTACTTTTAATAATTTAGATTATCTAAAACTTGCTATAGAAAGTATTCAAAAAAATTCAAAATTACCAAATGAAATAATTCTACATGTTAATGAGGGAAATGATGGAACTCTTGATTATGTAAAAAAGAATAATTATAAATTTTCTTATTCCAAAATCAATGATGGTATCTGCGTAGGTTGCAATAAAGCTGCATCAATTAGTGTTTATGATCTAATACTTTATGCTCATGATGATATGTATTTTTGTCCTAATTGGGATCAATATCTGATTGAAGAAGTTAACAAATTAAATACTAAACTTTTTTATTTGTCGGGAACGATGATAAATGGTGATCCAAAACTTAATGGTCATTTAAATTTCTATGCTGGTGAAACTGCTAAAACCTTTGATGAGTTAAGATTATTGAAAAACTATATGAGTCTTAATTGTGATGATTTCCAAGGTTCTACTTGGGCACCACATCTTATTCATAAAGAGGTTTGGAATAAAGTAGGAGGCTTTAGTGTTGAATTTTCACCCGGCACAGGTTCGGACCCTGATTTAAATATGAAATTATGGAAGCTGGGAGTTAGAATATTTAAAGGTGTTAGTAAATCTAGAGTTTATCATTTTGGTTCAGTTGTTACACGTCAAAAAGAAAAAAATTTCTTTTCAATCACTGATACTGGAAATAAAGGAAATAAAATCTTTTTAAAAAAGTGGGGGATAACTATTAGATTTTTTAAAAAACACTATTTAAGATCTGACACTAAGTTTGAGGGTTTGTTAAAAGAACCAAACAAAAACATTAATTATTATTTAGATTTATTAAAAGTTAAATTAACACTATTTTATATCAAACTATTTAATTAAATGAATATATTGCTTAGCTGTCCTTCAAATTTTAGTTTGAAATCAAATAATCTTAAAAAATTAGGTGGCGTAGAATCTTTAAATATAGAATTAGCAAAGACCTTAAGTAAAGAAAATTTTAATATTACACTAGCAACAAATTGTAAAAAAACATTAATTAAAGATAAGATTGTCAATATACCTATCAACAAACTAAAAAAAAATGCTAAGAATTATTCGTATGATATAATTGTTTCTTCAAATGATACGTCTCTATATTCATATTTCAATAAATCAAAAAAAATTCTGTGGCTTCATAATAAATTGCAAATTGAAAAAGCAATTAGAAAAAAAAATTTTTTTCCAATAATTTATCATAGACCTTATGTAGTTTTTGTAAGTGACTATCTTAGCAATATCACTAATAACTTTCTTTTGTTTAAAAAAAGATTTGTAATTTCAAATTTTCTTTCAGATTTTTTTATAACAAAAAAACTAAATTTTAATAGAAAAAAAATTTTTGTCTGGTCAGTTCAGCGGGATAGGGGATTAAGTAAATTAGTAGAAATTTGGGTTAATAAAATTTACCAAAGAGATAAATCTTTAAAATTATATATTTTTGGTGTTAATACTAAAAAACTAAAATCAGAACTTAAATTTTTAAAATCTAAAAATATTTTTTTTTACGGACGTGTTTCTAAATCAAAACTTAAAAGTACATATTTAAATTCATTAGCAATGATATGTCTCGGATACGATGAGACATTTTGCTTAAATGCTTTAGAGGCAAATTCATGTGGTTTACCCATTATTACATTTGGAAAAACTGCTTTAAAAAAATATTCAATTTCTAACTATAATAGCATTATAGCAAAAAATTTTGATGATTTAGAAAATAAAATTTTTTACCTATTATCATTAAATAAGTATAAGAAAAATAAGTTAATTAAAGATTCATTTAATCATTCAAAAAAATTTAGATTAAGTATTATTTCTAAACAATGGGTAAAATTATTAAAAACTATATGAGTTTTTATAAAGATATTACTATTATTATTGTTAGTTATGAAAGTGAAAAATTGATTATTCAAAATTTAGAAACTTTAAAAAAATTTCCCACAATTATAATTGATAATTCAAAATCGAATAAATTTGATTCTCTTATTAATGATTTTAAAAACATAAAGTTAATTACGCCTGACTTAAATTTAGGTTACGGGAAAGCTAATAATTTAGGTGTTAATAAATCGAAAACTCCTTATGTTTTAATCGTAAATCCAGATATTCTTCTTAACGAACAGCTAATAAATGCTCTTTATTCTGAATTTTTAAATTATAATGATGATGTTGGTGTTATAGGACCTTCTTTATATGACTCTAACATGAAAAGAAGAACCAACGGTTCAATTTCTCATGTCAAAAAAATAAAAGGGAGAAAGCTTTTCAATTCCTTAAATAATATTCCGGAAAATAATATGTGCTGTGATTTTCTAGTTGGATGCTGTCTTTTTATGAGAAGAGATTTTTTCTTGGAATTAGGAGGATTTGATAAAGACTTTTTCATGTACTTTGAGGACAATGATTTATGTGATCGTATAATTAAAAAAGGCAAAACTGTAGTTGAGGTGCCCTCAGCTAAAGTTATTCATTTAGAAAACTCTTCTTCAAAAAAAAATTATTTCCAAAGTTATAAATTATCAATAATTCATAAAATTTCTGAATATATTTACCTGAAAAAAAATGTTTTATTAATTAATTTGATTTTAATTATTTCTAAAAATTTTATTGATTATTTACAGAGATTTATAATTAATTTATTAATCTTAAGATTTAAAAAATCTTTAAAAAATTTTTTTAGATTAATATCAATTTTATTATATGTAACTATGATATATAAGTTAATTTTTTAGAGAAATATGGAAAATCTTAACCTTTTTAAACTTTTCTTTTTTAGGATATATCATTTTATATTTTTAGAAAGATTTTCTAAAAAACTATTTTTTGATTTTCCTAAAAATATTTATCGTTGGGATTTGATTCAAATGATAATCAATAAATAAAATTTTGAAAATTATCTTGAAATTGGTTGTGATAAAGACCAACTATTTTCTAAAATAAGAATTAAAAACAAGGTAGGTGTAGACCCAATTAGCGGTGGCACAATTCGCTCTACTAGCGATATTTTTTTCTTAAAAAATCCTAACGATAAATATGATGTAATTTTTATTGACGGGCTTCATTATTATGAACAAGTTATTAAAGATATTAAGAATTCTTTAAAGATTCTAAATGATGATGGGTTTATTTTAGTTCATGATTGTCTTCCTAGAAGTTTGGCGCATCAGGCTGTACCAAGATATAGAGGATCTTGGAACGGTGATGTTTGGAAATCTATTGTTGAATTGAGGTGTGATCCGTATTTAGATATAATTACTAGTAAAATTGATTTTGGTGTTGCCATAATAAGAAAGAATAAAAACCAAAATATTCTTGATCTAAACTGTAAAAATTTTAAAAGATTAAAATTTAGTGATTACTTTTTATAATCATAAAAATTTTTTAAATATTAAAAGTTATGATGATACATTGAAATATTTAAACTTAGACAAATAAAACTAAATTTTAATCTTATTTAATGCATTATTTTTAAATAAGTTTGCTTCTTTAATGTATCTTCTTACCATTTCTGAAGATTTATGCCCTGTCATAGCCATTATACTTCGCTCCTCTGCTCCAGATTCAGCTGCTGAAGTAGCGAAACCTGATCTTAAGCTGTGACCTGAATAATTTTTATTATCTATACCAGCTAATTGTAAATATTCTTTAATGAGTAAAGCTACTGTTTGATCTGTTAATCTTTTTTCTGTTAATCTTGAACCCTTAGAAAATCTCCTAAATAAAGAACCAGAATTAATTTTTGCTATATCTATCCAATTTTTCAATGAAACTACTGGACAATATTGAGAATTGTCAAAGTAGGGGAGGCCTTTTATAGAACCTTCACCAAACTGGTCAGTTTTTGAGCGTTTTATATTTATCTTAATTCCTTCTTCAACAAAATCCAAATCATCATAATCAAGTGAAACTATTTCATTTCTTCTAAAACCACCTGAAAATCCAATTAAGATTATAGTTCTATCTCTAAATATTTTAATCTGCTCTTTTTTTTGCTGATCTATAACATTAATTAATCTTTTTAAATTATTGATTAATAATGGTTTTTTTCCATTTTGAATGCTTCCTTTTCTTCTTTTAATACCCATTAAATTTTCGACAATTAACGGATGCTTGGTATCTAAATAATGACCTTTAAGCCTATGTATTACTCCTATTGATACCAATCTTCTCTTTATGGTACTGATTTTAACTTCTTTAGTTGATAGTTGTGTCAAATATAATGATATTATTTTTGCTTCTGACGGTAAAGATTTAAATCCGTTTTGAGCACAAAACAGTCCAAAATCATTAAAATCAGATTTATAGGCTCTTATTGTATTCTTAGCTTTAGAGCTTTTAAGATTTAATAATGTTTCTTCTTGTAATGCTTTTATATCTGTTATTATATTATTCATATATATTACTATTGATAACCATTAATTATCGTTAGTAATATATTAAGTGATTTTATAAGTCAATAGTTTAATTTAAAAAAAATGATTAGAAAATTTAATAAAGATGATTTTAAAAGATGGTCAAATTTATATCAAGATTATGCAATTTTTTATAATGTTCCAATGAATATGGGTATTTTAGAAACTCTTTGGGAGTGGATTAATGATGAAAATCATATTGTTAACGGAATATGCTTTGAATTAAATAACAAAATCCTTGGAATTGCTCATTATAGAACAATGCCAAGACCGATTAAGGGTCAATATATAGGCTTTTTAGACGATTTATTTGTTGACCCAGATTTCAGAGGTCAAAAAATAGCTCAAAAACTCATTAGTCACCTAAAATCATTATCTAAAGCCAATAATTGGGATGGAATTCGTTGGATCACCCACTCTTCCAATGAAAATGCAAAGAAATTATACGATAAAATAGCTAATAATACAGGTTTTGAACTATATGAACTTAAAGGGGACTAAGTTTCAGCTAAAAGTTTGGAATTACCTAAAGAAAATACCCAAGGGCAAAGTTAAGACCTACTTGGAAGTTGCTAAAGCCATTGGAAAACCTAAAGCATTCAGAGCTGTTGCTAATGCAGTGGGTAAAAACCCCTATCCACCCAAAATACCCTGTCATAGGGTGATAAGATCGGACGGAAGCCTTGGTGGTTACTCAGCAAAAGGTGGGATTAGGCTAAAACGTCAATTATTAAGGTCTGAGAAGGTTTTCATCAAATAGAGATTCAAGCCTATTAAAAGCATCTAAAAGTCAATAAAATCAATCCTTATAGAGCTTTTTTATAACAATTACTAAAAATGTTATAATGCACCCTTTAGTTGTACCAGATATGAGATCATGCTAAAACTAAGGTGCTCTATGGACGTTTAAAAGGCATATTCTGATAGTGCATTGCTCTAGTTTTGAACAATACCAACAGTTTTTTAGTTGTCCAAAAAAGCTCAATTTTAAAGGGTTTTTGACTCCCACCTCATATCTGGGCAACATATCATTATATTTTATAGACTAGGATTGGATATAAACGTTGATATACAATGCTTTTTTATTGATTAGAATAATTTTTAAAAAATTAAGCTTTAATTAAATATCATGACTTTAATTTAAAAAAGTATTTATAAATTTTTAACTCTGAATATGCTATTTTCTTCTTATTTTGATAATTATTTATTACTATAAAATTTAATGATTACAATACTATAAATTGTAAACTTAATGTACTATATTAAGTATTAGTAAATATAAGTAACCTATATTAAATTCTCTTAACCACTACTTCTCTTCTAGAAATATATATACCACTTAGCACAATTATAAAGAGACCTAAAAATGTCCAATTATCAGGGAAATCACCAAAGAAATAGTAGCCAATAATCACATTTGGAATTATCTCAGTATAGCCTAAAGGAGCTAATTTAGATGCATCAGCATATTTAAGCGACAATATAAGGAATAAGTGTCCAATGCATGCAAAGACCCCTATTCCAGCCATAATAGACCACTGATTAAGAGTAGGTTTAACCCAAATAAAAGGAATTATCATAGATATTATGATCGCCCCAACTAAACCTGTTAATAAAAGCGTTAATAATGGGTTGTCTGAAGTACTTAGCTTTCTTGTAATTATCAAATAAAAACCATACATAACACCTGTTCCTAGAGCAGCAAAACTTGCTAGATTTAATTCTAAAAAACCTGGCCTAATTACTACTAAGGAACCTACAAATCCAATTATTACAGCTGTCCATCTTCTTAAACCCACCTTCTCACCTAATAAAATGGGTGAAAATGCTGTAACGATTAATGGAGCAATAAAAGCTAATGTTAAGGCCTTAGCTAGTGAGATTACAGATATTGAATAAAAAAAACACACATTCGCAGAAAGTAAAATCAAACCTCTAAGTATTTGTAGTTTTGGTTTATCAGACCAGACTAGGTGTTTTTTATAAAAGAAAAACATTATTGGAAGAGTAAATACAACTGTGAAAAAATACCTAGCCCAAGTTATTTGTAGTACTGGTAAATCTGTACTTAAATATTTTGCAAATCCATCCATTACTGGAAGAAACATCCAACCTAATAAGCTAAAAATAATGGCTTTCATAAGCCAATAGATACAGTTTAATTGAAGTACTTTAAAGCAAAGAATACTACTATTGGAATAGTAATAAAAGACATCAATGTAGATGTTACAATTGTACTAGCGATACTATCAACAATTTTTTTAGGTGAATACATCGATCCAACAAGATAATTTAACACAGCACTTGGCATTGCACTTTGTATTAATAAGACACCAGCTGCAAAACCATTCAAATCGAGTTTATTTATTATAAGAATACATATGATTGGACCCAAAATAACACGTCCTAAGGCTAATATAATTGAATTTTTTAAAGAAAACTTAAACCTTGTTAAGGCTATACCAAGGGACATTAAAACTAAAAATATTGTTGCATATGTTAAAAGAAAAGTGGTGTTTTCAAGAAATACCGGGACATCTAAGTTAAAATAAAGAAATAATATTGATATTATTATTGCATAAACAGGAGGACTTTTAAGAACCACATCGAAAGAAAATTTTTTTTTAGCAAGAAAAACACCCAACGTAAAATGAAACAAAATTATAACAGAGGCTATAGCAGATGCTACACCAAGCCCTTCAGCACCATAAGCAAAAAGACAAATTGGTATACCCATATTACCAGTATTTGGTAAAATCATTGGCGGTAGTTCCATACTTAGATCTCTTTTTAAAATAAAAAGAAGTATTAGACCAACTATGGAAAAGCCTCCAATCATAACCAAAGCATAGAAGAAGTAGGAGGTAAAAACTGCTAAAGTAATACCTGTGGTAGTTACGGTATAAAAAATCATTGCAGGCGTTCCTATATTACCTGCAAAATTAGTTATGAAATTAGTGTCTATTTTTGGATTTTTTTTGCCTAGGTAATAACCAATACCGATAACAAAAAAAACAGGAAATAAAACTTCAAAAATTTTGGAATATAATTCCATTAATTATGAATTCTAATTAATGTAGGATATTTAAGAATATCTTTATCTTTTTTAAATTTTGCAAGACAGTTATTTGAATTAAGTTCGCTTGTTTTGTGAGTAATAATAACAACAGTAGCTTTATTATTTTTTTTATCTGGTGTTTGAATCATTCTTTTTACAGAAATTTTGTATTTAGCTAACCTGTTAGTAATCCTGGACAGAACACCAGGTTTATCTTTAACTTCAAATCTCAAATATAAAGAATTAGTATAATTATTGACATTATAACATTTTATGGACTTACGCTTGTTGTTAGGCATACCAAAGGGTTTTTTAATATCCCCTTTCAAAATAGAAAGTAAATCAGATAGTAATGATGAAGAAGTAGGTCCAGGCCCAGCACCCTCTCCTTGTAATATACTTTCACCAACAGGTTTACCCTCAAGTATGACAGCATTCATCACACCAGAAACATTACCAATATAAGAATTTTTACTTACAAGACATGGGTGGACAGTTTCAAATAAACAACCATTAATAATTTCAGAGATACCAAGTAACTTAATACGTAAATTTAATTGGCTAGCTATTTCAATATCTTTTAATTCAATTTTTTCAATTCCTTCCATTAAACATTTATATTTTGAAATCTTAGTATTAAATGCAAGAGCAGACAAAATTCTTACTTTAGCAAAAGCATCAAAACCATTAAGATCTAATTTAGGGTTACCTGGTTCAGCGTATCCTAATTTTTGAGCCTTTTTTAAAACATTGGCAAAACTATCTTTAGAATTTCTCATTTCTGATAGAATATAATTAGAAGTTCCATTCAAAATTCCATAAACTTTAGTAATTTTGTTAGTTGCTAGACCCTCTTTAATAGTTCTTAATATTGGAATACCACCAGCAACAGATGCTTCAAATTCAAGATTTACATTATTATCTTCAGCTAATTTAGCAAGATAATCTCCATGTTTTGATATTAGAGCTTTATTTGGTGTAATAACGTGAATTTTATTTCTTAAAGCAGTTTCAACTACTCTTTTAGAAATGCCATCTGACATTCCTATTGCTTCAAATAAAATATCTACTTTATTTAATTTAAAAATATCTAAAGGATTTTTAAAAAAGATATTTTTATTAACTTTAAATTTTCTTTTCTTTTTTAGGTTTTTTGCAGAAACAGCTACAACATTAATTCTTTTGCCTGTAATTAATTCAATTTCTTTTTTTTTTATATTTAATTCATTTAGTAAATAGTTACCTACTTGACCCAATCCAACTACAGCAATATTTAAATTCATTTTCATTTACTTGTTTATATCAGGATAGTCTGAGTTTTTTGAATATTCTTTAAGAAATAAATCAAATTCATCAAATGACATTTGTTTAAAATCTCCATTTTTTTCTAACATTTTAGTATATTTTTCTTTTTCAATAGTTTTTTTAATAGAAACTTTATCTAAAGAACAAGACAAAAAAAATAAAAATGAAAACATTAAGAAATATTTCATATTAAGCCCTCTGTCTTTTTAAATCCAAATCTAATATTCATATTTTGTATAGCTTGTCCTGCGCCACCTTTAATTAGATTGTCTATTGATGACAAGATAATCACTTTATCTTTATACTTAGTTTTACAAATTGATATATGGCAGTTATTTGTATTAATTATATCATTTGTACTTATTAAAGAGTTAGTTTTTAGAATTTTTACAAATCCATTATTGGGATAATGATTAATCAAAACTTTTTCTAATTTTTTAATTGTAGATCCTTTATTTAGCTCTACATAAATGGTGCTTAATATTCCTCTAAACATTGGTGTTAAATGTGGAGTAAAAGTAAAATTTACTTTCTTTTTTGTAAAAAAATTAAACTCTTGTTGTATTTCAGAATTGTGACGATGAAAACCAACACCGTAGGCACTTAAAGATTCATAAAGGTTTTTATTTTTATATTTGTCATGTACTCCTCTTCCAGCTCCAGAATATCCCGATTTAGAGTCTATAATTATATTATTAACTTTAATTAAATTTTTTTTAATCAATGGAATTAACGGTAACAATATTGATGTTGGATAACAACCCGGGCAACCAATAATATTAAAATTTTTAACTTTTTCACCTGTAATTTCAGGTAATGAATATATAGATTTTTTAATATTTGAAATTGATCTGTGTTTTTGTTTATACCATTTTAGATATAAGGATGCATTATTAAGTCTAAAATCTGCTGCCAAATCAATCAACACATTATGTTTTAATAAACTATTTGATATAGATTGAGCTTCACCATTTGGTAATGCGGTAAATACCAAATCAACTTCTTTTAAAAATGATTTATTAAATTTAGTAATCTTGGGTAAATTTTTTGATTTTAATGATTTTTCATAACTAGTAATTTTCTTACCAACAGATGAGCTACCACACAAATATTTTATATTAATATTTTTGTGCTTAACTAATAATCTTATTAATTGAACACCGATATAACCAGTTGAACCAGCAACTAAAACATTAAGCTTAGGCATTGTTTATTATAACTATTTTGAAATAAAAAAAAATTATCTTTTCGAGAATTGGAAGCTTCTTCTAGCTTTTTTACGACCAGGTTTTTTTCTTTCAACAGATCTTGAGTCTCTGGTGTTAAGTTTCTCTGTTTTTAGTGTACTTCTTAGTTCTGAGTCAAATAATATTAAGGCTTTTGCAATACCGTGAACCATTGCTCCTGCCTGTCCAGTGTGACCGCCTCCAGCAACACTACATCTAACATCATATGCTGTTGCTTGATTAATAATTTCAAAAGGTCTAGTAATTTGCATTTTATGACTACCACTAGTGAAGTATTCATCCATTGTTCGACCATTAACATAAATTTTACCGGTCCCTTTTTTTAACCAAATTTTAGCAATTGATTTTTTTCTTCTGCCAGTAGCATATTTGCTATCTTTAAAATCTAACTTGATCTTAGGTTTTTTTGATATTGTTTGTGCTGTTTGTTCCATATTAATTTCTAATTAAATTTTTGCTATTTAATTTTCCTAAATCTAAAAGTTTAGGATTTTGAGCTGCATGAGGATGCTCTTCACCAGCATAAATTTTAACTTTAGTTAGTTGCTTTCTACCAAGAACACCTCCTGGTAACATTCTTTTAACCGCTAATTTTAAAGTCTCTCCTGGTTTATTCTTTTCTAATAGTTTTTCAGGAGTTATTTCTTTAATTCCACCTGGGTGGCCCGTATGTCTATAGTATTTTTTGTCTTTAAATTTTTTTCCAGTAAATTTTGCATGTTCTATATTTTTAACAACTACAAAGTCACCATCATCCATGTGAGGTGTGTAAGTAGTTTTGTTTTTTCCCCTAACAATCATTGCTATTATAGATGCTAGTCTTCCAACAACTGCTCCTTTAGCATCAATTTCAAACCAATTACTTGTTAATTCGCTACTTTTTAAAAATTTAGTCATAGAGCGTGGATTAATACTATTAATAATTATAAAGTCAATTTTATATTTCTCTTGCAATATAGCCATTTAATGGTAATTTTTATTTGCCGATTTGTTCCTATTGCAGGCTAATAATTGCTAAAATGGATTTTTTACCCACATTTTCGGTAGGCGCATTTGAACTGTATTGTACGCCTTGCATAAAGCAAAAGTACTAAAAAAGGAGTATTAAGATGAGTACAAAAAGACAAAACCCAGAAACTATCGCATTACATGGTGGTGATTATAGAAGTGACCCAACTACAAAAGCTGTAGCTGTCCCAATTTATAGAACAACTTCATATCTATTTGATAGCACTGAGCATGCAGCCAATTTATTTGGTCTAAAAGAGTTTGGAAATATCTACACAAGAATTATGAATCCAACCAATGATGTTCTTGAAAAAAGACTAGCTGCCTTAGATGGTGGATTAGCAAGTTTAACTGTTTCTTCGGGTCAAACAGCTTCAACATTTGCTATTTTGAATGTTGCTCAAGCTGGGGATAATATTGTTAGTTCTACAGATCTTTATGGTGGAACTGTTTCATTGTTTACTCATACATTGAGCAAGCTTGGTATTGAAGTTAGATATGCTGATCCAGCAGATCCTAAAAACTTTGAAAAAGCAATAGATGATAAAACTAGAGCTTTTTATGGAGAAACATTGCCCAATCCATATTTAAGAGTATTTCCTATTAAAGAAGTTTCTGATATTGGAAAAAAATATAATATTCCATTAATAGTTGATAACACCGCCGCCCCTATCATCTGTAAGCCTATAGAGCATGGAGCTGCAATAGTGGTTTACTCACTTACAAAATATATAGGTGGACATGGTACAGTTGTAGGTGGAGCACTAATTGATGGTGGAAATTTTGATTGGACAGCCAATCCAAAAAGACAACCCTTGTTTAATGAACCTGATGCAAGTTATGGTGGCGTAGTATGGGGTAAGGCAGTTCCTGAATTAACTGGCGCCAATGTATCCTTTGCTGTTAGAGCAAGAGTTACTCTTTTGAGAGATCTTGGAGCTGCATTAGCTCCTGATAATGCTTTTGGAATAATTCAAGGACTTGAAACAGTAGCCTTGAGGATGAAACAACATTGCTCTAATGCGGAAAAAACAGTGGATCATTTATCTAATCATAAAAAAGTTTCTAGAGTGATTTACCCAACTAAGTATGAGGGAGATATTGGAAAAAGAGCAAAAAAATATCTTGATGGAGGAAATGGTGCTTTAATAGGAATAGAACTAAAAGGTGGCATTGAGTCTGGTAAGAAATTTATAGAAGCTTTAAAAATGTTTTATCATGTAGCAAATATAGGAGATGCTAGAAGCTTAGCTATACATCCGGCAACGACAACTCATAGCCAACTCACGGAGCAAGAATTAAGTGCTGCAGGAGTTACACCTGGATATATAAGACTGTGTATAGGATTAGAACATATTGACGATATAATAGATGATCTTGATCAAGCACTTAGTGCTTCATAACAATTCTTTATCATTTTAAAAAACCTCTTGAGTTTTTATAAATGAGTAAAATATAGGTTGTTAATACAAAAATAGAACCTAACTGGTGTAGTGATGCATACTTTATCTCTACACCAGACATTAATGTAACGATTCCTAATAATATTTGAATAAGTAAAGCTATATCAAAAAGAATTATATTCTTTATGGCAACTCCTTCTTTAATAAATAAATAGTTAATAATCATAACAAGGATCACAAGCAGATAGGCAGTTGATCTATGTAAAAATTGAATAATAGAAGTATTATAAAATGACTCAGAGGTAAAAAGATCTAATAATAAAACATCATTTGGAAAAAAAGTACCATTCATATCTGGCCAAGTATTATAAATTAAACCTCCATTTAAACCTGAAAGAAAAGCGCCCAATATAATTTGAATAACAATCAATAAAAAAATAAATAACAATAAGGATTGTGGAATTTTATAATCTATTTTTTGAATATCAAAAAAATCTAAAATATACCAAAAAATTAAACATAAGATAAAAAGTGCAAGTGATAAGTGAATTGCTAATCTAAAATGACTAACATCATTATTTTGTGTTAATCCACTTGTAACCATAAACCAACCTAAAAATCCCTGCAAACATATAAGAAAAAATATCAAAAAATATTTATTAGAATAAAAATTAGAATCTCTATATTTAATCCAAAAAAAAATTAAAGGTATTAGGGTAAACAAGCCAACAATACGTGCTAATAATCTATGAGCATACTCCCAATAAAAAATTACTTTAAATTCGTTTAAAGACATTCCATAGTTAATATTTTTATACTCTGGAATTTTTTTATATTCTTCAAAATACATATTCCAATCATTTGAATTAAGTGGTGGCAATATACCTGAAAAAAGCTCCCATGCCGTAATGGATAAGCCTGAGTCAGTTAATCTGGTTAAGCCACCTACCGCAACCATAAGAACAATTAGCAAAAATAGTCCTATTAACCATATCTTTAAATATTTTATATAGTTGTCGCTATTTACAAACATAAATTATACTTATAATAATTATTTTAATAACCAATTGATTAAATGTCGCCTACTAATAAAAAAAAACTTACCCAATTAAGAATAAAACTTGATAAATTAGATAATGATCTGCTTAAACTTATTAAAAAAAGATCGCTTTTAGTAAATGAAGTTTTAAAAGTAAAAATTTATAAAAAAGAAATAATCGATAAAACAAGAATAAGCTATATACTTAAAAAAATTAAAAAAAAATCAATCAAGACAAAAATTGATCCAAAAATTACGAACAGAATTTGGAAGAATATGATTTGGTCTTTTATTGATTACGAGAAGAGAAACTTTAAGAAGAAATAAACTATTTACTGTGTGGTGGTAGTTTTTTCTCCACAAACATTTCATGTTTTCTAGTTGATGGATTGTATTTTTTAGCAGACAATTTAACTTTAGCTTTTTCACCGCCCGCTGGCTTTTTTACATAATAGAAAAAAGGACTATCAGGTTTAGCTTCAGGGACCAATCTTACTTTAACGTGTGTTTTTTTTGCCATACTATTTAAGCTTTTTAATTTGTTTTACTAAGTTAGAAATATTTTTTAATTTATTTCTTATATTATAATTAGCACTTATAGAATTATTTGATAATTCGTCAAGGTTTAAAGATTTGTCAGAATTGAGAACTTTTTTAACTCCATTGATTGTCATTCCTTGTTCTTTAAGTAAAAATTTAACTTTTTTAAGAACTTCTATAGTCTGATTATTATAGTATCTTCTATTACCATTGAGAATTTTTGGTTTGATCTGTTTAAATTCTTTTTCCCAAAACCTTATGGTATGAGTATTTAAAGTACCCTTTTTGGCATTTACTAAATCTAGAATTTTAGCAACCTCACCTATTGATTTGTAAGCATCTAAATTTTTATTGATCATTTATAGAATTTACTAAATCTTTAAACTCTTTAGAAGCTTTAAATAAAACAACATTTCTATCAGATATAGCCGCTTCTTCTTTAGTTTTAGGATTTCTTCCAACTCTACTTTTTTTTTGTCTTATAGAAAACGTACCAAATTTTGAAAGTTTAAGTTTTTTTTCAATCTTTAAATTTTCCAGGATTGTAGTAAAAAAATCATCAATTAAATTTTCAGAAAGATTTTTAGAAAAACCAATCTGCATATAAATTGAGTTAATTAGATCTTTTTTTGTAAGGTTAGTTCTCGTCATTAATTAATATTATTAGTTATTTTTTCAATCAAATTTCCAGTTACCGTTTTAGAGCAAACACTTAAAGAATTTGAAAAACCTATATAATCTGTTCCACCATGACTTTTAATTACAGGGGAGTCTAATCCAATAAAAATTGCCCCATTATATAATCTTGGATCCAGTCTTTTTTTAAATTTTTTTAAATTTGAAATATTAAGTAGCGATGACATTTTTCCAATCAAATTTCCAGTCATTGCTTTTTTTAATTCACTTGTGATAAAATTAGCAGTACCTTCAGCAGTCTTTAATGCAACATTGCCAGTAAAACCATCTGCTACTATAACGTTAACATCACCGTTCATTAATTGATTCCCTTCAATATAACCTTTAAACTCAAAATCGTTATTAGTTCTTTTATTCAACTGTTGATAAGTTTCTTTTATAATTTCATTTCCTTTAAGTTCTTCAGAGCCAATATTTAATAGTGCAACTTTTGCTTCATCGTTCGGATATAATGAATTAAATAAAGAGGAACCCATTATCGAAAAATCAATTAAATTTTTCGGACTACATTCAATATTTGCACCTAAGTCTAAAACAACACTCATATTCTTTTTATTTGGCCATAAGGCTGAAAGAGCTGGTTTATCTATATTGTCTATCATTTTAAGATTTAACTTTGAAATAACTAATAATGCACCAGTATTCCCTGCTGAAATTACTACATCAGATTTTTTTTCTTTAACACTCTGAATCGCTAACCACATACTAGTTTTTTTTCCTCTTTTTGCACCTTCCAATGGACTATCTGTTCCTTTAACAACATCTTCTGTATGAACTATTTCAAAGTTTTCACTAGGCAATTCATCAGTAATAAACTTTTCAATTTGACCTTTATCACCAAAAATTTGATAAAAGGTATTTTTATTGTTTTTAAAATGATGATTAATACCTTCAATAATTTTTTTTGGTGAACCATCGCCACCCATTGCATCAACAGCAATTTTGATTGTTTTGCTCATTCTATTTATTTAGTTGAAAAAATAATTTACTCTTTAGGGTCCAAAACTTGTCTACCACGATACATACCAGTTTTAAGATCTAGATGATGAGGGAGTCTGTACTCACCAGATTTCTTATCCTCAACTATATTTTTAGATGAAAATTTCATATTCTGAGCTCTTCTCATCCCAGTTCTTGACGGTGATTGTTTACGTTTTGGTACAGCCATAATAAAATTAATGTTTAACTACACCTTTTATATGAGAATTTAAAGTGTTATTTATCAAAAATTCAATATATTTATCAAAATATTTTACCAAATAATCGCTATTTTGAGCATTATCTAAAAATATTGTTAATTGCTCTTTTTTTGATTCATTGTTTAAATGATCCCAATTATGAATTTTATCAATCATTCCATAAAATAAATTGAGATAATCTTTCATTTTTTTATTTATCGATTGGTCTCCATAACCAATCTCTCGGACACTTAACTCCAATTGCCTGAAGACATAATCATAAATTTCTTGGAGTATTTCTTTATTGTTATCTTTTTTGTAAATTTTTAAAAAAAAAGCAAAATGTAATAGAAAAAAGATCATTCTGTCTGAAAATGTGTCTTGATTTTTAAAGTCTTTATACAATTCTTTATTTCTAGTTAATTTAACTAAATTATTGTAAATATTAATATAGTTTTTATTCATGAAAAAAATTTTTAATCTAATTGTTCTTTTTTTATTTATTTCAAGTTGTACATTAAATAAAGTTATAAAGCATCATGGTGTGCATTTTTTAGAAAAAAAAAGTGAAAAACTTGTGATTGGCAAAACTAATAAAAATGATATCTTTGAACTTTTGGGTCCTCCATCTACAAAAGGTTCTTTTGATGAGGAATTATGGATTTATATGGAAATTCAAACAAGCTCAACAAAATTATCAAGATTAGGGAAAAAAAAATTACTAAAAAATAACATTTTACTTTTAGATATCGATAACAAAGGTATTCTAACAAAAAGCATTTTTTTTGATAAAGATAAAATGAATGAAATAAAATTCACAGAAAACACAACCCAAATGAGTTATTCTAAAAATAGTTTTATCTATGAATTCTTGTATTCTTTAAGAGAAAAAATCAACGATCCACTCGGGAAAAAAAAAATAAAATAATCTAGCCCGCAATCACCGCTAACAATAATAAAGCAACAATATTTGTAATCTTTATCATTGGGTTTACAGCAGGCCCAGCAGTATCTTTGTATGGGTCACCAACAGTATCACCTGTAACAGCTGCTTTATGAGCTTCTGAACCTTTTCCACCATAATTTCCATCTTCAATATATTTCTTAGCGTTATCCCAAGCACCACCACCAGCTGTCATTGAAACTGCAACAAATAATCCAGTGATTATGACACCTAATAACATTGCACCGACAGCAGCTAAAGCAGCAACTTGCCCACCAATTTGAAATATAACAAAGTATAAAACAATCGGAGATAGAACTGGTAATAATGAAGGTAAAATCATTTCTCTAATTGCAGCTAATGTTAATAAATCAACAAGTTTAGCGTAATCAGGTTTTTGTTTACGCTTCATAATACCTGGGTATTTTTTAAATTGCCTTCTAACTTCTATAACAACAGCCCCTCCTGCTCTTCCTACGGCTTGCATTCCCATTGATCCAAATAAATATGGAAGCATTCCACCTATTAATAATCCAACTACAACGTATGGATTAGATAAATCAAATGTTACAACTATTCCTTCTAGCTTTGATCCTGCTACACCAGAAAAGTGTTTAATATCTTCAACATAAGCGGCAAATAAAACTAGTGCACCTAACCCTGCTGATCCAATAGCATAACCTTTGGTAACAGCTTTTGTAGTATTACCAACTGCATCCAACGCATCTGTAGTTTTTCTTACACTTTTTGGTAAATTTGACATTTCTGCAATACCACCCGCATTATCTGTAACTGGACCATACGCATCAAGTGCGACGACCATTCCAGCCAAAGCTAGCATAGTTGTTACGGAAATAGCAATTCCATAAAGACCAGCAATAGAGTTGGTAGCAAGAATACCCGCAACAATTATTAAAGCAGGAATTGCAGTTGCCTCCATAGAAACAGCTAATCCTTGAATAACGTTTGTGCCATGTCCTGTTGTTGATGATTTTGCGATACTTCTTACAGGTCTATAATCTGTTCCAGTATAATATTCAGTAATCCAAATTAATAAACCGGTAATAACTAAGCCAATTACACCACAGTAATAAAGACTCATACCAGTAAAAGTTTTTCCATTTACAGAATACTCATTAGCAAAGCCAATAACATAATCAGTTACTGGATATAGAATTAATAATGATGAAACTGCAGAAACAACAAATCCCTTGTATAATGCATTCATTACATTTTTACTTTTTCCAAGTTTTACAAAAAATGTTCCTAGTATTGATGTTAAAATACAAGCGCCCCCAATCGTTAATGGGTAAATCATCATATTAATATCACCATAAAAAAATATAGAAGAAAGAACCATTGTTGCAACAATTGTTACAGCATAAGTTTCGAATAAATCTGCAGCCATTCCAGCACAATCACCAACATTGTCTCCAACGTTGTCTGCAATTACAGCTGGGTTTCTAGGGTCATCTTCAGGTATACCTGCCTCAACTTTTCCAACTAAATCAGCACCAACATCAGCACCTTTGGTAAAGATTCCGCCACCTAATCTTGCAAAAATTGAAATTAAAGAAGCACCAAAACCTAGAGCAACAAGAGCATTAACAATTTCCCTTTCATCAACTCCTGCTTTTAATAAAAAATAATAATAAACAGCTATTGCTAACAAGGCCAAACCAGCAACCAACATACCTGTTACAGCACCTGATTTAAATGCTACAGCTAAACCACTTGCTAAACCTTTTCTAGATGCTTCAGCAGTTCTAACGTTAGCCTGAACTGAAACTAACATTCCAACATAACCAGCTATACCAGATAAAGCTGCACCAATGAAATAACCTAAACCAACAAGAGGACTAAATACAATGCATATAATAACCAAAACAACAACTCCAACCACGGCAATTGTTTTGTATTGTCTTGCTAAATAAGCTTTTGCACCAATTTGAATAGCAGATGCAATTTCTTGCATTTTAGCATTTCCAGTGCTCGAGCTTAATATATTTTTTCCAGTAAAGTATCCATATACAATTGAAAGAAATCCAGCAGCTATAGTATAAAGTAATATTGTTTCGACGATTGAGTTCATTTTGCCTTTTGGTTGTTTGGTTGTTAAATTAAACGTTTAAAGTCCGGACAATACAAAAAAAACCATAAAAGGCAATATTTAACTTTTTAAAAATGATGAAAATAACCCTTATTTTTAAGGCTAATTATTCCTCTTTTTTTATCAATTAATGTGGGTTTATTATTTAAATTTTGAATTATTCCTATTTTTGAAATTTTAACTCTTAATTCATTTGAAACTTTTTTTATGATTCTTCTTTTATCTTTCGAGGCAGTAAATAGAACCTGATAATCATCACCTTTTGAAATACAATACTCTTTCAAGATATTTTTTTTTGATATGAGTTTATTCAAGGAATTAGAAACTGGTATATCATCTAAACTTACTTTATAAGATAGTTTTTGATTATTAATCAATTTTTCAAGATCTGCTAGTAAACCGTCCGAAATATCAATTGAAGTATTTGCAAATTTATTTAAATGTTTAGATAAATCGATTTGAATATTAGGTTTATAATATTGGTTAATAAAATAATCTTTTTGAATTTTGTTTATTTTAAATTTATTTTTTAAAACTAATAACCCTAAATAGCTATCACCTAAATTTCCTGTAACATAAATGTCATCATTAATTTTAGCTTTATTTCTTTCAATAATTTTTTTTGCAAAACCAATGGAGGTTATTGTAAAACTTAATTTGTTAGAAAAAACCGTATCACCACCACAAAGATAAATTTTATACTTTTTTTGTTCATCATTAAGTGATTTAGATATTTTTTTTAAGTTATTTTTTGAAAAAGATTTTTTATTACCTGAGCCTGAAACAAAATAGTATTTTGGACTTACGCCTTTACAAATTAAATCAGATATTGATGATCTTATGATCTTTTTTATTACCAAATCTGGTTTTTTAAAATCTATAAAATGGTTTCCTTGAATATATGTATCTATTGATACTACTAACTCATGTTTTTTATCAAAAAAAACATCATCATTAAGGTTTAAAGAACCAATTGTCTTTTTAGAAAGTTTTTGAAAATAATTTTTAATTAAATCAAATTCATGCATTAGAATTTCTTATTTTTTTGGCAATTTTATCTAATATTGCATTCAAATATTTAGTTTGGGAGTCTTCTAAAAAAAAATTTGAAGCATCTAAATATTCCTTGATTATGATTTTTTTAGAAATTTTAGGCTTATAAAGAAATTCATATATAGCTGCCTTAACAATGATCTGGAAAACTTTATCCATATTTGACAATTCAAGATCTTCACTTAAAAAATTTTTGACCTCTTCTTTAATAACATCATCTCTTTCAATTGTACCAAGCACCACATCTTTAATAGATTTTTTAAATCTGTGTTTTGAAAAAGTTATATCTTCATCATCATTAAAAAATTTAGTATAGAGTTTTTGAATAATAATAACCCTAGGATTTTGATTTGGGTTATATGGAGTTCTCATTCTTATTGGGAAAGGACAGATATTACAGCTAGAGCTGCTTCTCTTCCCTTTTTCTTTCTAGCTATAGCTTGACGCATATTGAGACAAGTAATAATTCCATTGCCAATGGGTTTTTTATTTTCTACGGATAGTTTCATTATTGCATCAGTTGAAGAATATGAAATAAAGTCAAAATGAGGAGTTTGTCCTTTAATCACACAACCAAGAGCTAAAAAAGCATCATACTTCTTAATATTCTTTGAAATGGTAACTGGTATTTCAAAGACACCTGGGACATAGATAGTTTTTATTAAACTAGATTTGGGCAATGCGTTTTTCGCACTACTTAATAAACCTTTTGATATATCTTTATAATAATCTGCAATAACTATTAAATATTTTTTTTTCATTAAATGATTTCCTGTTTAATAATCTTTATATCATAACCCTCTAAACCAATAACTTTTTTAAGAGATTTAGTTATTAATATCATATTTTTAATCTTTAAATCTTTAATTATTTGAGCACCAATACCATAATTCCTTATAAGTTTATCATTTCCCTTTTTATAAAAATCTTTGTTCTTATAATCCTTGAGTGTTTGTGTAACAGATTTTAAATTTGTATCTTTTATAAAAACTAAAACACAGTTATTGAATTTCTTAAAATAATTTAATGTTTTATGAAATGAATTTGGCAATTGTTGATTGATTAAATAATTTTGAACTACGTTAGATGAAATTACTCTAACTCTTGGTATTATTCCTTTTTTAATATTACCTTTAATTAGAGCAAAGTGTTCAGATCCATCTAAAAGATTTTCATAGATTCTAATTTTAAATTTTTGATTTTTGATTTCAATATCAGATTGTTTTTTAAGTTTAATTAGTTTTTCTTTTTTTAAACGATAAGCAATAAGGTCTTCAATTTTACCTATCTTTAAATTATGTTTTTTTGCAAAATCAAATAAATCTTGGCCTTTAGCCATTGTGCCATCTTCATTCATTATTTCACAAATAACTGCAGAGTTATTTTTTTTAGCAAGTTTTGATATATCAACAGAAGCTTCTGTATGACCAGCTCTTACTAGAACACCCCCATCTTTAGCAATAATTGGAAAAACATGTCCTGGTGAAACAATATCTTTTTTATTCGCATTTTTCTTTGAAGCAATTTTAATTGTCTTTGCTCTATCTTTTGCTGAGATTCCAGTTGTTATTCCTTTTTTTGCTTCAATAGAAATTGTAAAGGCAGTTTTATTCCTGGATTGATTTATAGGTGACATCAAAGATAAATTTAAACGTTTTGCCTGTACACTATCTAGCGCCAGACAAATTAATCCACGACCATATTTTGCCATAAAATTTATATTTTTAGCACTTGAGTCAGTGGTTGATATTATTAAGTCTCCTTCGTTTTCTCTTTTCTCATCATCAACTAAGATGAACATACCGCCCTGCTTTGCGATATTAATTATACTTTCAATGGATGCATAATTATTTTTTTTCATTAAAATAATTTCTAACGTATTTAGATAAGATATCTATCTCTATATTAACTAGGCTGTTCTTTTTTAATGAAGATAAATTCGTTAGTTTAAAGGTGTGGGGAATAACCCAAACTTGAAAACCTTTTTTGGTTACTTTGGAAATTGTTAAAGAAATTCCATTTATACATATAGAGGCTTTATCAATTAGATTTGCTCTTTCTTTTTTAACAATTTCAAAATCAAATAAATACGATTTATCAATTTTCTTAATATTCTGTATTTTGCCTACTGCATCAATATGGCCTTGGCAAATATGTCCTGATATTTTTTGACCAAATCTTAAAGGAAGTTCAAGATTAATTTTATCATTGATTTTTAAGAATCGAAATTTTGATCTTTGTATTGTTTCATCAGAAAGATAAAATTCCATTATTTTATTCTTAATATCAATTAATGTTAAGCAAACGCCGTCACAAGCAACTGATACACCCAGATCTTTAAGTGTTAGCTTTAAATCAGCTTTTACAAAAATATTAATACCTTTTGATCTTTTTTCAAATTTAGTGATTAAACCTTGATTAAAAATTATTCCATTAAACATAATATTATTTGTAAAGTGTAATTACATCTTTGCCTAATTTTTTTTTAATTTTCAATTTATTTTTATAATTTTTCTTTAATTCATTAAGAAAACGAAACTCTTTATGGTTAACTAACTTTGATAAAGTTTTAGCACATTTGTATAAATAAAATTCATTAAATAATTTTTTTTTAATAATGTGTTTAGAAAGATCATTTCCCCCTTCGACTAATAAATTTCTGCAGCCAAGGACATAGAGTTTCATTAAAATTGATTTAATATCAAAGTTATTTTTATTTAATTTACTTTTGATTAAATTTATGCCTCTTTTTTTTAACATCAATTTCATTTCAGCTTTGGAATTGTGATAAAAAATTATAGTATTGTTTTTATTAGCTGTTTTAAAAATGTATGAATTTTTTTTAATTTCTAAGTTTTTATCCAAAATTATTCTTTTAGGTGAAAATTTATTCAAACCTTCTAGTCTGCAATTAAGTTTTGGGTTATCTTTATTTAAAGTTTTGGACGAAATCATTAACGAATCATTTTTATATCTAAGATAATGTGTAAATTTATCAGTATGAATATCTGAAATTCTTTTTGTATCTTTGCTATATATCAAATTATTTCTAGAAATTGCAATTTTACCAGTAACATAAGGAAGGTTTTTTTTTCTATTAAAGAAATAAGGTGTATAAAATTTATTAATTTCTTTTTTGAGTAAATTTTTTTTTACTAAAACATTTTTTAACTTAAGAATTTTTAAGGTTTTACCTTTAACTTTTTTATCAATATCTTCAACTCCATATACAACTTCTTTAATTTTATTTTTAATTATAATATTTGTGCACGGAGGAGTTTTTCCATAATGACTACAAGGTTCAAGAGTCACATACATTTTTGAGCCTTCCAAATTTTCATGTGAATTTTTAATGGCATTAAATTCAGCGTGAGGTGTACCTTTAAAACCTGTTTGACCAATTGAAAGTATTTCATTATCTTTAACGATTACACAACCTACAGAAGGATTAATTCCAGTTAATCCATGACGAGCTTTTGCCAATTTCAAGGCCAGCTCCATAAAAATTTTATCTTTGATTGAAAATTTATCTTTTTTTGTAGACATCTAATTTGTCCACGAATTGCACAAAGTCTTTTTCTTCTCTAAAATTTCTATAAACAGAAGCAAATCTTACGTAAGCAACAGGGTCGAGCTCTTTTAAACCTTCCATAACCATAGTTCCAATAGTAGTAGTTGAAATTTCACTTTGACCAAGCTCCTCAAGTGATCGAGAAATTTTACTTATAAATTTTTCTGCTGTTTCAGTATCAATAGGTCTTTTTTTAAGAGCAATAAAAATAGATTTTGATAATTTATCTCTATCAAATGAAGATTTTCTTCCATTTTTTTTAACAACCATAATTTCTCTAAATTGCACTCTTTCAAAAGTTGTAAATCTTGCTCCACACACACAAAGCCTTCTTCTTCTTATGGCTGTGCCATCTTCAGTTGGTCTTGAGTCTACTACTGAGGTTTCACCTTTTTTACAAATTGAACAAATCATTATTTTAAATTTTTATATATTGGAAAGTTAGATGTAAGTTCTATTACTTCATTTCTAACTTCTTCTTCAATTTTGCTATTATCGTCAGGGTTTTCAGATAAACCTTTTACAACTTTAGTTATTAGTTCACCTACTTTCTCAAACTCTTTTAATCCAAAACCTCTAGTTGTTGCGGCTTGAGTACCTAGTCTTATTCCAGAGGTAATCATTGGCTTTTCTGAATCGAAAGGTATTCCATTTTTGTTACAGGTAATATTAGCATTTGAAAGGCTTTCAGCAGCAGCATTACCTTTTACATTGAAAGGTCTTAGATCAACTAACATTAAGTGTGTATCTGTTCCACCAGAATAAATCTTAAAACCATTATTCTTAAGTGTCTCTGATAAAATTTTGGCATTAGCTAAAACTGATTTGATATAATCTTTGAAATCTGGTCTTAATGCTTCTAAAAAACCAGCAGCCTTTGCAGCAATGACATGCATCAATGGTCCGCCTTGATAACCAGGGAATACTGCTGTGTTAAATTTTTTTGCTAGGTCTTCATGATTAGTTAAAATAATTCCACCTCTAGCACTTCTGAAAACTTTATGAGTTGTTGAAGTTACTACATGCGCGTGTTCACATGGGTTAGGGTACCCTTTGCCGGCAACTAAACCTGAAAAATGAGCCATATCCACCATCAAATATGCCCCTACTTTATCAGCAATCGCTCTAAATCTTTTAAAATCGATTACTCTAGAGTAAGCGCTACCACCACAAATTATAAGTTTTGGTTTATGTTCTAATGCAAGTTTTTCAACATTATCATAATCAATAAGTTCAGACTCTTTATCAACATCATACCCTATTGGATTAAACCATTTACCTGACATTGAAATTTTTAACCCATGAGTAATGTGTCCACCAGAATTTAAACTCATTCCCATAAATGTATCACCAGGATTTAATAGAGCTAAAAATACAGCTCCATTTGCTTGAGCCCCAGAATGTGGTTGGGCATTTGCAAATTTACAATCAAAAAGTTTTTTTAATCTTTCTATGGCTAAATTTTCTGCAACATCAACATGCTCACATCCATTGTAGTATCTTTTTCCAGGATACCCTTCTGCATATTTGTTTGTTAATACAGAGCCTTGCGCCTCTAAAACAGCTTGAGAAACTATATTTTCAGAAGCAATTAGTTCTATATGTTGTTGTTGTCTTTTTAACTCATCACTTATGGCTTTATGTAATTCTGGATCAGTTTCAGATAAACTGTCTTCAAAAAAGCTTTTATAATTTTTATTTAAATAGTTTTTTTCACTAGACATAATTAAATCTTTTTAATTCTTTTTGCGTGTCTTCCACCTTCAAACTTTGTATTTAAAAAAATGCTAACGCAATTTAAAGCATTTTTTTTAGTAAGAAGTCTTGATCCTAATGTAATGATATTTGCATTATTATGCAATCTTGATAATTTTGTAGATTTTGAATTATAGCACTGTGCAGCACGAATATTTTTATGTCTATTAGCAGCAATATTCATTCCCATACCAGACCCACAAACTAAAATACCTACATGTTTGTTGCTAATCTTAACTTTTTTAGCAACCTTATGAGCAAAATCAGGATAATCTACCCTACCATCGTTAAATGGACCCAAATCAACTATCTTTATATTTTTTTTATCTAAGTAATTTTTGATTAATTCTTTTAATTTAAACCCAGCATGATCAGATGATATGAATATTTTTTTCAAACTAATTAAATTTATGATCTAAAACACAAGCAACTAAATGGATACGATCTTCTTCACCACCATTAAATGCATTATGATATTTTGTATTATTTGTAATCCAAACAGAACCATCAGCTGGTAAATGCATGGCAACATTATCAATGACCATTATTGATCCTGGGTTAGTAATAATTGGTATATGCAATCTAGGCTCAGGGTCTCTATGCCAACTTAATGTTGATCTTGGTTGTTTTAACAATACTCTTACTCTTCCAAGTTTATACTTAGATGAAAGCACATCAAAAACTTCCTTAAAATAAGTATCTTTAAATTCATCGATAAATTCTGAATATGCAGACTCGTCGATAGTTATATCTCTAACAACTTCCTTGCCTGTTGCATCCGGTTTAGTCCAAAAAACACCTCTGGCTTTATGACCTTTAATAGAGTCTGGATCACCAGGAATTTGAGTTAGAGATATTGCTCCAAAGTTACTAATCTCTTCGGGACCATCAAATTTTTTTATTTTTAAAATTTCACTATATGCCTTTTGAAGTTCAGTAATATCAAATTTAATTTCCTGTTTTTGAAAATCATTAAAATTTAATGTCATAATATTTATTAGTTACTCTTTTTAGAATATATTTGTATAATACATTTGTCGCATTTTATAAATATAATAAAAACATGATAACAGGAAGCTATCCAAACCTAAGGCTTAGACGTAGTAGAAAGAATGATTGGTCTAGAAGACTTATTCAGGAAAACAGCCTATCTTCAAGTGACTTTATTTTACCAATATTTCTTATTGATGGAAAAAATAAGAAACAATCCATAAAAACTATGCCTGGAGTTTTTAGGTATTCTATAGATAAAATTGGTCATATTGTTGATAAAGCCATTAAGAATAAAATACCTATGGTTGCGTTATTTCCATACACAAATTCAAAGTTAAAAAATGAAATTGGCACCGAAGCGTTAAATGAGGACAATTTAGTTTGTAGAGCTATCCAATATATTAAAAAAAGATACAGAAATGAAATTGGTATTATGTGTGATGTAGCTTTAGATCCCTACACTTCCCATGGTCATGATGGTCTTATAAAATCTGGCTATATATTAAATGATGAAACAAATGAAATTTTAATTAATCAATCCTTATTGCAATCCGAAATGGGATGTGATGTGCTAGCACCTTCAGACATGATGGATGGTAGGATTGGAAAAATAAGAAAAGCATTGGATAAAAATGGCTATCAGTTAGTTCAAATTCTCTCATATGCAGTAAAATATGCATCAAGTTTTTATGGACCTTTCAGAGATGCGGTTGGATCAAGAGGACTTCTAAAAGGAGATAAAAAGACCTATCAAATGGATTTTCGAAACAGTAATGAAGCCTTAAGAGAGGTTGCCCTAGATATAAAGGAAGGAGCAGATATGGTAATGGTGAAACCAGGAATGCCCTACCTTGATATTATAAAATCAGTAAAAGATAATTTCAAAATTCCAGTTTTAGCTTATCAAGTTTCAGGAGAATATAGCTTACTCACAAATAGTATTAATAAACGTTTAATAGATAAAAACTCAATATTAGAAAGCTTGATCTCATTTAAGAGAGCTGGCGCAAATGCAATAGTCAGTTATTATGCTGACAGAATAAATGAAATAATACTTTAAGGCTATTTTAATAAATTTATAAAATGACTTCTTGAAACGGGTAAATTTAAATTATTTGGTTTCAATATACTTTTTTCAAGATAATCACTAAGAAGCTTAAAACCTTTTAATAAATTTTTTAAATCAATATTTTTTGTATTTTGATCTATCAAAAAGTTTGGAATAAATTTTTTTTCTGAAGATGATTTTACAAAATAATTAATTTCTCCTTCTATAACTTCTTTTTCGACCATTTTTTTAAGTTCAAGATCATAACCAAGTAATTTTAATAACTTTAATTCCCAAAAAATATATTCTTCAATCCAATTATCATGAGTTAATAAATCAAAAAATTCATCTATTAAAATGTAAATGTCATTATTTGATTGAGCTTCAGCTGTTAAAAGTTTTACAAGATGCATAGCAGAAGTTATGCAGCAAAGTTTTATACTATTATCAAAATAAATTGGCGTAGTAGCTTTAACAATTTCTACTTTAAAATAACCAATTCTATTTAAACTTTTGGAATTATAATTAACATGAATCTTATTGCCAATCTGTAAATAATTTTTAATTTTTTTTGAAGTACCACCAAAAATAATACCAGAAATTTTTCCATAATTTTCAGTAAATACCTCTGCTATAATGGAATTTTCATTGTATCGATTTTTAGATAACAAATATCCTTTATCATCCCAATTCATTTTTTAAAAATACTCTCAAAACATATGGTTGCAGCGTTCTGTTCAGCATCTTTTTTAGATGAACCTTCTGCTGTAAAAATTCTAGTATTCTTTAATTTCACAGAGACTTTAAATAATGGCTTATGACGAGGCCCTGTATTTGATATTAATCTATAAATAGGTAAAGTTTTAAACATCTTTAAAGAATATTCTTGAAGTTTAGTTTTGGCATCAATTTCAGTTATCACACTTGCATTAATATGCTCATTCCACAAATTTAGAATAAATTTTTCAACAAAATTAATACCTTTGTCTAAATAAATCGCACCTATTAAAGCTTCTAAGCAATCAGCTATAACTTTGTCTTCAATTACAATTTTTTTATTTTTTGGATTAAATACCAAAATATATTTTTGTAATTCAATTTTTTTTGCAATTTCTAAGCATTTTCTTTTATTAACTAGAGATGCAAATTTTTTATCCAATATTCCTTCACGTTCATCTGGATAAATTTCTAATAATTTTTTTGCAATAACCAACCCTAAAACTCTATCACCTAAAAATTCAATTTTTTCATTATTATTCAAAGAGTCATAGCTTTTATGAGTAAGACTTTTTATTAAAATTTTAGGATCAAAAAATTTTAACTTTAATTTCTTTTCTAAGATTGATGAAGATATTTTCATTAATTAATAGTTTTAAAAAAACGATCGAACCTAATAGTTTTGTGCCATTTCCAAAAAGAAAAGATACTTGCAATTCTAAAATCTGATGAAAAAAAGATAAATTGTGCCTTACCAACTAGATTATCTTCATGGACATATCCAACGCTTGTTAAATATCTACTATCTTTAGAGCAATCTCGATTGTCTCCAAGGAAAAAGTAATGTTTTGGTGGAACTATAAATACATCAGAATTTTGAAAACTATAATTTTTTAAATAAACGGTATTATGTATTGCACCATTTGGTAATTTTTCTTCAAACTTAATAACATCTATAGTTTGATTGCCACAATAAATTATATCATTCTTTGAAACTCTTGATTTAAAAATTTGATTATTATTAAGAAATAAATCACCATTTATGAATTGAATATTATCACCAGGTAATCCTATTAATCTTTTGATATAATCTGTTCTATTGTCAGCAGGGGTTTTAAAAACAATAACATCTCCTACTTCAGGTTTTTGTGAAAATATTCTGCCATTGAGTATCGGTGGACTAAATGGAAAAGAATGTTTGCTATAACCATAAGAATATTTGGTAACAAATAATCTATCCCCAACCAATAATGTAGGTTCCATAGAAGATGAGGGTATATAAAAAGGTTGTATGAAAAAAGATCTAATAATAATCGCAATGATTAAGGCATAAAAAATTGTTTTAACATTTTCAATTATAAAGTTTTTACTTATCATTATTTATTTTTTTGTAAAATTACGTAAGCTATAGAATATTTTTTTTCATCTGAAATTGATAGAAAGAAATTAAATGAAGAGGTTTTGAATTGATCTTTAACAATATTTTTTATCTTATTTGTAATTACAAAAGAAGGTTTGCCTAATTTATCATTAATAATTGATATATCTTTAAAGTTAAAATTGTCTCTAAAGCCAGTGCCAATTGATTTGGCTAAAGCTTCTTTAGCAGCAAATCTTTTTGCATAATAGGCTTTTTTATTTCTAATTTTTTTAGCAATAAGTATTTCTGAGTTAGAAAATATTCTTTTAATAAAATCTTTATTTTTTATTAATTTATTAAATCTTGTGATATCAACTATATCAACACCTATACCAAGTATTTTCATGGTTATTTACTTATTATTTTTCTAAAAGATTTAATCGTTTTTTTTAAACCATGAGTGACAGATTCACCAATTATAAAATGTCCAATATTGAATTCTGTAATTTCTTTAATTTTTGTTAATATTGCAGTTGTTTTATAGTCAAGACCGTGACCCGCATGGATTTCAAGACCAAAATTTTTACCAAACTTAGAACATTTTTTAATTTTTATTAGTTCTTTTTTATAGTCTTTATTCTTTTTAATTAAATCTGAAATTTTTCCAGTATGTATTTCAACACAATCAGCATTTAATTCTTTTGCACTTTGAATATCTTTTAAATTTGGATCTATAAATAGACTAGTTCTAATATTTGCTTTATTAAATAATGAAATTACTTTTTTAATTTTAGTTCTATTTTTATTTAAATTTAAACCGCCTTCTGTAGTTATCTCTTTTCTTTTTTCTGGAACAATGCAAATATAATTGGGTTTATTTTTTAATGCTATCTTTACTATTTCATCATTTAAAGAAATTTCCAGGTTAGTAATTATTTTTCTATCTTTACAGATTTCTAAAACATCTTGATCATTTATGTGCCTTCTATCTTCTCTTAAATGTATTGTAACGGAATCTGCACCACATTTACTAACATGTTTTGCTATCAATAATGGATTTGGATGGTTTGAGCCTCTTGCATTTCTAATTGTTGCAACATGATCTATGTTTACACCCAATTTTTTCATTTTATAAATCTACTTCCTGGCACTGTTATGGGTGTATTTTTAAGAAATTCAGGAAGTTTATTTTTTTTAAAAGTTGGAACATCAATTTTCATATGAGAAATAATTTCTTTTTTTATTTTTAAAGATTTTTTTGTTGATCTATCAATAATGGTAGCAAAACCAACAAGTTTTGCTCCTGGTCTAGTAATTAGATTTACACATTCTAAACTGGATTTTCCTGTTGTTATAACATCTTCAATAATTAATACTTTAGAACCTTTTTTAATATTAAAGCCTCTTCTCAAAGTAAATTTACCGTTAACTCTCTCGCAAAATATAGTTTCTTTTTTTAAAATTTTACCTATTTCGTAGCCAATAATTACTCCACCCATCGCTGGAGCCAAAATTAAATCTATATATCTAAATTTTTTTTTAATCTTCTGGGCCAATGATTTACAAATAGAATTAGCTAAATTTGGAAAACTTAACAGTTTTGCACATTGAATATATTTTGATGAATGTAGTCCAGAAGAAAGTACGAAATGTCCCTCAAGTAAAGCGTTAGTTTTTTTTAAAATATTTAAAGATTTTTTGTGTGAAAGCATTTCTTTTTTCCTCGTGTCTTATGATTTTAAACTTAATATTCTTTTGTTTTAGTTCGCTAATAAAATTTGTAAAGTTTTTCAGGTCTCTAATTATCAAATGGAACTTAAAGTTAATATAATATTGTGTTTTTTCATGCATCTCAACATTAGATATGTTTAATCTGTGATTACCTAGTAATGTTGTAATTTCACCTAGTTTACCTGGCTGATCTGGTAAAGATATCCATAAAGTAGTGTTATATTTCTTTATTCTTTCTTCTTTTTGTTCACCTTTCGAATGCCAATATCTTCTTATTGCTGCTCTAGCTTTTCCTGTTTTAGTAACTGGTATCCAGTGAAGTGAAGGTGATTTATTTTTTGAAGTTATTATATTAACGACATCTCCATTATGAAGAATACTTTGTAGTTCACTATCATTTCCATTTATTTGACAGCTAATAGCATTATCGCCAATTTTTGTGTGAACCGCATAAGCAAAATCAATTGGAGTTGCGCCCTTTGGCAATTTTATTACTGAACCTTTGGGTGTGAAGCAAAAAACATTTTCCTGAAACATTTGAAGTTTAGTATACTCATAGAAATGTTCAGGATTTTCATTTTTATCAATAATTTCTACTAAATCTGCTAACCAATCATATTCTTTCCAAGTAAGAGAGTTAAATTTCTCAGAAGATTTATATTTCCAGTGAGATGCAATACCTCTTTCAGCAAATTCATGCATTTCCATAGTTCTAATTTGAATTTCTATAGGTCTTTTATTTGGTCCAATTACAGCTGTGTGTAATGATTTATAGTGATTAATTTTTGGTGAAGAAATATAATCTTTAAATTTTCCAGGTATACAGTTCCAATGTTGGTGAAATATTCCAAGTGCTTGATAACAATCATGCTCACTAGGCAATATAACCCTAAAACCTATTATATCTGTAATTTGCTCAAGGGATATTCTTTTTTTTTGTACTTTTCTCCAAATTGAAAAAGGAGTTTTTTCTCTTCCAAAAATCTTAGCTTTAATGTCATGATCATTTAAAAGTTCTGTAATTTGTATAGAAATTGATTTAAAGTTATTTACTTTATCTTCACGAATTTCATCTAATCTTTTTTTGATAAGTTCTCTTGCTTTATTATTTAAAACTTTAAAAGATAAATCTTCCAATTCATCTCTTATTCTGTGCATGCCCATTCTATCAGCTAATGGTCCATAGATCTCCATAGTTTCCTTAGCAATTCTTTCTTTTTTTTCAATTTTGCTAATAGCATCAATCGTTCTCATATTATGTAAACGATCCGCAAGTTTTACTAATAAAACTCTAATATCTTTAGAGGTAGCTAAAATTAATTTTCTAAAATTCTCAGCTTTTGAACTAGAGTTTGCTTGATTTTCAAAAACAGAAATTTTGGTTACACCCTCAACTAAATCCGCAATTTCTTGTCCAAACTCTATCTTGATATTTTCATATGTAGCATGTGTGTCTTCAATTGTGTCATGAAGTAATCCAGTAACAATTGTAGCGCTATCTAATTCTAAATCGCTAAGTATAGAAGCAACAGCTATTGGATGATTTGAATAGGGATCGCCTGATGCACGTTTTTGATTTTCATGCGCTTTAACAGCGTATTGGTATGCTTTATTTAATTTTTCAGGATTTAAAAACTTATTATAATTTTTGACTTTATTTATAAGTTCTTCAGAATTAAGCATAGGTTATTATAACACTAATTTATATTTGTTTAATAGATCTAAGGTTTTTTACTGACAAACTATAGACTAAATTAACAATATTTTTACCAGATTTTGGATCTTTCCATTTTTTATCTATTTCAAATAAAGGCAATAAAACAAAACTTCTCATTTTCATTCTAGGGTGTGGAATAAAAAGGTTTTCTTCAATAAAATTTAATACTTTTTTGTCATAATCAATAATGTCAATATCACATGTTCTTGGAGCATTCTTCTTTGTTCTAGATCTACCTAATTTTTTTTCAATTAATTTACAATATTTCAATAATTCAAGAGGGTTAAGTGTAGTTTTGACCTTAATGACTACATTTATATATTTTGGCAACAGTGGATCTGGCCATGAGTTAGATAGATAATATGATGAGGTTTTAACTATTTTTATTCTATTTTTTTCTAATTCAAATTTAGCTAAATTAATATTGTTAATTTTGTTACCTAGATTTGATCCGATTGCCAAATATGAATGTTTAACTCGATTTTCTAATATGTCTGGCTTTTTCACGATTCCAATCTCTGTTTTTTTTAGTAGCTCTTTTGTCAAATTGCTTTTTACCTTTTGCAACTGCTATCTCAATTTTAGCTTTGCCCTTTTTAAAATACATTTTTGTTGGAACAAGAGTTAGTCCATCTCTTTGCATTTTACCAATTAGTTTATTAATTTCTTTTCTATTTAATAATAATTTTCTTTCATCTGTGGGATTATGATTAGAATAACTTGCTTGTTTAAATGCTGAGATGTGTGAATTAATCAAAACAATTTCTCCACTTTTTTCAACAGCATAAGAGTCTGCTATATTTATTTTGCCTTCTCTAATCGATTTTATTTCAGAGCCTTTGAGAACAATTCCAGCTTCAATTAATTCCTCGAAAAAATAATTAAAACTTGCTTTTCTATTTAAGCAAATAATTTTTAAACCAGAATTGGTTTTTTTATTCATTAGAGTAATTTTGCAGATACTAGAGCTTTTTTAACAATATTTTTGGTTGTGTCAGTAACTTTAACCAATGGCAATCTTACATCGTCCTCACATAAGCCTAAAAGTTTAGCTGCATGCTTAACTGGACTTGGATTGCTTTCAACAAACATTGAGCTATGAACAGGTTGTAAAATTTTATCTAATTTAACAGCTTCAAGTTTACTTTCTGCATTATCTAACTTTGATGCCTTCTGAAAATCTGAGCATAACTTAGGTGCAATATTTGCTGTTACACTTATTGAACCAATGCCACCTCTGTTATTAAACTCTAAAGCATTATCATCATTACCTGTAAGTTGAATAAAATCATTTCCCATCTTATCTTTTTGTTGGTTAACTCTTTCTAAATCACCTGTAGCGTCTTTAACGCCAACAATATTTTTCAATTCAAACAATCTAGCCATTGTATCAACAGACATATCGATTACAGATCTTCCAGGAATATTATAAATTATAATTGGTATTCCACATTTATCATTTATCGCTTTATAGTGTTGAAATAGTCCCTCTTGCGTAGGTTTATTGTAATAAGGTGTAACCACCAATGCCGCATCAGCACCTGCTTTTTCTGCATGCGTTGTGAGTGAAATTGCTTCTTCTGTAGAATTAGAACCGGTTCCAGCTATTACTATAGTTTTACCATTGCTCTCTTTAACGCATAAATCGATTACTTTTTGATGCTCATTATGACTTAAAGTTGGAGATTCACCCGTTGTACCTGCTGGTACCAATCCATTTGTGCCATTAGAAATTTGAAAATGTATAAGCTTAATATAAGCATCTATATCTAGCTCATTATTTTTAAACGGGGTGATTAAAGCAACATTTGATCCTTTGAACATAAATACTTATAACATAGTTTAAAGATTCATTTACTAAATTTATGGTTAAAAATACTTTATTTTTTATAAAATTATTTTTGTTATTATTGTCAATAATAAGCAATTCTTATGCTGCTGAAGTTACAATATTACCCTTAAAAAAACCTATATTAGATGAAAAAACAAAAAATGAAAAAATTTCCCAGAGTATAATAAAGCCAAAATCTAAACCTACAAAAATTCAATTAAATAAAGATAAAGTTGCAAAAGTTGTTGATAAAAAGATTAATTATTCAATTCCAAAGAGCAAACCTTTAATAGTAAAAAAGATAAAACCCTCGGTTAAAAATACTTCTAAATATTATAGTCAAAAAGATTTCGCCATAGCAAAAAAATCTATTCAGGCAATGGAAAAAAGTCAGTGGTCATCAGCTTTGTCAATTTCTAAAAAAGCAAAAGACAAATCTATATATAATTTTGTTCAATGGAGACATTTATTAACTTCAGGAAATCAAGCAACTTTTTACGATTATTTAGTTTTTTTAAAGAATAATGATGACTATCCTCGAATAAACAGAATTAGATATTTAGCAGAAGAAAAACTTTCTACAGAAAAAATTTCACCCAAGAAAATCATTGATTGGTTTAATTCGAAGGAACCATTAAGCGGTTATGGTGAACTAATATTAGGAGAAAGTTTTATTCAAACTGGAAATATTGAAAAAGGAGTTTCATTGATAAAAAAAGGTTGGATCACAGCCAAACTTTCAAGATCTCAAATGAAAAAATTGAACAAAAAATATAAAAAATATCTTAATTCAACAGACTATGTAAAAAGGGCTGATTATTTAGCCTGGGAAAATAAATATTGGGATTTAAAAAGAATGCTTCCCTATCTGCCAAAAGATTATCAATTACTTTATACAGCTAGACAAATTTTAATGAGTAAATCTTATGGTGTAGACAATGCAATTAAAAATGTTCCACAAAAATTTAAAAATGATGCTGGTTTAAATCATGATCGACTTAAATGGAGAAGAAAAAGAGGAAGAATTGATAGCTCTCTAGAGATTATATATTCAATTAAAAATGATAAAGATTATCTTGTGAGACCTGACAAATGGTGGGTTGAAAGAGCTATAATGACAAGAGCTCTAATTTATAAAGATAAATATGAAACAGCATACAAAGTTGCAAGTCAACATTCTCTTGATCCAGGTCCTGAATTTGCTGAAGCTGAATGGATAAGTGGATGGATTGCATTAAGTTTTTTAGATGATCCAATTTTAGCAATTGATCACTTCAATAATTTTTACCAAAATGTAAGTTATCCTATAAGTCTATCTAGAGGTGCATATTGGCTTGGTAGAGCTTATGAAAAAATTGGTGATAAAAAACAATCAGAAGATTGGTATAAGGAGGCAACTAAATATCTAACCACATACTACGGTCAATTAGCTTTTTTAAAAATTAGTCCCAATGAAAAATTTGAACTTGAAGAACAACAGATTGTTGAGGATGAATATAGAAAATATTTTAAAAAAAAAGAACTTGTTAAAATTAGTTATCTTTTAGATGAATTAGATAAAGATAAATATACTAAAAATATCTTAAGACATCTAGCAAATGATAATATTAAGAGTGGAAGTGAGGTTTTGGCTGCAGAACTTGCAACGAATATCTCAAGATATGATTTTGCTATACAAGTTTCAAAGATAGCCTCATATGAAAAGAGATTTCATAATACTTACAACTATCCAATAATAAGTGTGTCTCAATACGTGAATGGAAGAAAAATTCCTGAAACTGCTTTTATACTATCACTTATAAGACAAGAAAGTGAATTTGATATGAGAGCTAATAGTCATGTTGGTGCTCAAGGGTTGATGCAGCTAATGCCTTACACTGCAAAACTAGTTGCAAAACAAGCAAAGCTCCCCTACTCAAAGTCTCGGTTAACCTCTGACCCAGAATATAATATCAATTTAGGATCTCATTATATCGCAGGGTTAATACTTGATTATGATGGAGCTTACCCGTTTGCAACAGCAGCTTACAATGCTGGACCTAAAAGAGTTAAACACTGGAAAAAAATTAATAAAGATCCGCAAAAAAAACAGATTGATTTTGTTGATTGGGTTGAATTAATTCCATTCAAGGAAACTAGGAATTATGTTCAGCGTGTAATGGAAAACTATAATGTTTACAGATACATTTTAGAAAAAAAACCAATAGAAATGAAAGATTTTTTTAAGGATCAACCACTATTCTAATGGCGGAAGAGGAGGGATTCGAACCCTCGGTACAAGTTTCCCCGCACGGTCATTTAGCAAACGACTGGTTTCAGCCTCTCACCCACTCTTCCACAGATTAACGATATAGCTGATTGTATTGAATATTCAATATTTATAAAGTAATTATTATTTATTATTATGAAAAACAACTATTCAATATTTTCTTTAGTTAAAAATGCTTTTTCCTACCATGAAAATTGGCAAAAGGCATGGAAAGACCCTGCTCCAAAAAAAGAGTACGATGCAATAATTATTGGAGGTGGTGGTCATGGTCTTGCAACAGCATATTATTTAGCAAAAAAACATAATATGAAAAATATTGCAGTTGTTGAAAAAGGATGGATTGGTGGTGGAAACACAGGAAGAAACACAACTATTATAAGATCAAATTATTTATGGGACGCAAGTGCTGGCCTTTATGATCATGCTTTAAAATTATGGGAAGGTCTTTCACAAGAAATAAATTATAACGTAATGTTTAGTCAAAGAGGTGTGATGAATCTGGCTCACAATCTTCAAGATATTAGAGATTTAAAAAGAAGAACTCATGCAAATAGATTAAATGGAATTGATGCTGTTTATTTAAGTACTGAAGAAGTTAAAAAATTTTGTCCAATCATAAACACTTCTCCTGACATACGTTATCCTGTATTAGGTGGAACGTTACAAAGAAGAGCTGGGACAGCTAGACACGATGCTGTTGCGTGGGGTTATGCACGTGGTGCAGATGAAATGGGTGTCGATATAATTCAAAATTGTGAAGTAAAAGGTATTAAAAGAAATGGTGATGAAGTTGAAGGTATAGAAACTTCAAAAGGATTTATTAAAGCTAAAAAAATTGGCGTAGTTGCTGCAGGTCACTCAAGCGTACTTGCAAATATGGCTGGTTTACGTTTGCCCTTAGAGAGCAAACCTCTTCAAGCTTTAGTGTCTGAGCCTGTTAAACCAATCATTGATACAGTTGTGATGTCTAATGCTGTACATGCTTATGTTAGCCAATCTGACAAGGGTGAACTTGTAATTGGTGCAGGTACAGACGATTATGTTTCGTATTCACAAAAAGGAAGTCATGATATTGTTGAAGGAACTTTAAACGCTATTTTAGAACTTTATCCCATTTTTAGTAGAATGCGTATGCTTAGACAATGGGGTGGTATTGTTGATATTTGTCCAGATGCAAGTCCTATAATAAGTAAGACTACTATAAAAGGTCTTTATTTTAACTGTGGTTGGGGCACTGGTGGATTTAAAGCAACACCTGGGTCAGGTGATCTATTTGCTCATACGATAGCTAATGATGAGCCTCATAAATTAAATGCTGCATTTAATCTAAATAGATTTGTTAGTGGGGATCTTGTAGATGAGCATGGTGCAGCGGCGGTAGCTCATTAATGTTTTTAATTACTTGTCCCTTTTGTGGAGAAAGAGAGCAAAGCGAGTTTAAAGCTGGTGGAGAAGCTCATATTGAAAGACCAAAACAACCTACAGAATTAAGTGATGATGAGTGGGCAGAATATCTCTTCATGAGAAAAAATATTAAAGGTGTGCAATTTGAAAGATGGAACCATGCCCACGGATGTCGAAAATGGTTTAACATGGTACGTGACACTTCCAATGATGAAATAAAAGCCGTTTATAAAATGGGTGAAAAACCACCGTCAATTTAATTTTATATGCAAAAAAAGTTAAGAGTAAAAACTAGTAATTTTATTGATGAAACAACAAAGATTGCTTTTAAGTTCAATAATAAAACTTACTATGGATTTAAAGGAGATACATTAGCTTCAGCCCTCCTTTCAAATGATGTTCATTTAGTTGGAAGAAGTTTTAAATACCACAGACCAAGAGGAATAATGACGGCAGGCTCTGAAGAGCCTAGCGCAATTGTTCAGGTTAATAATAATACAGCAATTACAGAACCAAATGTTAGAGCTACTGAAATTGAAATCTATGATGGTTTAGAGGCTACAAGTCAAAATTGTTGGCCGAGTGTCAACTTTGATATAGGGGGTATAAATAATTTTATATCTCCCCTTTTGCCTGCAGGATTTTATTATAAGACGTTTATGTGGCCAGCTAATTTTTGGGAAAAATATGAATTTTTAATAAGACATTCAGCAGGATTGGGGAAGTCACCAACTGAACCTGATCCAGATATATATGAGCATAAATATGTTCATTGTGATGTTCTTGTAATAGGTGCTGGTGTTGCAGGAATTTTAGCTGCAAAAACTGCTGCAAAAAATGAGTTAAAAACATTATTGCTTGATGAAAAAAATGAACTTGGTGGTACTACAATCTACCAAGATACAGATCATATTAAGATAAATGATCAAAATTCATCAATTTGGTTAGAAAATGAAATTAATGATTTAAAAAAAATTGATAATTTAGAAATTAAAACAAGAACTAGTGTGGCAGCTTATCATGGATATAATTATTTATTAGCAAGAGAAAATTTAACAGATCATCTTCCTCATTCAGATAAAAGAAATAAAGTAAGACAAAGATTATTAAAGATAAGAGCAAAAAAAGTTATTGTTGCAACAGGAGCATTAGAAAGACCATTAATATTTAATAACAATGATAGACCTGGCATTATGCTTGCTTCAGCTGTTAAAAAATATGCCGATTATTATGGCGTAGCAACTGGTCAAAAAAATATCTTCTTTACTAATAATGATACAGCTTATGAAGCAGCAATTTCTTTGATAAAAAAAGGAATTAATGTAGATGCAATAATCGATATTAGAGAAAAATCTAATACAGAATTTACAAAAGAAGCTCAAAATCTAGGAGTTAAAATATATAACTCTTATACAGTAGTGGATACAGGGGGTTATAAAAGAATAAATAAAATTACAATTATGAAACTATCTAAAGATGGACAATCATTTAGTGGTTCTGACAAAATTATATTGAATTGTGATTGTTTATCTATTGCGGGAGGATGGACACCAGCAGTACATCTTTTTACTCAATCAGGTGGTAAATTAAAATTTAGAGATGAAGATCAGGTTTTTATACCAAATAAATACTCTTCCGATCAAATAAGTATCGGATCTTGTAATGGTGATTTTGAAATTGATGATGTAATAACCAGCTCTGTAAAATCTATAAAAGAATTTTTAAATATAAACGAAACTGAATATGACAATTTAGAAATAAAATGTCCTAAAGATAAGAATTTTAGAAATATTTGGTTGCTTCCTTCTGATAAGATTTTAGGAAAGACCAAACCCTTTGTTGATTATCAAAATGATGCAACAGCAAAAGATATTAAACTTGCTCTAAGAGAGGGTTTCAGATCAATTGAGCATGTAAAAAGATATACAACAACAGGGATGGGTACCGATCAAGGCAAACTTGGTAATATGCATGCACTTGGTATTATTGCAGAAACTGCAGGTGTAAAAATGGGTGAACTTGGAACAACAACTTTTAGGCCTCCCTACACTCCTTTAACATTTGGAACAATTGTTGGACGAAATGTTGGTGAATTTTTTGATACATTTAGAAGAACGCCTATGAACGATTGGCATATAGAAAATAAGGCTGAATTTGAAAACGTAGGTCAATGGAAAAGAGCTTGGTACTATCCAAAAAATAATGAAACCATGCATGAAGCCGTACAAAGAGAAAGTAAAGCAGCAAGAGAGAGTGCAGGCATATTAGACGCTTCAACACTTGGTAAAATTGATATTCAAGGAACAGACGCTTCTGAATTTTTAAATAGAGTTTACACAAATGCATGGTCAAAACTTGCTATTGGAAAATGTCGTTATGGTTTAATGCTCAATGAAGATGGTATGGTTTATGATGATGGTGTTACAACTAGACTAGATGAAAATCATTATATAATGACAACCACAACTGGGGGCGCAGCAAATGTACTTGGAAAATTAGAAGATTATCTTCAAACCGAATGGCCCGAACTAGATGTTTACCTATCGTCGGTAACTGATCATTATGCAACAGCTAGTATCTGTGGGCCAAATAGTAAAAAGATTTTAAAAAAATTAGCACCAGATCTTGATCTTTCTGATGAAAATTTTCCTCATATGTCATTCAAGAATGTCAAAATAGATAATATTAAATGTAGAATTATGCGTATTAGTTTTACGGGTGAACATAGTTATGAAATTAATATTCAAGCAAATTATGGTGAAGCTTTATGGAAAAAATGTATGGAGGCCGGTGAAGAGTTCAGCATTACACCTTATGGCACTGAGACGATGCACTTATTAAGAGCGGAAAAAGGATTTATTATTGTTGGTCAGGATACCGATGCAACGATGACACCTATAGACCTACAAATGGACTGGATTGTTAGTAAGAAAAAATATGACTTTATTGGAAAAAGATCTTTATATAGATCAGACACTATGAGAGAGGACCGTAAACAACTGGTTGGTCTATTAACAGATAATCCATCAGAGGTATTGGAAGAAGGTGCTCAGATAGTAGCTAATATAAATCAAAAACCAGTTGAAATGTTAGGTCATGTTACTTCAAGTTATTATAGTCCCAATCTAAATAAATCAATTGCACTAGCTGTAGTTAGGGGTGGAAAAAATATGCTTGGTCAAAAATTATTTATTCCAATGGAAAACAAAAATATTAACGTCACAATTGTTAACCCTGTTTTTTTTGACAAAGAAAATGAAAGGTTAAATGCTTAATTATAAAACATCTATTAAAGGTGATATCGCTTATTCTGATTTAGAAATAAAAGAAATTAAACCTATAATGAAACTAATCATAAGAGGCAAAACAAAAGAATTTATGACGGCAATTGGAAAAAATCTTAATATGCTTTTACCGACAGAAGCTAATACTTCTACTTCAACTGAAAAGTTAACTGCTTTTTGGTTAAGCCCTGATGAATGGATGTTAATATCAAATGAAACTGTAAGTGAAGACAATAATACTTATGAAGTTGAAGATGAGTTAATTAGAAATATATCAAAAGTTAAATTGGGTGCAGTGACTGATGTAAGTGATCAGTTTGTAATGCTAAATATTAAGGGTAGTAAGGTTTTTGATTTACTAGCAACAGGCTCGCCTTTTAACTTTAATAATTTTAAAACGAAAAAAGGTTTGGTTGTTCAAACGATTCTAGCTCATATTGATGTTATTATTCACCATAAAGAGATAAATAATGTGGATTTATTCATTAGGCGCTCTTTTTCCCAACATTTACACTCCTGGATGAGTGATAGTGCGTCAAGGTTATAACCTTACACACATTAATTTTCATATATATTTAAATTATGAAAAAAATACTCCTTGTGGTGCTATTAGCACTTTTACCCTTCTCACTTAACGCAGAATCTAAACTTGATCAGATTTTATCTTCTGGTGAATTAAAAGTTGGAACTACAGGTGACTGGGATCCAATGACTCTAAAAGATCCTGCTACAAATAAGTATAAAGGATTTGATATTGATGTAATGAGCGAACTAGCTAAAGATATGGGTGTTAAAATTAAATTTGTACCTACAGAATGGAAAACTATAGTTTCTGGAATTACTGCAGGAAGATATGATATTTCTACAAGTGTTACGAAAACACCAAAAAGAGCAGAAGTAGCTGGATTTACTGATACATATTATAAATATGGAACTGTACCATTGGTGCTTAAAAAGAATTTAAAAAAATATTCGACATGGGATTCATTGAACAACAGTAATGTTACTATTGCAACAACACTAGGAACTTCACAAGAAGAAAAAGCAAAGGAGTTTTTTCCAAAATCAAATCTAAGATCTGTTGAAGCGCCAGCAAGAGATTTTCAAGAAGTTTTAGCTGGAAGAGCAGATGGAAATATTACAAGCTCTACTGAGGCAAATAAATTAGTTATTACATATCCTGAGCTAGCCATTGTTCCTGATGGAGAAAAAAATCCTGCTTTTTTAGCTATGATGGTTAATAAAAATGATAAAGTTTGGAATGATTATGTAAATAAGTGGATTAAAGATAAAAAATCCTCTGGTTTCTTTGATAAACTTTTAGCAAAATATAATTTAAAAAGCTTATAAAGATTAGATAATATTCTTTAATCAATTATAATTTAAAAGTGAAAAATTTAATTTTTTTACTTTTATTTATAACTCTTACTTCTTGTAGTGGCCAAGAATTAGGCTGGTTTATTCTTTCGCCCAATAATGTTGAAGGGTTAACAAATCTTAAATTTTTATTAAGTGGTTTAACTACAACAATTTATATTTCAGTAGTATCTATAATCATATCTGCAATATTAGGGTTTATTGTTGCAATTCCATCTTTAGCTAAAAATAGATTTTTAACATACATAAATGTTTGCTATGTAGAAATTGTAAGAGCTATACCCCTGCTTGTTTTAATTTTATGGATTTATTATGGACTTCCAATAATGACAGGAATAAGTTTTAGTCCCTTTGTATCTGGAATAATTGCACTTGCGATAAGTGAGAGTGCTTTTCAAGCAGAAATATTTAGAGCTGGTATAAACTCAATAAAAAAATCTCAGTGGGAAGCAGGGTCAACACTTGGATTAACTTTTTATCAAAGGTTAAGATTGGTCATCCTTCCTCAGGCAATTAAAAATATCTTACCTGCATTAGGCAATCAATTTGTATATGTATTAAAGATGTCTTCACTAGTTTCAATTATTGGTATTGGTGACTTAACAAGAAAGGCTAATGAATTAGTTGTGTCTACTTATAGACCATTAGAAATTTATACCTTCTTAATATTAGAATATTTAGTTTTGATCTTAATTGTCTCATTTTTTGTAAGAAAGTTTGAAAATCGCCTCAAAAGAGATGGTAATAATTAAGAATTAAGACTGTTAAAAAAAAGTAATCTTTAGGTTTAATTTTTTTTAGATTTTCTATAATCCCAAGGATAATCAAAACTCATAGACCACATGCCAATTTTATTTATTCTTGCATAGTCTTCATCTGCTATAAATTTTTTTGAATACTTTCTATAAGCAAAAGCATAACCTTTTCTTACAAGATAAGTTGATAGACTTTCTTTGTTTACAAAGCATTCAGCCAAGCTTCTTTTGTATTGATCTTGTCCCTCTACAATACACTCAACAGTATTATTTCCTATTTTATCAATAAGTATCTGCCTTGCGGTAATTCCACAGGGGTCACTAACACCAGCTTTCACACATGTTTGTTTTAATTCTGGAGTATCAATACCAGTAAATCTGATCTTTTCTCCATTAAGATGAATTGTATCTCCATCAACTATTTTAATAATTTGAGACTTAACTTGATTGTATGTTAAAAAAAATATTATTAAACTTATGCTAATAAGTAAAATGGCTTTTCTTTTGTTTAAAAACATTATTTAAAAAATATCCAATAAATATAATTACTGCAATACCCATAAACCAGTTTGTAGCCATGATTGTGTAAAAAATGTCTGCATAATCACCACCTCTAATATTAATTACATACCATAAAGACAAAAACGGAAAAGCTGTTAATCTCAAAATACTAAGGTAAAGACTAAAAATTGGTTTTTTTAGAGCCTGAAATACTGCTGTGGTAATAAAAAATACAGGATAAATTGGTGCAATTAAAGCAGCAATTTTTAGATAAATAGCTCCATGATAAATGGCTTCTTGGTTTTCTGTGAATAAAGAAACAAAGAAATCTGCTCCAAAAAACAAAATTACACCTGCAGCAGCCATAAAAGAACATCCAAAGGTTAAAGCTTTGGTATAAAGTTCACGAATACGATTGTACTTTTTTGCACCAAAGTTTTGTCCACCAATTGAAAGGACGGCTGTATTTAATCCAATTACAGGAAGTAAAAAAACTTGTTCTACTCTTAAAGCCGCACCATAACCAGCAGTAGCAAGATCTCCAAACTGTCCAATAAAATACAATATATTAAAGATACCCACACCAATAAAAAGCATGCTAATCATAATTGGAGTAGCTTGCATGAACAATTCTCTTAGGAGAATAAACTTAGGTATAAAACAATTTATTGATAAATATTTTTTTAATTTACAAGAATTGATTTTGTAAGCTAAATAAATAGTTCCAATTGTTTGAGATATGACAGTTGCAATAGCAAGTCCCCCTATTCCAAATGCAGGGATAATTCCATATCCCCAAATAAACAAAGGGTTTAAAAAAATGTTTAAAAAGAAACTAAAAATAAGTACATTTCTGTAACTCTTGGTATCACCCTGCGCATTCAAAGCTCCATTTAAAGAGATTTGAATCATCACAATAAACGTTCCATAAAAAATGATGTCTAAATACTCTCTAGTTAAAGCAATACCTGTTGCATCAGATCCCATAACGCTTAAAAGAAAATCAGCAGCGTTTAGTCCAAATAAAGTTACAACGATTGAAGTAACTAATGCAAAAATTATTGATTGAGCAATAAATAATGAAGCTTTATTTATTTTTTTTTCACCTAAAAGATTACCAATACATGAATTTGTTGCAGCCCCAATACCAACACCAACTGCAATAATTACAAAATATATTGGAAATGATTTAGCTATAGCACTTATAGCTTCAGCAGAAATTCTTCCTGCAAACCATGTATCAACTAAATTATAGAAAGTTTGAAATAAAGAACCTACACTAGCAGGTATCGTTACTTTTTGAAGTAGTGACCAAATTGGATCTTTTGTTAAGTTAATAGCTTTAGACAAATGATTTTCCTATTTAAATTCTTTTTGGAATTTATGCTTTGAACCAGCCTTTTTAGCAAGGTTTATTTGACTTTGTCTCATTCTAAATCTTTCTTTCTGAACGATTGTCAAACTATCATGACAATTTGGGCAAGAAACACCTTCTTCATACTTTTTAGACTTTTTATCTTTTGGAGAGACAGGTTTTCTACATCCACTACACATTGAATAACTGCCAACCTTTAATCCATGTTTAACACTAATTCGGTTATCAAAAACAAAGCATTCACCATTCCATAGACTTTCTTTTTTTTTAATATTTTTTAAATAATTTAAAATTCCACCTTTCAATTGATAAACATTTTTAAAACCTTTTTTTTCTAAAAATACTGTAGCTTTCTCACATCTGATTCCACCTGTACAAAACATCGCTATTGGCTTTGTTTTTTTTAACTTATTTAGGTATTTTGGAAATTCTCTAAAATTAGCAACATCAGGATTAACTGATCTTTTAAAGGTACCTACATTATATTCAAATGGTTTTCTTGAGTCTAAAACTAATGTGTTTTTATCATTAATTAACTTATTCCATTTTTTAGGATCTACATGATTATCTTTTTTATTTTTTGATGACAAAGAAAGACCCATGGGAACTACTTCTTTTTTAATTTTTACTTTTGGTTTGTGAAACGGTTGAAATTTACTTTTTGAAATATTTTCACTATCAAACTTTTTAAAATTTAATATCTTTTTAATCTTGGTAATAGTTGACTTTAGATCGTTAGCTTTTCCTGAGATGGTTGCATTTACACCTTCACTCGCTATAATTATTGTTCCTCGGATATTTTTTTTTATTAAATAATTCTGAAGTAAAACCTTATATTTTTTTAATGAGGTAAGTTTTTTAAATTTGTAAAATCCAAATACATCAAACATTACAACACTCTACAAACAGTCATTCCATCACCTAATGGTACAATGATTTGTTCCACTCTATTATCTTTTGCAACATAATCATTAAAGTCTCTAATATTTACAGTAAATTTATCTAAATTATTCTCATCTGCAACTTCACCGTGCCACAAAACATTATCTACAATAACCAATCCACCTTTATTCACTAATTTTAAAGATCTTTCGTAATATTCTTTATAATTCATTTTATCAGCATCAATAAAAACCATATCGAATTTATTATTCTTTAATTCTTCCAAAGTATCTAATGCAGGCTTAACAATTGTTTGAATTTTATTGTCCAGATTAGCTTTCTTAAAAAAACTTACTGCAATCTTGTTAGTCTCTTCATTTTTATCAAGAGCTATAAGTTTACCATTCTCTGGTAATGCTAAAGCAATTGAAAGCGCACTTAACCCAGTAAAAGTACCAATCTCAAGAACATTTCTAATGTTAGAGGTTTTTATAATTAAATGAAGAAAATGACACTGAGATGTTGCTACTTGCATTCTCTTAACGTCACCAAGTGATTTGTTATAATCGATGATTTCTTGCTGGATGGGATTTAACTTTAAACTAAAATCATTTATATATTTTTCAAGCTTTTCAGTAATTCTAATTGCTTTACCCATGGTATTTTAAGTCCTTTGTGTCTATTAATTTCGCCACGAGAACATTAAAGAATTTCATTGGTGTTTTTGCTAATATTAATAATTGTACAAAGTAAATAAGTAAAAATTTTTTAATTTTTTTTTTCATTAGTTAATTTATTAACAATTAAGCTAATATATCTTATTTTATTATAAGAAAGGTTAATGCTAGATGGCAAGTAAATTCCATACTTACTTAATATATTTGAAAATGGGAATTTATCATTTTTATTTGAAGATATTTTTTTTTTAATATTGGTTGCTTATGCATTGGCCAAAAAAAAGGTCTTGTTTCTATTTTATGTTTCTTAAGTTCTTCTGCTAATTTCTTTGCATCTTTTTTTGCACCATTTAAAATTAATAAACCATTAACCCAATAAATATTTTCAAGGTTATTTTTTTTTGGTTCTGGAAAATAAATATTTTTATTATTTTTTAAATATTTATAATATGTCTTACCTACAAAAATTTTTTTATTAACAATACTTTTTAATCTATTTAATTGTGATAAGCCAAGCGATGCCTGAATATTTGTAAATCTATAATTCCATCCGACATCTGAATTCAAAAACCGTCTATCATTTTTACCGAAACAAAGATTTTTTAATGATTTGCATTTTTCATAAATCTTAGAATCATTTGTTAAAATCATTCCACCTTCACCTGTGGTAACATGTTTGTTTGCATAAAAACTAAATGTAGAAATATCTCCAAAAGAACCACACATCTTATTTTTATATTTTAAACCAATTACTTCTGCGGCATCTTCAATGATTTTAATATTTTTTTTTTTACAAATTCTAATTATTTTATCAATTTCTAAAGGATAGTTATAAATATGTGTAGCTATTATTGCTTTAGTTTTTTTTGTAATTTTTTTTTTATTTGATCAATATTCATATTCCAATTAAAATGATCGCAATCAACAAGCACTGGAGTGGCATTTAATTTTATTACTGCTAAAGCTGTTGATATAATAGTAAAATTAGGAATTATAACTTCATCATTTTTTCCAATACAAAGCGCTTTTAATGCTATTTCTAAAGCTGCAGTCCCATTTGAAACAGTTGTTGCATATTTTTTATTAATAATTTTTGCAAATTTTTTTTCAAATTTATTAATTTCATTTCCTGTTGAGCTAATCCAACCAGATTTTACAGTTTTATAAACTGATTTTGCGTCTGAACTTGTAACTACAGGCTCATTTACAGGTATAAATTTATATGATTTAGGTAACATAATTTTTTATGCCTATTTGATGATCTTCTTTTTAATTTTAGAAGAAAAAATTATCTTATCTTTTACTTCATTGTAAGGACCTTGCTTTACCTCTATAATTTTAGCATTTTGAATAATTTCAAATCCATGACCTCCATCTATAAATATTATAATTTTATTTTTATTTAAAATTTTACTAAAAAGGTATTTTTTTTGTTTATCAAAGAAATCAACTCTTACCTTTCCTTCCAATATAATTAAAACCTCTGTTGTATAGATTATTTTTCTTGGGTTTTTGAAATGAATATGAGGATTAATTATATGACCCTTCTTATGATTTAATATCCCAACTTGTTGAGTAATATCTTTAGGCGTGCAAAAATTAACCCCATTTTTATTTGATATTTTAATAATATATGCAAAAATATTATTCTTGTATTTAATTAGTTTAACCATATTACGATATTATAATGCCAATAAATTTAAATAACACATATTCAATAATACTTCCAACTTATAATGAAGCTGGACATATTCAGGATTTAATTCAAGATATACATAATATTTTTACAAAAAAAAAAATTCAGTTTGAAATTATCGTTGTCGATGATGGATCAAAAGATGGTACTATAAAAAAGATCAACCAATTAAAAACCTCAATTAATAACCTAAGTTTGATTGTTAGAACCAATTATAAGAATAGTTTAGTTAATTCATTAAATGAAGGTATTAAACAATCAAAATTTGATTATGTTATTTGGCTTGATGCAGATTATTCTCATCCACCTAAGTATATTAATGAAATGATTAATAAAATGAATGAACATAATTATGATCTGATTTTTTTTTCAAGATTTTTAGAAGAAAGCAAAAGATATTTTCAAAATAAAAAGTATTCAGCTCAAACAATTGATAAATTAAGTATATATTTAAATAAATTATGTAATTTTTTTTTATTTAAAGATTTATATGATTACACTAGTGGTTTTATATTAATTAAAAAAACTTTTTTGGAAAATCATAAATTAAAAGGTTATTATGGTGATTATTTTATAAGATTATTAGTAGATGCAAAAATGAATAATTTAAAAATTATTGAATTACCATATGTTGAATTAGATAGAAGAAGTGGTGTGTCAAAAACTACGAGCAATAAACTTGATTTAATTATAAAATGTTTTTTTTATTTAATTTCAATTAAAATTAATTTTTTAAGAAAATTCAAAATTTTTTAAGTGCTAATGTGTAAAAAAAATTTTTTTTATATGTCTTATATTCATTATTTTGATAATATTTTTTGGCAAAGATATTAGAATTTCTATATATCACGTAAATACCTTTATATTCATTTTTAATAACAATTTTATGAACATAATTAATAAATTCATATTTTCTTTTTCTATCAATAAATTTTAAATTCAAATTTACAAAGTGAAATAACTGTAAATAATCTTTTGGAGGACTAATGTTCTTAAATAAATTAATAGGGTTAATGATAAAAATTATAAATTTTAAAGGATTTTTTAAAAAAAACTTTAAAAAGTTTTTTCTTAGATAAACTTCATTTTCTTTATTTAGATATGTTAATAAACAATTAATTTCATTGTTGACAAAATTTATATATATAAATTTTTTGTTGTAATTGAAATATATTTTTTTAAATTCATTGAAACTAAAAAGGTTAAAAATAGAATGTTTTAAATTTTTTATTATAAAGTTGAATATATTTTTTTTAAGCTCTATATCTTTATCTAAATCTTCATTCAAAAAATTTTTAAACTTCATTATGAATAATAATACAATGCAAATAAATAGAATGAAGAAAAATATATTGTTGGGATTACAACATACTTTTTATCTAAAAAATTTATATTAATATCTTTATCAAAACTTAATAAAGAAAATAATATTATCATAAATAATGGATCATAATACTTTTGATAAAGAGTAGGCAAAGGATAAAGCAAAAAAAGTAAAATTATTACAATATAATTGCTAATTTTTTTATCCAAAAAACAAAATAATAAAACTAAAGAAATAATTGAAAATAAAAAAAATAATTCAGGAATATTTAGAAAGTTAACAAATAATTTATAAAATGCACCTCCTCCAAATCCATGAGTAGAATATGAGTAATCTAAAATAAAATAGTTAACTAAAAAAATTAATAAAATTAATATTAAAATTTCTTTTAGATTAGTTTTTAATCTAAATATTATTTTTTTAAAAATTATTTTAGAAATTATAAAAGGAAATAAATAAAACAAAATTAAATTTAAATATATTGTGATATTTAATAAAAAATTAATTCTATCTATAGAATTAGTAACAATATAATAAGATATATGTTCATAATAAATTGCATAATATAATATTGGTATTGATAATAAAAAGTTTATAAGCAAAACAATGAATATTATTCTTAATTCTGAATTTAAAAATAAATAATAAAGATAAAAAAAAATAAACAATATAAAATTTTGTCTAAGATAGGCAGCTAGTGCTAAAAAAATAAAACACTTTAGTATATGGTTTATATTCTTTGATTTAAATTTTTCAGTTTTAAAAAAATAATAAATTGAAAGAGAAAGTAATATTAATGTTAAATTGTCATTAGTTAACCATACAGCTGAGGATCTGAAGTATGGAGATAAAAAAATTAATAAACTAATTATAAATAATATATTTTTATCACTACTTTTAAATTTTAATTTTAAAATTTTATAAAACACAACTGGTAATGTTAATGATATCAATAAATAAAAAAATCTTAAAATCTCTAAGCTAAATAAATTAAGTAATTTTCCTAATATAATATAAAAAAAAGGTAAGTGCGGATTTGTCTTTGGATCGTATATTAATAAATTTTCTTTAATATTGTTTGAAAATAATAATATATATTCACTAGTTACTAAATGATCATATTTAGCACCACCAGCTGAATTTTCACCAATAAAAAAAGAAACGAAGAGAGTTGTTGAAAAAAATGAAAACAATAAATTTCTAGAAATATTATCTTGATTAATCATATTTAAAATTGTTAAATTTTTATTATTAAAACTTTGTTGAGATATTTTTATCTAGATTTCATTCTTTATATCCATGTTTAAAGTCTAAAAAAATAGACTAACTAAATTTATAATATCTATTAAAAGTTCCATTTTTTTACTCTATAATATTATCTCTTTGGGTACCAGTTTGTTACTAGTCTGCTCAATTTAATTAAACCTTATTTTCTAATCTTAATAGTAATGAAAGCTAAGTTAAAGTTATATTATTTAATAAGATGTTCATGTTGTCTTGGATTACTATGGACTGACTTAATCTTCTACCGACAATCTTTTAAGTACTTTATGTCTACCTATTATAGGGCTATTGAAGTTTTTTCTTTAATATTTCGTTTATTAGCTGTGGATTAGCTTTACCACCAGAAACCTTCATTGCCTGCCCTACAAAGAAACCAAATAGTTTTTCTTTACCCTGTTTATATTCAATAGCTTTTTCTCTATTGGTATCAATTATTTTATCTATTAACGCTTCTAAAGCTTTTGGGTCACTTTCTTGTTTTAAACCTTTTTCTTCGACAATTATTTGAGGATCTTTATCATTATCTATCATTAATTCAAAAATTGACTTGGCTATTTTTCCAGAAATAGTTCCATTTTTAATTAAGTTGATAAGTTTAGCTAAATTTTTTGCACTTACTGGACTTTCTGAAATTTCCAAGTTTCTATTATTTAGAACTGCAAATAACTCACCAGTAATCCAATTAACTGCTAACTTCATATCTTTGTTCTTGCCCATTTTGGCAACAACTTCCTCAAAATATTTTGCTATATCAATGTCAGAAACTAATATTGTAGCTTCATAGGAAGAAATCTTAAATTCATCAATAAATCTTTTTTTCTTATCATCAGGAAGTTCTGGAATATTACTTTTAAGTTTTTCAATAAATTCATCTGATACTTCTAATGGTAATAAATCTGGGTCTGGAAAATATCTATAATCATGAGCATCTTCTTTTGATCTCATTGATCTAGTCTCATTCTTTTTAGTGTCAAACAATCTTGTTTCTTGATCAATTGATTTTCCTTCTTCAATTAAATCAACCTGTCTATTTGCTTCATAATTTATTGCCATTTGCATAAATTTAATTGAATTTACATTTTTAATTTCACAACGTGTCCCTAGTTCTTTAGAATCTTTCAATCGTACAGAAACATTTACATCTGCTCTTAAAGAACCTTCTTGCATGTTTCCATCACAAGTACCTAAGTACCTCATAATTGATCTTAGCTTTTTAATATAAGCACTCACCTCATCGGGTGATCTTAAATCAGGTTTGCTCACAATTTCCATTAATGCTACTCCTGATCTATTTAAATCTACTAATGTATTTTGTGGATCCATATCATGTATACTTTTTCCAGCGTCTTGCTCTAAATGAAGTCTTTCTATACCAACTTCTTTTTGACCATCTGGCATATCAAGTATTACAGTGCCCTCACCTACTATGGGATATTTAAACTGAGATATTTGATACCCTTGTGGAAGATCTGCATAAAAATAATTTTTTCGATCAAAAACTGATCTTTTATTAATTTGAGCTTTTAATCCAATGCCAGTTTTAATTGCTTGTTGAACACAAAATTCATTAATAACCGGTAACATTCCAGGAAAGGCAGCATCTACTAAACTTACTTGTGTATTGGGCTCAGCTCCAAAAGTTGTTGATGATGATGAAAATAATTTGGAATTTGAGGTTACTTGTGCATGGACTTCAAGACCAATGACTACCTCATAGATGTTGTCTCCTCTTTCAACCAGATATTCTGATTTATCTTTTGACATTTACTTAATCCACCAATCTGTAATATTATTTTTAAATTGAATTTTTTCTTCCATTGCATAAGCAATGTTTAATATTTTTTGTTCATCAAAGGCTTTTCCAATAATTTGAAGTCCTAACGGGTAACCCTTTGCATCCAAACCTGCTGGTATAGAAATTGCAGGTAAACCAGCTAGATTAACTGGTACTGTAAATATATCGTTTAAATACATCGAAATTGGATCGTTAGTTTTTTCCCCAATCTTAAAAGCAGCACTGGGTGTTGAGGGGGTTAAAATTGCATCAACCTTTTTATACGCATCATCAAAATCATTTTTAATTAATTTTCTAACTTTTTGTGCTTTTAAATAATATGCATCATAGTAACCTGATGACAAAACATAAGTTCCAATCATTATTCTTCTTTGAACCTCACTACCAAAACCTTCTGATCTAGTTCTCTCATACATATCAATAAGATTTTCACCATTAGACCTAAAACCATATTTTACACCATCGTATCTTGCTAAGTTTGAAGACGCCTCTGCAGGAGCTACAATATAATAAGTTGGTAAAGCATAGTTCGTATGTGGCAGCGTAATTTCTATAATTTCTGCACCACAATCTTTTATATACTCAATCCCTTTAGACCATAAATCTTCAATTTCTTTAGGCATGCCATCAACTCTATATTCTTTAGGAATTCCAATTTTCATATCTTTAATATTGTTTGTTAACTCCTTGCTGTACTCATTTCTTTTAAAGTTTATTGATGTTGAGTCTTTTTCATCGTAGGTACTAATAACTTCTTGAAGCAAAGCACAATCTTTTACATTTTTAGACATTGGACCTGCTTGATCTAAAGAAGATGCAAAAGCAACTATCCCATATCTTGAGCAGCTTCCATAAGTTGGTTTTAATCCTACAGTTCCTGTAAATGATGCTGGCTGTCTAATAGAACCTCCTGTATCAGTACCAATTGTAATTGGAGTTAAGTTAGCAGCTAAAGCTGATGCTGAACCACCAGATGAACCACCAGGGACAAGATCTTTATCTATTGGACTTTGAACATTTCCAAAAAAACTTGTTTCATTAGAAGATCCCATTGCAAATTCATCACAATTTAACTTACCAAGTAAAATGGCACCTTCGTTCCAAATATTCTGAGTGACTGTTGACTCGTATGTTGGAATGAAATTGCTTAACATCTTGCTTCCCGCAGTTGTTTTTACTCCATTAGTGCAAAATAAATCTTTAACTGCCATGGGGACCCCAGGTAGTTTTAAATCAAAATTTGGTTTTTGGTCAAAAATTTTTGACTTTTTGAGAGCATTAGAAAAATCTTCAGTAATATATGTATTTAAATCTTGAGATTTTTCTCCTCTTTCTATGTAAGCTTTTGTAGTTTCTTCTGAGGATAGTTTTTTATCTTTAATATTTTTTACTAATTCAGACAATGTTAATGAAGTAATATTAGTCATTATTCAACAACTCTTGGTACGACAAAAAAATCTTCATTTTCATCAGGTGAATTTTTCAATATTTGCTCTCTAATATTTTCACTTTTAACTTCATCAGATCTTAATTTTAAAGTTATTTCAGCAACAGAGGTTAAAGGTTCAATATTTTCAGTGTCAAGTTCATTTAATTTTTCTATAAAATCAAATATCGAATTCAGGTCTCCAGCCAATTTTTTAGCTTTACTTTCTTCTACAGAAATCCTTGATAATTTTGATATGTGCTTTATTGTTTTAAGATCAATAGTCATGTGATAATTAAATATGTCGGCAAACTATCACTTAAGTTTAAAATATACAATATGATCACAATTGAAGAATTCAAATTAAAACAAGCAAATAAAGTCAGATTTATTGGTTTAGATTTGGGTTCTAAAAGAATTGGTGTATCCATATGTGATGAGAGGCAATCAATTGCCACACCATTTAAAACTATCGATAAAACAAACACCAATGAACTAATCGACCAACTTAAAATTATTATCAAAGAAAACAATATTGGAGGGATAATTATTGGGAACCCTGTCAATATGGACGGTAGCATGGGCAGATCAGCTCAATCTGTTAATGATGTAGCTTTAAATATATCTAAATCAATTAATCTGCCAGTGATACTATGGGATGAAAGACTTTCAACGGTTGGGGCATTTAATATTTCTAGTTTATTGGATGTTAATGTATCTAAAAGAGTAAAAACTATAGATCAAAATGCTGCTGCCTTTATTTTACAAGGGGCAATAGATTATTTGAATAATTAATACTTGCCATAGTGCCTATTAATAGTTATAGAGTTAATTTTAATGGCAAGTAAAACAAATAAAGCTATTAAAATCTCTCAAAAACACCTCCTAGGTATTCAAGATTTATCCATCAATGATGTCAATCTAATTTTAGATGAAGCAAAATCATTTATTAAATTAAATCAAAGTAAAAGCAAAAAAACAAATATTTTAAATGGTAAGACACAAATCAATTTATTTTTTGAACCTTCTACAAGAACACAAAGTTCGTTTGAACTAGCTGGTAAAAGACTTGGTGCAGATGTCATGTCTATGAATATGGCAAATTCTGCAATTAAAAAAGGTGAAACGCTTATAGACACAGCAATGACCTTGAATGCAATGCATCCTGATATTATTGTTATTAGACATCAAGACTCTGGAGCATGTAATCTTTTGTCTCAAAAAGTAAATTGTGCTGTACTTAATGCTGGTGATGGAAGTCGTGAACACCCTACTCAAGCTTTATTAGATGCTTTAACAATTATAAATAGAAAAGAAAAAATTGAAGGTTTGAGGATAGCAATTTGTGGTGACATAACACATTCACGTGTTGCAAGATCAAATATTTATCTGCTCAATATGTTAGGGGCAGAAGTTAATATTATTGCACCATCTAATTTAATGCCAAAAGAGATAGAAAAATTTGGTGTAAATACTTTTACAGACATGAAAAAAGGATTAAAGGACTGTGACATTGTGATGATGTTAAGATTACAAAATGAAAGAATGACTAGCTCATTTTTATCTTCAAATAGAGAATACTATGAATATTATGGATTAACTCCTGACAAACTATTACATGCAAAAGATGATGCATTAATAATGCATCCAGGGCCAATGAATAGAGGTATTGAAATAGATACAAAGTTAGCTGACGATATCAACAGGAGTGTAATTAAAGAACAAGTTGAGCTTGGGGTGGCAGTAAGAATGGCTTGTTTAAAAATATTTTGTGAATAAATGAAAAAACAATACTTTATAAATGCTAATATAATTGATCCTCATAATTCAATTAATGAAAATGGTGGAATGATTATTGCTGAAGATGGTTCTGTTGAAGCTATTGGCAAAAAAGTAAACACAAACAATATACCTTCAAGAGAAAAGATTATTGATTTAAAGGGAAAATATATATTTCCAGGCTTAGTAGATATGCGAGTTTTTGCAGGTGAGCCAGGTTATGAATACAAGGAAAATTTTAGAACCTTAAGTAATGCGGCTCTTGCTGGTGGCGTAACTTCAGTTGTCACTATGCCAAACACAGATCCTATTATAGATAATGTTTCAATTGTAGATTTTTTAAAAAGACGTGGAAGAGATAAATCTAAAATTAACGTGTTTCCTAGTGCAGCCCTTACAAAAAACATTGAAGGAATTACAATGACAGAATTTGGTTTACTTCAAAGCAGAGGTATAATTGGATTTACAGATGGTATAAAAACTATTCAAAATACTAGATTAATGTCTCGTATAATGAATTCTGCTAAAGATCTTGGGACTTTAATTATGCAGCATGCTGAAGACTATGAGTTATCTAAAAATGGAATGATCAATTCAGGAATTATTGCAACAAAACTAGGACTATCAGGAATATCTTCGGTGGCTGAAAGAATAATTATAGAGAGAGATCTAACGTTACTAGAAAATATAAAGTGTAGATATCATATATCACAAGTATCTGCTGCAAAATCAATTGAAATAATTAAAGAAAGAAAAGAAAAAGTTAAATTTACAACTGGTGTTTCTATAAACAATCTTTCATTAAATGAAAATGATATTGGGGATTTCAGAACCTTCTTAAAATTATCACCACCATTAAGAACAGAAGAAGATAGAATTGGGCTTGTGCAAGGTTTAAAGGATGGTGCTATTGATGTAATTGTTTCAGATCATAAGCCTGAAGATGAAGAGCAAAAAAGATTAACATTTGCTCAAGCAGCTACTGGTGCATCAGGTATTGAAACACTACTTTCATTAAGTTTAGAATTATATCATAACGGATCAGTAAAATTAGAAACTATAATTAAAGCACTTACATCAAACCCAGCTAAAATATTAAAAATAAACAAAGGTAATCTTTCAGTCGGAAATGAAGCTGATTTTTGTATAGTTGATATTGATAAACCGTGGATTGTAAAAAAAGAAAAACTGATATCAAAATCTAAAAATACTTCGATAGAAGATAAAAAACTCCAAGGTAAAGTAACAAATACATTTGTAAAAGGTGAAGAACTATTTAAATTATAATAATGGAATATTTATTAATTGCATTAGTATCATATGTTCTTGGCTCTATACCTTTTGGTTTTATACTCACAAAAATATTTTTAAAAAAAGATATTAGAAATATTGGCTCAGGAAATATTGGTGCAACGAATGCCCTAAGAACTGGTAATAAGACTTTAGGATATACGACATTAGCCCTAGATATAGCAAAAGCAGTTATTCCAGTTTTATTTGTAAAATTTAACTATCCAGAATACGTTTTTATAGCTTCTTTAAGTGCATTTTTGGGTCATGTATTTCCTGTATGGCTAAAATTTAAAGGTGGAAAAGGTGTTGCAACTTATGTTGGTATACTTTTTTCTATAAATATTATTCTAGGTTTTGTTTTTGTTGTTAGTTGGGGAATTATATTTGTCATTTCAAAATTTTCATCTTTATCATCAATAATTGCAAGTTTGGTTATTCCACTTTATTTATTCATTTTTGGAAATCATAATTCAATTTTTTTTATGATAATGTTTATTTTAATACTCTATACTCATAGAGAAAACGTTAAACGCCTTAAAAATAAAGAAGAAACAAAGACAAAAATTTATTGATTTGACTATCAAAAGCTTTTGAGTAGTTTGTTTTATAATGAATCTAGTCATCGTAGAAAGTCCTGCTAAAGCTAAAACTATTAATAAATATTTAGGTGATAACTATATTGTTTTAGCAAGTTATGGACATATTAGAGATCTTCCATCAAAAAATGGATCTGTTGATCCAGAAAATAATTTTAAAATGGAATGGGAAGTTGATAGTTTTTCAAAAAAATATCTTAAGGAAATTACTGATGCTGCTAAAATTTCTTCAAAAATAATTTTGGCAACAGACCCTGATCGTGAAGGTGAAGCAATAGCATGGCATGTAAAAGAATATTTGAATGAAAAAAAATTGATAAAAGATAAATATGTTGAAAGAGTTGTTTTTAATGAAATAACCAAAAAAGCAGTAGTGCATGGCATTGAAAATCCTAGGCAAATTGAACCTTTACTTGTTGATGCTTATATGGCTAGAAGAGCTCTAGACTACTTAGTTGGCTTTAACATATCGCCTATACTGTGGACAAAATTGCCAGGATCAAAATCTGCAGGTCGAGTTCAATCAGTAGCCTTAAAACTTATTACTGAAAGAGAGCATGAAATTGAATTATTTAATCCAGAAGAATTTTGGACACTAAGTATTAAATTTAATGATAATAATAAAAATAGTATTCTCGCTAGCATCACTCAACTAGAGAATAAAAAAATTGAAAAATTTTCATTCAAAAATAAAGATGAAATCAAAAAAGCAATGAATACTGTTCAATCTAAAAAATTTCAAATAAGTGATATTTCTAGCAAAGTTGTAAATAGAAATCCTTCTGGTCCATTCACAACTTCTACTCTTCAACAAGTTGCTTCAGGTAGATTAGGGTTTGGAGCATCACGTACAATGCAAATCGCTCAAAAATTGTATCAAGGAATAGAAATTGAGGGAGAAACTATTGGCTTAATTACCTATATGAGAACAGATGGTACAAATCTATCTAAAGATGCTGTGGATGCTTTCAGAAAATATATCAAGATTCAGTTTGGAAGTGAATATTTGCCTGATCAGCCAGCTAGTTATTCTGGTAAAAAAGCAAAAAATGCTCAAGAAGCACATGAAGCAATCCGTCCAACAGATATTATGCGCGCACCTGGGTCTGTTAAAAAATATTTAAGTCCTGATCAGCATAAATTATATGATTTAATTTGGAGTAGAGCCCTTTCTTCTCAAATGCAGCCTGCTCAATTTGACAGAAATACTATTACAATAACTTCAGATGATAATGGAACAATTTGTAAAGCTAGTGGTTCGGTGATTAAATTTGACGGATTCTTAAAAGTTATGAACGATAATAAGAAAGATGAAGATGAAGATATTCTTCCAGAAATGGACAAAGGGCCAATAAATATTGAAGCTTTATTAGACGAACAGCACTTTACACAACCTCCTCCAAGATATTCTGAGGCAAGCTTAGTAAAAAAACTAGAAGAATTAGGAATTGGAAGGCCATCAACATATGCAAGCATAATATCAGTCATATCAACTAGAGGTTATGCTGAAACTATAAATAAAAGATTTCATCCTACTGACCGAGGAAAATTAATATCTGCATTTCTTGAAAAATTATTTTCTAAATACGTTGATTATAATTTTACTGCTGGATTAGAAAATCAATTAGATGACATAACTACAGGCAAAGAAGGATGGATTAGAGTTCTTGAAATGTTTTGGAAAGATTTCAATCAAAATGTGTCTGATGTTAAAGAAAAAAGAACTAGAGAAGTTTTAGACCTTTTAAATGACAGTCTTGGTAGTTTAATTTTTGAAAGAGATAAAGAAGGTAATATAAATAGACAATGTAAACTTTGTGATACGGGATCATTAAGTTTAAAAAATAGTTTTAGAGGTGGTGCTTTTATAGGTTGTTCAAATTATCCAGAGTGTAAATTTACTAGACCTTTATCTAAAGCTAAAGCAGCTGCTCAATCTCAACTAGCAGAACCAAAGTTTATAGGAAAGCATGAAAATGGCAATGACATGTATCTTAAAAATGGAAGATTTGGTCCCTACTTACAATATGAAAAAATTGAAGAATTAAAAGATGAAGCTATTGTTGAAACGAAAAAAAAAAGAAAACAAAAAAAAAGAAAATAGAAAAAGAAGATAACAATTTAAGAAATGTCTCTATACCTAAAGGAATTACATTAGATAGTATAGATCTTGATAGAGCTAAATTCTTATGTTCATTACCTAAAAGCTTAGGCATCAATCCTGAAAATCAAAAAGATATTATATTAAATTCTGGTAGATTTGGCCCTTATTTAAAATGTGAAAATAAATCTGCAAGAATTGAAAATGTAGAAGAAATTTTTTCTATAGGCTTAAATAGAGCAATAACATTAATAGCAGAAGCTAAACCTGGAAGAATGTCAGCATCTATAATTAAAGATCTAGGAGAACATCCTGAGGACAAAAAACCAGTTAGAGTAATGAAAGGTCAATATGGACCTTACATTAAGTATAAATCTTTAAATGCAACTATTCCTGAAGAAAAAGACCCATTGGAGTTAAATATGGAAGAAGCTTTAATATTAATTGAGAAAAGAAAAGAATACGATAGAAATAAAAAAAATAAAAAAAAGAAAAAAGGTAAATAAAAATGAATTATGATGAAAAAATTAACGAATTAAAATTAAAATTACCAGAAGCAAGAGATCCTGTAGGCTCATATGTGGCATCAAAAATAATTGGCAAAATGCTTTTTATATCAGGACAAATTTCTACTAATGTAGATGGTGAGCTAATTAAAGGTAAAATTGGCAAAGAATTAAGCACTGAAGATGGGTATGAAGCGGCTAAAAGATGTGGCCTAAACATTATCTCTCAAGTAAAAAAAGCTTGCAATGATGACCTCTCTAAAGTTAAATCATGTGTGAAGTTAACCGGATTTGTAAATTCTACAGAAGATTTTACTGAACAACCAAAAGTAATTAATGGTGCCTCTGACTTAATTGTATCAGTTTTTGGTGAAGCTGGAATGCATACCAGAGCAGCAGTTAGTACTAATAGTTTACCTCTAGGCGTGTCAGTAGAAGTTGATGCAATATTTGAATTAAACTAGGATCCAATAGCAAAATATTTAATTTTCTGCTCGGACATTTTTTTTGCTGAATAAATGTTTCGCATGTCAAAGATTTTATAATTTTTGTTTTTAACGAGTTTGTTAAAATTTATTGATTTAAAGTCATTCCATTCAGTGTGAATAATAATTAGATCTGAGTTAGAAATTGCAGATTTAATATCATTAGAAAATGTTACATTTTTTAATTTCTTAAAATCATTTTTCTCACCAGTAGGATCAAAGTAATTAATTTTTGCACCTTTTTTATGTAACAAAGGAATCATAGATAGACTAGACGAATCTCTCATATCATCTGTATTTGCTTTAAATGTTACACCTAGAAAACATATTTTCTTATTTTTTATCTTGTTGTTTAAAATTTCAAAAGTTCTTTTAAGTAATAAAGATGATCTATTGTCATTAGATTTAATTACACTTTTGATTACTGATAAATTTGTTTTAAATTTGTCACCAGTTGAAACAATAGCTTTCGTGTCTTTTGGAAAGCATGATCCACCATAAGCCGGACCAGCTCTTAAAAAACGACTACCAATTCTTTTATCAAGACCCATTCCAATAGAAATATCCTCAATATTCACATTTATTTTTTCACATAGATTAGAAAGTTCATTAATAAAGGTTATCTTTGTGGCTAAAAAAGCATTAGACGCATACTTGATTAACTCTGCTGCTCTTCTTGAGGTATTAATATATTTTGCACCTTTAGATATAAGTGGAGAATAGAGATTTTTTAAAATTTTATTTGATCTTTTATTTGATGTACCTATTACAATTCTGTCAGGGTAAATGAAGTCTCTTATAGCCTCACCTTCCCTTAAAAATTCTGGATTTGAAACAACAGAAAATAACTTTTTTGGTATTTTTTTTGATATTATTTTTTCAATTTCATCTCCCGTAGTAACAGGTACAGTCGATTTAGTAATAATAATCTTAAATTTAGAAATAGATCTGCTAATTTCTTTAGCTACATCATAAACCTGTGTTAAATCAGCAGCACTGCTATTTTTTTTGGTAGGTGTTCCAACACATATAAAAATAATATCAGATTTTAAAACAGCTTCTTTTAAATTAGTTGTAAATTTTAATCTGTTGTTTTTAAAATTTTTTAAAACTAACTCTTCTAAACCAGGCTCATAAATAGGAATAATGCCCTGCTTAAGATTGTTAATCTTATTTGAATCTTTATCAACACAAATGACATCGTTACCTAAATCAGAAAAGCAAACACCGCTTACTAAACCTACATAGCCAGTGCCTATCATACATAGTTTCATATCTTTGCAATTTCTAAAGTAGAGTTAATATAACCGTTCATTGTTCCACAGTCTAAATATTTGCCATTAAAGTTATGTCCAATAAATCTATAATTTTCATCTATCAAAGATTGAATAGCATCAGTGATATGAATTTCTTTACCACTACCAGGTCTTAACTTTGATAACTTTTTAAAAATTGTTTTAGGCAAAATATACCTACCAATAACAGCATTTTTTGATGGAGCAGATTTAATTGAAGGCTTTTCTACAACATTTTTGATTATAAAATTATTTTTATCAATATTCTTTTTTATATTGTAAATACCCCATCTAGAAACATCTTTCTTATTAACCTTCATGCTCGCCATAACAGAAGAGTTATATTTTTTATGAATAGAAATCATAGACTTTGAGCAATTACTTTTCATTATTAGATCATCAGGTAATAACATTAAAAAATATTTATCTTTAATAAATTTTTTTGTTTTTAAAACAGCATCACCTGTTCCTAATGGTTTTTCTTGAAATACAAATTTAATCATTTTTTTGTATTTTAATATTTTTTTATACTCTTTAATGATTCTTTGGTCTTTTTTCTTTTTAATAATATCTTTATAAAATTTATCGTTATAAAAATAATTCTTTATCATTAATTTTTTTTTTGAGATAATAAAAATAACTTCTTTTATACCAGCATTAATACATTCATCTAAAATATATTCTATTCCAGGTTTACCGTTAATTGGTAAAAGTTCTTTAGCAAAAACACTTGTGAGAGGTAGCAGTCTTGTTCCAAGTCCTGCAAGCGGAATAATTGCTTGTTTAATCATATAAATGTTTTACTTATTAATACTATTATTACAAATGAAATTAATACGAAAGATAGTTGATTTAAATAAGGCAATAGTCCAAGAGAAAGGACTGGGATTTGTTCCTACAATGGGTGGTTTACATAAAGGCCATGTATCACTTATAAATATTTCCAAAAAAAAATGTAAAAAAACTCTAGTAAGTATTTTTGTAAACCCCTCACAGTTTAACAGCAAAAAAGATTATAAAACATATCCTAGAAACCTTAATAAAGACATTAAGCTTCTTAAGAAATTAAAGATTGACTACCTTTTTATTCCTTCAGTAGATCAGATTTATGGTAAAAAAAAACTGAACAAAATTTTATTAAAAAAATCACAAAAAATATTATGTGCTAAATTTAGAAAAGGTCATTTTGAAGGGGTTATTGATGTTTTAGACCGTTTAACAAACATAATAAGACCAAAAATTATTTGGATGGGTGAAAAAGATTATCAACAATTCTTTTTAGTACGTAATTTTATTGAGAAAAAATATAAAACTAAAGTTAATGTTTGTAAAACTATCAGAGACTCTAATAAAGCAGCTTTATCAACGAGAAATTTTTTATTAAATGCTCATAATCTAAAAATAGCTGGAACAATTGCTGGTGAATTATTCAAATTAAAGAAATTGATCAAAAAAAATATTAAAGATAAAAACTTAATAAAAAAAGCCTCTCATAATCTTATAAAAAAATTTAATATAAAGATTGAATATTTAGAATGTAGAAATCTTATAAATTTGAGTAAAAAAATTAAAAAACATAATTTCAAATTATTTGTTGCTTATTATTTAAGTGGTATTCGACTTATAGATAACTTTTAAAGAAAATACGCACTTACTCCTAGAAAAGATACAAAACCAATAACATCTGTAATTGTTGTAACAAATACACTTGAGGCAATTGCTGGGTCTATGCTCATCTTTTTTAAGGTAATGGGTACAACAATTCCAAATAAACCTGCTACCATCATTGTAATAATCATGGACATAGAAATAATCAATGAAAGTAAATTATCCTGAAACCATAATTGAACTATTAATGCACTAATTACTGCAAAAATAATTCCATTTAAAATACCTATATTAAATTCTTTGAGAATATTTTGTGTAAAATTGTTTTTAGTTAAATCGTTGGTTGCTAAAGTTCTAACTGTTACAGCTAAAGTTTGCATTCCTGCATTACCACCCATTGAAGCTACAATTGGCATTAAAAATGCCAGCACAACCATTTGTTCTATAGTGGCACCAAATAAACTAATAACCCATGTTGCTAGAAAAGCAGTAAATAAATTTAATAATAACCAATTAAATCTACGTCTTGTCTTCTTAAAAACACCATCTGTAATTTCCTCATCTCCTACCCCAGCCAATCTTAAAGCATCTTCTTCTGCTTCTTCTTTAAGGACAGTTAAAATATCATCATACATGATCATTCCAACTAACTTATTAGTTTTGTCTACAACTGCAGCTGAATTTAAATTATAATTTTCAAAAACATGTCCCACTTCTTCTTTGTCCATATCAACAGGAATTAATAATTGAGATTCCGACATAATAGACAACATTTTTGTTTCTCGAGAAGTAGTTAAAACTTTAGAAGAAGGAACGGTTCCTATTGGTTTAAAATCCTCATCTATTATGAAAATTTCTAAAAATTCTTCAGGTAAATCTTTATTATCTCTTAAATAATCTATCGTTTGACCTACAGACCAATTGCTTGGAATTGCTGTAAATTCTCGTTGCATAATTCTCGCTGCTGTATCTTCTGGATAACTTAAACTTTCCAATAATGCGAAACGATCTTTAGGTGGTAAAGAGCTTAATATAGAATTTTTATCTTTTTCTTCTACGTTTTCTAATATTGTGATGGCATCGTCAGACTCAAGATTCTTTAAAAGTCTAACAATACTTTCAGGTGATAGATAGGCTATAATTTCAGATTGTATTGCCTCATTTAATTCAATAAAAACTTGAGGATCGATATTAAATTTATTAAGTTTAATTAAACTTTCTCTATCGCTTTGATTTAAGTGTTCAATAATATCAGCAGCATCAGCTGGATGCATTTCATTAAAAGAATTTGTAATAAATTCAGCATCATTATTGCTAATCTTTGAAGTAACTACTTTTATATACTCTTTGTTAAATTCAAAATTAACTTTTTTATCTTTTATTTTTTTTATTAAAGACATAAATTTACCTATAAATCAATTTTTGCACTAATAGTGTATAATAAGAATAATACAATTTATAAATGAAGATAGAGATAAAAAAGTCAACAAAACCAGTAAAATACCAAGATGCTATAAATTTCTTAGAAAATAGACTGATTGAAATAAATAGTGGTAAAAATAATGAACTAATTTGGATTCTTGAACATGAAGAAGTATTTACTGCTGGTACCAGCTATAAATCAGAGGAAGTTCTCAATAATGAAATAAATCTAGTTAAAACAAATCGCGGTGGCAAAATTACTTATCATGGTCCAGGACAACTAATTTGTTACTTTGTTATCGATTTAAAAAAGAGAGAAAAAGATATTAGAAAATTTATTACATTAATTGAAAAAACAATTATTCAAAGTTTATTAGAATTTAATATCAAAACTTTTGGAGATCCTAAAAATATAGGAATTTGGATTAAGCATAATGATGAAATTAGTAAAGTTGCAGCAATTGGAGTTAGAGTGAGTAAGTGGATTGCTTATCATGGTTTTGCAATCAATATTGATAATGATCTTAATAATTATAAAAAAATAATACCTTGTGGTATTTCAGATAAAAGTGTGACTAATCTTAAAATGATCAATAACCAAAATTATGAGAATTTAAAAGATATCGTTATTGATAAATTTTCTAAGAATTTGGAAGTCTAAGTCTTTTAGTTTTTAAAAGTTTTTTAAAATAATCGGGTAACAAAGCCGTGTAGGTATACTTCTTATCCTTTATCATAAATTTAATTTGATATGAATGTAGCATTAAATTCTTATTAATTGCCTTGTCAGTATTACTAAATTTATATTTTTGGTCTCCATAAATAGGGCATCCAACAGCATAAAGTTGTTTTCTTAATTGGTGTTTTCGTCCCGTTATAGGTTTCATTTCAACTAAACTACATATAGAATTTTTATCTAAAACCTTATAAAGAGTTCTAGCTTTTTCAACTATTTCTTTATCATTATCATACCTTGTTAAATCATTATTCCATTCACCAGAGTCTTTCTCTAGTTCTCCATGACAAATGGCAAGATAAGTTTTGTGAACTTTTCTTAGTCTAAATAGAGATGTTAATAGTTGGGCTGACTCTCTATGTTTAGCCATAATAAAAACACCTGAGGTATCTTTATCTAATCTATGAACTGAAAAAGGTTTGGTATTTTGAAAAATCTCACTTCGAGCAAAAATATCTACTAGATTTTTTTTAGACTTAGTTCCACCTTGAACCGAAATACCTGCACTCTTATTTAAAACAATAAAATCTTCGTTGTTATCAATAATCAAATCCTCATTTTCCTTAATAACCTCCTCTGTAGGAACAAATTTAATTGTTTTTTGAGCTATAGTTTCTTTAAAATCAAAATTAAAAATATTAATCACATCACCAGTTTTAACTTTATGTGAGCTTTTTACTTTTTTAGTGTTTATTTTTATTTTTCCACTTTTTAAACTTTTTTCAATTAAGCTTTGTGGATAATTACCAAGATTATTACGAATCCATCTGTCGATACGCATATCGTTGAACGTTGAATCAACGTTGAATGACTTTTTCATGATGTTATATTATTATATAAAAATTAAGCAGTAGCTAATTTTTTCTCTTCAGTTTTATCTTTTGAAACGTCTTTTTTCTTTCTATCAACTCTTTTAGCTTCTACATCTCTATCAACAAATTCAATTACTGCCATTGGTGCATTGTCACCATATCTAAAACCTGCCTTAACTATTCGAGTATAACCACCATTTCTAGAGGCATATCTTTTAGATAAAGTTTTTTTAACCTTATTTGCTGATGAAATATCTTGTAGTTTTGACATTAACATTTTTGTAGTTTGTAAAGTTTCTTTTTTTCCAAGTGTTATAATCTTGTCTGCTTGGGGTTTTAGGAATTTAGCCTTTGGAAGTGTCGTTGTAATCTGTTCATATTTTATTAAAGAATTTAGCATATTCTTCAGTAAAGCTTTTCTATGTTCAGAAGTTCTGTTTAACTTCTTATTGGCCATTCCGTGTCTCATTAGATCTGTTCCTCTAACTTCTTAGACATTTCAGCAATATTATCTGGTGGCCAGTTAGGTATTTCCATACCAAGATATAAAGACATGCCAGTTAATACTTCTTTAATCTCATTCAATGACTTTCTACCAAAATTAGGTGTTCTAAGCATTTCACCTTCAGATTTTTGAACTAAATCACCAATGTAAATTATATTATCATTCTTTAAGCAATTCATAGAACGTACTGATAATTCAAGTTCATCAACTTTTCTTAATAAGTTCTTATTAAATTCTGGTTCAGTTGACACTTCTTTTATAGGAGCTTCAACTGGTTCATCAAAATTAACAAACATATTTAGTTGATCTTGAAAAATTCTAGCAGAATAAGCAACTGCATCTTCAGCTGAAATTGAACCATTTGTTTCAACTTCCATAGTTAACTTATCGTAATCAAGAGCTTTTCCTTCTCTAGCTGTGCTAACAGAAAAAGAAACTTTTTTAACTGGGCTATATAAAGAGTCTATTGCTATTAAACCTAATGGTGGTTCCTCAGGTTTATTCATTACAGCAGGGACATAACCTTTACCTGTGCCAACATTCATTTCCATGTGAAAATGTGTATTTTCATCAAGGTTACAGATAACTAAATCTGGATTTAAAATTTCAATATCAGTAACTGGTGTTATATCAGAGGCTTTAATTTCACCAGGACCTTTAGCGTCTAAAATAAGTTTTTTAGTACTTTCAGATGAGCTTTTTAATGCTAAAGATTTAACGTTAAGAACTATATCTGTTACATCTTCTCTAACACCTTTTATAGATGTAAATTCATGTAGCACACCATCAATTTGAATAGAAGTTACAGCGGCTCCTCTTATAGATGAAAGTAAAATTCTTCTTAGTGAATTTCCTAATGTTAATCCATAACCTTTTTCTAAAGGTTCTGCTACAATTTTTGCATGTGATTTATCATCATTAATTTTTACATCTAATTGGGCTGGTTTAATTAATGCTTTCCAATTTTTTGCATTTACATTTAAACTTTCCATTTATTAAACTCTCCTTTTTTTTGGTGGTCTTACGCCGTTATGTGGCATTGGTGTAGTATCTTTAATTGAAAGAATTTTAAAACCTCTTGCTTGTAAAGCTCTCAAAGCAGTTTCTCTTCCTGAACCAGGTCCTTTAACCTCAACTGATAAAGTTTTCATTCCGTACTCTAAAGCTTTAGATGCGGCAGAGTCTGCAGCAATTTGTGCAGCATATGGAGTTGATTTTCTTGAACCTTTGAATCCTTTTTGTCCTGCCGAAGCCCATGAAATAACGTTACCATTAGTATCTGCGATGGATATTATTGTATTATTAAATGTTGATTGCACATAAGCAATACCATTAAGAATATTTTTCTTTATCTTCTTTTTTTTAGAATATGAGCTTTTTTTAGATTTCTTATCAGCTTTTTTTTCTACAACAGCATCCTTATTTTCAACTTTGTCAACTTTAGCCATAAATAAATTATTTTTTAAGTGGTGTTAATTTTTTTCCTGCAATCGCGATCGCCTTACCTTTTCTTGTTCTTGCATTACATCTTGTTCTTTGCCCTCTAACAGGAAGTTTTTTTCTGTGACGAGACCCTCTGTAACAAGCAAGATCGATTAATCTTTTTATGGTTAAAGAATAATCTCTTCTTAAGTCACCCTCTACTTTAAAGTTTGAGTCAATATATTCTCTAATTTTTAGAATATCTTCGTCAGTAAGTTCATTAATTCTTTTTTCTCTGGGAATTTCAAGTGATGTACAAATCTGATTAGAAAACTTATCACCAATACCATAGATATAGGTAAGTCCTATGTGAACAAGTTTGTTTTGCGGAATATTTACACCTGCTATACGAGCCATATTTTTGAGAATAAATTTAGCCTTTTATATAAGAAGATGTTCCAAAGTCAACGTCTTAAACCTTAAGAATATCATTAATTTTATTGGTAATTTGACCAATTTCATCTGCTCCATCAATTTCTGTGAAATTTGAATTTTTAATATAAAAATCTAATACAGGTTTTGTAGCCGTCATATAAGTATCGTATCTTGCGATGACCACTTCTAAATTATCATCTTTTCTTTTTTTTAAATGTTCAGCACCACAGGGATGCAATTCAATTTCTTTTTTGTTAAAATAAGCGTTTAAAGTCATATTGCATATATCACAGGTCATTCTTCCCATAATACGTTTTTCAATAATATCTCTTGAAACATTTAAGAATATTGTATGACCTATAGATTGATTAAATTCATTCAATATAATTTCTAAATTAATTGCTTGCTCGACATTTCTTGGATAGCCATCAAATATAATTCTATCTCTAAATTTTAAATTAGTAATTGATTGTTTCAGCAATTTATTCACTATTTCATCTGAAACAAATTTTCCGTTTGAAATAAGTTCTTCAATTTCACTTCCAAGTTCAGTATTTAGCTTAACTTCATTTCTTAATAAATTACCCGTTGATAATTGAAAATAATTATGCTTCTTTACAATGAACTGTGCTTGAGTCCCCTTTCCAGCACCTGGGGGTCCAAATAAAATTATATTCACGATTTTTACTTACCGAATTTTGTTTTTTTTATTAATTGCTCGTATTGAGAGCTCATTAATCTAGTTTGTATTTGAGTTACGGTATCAATTGCTACAACAACAACAATTAGAATTGATGTTCCACCCAAGTAAAAAGGTATTGGATAATTTGCAATTAAAAACTCAGGCATTAAACAAACTAATGTTAAATAAAGAGCGCCAATTGTTGTAAGTTTTGTTATAATTTTTTCAATATATAATGCTGTATTTTCACCAGGTCTAATTCCAGGAACAAACCCTCCATATTTTCTTAAATTATCTGCAGTCTCAGTCGGATTAAAAGTAATTGAGGTATAAAAAAAAGTAAAAAATATTATTCCTGAAGCATATAAGATCATATAAAGAGGCTGACCTTGTGTAAAATAAGAACTTATATTTAAAAATGTATCATTGTCAGAAAAGCTAAATCCTGAAAAAGTCACTGGTAATAACAATAAAGCAGAAGCAAAAATAGCAGGGATAACTCCAGCTTGGTTTATCTTTAAAGGTAAATGAGAAGACTCTCCACCATACATTTTGTTACCCATTTGTCTTTTTGGATAGTTTATAAGAATTTTTCTTAATGCTCTTTCCATAAAAACGATAAACATTATTGTGGCAATTAATAAAACAAATATTGCTATAATCATGAATGTTGAAACAGCTCCTGTTCTACCTAACTCAAAAGTAGTAACTAAAGCTCTTGGTATTTCAGCAACTATACCAGCAAAAATAATTAGCGAGATACCGTTTCCAATCCCTCTTTGTGTAATTTGCTCACCTAACCACATTAAAAACATTGTGCCAGCAACAATAGTTGAAACAGTAGTTATTTTAAAAAATAGACCTGGGTTTATAACTAAGTTTGGTGAAGACTCTAGACCAATCGATAATCCGTAACCTTGAATTGTAGCAAGCAAAACAGTTCCGTATCTTGTAATTTGAGTAATTTTTGCTCTACCTGTTTCACCTTGAGATTTTAAGTGCTTAAAGTAATCAGAAACACCAGTTAACAACTGAACAATAATAGATGAGGAAATATAAGGCATTATACCTAATGCAAATATAGCCATTCTACTAACAGCTCCTCCTGCAAAAACATTAAACATGCCTAGCAACCCTTTTTGATTACCATCCATCATTACCTGCAATTGATCTGGGTCAATACCTGGAAGAGGTACAAATGTACCAAATCTGTAGACTGCTAGAATAAATATTGTAAAAATTATTCGATTTTTAAGATCATTAGTTTGAGAAGATGCACTCATAATATCTTAATTATTTTTTTAACTGTATTGATCCACCTGCTTTTTCAAGTTTTTCTACTGCGGACTTTGAGATTAAATCAGCTTCAATATTTATTTTATCTTTGATCTCTCCTGTACCAAGGATTTTTAATTTATCTGAGTTTTTATTAATCAATTTTAATTTTTTTAATAAAGCTATGTTAATAACATCACTTGAATTGATAGTTTTTTCATCAATAAATGATTGAATTTTTTCTAAATTAATAATTGCAATTGCTGCCTGGTATCTTTTGATTGCATTAAATCCTCTTTTAGGCAGTCTTCTATATAAAGGCATTTGTCCACCTTCAAAAGCTTTTATTGCTACACCAGATCTTGACTTTTGACCTTTCACACCTCTTCCAGATGTTTTACCCTTACCAGATCCAATACCTCTACCTACTCTAATTTTTTTCTTTGTAACTTTTCCAGTTGTATTAAGTGTGCTCATTATCCTCTTTTTTCAATTACATCAGAAATTTTTTTATTTCTAATCGTTGCTATGTGTTTTGGTGAATTTTGTTTTGATAAAGCTTTCATTGTTGCTCTAATCATATTATGTGGGTTAGATGTTCCCATAGATTTTGCAACAATATCTTTTATACCTAAAACTTCGCAAACAGACCTAACAGGTCCACCAGCAATAATACCGGTTCCTTTAGGAGCTGATCTTAAAACAATTTTACCAGCACCATCTTTACCATAAACATCATGGTGAATAGTTCTTCCTTCTCTAAGTGGAATATGTATTAATTTTCTACGTGCTGTTTCATTAGCTTTCTTTATAGCATCAGGTACTTGTTTTGCTTTTGCGTGAGCTATACCAATTTTTCCTGCTTGATTTCCAACAACCACAAGTGCTGAAAAACCAAACCTACGTCCACCTTTTACAACTTTTGTAATTCTATTGATGTGAACTAATTTTTCTAAGATACCGTCATCGTTCTTATTTTTAAAATCCATAATTAAAATTCCATTCCATTTTTACGTAAAGTATCAGCAAAAGCCTTAACTCTACCGTGATATTTATATATTCCTCTATCAAAATATATTTTTGTTATCTTTTTTTCTTGTGCTTTTTTTGCTAATTTTTCAGCTACAATTTTTGAAATTTCAGTTTTGTTAGTTTTATCCATTGCCCTGATATCTTTTTCTACAGATGAGCATGAGACCACAGTTATATTTTTTGTATCATCAATAATTTGAGCTGAAATATTATTTGCAGATCTAGAAATACTCAATCTTAGTCTGTCTGGAGAAGATACCTTTTTTAACTTTCCAGTTACTCTAAACTTTTTTCTTTGAATTGTGTTTAATTTCATTATTTTTTCTTTCCTTCTTTTCTTAAAATATACTGTCCTTTTTCTCTTATACCTTTGCCCTTATAAGGTTCTGGCTTTCTAAAAGATTTTATTTTTGAAACAACCATTCCCACTTGTTGTTTGTCTGATCCACTAACTTTAACTATAGTTTGTTTTTCTACAGCAATTTTAATACCTTCAGGGATATCAAAGTTTATATCATGACTGTAACCTAGCTGTAAATTTAGCTGTTTGTCTTTAAGGGCAGCTCTATAACCAACTCCTACAAGCTCAAGTGTTTTTTCATAGCCTTTACTTGAACCAATTACTGCATTATTTATTAGACTTCTATTCATGCCCCATAATCTTTTTGAATTTTGATCTAATTTTTTTGGTTTAATTGATATTTCTTTGCCTTCAGCAATATCTACATTAAACATATCTAAATCAACGTTTAACGATTTTTTACCTAATGGCCCCTCTATGTTCAAAACATTGCCAGATAGAACTGCTTTTACTTTTTCTGGGATTGAAATACTTATTTTACCAATTTTAGACATTAAAATACCTTACAAATAATTTCGCCACCTACTTTTTGTTTTCTAGCTTCAATATCAGTCATTACACCTTTTGGTGTTGATACAATTGCTATTCCAAGACCACCGTTAATTTTTGGTAAGCTATCAGCACTAGAAAATATTCTTCTTCCTGGTTTAGACACTCTTTCAAAAGTGCTAATTACTGGATTTCCTGAGTAATACTTAAGGTCAACAGATAATGTTGGTTTTTTATCATCTGTTTCAATTTTATAATCTTTTATAAAGCCTTCACTTTTTAAAATATCTGCAATCTTAACTTTAAAGTTAGAAGAAGGCAGTGATACTTTTTTATGGTTTCTAAGTAGAGCGTTCTTTATTCTTGCAATCATATCCCCAATTGGGTCACTTAAACTCATATTATCCTTTCTACCAACTGGACTTAGTCATGCCAGGAATTAATCCATGCAGTCCCAAGTCTCTTAAGGCTATTCTTGATATTTTTAATTTTCTGTAAACACCATGCGGTCTACCTGTAATTTGACATCTGTTCATAACTCTATTTTTTGCAGAATTACGTGGTAAATTTGATAATTTTTGTTGAGCTTTAAATCTTTCTTCTAATGATATTTTCTTATCCATTACAATCTTCTTTAAAGCTTGTCTCTTTTTATAAAGCCTATCAGAAAGTTTAATTCTCTTATTGTTTTTATTAATTGCGCTTACTTTTGCCATTTTTAATTATCTCCTTTTTTAATGAACGGGAAATTAAGTTTTTCTAGTAGAGCAAAACTATGCTCTTTACTTATCGCAGAAATCACGACAACAATATCAAGACCTCTAATTTTATCAATTCTATCGAAGTTAACTTCAGGAAAAATTATATGTTCTTTGATTCCAAAAGTATAATTTCCAAACTTATCAAAACCCTTAGGTGATAAGCCTCTAAAATCTTTAATTCTAGGTAAGGCAATATTCACTAATCTATCTATAAATTCATACATCTTGTTACCTCTTAACGTAACTTTTAATCCTGCATTTGTGCCTTTTCTTGTCTTAAAATTTGCAACTGATTTTTTAAATTTAGTAACAACTGGTTTTTGGCCAGCAATTTTTCCTAAATCTTCTTCGGTAGATTTCATGATTTTTGCATCCGCACCATCTAAACCTAGGCCCATATTTATAACTACTTTTTGTAATTTTGGACCCATGTAAGTGTTTTTAAAACCAAGCTGCTCTTTTAACTGTGGCTGGATTTCTTTGTAATAAAGTTCTTTTAATCTAGGTGTCATTATTTCTTAGCCTCAATTTTTTTTGTTTTCGATTTGTCATCAACAAGTTTTAAATTAGATAAATGAATAAAGCTTTCTTTAGAAATTATTCCACCTTTTTTTTCTTTTGTTGTTTTGACATGTTTTTTAACAATGTTAATTCCTTGAACTTTTGCTCTATTATTAGGTCTATCAATTTCTATAACTTCACCTTCTTTTTTTCTATCTCTTCCAGTTAAAATTCTCACTTTTAAACCTTTTTTAATCATTATAAAACCTCTGGAGCCAATGAAATAATCTTCATTTGACCTCTATTTCTTAATTCTCTTGTTACAGGACCAAAAATTCTTGTGCCAACAGGTTCACCTTTATCATCAACTAGAACAGCTGCATTGTTATCAAATCTAACTTTAGACCCATCATCTCTATGAATGCCTTTCTTAACTCTTACTACTACAGCTTTATGAACTGATCCTTTTTTTACCTTACCTTTTGGTAAAGCTTCTTTAACAGCAATTACAATGGTATCTCCAATACTTGCATATCTACGTTTAGAACCACCTAAAACTTTGATACATTCAATTCTTTTTGCACCAGTGTTATCAGCTACTAATAATTCTGTTTGTACTTGTATCATTTAGATCCATCCATTACTTGAAACTTTTTATTTTTTGAAAAAGGTTTACTTTCAATAATTGAAACCGTGTCTCCAATTTTATATTTATTTTTTTCATCATGAGCGTTATATTTTTTTCTTACTTTAACAACTTTCTTTAATACAGGATGTGAATATTTTCTTTCAACTGAAACAGTTATAGTTTTATTGGCTTTATCGCTAGTTACTACTCCTGTTAATATTTTTTTAGGCATTTAACTTTCCTTTTAGTATAGTTTTTAATCTTGCTATAGTTTTTTTAGTCTGTCCTATTTTAGATGGATTTGTAACTTGTGAGTTAATTTTTTGAAATCTAAAATTAAATAAATCTTTTTTTAATTTATCAATATTCTTGATAACTTCATCTTTTGATAATTTTTTAATTTCTTGTTTTTTCATTTTTATACAAATCTTTTAATAAATTTAGTTTTAATTGGTAATTTAGCTGAAGCTTTGTAAAGGGCTTCTTTAGCAATAGTTTCTGAAACACCATCAATTTCAAATAAAATTCTGCCTGGCTTAACTCTACAAGCCCAATATTCTGGTGCACCCTTGCCTTTTCCCATACGTACTTCTACAGGTTTTTTTGAAACAGGAATATTTGGAAAAATTCTCGTCCAAACTCTACCTTGTCTTTTCATGTGTCTAGTTAAAGCGACTCTAGCAGCTTCAATTTGTTTACCAATAATTCTTTCTGGGGCCATTGCTTTCAAAGCATAAGATCCATAATTTATTTTACTTGCACGTGTTGCTGTACCATGAATTCTTCCTTTATGAGCTTTTCTGTATTTTGTTCTAACTGGCTGTAGCATAATTATTCTTTAACCTCTTTTGGTACTATTTTATTTGTTTCTTGGCTAAATTCTTTAGCAAAAACTTCTCCTTTATAGATCCATACTTTGATACCAATAATCCCAAAAGTAGTTAGTGCTTCAGCTTCAGCATAATCAATATCAGCTCTTAAAGTGTGAGAAGGAATGCTTCCGTCTCTTAACCATTCAGTTCTTGCAATTTCATTTCCACCTAATCTCCCACTAATAGATACTTTAATTCCTTTTGCTCCTAACCTTAGACAAGATTGCATAGCTCTTTTCATTGCTCTTCTATATGAAATTCTTTTAACAAGTTGCTGAGCAATATTTTCTGCAACTAAATATGCATTAGTTTCAGGTTTTTTTACCTCTTTAATATTTAGAGTAACTTCATTGCTAGTAAATTTTGATAAATTATTTTTAATTTTATCAATATCACTACCTTTTTTACCAATCACAAAACCTGGTCGAGAAGTATAAATGGTAACGTAACATTTGTTTGATGTTCTTTCGATCATAACTTTTGAAACACCAGAATTAACTACATTTTTTTTGATATATTCTCTTATTTTAAAATCTTCTATTAAATAATTTCCAAAATCTTTCTTTTTCGCATACCAAACAGAGTCCCATCCTCTATTCACACCAAGTCTAAAACCTACTGGATTAACTTTTTGTCCCATGACTCTCCATTTTTTTTGCTTCTGATAAAATTATAGTAACTGTTGAATATGGTTTCAAAATCGGAGCTGCTCTTCCTTTGGCTCTTGGTCTAAACCTTTTCATAACAACTTTTTTTCCACAATATGCCTCTTTAACTATTAGTTTATCTATATCGTATTGATTATTATTTTCTGCATTTGCAACTGCAGATGAAACTGTTTTTCTGATTTCTTTAGTAATTCTTTTAGCAGAAAATTGAAGTTCTCGAATTGCAACATCAACTTTTTTGCCTACTATAGCTTTTAAAATTGGATTTAGTTTTCTAACACTAGATCTGATGTTGTTATTAACTGATCTAACAGTGTTTTCTTTTAATTTATTAATTTTTTTTGTCTTACTCATAATTATTTTTTCGTTTCAGCTGGTTTTGCTTTTTTATCAGCTGGTGTATGTCCAAAAAATGTTCTTGTTGGAGAAAATTCGCCAAGTTTATGTCCGACCATATCTTCTGATATCGTTACAGGAATAAATTTTTTACCATTGTAGATTAAAAAGCTTACTCCAACAAATTCAGGAATAATTGTAGACTTTCTTGACCATGTTTTAATAGGCATTTTTTTTGGATCTAATTTTTGTTTTTCAACTTTTTTGATCAAGCTTTCTTCAACAAATGGTCCTTTCCACACTGATCTAGACATTATTTTTTAGAATCCTTCCTATTATTTCTTCTTCTTACAATAAATTTGTCAGTACTCTTATTATCTCTTGTTTTTAATCCTTTGGCTGACTGACCCGTAGGTGATACAGGGTGTCTTCCACCTGCTGTTTTACCTTCACCACCACCGTGAGGGTGATCAACTGGGTTCATCACAACTCCTCTAGTATGAGGTCTTCGACCAAGCCATCTAGATCTACCAGCTTTACCTATTTTTATATTTTTTTGATCAGGATTTGAAAGTACCCCAATAGTTGCCATACATCTTGAGTCAATTTTTCTAACTTCTCCAGAGGTCATCTTAATTAATGAATAATTTCCATCTAGACCGCTGATTGTAACTGAAGTTCCTGCAGATCTTGCAATTTTTCCACCTGCTCCGGGCTTTAATTCAACATTATGAATGTTTATACCTACTGGAATATCTCTTAGTGGCATACAGTTACCAACTTTAATTTCTTTTTCAGGACCATTTTCAACTTTATCTCCAACTTGAATTTTTTGAGGAGCTAAATAGTAAAAATGTTGTCCGTCATCAAACTTAACAAGCATGATGTAGCAAGATCTATTTGGATCATACTCAATTCTTTCTACAGTACCTGGCATATCAATTTTTTTTCGGTAGAAATCTACAACTCTATACATTTGCTTATGTCCACCACCTGACATATTACGAGAAGTTATGTGACCATTATTATTTCTTCCACGCATAGAACTTTTTGGTTCTACTAAAGCTTTAAAAGGTTTTCCCTTCCATAGTCCAGTTCTATCAACTAAAATTGTTCCTCTAGTTGATTTTGTATATGGTTTAAAAGTTTTTAATGCCATTTCTTAAATTCCTGTTGTTAGGTCAATACTTTGACCTTTTTTAAGTGTTACTATTGCTTTTTTGTAACCTTGGACATTAACTTTTTTGCCTCTTGTTACTTTAGATCTATTCTGTTTATTGATAATATTTATTTTTGTTACATTCACTTTAAAAATTTTTTCAATATTTTTTTTTAAGTTTGTTTTGTTTGCAGCACGAGGCACCCTAAACACAATTTTATTTTGCTCAGATAAATTTGTGGTTTTTTCAGTAACCATCGGTGATAAAATCTTATCGTATAGATGTATCTTGTCCATATTACGAATATCTCTTTTCTAGCTCTTTAACTGAACTTTCAGTAAAGACTACTTTTTTAAATTTTATTATATCAAAAGCACTAAAATGATTAATATCTGTAACTTTAACATTTGGAATATTTCTTACAGATTTTTCTATTTTTTCTTTAGATAATTTATCTAAAACAATTAATGAGTTTGTAATTTCAAATTTCTTGATTATTAAATTCATCTCTTTTGTTTTTTTAATCTCACTTCCAAAATCATTAAAGATTAATAGATTATTTAATTTATTTTTTTCAGTTATCAATGAAGCAATACTTAGTTTTTTTTCACTTTTATTTAATTTTCTTTTTTTGTAGGCTAACTCTCCCTTTGGACCATGTGCGACACCACCACCTACGAAAATAGGCGCTTTTCTACTAGCATGTCTAGCACCACCAGTTCCTTTTTGAGCATAAATTTTAGAGGTAGATCCAGTAATTTCATTTTGTTGTTTGGTTTTTGCGTGTCTACCCTTGTAGTTTGCATTTGTTTTAAACAAAACATTATCAACTAATTTCTTATTGATTTTAGCTCCAAAAACTTTGTCTAAAACTTCAATAGAAACTTTTTTTCCGTCTAAATTTATTTTATCAATTTTCATTATTTTTTCTTTTTATCCGGTGTTTTTTTAGCTTCTTCTGCAGCAACAATTTTTTCATTAATAGTCATTTTATTAATAACTTTAACTGATTTTTTAACCAAAATTTCAGTGTTTTTTGATCCAGGAATTGAACCTTTTAAATATAATAATTCATTTTCTAAATCGGTTTTAACGATTTCTAAATTTTGCATAGTTCTTAATCTGTCACCCATATGTCCAGCCATTTTTTTTCCTTTAAAAACTTTACCTGGATCTTGTCTTTGACCAGTTGAACCATGAGATCTGTGAGAGACTGAAACACCATGTGTGGCTCTTAATCCCCCAAAATTATGTCTTTTCATTGCTCCAGCAAAACCCTTACCAATAGTTTTAGATGTGGTATCAACAAATTTTACTTCATTAAATATTTCTAATCCAAACTCATTGCCTTCTTTATACTGTTCAGTATCTTCTACTCTAAATTCTTTTAATTTCTTTTTGGCTTCTGTATTTTTTTTAGCATAAAAACCTTTCATTGCCTTAGTAAGTTTTGAAGCCTTAATTTTACCGAAACCAAGCTGCACAGCCTTGTATCCTCGTTTATCCTCGTTAATTACTTGAATAACTCTTGCTTTTTCCATCTTAATGACTGTAACGGGTACTAGTCGTCCTGTTTTATAGAACTCCCTAGTCATACCAATTTTTTTTCCAATTAATGCAATTTCACTCATGATTAAATTTTAATCTCCACATCAACACCTGATGCTAAATCAAGTTTCATTAAAGCCTCAACAGTTTGAGGTGTTGGCTCTATAATATCTATTAGTCTTTTATGCGTTCTTGTTTCAAATTGTTCTCTACTTTTTTTATCGATATGTGGACCTTTTAAAACTGTATATCTTTCAATTCTAGTTGGTAAAGGTATTGGACCCTTAATCGTAGCACCTGTTCTTTTTACCGTGTTTACAATTTCTTCTGTAGAAGCATCTAAAATTTTATTATCGTATGCTCTTAATTTAATTCTTATATTTTGTTTTTCCATAATGATTAGCCTGCAATCTTTTTAGTTACTTCATCCTGAACGTTTTGTGGGACTTTAGAATAATGGTCAAAAAACATTGAATATTGAGCTCTACCTTGTGACATTGATCTTAAGCTATTAATATAACCAAACATATTAGCTAGAGGTACCATTGCTGTAATAACTGTGGCATTTCCTCTTTGCTCTTGAGTGCTAATTTGACCTCTTCTACTATTTAGGTCTCCAATAACATCACCCATGTAATCTTCAGGAGTTACAACTTCAACTCTCATTACTGGTTCTAACAGTTTTAAAGTTCCTCTTGTACAGGCTTCTTTAAAACAAGCTCTTCCAGCTAATTCAAAAGCTAAAACACTTGAGTCGACATCGTGGTGTAAACCATCAAGTATTGTCACTTTATAATCAATCATTGGAAATCCAGCTAAAATTCCACCATCAGAAATTGTTTCAATTCCTTTTTCAACACCTGGAATAAACTCTTTAGGAATGGCTCCACCTTTAATTTTACTTTCAACTAATCTTCCAGAACCAGGTTCTTGTGGTTCTACTAAAAGCTTAACTTTTGCAAATTGTCCTGCACCACCACTTTGTTTTTTGTGAGTGTACTCAAATTCAGAAGGATTTTGTAAAGTTTCTCTATAAGCAACTTGAGGAGCACCTACATTTGCTTCAACTTTAAATTCTCTTTTCATTCTATCAACAATAATATCTAAATGTAACTCTCCCATACCTTTAATAATAGTTTGTCCTGACTCTTCATCAGAGGTAACTCTAAATGAAGGGTCTTCAGCTGCCAATCTACCAAGGGCTTCACCCATTTTTTCTTGGTCAGCTTTTGTTTTTGGCTCAACTGCAATTTCTATTACTGGTTCAGGGAATTCCATTGGTTCAAGTAATACTGGATTGCTTTCATCACATAATGTGTGACCTGTAATAGTATATTTAAGACCAGCTAAAGCAACTATATCTCCAGCATTAGCTTCTTTGATATCTTCTCTAGAGTTTGCATGCATTAATAACATTCTGCCAACTCTTTCCTCTTTGTCTTTTGATGTATTATATACAGCTGTACCAGTTTTAATTGTACCAGAATAAATTCTAATAAATGTAAGAGATCCAACAAATGGATCGTTAGCAACTTTAAAAGCTAATGCAGAAAATGGCTCTTTATCATCAAACTTCATATCTAACTCATCTTCTGTTCCAGGTTTTGTACCTTTAATTGATCCAATATCAATTGGACTTGGAAGATAATTTATTGTTGCATCAAGAAGTGGTTGTACACCTTTATTTTTAAAAGCAGAACCAGTTGTTATTGGTACAAAAGTGAAATTTAATGTACCTTTTCTTATACATCTAATTAAATCTTCTTCTTTAATTTCTTCACCATTTAAATAGGCTTCCATTAATTTCTCATCTTGCTCAACAGCCAACTCAACTAATTCTGTTCTATATTTTTGAGAAATTTCTTTTAAATCATCTGGGATATCTTTGTACTCCCACTCTGCACCTAGAGCTTCATTTTTCCAAATTTGTGCTTTCATTTTTACTAAATCTACAACACCCACTAAATCTGCTTCAATACCAATGGGAATTTGAATAGGTAGAGGCGTACAACCTAGTCTATCTTTAATCATTTCAACGCATCTATAGAAATCAGCACCTGTTCTATCTAATTTATTAACAAAACATATTCTTGGAACTTTATATTTGTCAGCTTGTCTCCAAACAGTTTCTGATTGAGGTTCTACACCTGCGACACCATCAAAAACACAAACAGCTCCATCTAAAACTTTAAGGGATCTTTCAACTTCGATAGTAAAATCTACGTGGCCAGGGGTATCAATAATATTAATTCTATGATCGTTCCAGAAACAAGTTGTAGCGGCAGAGGTAATTGTTATTCCTCTTTCTTGTTCTTGTTCCATCCAGTCCATTGTTGCAGCACCATCATGTACTTCACCAATTTTATGACTTTTACCAGTGTAGTATAATATTCTCTCTGTAGTAGTAGTTTTTCCAGCATCAATGTGTGCCATGATGCCAATGTTTCTGTATTTATCTAAAGTATGTGTTCTAGCCATAATTTTTTACCACCTGAAATGAGCAAATGCTTTATTTGACTCAGCCATTTTGTGAACATCTTCTCTTTTTTTAACTGCAGAACCTTTTTTTTCATAAGCATCATACAGTTCGTTAAAAATTTTATCAGACATTTGTTTATCTTTTCTTTTTCTAGATGCATCAACTAACCATCTGATTGCCAGAGCTTGTGCTCTTTTTGATTTTACTTCAACTGGCACTTGATATGTTGCACCACCAACTCTTCTAGATCTAACTTCTACAGTTGGTTTAATGTTATTAATTGCTTCATTAAAAACATTAATTGGCTCTTCTTTCGTTTTTGATTTAATTTTTTCTATTGCTTCATAAACTATTTTTTCAGCTACAACTTTTTTTCCATCATACATAATCGAGTTTATTAGTTTTGGAATAATTGTAGAATTAAATATCGGGTCTGGGGTAACAACTTTTTTGGGTTGTGTTTTTTTTCTAGACATATCTATTATTTACCCTTTTTAGTTCCATACAAAGATCTACGCTTCTTTCTATTTGCAACACCTTGAGTATCTAAGTTTCCTCTTAGAATATGATAACGTACACCTGGTAAATCTTTTACACGACCACCTCTAATCAATACAACAGAGTGTTCTTGTAGATTGTGACCCTCGCCACCAATGTAAGCGGTAACTTCAAAACCATTTGATAGTCTAACTCTTGCAACTTTCCTTAATGCTGAGTTAGGTTTTTTTGGAGTTGTTGTATAAACTTTTACACAGACACCTCTTTTTAAAGGTTGTTTCTGCAAAGCTGGAACTTTGTTCCTAGCCACAGGTTTAATTCTTTTTTTTCTTAACAACTGGTTAATAGTTGGCATAAATTTTTATAATTAATTAATATATTTTTGAATGAAAATAACTGACAGGTTATTTTGTGGCAGCGTTTAGTTCCATAAAGTAGGTACTACATTCCAACCAAAAACATCGCCAAACTACTATTTAATTCTAGTTTGTCAAACTAAAAACTACTTTTGAAGAGTGTTATTTTGTTTAGTTTGCTTGAGTTTCAGTGGGTTCTGCTGGTTCAATTTTATCTTGATCGGCCAAGAACTTATTATCTGCTTCTAAAGCATTCTTGTTCCATTTGTTCTTAATGTGACCTGTTCCAGCTGGAACTAATCTACCAACAATGACGTTCTCTTTTAAGCCATTAAGCGGGTCAACTTTACCTTTAATAGCCGCATCTGTAAGAACTCTTGTAGTTTCTTGGAATGAAGCTGCTGATATAAAAGACTCTGTTTGTAAAGATGCTTTAGTAATACCCATTAAAACTCTTTCTCCAGTTGCTGGATTTTTTCCTTCAGCAACAAGCTTTTCATTTGTATTATCAAATTTAATTCTATCTATCATCTCACCTGGTAAATAACTCGAGTCACCAGACTCTTTAACTTCTACTTTTTTAAGCATTTGTCTTAGAATCGTTTCAATATGTTTGTCGTTTATAATTACACCTTGTAACCTATAAACTTCTTGTACTTGGTTAACAAAGTATTCTGTTAAATCTTTTATACCAAGTATTCTTAAAATATCATGTGGTAATGGCTGTCCGTCTAAAAGATACTCACCTTTTTTAATTTTTTCACCTTGGTTGAAATTAATATGTTTGCCTTTTGGAATTAGATAGTTTGAAGGTTCTCCATTTTCAGGTTGAATAGAAATTCTTTGTTTTCCTCTTACTTCTTTACCAAATAAAACTTGACCATCATTCTCTGCAATTATTGCACTATCTTTTGCTTTTCTAGCTTCAAATAATTCAGCAACACGAGGTAGACCTCCTGTAATATCTTTTGTTTTAGTAGTTTCTTTTGGAAGTCTAGCTATTATGTCACCAGCAAATATTTTTTGACCATCTTTCACTGAAAGAATTGAGTCTGGAACTAAATAATATCTGGCTTCATTGTCATCAGCTTTTTTAATAACATTACCTTTGTCATCTCTTAGAGTAATTCTTGGTTTTAAATCAGTATTTTTAGATTGAGCTCTCCAATCAATAACTGATTTAGATGAAATTCCTGTTGCATCATCAGTAGTTTCTTGAATTGAAACACCGTCAATTAAATCAACATAACCTGCTATACCACTTTTTTCAGCAATAACTGGTGTTGTATAGGGATCCCATTCACAAATTTTTTCATTTGCTTTAACTTTATCTCCATTCTGGAAAAATAATTTTGAACCATAGGCGACTTTATAAACAGCAACTTGAACACCATTATCATCTTCAATTGATAGCTGAGTATTTCTTCCCATTACTATCAAATTCTTTTTAGAGTCTTCTAATAAGTTAGAATTAATTATTTTTAAAGTACCAGCTGATTTAGTGATGATTTGCGATTCTTGTTTAACAGAAGCTGTTCCACCAACGTGGAAAGTTCTCATTGTTAATTGCGTGCCTGGTTCACCAATAGATTGAGCTGAGATCATACCAATTGCTTCACCCACATGTACCATTTTTCCTCTAGATAAATCACGTCCATAACAAGTTGCACAAACACCTTTTTTAGAGCTACAAGTCATAACAGAGTATGCTTTAATAAATTTAACCCCTGCTGCATCAATTTTATCGCAACCAGCTTCATCGATCATTGTTTCTTTTTTAATTACAACTTCACCAGTAATAGGATTTTTAACATCAAATGCTGTTACCCTTCCAAGAGCTCTTTCAGATAAACTGACAACAACATTTCCACCTTCAAGAATTTCTGCTAATTCAATAAAACCTGGATTATCACATTTAATTTTTGAAATTGTTAAATCTTGAGCAACATCACATAATCTTCTTGTTAGATATCCAGAACTTGCTGTTTTTAATGCAGTATCTGCCAGACCTTTTCTAGCTCCATGGGTAGAGTTAAAGTATTCTAAGGCTGTTAGACCTTCTTTAAAGTTTGATATAATAGGTGTCTCAATAATTTCGCCAGATGGTTTAGCAATTAGTCCTCTCATCCCAGCTAACTGTTTCATTTGAGCTGCAGATCCTCTCGCACCACTATCTGCCATCATAAATACAGAGTTAATTTTCATTCCATCAGCAGTACTTTCAGTTGCAGAAATACCTCTCATCATTTCACCAGCAACTTTATCTGTACACTTAGACCAAGCATCAACTACTTTGTTATATTTTTCACCTCGAGTGATCAAACCTTCAGAATATTGATTTTCATAATCAGCAATTAGTTTTTTGGTATCTTCAATTAATTGACCTTTGTTTTCTGGAATAACTAAGTCATCTTTACCAAAAGAAATACCTGCTTTAAATGCATGTTTGAAACCTAAATCTTTTAAGTGGTCACAAAATATAACGGTAGTTTTCTGACCACAAAATCTAAATACGCTATCAATAATTTCAGATACCGTTTTCTTAGGCAGTAATCTATCAATCATTGAAAATGTAATATCTTTATGTTTAGGTAGTAAGTTTGCTAATAAAAATCTTCCAGCAGTTGTAGTGTGTTTTTCAACTTTCTTATTTCCATTTTCATCAAGAGTTTCAAATCTTGAAACAATAGTAGAATGAACTTTTATTTGACCTGTAGACAAAGCATGTTCAATTTCATCATTATTTATAAAATAGCCATCTGGTTTTTCTGTTTGAAAAGGAGCTTGAGACAAATAATATAAACCTAAAATCATATCCTGACTCGGTACAATAATAGGTTTTCCATTTGATGGACTTAAAATATTATTAGTAGAAAGCATCAAAATTCTTGCTTCTAGCTGTGCTTCCAAACTTAATGGAACGTGAACTGCCATCTGATCTCCATCAAAGTCAGCGTTAAAAGCCGCACAACATAACGGGTGTAACTCAATGGCATCACCTTCAATTAACTTAGGTTCAAATGCTTGCACACCTAATCTGTGAAGAGTTGGAGCTCGGTTTAATAAAACTGGGTGTTCTCTTACAATAAGTTCCAATGCATCCCAAACTGCATTAGTTTCTTTTTCAACTAACTTTTTAGCTTGTTTGATTGTTGATGCTAATCCTAATTTATTTAATCTTGCATATAAAAATGGTTTGAATAGTTCAAGAGCCATTTTTTTTGGTAAACCACATTCATGAAGTTTAAGGTCTGGTCCTACGACGATTACAGATCTTCCTGAATAATCTACTCTTTTACCTAATAAGTTTTGTCTAAACCTACCCTGCTTACCTTTAAGCATTTCAGCTAATGATTTAAGAGGCCTTTTGCCTGTTCCAGTAATTACTCTACCTCTTCTTCCATTGTCGAAAAGTGCATCTACTGATTCCTGAAGCATTCTTTTTTCATTTCTAACAATAATGTCTGGAGCCTTAAGATCCATTAATCTCTTTAGACGATTATTTCTATTGATTACTCTTCTATAAAGATCATTTAAATCTGAAGTAGCAAATCTACCTCCATCCAAAGGTACTAGAGGTCTTAATTCAGGCGGAATAACTGGAATTACAGTTAAAATCATCCATTCTGGTTTTTGACCAGTTTCAATAAATGACTCAATTAATTTTAGTCTTTTAATTGATCTTTCTTCGTTAACTTTAGATTTTGTTTCTTTAATTGAATTAATTAATTTAGTTCTTTCAAGTTCTAAATCCATTGCTTTAAGAATTGTTAAAATTGCTTCTGCTCCAATTCCAGCCTCAAATGACTCTTCACCAAATTCATCTTGATATTTAGCTAATTCTTCTTCGTTTAATAATTGATTTTTTTGTAAACCAGTTAAACCAGGTTCAATTACAATAAAGTTTTCAAAGTACAAAACTCTCTCAACTTCTTTTAACTTCATATCAACTGCAAGTGATATTCTGCTTGGTAATGATTTTAAGAACCATATATGTGCAACAGGTGTTGCTAAATTGATGTGACCCATTCGCTCTCTACGAACATTAGATTTTGTTACTTCAACACCACATTTTTCACAAATTATTCCTCTGAATTTCATTCTTTTGTACTTGCCGCACAAACATTCATAATCTTTAATTGGACCAAAAATTCTAGCACAAAAAAGACCATCTTTTTCAGGTCTAAAAGTTCTATAATTTATTGTTTCAGGTTTTTTAATTTCACCGTAAGTCCATGATTTTATCTTTTCAGGACTTGCTAAAGTAATTTTAATACTATTAAAATTTTGAGCTTCAGAAACTTCACTATTTTTGAATAAATCTGTTAATTCTTTTTTCATATTTAATTTAACTCAATGTTTAGTGCTAATGATTTTATTTCTTTTACTAATACGTTGAATGACTCTGGTATTCCAGATTCAAAATTTTCTTCACCTTTAACTATTGTTTCGTAAACTTTAACTCTACCAGCCACATCGTCTGACTTAACAGTTAAAATTTCTTGTAAAGTATAAGATGCTCCATAAGCTTCAAGAGCCCATACTTCCATCTCACCAAATCTTTGACCACCAAGTTGAGCTTTTCCACCTAAAGGTTGCTGTGTAACAAGACTGTAAGGTCCAGTAGATCTAGCATGTATTTTGTCTTCAACTAAGTGATGAAGTTTTAACATATAAATTATTCCAACAGTCACTGGTCTATCAAACATTTCTCCTGTTCTTCCATCCCATAAATTAGTTTGTCCAGATGTTGGTAGTTTTGCTAAATTAAGCATCTCAGAAACATCCTTTTCTTTAGCACCATCAAAAACCGGTGTTGAGATAGCTATACCATTTTGAAGATTTTCACATAAATCACTAAATTCCGTTTTATTTAATTTGTCTATGGCACCGTCAAAAACATCATTTCCATAAACAGACTTTAAAAACGAAGAAATCTTATCTGTTTTTTCAAATTTTTTATTATTTTCATTAACTAATCTTTTAACTTCTTCACCAAATTCTTTACATGCCCAACCAAGGTGAGTTTCTAAAATTTGACCAACATTCATACGACTTGGAACACCTAATGGATTTAAAACAATATCAACTGGTCTACCATCTTCTCTGTATGGCATGTCTTCAACTGGAACAATTTTACTAACAACACCTTTGTTTCCATGCCTACCCGACATTTTATCTCCAGGTCTCAATCTTCTTTTAATAGCAACAAAAACTTTTACCATTTTCATTACACTTGGTAGTAAATCATCACCACTTCTAATTTTTAAAACTTTATCTTCAAATCTTTCTAAAATTGATTGTTTTGCCTTATTGTATTGATCTTTTAATTGAGCAAGACTTGCTTCATCATTGACATTTCCTACTGTTATTTTGAAAATATCATTTATGCTAATTTTGTTGATTGTCTCGAGATCTAACTTCGTTCCAACTTCTAAATCTTTAATTTTTTTAGTTAAAGATGAACCAGATAAGATTTGATTTGCTCTTTGCTTAATGCTTCTCTCTAGAATTTCTTCTTCAACAATTTTATCTTGCTGTACAGTTTCGATTTCAGCTCTCTCAATTGTAATTGATCTTTCATCTTTTTCAATTCCATGTCTGTTGAAAACTCTTACATCAACAATAGTACCACTACTTCCTCTAGACATTCTTAAAGAGGTATCTGTAACATCAATTGCTTTTTCGCCAAAAATTGATCTTAATAATTTCTCTTCTGGACCTGAAGCTGAGTCTCCTTTAGGTGTAACTTTACCAACAAGAATGTCTCCAGCTTTAACTTCTGCACCAATATAAACGATCCCTGATTCATCAAGATTTTTTAAAGCTTCTTCATTAACATTTGGTATATCTCTTGTAATTTCTTCCTCTCCTAATTTAGTATCTCTAGCCATAACTTCATACTCAACTATATGCACTGATGTGAATACATCGTCTGTTACACATCTTTCTGAAATTAAGATAGAGTCTTCAAAATTGTAACCTTGCCAAGGCATAAATGCTACGGTAACATTTTTACCTAATGCTAATTCACCTAGCTTTGTAGATGGTCCATCAGCAATTATATCGCCAGATTTAACTTTATCACCAACTCTTACTAAAGGTTTTTGGTTTATACATGTATTTTGATTTGATCTTTTAAATTTTTGTAAATTATAAATATCTACACCAGACTTAGTAAAATCAGTCTCTTCTGTTGCTTTGATAACAATTCTTTTACCATCAATTTTATCAACTGTACCATCTCGTTTAGCAACAATTGTTACTCCTGAGTCTAGAGCAACATCCCTTTCTATACCAGTTCCAACTAATGGTGATTCAGGTTTTAATAAAGGCACTGCCTGTCTCATCATGTTAGATCCCATTAGAGCTCTGTTTGCATCATCATTTTCTAAAAAAGGAATTAATGATGCTGCAACTGAGACTAGTTGTTTTGGGGATACGTCTATATAATCAATATTCTCAGGTCTTGATAAAATAAAGTTTAAGTTTTCTCTACAAGAAACTAGGTCTTCTATAATTTTTCCATTCTTATCTAATTTAGTGTTGGCTTGAGCAATAGTATATTTAGTTTCTTCCATTGCAGATAAATATTCCACTTTATCTTCTACAACTCCGTTTTTAACTTTTTTGTACGGGCTTTCAATGAAACCATATTTATTAATTTTTGCATAAGTAGATAAACTATTAATCAGCCCAATGTTTGGCCCTTCAGGCGTTTCAATCGGACAAATTCTTCCATAATGCGTTGGGTGTACGTCACGTACTTCAAAGCCAGCTCTTTCTCTAGTTAAACCACCAGGTCCTAAAGCTGATACTCTTCTTTTATGAGTAATTTCAGATAAAGGATTGGTTTGATCCATAAACTGTGAAAGTTGAGAACTTACAAAAAAATCTTTTAAAGAAACTGTTAGAGGTTTAGCATTAATTAAATCTTGAGGCATTGCAGATTCAATATCAAGAGTTGTCATTTTTTCCTTGATAGCTCTTTCCATTCTGTAAACACCAATACGAGCTTGATTTTCTACAAGTTCTCCAACAGACCTAACTCTTCTATTTCCAAGATGGTCAATATCATCAACTTCATCTTTACCATCACGAAGATCTAACATTTTATGAACTATAGCTATAATATCGTCATTTCTTAAAATTGTAATTTTGTCAGAACATTCTAAATTTAATCTAGAGTTCATTTTTACTCTACCTACATCAGAAAGATCGTATCTATCTGAACTGAAAAATAAGTTATTAAAAATTTGAGTGGCTATTTCAATTGTCGGTGGTTCACCTGGTCTTAAAACTTTATAAATTTCAGTAATAGCATCATTTTTGTTATTATTTTTATCATTCAAAATTGTTGTTAGTAAGTAAGGGCCTTTATTAATTGAATTAGTTATAGAAATGTCAATTGAATTGATGTTCGCTTCTAAGATTTGTTTAATGATTGTATCATTTAGCTCAGTTCCAATACCAAAAGTACCTTCTTCCTCGTTGTCACTAACAACAACTTCTTTATGAAGATATTTTCCATAAAGTGACTCTTGTGAAACTAAAATGTCTTTTAAACCATCGTTAGCAAGTTTTTTTGCAGTTAAAAAATTAATTTTATCACCTAGTTTAATGACAACATTGCCATTTTTTGCATCCATAACTTCTTCTGAAAAGTTTTTAGCTTTATAGTTTTCTGGATTAAATTTTGTTTTCCATTTATTTGTTTTAGGATCTAATGTGTAAGTTTCTTTATCATAAAATTCATCAGCAATTTCAGTTTTAGTAAAACCTAGGGCCATTAATAAAGTTGATACAAAAATTTTTTTCTTTCTATCAATTTTAAAATATAAAAAGTCTTTTACATCATACTCAAGATCTAACCATGAACCTCTATTTGGTATAACTCTACAATTAAAAAGAAGTTTACCACTTGCATGAGACTTTCCCTTATCATGATCAAAAAATACACCTGGACTTCTATGCATTTGATTTACAACAACTCTTTGAACACCGTTAGTAATAAAAGTACCACTATCAGTCATCATTGGAACTTCTCCCATGTAAACTTCTTGTTCTTTTGCTGATAAAATATCTTTAGTATTATTTTCTTGATCTATTTCATAAACAACAAGTCTTAAAGTACATTTAAGTGCAGAGGTAAAAGACAAACCTCTTTGTATACATTCTTCTGTATCAAATTTTGGTTTTTCTAATCTATAAGAAACATATTCTAAAGTAGCTTTGTCATTAAGGTCTTCAATTGGAAAAATGCCTTTAAAAACTCTATCAAAACCTTTTGTCAGATCTCCTGCATCTGAATCAAAGTCAGTTAATTGTTTGTATGAATTTTTTTGAACTTCAATTAAGTTTGGAATAGATAAAGTCTCAGCTAACTTACCAAAGCTTTTTCTTACATTTTTCTTTTCAGTAAAAGATAATTGCATTTATAATCAGTTACTAGTTAATTAAATTAACTAGCAATTAAGTTCTTTCTAATTAAATTATTTAAGTTCTACTTTTGCGCCAGCTGCTTCCAACTTAGCTTTGATCTCTTCAGCATCTTTTTTGTTTACACCCGATTTAACTTCTTTCGGTGCACCTTCAACTAGATCTTTTGCTTCTTTAAGACCTAAAGATGTTGCTGCTCTAACTTCTTTAATAACATTAATTTTTTTATCTCCCGCAGAAACTAACATAATTGTAAAATCATCTTTTGCTTCTTCAGCTGCTCCACCTGCTGCTGCTGCTGCCGGTGCTGCTGCAGCCATAGCTGTAACACCCCATTTTTCCTCAAGTTGTTTTGAAAGTTCAGCTGCTTCAACTACAGTTAAACTTGATAAATCTTCTATAATTTTATTTAGATCAGGCATAATATTTATACTTCTTTAGGTTATTTTTCAGAATTTTCTGGGGACAAACTACTCATTTTTTCAGAACGTGCAAGTAAAATACTTACAAATTTTGATGCTGGTGTTGCTAGAATACCTACTATATTTGCTCTAGCTTCATCTAATGTTGGTAAATTAGCTACATTTTGAACTCCAGCTTGGTCCAAAACATCATTGCCCATTATTCCACCTAAAAGTTTTAGATTTTCATTAGTTTTCGCAAATTTGGATAAAATTCTAGCCGAGATAATAGCATCGTTAGAAAAAGCTACAGCAGTAGCTCCTGTAAATAAATTAGCAAGATCTTTACATTTAGTTTTTTCAATTGCCAACTTAGTAATTCTGTTTTTAGTAATTTTAAATTTTATTCCATGTTCTCTCATTTGAGCTCTTAACTCATCTAATTGAGACATTGTTAAACCTTGATAATGAGTAACCATAACAGCCTCATTGTTTTGAAACTGAGTTTCCATTTCACTTATATAATTCTTTTTTTGTTCCTTGTTCATCATAACTATATAGCTTTTCCTAATTTGACTTTGTATGACACACCCATACTTGATGTTACAAAGGCATTTTTAATTAAATCACCTTTTAAAGTAAGATTTCCTTTTTCTTTTTCTAAAGTGTCTAAAATTGCTTGATAATTTTTCAATAATTGATCATCATGAAAAGATTTTTTTCCAATGCTAACACCTATATTACCATCTTTATCATTTCTAATTTCAGCTTGACCTGATTTTGCATCAGTTACAGCTTGCTTGATGTTGTCTGAAACTGAACCTAATTTTGGATTAGGCATTAAACCTTTGGGGCCTAAAACTTTACCTAACTTTGAGAGCTTAATCATCATCCCTGGTGTACAGATAAGTTTTTCAAAATTTAATTCACCTGATTTAATTTTTTCTATAAATTCATCACTGCCAACTATGTCGGCACCTGCATCTTTAGCTTCTTTAGCTTTTGCATCTTCACAAACAACGGCAACTTTTACTTTTTTTCCTGTTCCACCTGGTAAATTAACAACAGTTCTAATATTTACCTCACCTTTTTTTTGCTTATTGTTAACTTGGAAACTTAAATCAATTGACTCATCAAATTTAGTTGTACAATTTTTTTTAACTATAGATAATAAACTTTCAATTGCATCAGCAGGCAAATTTTTAGTTTTTTCTGGTAATTGTTTGAATCTTTTTGATGGCATTAGTCTTTAACCTCAATTCCCATAGATCTTGCAGATCCAGCAATAATCTTTACAGCTTGGTCTAAGTCGTGCGCATTAAGATCTTTCATTTTTTGTGTTGCAATTTCTTCTGCTTGTTTTTTTGTAATTGAACCAGCTATACTTCTTCCTGGTTCTTTAGATCCACCTTTAAGTTTAGCTGCTTCTTTTATAAAATGTGAAGCAGGCGGTGATTTAATTTCAAAATCAAATTTTTTATCTTTATATACGGTAATGATAACTGGGATTGGTTTTCCAGCAAACGCCTTTGTCTTATCATTAAATGCTTTACAGAATTCCATTATATTAATGCCCCGTTGTCCTAATGCAGGACCAACTGGTGGAGCTGGGTTAGCTTGTCCACCCATAATTTGCAATTTTATATATCCACTTATCTCTTTAGCCATTAACTTACTTTCTCAACTTGGTTATATTCTAAATCAACGGGTGTTGGTCTTCCAAATATCGACACAGAAACTTTAAGTCTTGATTTTTCTTCATCAATGTCTTCAACCATACCGCTGAATGATGCAAAAGGACCGTCAACAACCTGAACTTTTTCACCAATGGCATACTCTATACCAGATTTTGGCTGTGCTACACCATCTTTTATTTGTCCTAATATTTTTTCTATTTCTTTATCTGAAACAGGTACTGGAATACCTTTTGAACCTAAAAATCCGCTTACTCTCTTAAGATTTTTAATTAAATGATAAAGATCATTGTCCATCTCACTTTTAATTAGTACGTAACCAGGAAAATATTTCTTTTTTCTTTGAATTCTCTTTCCTCTTTTAACTTCTGTTACATCATGAGTTGGTACAACAATTTCCTCAATTTTATCTGAGATTTTAGCTTTTTCAGCCTCTTCTTTTATTAATCCAGCAACCTTATTTTCAAAATTTGAGTGTGATTGAACAATATACCAATTTTTCATTAAATGCTTACCTTCAGTAAAGCTTCCAATAAAAATTTAAGAACTTGATCAAGAAGTAAAAAAAACAAAGACATAATAACAGCCATTGCAAATACCATTAAAGCACCTTGCATAGTCTCTTTTCCTGTTGGCCAAGAAACCTTAAAGGCTTCTTGTTTTACTTCCTGTATAAATTTTATCGGGTTTTTCATAATATACTGTTCACTTATTGGCAGGAGCGGAGGGACTCGAACCCTCAGCCTCCGGTTTTGGAGACCGGCGCTCTACCAATTGAGCTACACTCCTATAGAGTTTACTCTATAATTTTAGTTACTACTCCAGCTCCAACTGTTCTACCACCTTCACGAATAGCGAAGTTTAATTTTTCACTCATCGCAATTGGAGTAATTAATGTAACAGTGAACTTAGCATCATCACCTGGCATAACCATTTCAGTTCCAGCTGGTAATGTAACTTCTCCAGTTACATCTGTTGTTCTAAAGTAAAACTGAGGTCTGTATTTAGTAAAAAATGGAGTGTGTCTTCCACCTTCATCTTTTTTAAGTACATAAGCCTGAGCCTCAAATTTAGTGTGAGGAGTAACTGAACCAGGTTTACAGAGAACTTGACCTCTTTCAACATCAGTTCTTTCAACACCTCTTAAAAGCACACCGATGTTGTCACCTGCTTCTCCTGAATCTAAAAGTTTTCTAAACATTTCAACTCCAGTACAAACTGATTTTTTAGTATCTCTAATACCAACGATTTCAATTTCTTCACCAGTTTTTACAACACCTGTCTCTACTCTTCCAGTAACAACTGTTCCTCTTCCAGAAATTGAGAATACGTCTTCAACTGGCATCAAGAAAGGTTTGTCAACTTCTCTTGCTGGCTGTGGAATAAAATCATCAACAGCTTTCATTAATTCTAAAATAGAATTTTTTCCAATTTCATCATCTCTACCTTCAACAGCAGCTAATGCAGAACCTTTAACGATGGGAGTTTTGTCACCTGGATATTTGTATGAAGTTAGAAGTTCTCTAATTTCTTCTTCAACAAGTTCAATCATATCTTTATCATCAACTTGGTCTACTTTATTTAAGTAAACAACAATTGCTGGAATACCAACTTGTCTTCCTAAAAGAATATGCTCCCTTGTTTGAGGCATAGGACCATCAGCAGCATTAACTACCAAGATAGCTCCATCCATTTGGGCTGCACCTGTAATCATGTTTTTTACATAGTCAGCGTGACCTGGACAATCAACGTGTGCGTAATGTCTTTTTTCAGTTTCGTATTCAACGTGAGCAGTTGAGATTGTAATTCCTCTTTCTTTTTCTTCAGGGGCTTTATCAATCTGATCGTAAGCAACCGCTTTTGCTCCACCAGTTGCTGCTAATGTAATTGTGATAGCAGCTGTTAATGTTGTTTTACCATGGTCGACATGACCAATTGTACCAATGTTACAGTGTGGTTTATTTCTTACAAATTTTTCTTTTGACATTACTTTTTTACCTCAGTTTAGTTTTATTAATAATTTCTTTTTTTCTTGGAGCGGGTAAAGAGAATCGAACTCTTACATCCAGCTTGGAAGGCTAGCGTTCTACCATTGAACTACACCCGCACAACATCAAGAATAACACTCCATTGTTATAAAAAATTTTATTGAATGGTGGAGGGGGAAAGATTCGAACTTTCGAAGACCGAAGTCAACGGGTTTACAGCCCGCCCCATTTGACCGCTCTGGAACCCCTCCTTTTTGGGGAAGTGTCCCCTTGTTCAATAAAGCTTCAAACAACAGGCGTTTTATATATTTTTATTATGCAATTGCAACACGAGATTTACTGTGAAAATGGAGGAAAAAACGTATAAAACAAACTAATTTTATGAATAAATCATCTTTTTTAATCGTTGGTCAACATGCTGTAATTGAAGCATTAAGAAACCCTAAAAGGAAGGTTTTAAAAGTATTTTTAACAGAAGAAAGTAAAAAAAATATTCACAGAAAAAATCCAAAAAATAATGTCCTTGAAGATGTTAAGGTTTATTTCAAATCAAAAAAAGAACTAGATAAATACACTTCTAAAGATCAAATTATGCACGGTGGATACGTTGCTGAAGTGGAACATATTGATCAACCTGACTTAAAAGAGTTTATAAAAGAAAAAAATAATTTAACATTTGTTTGTATTGATGAGGTAACGGACCCAAGAAATATTGGTTCATTAATTAGAAGTGCAGCATCATTTAATATTGATGGATTAATTGTTAAAGAAAGACAATTTCCATCAGATAGTAAGCTTATGTATAAAGCTGCAAGTGGTTGTATGGAACATATCAATATTTTTGAAGTGGCAAATATAAATTCCACGCTAAAAAACTTAAGGGAAAAAAATTTTTGGGTTTATGGTTTTGATGCAAGAGGAGAAAAAGACTTCACAGATATAAAATGGGAAGGAAAAAATGTTCTTTTATTTGGTTCTGAGGGATTTGGCATGAGAGAGCACACAGGAAAGTACACAGATTTTTTTGTTAAGATTGATATAAATAAGGATGTAGAAAGCTTAAATATCTCAAATAGTGCTGCAATTGTGTTTCATCATTTAAGTTATTTAAAAAAAAATTCTTGATTAGTCTAAGATTTCTTAATAGAAATCACCTATGCCCTTGTAGCTCAGCTGGTAGAGCAATTGATTTGTAATCAATAGGTCCGCGGTTCGACTCCGTGCGGGGGCACCATCACTTAATTGTTTGTAGTCTCTTTTCTTGTTTGCTCAATCTTTATCTTTTTATGTAAGCTATTGTTTTTGTCATACAATAACTCAAAGCTAATATTTTTATTAGCTTGAATTTTAATTGTTTTTGCATTTCTTACTTCAAAATTATCTGCAACAGCACTTATTGGTCTTTTATTTGTATCTAAATTCTTTATTAAAATTTTAGATTTATCACTTACAATGGTTCCTCGCCATCTCCTTGGTCTAAAAGGACTTATAGGTGTAACTGCTAATTTTCTTGAGTCTAAATCTAAAATAGGTCCATGAGCTGATAGATTATAAGCAGTGCTCCCTGCAGGAGTTGATACTAAAACTCCGTCAGAAATTAATTTCTTAATAATATTTTTTTTATTAGCTGTAATTGCAATTGATGACGCTTGCTTGCTTTGTCTTAAAATTGATATCTCATTAATTGCTATAGATTTTCTAATTAAATTACTTTTATTAGTAACCGTCATTTGTAAAGGATAAATCTTAACACTATTAGAAACTGCTAAATTCTTAATAATATTTTTATTTGAAAATTTATTCATTAGAAAGCCATAGTTTCCAGAGTTAATTCCGTAAAAAGGTTTTTTAAATTTGTAAAGTCTTTTTAAGGTTTGAAGCATAAAACCATCGCCACCAACTACAATAATTACATTAGATTTTTTTAAAGAGGTGATATTTAGTTTTTTTACAAGTAAAGATTTAACTTTTAAGGAAGCTTTTGTTTTGTCAAAAACTAAATAAATTTTATCTTTCATTTATTGGTGCCCTCGGCCAGACTCGAACTGGCACTCCGCAAGCGGCAAGGATTTTAAGTCCTTTGTGTCTACCAATTTCACCACGAGGGCACGTATTATTTTCATTTGTTTAACTGTTTTTATTTATAACTCAACTTATTTTTGTTAACAATCTTAACCATATCTCAATTAAGCTTTTAATGCTCTTTTAAGAATTTGGTAATTTAAATTACAATCTTTATAACCTTTCTTTACAGTATTTAAATATCGTTCTGTTGGGTACGCAAACAAAGTTTTTTTTGTCATTGTATAGGTCATTACTTTCTTACCATAATAAGTAAAATAATATTTTTTATAAAGAACTGGGTAGTCCTCATAAATATCTAATTTTCTTTCATCACTTTTAGATATTTCAAATAATGCACCTGGAACTAATGAATTTTTTTTAGGCTCTATATCGGCCGCTCTATATTTACTTCTAAAAGTTAATTTAAAATCTTTAAGATTAATTTTTTTTAAAAAAACACTATCTTTGCATCTTCTTTTCATTTGAAAATGATTTAGATTACTACCGTAGGCAAAATACAGCATTCTTATTATCTAATAACTACTTCTATTTTTTTTTGATTAACAAATTCCAATATCTCGGTACTACATTTATCAATTTTTTTTTGATCCTCTGATCGTATAACAATAGATACTCCTAATTTACCTGCTTGAAAAAAAGGGTAGCTTCCTATTTCAACATCTTTATTGTTGTCTTGAACGTTGGTTAATGAGTTTGCAATTTCACTTTCAACAGTTTTTAAACTTATCGTATGACTTATTATTGGATTTCCCCCTACTATTTTATCTTTTAATCCACCTAACATTGACTTTAAAATTGATGGCACTCCAGGTAAACAAAAAACATTTTCAACATAAAATCCAGGGGCACCACTTGTTGGGTTAAGAATTAAGTTAGCATTTTTTGGCATCCAAACCATTTTCTGTCTTCCTTGATTAAATTCTCCAACTTTATAATACGCCTCTAATATTTTAAATGCCTCCTGATGAATTTCATACTCAAGGTTAAATGCTTTTGATATAGATTGAGCGGTAATATCATCATGTGTCGGACCAATACCTCCAGTTGTAAATACGTAGTTGTTAACTTTTCTTAAGTGGTTAACTGTTTCAACAATAGTGCTCTCAATATCTGGAATTACTCTAACTTCATTAACTGTCACTCCAATAGAGTTTAACCACTTGGCAATAGTTCCCGTATTAGTGTCTTGTGTTCTTCCTGAAAGAATTTCATTACCAATAATAAGAATTGCGGCATTAAATTTTGTATTTTCTGTCATTATTAAATATACATTTTATATATGGAATTTACCAAAGCTTTAATTAAAGGCAAACTTATCAAACGCTACAAGAGATTTTTTACTGATGTTAAAATTGGTAAGGAAATTGTTACAGCACATTGCCCTAATACAGGATCAATGAAGGGTTTGTTGGATGAGGGTAATGAAGTTTTTGTGTCCAAAAATGATGACCCAAAAAGAAAGCTAAAATATACGCTCGAGATCATTAAAGCTAAAAAAAATTTGGTTGGTGTAAATACTCATTTTGCAAATAAAATTGCTTATCATGGCTTATCAAATAATCTAGTGAAAGAGGTTGCAAATAGTGACAGTATTAAACCTGAAGTATTCTTTGATAAAGAAACTAGATTTGATTTTTTAATTGAAAAGAACAAGCAAAAAATATTTGTAGAGGTTAAAAATGTTACTTTATTTAGGGATGAAAAAACTGCAGAATTTCCTGATGCTGTAACGTCTAGAGGGTCTAAACATTTAAAAACTCTTATTGAAGCTGTTAAAAAAGGTTATAAATCCTATCTATTGTTCTTAGTTCAAATCCAAGGAGTTAATAATTTTAAAATAGCCAAAGATATTGATAAAGAATATTATGAAAATTATTTACTAGCAAAAAAAGCTGGTGTTATTTTTTTAGCTTATCAATGTAAAATAAGTGCAAAAGCAATTAAGATAGATAAAAAAATTAAAATTATTGATGCCTGATTATTTAGAAAAATTTGAAAAAATGAGAGTTGCTGGAAATCTTGCGGCAAGAACTCTTGATATGTTGACAGAAAATATTAAACCTGGAATTACAACTGATCATATTGATAAGTTGAGTTATGAATTTATAAAAGACCATGGTGGATATTCAGCTCCTCTTTATTATAGAGGTTTTAAAAAATCATTATGTACTTCTTTAAATCATGTTGTCTGTCATGGAATACCTTCAGATAGAGTATTGGAGGAAGGTGATGCTTTAAATGTTGATGTAACTGCTATAGTTGATGAACATTATGGTGATACAAGTCGAATGTTTTGTGTTGGTAAAACCTCAGTTAAAGTAAATAATTTAATTGATGCAACGCACGAGTCTATGATGAGAGCTATAGATTTATTAAAACCAGGATTAAAACTTGGTGACATTGGTTATGAAATACAATCTTTTGTTGAAAAAAAAGGTTATTCTGTTGTTAGAGATTTTTGTGGTCATGGAATAAGCACTACCTTTCATGAGCCTCCTAATATATTACATTATGGAAGAAAAAATACCGGAATGGAACTTAGACCAGGCATGACGTTTACAATTGAACCCATGATAAATACAGGTGAATGGGATGTAAAAATGCTAAAAGATGGTTGGACAGCTGTTACAAAAGATAAATCTTTATCAGCACAATTTGAGCATACACTAGGTATTACTGAAAATGGTTATGAAATCTTTACAGAATCTGTTAAAGGTTATTCAAAGCCCCCTTACTTATAATTAATGATTGAAAGATATTCTAGAAAACAACTCACTGACATATGGTCAGAACAAAATAAATACCAAATTTGGCTTGATGTAGAGGTTGCAGCAGCTGAAGCCATGGAAAAACTTGGTCAAATCCCTAAAGGGGTAGCATCAGTTGTTAGAAAAAAAGCCAAGATAAATGTTAAAAGAATTCATCAAATTGAGACTAAGGTTAAGCATGATGTCATTGCTTTTTTAACTTCTGTTACTGAAAAAGCGGGTATTAAAGCAAGGTACCTTCATCAAGGAATGACATCTTCTGATGTACTGGATACAAGTTTAAATATACAATTAGTTCAGTCAGGCAAAATTTTACTTACTGATATTGATCAAATTTTAAAAGTTTTAAAAAAACAAGCCAAGAAATATAAATACACTCCTTGTATGGGTAGAAGTCACGGTATTCATGCCGAGCCTATTACTTTTGGATTAAAACTTGCGTCATTTTATGAGGAATTTAAGAGAAATAGAAAAAGGTTAGTTGATGCGATTGATGAAATTTCAACATGCGCAATATCTGGAGCAGTTGGAACATTTGCAAACATTAACCCTAATGTTGAAAAACATGTGGCTAAAAAACTAGGTTTAAAAGTTGAGCCTATATCAACACAGGTAATACCAAGAGATAGACATGCTTTTTATTTCTCAGTCCTTGGAATTATTGCAGGCTCAGTTGAAAGAGTTGCAATTGAAATTAGACATTTACAAAGAACTGAAGTTTATGAAGTTCAAGAATTTTTTTCAAAAGATCAAAAAGGTTCATCAGCAATGCCACACAAAAAAAATCCAATCTTAAGTGAAAATTTAACAGGGCTTGCTAGAATGGTTCGAAGTGCAGTAATTCCTGCTCTTGAAAATATTGCACTTTGGCATGAAAGAGATATTTCTCATTCAAGTGTTGAAAGAAATATTGGCCCTGATGCAAATATTACTCTAGATTTTGCTTTAGTAAGACTAAGTAATATTTTAGATAAAATGATAGTTTATCCAAAAAAAATGATTGAAAATTTAAATATCACTAAAGGTTTAATTTTTTCTCAAGAAGTAATGCTAGAGCTTACAAAATCAGGATTGAGCCGTGAACAATCTTACAAAATGGTGCAAAATTATGCCAAAAAATGTTTTGCTGACAATTTAAATTTATTTGACGTTATATCAGACGATAAATTTATAATGGCTAAAATTTCATCAAAAAGATTAAAAGCTATATTCAATTATTCATCCCATTTTAAAAACGTAGATTTAATCTTTAGAAGAGTATTTAAATAATGAAAAAAGGTAAAAAATTATATGAAGGTAAAGCAAAAATAATTTATGCAACTGCTGATAAAAGATTAGTTATTCAATATTTCAAAGATGATGCTACTGCTTTTAATAATTTAAAAAAATCAACTATTGAAGGCAAAGGTGTTTTAAACAATAGAATATCAGAACACATTCTAACAAATCTCTCTCAAATCGGAATTAAAAATCATTTAGTAAAAAGACTAAATATGAGAGAGCAAATTATTAAGTTAGTTGAGATTATACCTATTGAATTTATTGTACGTAACGTTGCTACTGGTTCTATTACTAAAAGATTAGGTATCGAAGACGGAACTGTTCTAAAGCAGCCTCTATTAGAGTATTGCCTTAAAGATGATAAATTAGGTGATCCACTTATTGCTGAAGAGCATATTCTTGCATTTGATTGGGCTACAAAATCTGAATTAGAAAAAGTTAAAAAAATGATCCTAAGAATTAATGATTTCATGATTGGTATGTTCAGAGGAGTTGGGATTAAGTTAATTGATTTTAAACTTGAATTTGGCAGACTTAAAGAAAACGGTAAATCTGAAGTTATTTTAGCAGATGAAATTAGCCCTGATACTTGCAGATTATGGGATAGTATTACTGATAAAAAACTTGATAAAGATAGATTTAGAAAAGATCTTGGAGATTTAATACCCGCTTACACCGAAGTTGCTAAAAGGTTAGGAATTTTACACGAACAATCTAACATGAGTGCTGTAAACGTTACAAAATTAAGCTCAATAAAGAAAATAAAATAATATGAAAGTATCAGTTATCATCACACTTAAAAAAGATGTTTTGGATCCTCAGGGTAAAGTTATTCATCAAACACTTGCTGGTATGGGGTTTGAAAACATTAATGAAGTTAGACAAGGCAAGTACTTTGAAATTAATACAAAAGAAACTGATAAAAAAAAAGCTGAAAAAAATGTTGAAGATATGTGTAAAAAGCTTTTAGCGAATTTAGTTATAGAAGATTATAAAATTATCGGATCAGAATAATAAATAATGCATTCATCCGTAATCACTTTTCCAGGATCCAACTGTGACAGAGATATGGATGTTGCCTTAAAGAAATTTGGCTTTAAAAATAAAATGGTTTGGCATGATGATGTTGAGCTTCCAAAAAGCGACTTAGTCGTTTTGCCAGGTGGATTTTCATATGGAGATTATCTTAGATGTGGAAGTATGGCATCAAAATCTAAAATCATGAAATCTGTTTTAAATTTTGCCCAAGGTGGTGGTAAAGTTATGGGGGTTTGTAATGGGTTTCAAATTTTAGTTGAGTCAGGTTTGTTGCCAGGAGTTCTACTTAGAAATAAATATTTAGAGTTCATTTGTAAAAATGTTTTTGTAAAAGTTAATAATCAAGACAACTCTTATTTTAAGGATAACAAAAAAGAAGTTTATGAATTTCATATAGCACATAATGAAGGAAATTACTTTTGCTCTAATGATCAAATTAAAGATATTAATGACAACAATCAAATTGCCATGTTTTATTCTGATGAAAATGGAAACGTTAATGAACAATCAAATCCTAATGGCTCATTACAGAATATAGCCGGAATATTTAATAAACAAAAAAATGTTTTAGGAATGATGCCTCATCCTGAACGAATGATAGACCCTGCTCTATCGGGTGAAGATGGTTCTTTATTTTTTGAAAACTTAATTAATAATCTTAGATAATGATAGTAAACGAAAAACTTGCAATCGATCATGGTTTAAAAAAAGATGAGTATAAAAAGATCTGTGATTTACTAAAGCGAGTTCCAAATATTACTGAATTAGGTATTTTTTCTGCAATGTGGAATGAACATTGCTCTTATAAATCTTCAAGATTTCATCTTAAAAACTTACCCACAAAAGGAAAAAATGTAATTCAAGGTCCTGGAGAAAATGCAGGTGTTATTGATATAGGAGATAATGATGCAATTGTCTTTAAAATAGAAAGTCATAATCACCCATCCTTTATTGAACCTTATCAAGGTGCAGCAACTGGAGTGGGTGGAATTATGAGAGATGTGTTTACTATGGGAGCTAGACCTATTGCTAATTTAAATTCAATTCACTTTGGATCTCCTCAGCATAAAAAAACAAAGAATTTATTACGTGGTGTTGTTCATGGAATTGGTGGCTATGGTAATTGTATGGGGGTTCCAACTATTGCTGGTCAGACAAGCTTTGATGAGTCTTATAATGGAAACATCTTAGTTAATGCTATGACTTTAGGACTTGTTAAAAAAGATAAGATTTTTTACTCCAAAGCTGCTGGATTAGGAAAGCCTGTCATCTATGTTGGTTCAAAAACAGGTAGAGATGGTATCCATGGTGCAAGTATGGCCTCTGCATCATTCGATGATAAAATTGAAGAAAAAAAACCAACAGTTCAAGTTGGTGATCCTTTTACTGAAAAACTATTATTAGAAGCTTGTTTAGAGTTAATGGCAGGAGATTCAATTATAGCAATTCAAGATATGGGAGCTGCTGGACTAACTTCTTCAAGTATTGAAATGGCTTCAAAAGGAAATTTAGGAATTGAGATTAATTTAAACAAAGTTCCATGTCGTGAAGCAAATATGACACCTTATGAGATTATGTTGTCAGAAAGCCAAGAGAGAATGTTGATTGTTCTAGAAAATGGTAAAGAAGATTTGGCTAAAAAAATATTTGATAAATGGAATTTAGATTTTGCAATAATTGGCAAAACTACAAAAAGTAAAAGAATAGAATTATACTTTGATGAAAAAAAAGTTGCTAACATTCCTGTTAATACCTTAGTTGAAAACTCTCCTATGTATGATCGTAAATGGAAGAAGGCAAAACTTCCTAAAAAAATTAAGATTCAAAAAGAAGATTTAAAAAGTCTTAAAGTCGTTAGCGTTTTAAATAAAATTTTATCTAATCCAAATGTATGTAGTAAAGAATGGATTTGGCAACAGTATGATCATACTGTTATGGGGGATACTATTCAAAAACCTGGTGGAGATGCTGGTGTTGTTAGAGTTCATGGTACCAAGAAAGCGGTTGCAGCCTCTGTAGACTCTTCTGCAGTTTATTGCTGGGCTCACCCTTTAAGTGGAGGTAAACAAATTGTTTGTGAAAGTTGGAGAAATTTAATTTCAGTTGGTGCTAAACCAATTGCTATTACTAATTGCTTAAATTTTGGTAGTCCTGAAAATGAAGAAAATATGGGTGAGTTTGTTGAATGTGTTCAAGGATTAGGTGAGGCAAGTGCATATTTGGAGTTCCCAGTAGTATCAGGAAATGTTTCTTTTTATAATCAAACAAAAGAAGTTGGAATTAAACCTACTCCCACTATTGGAGGTGTTGGTTTAATTAAAGATTATAAAAATATGGTAACCATGAATTTAAAAGAAGTCGATAATATACTTTTGGTTATTGGTAAAACTGAGGGTCACTTAGATCAAAGCTTATTTGCAAGAGAAATCTTAAGTGAAAAAAATGGACCGCCACCCGAAATTAATCTTTTTAATGAAAAAAATAATGGTGAAACAATCTTAAGATTAATTGATCAAAAATTTATAAAATCAGCTCATGATGTATCTCTTGGTGGAATAGTTACCGCTCTTTCAAAAATGTGTATTAAAGGAAAAAAGGGTGCAACTCTTAAAAAACCTAATTATTTGATAAATGAATTTGAATATTTATTTGGTGAAGATCAAGGAAGATATATTATTGAAATTAGTAAAGATGATCTTAAAAATGTAACTAAAATTCTTAAAGATAATTCTGTTCATTATGATGAGCTTGGAATGGTCAATGAAGGTGATTTAATCATAAATGATAAGACAAAAGTATCAATTGACGATTTGATTAAATCGCATACAACTTGGCTAACTAACTACATTAGTAACTAATATGGCAATGGATTTAAAAGAAATTGAGACACTAATTAAAGAAGCTATTTCTGATGCAATTGTTGTGATTGAAGATTTAGCAGGTGATGGCAATCATTATTCAGCAACAGTGACCTCTAAAGAATTCTCTGGAAAAAGTAAAATTGAACAACACAAAATGGTCTATAATTCTTTAAAAGGAAAAATGGGCAATGAACTGCACGCATTAGCAATTAAAACAAAGGAACAATAATGGATGATAACACAAAAAATTTAATTCAAGGTCATATTGATTCAAACGAAGTCTGTTTATTTATGAAGGGAACTCCTGATGCTCCTCAGTGTGGTTTTTCTATGGCAGTTTCAAACATGTTAAAAATTTTAGAAGTTAAGTATCAAGGAATTAATGTTTTAGAATCTCAAGCACTAAGAGAAGGTATAAAAGAATTTAGTGACTGGCCTACTATTCCCCAAGTTTATATCAAAGGTGAATTTATTGGTGGCTGTGACATCGTTAAAGAAATGTATGAAAACGGTGAGCTCAAGAAAGTACTTGAGGATAAAGGAATAAATTTTAAAAAATAAAATTTTATTATCTAGAGTAATATTCGATTACTAGATTAGGTTCCATTACAACTGGGTATGGAACTTCTTCAAACTTAGGTGTTCTAACAAAAGTAACTTTTTTGTTCTTTTCATCTAATTGAATATATTCAGGAGTTTCTCTTTCTTTGTTTGCTAAAGCAATATCAATAAAAGCTAATTGTTTTGACTTGTCTCTTATTTCAATTACATCCTCTTCTTTAACAACATAGCTACCAATATTAACTTTCTTGCCATTAACTCTTACATGGCCGTGGTTAATAAGTTGTCTTGCAGAAAAAACTGTAGTTGAAAATTTAGCTCTATACACAACTGAGTCTAATCTTCTTTCAAGCAAACCAATTAAATTTTCACCAGTATCTCCTTTTAACATGGTTGCTTTTTTATAAATATTTCTGAATTGTCTTTCATTAATGTTACCGTAGTAACCTTTTAGTTTCTGTTTAGCTTGAAGCTGAATTCCATAATCAGATGGCTTACCTTGTCTAGACTGACCGTGTTGTCCTGGTCCATAGGCTCTAGTGTTAAAAGGACTTTTGGGTCTACCCCATAAGTTTATTTTAAGTCTTCTGTCAATTTTGTGTTTAGAACTAATTCTTTTTGTCATTTGATAGGAGGGTTTATAAACTTACTCATTATTTTGTCAATCAACCTTTTTTGGCTAGACTTGCAAATACACTTGATAAAATACGCGTTTCCTTCTCTGAAAGCTCCATTTTAGAAAAAATACTTCTTAAGTTTTCAAGCATAATAGGTTTCTTTTCTAAAGGTTTAAAAAAGTCTTTTTCTTCAAGTTTGTTAATGCATAAGTTGGTCATAGCCTGCACATCTTTCTTGCTAGCTAAAGTTACTTTCTTTGATTTAGAGTAGTTTGCACCTTTTAAATTAATAATACTTGCAACTGTATGGGCAATAATAATAACACTATGAGATAGGTTTAGTGACTTAAAATCAGGATTAGTTGGGATTTGCATAGTGTAATTAGCATAACTAATCTCATTGTTAGATAATCCAGACGCTTCAGAACCAAACAAGAAAGCAACTTTTTTACTGAAATCAATTTTTTTAAGATCTTCCAAATTTAAATGTTTGATATTCTTATTTCTAAATCTTGCTGACGTTGCAATAACATAATCTACTTTTTTTACAGCAGTCTCTAAGGTTTCGTGAACTTTAGCATTAGTGATTAAGTCTTTTGCACCTACAGAGGTTGCTAAAATTTTATCGTTTGGAAAAATTGGCTTTGGCTTAACTATAACTAATTTTTTAAAGTTAAAGTTTTTAATTGCTCTAGCACAAGCACCGATGTTTTCAGATAGTTGGGGTTGGTGTAAAATAAATGAAATATTATTAAATGACATTAAAGACTAGCTGGAGCATTATCTTTGAATAACTTATAATCCAAACTATCAACTAATGCTTTAAATGAAGCATCAATTATATTTGCTGAAACTCCAATAGTAAACCAGTTCTTACCTTTTGAGTCAGTGCTCTCAATTGAAACTCTAGTGATGGCTTCTGTACCTGTATTTAAAATTCTAACCTTGTAATCTACTAATTTAAGATCTTTCAAATAAGATGAGTATTTATTTAATCTCTCAACATTTTGTCTAATAGCATTATCCAATGCATTAACTGGACCATTTCCTTCACCAGTACAAACAATTTTTTTTCCATCAACCTCTAGTTCTGCTTTTGCAGATGAAATAATTTTTCCAGAAGAATCTTTTTTAACTGAAACATCGTATTCTTTAATTGAGATATATGTTGGTATTTTACTGATAATTCTTCTAGCTAGTAATTCAAACGATGCATCTGCCCCATCGTAACTATAGCCAATAAATTCTCTGTCTTTTACTTCATCTAATAATTTTTTAATCTTAGGATCGCTTTCCTCTATTTCAATACCAATAGATCTTAATCTTGAGATGATATTAGATTTGCCTGATTGATCTGAAATTACAATATTTCTAGAATTACCAACTTCTTCTGGATCGATATGTTCATAAGTCTTTGGATCTTTTTGAACTGCTGATACGTGAAGGCCACCCTTGTGAGAAAAAGCAGCGGCACCAACATAAGGTAAATGTTTATTAGGTTTTCTATTTAATATTTCATCTAATAATCTAGAACATTGAGTTAAATTTTTGATATTATTGGGCTTAATTTGTAATTGAAATTTTTCATTAAAATCATTTTTTAAAAAGAATGTTGGAATTAATGACATTAAGTTGGCATTACCACATCGTTCACCTAAACCATTAATTGTTCCCTGAACTTGTCTTACTCCAGCCCAAACTGCAGCTAAAGAATTAGCAACTGCATTACCTGTATCATTATGAGCATGAATGCCTAAATTTTTTCCAGGTATAGTTTTTGTAACTTCTGTTACTATTTTGCTAATTTCATGAGGTAACGTTCCTCCATTAGTGTCACATAAAACAATCCATCTTGTTCCCGCATCATACGCAACTTTAAGACAAGACAATGCATAACTAGGGTTAGCTTTGTAACCATCAAAAAAATGTTCTGCATCAAACATAAACTCTTTATTTTCCTTAACAAAATGTTTTGCAGTCTCACTAATATTTTCTAAATTTTCTTCATTACTAATACCAAGAGCAATATCGACATGAAAATCCCAAGCTTTACCAACAATGCAAACTGCTGGTGTGTTGGCATTTAATAGAGCAGATAAACCTGGATCATTATCAGCACTTCGACCAGTTCTTTTGGTCATGCCAAATGAAGTTAATTTTGCATTTTTAAACGAATGTTTTTTTTGAAAAAACTCAGTATCAGTAGGATTTGCTCCAGGCCATCCTCCTTCAATATAATCAACACCTAAAGCATCTAAGGCTTTGGCTATTTTAATCTTATCATCTACAGAAAAATCTACCCCTTGAGTTTGGGCACCATCTCTTAATGTTGTATCAAATATAAAAAGTTGTTCTTTGCTCATTTAAATTTCCAAACTGTTTTACCATCTTTGTCTTCTATTAAAACCCCTTTGTCTAAAAGCTCATCTCTAATTAAATCTGCCCGTTTATAATCCTTGTCTTCTCTTGCTTTATTACGAAGTTCAATTTTTTTTAAAATATCAGCTTCAGTTATTGATAATTTTTTCTTTTTAAATTCTAACCACTCTTCTTTTGTCTTATTTAAAATACCTATGAAGTTACAAGCTGAAACAAATAAATTTTTATCAGCATCATTTCCTTTTAAAGCTTTATCATATAGTTTGTGTAAATTTGCTATGTAACCTGGTGTATTTAAATCATCATAGAGTGGAGATAAAATATCTTCATTTAAAACAGATTTATCTTTTACAACTTTGTAGACCTCATACCATTTATCAATAGTATTTTTACAATCCTCTAAAAGTTTTTCATTCCAATCTAGAGGTTGCTTATAATGAGCACTCATAAGAGCAAGCTTTAAAACTTGGCCATCAATATTGTCCTTAAAATCTTTTATCTTTAAAATATTGCCAGTGGATTTAGCCATTTTTTCATTAGACATTGTAATAAATGCGTTATGAACCCAATAATTAGCAAAAACTTTTGTATCATTTACACATCTTGATTGAGCAATTTCATTTTCATGATGAGGAAAAATTAAATCAATTCCGCCTCCATGAATATCAAATACATTTCCTAAATATTTCTTTGACATGGCCGAACATTCTAAATGCCAACCAGGTCTTCCTTTTCCCCAAGGAGAATCCCAAAAAGGCTCATCATTAATGGAAGGTTTCCATAAAACAAAATCTTCTGATTTTTTTTTATTTTTTGAAACTTCAACTCTTGATCCAGCAATCAAATCTTCTAATTTTTTATTAGATAATTTTCCATAATCAGAAAATTTACTTACTTCAAAATAAACATGATTGTTTGCTTCATAAGCAAAACCTTTGTTGATTAAAGAATTAATCATTTCTATCATTAGATCAATATGTTCTGTTGCTTTAGGTTGTTGAGATGGATTTTCTAAATTTAGATAATTACAATCATCATTAAATTCAGCAATAATGTTGTTAGTTAAATCTACTATTGAAACATTTTTTTCTTTAGAAGATTTTATAATCTTATCATCAACGTCTGTAATATTTCTAATATAGGTAATTTTGTCATGTCCATATTTGGATTTCAAAACTTTGTATAAAATATCAAAAATTACAAGAGGTCTTGCATTGCCTATGTGTGGATTATCATAGACAGTAGGACCACAAACATACATTCCAACATTGTTTTGATCTAGAGGAATAAATTTCTCTTTTTTATTACTTAGATTGTTTGTTAAAAAAATATCCTTATTCATTATCTTAGAATTATACTTTAATTATAGATTTGTGAATCTATAAGATTAGTTGGGAATCTTGCAAACTGGGATTGGCTCCATTTTGTGCAAGTTCATATTTCTTATTTTTTCGTATTTTTCTCGATTTATTGATTTAGGGTTATTCATTGCTTCTTCTAATTCTTCATATTTAAGACCAAGTTGACCCTCATCCGTTCTACCATCATCCCATAGACCATCTGTTGGTGGTGCCTCTATAATTTCATTTAATATATTAAGAGATTTTCCAATTTCCCAAACATCTGATTTATTGCAATCTGCAATTGGAGAAATATCAACTCCTCCATCACCATATTTTGTGTAAAAACCCACACCAAAATCCTCTACTTTATTCCCAGTACCAACTACTATTCCTTTGTTAGCAGCGGCTACTTGATAAAGTGTGGTCATTCTAATTCTAGCTCTAGAGTTAGCCATTCCATGTTCATTGTCAAAATTAGACAATGTATTTTCAAATGTTTCAAAAAGCTTATCTAAATTTATAGTATGAGCTTCAACATTTTTAAAATTTTTAACAAGCCATTCTTGGTGCTTTAAACTTAAATCATGTTGAGCATCTTTTTGTTTAATTGGCATTGATAAAACAATTGTTTTTAAACCTGTCATGGCGCTCAAGGTGCTTGACACTGAAGAGTCAATTCCGCCAGAAATTCCAATAACCAAAGATTGAGCCTTACTTGGCATTTTTTCTACGTAATCCTTGATCCAATTACTTATAAATTGTGCTTTTTCTAAAGGTTTCATTATTCAAAGAAATTAAACAAAATTGTATTTAATACAATGGCTTAAGATGCCGCTTTAATATTTTTTTTAGAATAGGCAGCATTCTTCTTAATTTCATCAGAAATTAAGAATGCTAACTCTAAAGCTTGATTTGCATTAAGCCTTGGGTCGCAATGTGTGTGGTAACGATGTGATAAATCTTGGTCAGATATTTTCTGAGCTCCACCGGTGCATTCTGTTACATCTTGACCAGTCATTTCAATGTGTAGACCACCTGCATAACTACCTTCACTTTGATGGCATTCAAAAACATTTTTTACTTCTTTAACAACACTATTAAAAGGTCTAGTTTTAAATCCAGTTGTCGATTTAATAGTATTTCCATGGCAAGGATCACATGACCATATAACATTTAAACCTTCTTTTTTAATTGCTCTAATTAATTTTGGTAAAAATTTAGAAACATTTTCATGTCCAAATCTTGATATTAAAGTAATTTTTCCTTTTTCATTTTTTGGATTAATCTTGTTACATAGATTTATTAAATCATCTGGTTTTAAAGTTGGGCCACATTTAATACCAATAGGATTTTCTATTCCTCTACAAAATTCAACATGTCCTCCATCTAATTGTCTTGTACGATCTCCTATCCAAACAAAGTGAGCAGAGGTATCATGATATTCACCAGTTGTTGAATCTATTCTTGTCATTGCTTGTTCAAAAGGAAGTAGTAAAGCTTCATGAGATGTCCAAAAATTTACTGTTTTTAATCTTCTATTAAAATCTGAGTTAATACCACAAGCATCCATAAAGGCTAAAGCATCGGCTATTCTATCCTCTAATTCTTTGAATTTCTTAGCTGTTGGAGTATTTTTAATAAAACTTAAATTCCAAGTATGTACTTTTTTAAGATCAGCAAAACCACCATGAGAGAATGCTCTTATGAGGTTTAATGTCGATGCTGACTGAGAGTAAGCTTTAAATAATCTTTTTGGATCTGGTATTCTTGATTTTTCACTAAAATCCATTCCATTTATATTGTCACCTAAATAACTTGGTAGCTCAACACCATTTATATTTTCAACAGGTGAACTTCTTGGTTTTGAAAATTGTCCAGCAATTCTTCCAAGTTTAATTACAGGCAATGATGCAGAGTAAGTAAGCACCAATGACATTTGTAAAATTAATTTAAATGTATCTCTAATATTGTCTGGATGAAATTCAGCAAAACTTTCAGCACAATCGCCACCTTGAAGTAAAAAAGCTTTTCCATCAACAACATCTGCCAATTGCTCTTTTAAATGTCTTGTCTCACCAGCAAAAACTAATGGTGGAAAACTTTTAATCTTACTTAAAACACCATCTAATTCTTTTTGATCCGGATATTCCGGAATGTGTTTTACAGGATAATTTCTCCAGCTATTTATTTTCCAATTTTTCATGTTCAACCTGGGAGTGTTGTATCAGAGTTTATTTATTATTCAACTGTGACTGATTTTGCCAAATTTCTTGGTTTATCAATATCATAGCCTTTAAGGAGTGCTGAATAATAAGCTAATTTTTGTAAAGGAACGGTTAATAAAAATGGAAGTAAATCATCATTTGCGCTTTCAACTAATATTGTTTCCCAAATATTTTCTGAAAAAACTTCATCTTTACTTTTATTGGTAATTAATAAAACTTTTGCTCCTCTTGCTATTACTTCCTGCATATTAGAAATAGTTTTTTTATAATAATTATCTCTTGGGGCTAAAACTACCACAGGCATTCCATCTTCAATCAAGGCTAATGGACCATGCTTCATCTCACCAGCTGGATACCCTTCTGCATGCACATATGCTAACTCTTTTAACTTTAAAGCACCTTCCAATGCTATTGGATAAGAAAAACCTCTACCTAAAAACATTGAACCCTTGGCATCAGTAAAAGAACCTGAGACTGCTTGAATTTTATTTTCAGTTAACAAAGTATCTTCAACTAATTTAGGTAATTTTTTTAATTCTTTAATTTTGTCTAAATATGTTTCTTTATCAAAATCCTCTCTTAATCTTCCAAGTTTTAATACTAAAATATAAAGCACTAACATCTGTCCCATAAATGCTTTAGTAGATGCTACTCCAATTTCTGGTCCACAATGAATAGGTAATACAAAGTTAGAATCTCTTGCAATAGAACTTTCAACAACATTTACAATACTACAAGTTTTCATGTTATTTTGATTACATAAATCTAATGCAGCATACGTATCCGCTGTTTCACCTGATTGAGAGACAAATATATATAAGTTGTCTTTTTTAAATCTATTTTTTCGATATCTAAACTCAGAAGCAATATCAACTGCAACTTCAAGAGAGGTATTTTCTTCAAACCAATATTTTGCCATTAAACAAGAGTGATAAGCTGTTCCACAGCCAATTAAGGTAATTGATGAAATATCACTTATATTCCATGGAAAATTGTAAATATTTATATCGTTATTAATTTTGTCAACATATTCATTAATACAATTCTTAAGTGTTGCAGGCTGTTCTTCGATTTCTTTGGCCATGAAATGCTTAAAATCACCTTTGTCGTAATCCTGTTCTTTAGATGATAATTCTAAAACTTTTTTATTAACTTTTAATCCTTCTTCATCAAAAAATTCAACATGGTCTTTTTTTATAATGCAAAACTCTCCATCGTTTAAATATGAAATCTTATTAGTCATTGATTTTAATGCATACGAATCTGATCCTAAATAATTCTCACTAGGACCATAACCAACTGCAAGGGGAGATCCTCTTCTGGCACCAACTATAAGGTCAGGCTGATCTTTAAAAATAATCCCCAATGCAAAACTACCGTGAAGTTGCTTTAAAGTTTTTATAATTGCTTCTTTTAAATTTAATTCTTTTAAATACTCAGTAATAAGGTGAACTATTACCTCTGTATCAGTTTGAGACTTAAATATATGTCCCTTCCCTACTAAAAATTTTTTTAAAATAGTTGAGTTTTCTATAATACCATTATGTACAACAGATACATTTTCAGAAGAATGTGGGTGAGCATTAAGAGTGTTTGGCACTCCATGCGTTGCCCATCTCACATGGCCAATACCAATTGATCCAATCATATTTTTAACAATTGAGTTTTTTTCTAAAATATCAACTCGACCTTCAGATTTTGCTTCACTTACAATGCCATTTGACAATGTCGCAATTCCAGCTGAGTCGTACCCTCTATATTCCAATTTTTTAAGTGAATTTATGATTGTCGATGAAACTGGTTTATTACTAGCTATTCCAATAATTCCACACATATTATTTTTTTCCTCTATAATTTTTAACTGAGGTTTGAGATGCTCTAGTTAAAGCTAATGAGTTTTTTTTTACATTTTTTGTAATTACAGAGCCCGCCCCAACAATACTGCTTTTTTCTAAAGTTACTGGTGCGACTAGTGATGAATTTGAGCCTACAAAAACATTATCTTTAATTTTTGTTTTACTTTTTTTGATACCATCATAATTACATGTAATTGTGCCAGCTCCGATATTTACACCTTTTCCCAATTCACTATCACCAATATAAGACAAATGATTTACTTTTGATTTCTTTCCAATTTTACTTTTCTTAACTTCTACAAAATTTCCAATTTTAGATCCTTCTTCTAAAATTGTTCCTGGTCTAAGTCTTGCGTAAGGACCAACTTCAACTTTATTTTTTATATTGCAACCTTCTAGGTGAGAAAATGAATTTATAATTACATTGCTACCAATTTTAACTTTTGGTCCAATTACAACATAAGGATTAATCGTTACATTTTTTCCAATTTTAGTGTCTTTGGAAAAAAAAACTGTCTCTGGTCCAATCATCCTTACACCAGACTTTATAAAAAATTTTCTAAGTTTTTCTTGATTGCTATTAGAATTTATTTGTTTCATCTGGAAATACTTTTATATTAAGTGTATAGGTATCTTAATTCACAATTTATTTCTTAAAAATACTTTATAAATGACTCAAAAATACACAATTATATTTGATCTTGATGGAACACTGGTTGATACAGCGCCAGACTTAATGAATGCCCATAACCATGTAATGAAAAAATATGGTTATCCCACAAAATCTACTGAAGAAATTAGAAATCTAGTTGGTCAAGGCGCAGGCGCTATGATTGGAAGATCTATATGGGGGCAAGCAAAAAAAGAATTTAGCAAAATTGATGATCAAAAGATTAAAGCTGAAATGGTTAAGGATTTTATAAATTTTTATGGAAAAAATATTATTAATGAAAGCACACTTATTAATGGAGTTATAGAATTTTTAAAATGGTGTAAATCTCAGAATATTTCAATGGCAGTATGCACAAATAAACAAGAACACTTAGCAATAGATCTTTTAAAAAAAATTGGAGTTTATGATTACTTTGAATATGTAGCTGGATCAGATACTTTTGATTATTGCAAACCTGATCCAAGACACATTACAAATATAATCGAAATTATGGGTGGTGAAATAAATAAATCTCTCATGTTTGGTGACAGTGAAACCGATGCAAATGCTGCAAAAGCTGCTTCAATTCCAGTTGTTTTATTAGAAAATGGTTATACCGAAAAAAATACTAATGAAATTTACCATAATCATTTAATAAAAGACTTTATTGGTGTTGAAAAAATAGTTTCTACTTACTTAAAAGATTGATTTAATTTTTTTTCTTACTATTAATATGTGCAGACAATTTAGGAGGTCTAATGATTTCACATAAAGTAAAAGTTTATCCATCAAAAATTCATCTACCTAAGAAAAATCAATTAGCATGGAAAATTGCTGAAATTGCCTCTGACAATGCAAAATTAGACAAAGCTGCAATTGAAATGGTCATCAATAGAATTATTGATAATGCATCAGTTGCTATAGCTTCTTTAAATAGAAAAGCAGTAATCTCTTCAAGAGAGATGGCCTTAAAACATCCAAGAAAAAATGGAGCAAATTTATTTGGTATAGATACAAAATTAAAATTTGATTGTGAATGGGCTGCATGGTCAAATGGTACTGCTGTAAGAGAACTTGATTTCCATGATACCTTTTTAGCTGCTGACTATAGTCACCCAGGAGACAACATTCCTCCAATTTTAAGTGTCGCTCAACAAACTAAAAAAAGTGGTTTAGATTTATTAAGAGGGATTATTACTGGTTATGAAGTTCAGGTTAATTTAGTTAAAGGTATATGTTTGCATAAACATAAAATTGATCATATTGCACATTTAGGGCCTAGTGTTGCAGCAGGACTTGGTACGATGTTAAAATTAAATACTGAAACAATTTATCAAGCTGTTCAACAGGCTCTACACACAACAATTTCAACTCGGCAATCTAGAAAAGGAGAAATCTCTAGTTGGAAAGCTTACGCCCCTGCTCACGCAGGCAAACTTGCAATTGAAGCAGTAGATAGAGCCATGCGTGGTGAAGGTGCTCCGAGTCCAATTTATGAAGGTGAAGATAGTGTTATTGCTAGAATTTTAGATGGTAAGAAAGCTTTATATAATGTGCCATTACCTAAAAAGAATGAACCTAAAAAAGCTATACTTGAAACGTACACCAAAGAATATTCTGCAGAATACCAATCTCAAGCGTTGATAGATATTGCTAAAAAATTAAATAAAAAAATTCCAAACTTAGGACAGATTAAAAAAATTGATATCTTTACAAGTCATCATACTCATTATGTAATAGGAACAGGCGCTAATGATCCTCAAAAAATGGATCCTAATGCAAGTAGAGAAACGCTAGATCACTCTATTATGTATATTTTTGCAGTAGCGCTTGAAGATGCAGATTGGCATCATGTAAAATCTTACACAAAACAAAGAGCAAGTAGAAAGAGTACTGTAAAAATTTGGAAATCAATTACTACTTATGAAGATAAAAAATGGACTAAAAAATATCACGATCCAAATCCAAAGAATAAATCGTTTGGTGCAAAAGTGGTGGTTACTTTGAACAATGGGAAAAAAATTATCGAACAACTTGATAGAGCAGATGCGCACCCTTATGGAGCACGTCCTTTTAAAAGAGAAAATTATATTAAAAAGTTTCTAACTTTAACAGATGGAATATTAGATAAGAAAGAGAGTGCTCGTTTTTTAAAGACAGTTCAAAACCTTAAGAATTTAAAAGTGGGAGAACTACATAAACTGAACATTCAAGTTAAGAAAAATCAAATAAAGAAAAATACAAAACAAGGAATTTTTTAGTGCATTTTGTAGAAAAAGAACCTAATCAAAAGAGAGCTGACTTTGTCAGCAAATTAAAATCTAATAAAATTTTAAGAGTGCCAGGTGCTTACAATCCTTTAACTGCAAAATTAATTGAAGAAATTGGTTATGACGCAGTTTACGTGTCAGGTGGAGTTATGGCAAATGATCTTGGGTTTCCTGATATTGGTTTAACAACACTACAAGATGTTAGTACAAGATCATATTTAATTTCAAGAGTTACTAATTTACCAACAATTGTTGATATCGATACTGGTTTTAAATCTTGTGAAGAAACTATTAAAACTTTTGAAGAGTTTGGAGTGTCTGCTGTTCATTTAGAAGATCAAGTGGAACGTAAGAGATGTGGCCACTTGGATAACAAAGAATTAATTTCAACTGAAGCAATGGTTAAAAAAATTAAAGAGTGTGTTGCTGCAAAACAAGATGAAAATTTTAAAATTATAGCAAGATCAGATGCTAAAGGTGTTGAGGGAATTGATAAAATGATTGATAGATGTAAAGCCTACATTGATGCTGGAGCAGAAATTATATTTCCAGAGGCTCTTTATGATGAAAAAGATTTTGAAAAAGTTAGAAAAGAATTATCATGTTATTTACTAGCCAATATGACCGAGTTTGGTAAATCAAAACTATTCAACTATAAGGAATTAGAAAATTTTGGCTATAATATTGTAATTTATCCAGTGACAACACAAAGATTAGCTATGAAAAATGTAGAAGATGGCTTGAAGAACATTTTTGTAAATGGACATCAGAACAATATTATTGATAAAATGCAAACTAGAAAACGATTATACGAATTAGTGGAATATGAGAAATATAACTCGCTAGATGAAAAGATTTATAACTTTAGTACGGAAGGACATGAATAATGAGCGATGATATTAAAAAAGGTTTACTGGGTATAATTGTTGATGAAACTGAAATCTCTAAAGTTATGCCAGAAATTAACTCTCTTACTTATAGAGGTTATGCTGCTCAAGATTTGTGTGCCAGATGTAACTTTGAAGAAGTTGCTTATTTAATATTAAATAAAGAACTACCAAAAAAGAATCAGCTTAAACAATTTGTTAAGGACTTAATAAAAGAGAGAACATTATCTAAAAATTTAATCGAAATTTTAAAAAGAATTCCAAAAAATTCACATCCAATGGATGTTGCAAGAACGGCTGTTAGTGTAATGGGTTTAGAGGACAAAGAGAGTAAAGACAACTCTCCTAAAGCAAATTTAAGAAAGGCTTTAAGAATTTTTGCAAAAACTCCAACTGCTCTTGCTGCTTTTTATAGACTTAGAAAAGGAAAAAAAATTATAGCTCCTAAGAAAAATCTTTCTTTCTCTGAAAACTTTTTTCATATGTGTTTTGCCAATGTGCCTGAAAAAGAAATTGTTAAAGCATTTGATGTATCTCTAATTTTATACGCTGAACATAGTTTTAATGTATCAACTTTTACAGCAAGAACTATCACTAGTAGTTTATCAGATATCCATGGGGCAATCACCGGTGCAATCGCTAGTTTAAAGGGACCTCTTCATGGTGGTGCCAATGAAGAAGTAATGCACATGATGAAAAAGATTAAAAAACCAGAAAATGCTTTAAAATGGATTACTAAAGCTCTTAAAAATAAAGATGTTGTGATGGGATTTGGTCATAGGGTTTACAAAAGTGGAGACTCAAGAGTTCCGACAATGAGAGAATATTTTAAAAGAGTGGCCATTATTAAAAAAGACAAAACTTTTGAAAAAATTTACGATATTGTAGAGAAAGTAATGATTAAAGAAAAAAATATTTACCCCAATGTGGATTACCCAACGGGACCTACTTACCACTTAATGGGATTTGATACAGATTTCTTTACACCTATATTTGTTATTTCTAGAATTACGGGTTGGTCTGCACATATTATGGAACAACATGCGGCTAATAAATTAATTAGACCCCTTGCAAGTTACAAAGGTCAAAAACATAGAAAAGTTTTAGAACTAAACCAAAGATAATTTTTAAACAAGAAATTCGCTGCATAAAATACGCTTGGATTTATGTACAGTATTTTCTTGTATTGCTAGTATTTTAACACTTTTAAAAACTTTCAAGAAATAATCAGGTCTTATTGTATCAAAAATAATTTTAGTATCAGGTTTAGATATTTTTTTTAAGTACTCAGCATAGATCTCAAAGTCATAATGGTAATCCAATGAAAGTAGTGAAATCACTACGTCAAATTTTTGCCCTGGAAGTTTATCCTTGTCATAATCAAAAATATTAATTTGAGAATTTTGCATTCCATTATTTTTTAAAAATCTTTTTTGTATTTCTAAATTGTTGTATGCTTCATTGTTAATTGTCCCACCCCACCCATACTTAACTTTTTTAGAAATAAAATTTCTTTCAATAAAATAATATTTTTTACTTGGCAAATTTTGATTTATAATGAGCTCTAGACCTCCAAGACCTCCTCCAATGCTCAAAAAGAGTTGGTCTTGATCTGAATTAATTAGATTTTGAAACGTTAAAAACTCTTTATGCATAGCTGCATAATAGCTAATTCCGGTTTGATTAGAGTTTAAAAAATATTTTGTTACAAAATTAGTAAAAAGTGTCCTACCAAAAAATTTTCTTAATTTTTTTAAGAAAGGGCTGATTAATTCAATTCTTTGTAAAACAACTAACCTAGCTTCATTATTTGATAGGATAAAACTTTTCAATTTTCCTAACTAAAGGCTTCTGTCCAAGTTCCTTGAGTTGATGCTTTAGAATATTCAGTTGCACGACCTTCAAAGAAGTTCATGTGCTCAACCGCATTTAACATCGTATCTAACCATGTAAGTGGGTTTTTATGAACATTGTAAAGCGGTTCTAAACCTAACTGAGTTAATCTTCTATTAGCAATAAATCTAATATAATCTTTAACTTCTTGTGCAGTTAGACCTTCCATTGGACCCATTTCAAAAGCTAAATCAATAAAAGCATCTTCGTGAGCAATGATTGTTTTACAAGCGTGATATAATTCGCTTGTTAACTTCTCAGTCCAGATACCAGGATTTTCATTAACGAACTCTTTGAATAGTCTAATCATAGAATTACAGTGCAATGTTTCATCTCTAACAGACCAAGTTACAATTTGGCCCATTCCTTTCATCTTATTGTGTCTTGGAAAGTTAAGAAGAATTGCAAAACTTGCAAACAATTGTAAGCCTTCAGTAAATGCACTAAACACCGCTATTGTTTTTGCAATGTCATGATTTGATTTAACATCAAAGCCTTGCATGTAATCGTATTTATCTTTCATTTCTTTGTACTGCATGAACGCTGAATATTCTGACTCAGGCATTCCAATTGTATCCAATAAATGAGAGTACGCAGCAATGTGAACTGTCTCCATTGAAGCAAACGCTGACATCATCATTAATACTTCAGTTGGTTTAAATACATTCATGTAGTGACGAATGTAACAGTTGCTTACTTCAACATCCGCTTGAGTAAAAAATCTAAAAATTTGAGTTAATAAATTTTTTTCAGATGCTGATAAATTTTTCTGCCAGTCTTTAACATCATCTCCAAGAGGCACCTCTTCTGGTAACCAGTGAATTCTTTGTTGGGTTAACCAAGCATCATAACACCATGGATATCTAAATGGTTTGTAAACTGGATTGGCTACTAATAAGCCGTTATTATTTTTTGGCTGAACAATTTCAGCTTTTATTTTTTCTGCTACTGACATGATAAACACTCCTCGTATTCCGGATCTTTCGCCGCTGTTGGTTTTTGTTTGTAAACGTTTGCAAGAATATCTGTTGATTTTTCATCATTAACATTTTCTGCACGCTGAATTGATTTTGATCTACAGTAATAAAGACTCTTCAAGCCTTTTTTCCAAGCATCAAAATGAATTTTATGTAACTCTTTTTTATGAACATCTGCTGCTAAAAATAAATTAATAGATTGAGCTTGTGAGATGTGTGGAGTTCTGTCACCACTTAGTTCAATGATCCACTTTTGATCTAATTCAAAAGCAGTTTTAAAAACATCTTTTTCATGATCTGTTAAAAAATCTAAGTCAGAAACTGAGCCTTGGTTAGTTGTAATCCCAGACCAAACATCCTCATTATTTTTGCCATGTTTTTCAAGCAGTTCTACTAAATATCTATTTCTAACATTAAATGAACCTGACAATGTTTTATGTGTGTAGCTATTTGCAGCAACTGGCTCAACCCCTGGAGAAGCTCCACCACAAATAATTGAAATTGATGCAGTTGGTGCAATCGCAGTTTTATTTGAAAATCTCTCATTAAATCCATATTCAGCAGCATCTGGACAAGGTCCTCTTTCATCCGCTAAATCTTTTGATGCTTGATCAACATGTTCTTGAATGTGTTTGAATATTTTTTTATTCCAAACTTTACTCATGACCGATTCAAGTGGAATGCTGTGCTTTTGTAAATAAGAATGGAAACCCATAACTCCAAGACCAACACTTCGTTCTCTTGCTGCAGAATATTTTGCATCTGCAAACTGATCTGGTGCTCTTTCGATAAAGTCAGTTAAAACATTATCTAAAAATCTCATCACATCGTTGATCATCATCGCATCATCTTTCCACTCATCATATTTTTCTAAGTTTAAAGAAGATAGGCAACAAACAGCTGTTCTGTCTCTGCCATCTTTATCAATGCCTGTTGGTAAAGTTATTTCACTACATAAGTTAGAAGTTTTAACTGTTAGGTTTGCTAACTTATGATGTTGTGGAATTTGTCTGTTCACTGTATCGATATAGATAATGTAAGGCTCTCCAGTTTCCATTCTAGCCGTTAATAATCTAATCCATAAATTTCTTGCAGAGATCGTTTGTTGAACAGTTCCATCAGCAGGACTTTTTAGTGCCCACTGTTCATCTGTTTCAACAGCTCTCATAAACGCATCTGATACTAAAATACCATGATGAAGGTTTAATGCTTTTCTATTTGGGTCTCCACCAGTGGGTCTTCTCATTTCAATAAATTCTTCAATTTCAGGATGATCAATTGGTAGATAACAAGCAGCCGATCCTCTTCTTAATGATCCTTGGCTAATTGCCATCGTTAACGAGTCCATTACTTTAATGAAAGGAATAATTCCTGAAGTCTTACCCACTTTACCAATTTTTTCACCAATGGATCTAAGGTTACCCCAGTAACTTCCAATTCCACCACCTTTAGCAGCTAACCAAACATTTTCACTCCATAGATCTAAAATTCCACTTAAACTATCTGATGCTTCATTTAAGAAACAAGAAATGGGTAAACCTCTTTTAGTTCCCCCGTTTGATAAAACTGGAGTTGCTGGCATGAACCATAAATTACTAATGTAGTTATAAATTCTTTGTGCATGTAAATTGTCATCTGCGTATGAACTTGCAACACGTGCAAATAAATCTTGATAAGATTCATTGTGACCTAAGTAACGATCTTTTAAAGTTGCTTTACCAAAGTCTGTTAATTTAGAATCTTTTGTTCTATCAATTTTAATAATGATGCCTTTTTCATTTTGAAAAAGTTCAGTGTCATTATTAAGTGAGAATAAATCAGGTCCTTTGTTTTTAGAAAGTTCGCTGTTATTTGGGCTATACTCGGAGACAGCTTTCTTGAGTGCCTGTGATAGTATTTTATTCATAAATTTTTAAGTTTTTCAGTTATTTTTAACAAAACAACTATATGTTGTATGCTAGAACCATTGATACACCATATAAATCATTATTCAACAGAACATTTATAGAACATATAAAAAAAATATCAATAAAAAAATAAAATGAATGTAAGAAAGGTTAGCAATGACAACAAAATTAAAAATAGATCCATATGGCTTCAGGGAGTACGACGCGAGATGGTTGTATGGAACAGATATTAATAGCCTTGGAATAGAGAATCTAGGTAAAGGTTTAGGCACACAAATTATAAAACATACTAAAAAAACGAATCCGAGAATAATTGTTGGTCACGATTACAGGTCCTACAGTGAGGAAATAAAAACTGCACTTAAGAAAGGATTACTTTCAACGGGATGTAATATTGAAGACATCGGTTTATCATTGTCCCCTACTGTTTATTTTGCACAATTTAATTTAGATGCGGATGCTGTTGCAATGGTAACTGCTAGTCATAATGAAAATGGTTGGACTGGTGTTAAAATGGGTATCAAAAAAGGTTTAACTCATGCACCTGAAGAGATGAAAGAATTAAAAGAAATAACACTAAATGAAAATTTTATCAAAGGTGAAGGTAATGAAAAACAAATAGAAGGTTTTCAACAAATTTATAAAGATGATTTAATAACTAAAAATAAAATAACAAAAAAAATTAAAGCTGTTGTTGCTTGTGGAAATGGTACAGCTGGAATATTTGCCCCTGAAATTTTAAGAGGAATTGGTTGTGAGGTAATTGAACTTGATTGTAATTTGGATTGGACCTTTCCAAAATATAATCCAAATCCAGAAGATTTAGAAATGTTACATGCAATTGCAAAAGCAGTAAAAGACAATAACGCTGATATTGGTTTTGGTTTTGATGGTGATGGTGATAGAGTTGGTGTAATTGATAATTTGGGAGATGAAATATTTTCAGATAAAATTGGATTATTAATTGCAAGAAACTTATCTAAAACTCATAAAAATTCTAAATTTATTGTCGATGTTAAATCAACTGGACTGTACGCAACTGACAAAGTGTTAAATGAGAACAACTGTGAAACTATTTATTGGAAGACAGGTCACTCACATATTAAAAGAAAAGTTAATACTGAAAAAGCACTAGCGGGATTTGAGAAAAGTGGTCACTTTTTCTTTAATCAACCTTTGGGATTTGGTTATGATGATGGAATAAATTCAGCAATTCAAGTGTGCCATTTATTAGATAATGAAAATAAAAGTATGAATGAGATTATAAAAGAACTACCTAATACTTTTCAAACTCCAACTATGGCACCACATTGTAAAGATGAAGAGAAATATCAAGTGGTTGAAGAGTTGGTTAAACAAGTAAATGAATTGAAAGATAATCACACTAAAATTGATGGCCAAGAGATAAGTGAAGTCTTAACGGTTAATGGTATCAGATTTTCTTTTAAAGATGGTTCATGGGGTTTGATTAGAGCTTCATCTAATAAACCATCCCTTGTTGTTGTAACTGAAAGCCCGACATCAGATGAGAGAAAGAAAAAGATCTTTGATTTTATTGATGATCTTTTACAAAAAACTGGCAAAGTCGGTGAATATGATCAAAAAATATAAATATTTACTAATCCTTATCCTCCTGTTTACCTCTAAAAGTCACGCTTTAAGCCCTGAATATGAGAAGGAATTGTACATTGGTTGTTACTCTAACTCTAAAGCATATATTGGCCCAGATGGCGCTAAAATATACTGTCAGTGCACCGTTGATAAATTAAGCGCAAAATTTAGTGATGAAGAGATGGATGAAGTCTTCAGCAAAGAGCCTGATGAGATTCAACAATTAACTGAATTTGCGACAATTGAGTGCGAAAATAATAAATAGCTTTTCAAATAATAAAATAATTAATAGATTTTAAAAATGGAAGATAAGAAAAACTTTGGTTTTGGCACTCAAATTAGAAAATCCCCTTATTTTAACTCAACTGTTAAATGGGGTGCAACTGGTTTTTCAGTTTATAATCACATGTATATTCCTCGTGACTTTGGTTCTCCTGAACAAAACTTTTGGAATTTAGTCAATGAAGCAATTTTATGTGATGTTGCAGTGGAGCGACAAGTAGAAATTACAGGACCCGATGCTACTAAATTTATTCAACTGTTAACCCCTCGAGATTTATCAAAGCTTGCAGTTGGTCAATGTAAATATGTTTTAATAGTTAATAATGAAGGTGGAATTTTAAATGATCCAGTTTTATTAAGATTAAAAGAAAACCATTATTGGTTATCTCTTGCAGATAGTGATATTTTATTATGGGCACAAGGGGTTGCAATCAATTCAGGTCTTAATGTTAAAATTATTGAGCCCGATGTCTCCCCTCTTCAATTACAAGGACCAAACTCTGGAAAAATTATGGAGGCTTTATTTGGTGAAAGTATTAATGATCTTAAATATTATTGGTTACGTGAATTAGATTTAGATGGCATTCCTTTAATTGTGTCCCGTACAGGTTGGTCAAGTGAACTTGGTTATGAGTTATATTTAAGAGATGGATCTAAAGGAGATGAGTTATGGGAAAAAATAATGGCAGCTGGCAAACCTCACGGATTAAAACCAGGTCATACATCATCGATTAGACGTATTGAAGGTGGAATGTTATCGTACCATGCAGATGCTGATATAAATACAAACCCTTATGAACTGAATTTAGGAAGACTTGTTAATTTAGATACTGATATAAACTTTATTGGAAAAGTTGCGTTACAAAAAATAAACAAGGATGGCATTAAAAGAAAACAAGTTGGGGTTATTTTAGACTGTGATCCTTTAACTGGACCTAACACTACCTTTTGGGAAATCTTAAAAGACAAACAAGTAGTTGGTAAAATTACTTCTGCGGTTTATTCACCAAGACTAAAACAAAACATTGCCCTTGCAATGGTTACAATTAACAATTCAGAGACTGGAACGATACTTGATGTTAAAATGAATGACAAAATTATTAAGGCAACAGTTGTTGAAAAACCTTTCTATGATCCTAAAAAGAAACTAGCAAGTTCTTAGTAAGTCTAGTATTCATAAGCCATGTTAACTCCAAAAGACTATATCTCTCTTTACTTACTAGTAATTGTTCTAACAGTTGTCTCTGTTAACTTCATGTACCGTCTCTATTTTTAGTAATATTTCCTATCTATTTTTTTAATAAAAGACCTAGATGAGCCAAATTTCCCTACGTTTATAGGATCAGAACAACTTTTTTGTTTATATTTTTTTTAACTTCTTAATAAATATTTTATTTTTTTTAATATCTTCACCAATGAATTCAAATACATAATCAGCAAATCTTTCACTCTTAGCGGCAGCTTTAACAATGATCTTATTATTTTTTAATCTTTCTGATGCATATTTTAGACAATAAGCATCAATCTTTACAGCTTCCAACATAAAATCTTTGTCATCAAAATATGCTTCACCTGCTTCTTCTAACGTATGTGGTTCAGGATCATGTTGGTAACCTTCAAAATAATATGAGTCCCATCTCATTTCATCATTATAAGTTTTAATTTCATTTAAAAGAGCAATTTGAGAAAAATTTAAATTCTTTTTCATTTTTTATTTTAAGAATTTTCCGTTTTTAAAATTTCCTTCTATTACTTTTCCCATAGGATCAATAAATTTACCTTTTCCATGAAAGACATCATTTTTATAACCACCCTCATAAGTAGTACCATTTGGATAAATATAATATCCTTCGCCATGTTTTTTATCGTCTTTAAATTCTCCTGAATATTTTTCGCCACTAGGATGTGTTAATGTTCCTTTTCCATTCATTTTACCCTTCATCCAATCACCCTTGTATCTTAAACCATCATTCCAAATATATTCACCAATTCCATTAAATAAATCTATTTTGAATTCTCCTTTATAAATATCTCCACTTTTATATTTAATGGTTCCATATCCATGTTTTTTTCCAAACTTATATTTTCCTGAATATGCTTCTGTAATCTCAGTTATGTCTTTCTCAACTCTCTCAACATGCTCAAGAAATAAAGCTTCCTTATGATATGATCGGTAATAACTTTCAGGTAATATTAAGGTTTTTACCGGCTTGTAATATGGGGGATTTTTAGCTTTAAAAAAATCATCATCAACATTTTTGTCTTTAAACATAAAGTCATACTCTTTCTCAACATATTTATCTAAAATTTTCATAAAATATTCATTCTTATTTGAAATTTTATTATAATTTTTTTCAGTAATAGTATCTAAGATAAAAACTGAGTCATGCATGTTTGATCTTTTTTCTGTATTAATTAGTCTGTATTTTTGATCTTTAGAACAATAAAGAACAAATGCATCGTTCCACATTGTGTCTTCATACATTATGCATTCGTAACAGCTTATAATTTTAAAATGTTTCTTAAGTTTTTGAAATAATCCACCACTATAAATTAATGGAGCTAAATAATTTGTAAAATGTTCCTCTTCATCATTAAGATCATTATACCCTTTTACACATTCAGTTATCTTTTCTGCTAAGTCATAAACTAGCTCTGGCTTCCAATTATTTAAAATATTCAAAAGTTTATCTATGTTTAAATTTTTATAAAAATGATCAATCTTTCTTTTGTTTTTTGTCTTTTTATTTTCAACTACCTCCATATTTTTGTCAATCTTTACATTCTGCATAACATTTTTACAGATCTGACATTTTTGTTTACCAACTAAAACTTTTGGAACTTTGAGTAATTTGAAATTATTTACACAATGTTTTGTTTCACATCTAACATATCCATAGATTGGTTTTTTTTTGATTATACCCATATCTTTTTCATAAATAGTTCTCTTTTTATTACTCCAATAATAAATCGTCAGATAATCCAGCATTAGAAATTAAGGATGTAACTACACCATGAATATTCTTCTTACTTTCATCTAGATTTTTTTTACGATTTTTGATTTGCATTTCAAATGAACGTTCATCTTTTTCTAATTGATCACTTGTTGCTTGAAGATTATTTCTAATTTTTCTATATTGGAGTTTAAATTCATTACTATTCACATAATCATGTAGCTGCTGTAATTTTGAAGAGATATCCTCTTTAATATTGTTGCTTAGTGAATTTTGTTGAATAATTAATTTTCTAGACATGTCTACTATATATTGAAAAACAGATTCATCAGAACAAATTGTAATTCTTCCACCTTCTCTTAATTCCATAACACCTTTTGATTTTTTAGGCATAACTCTGGTAAAAATTATACCTAACATCGCATCTTCACGATGCATGTCATCAATTAATTTACCAACCCACTTCTCATCAAAATTTAAAACATCTTTACTTTCGTGTAAAATTTTTCCAACTTCTTGCTGTTTGTGATGCACAAATTGAATTACGTCGGCTCCTCTTTTGCCTTTTTTAACTGGTTCGTATTGATCCATAGGAAACTGTTTTTTTAAATACTCTTCAATTAATTCTTCTTGAATTTCACCTTTTCTTTCAACAGGTGATTGGCTTGCAACACGTGCTTGCGCTTCCGCATTAGTTCTTACCCTGTCTAAATCAATTTGATGGGCTTTTTTAATTTTTATCATTTCTTCTTTTAAAACTTCGTTATCTTTTTTATCTCTTTTAGCCTTAGCCTCAGCTTCATCTTTTATCTTTTTAGATTGTTGATCTACAGTTTCTTTGAATTTTTTAACCTGAACTGCTGCTAATTTTTCAGCTTCTTTTTTCTGTTTTATAGAGGCTTCTTGTTCAATTTTTACTAATTGTGCCCGATGTTCTTTATCTTGTTTTGAAACTTTAGCTTTATAAGCCTCTTCAATTTCTTTTTGTCTAATAGCTGATTTTTGTTTTTCCTCAGTTTCTAATTTTTTTCTAAGTTCTTCTGCTTGATGCTTAAAACCCTCTTGTATTGGGAAAGATTTATTACAATGTGGGCATTTAATTTCTTGTTTTGTGCTCATTTAAGCTCCTTTTTGTTTATATTTTTTTGGTCTAGTAAATATTTAATCAAATGGTAAATGGCTAATGTATCTTTAGAGCAGTACTCTAAGAGGTTTTTTTTCAGTTTATTTTTCTCTTCTTTTGATGTTTTTGGATCAGTATAAAGAAACCAAGCCAACATAGCATCTGCACCTCCAGCCATACTATCATCTTTGTTGTAAACAATGTCACCCGGAATAGCTTTTACAACTTCTTTTATCGATGAGCTCCCATTCATAAGGGGTGAATAAAAGTTCTCTCTAACTATTTTTTTTGTATCTACCACTCTATCAATTAATTTAGTAATTTTATCAGATAGGTCTTTAAGATTATCTTTCTTTAATAATCTTTGTAATGTAGATATTTCGGTACTAGCACTATGTGCAAATATTGTTCCTTTGCTACCAATTGCATCTAATAAACTTTCAATAAAATTTCTTTCTATATTCTGGTCTTCAAAATCTAAAAAGGATTTAGCTTCTTTTAATTCAATTTCCTCTTTTATTGAATCCCATTTATGGACTGACCATTGAAATGGTAATTGATAATTAGGTTCTGTTCCTTTAATAATTGGCACTCCTTGTATAGCTGTTTCAAAATCCATAAAATAATAAGGCCACGTATAATCTTTAAAAATATTTTTTAAGTTTTCACTAAACCAAGGTTTATTTTCTTTATGTGCTTCTTGTATTATCTTATAAAAATTTTCCACATAACCTTTTCGTTTAAAAAATAAAAGTTTTTCTGGTATATCCTGTAAATCTTTATTTTTTTTATCCTTAAAATATTCAGTTATTTCTTTGTTTTTAGAAACATAAGGTAAAATCGTGTATGGAACGATATCTGTTTTAGGTAATAAAGTTTTACAGTTTTTTTCATAACTACATTTGTGTGGTTTTTCACAATGAGAACCCATTTCTATGTTTGGGCTTGTAGTTTTTTTATTTATTAAAGGTTCTAAAGTTTTAATATAATTTGGAACTTCTTTCTCCTCTAACGATATTACGTCATTCATTATTTCTTCTAATATAAGATCAGTGTATTTGTTATCTCCATTATAAATAAATTCTTTATTAATATAAATTAATTTAATGTTTTTTAAATTAACTCCACTTTTTTTTAGTATGAAAGTTTGAATTGATAAATCTAATAGGTACTCTTTTTTTAAAATACCTTTTTTTTCTTCAATATTAGTTGTGGCTTTTGCCTCTAATAAATCCCAACCATTTTTATTTTTAATCAGAACGTCAGTTCTCACCAGAGTATTTTCAAAAATAAATGCACCCTCATAGATAACATTAATATCTTTAGATTTTAATGCTTCTTCAGTTTTACTCATCACATCTTTGATATTAAAATTATCTGATAAATCTAAGCCATCTCCATAGATTTTTCGAACAATTAAGCCAAAACGATCCCCTTTATGGAATTCAGGGTTATCTCTTATTTTAATTGGCTCATGAAGGTTAAACCAAAGTTTCTTAACACATTGGACTCCATCTTTAATGTTGGTTTTATCTAAATTATAAATTTTATCTGTCATTAGTGTACCGACCTTGCTTTTTGTGCAGCTTCAAATTCTATTTTACCTACCACTAACCTAAGATTGGTCATGATTTTTTCCCATTTGTGATTGTGCTGGTTGGGATTAAGCCAAGGCAAATCGTCATGTTCTAAATCTAGCATAGAACACAACACCGTATCAATATTAGTTAACAACCTTTGTCTCTCTTCTGGGCTGTTTTCATAGAATAGTTGTATTAATTTATTATGGTCTTCACTGCTTTCTAGTTTTGTAATCTTTTTCTTACTCATATTACCTCTTTCTGAAACAGAGGGTTATTTGGTACAAAAATGAAATTTATTAAAAATTAACTTTCTAATTACCAAGATAAACCTTTGTTCTTTAAGTTTATTTTACAGGTAAATATTTATGAATTTTATTCCAACCTTCTTAATAACCTTGAAAAGTTATTAAGGCTTCGTCAGAATTAACATTAAGGATTAGTAAATATACTCTCAGAAAGTTATTAACAAAAAGTATATATATTAATCCTTAATATATTATAAAAACTTACCTTTAATTAACTTACACTCTTCTTTAAGACATTCAATGTTAATTATTCTATATAAGTCTAATATTATTGGATAATTTTATTTTTCTCTTCTTTTCAAATCTCCACAAAATAAAAAATAGAAGTATTAGCCCAGGTTGTAAAATTACAAAGATAACAATGTTAGCAAGTTCATAGCCCATGCCGGTTACCTCCCCTATAACTTCAAGAACCCACACACACCAAAGAAAGAACTGATCAATCATAAATTTTTAATCAATATTTGCAGTCTCAAAATCACACTGATAATGCTCTAAGAACCTATTATTTTTAAAGTCGTATTTTGACATGGTCATGCTAGGTTTTGTGTCTCCATCAAATACAATCATTTGAAACCCTAATTCATAATCTGCAAATCTTGCAGTAACCTGGTTTTCACCAATATCTAATTTATTAGCTTCAATCATGACAAATTCACCCTTTTCTTTATCAAAGTATTCAAGCCCTACTGCTTGCATTGTAAAATTTAAAGGATCATGCTTTCTTCCAATGATTACATCTTTCATATTAAGACATGAGATTTTTAAACCTTGATCAGCTTTAGAGGTTGTTGGTAGCAATATTAAGATAAATAAAAGAACTCTTAACATTGTCTAACTACCCACCTGATCAATAGTTTTACAAAGTTTACGTGCTTCTAATACAGAGGGTACTAGTTTATCTAATTTCCAATTATTATTAGGGATGTCAAAGTATTTAGCTACTTTAAAGCCAACTCCATCAACTATTTCAATTTCAAACCTTTTTTCTTCCTTATAAAAATCATTTAATTTGTAGATGTATTTTTTTAAGTCAAAAGTTCCAATAGAAAACAAAACACGGTAACCCATTAAAAAAGGGGTTACAGCTTCAACTTCTGCAGTCTCTTCTTGGTTATTAATTCTTATTGGGATATGTTTTCCTATTAACTGTTTGATATCGCCTGGTTTTTCATAGGTGTAAAATGTAAAGTTATTCCATACTCGCTCACAATCATCATTAACGTGTATAAAAAAGTTAAGCGAGTCTCCGTGGGTTACTTCGCCTGAAACTCTTGCATAAACTAGCTTTTCAAATTTATTAATATTCCATTCCTCATGATCTGCTTGGGCTTGGTAAGCTATAACTAATAGAAACAAAACCAAATGAGCTGACACAAAAATTAAGAACCGCTTCATGATTTAAGCTCCACATTTATTCCGTTTTCCTTGAATATTTTGATTATTTTCTCCCAAATGATGCTGTTATGGGTACTTGGACTGAGTTCAAACTTGAAGGTTTGTTTGTAAACTGGGCTGCAGTTATCATAAGCAATGTAAGCGCTTACATGACAGTATTTATTAATACCATTTATTTCCATATATCAAAACTCCTATTGTTGGTTGTATTTTTAAGGGAAAGTAATTTGTAGTTAGTAATGGTTTCACCCCTTCTCATATCAAGAGGTCTACGTAAAGAGGAGAACAATGAAAAGAAACGTAAACGGGTGAAAAGGAATGAAATCCAATGCATCATATAACTATTACATAATGTTTTGTTTTCAATAGGTCTAAACTTTGTTAAAAAAGAGAATAATAATGAATTTAACTGACAATGAAAAAAGAGATATTGTAAGATTAATTGAAGAAGGAAAAGATATACCTGAAAAGTATAGATTTCTTCTTTTTGGTGATAAAAGACAAGTTGAGATAACCTGGAATAACAAAGTAAACGAAATATCCAATTTATCACTTCCCTTTCAAATAATAGAACAAGTAGATGAACCAAGGGATGAAAAAATTAAATTATTACAAGGGTCATTTGATTTTGCTTCAGGAAGACAAAATGCTGGTTGGACCAATAAATTAATTTGGGGTGACAATAAATATATTCTCTCTTCAATAAAAAATGGGCCAATGAGAAATGAAATGGATAATGAAGGAGGTGTAAAACTTATTTATATCGATCCTCCTTTTAGTGTGGGCCAAGATTATACAATTGATGTGGAAATTGGAGATGGAGAAATATTTAACAAAGAACCATCAGTTATAGAAAACTTTGCATATAGAAATACTTGGAACAGAGAAGGAAATAGTTTCTTACAGATGCTTTATGAGAGACTTTATTTAATGAAAGAATTATTAAGAGATGATGGTGTTTTGGTTTTAAGAATTGATTTTCATTGGGGTCATTATGTTAAAGGAATTTTAGATGAAATATTTGGATTTAATAATTTTAGAAATGAAATAATTATCAATAGAACAAAAAAAAATGTTACTAAAAATACTAAACAACTAGCATTGTTATCTGGGGTAGAATCTTTATTTGTATATTCTAAATCAGAAAAATTTTTCTATCTAAACACTGAATATAATTTGAAGGAAAAAAGAGAAAGTTATTGGAGGGCAACAGATGACTCGGCAGGTGTGTCTGGTTCTCCAACTAGAAATGTGAAAGGAAAAACTTTTTATGCAAGAAAAGGGTGTCATTTTAAATTTAGTCAAGAAAGAATGGATGAATTATATAAACATGGCAAACTAAGAATTAATGAAAATACTAATAAAGTTCAATATTTAGTTGAAGCTTCATCAACAGGAACCATAGATACTAATTGGACCGATATTCCAGGTTATTCATTTTCAACTGGTTATCCAACTGAAAATTCTACCCAACTTCTGGAGAGAGTTATAAGGGCATGTACAAATGAAAATGATATTGTTTGTGATTTTTTTAACGGAAGTGGAACCACAGCAAATGTATGTGAAAATTTAAATAGAAAATGGTTGGTAACAGACATTGGTAAATTTTCAATTCATGTTACTAAAAAAAGATTAATAGACACACAAAGAAAACTTAAAAAAGATGGAAAAAATTGGAGAGCATTTGAACTATTAAATTTAGGGAAATATCAAAGACAATATTATATTTATGATGGAATATCTGAAAGAGATGAAGTTAAGTTATTAGATAAGAAAAGAAAGGAAGAGGCATTTCAAGAATTAATTCTGGAAGCATTTAAAGCAGATAAAGTTGATGGCTTTTTAACTATAAAAGGTAAAAAGGGCAGCACTTTTGTTTCAATAGGACCAATCAATCAGAGTCTATCGAGAAATCATGTCGAAGAAGTTATTAAAGAATGTATCAAAAATAATATAACTAGTGTTGATATATTAGGTTTTGAATATGAGATGGGACTTTTTCCATCTGTACAAGAGGATGCAAAATCACAGGGACTCAGATTAAATTACAAACAAATACCAATGGATATTTTTGATGATCAAGCAGTTAAAAAAGGGAAAGTAGTATTTTTTGATGTTGCTGCAATAGAATTTAAACCAATAATAAAAAAAAATTTTGTTTCTATCGAATTAACAGATTTTGCAGTTTTCTATAATGAAAATAATATTGGAATTGATGAGGAACTTAAAAATGGGAATTCTAAAATAATAGCAGAAGCAGGAAATATCATTAGAGTTTCAAAAAGCAAAGAAGGTATAATTAAAAGAGATGTGCTAACAAAAAATTGGTATGATTGGATAGATTATTGGTCTGTGGATTATGACTTTGAGTCAAAACCAGAAATAATAAAATTTAAAAAAAATAATAAAGTAGAGGAAGTTTGGACTGGTAATTATATTTTTGAAAATGAATGGCAATCTTTCAGAACAAAAAAGAATCAAAAAATTGATTTATTATCATCAAAAAAAGAAATTAGAAAAAATAAGACTAAGATTGCTGTAAAAGTTGTTGATATTTTTGGCAATGACACAATGAAAGTTATGGAAGTAAAAATCTAATCATGCCACAAGCGATACCTTCATATATAAATTCTATAGGAAAAATCGAAACAGATATATCAAATGATCTTTCAAGAAAATATGGAAAGAAAAATACTTTGAATATAATCTGTTTAGGAAAAATACTTGATAATGGAACAGTATTTTATGTATTAGAAAAAAATGAAATTAATTCAGATATAAAAAATTTACCTAAAAGTCAAAAAGGTATACCTTTTGTATATTTAGATCTTAAATCCAATAATCAAAAACTTTATCCAAATTATCACGAACTTCAATTTCTTATAGATGGCAAATATAAATCTTTGATGGAATTTACATTATCAAAAAATAATAATGATTATTATACAATTGATATAGATTATGTTTTTAAAAGTTTAAATGGATGGAAGGGATTTGAATTTACAACATTTTACATGCCATTTAAAAACAAACATGAGGCAGAAAGATTAATTTCAAAAATTAATCGAAGACCTTCTTGGAAAGGTATTTATGGAGCAAGGTCTTTACGGAGAATTGTAAAAGACTGTGAAGATTTGAATATTGATTTGTATATGGTCTGTGCAAACACTTTAAAAAAAGTTGGTTCAAAGTTAGATTTAACTGGTAATTGTTATGTTTTTAAACTTAGTATTGAACAAATAAATAAATTAGAGAAAGGACAACCACCTACAAATGGAATTTTATGTTCTTTTAAAAAATTTATTGAGGTAGTTGAAAATGGGTTTAAATAAAAATTTTCCAAAATCTCCGTTTAATGTAATCAATCCTGACGTGAGATGGTTTCCTGGAGATGAAAGTTTAGGAAACAAAGGTAGAGAAAAACTCTTAGCACCGTTAGTAACTAAAATTCGTCAAGAAGTCTTTGAGTGGAGAAAAAAAAACTATCCAAATATTTCTAGTACTTCTAAATCTCTGTTAGAATATTGGTTTAAAACTCCACATGAAAATGAATTTAATTATTATTTTGCACAAAGAGAGTCAGTAGAAACTATAATTTATTTATATGAAGTTGCACAAATTACTAATCCTTCAGACTTAATTAAATATGACTCATCGGGTGTCATATTGCCCTCTATGTTTGAAGAACAATGGTTAAGATTGATTATAAAACAGGCGACGGGTACTGGTAAAACTAAAGTTTTATCTTTATTAATTGCTTGGTGTTATTTTAACAAACTTTATGAAAAAAATTCAGACTTATCTAAAAACTTTTTACTTATTGCACCAAACACAATAGTTCTTGATAGATTAAAAACAGACATAGAAGATTTAAAAATTTTTAATCAGGATCCCATTATTCCTCCAAATAATTATGACAACAAAACATGGATAAATGATTTTAGATTAAAGGTTCACATTCAAGATGATATTTATCATTTATCTGAAGATGGAAATATATTTCTGACAAATATTCAAAGATTTGCTGAAAGAAAGAAAAAATCAAGAAAAAAAAATGATTTAAAAGATTTTTTTTTAGGAGAAAAGCCAGCAATTAAATCATCAGATAATAAAATTTTTGTAAAAGATATTGTTAAAGAGCTCGAAGATATAGTTGTTTTAAATGATGAAGCACATCACATACATGACTCTACAATGTCATGGGCAAAAACTATAGAAAATATAAATAATAATTTAGTACAAAAAGGAAAAAGAATTGGAATTCAAATAGATGTTACAGCAACTCCAAAACATCAGAATGGAGATATTTTTATTCAAACTGTTTCCGATTACCCACTTGTTGAAGCAATTGCTCAAGAAGTTGTTAAAAAACCAGTTTTACCTGACGAAGCAAGTCGAGGAAAATTAAGTGAAAAAACTTCAACAAAATTTTCAGAAAGATATAGAGATTATATCAATTTAGGTGTAACCGTGTGGCATCAGGATTATGAGAAACATGCCAAACTTGGAAAAAAAGCATTACTTTTTGTTATGGTTGATGACACCAAGGATTGTGATGATGTAAAACAGTATTTGGAAAATAATTTTCCTTTACTAAAAGATAGTACATTTGCTATTCACACAAACAAAGAAGGAAGAATTGAAGAAGGTGTTTCTTCAAAAAGTCAGCAAGAACTTAAAGAGTTAAGAGATCTGTCTAATCAAGTAGACTCAGATAAAAATAATATAAAAGCAATAGTTTCAGTATTAATGTTAAAAGAAGGTTGGGATGTAAAAAATGTAACTACAGTAATTGGATTAAGACCTTATTCTGCAAAGTCCAATATTCTACCTGAACAAACTCTCGGCAGAGGATTAAGAAGAATGTATTTTGGTGAAAATATATCTGAAGAATTAAATGTAATTGGAACGGAAAATTTTTTAGATTTTGTTGAAAGTATTAAATCAGAGGGAGTTGTTTTAGAAAAAAGATCAATGGGCAAAAACTCTGAGGCGTCTGGCCCAACAATTATTGAGGTTGATAAGAAAAAAGATTTAGACAAATTAGACTTGGAAATTCCAATACTTTCACCAAGAATTCAAAGAAATTATAATAATTTAAATGAATTAAATCCTAAAAAATTTAATTTTAAATCACTTAAAATAAAAGAGTTTAATGCTGAAGATCAGAAAAACTTTGTATTTAGATATCTACTAGAGGGCGAGGTTGCTTATGAAATAAAAGTTAATGATGAATTGATGATAAACTCTTCCTCCATAGTATCTTTTTTTACAAAATCTATAATGAGCGAAATGAGATTGTTTGGAGGTCAAGAAATTTTATATGAAAAAGTTAAATTATTTATGCAAGAAATTCTTTTTGATAGAAAAGTTAATCTTGAAGATCTCAATATAGCTAGAAATTTAAGTGAAACTGAAGTTAGAAGATCGATAATTGAAACATTCAAAACACACATAAACGAATTAACTATTAGTGATACTGGAACATCAGAAATTGTAGATTATATTAAAGTAGGTCAAACTAGAACGTTTAGTGTTGCAAGAACTACAGAATATTTACCAGCAAAAAAATCTGTATTTAATAAAATTGTAGGAGATTCTAAGTTTGAATTAAGATTTGCTGGATTTTTAGATGCAACTATAGATGTAAGAGCTTTTGTTAAAAATTTTAAACAATTAAATTTTAAAATTAGTTATATAAAAAGTGATAAAAGCATTGGAAACTATTACCCTGATTTCACTATTAAATTAAATGATGGAAGTATGTGGATAGTTGAGACAAAAGGTGCAGAAAATATTGATGATCCTAAAAAAATTGAGAGGTTAAAAACTTGGTGTGAAGATGCAACCGAAACAACTGGAAAAAGTTGGGACTATTTATACGTAAAACAAGAAATATGGGATCAAATTAAGATTACACCAAATTCATTTAAAGAAATCATCAATGTATTCAAAAAATCATAAAAATTATTGGTTATTTGTTGAAAGCGAATTTAACAGAAAACAAGATGAAATAAATGGATATAAGAATTTAGGTATTTCTAAAAGCAAATCAAAAAAATTAATATTTAATAAAGGTGATATAATTTTTACATATATTTCAAAAATTAAAAAATTTTCTGATATCAGGGAAATTTTATCTAACGAGATAGTTGATCTTCCAATAATAATTAAATATGACAAAAGCTATGAAGTTTCTATTCAAACTAAATTAGTTAAATCATTGAATACTAAAGAATGGATTGATGGTTTAAAAATTTTTGAAAAATTAGATTTGATGAAAGACAATTCAATAGGATTTATTTTACTAAATTGCCCAACAATATTGAATAAAAAAGACTCTGATAAAATAATGAGTGAATTTAATTTCAAATAATCTTAGTAATACTTCAAAATGTTTCTTCAACAATTTGTTAACTGATTGAAATATACTTAAAATTAAATATTTTTGTATAATAAATAAACATCAATTTGTCTGGTGCTAGAGTCTACAAATAGTGAGTAACTATCATCCAGATCGGCTTTAAAAAAATCAGTTATAGTTTCATATTTTTCCATATCATATTTTGAGTTTAAATCTTCAGTATCTATTTCTGGATCATCAGAGTGACTAGTTCCTATAAAAATTAAATGTTCACAAATATCTTTTATTCCTTTATCATTAAGATTTTCAGATTTACAAATAGGGCAGTTGATAGTCTTATCCTTCATTTCAATATCAATTATTTTCATTTTGATGCTGCTTTCTTAATTTCTTTAACCACCATTAAGTAATTATCTTTAAGAACTTTATGACCTTTTAGATGTTTTGAAAACTCTTTGTATAAACTCTCATAATACCAGGCAACTTGCTTAGGAGACGCTGTAAATCTGTTCCAGATTTTCTTACCTACTCTTTTATAATCATTAACAATACAGGTACCGTTATGTAATTTATCACAAAGGGATACAAACATAGAAGATTGGCCTTTTTTCTTAATATCAGAAATGTATTTCTTTTTTCTTTCCTGCCAAGGTGGTTTTGGAACTACTGCAGTATCACTACATTCATCAACTATTTTAGCAACTTTACTACCAAACTGCTTTTTAATTTCTTTTAAAACTCTTAATCCACCTTGATCTTCAACAGCATCATGTAATAAACCTCCTATAGCTTCATCAGTAGTACCGCCATCTTCAATAATATTGTTACTAACTGATACTAAGTGAGTGAAGTAAGGAATTCCTGTTCCTTTGCGGTTTTGTTTAAAGTGTATCTTGTAAGTAAAATCTAAAGCTTTTTTGTATTTTTTTTTATCTATTTGTTTATTCATTAATTAAATTTATCAATAATTTACCAATAAAACTATTATGGCGATAGCTACTAACACAGCACTGACAATAATATAATTCAATCTAATATTAAATTTTTTAAAGACTATTTCGGTAATCTTTTCCCAGAATAATACGATTAAGAAGATGATTATAGCTGGCAGAATATATTTGATCATAAATCCATAATTATTGTGTAAGCTAAATAAGTAAGTTCAATGGCTAATAATATTTCAAGTCCAGACATAATTTAAACCTACCAAACCTTAAATCAGGTGTCCAGTTGATGGAATGAAGACAAAGATAACTGTTTGTTTAATGTTCATTTTTTACAATATATCATTTATAGATGTGCTCCACATAGGATCTGAATGCTTATCCCAATAGAGTTTGTGAATTTTTCTTGTAATATCCCCTACCGTTCCTTGTTTAATATTTTCCCCACTTATTTTTGTTATTGGCATTACCCCTCCTGCTGTTGAAGTTGCAAATAATTCTTTAGATGATTTTAACATTTCAATCGTTATAGATTTTTTATTAACTTTGATATTTAGTTCTTTAGCTAAATCAATAACGGTTTGTCTTGTAATTCCTTCTAGTACTCCATGGTCTGGGGTATTAATTCCATTTTCATCAACAGAGAAAATATTAAAGCCTGGGCCTTCTGAGATATTGTTATCCTCATCTACTAATAAAGCAGTATGATGTCCTCTCTCATAAGCATCAAGCATACCGGTGACTAAATCCATCCAATGATAATTTTTAATAGTAGGATCAACTGAACTTGGAGGAATTCTTGTTATATCGGTTAAATATACATCTAATCCTTTTTCAAAATCTTCTGGTTTAAGTATCCAACCAAAGGGTACTGCAAAAGCCATAAAACGTGGTGTCGCTTTTCGAGGATCTCTAACAAAGTTTGGAGACATTCCTCTTGTTTGTATCATTTCAACATAAGAATCTTCAAGATCTGCTTTTTTAACACAACCTGCTAATATTTTTTTTATTTCTTCACGACTAAGTCTGCATGGCATTCTCAGTTTTTCTGTTGATTTAAAGAAACGATCAATATGTTTATCTAATTGAAAAAATCTACCCTTCCAAACATGGACAACATCATATGTGGCATCAGATCTTAAAAAAGCCCAATCTAAAATAGGAATTTTAGCTTCAGAAAGTTGAATGAACTCACTGTTCATCCATGCCGATCCTTTTGGAAAAATATCACTCACCATCCAACCCTACCAATATTCAAATCAGGTGTCTAGGTGATGGAATTAGCTAATAGTAAATAGGAATAAAGAGATCTCGGGAATGGGTAATATTTTTATTTAATAATCCAAAAAATGATATTTATTATATAAACCAAAATACCATAAAATACGAACATTAGAAATTTGTCTTTTCCTGACTTTTCCTTCCAATTTAAAGTAAATAACGCAGCAGGTGATGCAACTAGTAAAATAACCCCAACAACAATTACCAATACTGATAAAATTATAAATACGTTCATAAATTAGTTTTTATCATATATTTTCTTAAATATTAAATCTGTCTTTAATTGCATAAAACCACACCGCTAATCTAAAATAAAACGTTCTTAACTGGGGGAAGATAAATTTCTTAGGTAATCCTTTATAAATTTTTGAAATATCTAACTCTTTACTGTTTGATAATACTAACTTAGACAATTGTTTTCCAGTCCAAGGAGCAGCACTCACTCCAACCCCATTATAGCCAAATCCATAATAAATCTCTTCATTATCAATTTTACCAATGGAGGGAGTTAATTTTTGAGATAAAGCAATTAATCCCCGCCAATTATAATCAATATTAATGTCTTTCCATTTAGGAAAAATATCTTTTAAAAACTTTTCCATTTTCTTAGACATATTTAAATTAGATTGATCACTGCCACTTAAATCCCCTCTAGTGCCAAATAAAATTCGGTTGTCAGGTAACTTTCGATAATAATATAAAAGATTTTTAGTATTAGCTATTGGTGAAAATGTTGTAAAATTATGTTGGTCAATTTCTTGCTTCGTTAAGACTCTGGTGACAATAATATTTGAAATTACTGGTAAAATTCTTGAATTCATCTCTGGGATTAAGCCTTCTTGATAAAACCCGTTTGTTGCAACGACTATTTTTTTTGAACGAATAGATCCTTCTTTAGTCCTTAAAATATAAGCACCCTTATCTTTATCAATTTTATCAACTTTAGTGTGCTCGAAGATTTTTAATTGTTTAGATAAAGCATATTTTGCAATGCCATTAACAAATTTAAGAGGATTGATTGCAAAACCAGGTTTATAAGAAAAAGCTCCAAATTGCTCTGTGCCACCATGGCCAATTTTATCAAAGTCTTCTTTTGAATAAATTTCAGTTTCAATACCAAACTCTTCTTTGTAAGCTGTAGCTTGCTCTTGAATATCTTTAAACTTACTTGGGTGATGGGCGACTACGTAATTACTATCCCCCGTTACATCACAATCAATATTATATTCTTTTATAATGTCTTTTGTATAATTTGAGCCTTCAACAGAATTTTTAAAGAATTTTTTAGTTTCATCATTGCCGTAAATAGATTGCATCTTTTTAAAAGACATCTTACTTGGCGGCAGACAACAAAAACCTGCATTACGAGATGAAGCCCCCCAGCCTATTTTTCCAGCTTCAACTAAAATAACCTCTAAATTATGATTTTCTATTAAATTAATTGCACAGGATAAACCAGTGTACCCTCCACCTATTACAACAATTTCTGAGCTGATATCTTTATTAAGTTTTTCTAGATTTAAATTTTCGCTTGAATGATCTTCCCAATAACTACTAACTGGGGTGTTAAATTGATAAATATCAGAATGATAAATATTTTTCATTAACAAGACCCTAGCACGCAATTAATAGTTAATTCTAGTCAAACTTCTAATTTTTTAGGATTTGAAATGAACTTAAAAGACTCAAGCCCTATTTTTCATAGGGCTTGAGTTAGATTAGTTAAGCAGCACTTACTCTTTGCTCTATGTGCTCTTCATTATAAGAGTTTGAAGAAACCTTTTGAAACAATTTAATAGGAACTCCATTTGATAAAATATCTAATACCGGGCAATGTGTATTTACTGTATCAATCAATTTATCTATTTCTGCTTTAGGTGATGAAGATTTAATATCAACAGTGCCTGAGATGGATTGAAAGCCAGGTCTAGTGTTTTTATTTAAAGCTAAAAAACCCTGAAGATCTAATTCACCTTTTAATTTAACACTAACACTCTCAATATTAATACCCGCTGCTGTAGCAAATGCTTTATAAGTTATCTCCTGACACGTTGCTAACGCTGCTAATATTAACTCTACTGGGCTCGGACCTTCGTCTTTACCACCAAAACTTTTGGGTTCATCAACAACTAATTTATGCTCTCTAAGAGTGACTACAGATTGAAGTCCTTCTTTAAGAATTGAGTTGCTTTCATATTGGACCACAGCATTTTTTGGGTTAGCTGTAAAATCCTTCTGTAGATTACTTATTGTTTCTTTTAGATTGTTACTCATTTTTTTTCTCCTGTTTTAGTGCTTCGACATATGTCAGGCGCACAATTTAGTTAAATGCCCTTCTTAATTTATTTACGCTTTGTCTCCATATTCAGTCATATGTTTTGGAATTCTTTTATTTTTTCCATACATAAAATGATTTTCCATGTTCTCTCGATATTTACTTGCTGGAACAGTTAAACCAATAGATTCAGCAACTTCCCTAATCAACATTGGGTTTGCTCCACAACATACTCCAAGGTAATTAATACCTAGCTCATAAGCATCTTTTGCAAATTTACCTATTTCATATCTATTACAAAAATGTGGGTCCAATGCTGTTGGAAACGTTCTTCCATGAGGTGATGGACACTGACAATTACTTCTATCTGGTAGATTAAAAAATGTTGGGTAATCTTCACTGGTTCTATAAGGAATAGGTAAAGCTCCAACATGACATTTAACTGCTTTTCTAATTTCTTTTAAAAAAGGAAACATAGTAGCAGGTCCTCTAAAACAATTTAAACCAACAACATCAGCCCCTAATTGCTCTAGCTCTTTACAGGTATCAACAACTGATTTTCCATCTCTCATTTTATTTTCACCCATTGGGGATATGGTTAATACAGTTGGTAAACCTGTTTTTTTCATTATCTCTAAAGCTTTAAAAGCTTCTTCAGCATAATAAAAAGTTTCACCAATTAACATATCAGCACCTTCTTCAACGGCCCAACCAATCATCTCTGTAAACATTCCTTCAACTTCTTTTTGAGATTGTGGATCATTATGTTTCCAGATATTTGAATTTGAAATATTACCTGCCATCAAATTTGGTTTTGATCCTTTAGGAGTATCTAGTGCTACTTTTTTAGCAATTTTTAATGCTGAACGATTTAGTGGTTCGAGAAGTTCTTCCTTACCAATAACACGCATTTTTTCTCTGTGTCCATTATAAGTAAAGGCCTCAACTACATCAGATCCTGCGTGTTGAAATTCTCTATGTAAATTTTCTAAAACTTCAGGATGATCTAATGACACCATTGGAACAAATTCCCCTGATGACATATAGCCACGTCTTTCTATCTCAAATAAAAAACCTTCTGCGCATATAACAGGTCCTTTATCTAATCTTTCTTTTAATTTATTTGTGCTCATTTTTTTTCCTCTTGTTTTGGAGAAAAAAGGTCACAAAATAATCAGAGGTTATATTCATAGGCCTCTTTTCTCCTTTTTAGTGCTTAAGCAAATGCAGGGCGCACAATATGGTTCAACTGCCCGGCTTAATTTTATGAAAGATAAAAAAAAACCACCTGTCTAAAGCGGTGGTTGAAGCGTCGCTTTAGCAGGATTTATAACGCGCTCTGCAATTTAACTTAACTCAGCGCAATCACATATAATCAACTTTCTCTCAAACTGTCAATTGAAAAAATAAATAATAGTTAAAATTATGAGAATAATGACAATCCAAATACTAAGATTAGTTAAAAACTGCTTTAATTTAGAATTAGATTGTAGAAAAGCTGGGAGTACTAATAAGAGTATCCCTAGCATATAAACAAAGGGTATTATCTGATCTGCCATTTATATCGATGATAGCTTCATCTTTTTGGAATACTTTTTCTGAGGTGAATTTTTTATAACTGCTTGAGCACAACGCATGACCCCTCTTTTTTTATCAAAAGTCATTTTGGGTTCACCATACAATTTCCATCCATTGGATATGGCCTCCGTTACACGATGGCAAAATTCTGAAGTGTCGTCACTTGTAATAAATCTATAACCTTTCATAATCAGACCTTAACAAGTCCTAAATCGGGTGTCTATATCTAGGACGATTGTTACTTAATGAAATAGTAAGATTAGTTAAGAATTTTTGTAATAGAGCATCTTTTAAATACTTTTATCAGTAAATTCATATAACTCATTAAGCGTTATAGTTATGTTAATTATAAGCCTCTATTAAATGAAATTTAAGTTATTATTCAGCTAGACAAAATCATTAATTAATATACATAACGATGAATCAACTCCTCTTAAAACTTATTATTAAATTCTCTAGCTAGACTTCAACTTCGAATAATATAAAAATTGATGAATCAACTCTCCCCAAAGTAAACTAATAAACTTAACTATAGATATATTTTTACCAACCTATTAAATCGACCTTAAGACTAAGAATCGTTCGAAATGAAAAACAATAAAAAAAACATAAAATAGGAAAATAGAAAAATGGAAATGACCTTAATATATACGATAGTAGGCTTTGCTTTAGCGGGGTACAGTGTTATTGCAAATGACTCAATTCAAACATTGGGAACTTTTATCGCGTCAAAACAAAAATGGTTTAAATGGTACACTCTTGCTAGTGCAGCATCATTTGTAATGATACTTGCTATTACTTGGGGTTGGTACAGTAATAATGGAGATATCTCTTACGGTAGATTAACAAGAATACCTTTCCAAGAAATACAATGGTACCACGCAGTGGCACCAGGAATACTTCTTATATTAACAAGAGTAGGTATACCTGTTTCAACAACCTTCTTAGTTTTATCAGCTTTTGCCTCAACGGTAGTACTTGAGAAGATGCTTATGAAAAGTGTTGTCGGCTATGGTTTAGCTGCAGCTGCTGCTTATATTTGTTGGATTGTTATCTCTAAATTTATTAATGAAAAATTAGATGAAGTTAGTGACAAATGGATTTCCTTTTGGCGTAACTCTGTATGGGTAACTTCAGGCTGGTTATGGTGGGTTTGGTTATCTCATGATGTAGCAAACATTGCCGTATACCTTCCAAGACAATTAGATGTTGCTCTTTTATTAGTTGTTCTGGGTTACTTTACAGCACTACTTTTTTATATCTTCTACATTCATGGTGGAACTATTCAAAAGGTTGTCTTAGAAAAAACTGGAACAAGATATGCAAGATCAGCAACTATTATTAATATTATTTATGCTGCTGTTCTTTATTACTTTAAAGAGCTTAATGATTTACCAATGTCCACAACCTGGGTATTTGTTGGTCTATTATGTGGAAGAGAATTAGCAATCGCATCAATGAATAAAGACTATAAGTTCAAATATGTGTTTCCACTAATTGGTAAAGACTTTCTTAAAATGATATTCGGATTAAGTGTGTCAGTTGGAATTGTGCTTGCAATTCACTACATCATAATTCCAAATAATTGGTTTTAAGTTTTAAGACAATTAACATTTAATTATTAGCTCTAAGCATTTAATTTATTGCTTAGGGCTTAATAATTTAAGCAAAATAGTTTCAAGTATTAATTATTTAAGCTTAAACCTTAAGCACAAAAACTTAAAGATCATATAGTTAAATTTCCCAAGACCGTAGGAATTTGGTTCTGTTTTTTTAGTCTGTAATTTTTTAGTTTTTTTCTTCTTCATGGCTAATATGATTTTGTGTTTCATTTGAATGTTTGAGATTATAGCAATCTGTACAAAGTAAGATAACCTCTGGTCCAGAGCTTACTTGTGTTAAGATGGCTGTATCATCTCCACACTCACTGCAACCAGATAAACGTTTTTTCATTTACGTTTAGTGCGTGTTATCTCATTAATTTTATCAATATAGTTTTTAATTTCAGTACTTTCTGAGAGTTTATCGTCTACCTTTGGATTTTTCTTTTTTTGATAAGTGTAATAAATAGGCATGACAATCGATAAGGTAACGATAATAACTGCTAATATAATTTCAAAAGTTGTAACCATTTCAATATTTAATGACACGCTTGATTAAATTTTTTTAGTCTCCAGTAATTATACGGCCAAGGTGTTAAAAAACCAACGGTTAACATAATAGGTACTACCCACCACGTTAACATTGCTCCTCCTGTTAAAAAATAATCTGTAGCATTCATAGAGATTTCCATACTAACCATTGAAATAAAACTCATTCCCAATGCTGTTTTTAAAGCATCATTAAATTTAAAATTTTGTCTTATCAAAATTATAGTTTCCAAAATAATACTTGTAATTAAACCATTAATAATTGCTAAAGTCATAATAGCTAAGACAGGCCAAGGAATACCTGTTATTTGAAAATATAAAATGGTACCAAAATCACCAATAGCACAACCTAACAAACACCAGGCAGTATTTTTGGCACTTCTTTTCCAGGTGTGTTTACAAGACCAATGAAATGTATCTGTTGTCATATAATTTATTTACTTAAATTTATTTGATGTTGGTAATAATCATCTGGCCAAAAACTTTTAATGTAGGCTAAAACTGAATCTATATCTTTGTCATTTAACTTGTCTCCAAAAGCACCCATTTTACCTTCATAGTCACTAATTATTCCAACTAAGCCATATTTAATAATTTTATGTAATGTCTCATCATCATGGTGCCAAGTATGACCCGTTCCATTTAGTGGTGGTGCTTTACGATGACCATCTTCATCTAAACCCTTCCAATTTTCAGCTCCCGATAAATTAACTTGGTGACAACTAGCACAATTATTTTGGTATACAATTTTACCTCTAGCAATCATTAACTCAGAATCTCTGGTAATTGGAAAATGATTATCTGAATAAGAAATACTACTTAATGATATAAACAGAGTTAAAATTAAAAGTATCTTTTTCATAACAACTAAACTTATATATTAAAATTGTTAGATTAATCTTATATTTTTTTAAGATTGATTGATTATAAGTGTTTATTAATGAACAATTTTTTATTATTTATTGTCACACTTTTTTGCTGGTCTCCTACTTGGTATGTCATCAAGTTTCAATTAGGCTACGTTGATCCTTTAGTATCCGTGTTCTATAGGTTTTTGATAGCTGGAATAGTTATCTTTATTTATCTAATTTATAAGAAGAAAAATCTTAAGTTCTCTTTTAATCAACATCTTTGGTTTTTGCTATTTGGGGTTTGTCTTTATTCTCTAAATTACGTTTTCTTTTATTTATCAAACACTTATTTAATAAGCGCATTTCCAGCGATTGTCTTTTCAACGGTCGTCATTATGAATATTTTAGGAGAAGGGTTTTATTTTAAAAAGAAACCATCTTTAAAAACTTTACTGGGTGCAACTATTGGAATGATTGGGATTATAATCATCTTTAATGATGAGATTTTCAATTTCAGCTTTGCGAATGGAACCCATGTTGGATTATTTTTAGCCTTACTTGGTACACTAAGTGCATCAACAGGTAACATGGTTCATCAAAGAAACTTAAATAATAACTTTCAATTAATACCAACACTTGCGTATTCAATGCTTTATGGATCACTGGTCACACTATTAATCACCCAGATAAAAGGTACTGAATTATTATTTGAATATACTTTTAGTTATATCGCTTCCCTTGCTTATCTATCAATAGTTGGTTCAATATTTGCTTTTATATTTTACTTAAGATTGTTAGAAAAAGTTGGAGCTGGACGAGCGGGTTATGTGGGTGTTGTGATGCCTGTACTTGCTTTATTAATTTCAACTGTATTTGAAAACCTTGAATGGCAACAAGATTTAATTATAGGTCTACCCATTTTAATAATTGGAGCAGTACTTGTGATTAATCAGAAAATTAAAACTGTAAAATAATTTTTAAAATTTTTTTATTTATTGCAGTTACCAATAGAACCTAAAGAACATTTAGTTCCATCAATCCAAGTTGCATTGTTAAGATTGGCACCTTCAAAGGTAGCATTTAAGATATTAGCCCCCGTTAAATCTGCTTCAAAAAGATTGCTGTTAGTGAAGTTTGTCTCAATCAATGAAGCTCCTTTGAAGTTTGCTCTTGTTAAGTTCGCACTTGAAAAGTTAGCTTTTTCAAAATACCCCCTTCAAGATTTGCTTCATATAAATTAGTTCTAATAAAAGAAGATTCTACAAAATTACCATTAGATAATATTGCATTCATCATTACCCCTTTATCAAAGGTAACTTTAATAAAGCTGATAAAAGAAAGATTAGAATTTGGTATATAAGCTCTACTTAAATCTTGGCCTTCTGAGAATTGACAATTAGAATAATCCACTCCATCAGTTGGAGCATCATCACAACCTGCTTTTGCACCGTTAGTTAACAATAAGCTTAAGACTAAAATGGTAAAAAGCTTGCTCATAAAGCCTGCTCTTATTAATTTTATCATAATAAATGCTAACAAATCATAGATCAGGAGTCTTCTATTAATTTAATTATAGGTAAAATTAAACCGCTATTTATCGTTTAGGGAAGCCTTCTACGGTATAGAAGTTTCTTATCTTTTTTAGAGACACGTAATAAGCACTATCTCTAAAGGATTTTTTTATTTGTTTTTTAGCATTATAAATTTCAATAAATGCATTTCTCATACTGTCTTCTAGTCCTGAAAAAGCTAAGTCCTCTTCATCAGCACCATGAACAATTCTTTTAATGGTATCAAAGTCAGTTTTAGTATTAGTTTTTTTATCTATCAAATCAATAATGTCTAATATTTTTTGTTCTTGAAATCTTTTTTCAACTCTACCAAAACGTATATGAGAAATATCTTTTACCCACTCAAAATAAGAAACCACAACACCACCCGCATTGACATAGATATCAGGAATAATCATAACGCCTTTTTCAAATAATTTTTGATCCGCCTCAAATGAAATGGGTCCATTTGCAGCCTCAATTATTAATTTCGTTTTAATTTTATCTACATTATCAATGGTGATTACATTTTCTAATGCAGCTGGAATTAAAATATCACAATCTAATTCTAAAAGTTCGCTTGGATTATTTTTAAATTCTCCAAGTTTAGGATTATTGATAGTTTTATTTGTCTTATAAAATTCAATTAGTGTATTTATATCAATGCCTTTTTTATTATATAAATAACCATCAAATTCACCTATGGCTATAATCTTTGCATTATCTCTATTGTATAAATGTTTGGCTAAATTACTTCCAACATTACCAAAGCCTTGAACTATAATTTCATTATCCTTTAATTCATTTTTCAATCCTGCTTCTTTAACAACATCTTCATGTCTAAATATTTCTCTAACTACTTCTTCAATACCTCTACCGGTAGCCTCAGTTCTGCCAGCAATACCTCCTCTGTGTATTGGTTTGCCTGTTACACAGCCTCTATAATTTATATCATCAGGTTTAAGTGTTTTGTAGGTCTCTAAAATCCATTCCATTTCTCTTTCAGACGTTCCAACATCTGGGGCTGGAACATTTAATGCTGGAGAAATAAAACCTTTATTAATTAGTTTGCTTGCAAATGCTTTAGTAATTTCTCTAAGTTGAGGCATTGTGTAGTTCTTAGGATTAATTTTCAAACCCCCTTTTGCACCACCAAAAGGAATATTAACTATTGCACATTTGTAAGTCATTAAAGATGCTAAAGCTTCTGTATCATCTTGATCAACAGTTTCAGAATATCTTAGTCCACCTTTAGTTGGAAGAATATGCTCTGAATGAACCGCTCTCCATCCAGTAAAATTATTAATTTTTCCATCTAAGACAACACCCACATTTACTTTAATTAATGAATGAATAGATTTTAAATGCTCAAGTAAATCATCACTAAAGTTTAGTAATTTAGCTGATTTATCTACATGTAAGTTGACGTTATCTTTAAAACTCATTTTTAAAACTTATATATTAATAAAATTTATTAACTACTTTTATCTAAGACTAATTAGGCTTAGTCCAATATCCATAAACACAACGTGTGCCCCGTCTAGAGCAATCATAAGTATCATGTAAAACACCATCTTTAACAACCGTTATGTGTTTTGAACAAGATACAATTAAAGTCCCACTTGGAAGTTCATCTTTTTTTAAATGAACTTTACAGCCTTGACCAACAAACATCGTTGGCGTCCACTGCCACCCAAGTTTTTCAAGATATTTCTTAACCACAACTCTATGAGTGCCTGATCTTGGGCTATCATTTTTTTGTTTTAAACTTCTAGCAAGTCTTGTTCTAGATGTAGTTCTAAATTCTTCATTAGCTTTATAAAGATCATCATAAATTTTTTGATAAGGAAGACCTGTTACAATTGCAATAGATCTAACTACACAGTCTCCTGCTTTTCCTTTATATCCGGCAGCCGCTCTGCCTCCATCATTGATTTGTAATTCTAGATTGCTACTTGAGAATAGTTTCTTAAAGAAATTCACGATTTAGTTTTATGATCTAAGATCTCAATCATACACTGAGTTGCGTATTCACGCCATTCCACAGCAGATTTATCCTTAAGGTTATTAAGGTGGCTCATGTTGCTATCTATATTTTCTTGATGTTTAGCTTTATCCACTTCATCCAGATTTTTTTCCATGTTAGTAAGATTGGTCTTCATTGCGTTAATCCAACTATTGCCAAGCTCTACACATTTAACATCATCTTTCTCATCACAAATTTGTTTAAAGAAATTGAAAATAACATCATCTGCTTTTATCTCTTTGCTCATCTTATTTACCAATTAGTAAAGCAAGCAGTTGATAAAGTCTAGTTTCAATTAAAACGTGTTAACAAATTAGAGACGAATCAGATACATAATAGTTAAGAGGTAGTGGCGGGAGACTAAAACTACCTCTGTCCTCACCCTCTATTAAAAATACTTTTTAATTTTAGAAATAGTTTTAGCTAATAAATTTTTTGTATAAGGTTTTCCTTTAACCACCCAAACCGATAACGGCCAAGTACTATCTTTAGTAGATCTTGCAATTATATGAATGTGTAACTGAGGAACAATATTACCAATTTTTTCAACATTAAGTTTTTTTGTTTTAAATATTTTTTTCATTAACTTGCTGCAATGAACAATTTCCTTCATTAATAGCATTTGGTCTTTTGAGTTAAGTTCAGAAATATCAGTAATATTTTTTCGCTTAGGAATTAAAATGATCCAAGGAAATTTAGCGTTATCAATTAAACGAATACTACACAGTTTTAATTCAGTTATTAAATGAGAATCTTTTAGAAAACTTTTACTTACTTTATTTGCCATTGTTAAACATTAATATAAATGTGTTCTATAAGCAAAAATTATTATAGGCTAAATTAATTATGGCTGACAAAAAAATACGATCCGTTGCTAAAACATTTTCATGGAGACTTTTTATTTTTATCTACTGGGTAATATTTGGATATATTTTTACTGGTAGTTTTAAAGGAGCTGGAATATTGGGACTGGGCTCTATAATTCCTCTTTTTTTTTATTATTTTCATGAAAGAATTTGGAATAAAGTTAAATGGGGTCTTAATTAAAATTCAAAGATTATATTTATAAATATTTCTTTATTTTATCAGAGACAATTACTTTATTGCTATTCATGTAATCTTCATGATTTTTTTCAATATTTTTTAATTCATAAAGATAATTGACCATCACACCATAAGATCTTTTAAAGCCAGTTTCTGAAATATTAGCATTAATTACAATATCTTCTACAATAGCTCCATTACCTAAATGAAATCTACTCACATCATTAACAGGTAACCCTTTTTGGTTTTTTTCATTAACAATATAATGTGCAACTAATTTCGTTATTGCTTCTTTATTTTTTACAATTCTACCATCACCTAGTTTTAAGTCTTGAGATTTTAAAAAGATAACATCTTGATCTTTTAGATCGCCTAAAATATTTTTAATCTTAGTTTCTTCTAAATAACTAAACCAATCAGCAAACCCTGGTATAGGTGATAAGGTGCCAAAGTTTTTAATATGAGGAAGCTCTTCTTGTATTTCATAAACTACTCTCTTTATTAAAAAATTACCCAAAGTTACTCTAGATAGGCCTTCTTGACAGTTACTAATTGAATAGAAAGTAGCAGTATCATAAGATTTTCCTTCATTATCAGTCGGCTTCATTAATTCTTGAATAGATCTACCAAGACCTTTTGTAAGGGCTACTTGAACAAAAATAATAGGTTCATCTTCAAGAGCTGGATGAAAGTAAGAAAAAAACCTTCTATCTTCTCCTAATCTTCTTTTAAGTTCATTCATATCTTTTATATGATGAACTCTTTCATATTTAATTATTTTTTCTAAAACTGCAGCCTTTGTATCCCATGTGATTTTAGAAAGTTTAAGAAATCCTGGATTAAACCAAGCTCTAAATAAATGTCTAAGATCATTATCTAATTCTGAAAGTTCTTTGTTGTCTTTTAATATTCTTATTAAATCTTCTCTTAATGCAACTATAATCGCTGTTCCATTTGGCGCCATATTCATTCTTCTAAAAAGTTCTCTTCTCTTACCTTCAGAAACTTTAAATAAATTTGACAAAGTATTTTCGTTTTGAGATTTGGTATATTTTTCAATTGCTTCGTTAACTTTTGTAAAGCTAGGCTTATATTTCTCATTAATTTTTTTAAAAAATAATAATTTATTTTCTGGAGATAGTGATTGATATAGTTCAGTAATATCTCTAGCTACAGTTATTCCAAATGCTGCACCTTTGTGTGAAATTAAATCATCACATAAAGAAAAAATAGATTCTAAGTCATTTTTTTTAATCTTTTTTATACTAAAAAGTTTTTGACCTGCATCAGCAATAGATGAGATTATCTCTTTAAAATTAAACATAATTAATTATATAATATTTAGATATTCAACGAAAGATCTTATGGACACTATAAGTAAAAAAGTACCAAAAATTTTACTTAATAATTTTTTATCTATTTTATAAACAGCTTTTGCTCCCAACCTAGCCATAATCATTGTAACTGGAACAAATACTGCAAACCCTAATAAATTTATATAACCTACACTAAAAGGTGTGTTGATATTATCAATTATCTTTCCACCCATAATCATTGTGATCGTTCCGCTAAGTGAAATCAAAAAGCCAACTGCTGCAGCTGTACCAATGGATTTTCTTATGTCATAACCAAAAGTTCTCATAAATGGTACCATTAAAGATCCTCCACCAATGCCTAGAGGAACTGAAATAAAACCAATCACAATCCCTGAGATATTTTTGACAATGTCAGAAATTGTTTTGGGATTTTCAACAAGTTTTTCTCTAAGAAAAATAAAAAATAAACCCACCATAAAAGCAAATATTGAAAAGAATAATACTAAAGTTGGTGTCTTTAAATTAACTGCTAAAAAAGTTCCAGCAATAACGCCTATTAAAATAAATATACCAAAAGATTTTACCATCTTAAAATCTACTGCATCATATTCCATATGAGTTTTGGTTGAAATTATTGAAGTTGGAATAATAATCGCTAAAGAAGTTCCAACAGCTAGATGCATCCTGGTAACTAATTCAAAATCTAATACTGTAAAAGCATAATACAAAGCTGGAACCATTATAATTCCACCACCAACACCTAGTAATCCAGCCATAAATCCTGCAACAGCTGCAGATATTGCAAGGACCGACAGTAGGTTAATTATCTCACCATAGTTTAGGTTTTCCATTATGAGTTAGCTTGATTAGCTTTTTCGTTATTTTGCACAATGGTCATTATATGTTTTGATTTTTGAAAATCAGAGTCTCTTGCCATCATATTATCACTTAAATATCTCTTCCATTCTTTTGAACCTATTTGACCGTGATATAATCCAACTGTGTGTCTCATAATATGATTTACTTTTGTGCCAAGCTTAACTTCTTTCTCAAGGTATTCTAGTAGTTTTGCAGCTATTTCCTCTCTTGTTGGCTGTTCTTTTGTTCCAAAAATTTCGTTTTCAATCTCAACTAAAGAATAAGGATTTTGATAGATGGACCTACCAATCATCACTCCATCACATAAAGTTAAATGGTTTTTAATTTCATCAATCTTTGAAATACCTCCATTAATAATAATTTCTAAATCAGGATTTTCTTCTTTAACTTTATAAACCATTCCATAGTTTAGTTTTGGAATATTTAAATTTTGTTTAGGTGACATACCAGTTAAGATAGCTTTTCGAGCATGTAGTATAAAAGTATTACAACCAACCCCTTTCATCTTTAGTATAAAATTATTTAAATAATCAAATTCCTCCGTGTCATCAAAGCCAATTCTAGTTTTTGCAGTAACTGGAATTTTACAAGCATTAACCATTGAATCAATGCATTCCGCAACAAGGTCAGGTTCTCTCATCAAGCAAGCACCAAACATATTTTTTTGAACTTTTTTACTGGGGCAACCTAAGTTAATATTAATTTCATCATAGCCCATGTCTTCTGCAATTTTTGCAACTTCAGCTAACTCTGTTTTATCGGATCCACCCACTTGTAATGCTAGAGGTTTTTCTTCGGGACTGTAAGATAAAATTTTTTTACGATCTCCATGGATTGCAGATTTTGTTGCAACCATTTCTGAGTAAAGCATAACATTCTTACTCATCAATCTTAAAAAGTATCGATCATGACGATCGGTACAATCCATCATCGGTGCTACAGAAATTTTTCTATTAATGTCTTTTTTAATATCCAAGAGGTTTACCCATTAATTTATCAGGTAACCAACTTACAATTTCAGGAAAAATACACAATATCAATATAGATAAAACCATCATCATCATAAATGGAAATGATCCCCTTAAGATTGTAGATAAACTTACATCAGGCGTTATTCCTTTAATTATATATAGATTTAATCCAACGGGTGGCGTGATTAAACCTATTTCCATATTTATAGTGAATACAATCGCAAACCAATAAGGGTCAAAACCAAGTGTAGTTATCACAGGTAACAATATAGCTGAAGTCATCACAATAACAGCAACTGGTGGTAAAAAGAAACCAGCAACAAGTAAAAACACATTAACCATTAAAAAAATCATCCATTTATTACTACTTAACTCAATCATACTTTGAGCAAGCGATTGGGTTACGTAAAGTTGAGATAATGTGAATGCAAAAAGATAAGAGGCTGCAATAATAAACATTATCATAACACTCTCTTTCATTGAAACTTTAACAATATTCCATATTTTTTTAGGCTGATAAATTTTGTAAACAACCGCAATCATTACAAAAACTAAGAATGCTCCAACACCAGATGCTTCAGATGGTGTGGCTACACCTCCATAGAGAACGTATAAAACTCCAACAATAATAGCTAAGAACGGAAAAATTCTAGGAAGAACTTCAAATTTTTCTCTCAACGTTGGTGGTTTTCTGTTTCTTAATAATTTAGCTGCATTTTTATCAATAAAGTAACTGTGTATTAGTGCCCAAACAGCAAAAAGACTGGCCAACATAAAACCAGGAACAATACCTGCTAAAAATAATCTTCCAATAGAAGTACCTGTTGCCATTCCATAAACAATTAAAACTATACTTGGTGGAATTAAAACCCCAAGCGTTCCTCCAGCTGCAATTGTACCGGTAGCTATTTGGTCTGAATATCCTCTTTTTCTCATTTCAGGAATTCCCATAGTTCCAATAGCAGCACACGTTGCAGGACTTGACCCACTTAATGCTGCAAAAATTGAACACGCTCCAATATTAGAGATTACTAAGCCACCAGGAACTCTCCATAACCATCTATCAAGACCAGTATAAAGATCTTTTCCTGCAGGAGAGTTGGCTACAGCCATTCCCATAAGAATAAACATTGGGATTGATAGTAAAACAAATGAATTTAAGCCTGCATAAAATGTTTCTGCAAAAACATCTAGCATTTGAAATCCTTCAAAAGCGATTAATAAAGCAATTGAGACAAAACTTAAACCAAAAGCAATTGGAATTCCTGAGAACAAAACTATTAAAGTAAAGATAGCAACTATTAGTGCAATCATTAAAGGATCCATTATCTTAAATCTCCTTCATCAAACAGTTTAATTATCTCAGCAATATATTGAAGTATCATTAGTATTGAGCCTATTAACATTGAAGAATAAGGTATCCACAAAGGAGGATCCCAAACTGTTCCTGTAGTATAATTTTTAACAAAAGCTTCCTCTACCATCAAAAAACCAAAGTAAAACAGTATTAAAAAAAAACCCAAACTTATAAATGAAGTAAAAATCTTCAATTTAATAATATTTCTGTTTGATAAAAAATCGTAAATCCATTCCATGCTTACGTGCGCTTTTTCGCTTAAAACATAAGCACTACCAATAAAGGTAGATGCAACAAGTAACATGGTAACTAATTCAGTTTGCCAAGTAATAGCACGTTGAAAAAAATATCTTTCAAAAACAAGTTCAACAATGACTAAAATAGATAAAATTAAAGCTCCTACTGCGAAAGCACCACAGGCTTGAGAAGCATAATGACAAAAATTAAGATATTTATTTTTCATAAAAAAAACCCCCATTTATTTTCATAAATAGGGGTTCTTTATATATTATTTTATTTAACTGCTAAAGCCATTTCCATAAGCTTAGCACCACCTGGTACTTGCTCAGCAAATGCTTTGTGAGAAGTTTTCTTAGCTATTTCTACCCATGCAGCATGATCTGCTTCAGACATATATACTAATTCAACACCAGCATCTCTATAAGCGTCTTCAAATTTTTTATCTAAATTTGACACTTGTGCTGTCATATATTTCTCAGCTACTTTTCCAGCTTTCATAAGAGCTTTTTGTTGCTTCGAACTTAAAGCATCAAAAGATTTCTTAGACATAAGGATCGGCTCATACATAAACCAAAGGCCAAATTTTCCTGGAGGTGTTGCGCATTTAACTTGTTCATAAATTTTGTAACTAACAAAACTTCCTGAACTAGTGTTTGCACCAGTTAATACACCTGTTTGTAGACCAGTATAAATTTCTGAAGATGGCATACTTTGAATACCAGCCCCTGCACCTTCTAACATTTGGTTAAACGCTTTTCCAGCTGCTCTCATTACTTGTCCTTTAACATCAGATGGGTTTCTAATACATTTAGTTTTTGATGCAAAACCACCACCTAACCAGGCATCAGATAAAACAACTACACCTGCATCATTAATAATTTTTTTAATCTCAGTCATCATTGGAGATTTATTAAATCTTAATGCGTGATCATGGTTTTTTACTGTTCCAGGCATTAATGTTGCACTAAACTCTGGGTGAAACTTTGATGCATATCCTAATGGAAAAGCTGAAATATCTAGTTGACCTGTAGTCATAGGTTTCCATTGCTCTTTAGGTTTATATAAAGATTTTGCTGGATAAATTCTAATATCAATATCGACATTAGCTTTTTTAACCTCATCAGCAATAATTTGAACCATCTCATGACGTGGGTCAAAAGATCCATCAGCTCTAGGTGTACCAGGCCATTGATGACTTGCTTTTAACGTTACCGCATAAGCAGAACCAACAGTTGATAAAACCAAAACTAATGCCGTAAAATATAAAGATACTTTTTTTAACATTACTCTCTCCTCTATTATTAATTAAGTGATGTATTTAATTAGAGATATTGATAAGAGTCAAGACTACATAATTACAGTACAAAATATGGATGGTCCTTTAAAAAACTTACTTGTTCTTGACCTAACTAGAGTACTAGTTGGTCCTTATTGCACGATGATGCTTTCAGATCTGGGTGCACGCGTAATAAAGATTGAGGCACCAGAAGTTGGGGACGACTCTAGAAAATTTGGACCATTTATTGAAGATTATTCAGCATATTTTATGTCACTAAATAGAGGGAAAGAAAGTATCGCTCTTAATTTAAAAAATGAAGATGATAAAAAAATATTTGATAAAATTTTAGCTAAAGCAGATATTTTAGTTGAAAATTTTAAACCAGGCACGTTAGAAAAATGGGGCTATGGCTGGAAAGATGTTTGTAAAAAATATCCAAGACTAATTTATGCATCAGCATCAGGCTTTGGACAAACAGGTCCGTTAAAAGAATTACCTGCTTATGATATGGTTGTTCAAGGGATGGGTGGCTTAATGAGTGTAACAGGTCAACCAAACTCTGAACCAACAAGAGTTGGTACATCTATTGGTGACATTACCGCAGGCTTATTTACAACTGTTGGAATTAATGCTGCACTTTATGATAGAGAAAAAACTGGTAAGGGAACTTTTATTGATGTTTCAATGTTAGATTGTCAAATTGCAATTTTAGAAAATGCTATTGCAAGGTATCTTGCAAAAAATGAAATACCAAAACCTATGGGATCTCGTCACCCATCTATTGCACCTTTTGAAGCATTTAAAACTAAAGATAGCCATATCATTATAGCAGCAGGCAATGAAAAATTATTTGAAAAACTATGTAATGTTTTAGATATTTCTGAAATTGCTCACGATCCAAAATTTAATACTAACTCTTTAAGATCTCAAAATATGGAAGATCTTAAAAAAATACTTGAAGACAAACTTGGTGCGAAAAATACAAGTGATTGGGTTAGTAAAATGGAAAAAGAAAAAATTCCATGTGGTCCAATATTTAATATAAAAGAAGCTGTTGAAAACCCTCAAGTTGAAGCAAGAAACATGATTGTTAAAGCACATCACAAAGTAATTGGAGATTTTAAATTAGCGGGCAATCCAATTAAAATGTCTAACTATAAAGATGAAAAAACACGTGGTGATATTCCTGATCTTGATGAACACAGAGAAAAAATCTTAAAGGAATTTAGTAATTAACTGTTAGGTTCAGTTTCTTCTGAGCTATCTTCTGTAGTTTCACTTTCAGCTAGTTGATCTAAAGAAACTGCTGTCTCCTCGTCTCCCGCTTCTAACTCAGCATCAACATCAACTTCTGGGTCTGCCTTTGCAGTTAATTCTTCTAAATCATCAGAGGATACTTGAATTTTTTCAGGAATTTTTCTAGCTCTTTTAGATGGTAAAATAGGAGTTCCACTTTTAGAAATTTCACCTTTGTACATACTTTCAAAATCATCACCAATAATTTCATCATCATCAGTACCATCGTCAACTTGCTCAACGTGTTTTCTAAGTTTGTGAATAGCACTATCTGTTAAATCTGAGACTTTAATCGTGTCAGCTGCAATTTCTCTTAAAGATATAACTGTATTTTTGTCATTATCTCTATCAAGAGTGGGCTCTAATCCTGAATTTAATTGAACTGCTCTTTCTTTAGCAACTAATACTAATTCATAAGGACTATCTACTTTATCTATGCAATCTTCTACAGTTACTCTAGCCATGCGCAGTATCTATACGGTGGCTAAAAAAAATCAAGGATAATTTTATAAATATTGAGGATTAAGCTTACTCTTAATGAGAAATAGCAGTGATATAGCTATTAAAATATAAGATCCTGAAACTAGAGCAATTTGCTCTATAGAAAATCCATCATCTATAAGTATTCCAAAAAGTGCTGTTCCAAAGGCTGTTGAAAATACCATTAAAGCGGTCGTTAGTGCTTTAATTGAACCAATGTATTTTACACCATAAATTTCAGCCCATGTAGCTGAACCTAGAACATTTGCTAGTCCATTTGAAATTCCAATTAAACCTAAAAATGCAAATGATGAAATTGGTGAGTTAAAATAATAAAGCACAAACGTTGAGACCAATAAAGGAATGTTCATATAAATTATCAATTTTCGACTACTAAACTTGTCGATTAAAAAGCCTGTTAAAAATAAAGTAATCACTGATAAAATTGAATACACCATAAAAGATTGTGCAATAACATAAGGTCCCCAACCTTTAGATGACACTATAAAAGATTGATAAACAAATGTACCTGTTGCAATCCAAGGCATCGCTAACATGCTTAAACATATAATATAAAAGCGATAATCTTTTAAAACTTCACCTCTCGTCCACTGCTTTATATCTTTAGTTTTAATATTTGTAGCACTAGATGTTTCTCTTGAATCTAATTTAACGTTTTTAACTAATTTAATGATGACAATAGGTAAAATAATAATAACTGAAATTGAAATGGCTATCCAAATATTTCTCCAATCAACAAAAGTTAATAAAAAAATAATTAATAAGGGTAAAATAAATTCAGCTAACGATAAACCAAGCCAAGTTGTGCTTAGTGCGCGTCCCCTAGTCTTTTCAAAAAATCTTGATATTGTTGTAGTTGCAGTGTGAGACATTAGTCCTTGACCTGATAACCTCATTAAGAAAATTGATAAAAATAAGAAAGCGACTGATGAAATTTTAGAAAATAAAAAACAAGAGATCGCTAGTAACGCAATGACGTAAGATGCAAATTTTAAAATATTAAAGTCATCTATTTTTTTTCCAACCCAAACAAGTATAAAACTACTTAACAAAGTAGCAGATGCATAAATTGATCCAAACTGACCATGGGTGATGGAAAGTGCGTCTCTTATGCTTGAATTAAATAGTCCTAGAAAAAAACTCTGTCCAAAGCTTGAAAAAAATGTAAATATAAAACCAAATAAAATTACTTTAAAATTCAAACTTTTAAACATAGGAAAAAAAAATTATGAGCAATGTTGCATTTATAGGATTAGGTGTCATGGGTTATCCAATGGCAGGTTATATATCAAAAGCAGGTCATAATGTAACTGTTTATAATAGAACTACTGCAAAAGCTGATAAATGGGTTGCAGAATATAAAGGGACAAAAGCAGACACACCTGCAAAAGCTGCAGAAGGTGCAGATTTTATATTTACCTGTGTTGGTAATGATAATGATTTAAGAGAGGTTACTTTTGGTGACAACGGTATTTTCAAAACAATTAAAAAAAGTTCCGTTTATATTGATAACACAACGGCCTCTGCAACAATTGCTAGAGAAATAAATGAGTTTGCTAAAAAAAATGGTTTTGGTGCATTAGATGCACCAGTATCAGGGGGTCAAGCTGGTGCTGAAAATGGTGCACTAACAGTGATGATCGGTGGAGATCAAGCTGATTTTGATAAAGCTAAGGACATCATTGATTGTTATAGCAAAAAAATGAAATTATTAGGTGGCGCTGGTAATGGCCAATTAGCAAAAATGGTTAACCAAATTTGTATTGCAGGTCTTGTTCAAGGTTTATCTGAGGCAATAAATTTTGGAATGAAAGCTGGTTTAAATATGGAAGATGTAATTGAGGTTATATCTAAAGGTGCGGCTCAATCTTGGCAAATGGAAAACAGATACAAAACAATGATTGATGATCAGTTTGAATTTGGTTTTGCAGTTGATTGGATGAGAAAAGATTTAAAAATCGCAATGGATGAAGCTAAAAATAATGGTTCCCTACTTCCAGTAACTGAAATTGTTGATAAATATTACGCTGAAGTTCAAAAAATGGGTGGAAACCGATGGGACACCTCTAGTTTGATCAGAAGACTAAGTAAATAATCCATAATGCAACCAGCATACTACGAAGATTTTGAGGAGATCAAAAATAAAATCTGGTCCATGCTGGACAATGCAATCAAAGATAGAGGTTCTCAATTTAGAATTCCTGTGTTTATCTGTGGTGACCAGGATGATTTTGATGGAAGAATTGTGGTTCTTAGAAAATCAGATAGAGAAAATAATCTTGTTCAATACCATAGTGATATCAGATCAGATAAAATTGCTAAATTAAAATCAAATAAAAACGCTGCAATGTTATTTTATGACAAGGATGAGAAAATCCAAGTTAGACTTAAAGTTGAATGCACCGTTAATCATGACAATGATATTACAAAACAGTCTTGGTTAAAAACAGGACACATGAGTAGAAAATGTTATTTAGTTGATAACGGGCCAGGAACATTATCTGAAACCCCTACTTCAGGACTAAAACCTGAACTGGATAATTTTGAATTTACAATGGAGCAAAGTGAGGTGGGATATAAAAACTTTACTGTTATTCAATGTAAAATTAAAAGTATGGAGTGGCTTTATTTAGCAGCCAAAGGTCACCGTCGTGCTAGATTTGATTTAGAGAATAATAAAAATACCTGGTTAGTTCCTTAATAAAAAGTACACCTCTCAATTCCAAATGTAGGCGATATTAGAGCTTTAGAAAAAGAAAATAAGTTACTTGAATTACTTAGATAATTATTTAATTGAAATTGTTACAATTGGTTCTGATGCATCGAACATACATAAACTTCCTACATCATTTGCTTGGATAGAATCCTGTGTGCCAAATGCAATATCAATAATTGGTGGCATCATTGTAACAACATAAGGAGATGTTAGCTCATAAATTAATACGTGGTCATTTCCAGTATCGCTAGGGTGTGTACTTGCAAATAAAGATGATCCTGTTCCTTGATCATATGTTTGTGTTTGACCTGTCGTAGTATTTCCACAGTTTGCAGTATTACATCTTATATAAGTATCATTTACCAAATAAATATTTTGTTCTGCTGCAGTACCTCCTGCAGCCACTACTGGTTTGTGTGTATATTTTCTTGCTGACTCACTGGATCCAGATGTAAAAACATCTGAAGCTAAAGTCTTTGTATTACATGTATTACTACCACCACTTATTGCAGTCACATTTTTCACAGTAAACTTTCTGTCAATTGTAACTCTCATATGGGTATAAGTTTCTCCAAGTGGTAAAACCATTGGATCTCCGTAAGAAGCGGCAGTTTCCCCAGCGTTTACTGAAGCTATGTCAATTACAGTATCACTATCTCCAACAACCACAGCATCATCACAATTGGCTACACCTGTGCTTCCTGTGCAAAATTCTAATTTTCTCATTGTAATTTTGTATACCGCAGCATCACCAGTAGCAGAATAAACCATCGAAATTTTTGATAAAAATAAAATAAGTGTAATAATAAATATGTTTATAATTTTTTTCATAACTAGTCTGCTCTTGAAACCGTAGCACTCCCTTTAAATTCAATCATAATTTTATTATTTCTCTTAACTTTGCTTAATAATTCACCTGACATATCTTTATTTTCTTTCCAAGCAACTTGACTAACACCATCCATTGCTGTTGGACCATTGTTTCTTGGTGGGTGCACTAATTGAATTTTTGCATACCATTCATCTTCTAAACCTTTTTTGTCTTTATCATCATAAGCAACTTCAAGATTTAGTGATTTTGTTAAAATCACTTCAGAACCCATTTTTGTTCCTTTAATATCGTCTCTTAAAACACCATCCCACTCATAATGATTAATAAATATTTTTGACCAATGTAGATAAGGTACCTGACTTGCTAATCTGTAGTCCCAGCCGTCTAATACTCTTTCATCATCTGAATCTTGTAAACCTTTATAAATATTAGAATGGAAATCTAATACAGAATTTCTTAATTCAAAACCTATACTCGCTCTTCTATTTGTTTCACTAAAATCATTATCCACAAAAGCGTTAAGGCCAACTAATAAATTTTTTTCATTAAGTAATTTTCTTGAACCTAGCCCAAAATTCCCGATTATTTTTTCTTCGTTAGCTTGTTCAGTTTCAAGTAGTGAAAATTGTGTGAAAATATTTCCACTATCAATTTTTAATAATTCTCTAACCGCTAAAATACTATAATTAGGTTTAGAGTCCTCTCTTAAATCTATACTTACCTCAGTGTGTCCTTCACCAGGAATTAAGCCAATTGTGTATTCTGAAATTTTTTCTGAAACTTTAGATAAAGTTTGCCCTTTGGTATCTGCATTAGCTACAGTTGTGATAAATAGTGATAATATTATTACTAAAACTTTCATTATCATTGCTTAATTTAAATAACTTAAAAAACAAATATTTTATAACTCAAAATAGGTTTTTTTTGTTGAAAAAACTTTACTTTTTGAGGGTGATACTTTTTTTTAAGTCTTATTTAAGTTGCTTAGCAAATTTTTTATATAGTTTTAAACAATCTTCAGTGTCTATTTTTCCTAATGGTTCAATCGTTTCCTTAAATTTTTTACCTAAACTTAGCCCTTCTGATTTAGAATAATCTAATAATTTTTTTTTAATTAATTTTTCTAATTTCCTCCTAACCGTTTCTTGAGGCATGGATAGATTTTCTGCAACTGCAAAGATTGTCAATTTTTTATCTTTCATTAATATCTTGTGATCTTCAGTCTCTGTCTCATCAAAAACTTCAGTCCAACTAAGTGACTTTCCTGAAGTGATAGTTTGATAGAGAAAATGTGTATATACTACTGACAAGATCATGTGACTTTCATAATCATGTTTCGCCATCTTTTTTACATTTAGAAAATGGTTAATATGATGAGAAACAATAAAATATATCAATTCATTGTCTATCCCTTTAACCATGACTTATAAGAGATTTTTCTTAAAAAAATTTATAAATTGAGGCATATATTCATCACCATGATTTCCTCCAACATGAGCTCCTCTTTTTAAACATTTTTCACCTTTTAAAATTTTAAACATTTTTTTAAAAGTTTTTTTAGGTTCTGTGGCAGCAGCTTCACCGTACTCCTCCCAACTATTAAAAAGTTTATACTTATTTAAACCTAGGTCAGCAAGTTTGCCCATAACAACACCATTATCATCAACGTAATTTGCAGGACATGTAGGCATAACCATTGCCTTAACTTTTTGAGGTTTATATGGTGAATGCCAATCATGACCCCAGCCTGATTTAATATCAATTTCAATTTGTCCTTCTTTAGCCAGAATATTTTTAACATATTCTTCACATGGCTTTGCTAAAGTTAAATCGTCATCTTCACCGTGGACATAAAGCATTTTTGTATTCTTTGTAAGTTCAGCATTTTTAAACAATCCAGCCATTCTGCACTCTGCAGCCTCTGGAAGTATTGCATCAAATCCATTTGATCCCTCTAAAAATTTTGATGTAAATTTTACATCTGCAACAAGTAAAGAATTCGTACCACCTCTTGAGTGACCATTAGTTCCAATTTTTCCATTTGATCTTGGATGAGATTTTATAAATTGATAAGCCATCATAGTATCTATTGCTTGACTAACCATCGTCGCCTTAGATTGATCTCTCCATGTATCTTTTGTGCCTCTATTACAAAAGCTATCAATCAACATTACTCCAATCCCAGCCTCCAGAAGATTTTTACGCGCTTTAACATAATAAGGATTAGTAAATAATGATCCAGCACCTCCACTTCCATGAGTCATAATCACTACAGGAGCTTTATTGGTACCTTTTGGAAAAGCTAAATATCCTGTTACAGTTACTGGGTTCAACAAATACTTTTCATTTAAAACGTTATACAAACCCATTGTTGTGTAAGAAGGCAATGCGATTATCTCCCCATCTTTTAAAACTTTATCTGCACCATATAAAATAGATTCTTTTTTAGAGCATTTGTATTTATCATGATCTGCAAAAGCAGATGATGAAAATAAAATTACAATTAAAATTAAAAATATTTTTTTCATAAATTATAAAAAACCCAATATAAGTTAACTATTTAAAACTCAAATGTCTAATAAACAAAAACCTATTTTGAGTTTTAAAATACTGATTTAGAATATTTTTTCCAATTATCTTGGTAATGAATTGCATTTTCAGTAATTGTTTTTGCCTCTTCTGTTGAGACTTGTCTTACAATTTTACCAGGGGATCCAATCACTAGAGAATTGTCAGGAATGACTTTGTTTTCTGTGATCAAAGCATTAGCTCCTATGATGCAATTTTTTCCAATTTTTGCTCCATTTAAAATGACAGCACCAATTCCTATTAAAGAATTGTCTTCAATGGTGCATCCATGAAGCATAACTAAATGACCAATAGTTACATCTTTACCTATTTTTAAAGGAAAACCTGGATCAGTATGAAGTACGCTTCCATCTTGAATATTTGATCCTTCACCAACATAAATGTTTTCAATATCCCCTCTTAAAGTTGCATTAAACCAAATACTGGTATTTTTTTCTAAAGTAACATCACCAATAATTGATGCGTTGGGAGCTACCCAATTTTCACCTACATTTTTAATTTTTTTATTTTCCAAATCGTAAAACATAACTATATAATGTTTATCATGCCTCCACTAAAAACACCAATATGTGATTTTGGAACAAACGCTAAAGATTTTAAACTAAAGTCTACCGACCATAAGCTTATTTCTTTAAGTGATATTAAGGGTGATGCTGGGACCTTAATAATGTTTATTTGTAACCACTGCCCCTATGTAAAGGCTGTCATTAAAGACATTGTTGATGACTGTAAAAAATTAGAAAAACTTGGAATAAAAGCAGTAGCTATTTCTGCTAATGACACGATTAATTACCCTGAAGATAGTTTTGAAAATATGATTGAATTTGCAAAGATACATCAATTTAATTTTCCATATCTTTTTGATGAAAGTCAAAAAGTTGCAAAAAGTTATGATGCTGTTTGTACCCCTGACTTTTTTGGATTTAACCATAACCTAGAATTACAATATAGAGGTAGAATAAGAGAGTTAGAAAATTTAAAACCAGTAAGGGCTGGTGATAGTGATTTATTTGTAGCAATGAAGCAAATAGCTGAAACAGGTAAAGGTCCAGAAAAACAAATTCCAAGTATAGGCTGCGGTATTAAATGGTTAGATAATTAATGTATTTAATTGTTACAAAAACATTTCCTCCAGAAGTGGGTGGTATGCAAAACTTAATGTGGGGTTTAGCAAATGAACTTTCAAAACATCACATGATAAAAGTTTTTGCTGATTACTATGAAAATCATAATTTTTTTGATGAAGAGGTATCTTTTTCAATAGAACGAGTTGGTGGAATAAAACTTCTAAGAAAATTTAGAAAAGCTCAACTTATTAATGAATTTATTAGAGAAAATAAGGTTGACGGTATAATTGCTGATCATTGGAAAAGTCTAGAACATCTTAAAACAAATAAAAAAAAGATTTGTTTAATCCATGGCAAAGAGATTAATCATGAAAAAGATACTTCTCTTAATAAAAGAGTATTACAAGTTTTAAATAATGTTGAAACGATTGTTGCTAATTCTGAGTATACTAAAAATTTAGCTATTTCATTGGGAATTAAGCAAGATAAAATTATAGTTATTAATCCTGGCGTTGATCCAGTTGAAGAATTAGATAAAAAAACTTTAGACAAAGTGGAGAACTTATTAAAACATAAGTCTCCTAGGCTTATTACTGTATCAAGATTTGATAAAAGAAAAAATCATGAAAAAGTAATCATGGCTCTTCGAAATTTAAAACAAATCTATCCAGGTATTGTCTATATTTGTGTAGGCTATGGAGATGAGGAAGAAAATATTAAAAAATTAGTAGCAGAACTCGGCCTTCAGCCTCAAGTGATGTTTTTTAGAGATATCTCTAATGAATTAAAAAATGCATTAGTTGCTAAATCAGATATTTTTGTCATGCCTTCAGTTGTTTATAAAAAATCTGTTGAAGGATTTGGTATTGCTTATGTTGAAGCGGCTCAATATGGATTGCCTTCTCTTGGAGGAAAAGATGGTGGTGCAGCAGATGCAATTGAACATGAAAAAACGGGTTTAATCTGTGATGGCAATAAATTAGATGAAGTTTATTCATCAATTAATTTAATGTTACAAAATAATAAATTTCACGAATTTGGAAAAGCTGCCAAAGAAAATTCTACTAAGTTTAAGTGGAGTACAATTATTGAAGAATATAAAAAAATTCTAAACTAGATCATTTTAATTTTAATTGTTTTATAAATTTGCCAACCAACAATTAGAATTGTTATTCCTATTATTATAGCAGTAAGAGGTCTGTCCCATAAAAAAGTCCAAGAACCATCACTTATTAATAAAGATCTTCTTAAATTTTCCTCCATTAATCCACCAAGGACAAAGGCTAATATGAGTGGTGGCATTGGAAAATCATATAAGCGCATAAAAGTTGCAACAACAGCAATTCCAATCATTAAATAAATGTCAAAATTATTAAATGACATTACGTAAATTCCGGTAATTGAAAAAAATAAAATAAGTGGAATTAAATAGTTTTTAGGTACCGCAAGTATTCTTGCTATGTAAGGTATTAAAGGCAAGTTTAGAATAAGTAACACTACCATTCCAATATACATCGACATAATAACTGACCAAAAAATTTCAGGATTGGTTATATAAAGTCTAGGTCCTGGTTGAATTCCAAATCCCAATAAAGCACCAAGCATTACCGCAGTAGTTCCACTTCCAGGTATTCCTAAAGTTAATAATGGAACAAAAGCTCCAGAACATGCTGCATTATTTGCAGTTTCTGGTGCGGTTAAACCATGAACGCTTCCTTTACCAAATTTTTCTTTTTCTTCATCACTAACAAAATTTCTCTCCATTCCATAGGCTAGAAATGATGCAATAGTTGCACCAGCTCCTGGTAAAACTCCAATTAAAAAACCAAGAACTGAGTTTCGAGGAATAGTTTTTAACATTTTACCTCTCTCTTCTTTGTTAATCTTAATTGAACCAAGTTCAGTTAATGAAACTTGTTTAGCAACAACAGATGGATCATTTCGTTTTAAAATAATTGTTAAGGCTTCACTCATTGCAAAAGTTGCCATAACAATTAAAACGAAACTTATCCCATCAGATAAATTCATGTTATTAAAAGTAAACCTTGTAATATCAGAAAGACTATCTTGACCAACTGACGCTAACATTAAGCCTAAAACAACCATCATCATTGCTTTTAAAAATTGTCCCTTTGATGAAAAGGCTGCAATTGCTGTTAAACCTAAAATCATTAAAGCAAAATAATCTGGTGACCTAAAAGATAAGCTTACTTTAGATAAGCTTGGTGCAAGAAATAATAAATAAATTGAAGCAAGAGTTCCTCCTGCAAAAGAACTCCAAGCAGCAATCGCTAAAGCTTTTCCAGCTTTACCTTGTTGAGCCATTGGATATCCATCAAATGATGTTGCAACAGTTCCAGGAACACCTGGAGCATTTAATAAAATTGATGAAGTTGATCCACCAAATACTGCACCATAATAGACACCTGCCATTAAAATTAATCCAGTAGCTGGATCAAAACCATAAGTAATAGGTATCATTAATGCAATTGCCGTCATTGGTCCAAGGCCAGGTAACATTCCAATGATGGTTCCAAAAAAACAACCAATCATGACCATAAATATGTTTTGAAATGTAAGAGCTGTTTTTAAACCAATTAAAATTCCTTCGATCATCCCATAACTCCAATTAGTTTTAAAAATGGATCCCTTAAATAAATTTCAAGAACTCCATGTAAAAGGTACATAAAAGCACCCACAAAAGGGAAAGAGAGTAAAAATATTAACTTCCACCTTCTCTCACCTAACGCATAATAAGAAGACGCTAGAAATAAAGAGGTTGTTAAAAAATAACCTACTTTTAATATAGTTGCTCCATAAATAATTGCTATGATCACAAGTATAGCCGTTTTCTTGTACTCTAAACTATTATGATCGACTTTAATTGTATTACGCTCTGGTAAAATAATTTTTAAACCAGAAAAAAATAAACCTGCATAACCTAAATAAATTGGAAATGTTCTGGCATTAAAAGGTGCATTTTCATCAAATGAAAAAACTTGAATTTGATATGCGATATATAAATAGAATGCTGAGAAAATAAAAAAGAGCAGTGATATAATTTTAGTAGTATTTATATTCACTGCTCTAATTTTTAAATAATCCTAAAGGATTATATAACTCCCAATTTCTTCATAAGAGCTGTCATTTCTACAGTTTGCTTTTCTAAGAATTTAACAAAATCCTTATCTGAGTTATAAATATTAACCCAAGCATTTCTTTTTCTAACAGCTTCCCATTCAGGAGTTTTCATAACTTTACCTAACATTTTAGATAAAGCTTTTTTATCTTTATTGCTCATATTAGGAGGTCCAAAAAATCCTCTCCAGTTTACGAACTGAACATCATAACCTTGCTCTTTTAGAGTTGGTGCATCCGGTGCATCAGCTACTCTTGAAGGAGCAGTGATACCAATAATTCTAACTTGGTCTCTTGCACCCATAAGTTCACCTAAACCTGTAGAGATAATTTGAGTTTCTCCAGATAAAAGTCCAGCTAACGCTTTTCCACCAGCATCATAAGGAATGTAAGCAACATCATTTGGATTAGCACCAGCAGCTTGGAAAGCTAAAGCACCAATTAAATGGTCCATACTTCCTCTTACTGATCCACCAGCCATTTTGATAGAGCTTGGATTCTTTTTGTATGCATCAACTACATCTTTAAAGTTTTTGTAAGGTGAGTTTTTTGCAACTGCAATCGCACCGTAGTCACCAATTACACCAGCAATCGGTGTAACATCTTTATAAGATAAAACTCCAGATCCTGTAACATAACCTTCGTGTCTAGTAATAGATCTTAAAACTAGCGGTGTAGATTGTACTAAAACCGTATTTTTAGGTTGAGTGTTAATCATGTAAGCTAAAGCTTTTCCACCACCACCACCTGACATATTTTCAAATGATGCACTTTTTAACATTCCTGATTTTGTTAAAGCTTCTCCAGTACCTCTAGCAGTTCCATCCCATCCACCACCAGCACCACCACCAATCACGAAATGGATTTTATCCATTGCGATTGAATTTGTTGCTGTTGCAGAGAATAATAGAATTGCTGAGAATAATACTGAAACTAATTTTTTAATGTTTTTCATTATATTCCTCTATTGTTTGTTTTTAATAGTTGCAGTTAATTATACTATAGTTATGAATGCAAGTTTTTGAACGACATACAACTTAAAGTTGATTTTATTTATTTAATAAATTAGCAACTATTCGCTTTGTTATTTCAATAATAAAAAAAATAACTATCCCTAATTAAGAGAATTTCTTTTCTGTTATCTTTTTAAAGGTAAGTGATAAAAGAATATTTGTTAATGAAAAATTCTTCTATTCAATTTAATTCCTCTAACATTAAAGAATTATTTTCTAAAAAATTTTTATTAGTCATTTTAATTTCAATCCCAAGTGCAATTGTAGCTGATTATTTTAATATTCCATTAGCATGGATGCTTGGCCCTATGCTTGCAGTTTCAATTGTAGCATTAAGTGGATTGAAAATTAGAATGCCAAAACTAGCTTTAAGTTCAATTTTAATAGTTCTTGGTCTTCATATTGGAAATTATATCGATCAAAATTTAATCAATCAAATGACTGAATGGGTGTGGACTTCAATAATAATGTTTGTCTATATTCTAATAAGTATTTTAATTGTTTCAAAATATTTACAAAAATTTTCAGGCTATAATGTCAAAACTTCTATTTTTTCAGCAGCACCGGGTGCATTAGGTCCGTTAATGATACTGGCTGAACATGAAAAATCTGACTTATCGCAAGTTGCTACATCACATTTAATTAGATTAATTATAATAATAACTGTCATTCCCTTTTTTGTTGTTAACTATTCAACAAATGAAGCACTAACAATTGAAAAATTTAATTATCTTGATCAAAACCATTTTCATCTTTTAATTCTCTTAATAGGATCGATATTATTAATTTTCTTATTTGATAAAATTGGTGTGCCTGCTGCATTATTATCTGGGACATTAGTTGCAAGTGGAATTTTGCAAATAACTGAAGTTGCTTCCTATAAACTACCAGATGAAAGTATAAATTTTTGTTTGCTTATCTTGGGTGCCTCCGTTGGTTGTCGTTTTGCAGATAAATCATTAAAAGAAGTTGCAGGTAATTCATTTCATAGTTTAGTTGCAACTGTAATACTTGTAGCTCTTGGATTATTAGCTGCAATTGTTGCAACATATTTTGTTGATACCAATTTCTTAACTCTACTTTTATCTTTTTCTCCTGGAGGAATTTATGAGGTAGCTGTAATAGCAATAGCTTTTGATTTAGACCCTAACTTTGTGGCATTTCATCATATTATTAGATTACTAATGATACTCTTCACTGTTCCTATAATATTGAAAATTATTGGTAAGAAATTAAATTAATATTTTTTCTAAAACTTTTTCTGCACTTAATTTATTTAAATCTTCAACTTGTATTGCTTTAAAGTTTTCTCGCTCAATACTAACTTTAAAAGCTGTTGTATGTTTACCAAATAAAGTCAAACCTTTTACTCCAAGATGAGCAGTCATATGAGCAGGTCCTGTATCATTTGCAACAACAAATGAGCTTTCTTTAATCAAACTTGCAAGTTGAGAAATATCTAAAGCTTTACCTTTATCTAAAATTGAAACAGCATTAATGTTTTTTGCATCATCGATTTCAGAGGGTCCAGGTGCCACAATAGCTTTAATTTGATTTTTATATTTATTTTTAATTAACTCTATTAGCTCATTGTAATGGGGCCACTTTTTATGGGTTAGATGCGCTGAACAAAATGGAAATAAAACAACATATTTATCTAAATTAAATTCTTGTTTAATATTATCAATATTAGTTACAGCCCAATTAAAGTCTGGTTTCATAGTGTGTTCAGTTTTAATTCCGGAAGTTTTAAGTTGATGATCAAATCTATTCAAAACTGGATCTTTATCAAACTCCTCTTTTAAAATATTACTTGGTAAGGTAGTCTCTGAACTAGACCAAATATTAAAATTTGCTTTTGGAAATAAAATATTTTTATAAAATTTTGTTCTAGATGAGTTTTGCAAATCATAAACCTTTTTAAAATTCTTCTTTTTCAAGTTTCCCATTAACATATATAGATAAATTAAATTAAATCTTGATTTACGTTTGTCTAAAATAACATTATGTACAAATGGATTTTTTTTAAATAATTCAAAATAAGGTTTTGTTGTTAATAAATGAATTTGATCCTCTGGATGATTTTCAGAAATATCTTGAATTGCCCCACTTGCTTGGGCTATATCTCCTAAAGAACCATGTTTGATAACTAAAATATTAGACATATTTCTAACAACTTAACATAGTATAAATTTTTATGAATAAAATTCTAGTTGAAGTATCTGTGGGTGAACTTTTAGATAAAATTTCTATTTTAGAGATTAAACAAGAAAAAATTAAAGATCCTGAAAAATTAAAATTTATTAATGCTGAACACAGTATTTTAAAAGATCAATTGAATAACAATGTTAAATCTGATGAAAAGCTCAATACACTTTTTAACTCACTAAAAGATATTAATGCAAAATTATGGGTTATTGAAGATGATAAAAGATTGTGTGAAAAAAATTCAGATTTTACTGAAAACTTTATTAAACTTTCAAGAGATGTTCATTTTTTAAATGATGATCGTGCTAAAATAAAATTAGAGATGAATAATCATACAGGCTCTAAAATAAAAGAAATTAAAGAATATACGTCTTATTGAAAGCTATATTTTTTTTCTAAATACTTTATCAAGTTATGAATGATAAAAGTCATAAATAGATAAATTCCACCTGCTAAAAGAAATACCTCCAAGGGTTTATAAGTCGTTGAGACAATGTGTTTAGCAACACCAGTAATATCCATTAGGGTTACAGTGCTAGCAAGTGATGTTCCTTTCATCATTAATATAATTTCATTTCCATAAGCTGGTAGCGATTGTCTGATCGCGACTGGAATTTGAATTTTATATAAAATTATTTTGTTTGTTATCCCAAGGCTTTTACCCGCTTCTATTATTCCAGGTTTTATTGTTTCAAAAGCAGATCTTAATATTTCAGAAGTATAAGCGCCCGTATTTAGAGCGAATGCAATAATTGCGCACCAATAGGGTTCCTTTAATATAACCCAGAGAAAAGTTTCTCTAAGCCACTCTATTTGTCCAAGACCAAAATAAATTATAAATATTTGAACCAATAATGGTGTTCCTCTAAATAAATAAGAATAGCCATAGGCAAATTTATTAATGAATGGATTTTTATTAAGTCTTAAAACTGCAAATATAAATCCAATAAATAAACCAATAATTAATGAAATTGATAGCAATTTTAAAGTAACCAAAGCAGCGCTAAGTAGTTTTGGTAGACTAGTAAGCATTAAATCTAAATCCATTAAAAGCCCCTACTGTATTTAACTTCAAGTCGATTTATTAACTTCATGCTTATAAAGGTTAACATTAAATATAAAACTGCAGCAAAAGAATAAAAGAATAATGGATCTCTTGTTGAACCTGCCGCAATATAAGATTGTCTCATGATTTCTACTAAACCAGTAACTGATATTAATGATGTGTCTTTTAAAGTAATTTGCCAAACATTACTTAAATTTGGAATGGCTAGTCTTAACACTTGAGGTAAAATTACTTTTAAAAAATAAATATATTTTTTAAAACCTAAAACCTTACAAGCTTCAAATTGACCTTTATCAATTGATTGAATGGCACCTCTAAAAACCTCTGTTGAGTATGCCCCTGAAATAATACCAATTGCAACTGATCCAGTAATAAATGCATTAATTTCTATATATTCATAATAGCCAAATATTGATGCAACATACATTATGGCTCCACTACCACCAAAAAATAAAAGGTAAATTACAAGTAATTCTGGTACTCCCCTTATTACTGTTGTGTAAATATTTCCAATAAAATTTAAAATTTTGTTATTTGATAATTTTAGAGGTGTAAAAATTAATGAAAATAAAAAACCAATTAACATTGCAGTAACTGCTACTGCTATTGTCATTAGAGTTGCATAAAACAACTCGTCTCCCCAGCCTGTTTTTCCGAATGATAAAAGATCCATATCGAAAGGGCGACTAAATAAATAGTCGCCTTTTCAAAATATTATTTACATAGAAGCGTCAAAGCCAAAATGCTTGATCGCTAATTTGCTGATGATTCCTTGTTTTCTAGCAGTGTTAATTGCTTTGTTGAAATCTTTAAGAAGTTTTGCATCTCTTGTACCGATTGCATCATCTCCACCTTGTCTAATTCCAACACCAACACCATTACCAAAAGCACCACCTGAAAAAGTAGGTCCAACTAATACTACTGGTTTTCCTGATTTGTCCGCATAATCAGTGAATGCAACTGCTGCTGCTAATGCAACATCACATCTACCAGAAGTTAAGTCTAAATTTACTTCATCTTGAGTTTTGTAAGTTCTAACATTTACTTTACCCACATCACCAGATTCTAAAAAGTTTTGGTGAATAGTTCCAGTTTGTGTACAAACAGTTTTTCCAGCAAGTGCAGCAGTTAAAGTCTTAAGAGTTTTTTTAACAGCACTTCCACCTAAAGTTAAATTAATACCTTCTGGTGTATCCATGCTCTCTAAACTTGAACCTTTCATTACCGCAAGGGCTGCAACTTCATCCGCATAACCTTGTGAAAAAGTAATTGTTTTTTGTCTTTCAGCAGTAATTGACATTCCTGCCATGATCGCATCAAACTTTCTCATTAATAAAGCTGGAATCATTCCATCCCAATCTTGCTCAACAATTGTACATTCACGTTCCATAATTGCACAAAGTTCTTGAGCTAATTCAACCTCAAAACCAATAAGATTGCCTGATGCATCCTTAGAGTTCCAAGGAGGGTAAGCACCTTCTGTTCCAATTTTTATTGTATCAGAATAAGCATTTCCAATTAACAATAAAGAAGCAAGAACAGTTAAAATTGTTTTTTTAAATATATTCATTTTTTCCTCCATAGATTTATGTAGGATTTATTTCACAAATTTAATAATTTAAAAAGAAAATTTTAGTGATTAATTGAAGAAGAAAAGTTCCAAGAACAGTCAAAACTTGGAATATAAACCCTATCCAAAGTTGTATTACCAAAGTTCTTGTTGAATACATCTAGCCATTTTTCAACCTGCTCTGGTTTTTTGTCTTGGCTACCAACTTGTGCAGTTATTACTCCACTTGGTTTTAATATTCTAATTAAAATGTCCATATTTTTTGCTGCAAGATCTATACAAAACTGATCATCATTTAGATCCACAAAAATTTTATCGTATTTATCATCTTCGACAGATTTTATACTTTCAAATGCATCGCCCCAAACGCATTTGACTGAGTTTTTTTCTGTAGATTTATTGCTAATGCTTCCAAGATGTTTATTGCAAACTTCAACCACTTCTGGATCTAGTTCGTACCAATCAATAAAATCAAAGCCTTGAGAGATACATTCTCTAGCAACACCACCATCACCACCACCAATAATTGCAGCAGTGCCTAAATTTTTGTTTAACTTTAAAGCAGCATTAACAAATGTTGAGCTATATAAAACTTCATCATTGGTTGCGACTTGAATTTCGTTATCTATAAAAAGTGACTTACCAAATTGTTCTAAATCTAATATTTCAATGTGTTGTCCAACTTTTGATTTAAAATCTTCCAAAACTTCATTCACTACATATGATTTTTGTAAGCCAGGCGAACTATAAATGTCATGGTACAAAGATTTCGTGTCTCTATTAAATTCTTTTTTAACAATTCTTTTATGTTTGAATTCTTTTTTAACAATATCAAGTGCAATAGAAGGGCTAATTTTTCCACAGGTAAAAAAATCAAAACTAATAATTCCTTTTTCTGGAAACGTATGAAAGCTGATGTGACTTTCGGCTAATAAAGCAAGTATAGTGAAACCCTGTGGTTTAAATTTATATTTGGAAATCTCTAGAATTGTAACATCGGCAGCTTTTGCAATTTGATGAATAACACTTTCGTAGACTGAGGGGTCATACTCTCGAGTGGTGCCAATAATGTCTAAAGTTATATGTTCGCCGACTTTAGTCATAAAAATTATTCCTCTTATAATTTTTGTTATTATTAAACTTAAAAGTTTTATATACGTGTAAGGACAATTTTCAATACTTAATCAATTACTATAAATTTAACCTCTCCTCACAAAGAATTATTGCTTCTTCTCTATCAAAATTAGTAGATATACTTTTTTTCTCAACACACGCATTGATTGATCTATCAATATTTTACTCACTTTGGTTCGGAACTGTAATCTTAGTAACTACTATAAAGATAAATATCAGCACTTTTTTAGTCATTAAAGTTAAAATTTTTTGTTAATCATTTTTGCAAAAGCTTCGGCACCTAATGCCAGATTAGTGTTCCAATCATTGTTAGCATTTTCATCAGCATTATCTGATATATATTTAAAACATTTAAATTCTATATTTTCCAACATACAAACTTTAGCAATTGCATAAGCTTCCATATCAACAACATCAACTTCCATTTCAATTTTTTGATTAACGAAATTATCTCCTGTACCACAAGAATAGCCACTGTCAGAAATAATTATTTCATTAACTTTATCAAATGGTGTTTCGCCTAATTTAAAATCAAGACCTCTAACATCCATATCTCTTTGATAGAATTTTGTACATTCAACAATCCCTTTTAATTTAGTATTGATTGCACCAGCAGTTCCATAATTAACAATAATCTTAGGTTTATGAATTTGTATTAACTTAAGAGTATTGTATGTAGCATTAATTTTACCAACTCCTATGTGCTTAAAATAGTCTAAGCCAACAGTTTCTTCTTTTATCGCTGCAAGGAATAATTTGTCCATAGATTTTTCTTATCAAAGATATAAATATATCAATATTATGAATTTAAAAGATTTTATTAGATCAATTCCTGATTATCCAAAAAAAGGAATTTTATTTAGAGATATTACAACTCTAATTAAAGATGAAAATGCTTTCAGAGAATGTATTGACCAGATTATAGAAAGATCAAAAAAATATAAAATTGATAAAATTGCTGCAATTGAGTCTAGAGGTTTTGTTTTTGCATCAGCAGTTTCTTATATTTTAAAAAAACCATTTATAATGCTTAGAAAAAAAAATAAATTACCAGCTGATGTGCATTCAATTGATTTCGAGCTTGAATATGGAACTGCTACAATTGAGGTTCACAAAGACTCTATAAATAAAGGTGACTCCGTTCTAATAATAGATGATTTGATTGCAACAGGTGGTACTGCAGAAGCTGCTGCTAAACTTATAGAAATTTCAGGAGGTAATGTTGCAGCATTTATTTTTGCAATAAATCTTTTTGATTTAGGAGGATCTAATAAATTAATTAAAAAAAAATACAAAATAGAAAACTTGATTGATTTTCCTGGTCACTAGTATTAAATTTTTGGTCTATACCAAGATTTTTTGCCAAGCATAGAGTTAAAAAGTCCTAAAAATCTCATCATGTAAATCTTTTTTTTAAATTTATTGAGAGTTACGAAATAATAAAAAAATTTAATTATAGAAGTGGTCAGTGTAGGAATGCTCTTTAAAAAAGATCTTGTATAACCAAAATGTTTTTTATTAAAATAAAATTTTGACCACATCCAATGCCAGTTTCGTGAAAATTCAATTTCTTTTCCATAAATAGGTGAATGGGATTTTCCTCCAAGGTGATTTATTTTTGCTTTTTTTGATATATATATTTTGTTGTTATCTTTTTTTTTCTTAGACACAAATCATCATTTTCTAAATAAAGAAAAAAATTCTCATCAAAAAAAAGATTGTCTTGAAATCTATTTTTATTTATCAGCATTGCATATCCATCTACAGAGTCGACACTTAAAAACTCTAAGTCATTATTTTGTAATTTCTTATTTTTAATCTTATAATTTGGATATTGAATATCATCAGAGATTGGTGCTAATATTGCATAATCATTATGCTTTGATGACAAAGTGATTAATTCATCAATAGTATTTTTATAAAATTTTACATCAGGATTAATCACAAAAGCATAATCTGTTTTACATAATTTAATTCCAACATTATTTGCAGCACCCATACCCTTGTTTTCTTGAACAATAACTTTAATTTTTGAATTTTTTGTCTCTAGTTTTTCTTTAAGTTTTAGATCATTAGAATTTTCAATAATAATTATACTAGACTCTTTTGGTAAAGACTCGATACATTCATAAATTATATGATTGCTTTTAAATGTAACAATTATAAATGTTAGGTTATTTAAATTTAAAGTCATTTTTAAAGTAAATTATTATATACTTATTATAACGTTTATTATAAATAAAATCATGCAGAATATTTTAGTAACTGGTGGACTTGGGTTTATAGGTAGTAATCTAATTGAGCTATTGCTCCTTAAAAAATATAAAGTTATAAATCTAGATAAGGTTAGCTACTCATCAAATTTTTATAATACAAAAGAGTATAAAAAAAATAAGAATTACAAATTTATAAAATGTGATCTTAATAACAAAAATAAACTTAATAAAATTATTTTTAAACATAAGCCGATTGGTATTTTTAATTTAGCAGCAGAAACTCATGTTGATAGATCAATAGACGGTCCTAAAAGTTTTATTGATAGCAATATTATTGGTGTTTTTAATCTACTGGAAATATTTAGAAAATATTCAAAATTAAATAAAAAAAGTAAGTTAATTCATATTTCTACTGACGAAGTTTATGGTGATGTATTAAAGGGACGATCTCATGAAAATTTTCCTTATAAACCTAGCTCACCCTATGCTGCTAGTAAAGCAGCCTCAGATCATCTTGTAAGTTCATATGTTAGAACTTATGGTATTCCTGCTATAGTCACAAATTGTTCAAATAACTATGGACCAAAACAACACCCTGAAAAACTTATTCCAAAATTAATTTACAATATTTTAAAAAATAAAAGTTTACCTATTTATGGTAATGGAAAAAATTCAAGAGAGTGGATATATGTGGAAGATCATTGTGATGCATTAATAAAAGTTTTTCAAAAAGGTAAGGTTGGTGAATTTTATAATATAGGTTCAAATAAAAATTTGAATAATCTTGAGATTTGTAAAGCCTTGATAAATATTGCTAAACAAAATCATGTAATTGGTTCAAATGTTATGATTAAATTTGTTAAGGATCGACCAGGTCATGACATAAGATATGCGCTTGATAGTAAAAAAATATTAAAAACCTTAAGATGGAAGACAAAAGTAAATTTTGCGAAAGGTTTGAAGAAAACTTTTTTATGGTACCTTCATAATAATAATTACTACAAATCTATATCTAAAAAGGATATTGTTAAAAGACTGGGTACAAAATGATTAAAAAAGGGATAATTTTAGCTGGAGGAATGGGGACAAGAATGAGTCCTCTTACAAAAGCTGTAAATAAACAACTTTTACCAATTTACGACAAACCTCTTATCTTTTATCCACTTTCAATACTAATGTTGGCAAAAATTAAAGACATTTTAATTATTGTAAATAAAGGACAATTAAATCAATATAAAAAACTAATTCCTAATGGCAACAATCTAGGAATTAAAATTACCTATATAGAGCAAGCTAAACCCAGGGGGTTACCTGATGCCTTTGTTTTAGGTGAAAAATTTATTGGTAAAGATAACGTTGCAATGATTTTGGGAGATAATTTTTTCTATGGTCAGAACCTAACTGCGAAACTAATAGACTGTGCAAAAATTAAAGATGGTGCTAAAGTTTTATTACATAGTGTTCAAACACCTGAGTTATTTGGTGTTGCAAAAGTAGATAAAAATAACAAAATTATACAATTAAAAGAAAAGCCAAAAAAATTTATATCTAATAACGCCATAACAGGGCTATATTTTTTTGATAATAAAGTTGTGCAATATTCAAAAAAACTAAAACCATCTAAAAGAGGTGAGGTAGAAATTATTGATCTTTTATTAAGATACAAAAAAAATAATAAATTATCAGCTGATTTTATTGGAAGAGGTGGTGCCTGGTTAGATACAGGTTCAATTGATGATTATTATAAAACAATAGCTTTTGTACAGGCAATTGAAAATAGACAAGGATTTAAAATTGCTTGTATAGAAGAAATTGCACTTACTAATAATTGGATAGGTAAAAAAGAAATTATAAAATCAATAAAATTTTATGGCAATTGTAACTATTCGAAATATTTAAATAAATTAATTCAAGATAAAATTATTAAACCTTAATTATTAAAAAATTAAATTGACTACACTAAATTTAAATAAAAAAATAATTGTTACTGGAGGAAATGGAAGATTTGCACAAGTTTTAAAAAAAGAAAATAAAAAACTAAAAATTTTTTTTCCAACAAAAAAAAAGTTTAATATTTTGAATATAAATTTAATGAAAAAATATATCAAAAAAATTAAACCTAAATACATAATTCATTGTGCAGGTTTATCTAGACCAATGGATTTACATGTCAAAGATATTAACAAAAGTATAAGTTTAAATATTATTGGAACGGCTAATGTAGTTAAATTGTGTAATGAGTTTGGTATTAAATTAATTTATTTTTCCACAGGATATGTTTACGAAGGAAAGAAAGGTAACTACAGTGAAAAGGACCCAGTATTACCAATAAATAATTATGCTTGGTCAAAATTGGGTGGTGAGTCTTCTGTAATTTTATACAAAAAATCTCTGATTTTAAGAATTATGATGTGTGAAAGACCATTTATACATAATCAAGCTTTTTACGATATTAAAACTAATTTTATGTTCCAGGATGAAGTTGCAAAAATTATTCCAAAAATCCTTAATAAAAAAGGGATTATAAATATTGGAGGTAAAATTCAATCAGTATTTAACTTTGCTAAAAAGACAAAAAAAGATGTAATAAAAACCAGTGGAAAAAAAATATTTCCACCTAACCCTTCTATGAATGTATCAAAATTAAAAAAAATACTTTCTTAAGAATGTCTAGACGTGTAATGAAATTATAAATTCACTTTAACACCACAAAAAAAAATGCCTTTAATGTTTTTTGCAAATTAATACTATATTAAATTTTTGACAATTATTTCTTTAAAATTTTAAATTTAAATCGCTGATATGCATAGAATTTTGCAGCTAATCCAACAGCAGCCAAAATATTTAATGTTAAAACTTTCAAAAAAAATCTTAATACAAATAAAGGTATTCTTCTTTTATATGTGTTGATTAGATTAATGTGATTATTTATTTTAAAAAAATAATAATATTTATCGAAAGTATAGTTATACTCTCTAATAAATTTTTTAATATATTTATTTTTTACCTTAATGATTCCATGTTGATGAATACATTTTGAATCGTGCACCTGAATAATAAATTTGTTTATTTTTTTTATTCTTCGGCATAAATCATCATCTGAAAAATATAAAAAAAAGCTTTCATCAAAAAATAAATTATTTTCGATCAAATCGTTGGTTCTAAAAAGCATACATGCACCCAAGGTATTTTCTACACATGTGTCACCCTCTATATCCAAAATAATATTTTTTTCACCATTTTCTGGCAGAAGTCCACCTGCATAAGTTAAATTATTATTTTCATCATATGAAGTTGGTGAAACAATAAAACAATTATTATTTTCTGAAATTTTTTGAATTAATTTAAGAATATCTTGTTCTTCTATTATACAATCAGGCCCTAGCACTAACGTAAATTTAGTTTTAGATAATTTTATTGCTTGATTATATCCTGCTGAAAAGCCATTATTTTTCTTATTCAGTATGTATTGATTGATAGAAAATTGTGATTCTACTTTTTTTTTTAATTCAAAATTTCCATCATTGTCTATTATAATTTTTTTAAAAGAATTTATAGGTGTTAATGTTTTTGATAAAAGTTCAAAAGTCTCTTTATATAAAACAATTACTATCGTTATATCTTTATACAAATTAAATTCACTCATTCTTTAAGAAAAAAATATATTATATCATAAATAATATTTAAGTTAGATTATATTGCTATTGAATAAGGAATCTTATATCACCTCTTTGTAATGAAAAAAATATATTATGGAAAAGCTGTATATGATCATAAAGAGATAAATGCTGTAATAAATGTATTAAAAAATCACAGCTTAACTTTGATTGACGGTCCTCACGTTAAAAAATTAGAAAATATAGTCGCAAAATTATTTGGCAAAAAATATGGGCTAATGGTTAACTCGGGATCTTCAGCAAACTTATTAGCTTTAGCAGCATTAAATTTTAAAAAAGGTTCAGAGGTAATAACTCCTAATCTTACTTTTTCAACTACAGTTGCTCCAATTTATCAATTAGGTCTTGTGCCACATTTCATAGGAGTTGAAAAAAACAAATTTGTTGCTGATGTTACACATATAGAAAAATGTATTAATAAAAAAACTGTGGCTATGATGATACCTAATCTGTTAGGAAATATTGCAGATTGGAAAAAAATTAATAAAATTGCAAAAAAATACAAGCTGAAAGTTATTGAGGATTCTGCTGACACGATAGGTTACACTGATAACGGTGCTATTAACGGCAGATTATCAGATGTAACAACTAATAGTTTCTACGCCTCTCACATTATTAATGGTGCTGGGACAGGCGGTATAGTTTGTTTTAATGATAGAAAGTTATACGAAAGAGCTAAATTGCTTAGAGGTTGGGGAAGATCTTCAGCTACATTCAATGAGTCTGAAGATATTTCAAAAAGATTTAATGTTAAGATTTCAGGCATTGATTACGATGCTAAATATATTTTTTCAGAAATGGGTTATAATTTTCTACCTTCTGAAATTTCTGCTTCATTTGCACTTGAACAAATTAAGAAACTTAAAAATAATATCTTGATAAGAAATAAAAATTTTGAATATTTAATAAATTTTTTTAGTAAACATCAAGAATTTTTTCATTTGCCAGAGCAGTATAAAAAAATTAAAACGCCCTGGTTAGCTTTTCCTTTAGTAATTAAGAAAAATGATATTTTCAATCGTAGAGAAATGCAAATTTATTTTGAAAAAAAAAATATACAAACAAGAACAATTTTTACTGGTAATATCCTAAAACAACCAGCAATGAAAAACAGATTTTGCAAAAAACATCCAAACTGTCATACTGTTGCTGATGATGTAATGAGAAATGGTATTTTATTAGGTTGCCACCAAGGTATGGTAAAAAAAGAACTCGTCTATATATGTGATACCTTTAAAAATTTTCTTAGAAAAAGTTATCATAGAAATGAAAATAATTAATACAAAATTTAAAGGTTTAATTATCTTTAAAAAAGAAACCCATTTAGATAATAGAGGTTATTTTAGAGAATTATTTTTAGAAAAAAATTTTAAGGAAAAATTTCCTTTTGATGTTATGTCACTTTCAAAAAAAAATGTAATAAGAGGATTGCATTTACAAATAAAAAAATCACAGGGTAAACTAATTACTGTGATGAAAGGTAAATTGTTTGACGTTGCTGTGGATTGTAGAAAAAAATCAAAAACTTTTGGGAAATATTTTAGTATAAACTTGTCTGAACATGATAATACATCTCTCTATATCCCTAGGGGTTTTGCTCATGGATTTTGTTCACTAGAAAACAACACCATGCTTCATTATAAGTGCACAAATTATAGAGATGCCAAGACAGAAACTGGAATACTTTGGAACGATCCTGTACTTAAAATTAAATGGCCAATTAAAAATCCTTCTATTTCAGCAAAAGATAGAACGAACTTAACATTCTCTGATTTTGCTCGTTTATACAGCTTATAAACAATCTAATTAATTTTATTTTCTTAACTTAAAAGCTACAATAGCATCTCCAAATTTATTTATATTGGGATAACCTTGGTTTAATGAATTTGACCCGGTTGATTGCACTATTATAAATTGCTCATTTTTTGCTAAATATACTGAGGGAGGTGCAGATCCTATAAATGGTAATTTCCTTACCCACAATTCTTTTCCAGTTAAATTATCGTATGCATAGATATTAGAGTCTAAAGTTCCAGTCGCAAATACCAGGCCACTTTTAGTGGCGGTAACTCCACCAAAATTTTCTGTTCCCGTTATGATATTTTTTTTTTTTAACTCAGGATAATATCCAAACGGTACTGTCCAATTTAATTTTCCTGTATTCAGATTCATTGAAGAAAGAGTTCCCCATGGTGGTTTTGTTCCTGGATATCCATCTTGATCAAGTAATCTTGAAAAGCTTGACTCATACTCATTTATATTTTCTTTTTTTATAAGTTTTGCGTTCCAAGCTATATTATTATTATTCACATACATGGTTTGACTATCAGAATCAATAGATGCCCCCATCCATTCCGCTCCTCCATGAAAATTATAAATAATTGTGTTTTTATCTAAACTTATAGGTTTAAAAAAACCAAATTGAGAATTATTAACTATATAATTAATGTAACTCTCACTATCGGCACTAATATTTGTAACATCATTTTTATTAAAGATATTTTTACCAAATGCTTCGGGTAATTCTAAATTTAACTGATAAGGGCTTGTTTTTTCTCCAGGCACCTTAGAGGTTTCTACTAGCTGATAATTCAAATCAAAGATATTTTGACCTGTTATACGGTCAAGAATTATCGTGTTTGCTCTCTTTGTTACAGCAATAACAACATCAACTTTATTGCTATTAATGTTTATGCTTGTAAGAATTGGTGGGCCGGGCATATCATAATTCCAAATATCATGACTTGTTTCCTGAAATGACCAAAGCTCTTTTTTTTTCTCTAAGTCAATTGCTAATAAGCTGCTTGAATTTTTGTTGTAGCCAGGTCTTTTACTCCCATCAAAATATTTTGATGCATTTCCAGTGGTTATATAAACAATTCCCCTTTCAATATCTGCAGAAATACCTCCCCAGGGATTTCCCCCTTCATTCATATATTTTTTTCCACCATTTATCTCATTTTTTTTGTCACCAAAAAAATATTTCCATTTAAGTTTGCCTGTTGAAATATCATAAACCTCAAGGTCTTTTTTCCATGAAGCAACTATAATAGAATTTTTATAAATTATTGGGGTAATTTTACTATAGCCTGTACTTACTCTTCCATTTTTTCCAAAATTTTTATTTAAAGACCCATCTTTGGCATTTAAAGAAATCAATTTAGAGCCGTCATTAAAAAAAATTTGGGGCTTTATTAAATTATTTCCTTCCCAATATACTAATCCTCTTCTAGCTACATCAGCATTGAATATTGGAGATTTCCAGATTTCTTGACCAGTATAACCATCCAAGGCAACTATATTTCCATTTACGATTGGAGAGTATATTGTGCCATTTATAATTATGGGATTGCACTGGATGTCTATGCCTAATGATTTTTTATTGTTAGAATGATAAATCCAAGCCACCTCTAATAATCTAATATTTTCTTTATTAATTAATTTTAGATTAGAAAATCTATTAGAATGATTATTTCCATGACTTCTTTCCCAATTTTCAAAATTCAAAGGATTTTGTGAAATATTTTTAGTAAGATTGTTACTATTTTTTTTTATTGTATATTTTTTTTTTAGATTTTTTCTATCTTTGTCACTTTCTAAACTCCAATATTCCCTGTGTCTTTTAGAGTATTTTAACAAAAAAATTTCATATTTTTTGCTAAAATATCTAAAAGGCTTTTTAAAAATTGAGGCACTCAAATTTTCAGGACTTAAATAAAAATAAGATTTATTAACATATCCAGATCTTAACTTGGTGCTATCTAATAAGATTGCAACAATAATTAAGAATATTAAATAATAAACAAAATTTTTTTTCATTTAAAATACTTATACTTATATGTGGCACAAAATCTTGCTAGATTTTTTAATGATTTATTCAAATTAAGTATAAATAAATAAGTCATAAATCTAAAAAGATATAAAAATATTTTTTTTGTCAAATAAAATTCATTTTTATTTACTTTAAAGTATATATATGAAGATAATATGTGATGTTTATTGATTATAAAATTGCTTAACAGATTTTTTTTAGTTGAAAAACCTTCAATATGAATTGCTTTAGAATTAAATATTTTGATAATAGGAATTTTTAATGTTCTTAATTTTCTACAAAAATAAAAATCTTCCCAAAAGATAAATATTTTTTTATTAAACAAACCTATTTTTTTAATTATTTCGTTGTTAAGTAATAATACTGCCGCCCAACAAAAATTTACACAAACATCTCCATTTATAATATTTTTTGGAAGATAATTATTAAATTTAGATTTTACTAAATTGGCTTCTTTACTATTTAATTCTGGCAAATTTTCTAGTTTATCAATAATTGCACTATCTTTATCTACTAATGTTGGTACTAATACACCAGCCTCAGGGTAATTTTTAAACCCTTCAACTAGATTAATAATATCTATTTCTTTAATTAAAACATCAGGTTCTATTAAAAGTGTGTATTTTGTTTTGCTGTATTTAAAAGCAAAATTACACGCCCTACCAAAACCAATATTTTTTTTAAATCTAAAATATTTAATTATATTTTTATTACTTTTAATTTTTTTAATTAAATTTTGATTATTACGACCATTATCAACTATAATTATATTTATATTTCTAAGGTTTTCTAAACATTCAAATATAATATCAGTTGTATCATACAGTACTATAACAGCTGTAATTTGATTAAGGTTTTGCATTATTTTTATGGTAGCGGGAAGTGGGATCGAACCACTGACCTCAGGCTTATGAGTCCTGCGCTCTAACCAACTGAGCTACCCCGCCACTTAATTATCGTTGATTTATAATAGTTTTATTTTTTTCTGCAATCAAGTATTTGCCTTGTTTTCCTTCTTACTGTGTCAGGAGTGTGTCAGGTATTTATGCATTTTTAGTGTGTCAGGATTTATAGTAACGTTTAGAGATTATGAAAAAACTTTTAGAGATCGTGGTTCTGGGTTTGTTGTTGAGTGGGAATGGTTATGTATAAATAATATATTGTTATGAAGCAAATCTGAGAAATAAACTATCTATACAAATACTAAGAGTTATAATACATTGTCTTAAACTGTTAAATAAAAGTCAATCAATATAAAAAAACTATCTTATGATTCAAAAAATACCAAAAAATTGTTCTTTTTATACGGTACAAGAAATTCCAGGAATTATAAAACCCACAAAAGGTCTTTTCGATCTTAGAAAAAATATTAACAAATTACTTGGAAATTGTAATTTTAAAAACAAAAAAATTTTAGAACTTGGACCAGCAAGTGGCTACATTACATTTTATCTTGAATCTTTAGGTGCTAAAATGACATGCATAGACTTATCTATCAAAAAAGATAAATGGGACACAGTACCCCACGCTAATAAAGACTGGAAAAAAAAACAAATTCAAGGAATGAAAGAATTGTCTAAAGTTAGAAACGCATTTTGGTTTGCACATAAACAGCATAAATCTAAAGCAAGAATGATAGAAACTCATATAAAAAATTTACCTGAGTCAACCTCTATACATGACTATGGTCTTGTCGCTACAGTACTTCTGCATATTCAAAATCCTTTTTTAGCGCTTCAAATGATGAGTTCAAAAGTTAAGGAAAAGATGATTATTTCAGACCTTATAGATGATATGGGAATAGTTTCTAGTAAGAACAAAATTAAGATTAGCAATATTACTAAGTCTATATCGAGTAAATACTTTAAGAAAAATTCTTTAACAAAATTTTTACCAAGAAATAGTAATTCAAATTTAAATTATGATACGTGGTGGAAATTATCACCAACAACTATTGTTGAAATGATGAAGATTCTGGGTTTTAAAAAAGAAAAATATTTAGAACACATTCAATATTGCAATAAGAAACCAATTGATATGTATACAATTGTTTTTAGAAGAAAAATTAAATTAAAAAAATAGTTTAGTTTCCCGCTGTCACTGTTTTAATATTCCTTGTTGTGTCAGGAGTGTGTCAAGTTTCTAAGGAAGATGAATTAAGGTAATAGGAACAAGGATAACGACCACTGACCTTAGGCTTATGAGTCCTGCGCTCTAACCAACTGAGCTACCCCGCCACTTAATTATTGTTGATTTATAATAGGTTTTTAATTTAGTTCAATTAACTTTTGATCTGTGTATTTATTTTATGATTGTTAAAAGAGTTGAAAAAAGACCTAAAGATAAAATTACTGAACTATAAAAAATAATTTTTCTTTTATTTTCATTCTTTTTGTCCACTCTTACTCTGTTCAATAATTTGTTGATATCAACTCTTCTATTTTGCTTAATTTGTTCGACTGTAATAGCTTTTTTTTGATCATTTTTTTCACTGATATGTTTACTGTCGTGAAAAAAGTTTTTTTGCATTAATTATTAAAACATCAATTACTTAACTCAGCAACTAAAATCATAAAAATCTAGAACTTTTATCTTTAAGAGGAGTAATCTCTACCTTGGCTGGGTATTTTTGTTTAGCAACCTCAATATATAGATCCATTTTAGAAAGCTCTTCATTTGTATGGTTTGAGGTTACATATCCAAAAGATAGGTTTTTTTTAAAATTAAAAGAATAATTGCCTGAAGTGGTTCTACCAATAATTTCATCTTTTAAATAAATTGGCTCTTCATGAAGTAATAGAGGATAACCAGGCTTACTATCTTTCAAGGACAACATAATAAATCTTCTGGTTTGTTCTTGATCTTTTATTTTCAATAAACTTTCTTTGCCAACAAAGCCGGTTTCTTTTTTATAGCTAATAGCAAAGTTCAATCCTGCTTGATATTGATTTTCTTCTGGTGAAATATCATGCCCCCAATGTAAAAATCCACTCTCCATTCTCATGGTATCCATTGCATGAGAGCCACAATGTGATAAATTATGATTTTTTCCTTCTTCAATAATTAATTGATAAATTTCTTTAGCATTTTTGTTTTCTATATAAAGTTCAAAACCTAGTTCACCCACATATGACAATCGTTGAGCCCAAACTTTTTTTGAGTTAATTGTTATAAATTTTCCATAACCAAATTTAAATGTTTTATTACTAAAATCATCTTTTGAGATTTTTGAAATTAAGTTTCTACTTTTTGGTCCAAAAACTCCAAGACAAGCTAGCTCATCCGTAATATCTTTTAATTCTAAAGTTGGAGATAAATGTTTTAAAATATGTGCCTTATCATGAGTTCTTGTTGCAGCTGAACTTATTATTCTAAAACAATCTTTATCAATACAAATAACCGATAAATCAGTTTCAATTCCTCCTGCTTCATTTAACATTTGTGTGTAAGTTGATCTTCCTATTTCGTTTTTAATATTTGCCGTACATATTCTTTGCAATTCACTATATGCTTGCTCTCCTTTTATTTCATATTTTGAAAAAGGAGAAAGCTCAAACAGACCAACATTAGTAACTGTATTTTTGGTTTCAAATTCAACTGCTGGATACCAATTTTGATAGTCAAAACTATATTTGTATTCTGCTTTTTTTTTATTTCTTGCATACCACATAGGTCTTTCGTACTCACCCGATACACCAAAGCATGCTCCCTCCTTTTTTAACTCTTCATGATAAGGTAATATTCTTTGATTTCTCGAAGTATTATGTTGCTTGTAAGGCCAGTGCATTCCATACAAGTCACCAAGAGTTTCTGTTACTCTTTCCATAATAAATTTTTTTGAAGAATGAAATTTTTGAAATCTTTTTATATCTAGAGAGAATAAATCTTCATTCATATATCCATTAATCATCCATTCAGCAGTAACACGACCTGCTCCCCCTGAGCTTGCTATACCAATGCTATTAAATCCACAGCAAGTAAAAAGATTATTAACTTCAGCTGTTTCTCCTAAAAGGTATTGAGTATCAGGCGTAAAAGATTCTGGTCCTGAAAAAAATTTTCTAATTCCGGCTGTCTCTAAAATGGGTAATCTTTGAAATGATTTTTCTAAATAAGGTTCAAAATGATCAAAGTCGTCTGGAAATTCTCCAAATGAAAAATCATCTGGTACTATTCCTTTATCTTTAAAGGCAGGTTTTGCATTAGGTTCAAATATTCCAACTAACATTTTGCCAGCATCTTCTTTTAGATAAAGACAAGAATTATAATCTCTTAAAACTGGTAGATTTTTAGGCAATTTATCTAATGGTTCTGTAATTATATAAAAATGTTCATTCGGATATAGGGGTATACTCACACCAATATCTTCACCCATTTGTCGAGCCCACATCCCGGTTGCTATTACAACATATTCACAATCAATTTTGCCAAATTTAGTTTGAACACCAATAATTTTTTTATTTTTTACTAATATTTTTTCAACTGGAGTTTTTTCAAATATTTGAGCACCTTCCATTTTTGCAGCTTTTGCTAAAACATTAGTCACTCCAACGGGGTCTGCTTGACCATCTTCGGGCATGTAAACTCCTCCTAATACATCATCATCATTAATTACAGGATAAAGTTCTTTAACTCTTTGCTTACTAACGTTTTCAACATTAACATCAAATAGTTGAGCAGCAGTTGCTTGTCTCAACAATTCTTGTAATCTTTCGGGTGTGCTTGCAACTGTGATTGCGCCATTTTGTTTTAGTCCAGTTGATAAACCAGTTTTTTTTTCTAATTCTTTGTAAAGATTTAAAGAGTATTTGCGAAGTCTTGTAATTGTAGCGGATGCTCCCAACTGACCAACAAGACCAGCTGCATGCCAAGTAGTTCCTGACGTCAATTGGTCTCTTTCTAATAAAATGGTATCTTTCCAACCATATTTTGCAAGATGATATGCAACAGAGCAACCAGCAACTCCCCCACCAATAACAACAACTTTTGCTTTGGCCGGAAGCATTTTATCCATACTTTTTTACTGGGTTATAGCTTTTTCCGCTGCTACAAATTCGTGTCCAAAAACATCAGCAACCGCTTTATAAGTCACCATACCCTTATGAACGTTTAATCCTGCAAGGAAATTTTTATCTTCACTTAAAGCTTTTTGATAACCTTTGTTAGCAAGTTTAACTAAATAGGGAAGTGTTGCAGCATTTAATGCAATTGTTGAAGTTCTTGGAACTCCCCCTGGCATATTAGCTACACAGTAATGAACCACATCATCAATAATATAAGTTGGATCACCATGGGTTGTTGGTTTACTAGTTTCAACACAGCCTCCTTGATCAATTGCAACATCAACAATAACAGATCCTCTTTGCATCAGTTTTAACATTGGTTTAGTAATTAACTTTGGAGCTTCGGCACCTGGAATTAAAACACCTCCAATTAATAAATCAGCTTTTGCAACTAATTTATTTAAATCAATCTTATCACTTTGTTCTGGAATTATTTTATCTCCAAACATTTCAACTAATTGTTTCAATCTTGCTTCAGATTTATCAACAATATGAACTTTTGCTTGCATGCCTGTTGCAATTACAGCAGCATTTTCTCCAACAACACCACCACCTAAAATAACAACAGTTCCACCTTCTACTCCAGGAGCGCCTCCCAATAAAAGTCCTCTGCCTTTTTGATTTTTTTCTAAACAATGCGCACCAGCTTGAACCGACATACGTCCAGCAACTGCACTCATTGGTGCTAGTAATGGCAATCTTCCATTGTCATCTGTAACCGTTTCATAAGCTATACAAACACCTTTGGATTTAATTAAACCTTCTGTTAATTCTTTAGCTGCTGCTAAATGTAAATAAGTATAAACAATCTGATTTTCTCTAATCATCTTAACTTCACCTGATTGAGGTTCTTTTACTTTAACAATAATGTCTGCATCATTGAAAATATCTTCGGCTTTATCAACTATTTTAGCACCAACACTTGTATATTGATCATTTTCAAAACCAGCTTCAAAACCACCATTATTTTCAACTAAAACTTCATGACCCTCTGATATTAAAGTTTTTACACTCTCGGGTGTTAATCCAATACGATGTTCTTGGGGTTTGATTTCTTTAGGTACACCAATTTTCATAACTCTCTATCTCTCTCTCTCTTTAATTTAAAATTTTAAAGTTTTTAATTTTTTTGATTTTTTTGATAGTTAGTAATACCAGTTCTTAACTTTTCAATAATCTCATCAATGTGTTTTTCTTCACAAATAAATTGAGGAGCTATAATCAAACAATCTCCTGTAGCCTTAAAGTTAACACCAGCTTCATAGCATGCTTTAAAACATTCATAGCCAGCTTTACCTGGTTTAGTATTTAGTTTCATGTCTATACCACCCATCATTCCATATCCTCTAATATTATCTACTGACTCTAGATCTTGAAGAGAGAACAGCCCTTTTTGAAAATAAGGAGCTAAGTTTTTTGCTCTATTAAAAATATCATCTTTTTCAAAAATATCTTGAACCGCAAGAGCAGCCGCAACTGCAACTGGAATTCCTGAATAAGTGTAGCCATGAAATAATTCAACAGCACCAGTTGGTGAAGCATCCATTACCGCATCATAAATATAATCATTACATGCAACAACACCCATAGGTACAACACCATTTGTTGTAGCTTTAGCCATTGTCATAATATCAGGAGTTACACCAAACTCTTGAGCACCAAATTTAGAACCTGTTCTTCCCCAGCCAGTAATTACTTCGTCAAAAATTAAAAGTATTCCATGTTTGTCACAGATCTCTCTTAATTTCTGTAAATATCCTTTTGGTGGAACTAGTGTTCCAGTTGATCCAGCAATAGGCTCAACAATACAAGCAGCTATATTTTCACCACCAAAGTTTTGACAAATAGTTTCTAAATCATTTGCTAAGTAGTCCCCTGTTTCCGGTTGACCACTAACAAATTTATGCTCTGGCAAATGTGTATGACTAATATGTTGAACACCTGGCATTAAAACACTTGCGAATGTTTTAACATTGTTTACCATTCCACCAACTGAAATACAGCCAATGTTCATTCCATGGTAACCCCGCTCACGGCCAACAAACCTAAATCTTTCTGCATGACCTTTTGCTCTATGATAAGCTATAGCAATTTTAAGTGCAGTCTCAACGGCTGTAGATCCGCATATAGTAAAAAACATTTTGTTTAAGTCACCAGGTGTATGTTTTGAAATTTTTGTAGCAAGCTCAAATGAACCACCAAAACCTTGTTGGAAAGGTTGTGCATAGTCTAATGTTTCTAATTGTTTTGTAACAGCTTCTGTAATTTCTCTTCTACCATGACCAAGTGGATTGCAAAATAAACCTGAGCTCGCATCTATTTGAGTTTTGCCATGATGAGTTTTTAAATAAACCCCTTTAGCTTCTGTGATTAATCTTGGATTTGCTTTAAAATCTTTATTAGATGTAAAAGGCATCCAATGTTCATTTAGTGAATTAGGTACGGCAGTTCTATTTTCTGAGCTCATAAATTTCTCTCTGTTTATGTGTTGTTTAATAAATTCTATTTTTAAGTATTAGACTAAATCATAATGTTTTCTAGAATTATTTTTTTTAGAATCTTTCTTAAGTAAATACAACTTACAAGTGTAAAAAATTTGTTTTACATCCTTTCGAATTTCAATTTAAATACATATAATTTAATTAAATTACTAACAGAGGAACAATAATGAAAAAAATACTTAGTTTTATTCTTGGTGCTGTAGTTGCTCTTAACTTATCTATATCAGTTGCAAATTCAGCTGCTAAAGAAGTTAGAGTTGCATTCTTTTTAGAATGGCCTACTCCAAACCAAGAAGATAAAGTTAAAGGAATGTACGAAAAAGCATTGGGTGTACCAGTTAAGTGGACAAACTTCACTAACGGTGGTGCAATGACTGATGCAATGTTAGCAGGAGATATTGATATCTCTTACTCACAAGGTTTAGTTCCTTTTATCAATGCTGTAAAATCAAAAGCGCCTATCAAATTAATTGATGTCGCTATGGAATACGGGATGGGTGGAACAACTTGTGTAACATCAAATGCTTCAGGAATCACAAAAGCAAATGGTTCTGAATTAGAAGGTAAAAAAGTTGCTGTTCCACTTGGAACAATGGCTGAATACGTTTTTGATGAAAGTATGAAAGTTGTTGGTGCTGACAGAAAAAAAATGGATATCATTCAAATGGACCCTGAAGAAGGTGCTGCTGCTTTAGTAAGTGGTGACGTTGTTATGGCTTGTTTATTTGGTGGTAATTCTATCAAAGCTGCAACAGCAGTTGGTTCTAGACTTTTAACAGTCCAAGAAGCTAGAGATGCTGGAATATTAGGTATCGATATTACTTCTGTAACTACAAAGTTTATGAAAGAAAATCCTGGAATGGTTAGAACTTTTATCGAAGTAACTCATGAAGCTAATGCTAGATACAAAGCAGGTAAATCTGACTTAAATGTTATAGCAAAAGATGCTGAAATGAAACTTGGTGATATGAAAGAAACTATTGGTGGATTTAAATTTCTAGATGCACAAGAAACAAAAACATCTATGGAAAGTGGTAACTTACATAAGTTCCTTCAAGGTATGGGTACACCTAGAGGAAATGTAGATACTAGTTTCTTACCTCTATAATATTACAGAGATATAAAAGTTTAATAGGCACCAAAATTTTTTGGTGCCTATTTTTATTAAAAATTCTAATATAAAATTATTCAATGAGTGAATTAGTTTCTCAAGATCTAAACATGATTTTTAAAACTCCTAAAGGAGAAACTGTTCATGCTTTAAAAGATGTAAATTTCACTTTAAAAAAAGGTGAGCTCTTAACTGTCCTTGGTCCATCTGGTTGTGGAAAAACAACTTTATTAAATATTACCGCAGGATTTATTAGACCAACATCAGGAAAGATTACTTTAAATAATAATGAAATTGATGGACCTGGTGTTGAACGAGGAATGGTTTTTCAACAAGGCGCTTTATTTGAATGGTTAACAGTTTCTGAGAACGTTAACTTTGGTCTTCGTATGAAAAAAGAAGATCCTATAATAACTCAGAAAAAAGTTGATGAATGGCTTGATATTGTTGGTCTTAAAGGGTTTGGCAATACTCCAACTTATCAATTATCAGGTGGAATGCAGCAGAGAGTAGCGCTTGCAAGATGTTTGATTAATGACCCTGATTTAATTTTAATGGATGAACCTCTTGGTGCATTAGATGCTTTGACAAGAGAAAAAATGCAATCTTTAGTATTAAAAATTTGGAAAGAAACTGGAAAGACAATTATTTTAATAACACACTCTGTTGAAGAAGCGTTATTACTTGGTGAAAGATTATATGTAATGGCTCCAAGACCAGGAAGAATACATAAAGAATACAAATTACCTTTTGCAAACAGAGGATTAAAAGAAGATTTAAGAGAAATTAAAAAAGATAAAGAATTTTCGAAAACACGAGAAGAAATCTTAACTATGATTTGGAATATGGAAGAAGAAATTATGGGTAAAGAATGAAATGATTACACAAATTCTTACAATATTAATCTTAATTACAATTATTGGATCTATTGTTTATGGTCGAAGATTAATTCAAACTGAAAAAATTGATGCAGTTTTTGGTAATCCAGAAAGATCTAAAGGTGGCACACATTGGGTAGTTTTAGGAAGTTGTTCGTTACTTTTAATTTGGATGTATTATTCTTGGGATATTGCGAGAGGTTTTTATCCAAAATCTGCTAATGAGCTTTGTCAGGTAGCTAAAATTAACGATTCTCTTTTAGGATTAAAATATCAATTTCCAATAGAACAAAGAGAATTAAAAAGTACAGCCCAAATAAAAAAAGAAAATGAAAATATTAGAAGCTTATTAACTGAAATCCAAAATTCAGGTGTAAGTGCTCAGCAAAAAGAAATTTTAATTGGTTTTCTTAATAAAACTTCTCAATTAATCCCATTATTAACAAATGAAGATTTAATTGAAAATAAAACAAAAGAAAAAATAAATGAAATAACAGGAAAAATTAATCTATTAACTGAAAATTTTAAAAAACCTGAATATCCTTTTGAAACTGAACAACAACTTCAAGAAAGACTTGATGCAGCAAATAAAGAAGGCGGTTGGGGTATAGTAAAAGTTGATGCTGGATCTGGATCTATTGAAAATACCCTAGAGGTACCATTAATCCCCTCAACCAATTTAGGTTTAAAATTTCATGTGGCTGCAGAAGAAATAGGTTTAATAAGTGAAGAGTTTTTTAAATTAAGAAATCATAATTCACAATTTAAAGATCAGATTAATGAGATTAAAGATCAAATAAAAATTTACAGAGGTGAATTAAATGAAAGTGAAGATGTTGCTTCTGAATATGCAAAAAATATTGTTAAAATTGCAAGACGTATAGAGTTTGCAAGCATCTATCCACCTAATGCCCTTGATAATTTACAAGGAGCTGTTGTTAATTTTGACAATGCAAAAAATGAAATTCAAGGTGGGTTAAGATTAGTTGATATTTTCTTATTTCCTGCAGGAACTATTGTAGCTAGTGGTCAAAGTTGTTCAGAGCAAGGTTCAGGAAGATGGCTTCCAAAACCATCTGATACTTTTAATAAATTTATACTAATGTCTAATCCTAGCGTTGGCTATAAGGATGTTCCTCTTCTATGGATACAATTAATTGATGTTAGTCAAATGATTGGTTTCATTTTGCCTGATTGGCTTGCAGATATTATACCTGGTGAGTACCCTATTCACACTAAAGAAGGTATTGTTGAGCAGAACTTTAAAGGAAATGTTTTAAAAATTGTTACAGGTGACTTTAGTTTATTTAAAGTTCCTGTTCCTTACGGGCATATCTGGGACTCTTTTTTAAGAGTTTTATTAGGATTAATTTTTGGAATAATAATTGGTGTTCCCTTAGGATTATTTATGGGTCTTAATAGATTTGCTAAAGGATTTTTTGATCCTTTAATCGAGCTTTATAGACCGGTACCCCCTCTAGCTTGGGCTCCTTTAATTATTTCTGTACTTGGAATTGATAATTCAGGAAAAATCTTCTTATTATTCATGGTCTCATTATCTATTATGATTATCTCAGCAAGAGCTGGAGCATCTGGAACGCAATTGTCAAAAATCCATGCAGCTCACTCTCTAGGAGCATCAAAAAAACAAATATTGAGATATGTAATATTTCCAAATTCTTTACCTGAAATATTAACGGGTATAAGAGTTGCGGTTGGTATGTGTTGGGGAACTCTAGTTGCAGCTGAATTTCTAGCAGGAACAACTGGTATAGGGTTTGTTGAAAATGTTGCTAAAAAATATTTTCAATATGAAGTTATTTGGATTACAATTTTTATAATGGGAATGCTTGGATTATTGTTTGATGTAACTTTAAGAAAACTTATAGACAAATATATTCCTTGGAGAGGAAAAGGATAATCACACTATCCTTTTGAACAATTATGAATTCTTCAAAATTAAAGGCAATAATTAAAGATATATTTATAAAATATAAATTAAGTAAAGATCATGCTTCGATCTGTGCTGAGGCATTGATCAATGCTGAATTAGTTGGTGCACCCTCACATGGGTTATCTCGTCTTAAAATGTATTGTGATCGAATTTCAAAAAAAGTGATCAATCCAAGAGCTAAAATTAAAATTAAAAAGATTTCTCAATCAATTGCTCATATTGATGCGAATAATAGTATTGGCTTTGTTGCGGCAGATACTGCTATTAAAACTGCCATAAATAATGCTAAGAAAACAGGGATAGGCTTAGTTGCAGTTAAGAATAGTGGTCATTATGGTTTGTCCGGCTATTACGCAGAGCAAGCTGTTAAAAAAGGCTTAATGGTTATGGTGTTTACAAATGCACCTCCAGCAGTTGCACCTCATGGTGCATTAAAAAGTTTATTTGGAACAAACCCTATTTGTTTTGGAACTCCCACTGGATCAAAGGTTCCTTTTATTTTAGATACATCTATTTCAATGATTAATAGAGGAAAAATTAGAGTAGCAGCAAGAGAGGGAACTAAAATTCCTGAAGGTGTTGCTTTAGATAAGTTTGGTAAACCCACTACTGACCCTAAAAAAGCATTAGAAGGTGTTCAATTACCAATAGCTGGTTTTAGAGGTTCAGGATTAGCCTGGATGGTTGACATTTTAAGTGGGGTATTAACTGGTGGTAATCATGCCGGAAGAGTTAAAGATCCATTTACTGATTTTAGTGGACCACAAAATATTGGTCATTTATTTTTTGTGTTAAAGCCTAATTTATTTGTCGGTAATTCTTTTAATAAAAGAATAAAAGATAATATTAAAACTATAAAAAAACTACCTAAAATAAAAGGCGTAAAAGAAATTCTTTATCCAGGACAAAGTAAGTTCAAAAGATTTAAAAGTAATCTTAAAAAAGAAATTAATATCTCAAAAGCTGTTTTAAAAGACTTGGAGTATTTAAAGGATCGTTAACTAAAAGCCTTGGTTCCTCTAAAGCAGCAAAAAGTCCCTCATTTGTTATCTCAGTCCATAAAGTAATATTTATAAATTAACTAACTCTTGATCTAAAATTTGAAATTTAAAAGCATTTATCTTGATATTTTTACACTATATACTTTTGTAAATTTGAGGATAAAAATACCCTATGCTTTCTAATAAAGAAATTGTTTGTCCAAATAACCTTTTAGACCATGCCAATAAAAAAAGAGGCGTTAATGCAGCTATTGTTAATGCGGGTCTACCTTTGCCCATGCTCTCTGTTCAAGATGCTGTAAAAGAAGGTCTGATCAGACCTATCTTTATAGGAAATAAAAAAGAGATCTTAAAATGTGCAGAAAATTTAAAATGGGATATTTCTGAATTTGAAATTATTGATGAGCCTGTAGAAAATAATACAGCAGCTATTGCTGCAAAGCTTGCCAGTGAAAAAAAGATAAAGATTATTGTTAAGGGTCATATTCATACAGATATTTTAATGAAAGAAGTTTTAAAAAGAGATTATAGTTTACTTGGAAAAACTAGACTAAGTCATATATGGCATATGACAAATACTAAAGACGACAAACCACTTATAATTACTGATGGTGCTTTAAATGTTTTGCCTAATGTAAAAACAAAAATGCATATTTTAAGAAATGTAATTGATTTTTCAAATCGTATAGGAATTGAAAGACCAAAAGTTGCAGTTCTATCAGCAACAGAAGAAATTTTAGATAGTGTACCAAGCTCAATCGAAGCAGATGAAATTACAAAACTTGCAAAAGAAGAGAATTTAAATGCTGATGTTTTTGGTCCTCTGGCATTTGATAATAGTATTTCAAAAAAATCTGCCGCTATAAAAGGTGTTAAGAATATTGTTGCTGGTGATGCAGACGTATTATTAGTTCCAAGTGTTGAAACTGGAAATAGTTTGGTTAAAATGATGATTTACTTTATGGGAGCTTGTGCAGCTGGTGTAGTTGTTGGTGGTAAAGTTCCAATAGTAATTACAAGTAGATCAGATGAGGCACAAGCTAGATTGGCCTCTATTGCTGCTGCTGTTGTTGCTTTAGACTAGTTCTTTATTGAAATAATCATATTAATGTTTTAAATAAAGCTTCAAAATTAAAGAGGAAAACAATGACTATAACTTATTTAAAAAAATCACCTAAAACATCATCAACGGATGACACTAAAACAACTGGAATTGTTCAAGATTTATTAAAAAATATTGAAAGTACTAAAGAACAAGGGTGTATCGATCTTACAAAGAAATTTGATAAATATGATGGTGATATTATTGTTTCCAAAGAAAGAATTGAAGAAATCAAAAAAACATTAGACCAAAAAACAAAAGATGATGTTCAATTTTCATATGAAAGAGTTAGAAAGTTTGCTGAAGCACAATTAAAAAACTATGGTCAGGACTTTGAAGTGGAGCTTTCAGATGGATTATTTGCTGGTCAAAAATTAATACCAGTTAATACTGCTGGATGTTATGTACCAGGAGGTCGTTATGCGCACATTGCATCTGCAGTGATGAGTGTAACAACTGCTAAAGTTGCTGGTGTAAAAAATGTTATTGCATGCAGCCCTCCTAAAGAAGGTGTGGGTGCTCATCCAACAATTATTTATACTGCTGACTTGTGTGGTGCTGATGTAATTTTAAATTTAGGTGGTGTTCCAGCTATAGCTGCAATGACTAATGGTTTATTTAATAATCCTCCTGCTGATATTATTGTTGGTCCTGGAAATCAATTTGTTGCTGAAGCTAAAAGAATTTTATTTGGAAAAGTTGGTATTGATTTATTTGCAGGTCCTACTGAAATTGGAATTATTGCAGATGCTAAAGCTGATCCTGAAATAGTTGCTGTTGATTTAGTGGGTCAAGCTGAACATGGTTATAATTCACCCTGCTGGTTATATACAACAAGCAAGGAACTAGCAGAAAAAGTGATAAAAAGAGTTCCAGAATTAATTGCAGAATTGCCTGAAGTTCCAAGAACAAACGCTGATGCAGCTTGGAGAGATTATGGAGAAGTTATTCTTTGTGATACTGATGAAGAAATGGCAACCATTAGTGACGAGTATGCTCCAGAACACTTAGAAGTTCAGACAGAAAATTTAGAGTGGTTTCACAAAAGACTTACTAACTACGGCTCTTTATTTATCGGTGAAGAAACGACTGTTGCTTATGGGGATAAATGTTCAGGAACTAATCACATACTTCCAACTAAAGGTGCAGGAAGATATACGGGTGGACTATTTGTTGGTAAGTTTGTTAAAACTTTAAGTTTCCAAAGAATGACTAAAGAATCTACAGAGCTAGTTGGTGCTGCAGCTGCAAGAATTTCTAGATACGAAGGAATGGAAGCGCACGCAAGAACCGGTGATGTTAGACTTAAAAAGTATGGTTATTCTAACTAAACTTAGATAATTTCTATTAACACTGTTAAGGCTAAAATAGACATAAAAAGAATAATTAAATAATTTATTCTTCTCCATATATTTTTACTTTTTAGATGTTTGGAAAAATATTTTGATAAATATCCCAACATAAAAAAAAATAAGAACGAGGAAGTAGCTGCACCAACTCCAAAATAATACTTATCTATCTGGTTAAAATTTTTAGAAAAATTTCCAAGAAAAAATACAGTATCTGAATAAACATGTGGATTAAGAAAGGTAAATCCCAGAGTTTTAGTTAAAATCCCAAAAAAATTATTAGTTTTACTATCCATATTGAATGTTGCTTCTAAAACTTCAGTTTTTAATTTTCCCCAAATAAAATGTAATAAGAATATTAAGAGTAAAATGTTAAAGATTAGCTCTACTGTTGGAGTAAAAAAATTACTTAAATATTGAAATAAAAAAATACCTAAAAAAATTAACAATAAATCTGATAATGAACATACTAAACAAACAATAAAGATTTGTTGTTTTTTTAAACCTTGTTCAATGACAAATATATTTTGAGCACCTATTGCTAAGATTAAACTTAATCCAGTAAAAAAACCCAATAATAAAAAATCCATTAAGTTTTATTAAACTCTTTTTTTACCTTGAACAACTCTATCCAATATTAAAGCAACAAACAAAATAGCAATACCTGCTAGTATACCTTGTCCAACATTAGCATACTGTAAAGCCTCAAGAACATCTTGTCCTAAACCTTTTGCACCAATTAGAGATGCTACAACTACCATAGCTAAACTAAGCATTACAGTTTGGTTAACACCTGCCAAAATTGAAGGTGTGGCTAGTGGTAAATCTACTTTTCTAAGTAAATACCATTTAGTTGCACCGTAAGCGATAGCTGCCTCTCGAATTGTTTCTGGCACTCCACGTAACCCTAAAACCGTAAGTCTTACAACAGGTGTACCACCAAAAATCATTGTAATAATTACTGCCGCAACCTTTCCAGTTCCAAAAAAAGCTATAACTGGAATCATAAATACAAAAGCTGGCATTGTTTGCATGAAATCCATTATGGGTCTTATTAGTGAATAAAATCTTTGTCTTCTTGCACAATAAATTCCAAGAGGAATACCAATTGCTATACTTAAAATTGCAGCAGTTCCAAGTAACGCAAGAGTTGTCATGGCTTTTACCCAAAACCCTAAAAATCCCATGTAACATAAAAATCCAGTTGAGTATATTGCTGCCCTTGGTCCAGCTGATAAACCAGTAAGTGTTACAATGGCTGTTATAATTACTATCCAAGGGGTTTTAACGAATAGTAATTCTAAAAAATCTAGAACTGACCTAATACCAATTGTTATAGCAGTAAAAATTACATCTCCTTTAACAACTGCATAATCAAAAATAATTTCTATCCACTTAATTGAAAATAATCTTATTTCTGGATGGGTCGGAAACGTATCCATTAACTGAAGTAAACCTGGAAAGCTGTAATGGATAACAGTAAAAATCATTATTACAGAAGTAAAAACACTACTTAAGATATAATTTTTTATCTGCATACCTGGATCAATAGATTTATCAGATAACCATTCAGAATATTTTTTTTCCAAAATTGAATTTGCCAAAACTCCTTGGACAACCTTTACTGCTATCAATAAAATAAATCCAAAAATTGTAATCCAAATTGCTGAGGCTTCTACTCTTGTAATCTCATCAAGATAACCTTGCATAGCATCCTCTAATGATTTTATATTTCTTTTAAAAACATCAATCTTATCTGGATTATTTTCTATTGCTGCTTCTAATTGTTTATTCCTAAAAGCTATTGTACTTTTAACTTGTTCTACTTTAGCAATAGCTTCTGCTGTAATATTGCCAAATAAACCTCTAATAATTTGTACTACTGAAAAAGTTTCAATAATTAAAAAAGCTAATGTCCAATTCCAAACATTACGCATTCCAAACCAAACTGGACCTAAAATAAATGCAAATAGATTAAATGAAAATGAATAAGTTGGTTTACTACCAATTTTTTTAAACTCTTTAATATAGTAATTTGGATTACTTTTTACAAAATCAGTAATCAATTCATCTCTAGATGGATTTTTAACTGCTCTATTATCCATCACTACCCTCTACAACAGCCTTAAGTAAATCAGCTTGTGTTATCACCCCAACATTTTTATTATCATTGTTAATTACTAATATTGGTTCGTCTTTAATAGAAGATTTTTCAATCAATTTATTTAGCAAATCATTTTCATAAACACTTTCTAAATCTTTGGCCAGTGATCCAAATTCTTTTTTGAATTTTTCAATTGGTTGCATGATAGATTTAGCTTGAACAATTTTTAATCTAGATATTCCTTTTACAAAATCAGCAACATAGTTATCTACTGGCTTCATTACTATTTCTTCTGGTGTTCCTATTTGAATAACTTTTCCATCTCTCATGATAGCAATTCTATGACCTACCCTAACAGCTTCATCTAAGTCATGCGTTATAAACACTGTGGTTTTTTTCATTTGTTTTGAAAGTTTGATAAATTCCGCTTGAAGCTGTCTTCTAATTAATGGATCTAATGCACTAAATGGTTCATCCATTAATAAAAAATCAGGATCGGCTGCTAAAGCTCTTGCTAATCCTACTCTTTGTTGCATTCCGCCTGATAGCTCATGAGCAAATTTATTTCCCCAGCCTTGAAGTTCTACGATATCTAAAATTTTATTAGCGGCATCTAGCCTATCATTTTTGCTTATACCTCTTATTTCAAGTGGCATTGCTATATTATCCAGTACAGATCTATGGGGCATTAAAGCAAAGTTTTGAAAAACCATACCTATTTTTTTATTTCTTAAATCTTGCAAACTTTTTGAGTCAAACTTCATCACGTCTTCATTATTGATTAAAATTTGTCCAGAGGTTGGCTCTAATAATCTATTAATATGTCTAACTAAAGTAGATTTACCACTTCCAGAAAGACCCATTACACAAAAAATCTCTCCTTTTTTAACATTAAAAGAAACATCAGATACACCAATTACTGAATTATATTTTTCTAAAGCTTCCTGTTTTGAAATACGTTGATTTTGAATAGCATTTAATGCTTCTTCAGAATTATTACCAAATATTTTCCAAACATTTTTTATTTCAATAGCTGATTCCATCAGATCCATTCGAAAATTTAATAAATTTTTTTTAAGAAAACTACCTGGCAACTTTTTAGTTGCCAGGTAAAAATTTAATTTAACCTAAAGTCCTAACCAACCGTCAACTTTAGACTTATTATTTTTCATCCATGTTCTAGCAACAGCAGCTGGATCCTTTTTTTCAACTGAAATTTGATAGGCCATTAATGAAACATCATCTGCTGACAATTGAAAGTTCTTAAAAAATTCAACAATAGCTGGTGATTTAGCTTCTAATGAAGTTCCCCAACCAATTTGAATTTGTTTAAGAGCATCTTTCGATGCAACATAAGATTTTTTGTACCAGTCAGCATCTTCTTTGGGTTGAACCATTTTATATTTAGCTTCATCAAACTTTGGTTCTGTTAACATTACAACATCTGCCATTCCCCAAATTGCATGTGGCTTGTAACAATAAAATGCATAGCCCTCACCTTTTTTAATTGAATCAAGCACTCTTGCATTTTTAACAGCTTCTGCTGCTCTTATGCCTTCAATACCAGCATCATATAAACCGTAATCTCTAAGTTTAACTTGGTTTACATTTGCTGAAGCCCATCCATCAGCACCAATCCAAAACTCACCTTTTCCATTTCCATCGCTGTCCATTGCTTTAACAACTTCTGGTCTAGCTAAGTCTTCAATTGCTGTAATATTCATTTTTTTAGCAAATTGTTGAGACACACAATATCCTTGGTTTCCCTCATACGGCTTTGAACTTAACTTAAGAGTTCCTTTAGGAACTAGATCGTTAGTATAAGCCTGTTGATTAGGTAGCCAGATATCTGGGTGAACTTCTATTTCACCTTTACTTCTATCAATTGCTGCGTAGATAGCAGTATTGTTCCCTGGAACTAATTCTGCTTCTCCACCCATTTTATCATTAACAACTGCTGCTAATAAATTTGCAATAGCTGTTGCACCTGTCCAACCTGGATCTCCAATTTTTACTTTCTCAGCAAATGTTGAAAAAGTAGCAAATAAAGAAATCAAACCAGCTACAAGTGTAGTTTTAATTATTTTCATTATTTTCTCCTATTAATTTAAAAAATAAGTCTAACGCGAATGAACAAAGTGTGTCAAAGGAAATAAAGATATAAAAAATATATATAACTGGCCTATATTTTACAAATTTATCAAAATCAATTATGACTGATCCAGATAGTTTTTGTTTGAAGATAAGCTGTTATTTAACAGTTATTCAGGATTACTTGTAAGAGTTTTAATTTCTAAAATGTTTTCGTTAGGATCTTTTACAAAGAAAGTTTCTTGCTCATATTTAGTACCCTTAAATCTTAAATAAGGTTCATCGTAATATTTAGTACCATTATCTTTTAATCTTTGTTTAAGAGCATCAAAATCTTTTCTTGATAAATGAACACCAAAGTGTGGGACAGAAACATTTCCCATATCAACATCGTGTCTTTCGTTTTCTAATTTATGAGCACTTGCGTGAAGGGTTAATTCATTTCCCCAAAAATCAACATCAGCCCATTCTTGAGCTGAATTATCTAATCTGCAGCCTAAAGCTTCGTTGTAAAACTTTTTTGCAACTTCTAAGTCACCGCAAGGTATTGCTAGGTGAAAACAGTTGGTATTTTTGTACATATTTTTTTCTCTTTAATTACTAGATATAATGACTATATAAAGATCGCTTTTAAGTCAATCTAGCAAAAAGATAAAATGGAAAAATTTTTACAATCTATAATAGACAGAGACCCTGCTGCAAAATCAAAATTAAGTTTAATATTAACTTATCCTGGAGTTAAAGCAGTTTTTTTTCACAGAATTGCTAATTTTTTTAGTACTGCTAAATTTGATTTAATTGCTAGAATTATTTCACAATTTTCAAGATTCTTAACTGGTATTGAAATTCATCCAAAAGCAAAAATTGGAAAAAATTTATTTATTGATCATGGTATGGGAGTTGTGATTGGAGAAACTTCTGAAATTGGTGATAACGTCACTATCTATCATATGGTAACACTAGGTGGAATTGCTCCAAGTATTAATTCAAAGGATCAGCGTAATATAAAGAGACATCCAACAATTGAAGATGAAGTTGTAATTGGCTCAGGTGCGCAAGTATTAGGTCCTGTTAGAGTTGGAAGATGCGCAAAGATTGGTGCTAATGCAGTGATTACAAAAGATGTTCCAGAAAAAGCTGTAATGGTTGGCATACCTGCGAAAAATGTTGGTATCGCTGATAGTGAATTCAAACCTTATGGTATTACTCCAGATAGTGATACAAAATCAGATTAATGAGCAACATTCAAAATGATTTTATTTCAGGAATTGGTAATACTCCTTTAATAAAATTAAAAGCAGCATCAGAAATTACAGGGTGCAATATTTATGGTAAGGCTGAATTTTTAAATCCAGGTGGATCAGTTAAAGACAGAGCGGCCCTTGCTTTAATTAAAGACGCTCAAGAAAAAAAATTAATTTCAAAAGGTGGAATCGTTGTTGAGGGTACAGCTGGCAATACTGGAATTGGCTTAGGACTTTTAGGAAATTCATTAGGATACAAAACAATTATCGTAATGAATGATAATCAAACTCAAGAAAAAAAAGATTTACTTAGAAATTTAGGTGCAGAACTAAGATTGGTTGCTCCAAAACCCTACAAAGATGACAATAACTTTGTAAAAATTGCAGCTAGACTTGCTGATGAGCTTAGACCATCAAACAATAATGGAGTTATCTGGGCTAATCAATTTGACAATACTGCAAATGCAAAAGGCCATTACGAGGGAACAGGACAAGAAATTTGGAAACAAACAGAAGGTAAGGTTGATGGTTTTGTATGTTCATCTGGAACAGGTGGAACAATTTCTGGAGTAAGTAATGCTCTTAAAGAAAAAAATAAAGATATTAAAATATTTTTATCTGACCCTAAAGGTTCTGCTCTTTATAATTATATTAAAAATGGTGAATTAAAATCTGAGGGTGGCTCAATTACTGAAGGAATTGGCTCAAGTAGAATAACAAAGAATTTTGAAAATGCTAAAATAGATGATGCCTATTCTATTGATGACAATGAAGCATTACCTATTCTTTATGATCTAATTCAAAATGAAGGACTAAGTCTTGGGACTAGCTGTGGAATTAATATAGCAGGAGCAATAAGATTAGGTAAAGAATTGGGGCCTGGAAAAACTGTTGTGACCATTCTTTGTGACAGAAGTGATAAATATTCTACAAAAATGTTTAATAAAAAATTTCTTGAAGAAAAAGGCTTGCCTTTCCCTAATTGGCTTTAAATATCAAGATGGAAAAATGATTTCACTTGAAACAGGGGCAACTAAATTACCTAAATAATTATATATATTTAGCAAGATTTCATTTAATGTTAAGGAATGAGTCTTGCTACTTCATATGGATTTCTACTCCTAGCAGTTATTCTTGGAGTAACCTCAAATAGTTTTGCAAAAAGTGCAGAAGGTTTTACCCTTCTCTTTCCAAGTATTATTACCGCAATTACAATTGTTTCATGCATGTATGCTTTGTCTATGGTGATGAAAAATATTCCAATGGGAATTACCTATGCATCATTTGCAGGATTAACAATTATTTCAACAGTAATTGTTGGCGTCATAAGATTTAATCAAATACCAAATCTTTATTCAATGATTGGTTTAGGTTTAATTATAATAGGTGTGTTAATGGTTAACTTGCTTGGAAATAATTAAACAATGATTTAGTAAAAAATATTATGGAAGAGTTTATTAAATTATCGAGACTCTATTCTTAAGTCAGGTTGTATTCAATAAATATATTTAAATAAATATTTTGAATGAAGTTTTTTAAAATGTTATATTGAATATATCAACAAAGGAGGTGCGATTATGAATTTATCACCACCTGACACTTAGCTGGTGTGATTTAATAATCAAAGTTAATAAGAAAACAAAAAATAAGTCCATTATTATGGATTTTGCGTAAATCGCTAAATTATAGGGGAACTCTTTTGGAGTTTCCGAAAGGGTGTCCCCCTTAGAAATTATCTGGTAATACGTGAGAACCATCATCCTTCAAAGAAATTTCAAATTCTTCTACAACATTAGATAAATCAAGTGGTGAATATAAATGGGGAAACATAGTTCCGTCTGATGCTTGTTCCCAAACTAAATGATCTAACTTTAAAGTATCAACCTTTAATAAAATTAAATCATTTTGATTTTGGTAAAATTTTTTAAGAGTTCCTGCAACTTGGTCATCACCTGAAAAGTGAATAAAGCCATCTTCTAAATCTTTTTTAGAACCTGTTAATTGACCTATATTTTTAACTTCTTGCCACTCAGATTTAGTGCATATTTTATAAACAAACTTAAAGTTCATTTAAAATTTATATTATTCAGTGAGGATGATGACAATAAGAAACTTCCCCTTGCGGGGAAGTTTATATTAACTACCTAATAGAGGGAGAAGATAATGTTAATTTTTGAATTCTTAAATTCTTTATAGACGGCACATCAAAATATTAAAACGATATATTATCATTATAGGTATGATAATATTGAATATCTTATTTTACCTGTTCACTTAATGAATGTTTACCAGGAAGAGTTCGGTTGACTTAAAAACTCTATCTCTTCAGGAGTAGATTTTCTTCCTAATACTATGTTTCGGTGAGGGTATCGATGAAATTTCTTAATTGCTAATGTGTGATCTTTCCAAAATTTTTTTATAGAAACTAAGTCTGGATGATCTTTTAAATATTTATCGAGTAAATAGTAGGCCATATCATGGTCGGTTATTTCTTCACTATGAATAAGTGGCAATAACATAAAAAATCTTTGGTCTTGTTCCATTTCATCTAAAAATCCTGCATAAACAGAATCATTAACTATTAACCTTGCTTTATGATCTTGGCTAAAGGCTTTTGGGTCATCTCTAAACATATTTCTTGAAAATTGGTCAAATAAAATAACTAAAGCTAATGAACCAAGGGGGCTATCTTGCCAATCATCATACTCATTGGAACCTGCCAGTTCATAATCTTTTAAAAAATTATTTTTTATTAGTGCATCAAAATCTTTATGTTTTTGAAATCTTTTTTTTGGTGAGGTTTCTTTAAACCAAAAATCTAATATTTTTTTAGCTCTTGTATGCATTTATTTTGAAATAGGTTTTAAAAGTTTAAGCATTTTATTATGAATAGATTGATTAGCTGAAACTAAAATATTTCCAGCATTAACTGCATTTCTATTATCCCAAGTTGTAACAATTCCTCCTGAAGCTTTTATAATTGGCATCAATGGGTGAATATCCCAAATTTTATTATTAGCTTGAAAAACAACATCAATTTTTCCCTCACATAAATGAGAGTAGCTTAACGCATCTGCAGTTGGAAATTGCATTAATTTTAAAACTTTTGGAATTCTACTTTGCTGCTTAAGAGAGACTGCTCCATGAAATGCTCCTGATACTTTAATCTGACTAAATAGTATTTTTTTTGAAACAGAAATTTTTCTTTTTTTACCTTTTTCAAAAACAAAAGAATTTTTATTATCAAAGTTTAAATAATATTTATTTAATATCGGGAAATTTGCTAAACCCACAACTGGTACACCTTTAAAATTAAGAGATATTAAATTACTCCAAGTTGGGTTACCTATTACAAATGATCTTGTCCCATCAATCGGGTCTATCACCCATGTAAAATCACTAGTTGATTTTTTGTGACCAAACTCTTCACCTATAACTTGATGATTTGGAAATTTTTTTTTAATTTTTAATCTGATAAATTTTTCAAATGCTTTATCAGATGTTGTAACAGGATCGTACCCTTTGCCTTTTAGTTTGTTAGATATGGCAAAAGTTTTATTGAGTTTTGAATAATAAAATTTATTTAAGTCTTTTGCTAAAGTGTTTAAAAAGTTTGAATATAATTTGTACTCGTTCACACTTAATAAGCTCATTGTGTTATGTTCTCAATTTGACTTTCAGCTTCTTTAATTGATTTTTCATAATCTAACGCCATCTGATCAGCACTTATTACTTCAACTTTTTCAATTCCAAAGAAATTTAATATAAATTTTAACCATGGGGTTAAAAAATCCTCTGAGCTATTTAATTTAGTTCCACCTGAAGTAATTACTAAATAAGCTTGTTTATTTTTAAGTAATCCCTCTCTTCTCCCATTAGGTTTAAACCTGAAAGTCTCACCAATTCTTGCTGCTAAGTCACACCAAGCTTTAAGAGTTGCTGGAGGGCCATAATTATAAATTGGTGCTGAAATTATAATGATATCACTTTCTTTTAATTCACTTACAAGTTTATCTGATAGTTCGAACATTTTTTTATGCTCTTCAGTTTGGTCTTTTTCTGCGATTTTCATTCCAGACTCAGTTAAACCACTAACAAAAAGCATATCATCATCTAAATCTCTATAAATTACTTCATCACCTGGTTTTTTGATTTTATCTAATAATTTTTTTGCTAATGCTCTTGAACTTGATCCTTCTTTTCTGGCACTTGAGTCAATTTGATAAATTTTCATAAGTATAGATTGTTATTAACCTATTAACCGAAGTTTTGCAAAAAGGGTAAGTAGTTTAAAATATAGTAGCCTAAAATTTGCAATTGGTTTGTTAAAATTAGAACCCCAGTTATTAAAAGTATTATGCCACCCCCTTTAGTTACTAAATTAATATTTTTTTTAAAATTCTTTGAAAATAACAGAAACCTTTGCATCAAATACCCTGATAAAACAAAAGGTATCGCAAGTCCTAAAGAGTAAAAGCTTAAAAGTATAATTGCTCTATAAATTGTTTCCTCTGTTGAAGCTAAAGCAAGTATTGATCCTAAAATAGGTCCTATGCAAGGTGTCCATCCAAAACCAAATGCCATTCCTATAATAAATACAAAGAATATATTGTTTGATTTTTTTGTATAAAATTTCTTCTCAATATTAAGAAATTTAATATTTAAAATACCAATCAATTGAAGTGAGAAAATAACTATTATACTTCCAGCAATAAGTCTTAAGATTTGTGAATTTTGTAAAAGAATTTGCCCTAAAAAGGATGCAGTTGCTCCAAAAATAATAAAAACAAAAGAGAAGCCAAGTGAAAAAATTATTAACGGCAATAAATTAATTCTTTTATTTTCTAAAATTTCATTTAATGAACTTCCAGTAACAAAAGAAACATAACCAGGTATTAAAGGTAAAACACAAGGTGATAAAAAACTAATAAGACCTGCTCCTAGCGCAACGACTAATTCTATCATATCAAATTATTCTTTTATAACCTTAATATTTTGTTTTCCAAGATTATCGACCGAAAGTTCCATTTCATCTCCATCTTTTAAAAAAATAGGTGGTGTCATTCCAAGACCCACACCCGGTGGTGTTCCTGTTGTCACTATATCACCAGGCATTAATGTTATAAAACTAGTAATATGAGCAATTAAAAAATTAAAATTAAAAATCATCTGGCTTGTATTTCCTGTTTGATGTCTATTACCATTAACATCTAGCGTTAAACTCAAGTTATCAACATCTTCTATCTCATCTTTTGTCACTAAATATGGGCCTAAAGGTCCAAAGGTATCGCCAGATTTTCCTTTAACCCATTGACCGCCTTTTTCTTTTTGCCACTCTCTCTCACTTATATCGTTACAAATGCAGTATCCAAAAATATAATCTTGTGCATCTTTTTCTAAAACTCTTTTTGCTTTTTTTCCTATTACAAAAGCAATTTCAACTTCATGGTCTAGTTTCTTTGAGTTCTTAGGTATAATTACATTGTCATTTGGTCCTATAATTGAATGAACAGATTTATTAAATAATACTGGATGCTCTGGTGGCTTTGCCCCAGTTTCTTTTGCATGCTCAGTATAATTCAATCCAATAGCAAAAAAATTTCCTGGTTGAGTAATACAAGATCCTATTCTTCCACTTCGATCTATCTCTTCTAGATTTTCTAAATTTATTTTCTTTAATTTATCGAGAGTTTCAAAATTAATATTTTCTGGATTTAAATCTTTGATAATTGATGATAAATTTCTAAATTTTCCATTTTTATCTATAGCTGCTGGAACTTCCTGGCCAATTTTTCCTATTCTTAATAATTTCATTCTATTTTTTATTTATTTTTTCAATAGCATTGTATAAAGAGCTATGATCAGTATTTCCATGTCCATCAGCTACTAAGTCTTTATACATTTCTTTTATTAGGCTCGAAATAGGCAAATGAGTCTCTACAGCCTTTCCTGCATTAACAATATTAGTCATATCTTTTAGTTGTGTTGTTGTTTTTCCTTTTGGTGTAAAATCTTTATCAATCATTCTTTTTCCGTGCGTTTGCAGTATTTTGCTATCAGCCCAACCTCCTGATAAAGCTTCAATCATTTTATTAGGATTGGTTCCTGATTTTTCACATAATGTAATTGCTTCTGCAACTGCTCCAATAGTAACGCCTACAATAATTTGATTAGCTAATTTAGATATTTGACCTGATGATACTGGGCCAACTAATGTAGGGTTACCCATTTTTTTTAGAAGCTCGTAGCAATTTTTAAACGTTTCTTCATCACCACCAACCATTATAGCTAAAGTTGCTTCTTCAGCTCCTATTGTTCCACCTGAAACTGGGGCATCTAAATAATTTATTTTTTTTTCTTTTAATTTTTTTGAATACTTAATGGTCAAAACTGGATTAACCGAACTCATATCAATAACAGTAGCTCCTTCTTTAATATTAGATATAAATTCATCACTACTCATTACTTTCTCAACTGCAGCATCGTCTGTAAGCATTGTAATAACTACATCTGCATTAGTAACAACGTCCTTAACGGATAGGGATATTTCTGCTCCAAATTCTTTTAATCTATCTGCTTTATCTTGAGATCTATTATAGGCTTTTAAATTATACCCTGATTTAAGAAGGTTTTTTGCCATGGGAAAACCCATGAGTCCGATTCCAATAAACCCAATACTTTTCATTATATTGATTATATAGCTTATATTCTCTGTTTGGTATCTTTATCAAAAATAGAAATATTATTTAAATCAATAAACAGTGTCATTTCTTTATCAATCTCAACATCTATAGAAGATGCAAATTTACCCAATAGTTCCTGCCCCAAATAACTAAAAGTAATTATTTGTTCATGACCAATATATTCATGTAATTCGGTTTTAACTTTAATTTCAGCAAAATTTTCATCTTTTGCCACTCTAGCAGCATGAGTTTTTTTTAAAAAAATATGTTCTGGTCTTATACCGAATAAAGCTGCAGAATTATTTTGTAATTCTTTATTGTGATTAAAATTTATAGTCTCATTTTCACTTGCATTATCTGGTAAGAATGAAATCAATTTATTATTTGATGTCAAAGAGCCTTTAATAAAATTCATTGACGGAGAGCCTACAAAGTCAGCAACAAACACACTACTAGGTTTATTATAAATATTTTTTGGAGTATCAAATTGTTCAATTTTACCATTATTCATTATTGCAATTTTTGTTCCCAAGCTCATAGCTTCAGTTTGGTCATGTGTTACATAAACCATAGTTGTTTTTAAATTCTTATGTAGTTTCTTAATTTCTCTACGCATCTCAATCCTAAGTTTTGCATCTAGATTTGAAAGTGGCTCATCAAACAAAAAGATTTTAGGCTCTCTAACTAATGCTCTGCCCATGGCTACTCTTTGCCTTTGTCCTCCAGATAGTTGCGCTGGTTTTCTATTTAACAATTCAGTAATCTTAAGCAATTCTGCTATTTTGCTTAACGATTGATCAATTTTTTCTTTAGAAATTTTTCTTTGTTTTAAACCAAATGTAATATTATCTTTGACGCTCATTGCTGGATAAAGAGCATAAGACTGAAACACAAAAGCTATATCTCGCTCACTAGGCTCCATGTTGTTTACTATTTGGTTGTCTATTAATATTTCGCCTGCACTAGATTCTTCAAGACCAGCAATAGTATTTAGCAACGTAGATTTTCCACAACCGGATGGGCCCAATAATACGAGAAAGTCACCTTCTTCAACGTTTAAGTTTATTCCCTTTAAAACCTCTGTTTGTTTAAATCTTTTTTCTAAATTATTAATATTTAACGTTGCCATGTTATCCTTTCACTGAACCTGCTGTTAGTCCTTTAATAAAATAATTGCCTGCTAACACATATATTATTAGTGTGGGTAATGCAGCCATAATTGCTGCTGCCATATCAACATTATAATATTTTACAGAGGCCGATGTTAATACCATATTGTTTAACGCTACTTGAAGCGGTGCATTTTCACCAAATGAAAAAGTCACACCAAATAAAAAATCATTCCAAATTTGTGTAAATTGAAAAATAATTGTCACTACTAAGATTGGTAATGATACAGGTAGCAATATTTTAAAAAAAATTTTAAAAAAACCTGCTCCATCAACTTTAGCAGCTCTAATAATCTCATCTGAAATTGAAACATAATAGTTTCTAAAAAACAAAGTCGTGAACCCTAAGCCGTACACAGTGTGAACAAGTATTAAACCAAATGGGGAATTTGATATTCCAAGAAAACCCAAGGTTCTAGCCATGGGAAGAAGTATTGCTTGATAAGGAATAAATGTGCCAAAAAGAAATAGTAAAAATATTAAATTTGCACCTTTAAATTTCCATTTTGTTAAAGCATATCCATTTAGAGCTCCTAGAAATGTTGAAATTATTAGAGCAGGTATAGCTATTTTAAGTGAATTAAAAAAATATGGTTTTAAAAAAACATCGCTAGTTCCTTCACCTCTACCAGCCCATGCAATTTTCCATGATTCAAAATTAATACTGTTTGGCAAACTAAAAAGGTTACCTTCTCTTATTTCGTTCATTGTCTTTAATGAAGTAACAATCATTACATACAAAGGGGTAATATAATAAAAGACAAATATTCCTAAAACTAAAAAAAGAAAAATACGTGATACTTTTTTTTTATTTAGCATCTTGCTCCCTTCTTAATTCTGAATAAAGATATGGTACGATTATTGCTGAAACAGTTGCAAACATCATGATTGCGCTTGCAGATGCTAAACCAACCTCACTTCTGCCAAAAGCCATTTTTGTCATAAATACTGCTGGCATATCTGAAGAAATTCCTGGGCCACCAGCAGTTAAGGCAATTACCAAGTCATAACTTTTAATTGATAAATGAACTAAAATTACAATTGCACTCATAAAAACTGGTCTCATCATCGGTAAAACAATTTTTATATAAATTGAAAAAGTGCTAGCACCATCTACTTTTGCAGCTTTAATAACTTCATCATCTATAGATCTTAAGCCTGCTAAAAAAATAGCCATTATAAATCCTGATGATTGCCAAACTCCTGCAATTACAATTGTGTAAATAGACATTCCTGGGGTAACCAACCAATCAAATTGAAAATTTTCAAATCCTATTTGATGTGCAAATTTTTCAATTCCCATTGTAGGGTTTAAAATCCACTTCCAAGCAGTACCTGTAACAATAAAAGATAATGCCATTGGGTACAGATAAATAGTTTTTATAACTCCTTCAGATCTAATTTTTTGATCTAAAAATATTGAAAGGATAACACCAATGAAAATACATAAAATAATAAATAAAGTTGTAAAAATAAATAAATTCTCAACAGCTATATGCCAACGAGGCATTTGCCATAAGCGAACATATTGGTGAATTCCCCAAAATTCATAATTAGGTAATAGTTTTGATTTTGTAAATGATATATATAAAGTCCATCCAATAAAACCATACACAAACCAAAGCACTACCGCAAAAGATGGTGCTACTACAATTTTAGGTAAATTTTTTTTTAACCAATACATTATAAATAAGTAATCTGCGCTACTAAGTTAGTAGCGCAGATTTTAGTGCTTTTAATTAAAAATTACAAAGATGCTTTAACAGCTGCTGCTAATTTTTTTGCAGCATCTTTTGAAGACATATTTGAATTGAAATGTTCAGTCACCACGTCAGTAATTGCACCTGATTGAGCTCCTTTAAGAGCCATTCCATGAGCATAACTTGGCATTAACCCACCAGCTTTACTAGCTGCATTCAAGTCTGAATTTGATTTTTTTGCACAATCATCAAAGTCAGCCATTGAAACATCTAATCTTGCAGGTATTGAACCTTTGTACATGTTAAAAACTTTTTGAAAGTTTTTACCCATGATTAAACTAGCAAGCAACTTTTGACCTTCTAATTTATCAGCTCCTTTAACATTGTAGAATACAAAAGAATCTACATTATAAAGGTATCCGTTATTAGAGGGTGTTGGTGAACAAAGATAATCTTTTCCAGGTGTTAAGCCTTTTGCAGAAAATTCTCCTTTTGCCCAGTCACCCATAATTTGAAAAGCAGCTTTGCCATCCATAACCATACCAGTTGCAACGTTCCAATCTCTTCCTGGTGAACCTGCATCAGTGTATCCTTTAAGTTTTCTCATTTGGTCAAATATCTTAACCATAGTTGAACCGCTCAAGGCTTTTGGATCTAAATCTATAAAAGCTTTTTTATAGAAATCATTTCCACCTATTCCTAAAGCAACAGCCTCAAAAACAGTAGCATCCTGCCAAGGCTGACCACCATGAGCAAATGGAATTATACCTGCGGCTTGTAGTTTATCTGCTGCAGCATTAAATTGCTTCCAAGTAGTAGGCATTTTAATTCCATTAGAGTCTAAAACACTTTTGTTAGCCCAAAACCAATCAATTCTGTGAATGTTAACTGGAGCAGCACAATATTGCGTAAAATTATTACACTTCATATGTTGTGCAACTTGTTTGCTTACTAAATTGTCCCAACCCTCAGCTTTTGCAACAGAGTCGATGTTGTAAGGTTTGATAACACCTTGATCATCATATTCTTGAATTGCAGGTCCTTTAACTTGTGCAGCAGCAGGTGAATCACCAGCTACAATACGAGCCTTTAAAGTTTGCATAGCAGCATCTCCACCACCACCTGCAACAGGCATATCAGTCCAAACTCCACCTTTTGCAGCAAAGTCAGCTTTTAAAACACTCAAAGCTTTTGCTTCTCCACCAGATGTCCACCAGTGAAGTACTTCAGCTTTAGGTGCAGCAAATGAAATATTTGGAACTAAAGAAATTGTAAATAATGCAATTAATACTTTTTTCATTTTCATATTTTTCCTTCTAGTTAATTTAAGTAAATTAAATGTTTGAATAGAATTTGTACAAATAAAATCTTTAAATAGTAAGTGCTAATTGAACACACAACTTACAATTGTTTAGACAGATTTTATTAATTGATATTGATTTAATTATTAATTTCTATTTGTAAAAAGAATAAAAATCACTTTTCACGAGAATTAACTAATAGTTACTTTTTCTACCCAATCTAGCAGCTCCTCTAACACCGCTAGCATCACCATATTTAGGTTTAAGAAAAACTCCTTCATATTCTCTTCCAATAACGTATTTTTTTACCAGATTTTGAACTTCAGGGAAAAAATCAATTGAATTAGAAACACCTCCACCAAAAACAAATGCATCAGGATCAATTATATTTACAATGGTTGCTAATGACATTGCTAAATTAATTTTAAATTGATCAATAAATTTTTCAGCATCTATATCGTGTCTAGAGTAAAGTTGAAAAATATCTTTAGTTTTTAAATTTGTTTTATGTTTTTTATTATATTTTTTTGCTAAACCTATCCCCGAAATAAAACTTTCTATCTCAGACTCTCTAAGGTTCGATGTTTCAAGGTTTTCTTTTTTAGCAGCCATATATGGTAGTTGATTATGACCCCATTCTCCTGCAATACCATTTGGTCCAGATACAATTTGTTTATCTATAACAAGTCCTCCTCCAGCTCCTGAACCTAGAATAATACCATAAACAATTTTATAATTTTTTCCTGAACCATCAATTGCTTCTGATAATGCAAAACAATTACCATCATTTTCACAAAAAACCTCTCTTCCTAAAGCTTCATGTAAATCTTTTTGAAATGGTTTTTTTTCAATCCATACACAATTGGGTGCATTTTTAACAAGACCACTTTGGGGTGAATGAACACCTGGATGACAAACTCCCACTTGAAGAGTTTGTGTTGTTTTTTTCTCTAATTCTAAAGAAGTGTTTTTTATTAATTTAATAATTTCGTTATAATTTTTTGGGCAGTCTCTTCTTTCTCTAAAATGTTCAGTTCCTTCTTTATCTAAAACTACACTTTCAATCTTTGTTGCCCCAACATCAAACCCTATCTGCATTTAACTTAGCCTTTAATTCCCATATGAGTATATTTAACATTAAGATAGTCTTTGATGGCCATTGATCCACCTTCTCTACCATAGCCGCTTTGTTTAATACCTCCAAACGGTGCTTCCGCAATCGCAACAAATCCTGTGTTAACAGCAACTGATCCTGTCTCTAATTGCTCAGATGCTAAATGAGCTCTCTCCATTGAGTTGGTACAAACATAGCTGCAAAGACCAAGCTCGTGATTATTTGCTCTTTCGATTACTTCATCAAATGATTTAAATGATAACATTGGAACCAATGGTCCAAAAGGTTCTTCTTTCATAATGGTAAAATCATCTTTTACATCATCAAATATTGTTGGTTCATAAAAAAACCCTTTATTGAATCCTGCGGGTCTTTTTCCACCTAATAAAACTTTAGCTCCTTCTTGCTTTGTTTTTTCAACTAGTGTTTCAATTTCATTCAATCTTTTTTGGGTTGTTAAAGGACCTAGTTGAGTATCAGGATCCATACCATTACCAATTTTTAATTTTTTAGTTTTTTCTATAAATAGATTTATAAATTCATCTTTCTTTTTTTCATGAATGTAAAATCTATTAGGAGAAATACATACTTGGCCATTGTTTCTAAATTTTGCAGCTATAGCCATATCAGCTGCTTTTTTAATATCAGCATCATCAAAGACTATAAATGGTGAATGACCACTTAATTCCATTGTTACTCTTTGAACTTTATCAGCGGCTTGTTTTAATATTAGTTTTCCTACTCTTACGGAGCCAGTAATAGAAATCTTCTTAATAATATCTGATTGAATTAATTGAGATGCAATACTTGGAGGGTCACCTGATAAAAGATTAACTGCTCCAGGAGGAACACCACATTCTCTACAAATATCAACTAACTCCATTACAACACCAGGGGTGATTGTATCAGGTTTAATAATTACCGAACAACCGGCGGCAAGTGCAGTAGATATTTTTCTAGCTGCTAAAATAAGTGGAAAATTCCAAGGCGATAATGCTGCTACAACTCCAACTGGCTGGTAATAAACATGAACTCTTGTGTCTTCAAATCTACTTTCAATAGTTTGTCCAAAAATTCTTTTTGTCTCTTCAGCATTCCATTCAAAAATGTCTGCTGCTCCATTTGTTTCACCAACACCTTCTGCTAATGGTTTTCCATTTTCTAAAGTCATCCATTTGGCTAATACATCTTTTTTCTCTCGAAGTTTATCTGCTATACGTCTAAGAATATAAGATCTGTTCCAAGGTGTTGTTTTTTTCCAGACTTGTAATCCTTTTTCAGCTGACTTTAATGCTTTATCAACATCAGCAGATGTTGCTTTAGAAGCATGACCTAAAACTTCTTCTGTCGCTGGATTGATAACCTCATAAGTTCCCTTGTCTGTTGAAGGAGACCAGTTACCATCGATGAATTGTCCAAATTTTTCGTACATTATTTGCTAAATATAGAATTGATCTTATAAAATTTTGTCTCAATTATCTAACAAATATGTTTTAATGTTTCAATTTAATAATGTAATTAAAATTAGATGAAAGCACTAACTGATACTTTTGGAAGAAAATTCCCCTACATAAGATTATCGATTACAGATGTGTGTAATTACAGCTGCACTTATTGCTTGCCTCAAGGTTATAAAAAAACACCTGGAGACACGAGAAGCTTTATGTCTGCTGAAGAAATATCCAGATTAACAAAAGCATTATCTGAATTAGGTGTTTGTAAAATTAGATTAACTGGTGGAGAGCCAACAGTTAGAAAAGATTTTTTTGATATCCTTAAAGATATGAAACAAAATTCAAATATTCCCAAAGTAACAATGACGACTAATGGTTATCGTTTGGACAAAATTGCAGAACAATTATCTGAAGCTGGCTTAGATGGAATAAATATTAGTATAGACAGTTTAAATAGACAAACTTTTAAAAAACTAACAGGACATGATAGGCTTGAAGAAATTTTAGAAGGCATAAAGACTTTACAAAAATTAAATTTTAAAAATATCAAAATTAATGCTGTTTTACTTAAGGGTGTTAATGATAACCCTGATGAGTTTAATAAATTTGGAAATTTTATTAAAAATAACAAAATTGACTTTAGATTTATAGAATTAATGCAAACTGGTGATAATTTTGAATATTTTAAGAAAAATCATGTTTCTTCTAATTTATTCAAAGATTATTTAGAGAAAAATAATTGGATCCCTCAAACTTATGGGAAAGACGCAGGCCCTTCATTAAATTTTATACATCCAGAATTTAAAGGTAAATTTGGATTAATTGCTCCTTACACTAAAGATTTTTGTCAAACATGTAACAGATTGCGAATTACCTCAAGAGGTGATTTGAGATTATGTTTGTTTGGTAATACTGGAATTAGTATTAGACATTTGCTGCAAGACGATGCTCAAAAAGATGAACTTGTAAATCTTATTATAAAACAATTGCATCTTAAAAAAGAGTCACATTATTTAGAATTAGGTGATACTGGAATTACTCCTAATTTATCAAGTACCGGGGGATAAATGAAAAACTTAAAAATTATAAATGAAGAAAAATTAAAAGATTGGGCAAAAGAAATTTTTCAAAAAAACTCTTTTAATATGGTTGATGTTTCATCTAAAAAAGAAACATTCCGTAGAGCTTTGGCTTCTGGAAAAATTTATGTTGGAATAGAAGTTTTTAATTTAATCAAAAATAAGAAAATGCCTAAGGGTGATCCCATTGCATTAGCAGAAGTATCAGCTGTACTGGGTGTTAAAAAAACTAGTGAATTAATTCCTTTGTGTCACCCACTAGCAATTGATCACACGGCAACAAAAATTATTATGAATGAAGATGATAACTCATTGGAAGTTTTTTGTGTTGTGTCAGCGGTAGCTAAAACAGGTGTTGAGATGGAAGCAATCATGGGAGTTAATGCTGCATTAATAACCATTTATGATTTAAGTAAAATAGTAAATCCTCATCTTAAAATTGATAATGTTAAGTTATTAATTAAAGAAGGTGGAAAAAGTGGATTGTGGACTAATCCAGATGGATTACCTGAATTTCTTAAAAATATTTTTTAATATTTAATGTCTGTTTATTTAAGTTCTCAAAAAGTTATCAAGGATTGGATTGATTATAACAATCATATGAATGTTTCATATTATCTTTTAATGTTTGATAAATATGGTGCTGATACTCTAAATAATATGTTTAAAATGGGTGAACACTCTGCAAAGACAACTAAGAAAAGTACAATGATTGTAGAGTCTCATATAACTTACAATCAAGAACTCCAACTAAATGATGAGGTTGATATTAATTGTGTTTTTTTTGATCATGATAAAAAAAGACTTCAATATAAAATGGAAATGATACATAAAGAAAAAAAATTCCTAGCCTCAACAATTGAAATTCTAGCTTTATATGTAGATCTTAATGAAAGAAAAGTTGCTGAATTTGAGGAAGAAAAAGTAAAGATTATGAATGGCTTTATTAGTAAAAATAAATCTGAATTTAAAGGTAAAGACTTAAAATTTTCATCTAAATTAAAAAAATGAAAATCAAATTAGAATTATTTGGAGCTAGTAGAGATTTTAGTGATAAAGATCACTTAGAATTAGATATTAAAGATAAAGCTTCAATAGATGATTTAAGGAATGAAATTATCAAATATATAGACAAAAATTTTCAAGGTAACGAAGACTTCATTAAAGTTGTAAAATCTTCTGCTTTTTGTTCTGAAAATAATGAAATAATTAGCGACAATTATAAAATCACAAAAAATCAAAAGATTGGTATTATACCACCTATCGGAGGAGGCTAATGCTTCATACAAAAATAGTAGATTATAAAAAAGATAAAATACTAACTTCAAACGCTGAAAAATTTATTAAAGATTCTATGTTTGGAGCATCAATTTATTTTTTAGGTACTGTAAGAAGCATTAATGATAATAAAAAAGTTATTGGAATTACTTATGATAGCCATGACGAAATGGTGATCAAAAGTTTTGAAGAAATTTATAATGAAACAGATCAAAAACTTGATATTAAAGATAAAGCTGTATTTATTGAACATGCAAAAGGTCATCTAAAATTAGGTGAAATAAGTATTATTATCGCAGTTGCTTGCAAACATCGTGATCAAGCTTATGTACTCTCAAGATATATAATTGAAGAAATTAAAAAAAGATCTCCGATTTGGAAAAAAGAACATTATGAAAATGAAGAAAGTGAATGGTTAAAAGGAAATCCTATTGCTAATGAAAAAGTTTAGATATTCAGAGATAACTCCAGAAAAAATTTATAACAAAAGAAGGTCTTTTATAAAGTCTATGGGCTATGGTTTGAGTGCACTTACCTTTAGTTCAGTTCCACTAATTAATGCTAAAGCAAATAATTTAAATGAGCCAGCTAGTTATAAAGATATAACTACATATAACAATTTCTATGAATTTGGTACCGGCAAAGGTGATCCCTATAGACGAGCAAAAAATTTTACTACCAGACCCTGGACTGTTAAAATTGAAGGTGAAGTTGAAAAGTCAATTGAACTTCCAATAGAGGAAATTCTAGATATCAAATCTGAAGAGAGAATCCTAAAACTTCGATGTGTTGAAGGTTGGTCTATGGTAATTCCTTGGTTAGGCTTTTCATTAAGTGAGCTACTTAACAAAGTTCAGATTAAATCAACTGCAAAGTTTGTAGAATTTGAAACAGTTTATAATCCAGAAGAGATGGTTGGACAGAGATATCCTGTTTTAAACTGGCCTTACATTGAAGGTTTGAGATTAGATGAAGCAATGCATCCTCTAACAACTGTTGTAACTGGTTTATACGGCAAGTCACTACCAAATCAAAATGGTGCACCTTTAAGAATATTTATTCCGTGGAAGTATGGTTTTAAGAGTGCAAAATCAATTGTCAAAATCAAATTAACAAAAAATATGCCAAATACTGCTTGGAAAAATGCTTCACCACGAGAATATGGTTTTTACTCAAACGTAAATCCTGAAGTGGATCATCCAAGATGGTCTCAATCCACAGAAAGAGTAATTGGGGAAAGTATATTAGCTCCAAGAATAGAAACTTTAATGTTCAATGGTTATGGGGATGAGGTTGCTCATCTTTATAGTGGTATGGACCTTAAAAAAAATTATTAGATAAATTGAAAAATTATTTCAAGCCCGCTGTTTTCTTACTATCACTTTGGCCAATTTATATAATCACCTATCAATTAATATATAATAAATTAGGTCCTGAGCCTGTTGATAGGATTGTAAATCATTTTGGAGAATGGACTTTAATCTTTGTACTTTTAACTCTTTCAATGACACCTCTTAAGAAAATCACAAATTCCTTAGAGTGGATAAAATTTAGAAGGATGCTGGGTTTGTTTGCATTTTTTTATGCTTCGGTTCATATGCTTAGTTATGTTGGTCTAGATTATAGGTTTGATTTTGAACCATTAATTGATGATGTTTTGAAAAAAAAATTTATTTTTATAGGATTTTCTGCTTGGTTATTACTAATCCCTTTAGCGATAACTTCATCAGATAAAATGGTTAGAATTTTAAAAAAAAATTGGAAAAAACTACATAGATTAGTTTATGTAATTTCAATTTTTGGAGTTTTGCACTTTATTTGGTTATCAAAAACAATATTTTTTAAACCTTTAATATTTTTAATTATCTTAATTATTCTTCTTTTATTCAGAATAAATTTAAAGAAATTTAATTTATCGTAGTATCTTCGGGAATACAGATCTCAGATCTAGTTAAAAATCTTCTACCAGTACCATTATCTAGAGAAAACATTCCACCCATACCTTTAACACAATCAATTATCAAATCTGTATTTTTCCAAGCTTCATGTTGTGTTTCACTTATATAAAAAGGAATGCCACCTATTTTACCTATCATTAAATCATCTTGTCCTACTTGATATTCTTTAGATGGATAACACATTGGAGCACTACCATCACAACATCCGCCTGATTGATGGAATAGCAATTCTTTACCGTGATCTTTTTTTAAATCTTCAATAAGCTTTAAAGCAGAAGGTGTCGCTGTAACTTTCATATTTATATGGCCCGTAATTTAATACGGGCCATTATAATATATCTGTTAAAAGAAGCCTAATTTTTTCTCACTGTAAGACACGTGTAAATTTTTCACCTGTCTGTAGTGATTAAGCATCATTTTGTGGGTTTCTCTACCAATACCAGATTGTTTGTAACCTCCAAAAGCAGCATGAGCCGGATAAGCATGGTAACAATTAGTCCAAACTCTTCCTGCCTGGATTCCTCTTCCCATTCTATAGGCTATGTTACCATTTCTAGTCCATACACCAGCACCTAACCCATAAAGAGTATCGTTAGCAATTTCTAATGCTTCCGCTTCATCTTTAAATTTAGTAACTGAAACTACTGGTCCAAAAATTTCTTCTTGAAAAACTCTCATAGAGTTTTTTCCTTCAAAGATAGTTGGTTCAATGTAGTTACCTTTTTCAAGACCACTATTTACTTTCGCAACATTTCCACCACATAGAACTTTGGCACCTTCTTTCTTACCTAAATCTAAATAAGATTTTATTTTTTCCATTTGTTCTACCGATGCTTGTGCACCAATCATAGTTTCCATCTGCAAAGGATTTCCTTGTTTAACAGCTTTAGTTCTAGCTACAGCTTTTTCCATAAATTTATCATAGATAGACTCTTGAACTAGCGCTCTACTAGGGCAAGTACAAACCTCACCTTGGTTAAGAGTAAACATTGCAAATCCTTCCATACACTTATCAAAGAAATCGTCATCATGATCCATGACATCTTCAAAGAAAACATTTGGAGATTTTCCACCTAATTCTAAAGTTATTGGAATTAAGTTTTGTGATGCATATTGCATAATTAAACGTCCAGTTGTTGTCTCACCAGTAAAAGCAATTTTTCTAATTCTTTTAGATGAAGCTAATGGTTTACCGGCCTCAAGACCAAAGCCACTTACAACGTTAACAACTCCTGGAGGTAATAAGTCTCCAATAAGTTCCATTAAAAGTAAGATAGACGCTGGTGTTTGTTCAGCTGGTTTTAGAACTACACAGTTACCTGCAGCAAGTGCTGGTGCAAGTTTCCATGTTGCCATTAACAATGGAAAGTTCCATGGTATAATCTGACCAACTACACCAAGAGGTTCAGGTATATGATAAGAATATTCACTATTGCTTATCTCAGCGACCGAACCTTCTTCTGCTCTTATTACTCCAGCAAAATATCTCCAGTGATCAACAACTAATGGTAAATCTGCTGCCATACATTCTCTAATTGGCTTTCCATTATCTAAACACTCAGCAGTAGCTAATAGTTCTAGATTTTTTTCAATTACATCTGCTATTTTAAGCAGCATGTTTGATCTTTCAGTTATTGAAGTAACTCCCCATGTAGGAAATGCAGCGTGTGCAGCATCTAAAGCAGCATCAACATCTTTAGCATCAGATCTTGGAACAGAGCAAATAACTTCATTATTAATTGGGCTTACGTTATCAAAATATTTACCTGATTTTGGTTTAACGAATTTACCCCCTATAAAATTTCCATATTGCTCTTTAAAAGGAAATTTAACTTTAAGGTGAGATGTATCCAGTAAAGGAGACTTCCCAGCTTTGATTGTTTCTGTACTCATCTTTTTTACCTTTCTTGTTTTTTTATTTTTTAGCGTATTATTTATTCTAGAATTTTTAGAACGCTTCTTAGTCGCAGACCTTTTGGTCACAACTTTTTTATTTTTTTTTATTTTTCTAGATCTATTGACCAACTTAGATTTTTTCTTTTTGGCCTTAGTTTTTTTCTTTTTGGCTTTTTTTTTCTTTTTAGTCGCCATAATTAATTTAACCAAAGAAACTGCGTAGGATCTACTTTTATAAAAATTTTATTTCTACCAACGATTGAATTAAACCTACATCTTGTGCTTAATTAAAATGTGTCTAATATTTTATTTATGACTAAAGATAAAAAACAAGAATTACAATCAGCTACTTTTGAGAGACTACTTAAACATTTAAATGAGAGAAAAGATGTTCAAAATATAGATATTATGAACCTTGCTGGTTTTTGTAGAAACTGTTTATCAAAATGGTATCGAGAAGAAGCTGAGAAAAGAGGCGTTGAAATTTCAGACCTAGATGCACGTGAGCATGTGTATGGTATGCCTTATTCTGAGTGGAAAGAAAAATATCAAAAATAATTATTTTTCTTTAAGTCTTGGAAATAACTCTACAAAATTACAAGGTTTATGATTTACATCTAACTGGTGTTTTAAAATTCCATCCCAGGCATCCGTGACCCCACCTGAAGATCCTGGTAAAGCAAACACATACTTACCGTTAGCCAGTACAGCACAAGCTCTAGATTGAATGGCAGATGTACCAACTGTTTTTAAACTTATCGTTCTAAACACCTCTCCAAAACCTGGAATATGTTTGTCAGCTATCTCGTTTATTGCCTCTGGTGTAATATCTCGACCCGTAAGTCCAGTGCCACCTGTTGTAATTACAACGTCTATATCAGATTGATTGATCCAATCTTTAATGATTTTAATAATCTCTTCCTTGTTATCTTTACAAATTTTTCTATCTACCAATTTATGTTTAGCCTCCTCTATTTTTTTTACTAAGATCGCACCTGACTTATCATTCTCAAAAGTTCTGGTGTCCGTAACAGTTAAAAGTGCTATATTTACAATCATAAATTTAAAATAATTATTATGATTATATTATCATTTTTATTTCTTCTAACAGCAACTTTATACTCTAGTGTTGGATTTGGTGGTGGTTCTACGTATTTAGCTCTTCTGTTAATTTGGGATGTTCCTTACTTAATCTTTCCTGTAATTGCCCTCTTTTGTAATATTATTGTCGTATCAGGAAATTGTATTAATTATATTAAAGCTGGAAATATTAATCTTAAGATCCTTGCCCCATTTTTAATATCATCTGTACCACTTGCATTTATAGGTGGCTCTTTATCAATAAATAAAGAAATTTTTGAAATTTTACTTTTTGTAGTCTTAACACTAGCAGGAGCTCTACTTCTTGTGAAATTTAAATCTTTTGATCAAAAGATTGAAGTTTATAAAAAGATACCAAAAATGTTATCATCATTAATAGGCGCATCTATTGGATTTGTGTCTGGTGTAGTTGGAATTGGTGGTGGAATTTTCTTAAGCCCCATATTGTTATTGATTAGAGCAGATAAAGTAAAAAATATTGCAACTGCCGCATCATTATTCATACTGATTAATTCTCTATCAGGTCTTGCTGGTCAATCTACAAAGTCATCAACAATAAATGGGCTTTACGATTATTGGCCTTTATTTCTGCTTGTTTTAATAGGCGGTCAACTAGGAAATTATTTAAATCTTAAAATTTTTCCTGCAAGAATGTTGGCTCTAGTGACATCAGCACTTGTCATATTTGTCGCTATTCGAATAGGATTGAAGTTGTTTGCATAACGGAAGTATTAAATTATTATAGATAAAATATGAAAACATTTAGAGCTTTTGGACCAACTATAGGAAAAACAAAGTTATCCAAAAAAATTATTAGTATATTAAATAATCACGTTGATAAGACCCAATCATCTATAAAAAATGATTATAGTTCTAAACTAGCAAGTCAAATTAAGAGTGAAATTAAGATACCTAAAACAATAGTTAATAAAAATTTGTCTAAAGAAATAATAAAAAATATCAAAGTTTATCTTGATAAGTCAGAAGTTAAAAAAATTAAAGAAATTAAGATAATTAACCTATGGGTAGTAAGACAATTAAAAAATGAGTATAACCCCATTCATTATCATGGAGGACAATTATCAGGGGTTGGCTATCTTAAAATCCCAAAAGATATGAATCAAAATAAATTTCTTAAGAATAAAAAGATTAAAACTAATGGAACTATTGATTTTATCAATGGTCAGAAAAATTTTTTAAGTAAAAGCATCTACAATTTAAACCCTAAATTAGGGGATTTATTAATTTTTCCCAATTATTTAATGCACACAGCTTACCCATTTAATGTTGATGGTGAGAGAAGATCTTTTTCATTTAATGCTAAAATATTATTTAAGAAGTGATTTACTAATCAGTCTATTAGATATATAAATACACTAACCGATTTGATCCATATTGCAGGTACTAACTGCTAAAAAGGAAATCATTAGATAATTGGTAAAGGTAGTTGGACTATATTGTGCACCTGGCATAAAGCCAAAGCACTAAAAAAGTAAGGAGTAAGAATGGATATTAATTTTTTTAAAACAACACGAATTCTAGATGGTGGTATGGGGCAAGAATTATTAGCTCGTGGTATGAAGCCTAATGGAACATTGTGGAGTGCTAATGCATTACTTAAAGAAGAATATCATCAGCTATTATTAGATACTCATTTAGATTTTATTAAAGCTGGAGCTGAAGTTATTGTTACCACAACTTTTACAACTAGAAGGGTTAGGTTACGTGATAATAAAGTTGAGGATAAATTTGAATACCTAAATAAAAAAGCTGGGGAGATAGCTCAAAAAGCTAAAAAACAATTTCCACATATTTTTATAGCCGGGGGTCTTCCACCTCAATATTTAACTTACGAAGAAGATACGAGAGCAGATGAAGAAATTAAACAAAATTTTTATGATCAAGCAAAATTACTTGATCCATATGTTGACTTTTTTTATTTAGATGTTTTATCAAGTGTTAAAGAATTCAAACTAGCAATTGAAGCAATCCAGAATTTCAAAAAACCTTATCTGATGGGTGCGCACATATCTGAGGGTGTCAATCTTCCAAGTGGTGAAAAAATATCTGATATTATAAATAATATTGACCACAAAAATTTACTTGGGGTAATCTTGTCTTGTATTTCACCTGAAAATTTTTCTAAAAATTTGGAAGAGGTTAGAAATTTGGGTATTCCTTTTGGATTTAAGTTTAATGCATTTGAAACAACCAAGCCCAAAAATGGATATACTAATCACTATAATAAAAGCAAAACAGGAAATCCAAATGAGTTTTTAGGTCAAAGAAAAGATTTAACACCTGAATTTATGGCTAAATTTGTTAAAAAATTTAAAGATGATGGTGCTACTATTTTAGGTGGATGTTGTGAAACAAGGCCATCTCATATTAAAGCAATGAGTGAAATTAGATAGCTAATCGTTATCTGTTAATCCAGCACCAGCTCCACTTTGTTTTAATGACTCATTTTCTTCAACAAATGTTTCCTCTGAAAGTTTATAAAGTTCATTCCATTCTTCAATATTAAAGGAATCTCTATTTTCAATAACTTTAAAATAAATATTGTCAGCATTCTCAATAATTTCATTTTTTGTATAATTTGAATAAATATTATTATTAAAGTTTAATAGAAACTCTTTATCATCAATCTTTAAGAAAATTCTTTTTCCAATTACTGCTGTAGCTCGACTTATAAATGGTAAGAAAAGTAAAGGATAGAGTACCTTTTTAAAGTTTATCTGGTTTAAATTTTCTAAAGTTTTAATTTGATCTAAAACATTTACTCCAGCAATTATTGGACAATATCCGTCTCTATTTGCTATGTTGTCTTGATTAATCATACTAATCATATCAAGGCTTAATTTTTTTTTTTCTTAAAAAAACTATTAAGATTTTTAATTCCAGGCAGATTGAAAATCTCGAGCAATCTTATATTCTTTGCAACTTCTTCTGCAATGCCCCAGGAATAACCGGCAGCTCTACTTGCTCTTTTTGAAACAGTTTCAATTTCACTTAAAGACTTCATCTTCTTTAATTATAAACCCAATACTCGTCATAGTTTTTTAATTGTTCTGGTAAGGGCGCGCCTTGAAACATGCATATTCTTAACCATTTATCAGAGCGTGGATCAAATTTTAAAGCCCCAAAAAATGACAATTTTAATCTCAACATATCAATTGGTACAATTGTTTTACCAATTGTATTATCCTGTATTTCTGAATAAGGAAATTTTTCAACTATAAATGCCCTTCTAATAACATGTCTCAATTCGTTATTGGTTGATAAAAATTTAGCAATAGTCCAATTATTATTAGTTTCTAATAATACTTCATATAATCGTTTAATATCTCGAGCGATTGCAAGAGGCTGCTCTAATTCTGCACCCATTTCATCAAATCTATTTGCTAATCTTGGCTCCTCTTTATTTTTTGATATAAACCAAAAATTTAAATTATTTTCATCTTTAGAGAAATCTAAATCTAAAATATCTGGATATTTATTTTCTATAATTTTTCTTAATTCTTCTACAGTTCTATCAGTTGGAATATTAAAGTAATTTTCTTCCTCTGAGCTCATTCCTTTAATAAGTGATGAGACAATATCATCATATGGCTCCATCATCATTGAAACAACATACTCAATACATTCCTCACAATATTTCTTTTCTAAATGCGAGTACAATTCATTAAAAGCATAATCTTGATCAAAATCAAAATTTTGATCTAAAAACAAAATAAGTCTATTTAAATCTTCAAGTAAAGACTTAATCTTATTTATTTGATACTCACTCTCAGTATTCCAAGAAGTAATATTTTTTATTGATTTTTTTAAACATTCTAAAAAAATATTCTGATCTTTTTTTGATACTTTTTTTATTTCTCTTATTTTTTTTAGAGCAATTTCTCTTGCTGATATCCAATTATTTAAAAGTGTTGGATGATTAACAATAAATGGGGCCATGCCAAGTCCAGTTGAATTTCCAATACCTAAACTTTTACAAATATTTTCATCAAGCTTTACAGCTTTTTTTGGATTTTTAGTTTTTGCAACATGATTGACTTGATCAAAAGTAAATTGTCGAACTAAATAAACCAACATCATTTCCAGTCTAAAAGGTCCATATATTTCTTCTCTATCTTTAATTCTAAATCTATCTGCTAACCCAAACTTACCTGACCCATAAACTGCTGTAGTTCTATATAAATATCCGACACTATTTAGTAAATTTTTATCAGGTTGTTTGCCCTCACTTAAGTTTTCAACAACATGATTAAAAACTCTAACTGATTTATTGGCTCTGGATAGTGTTAATTCTTTAAAAGAAAGCCTTCCAAATTCTTGCTTTGGCACTTCATTTCTTAAACGTTCAATATCTTGTTTTGTAGGAACACCATCATGAAGTGTGAAGGCTGCGTCCCACTTTGTAGCAATTACTCTGTCTGATCTTTCACTTTCGTCTAATTCATTAGCAAAACAGATTAAGGAATACACTCTATTTTTTTTCTTAAATGAATAAACTGCTGTTCCATACCCTTTCTCATTTAATTCAAATAAATCTCTTTTATAATCCCAGTCTTTAAACTCATTTAAAAAACTTCTTAAAAATGAAAGTTTAGATTGATGAAATGATCCAAGTCTAGATAATTTCATTACTACATTGGGATCTCTTAGCTCAACATTCATTAATTCAGACCTTTGTAAAAATTATACCAATTATTTCCTAGAATTCCGTTTACTTCATTTTCTGAAAAGCCAACTTTTTTAAGGCCAGCTTCTATATTTTTAAAACCTCTTGCATCTAAAAACCATTTTGGTTGCTCAGGAAAACCTGGTTTATTTTTAGAACCTTCTCCATAATTTCTATTTTTTGTCCAGGTACCATTTCTCATCCACTCAACAACAGTGTCTGGTTGATTCAAACAAAGATCAGAGCCAATTCCAATATATTCTGCTCCCATTATTTCAGCAGTTTTTGCTGCCATTTCACAAAAACTATCTAGCGTACAATTTTTGCCATTTTTTAAATGATGTGAATAAAGAGACAGTCCTAACATTCCTTTATTTTCAGATAAAATTTTTAAAAGTTCATTAGATTTATTTCTTTTTGCTGGGTGCCAGAATGATGGATTGGCGTGAGTGATTGCAATTGGTTTTTCACTTATTTTAATTGCATCAATTGTACTCTTTTCCGCAGAATGAGACATGTCAATTACAAATCCCAGTCTGTTCATTTCTTTAATTACTTCTCTTCCAAAATTTGTTACTCCACTATCTGTATTTTCATAACAGCCTGTGGCTAGTAACGATTGATTATTATAAGTTAATTGCATAAATCTGCAGCCAAGATTATATACCTTTTCAACTAAGCTAATATCGTCTTCTATAGGAGAACAATTTTGAAAACCAAAAAATATTGCCGTTTTATTTTCTAATTTTGCTTTTTCAATATCTTTAAAATCTTTACCATGAAATATAAGGTCTGAATTTTTTGTAAAATGATCTTCCCATTGTTTAACCACTGTTTTTAACTCATCAAAATCTTCATGATAAACAATAGTTACGTGTATCGCATCAAGACCTGCTTCCCTATTAATTTGAAAAACTTCTCTAGACCAATTGCAGTATTGCAAGTTATCAATTTTGAAATTCATAATGATTTTATTTGTTATAAAGAATATCAATAAGTTGAATAAATTCTATTAATTTTATTGAATTATTTAGCTTAATTTGAAATAACAATTTAAGTTAAGATGGAATTAGATTAAATGAGCAAAAATAATAAAAAAAAAGTATCAATTGTAATGGGTAGTCAATCTGACTTTAAAACCATGATATTTTGTGAAAAAGCGCTCAAAAAATTAAATATAAAATATGAAACTAAAATCATATCAGCTCATCGAACACCAGATCGAATGTATCAATACGCTAAAGATGCGGAAAAAAATAATATAGGGGTTATTATAGCTGGTGCTGGTGGTTCAGCTCATTTACCAGGAATGATTTCTGCACTTACATCAATACCAGTTTTAGGAGTTCCAATTGAAAGTAAAAAACTTAAAGGACTAGATAGTCTTTTATCAATAGCTCAAATGCCAAAAGGTATACCAGTAGGTACTTTAGCAATTGGTGAGGATGGTGCAATTAATGCTGCGTTATTAGCGGCATCTATAATTGGAATAAATGATCTTGTTGTAAAAAAAAAATTAGATCAATGGCGCTCAAGTCAAAGTAAAGCTGTTAAAAAAAAACCTAAATAATTTACATATGTTTAAACCAACTCTTGGAATAATAGGCGGAGGTCAATTAGGTAGCATGCTAGCAGTTGCAGCAAAAAAATTAGAAATTAAAACTGTAATTTTTTGCGATGATGTAGACGCTCCTGCCCAACAATTTGCAAATGATTTTCTTCATGGAGAATATAATGATCAAAATAAGATTAAAGAATTCATTAGCAAAGTTGATGTTATTACTTATGAATTTGAAAATATTCCTTATGAGACACTAAAAGAAATCAATAAGATTAAACCTGTTTTGCCAAAACCTTCAGTTAATAGAATAATTCAACATAGATTAGCAGAAAAAGATTTCATTAATAATTTGAATATTAGAACTACAAGATACGTTTCAATTGAAAAAAAATCTGAAATAGAGTCTGTTGAGGATCTTTTGCCTGGAATTCTTAAAACTGTAACTTTGGGGTATGATGGTAAAGGCCAACATCCAATTCAAAATTTAGAAGCTTTAAATTCTCTGAATATTGATTATTCAAAAGGTTATGTTTTAGAAAAATTAGTCAAACTCAAAAAAGAAATTTCAATTATTATTACAAGATTTGATGTTCGAAAATATGAAATATATGAACCTATTGAAAATGTACATGAAGATCAAATTTTAAGAAGCTCTAAAATACCAGCAGAGATTAATGAAAAAATATTAGAACAATCAAAATTATGGGCAACACAAATTGCTGAAGAACTAAAGTATGTGGGAACTTTGTGTGTTGAGTTTTTCATAGACAGAAATGAAAATTTATATGTAAATGAAATAGCACCACGAGTGCATAACTCTGGCCATTTAACTATTAATGCCTATAATATTAGTCAGTTTGAAAATCATATAAGAGCTGTTTGTAAATTAGATCAACTACCTATTAAAAAAATTTCTGATGCCCGAATGTTAAATATAATTGGAAATCAAATAATTAATTATAGAGACAAAAAATATGCTGAAAATGAATTTTTCTTTGACTATTTAAAAAAAGAAATTAAAGAAAAAAGGAAAATGGGCCACTTAACAACTTTAATTAGTTAAAAAATTTTCATGTTAAAATCAATTGAAGGTAATTTTGATCATCCAGAGGTTAATTCACTTTTAGTTAAGCATTTTATAGAACTGAGATCTGTATCACCAGAGGGAAGTGCTCATGTACTTGATATCGCAGGATTAAAAAATCCTACTATAAAATTTTGGAGCTTATGGGAAGATGAGAAGTTAATGGGTTGCGGAGCTCTTAAATTTTTAGATAAAGAGCATGGTGAGTTTAAATCTATCAGAGTTAATGATAAATTTAGAGGCAAAGGTAATGGAATAAAGGTTATCAATCACCTAATTTTTGAGGCTAAAAAGTTAAATATTAAGAAATTAAGCCTGGAAACTGGATCAGGTGTTTTCTTTAAAAATGCTAGAAAACTTTTTACCCAATCTGGATTTAAAGTTACTGGGCCCTTCTCGCACTACAAAGAAGACATCAATTCGGTTTATATGAGCATGCTAATAAACAACTAAAAAAGTTTAAATTAGATAAATATTCTATTTTTTGTTGACAAAACCTCTATAAATCTAAACAAAGCGATAATTACTTAATTATAAGTAATAAAAAGTAACATAATAAAAAGTAAGAAGATAAATATGAGTCTACAAGGAAAAGTAAAATGGTTCAATCCAACTAAAGGTTTTGGTTTTATTGAAAGAGAAGATAAAGAAAAAGATGTATTCGTTCACGTTTCAGCTGTAAGAGATGCTGGTATGAATGGTTTAGATGAAGGTCAAGCTTTGACTTTCGATGTTGAAGATGGTCCTAAAGGTCCTTCTGCAGTAAATTTAAAAACTGCATAATTTTCACACTTTTTATTGGCTGCAATTTTTTAATTAAATTAATTTTTTAATTATTTAGCTAAATATTTCAGCCAATACCAATCAGTTTTTTTTAAGAAAATTACTTACTATTGAATTAAATTCATCTGGCTTCTCTAAATGAACATTGTGAGAGCAGCCATCAACTATTCTAAGATCGCTATTTATAATATTTTCTTTTAAAGTTTCTACTTGATTGTAATTATATGCTTTGTCTTGATTTCCCCAAATTATCAAAGTTTCGTTCTTAATATTTTTTAAATTTTTAATACCACTCCAATTTTTCATAGCAACAAGAGCATTGTCTGCAGCCTCTAAAGAAGTTTGCTTTCCCGCCTCTTCACATAAGTAAAAATATTTAGATTTATCCTCTTCAATGAACCATGTTTTTGCAATTCTATAAGCTGTATTATCCAGTCCATTAGTTTTTAGCTTTTCTCTAGAAACATCTATAGTTTCAAATCTACCAGGCATATTCCCTCTTGGTCCTGTACCATAACAAATTAACTTTAAGATTTTTTCACCTACTAACTTAACCATTTCTTGTACAATCATGCCACCCATTGAGTGACCCAATAGATAAAAGCGTTCTATTTTCTTTTTTTCTAAAGATGTCAATATAGATTTGGCCATATCTTCAATTGAATTGCATGATTTAACTTTATTACTTTTTCCAAAACCAGGTAGTGCTGGAGCCAAAACTCTAAAATTATTTTTAAAAAAGTCAGTTTGTAAAGTCCACATTTCAGAGGATCCTAAAAAACCATGCACTAATACCAGTGGAGCACCACTTCCAACATCTTCAATAAATATATCTTGCATATTTATATTTTATTAATAATCATCAGATATAACAATTTAATAATAAGTAACTAACAAGCATGACAAGTAGAAAAATAACTGACCTTTATAATGTTGAATTCACTCCATTTGATAATTATGGGGTAGTTGTGCCTGGAATGAGTTGGCATAAAATAAGTTATAATAAAGAAAATGGTGGTAATGGAACTTATCTTTTAAAGATGGAGCCAAATACAAAAAGTTTGCCCCATGTTCATACGGGTTTTGAGGAGTTTTTGATGTTAGAAGGTGAATTAACTGATCCAGATAATAAGATTTTTAAAAAAGGTGATTTTGTTACTTTCGAACCAGGCTCAACACATTCGTCTTATACTAAAGATGGTTGCTTAATTTTAGTTTTTATGAGAGGTATCAATAAACCTCTTTAGGAAATATTAAATAAATTTAATAAAAAATATATATTTATGATTGGAATTTTAGGTGGAATGGGAACTCAAGCAGGGCTTGATTTTTGCAATAAACTTGCAATGTTAAATAGAGGAAAAAGTGATCAAGAATACCCTCTATTCATGCTTTATAACAAGTCAAATATTCCTGGAAGACCAGAATCTATAGGTGTTCAAACTAAATTATTATCTACAATTCCAAGGAATTCCAAAAATACAAAAAAATACAATAGCGTTTTAAAAAGTTTGTTAGAGGGTTGTAAATCATTAGAAAAAAGTGGGTGCAAATTTATTGTGATACCCTGTAATACTGCACACTATTGGTATGAAGATTTAAAAAAAAAAATCAAGATACCTGTCATTAACATGCCTAAAGAAGTTTTTACACAAACAAAAAAGAGTTGTAAGAAAAATTCTAAAATTGGACTTCTTGCAACAGAAGGAACTTTAAAAACAGAGATTTATGATAAGATTTTTAAAAAAGATTTTGTGTTAATTAAACCTTCAAATAATTTACAAGCAAGTTCAGTAAATAAAACTATTAAACATGTAAAAATGGGGAATATAAAATTGGCAGAAAAAACTATCAAACCTGCAATTAAATATTTAATTAAACAAAAGTGTAAAAAAATAATACTTGGATGTACTGAGATACCTATAGCAATTTTTGCTTATAAATCTCTACAAAATGCTAAAGTTTCAAAATTGTATCTTGATCCTAATTTAATATTGGCTAACTCATGTATGGCAAAATATAAAAAATAGAAAATGAGCGAAAAAGTCAAAAAGCCATATGTTATATATATGGCTGAAATTATTTACTCTTATGTTTCCATCGAAAAAAACAAATATCCAGAAATCGATGTAAAACAAGCTATTAATAAATTCATGGAAACTAATGAATTTGCAAAATTAAGTACTGGCGCATTACATGATGAATGGTTTAGTGAATTAAAAAAAAATGAATATTTAGACAAAGATACTGGAAAAAAAATACCAGATGAAACCATCAAACTTTTAAAAATTCAAAAAGATATGACTGTTAAAAATTTAATTAAAATTCCTAAACTTTACGAGACTGAAAATAATACTCTCATTGATGTATCTAATAGAGCAAACCAATTCTTATGGCGTATGTGTGAAAGTTATGAACTTTGGTGCAAAGAAACTGGGCAATCAGAGCAACTTTTATTGGGTATTACTGATTAGCTAAATTAATAATTTTACTTGTTTTTTCTATTTTATTTTTTACTAAAGCAATAAACTCATCATAGTTTTGCTCTTCATCAATTTTTGATTTTTTTCTATCTGTAAAACTTTTTATATTTTCAGTAGGAGATTTTCCTGTAATTTTTGTAATTGCTTGGTTCGATCCATATGTAAGACCAGCTTGATAGATATTACCATTACTAGCCAATGTATAAGCTGGTCCCAATAAAGCTGTACCTTGTACACACCCATTAAGAAAAAATAGCAAAAATAATCCAGCAAATATTTTTTTTAGACTCATCATTCTCCCTCTTGATCCTAAGTATTTAAAAGCACAACTCAAGAGAGAAAGTGTTCATTTTGCATATTAATCCCTAATATTGCTATTAAATATGGCCTATAACCTTGATATGGTTAAAATTTTCCCATTCATTTTTATTATTTTGTGGTCCTCAGCATTTGTGACAACAAAACCAATAATAGATAACAGTGATCCTTTTGCTGCATTAGCCTTTAGATTTTTTGTGGTAGCATTTGGTTTCTTTATTTTTTCAATTTATGCAAAACAAAAAATTTTAACTAACTCGAAAAACCTTCTGCAGTCACTTTTGAGTGGAGTACTTTTTCATGGTGTTTATTTAGGGGGTGTTTTTTATTCAGTTTCAATTGGAATGCCCACTGGTATTGCTGCATTAATTGTAACCTTGCAGCCAATTTTAACTAATGCTTTAGCAGGAAAATTCTTAGGTGAAAAAGTTACTTTTATACAATGGATTGGAGTTATCCTCGGATTTATTGGTGCTGCTTTAGTTTTAGGTTTTGATATTGGATCAAGCCTTCCTGTTTTTGGAGTGGTAGCATCTTTTGTTGCTCTTCTGGCGATTACAACATCTACTTTATGGCAAAAAAAAATAAGCAACAATTTACCTTTGTCTGTCAGCAACATGTATCAAGCAATAGGTGGCTGTTCTTTTCACATAATAATCATTTTAATTTTTAGTGAACCTTATATTAATTTTACATCCACATTCTTAATAGCAATGAGTCATCAAATATTTCTTGTGTCTTTTGGAGCATTTACAATCTTAATGTTTTTAATTAAAAATAACTCAGCAAGTAAAACTGTTTCTATATTTTTTTTAATACCACCAACTACAGCAATAATGGCCTGGTTATTTTTAAATGAAAAATTAAATAATCTAGATTTAATTGGTTTTGCTGTGGCAACTCTTGGTGTTTATATAGCAACAAGAAAGCAATAAATTTTTAAACTCCTTTATAGCCAAACTCTAAGCAAGCATCAGTAATTGAATGGTAAAAGGATTCTCCAAAACTTCTTAATGTGAACATTCTAACTTTATCTGGATTGTCTTCTAACATATCAATTGTAACCGACATTCCGTTATAAATTGAATTTAAACATGTATCTTTTTTTAATTCATTAAAATTAAAAGGACATCCCTTTTTTAAAATCTCTTTTGTATTGTTTCCCTCTATTTGAATTATTGCTCTGCTATGAGATATATCTGTTATAGCAAAATCTGTTACTGGTAATTTTTCATTAATTTCTTTTATAGTTTCTTTTTTTGAAGAAACTAAAAGCCAGTTATTTGGGCCATTCCATAAAATTCTTGTATTAGTGTTACAGCTTATATTTAGAGCTTCGTTTTTTAAGTTCAGATTATCTAACCTAATATTTTCAATAGCTATTGTAGAACTGCTATATTTAAAAATTTGAATAATTAGAAAATCAGTTAATTCACTTACTTTTAACAACTCATTATCATTTTTTCCTTCATGATCACCAAATAAACCTTTGATATGAGTATTTTTTAAAGCAGAAATTGAGCTCATGACCTTACCCTTTCACCTTTTGGATCTACATAATGTGATGAAACAATCTCAACCGGTATTGTTTTATTTTTTAAAGGTGACATTGCAAATAGTTTTTGCCCTATCATATTTTTTCCATCCTTGAGAATTGCTAAGGAAAACGGATTATCGTATTCAACACTCCAGCAAGATGCTGAAATATATCCTAATTTAGGATTTGGGATTGGAGCCATTGCGTCTTTAACTAAATGAGATCCTTCAGGGATACTTGTTTTCTTATCAATTGGAACAACTCCTACTACCTTTTGTCTATCGTCTGCTATAAATGCTTCTCTATCTAAAGAACGTTTTCCTATAAAGTCTTTCTTTTTACTGACCAATGCTTCTAAAGAGTTGTCATAAGGAATAGTTCTACCATCAAGTTCGGATCCTGCAATGTGTCCCATTTCAATTCTTAATGTTGATAATGCTTCAGTTCCATAGGGTTGAATTTTAAATTCTTGTCCTATTTCCATTATTTTCTCCCACATAAAGTTTCCATTATCAGATTCTACATTAACTTCATAAGCAAGCTCTCCTGAAAATGAAATTCTAAAAATTCGTGCATGAACTCCAAATAAATCAGCCTCTAAATACCCCATAAAAGGCAACCCTTCATTTGAAGCATCAATATTTGGAAATAGTTTTTGCAATAAATCTCTAGATTTTGGTCCAGCGATTGCAGCTCCTGCCCATTGCTCTGTAGTTGAAACAACATTTGCATTTAGTTCTGGCCATACAAGTTGTAGATAATATTCAAGATGAGATAAAACATTTGCTGCTTGTGCTGTTGTTGTTGTCATATGATAATGATTTTCAGAAATCCTCGTTGTTGTTCCATCATCCATAACAATTCCATCTTCTCTTAACATTACACCGTATCTAGCTTTACCAACGGGCAGTTTTAACCAAGCATTAGTATAAACTCGATTTAGTAGTTCTGCTGCATCAGGTCCTTTAATATCAATTTTACCTAAAGTAGTTACATCGCAAACTCCTACATTTGTTCTAACATTTTTAGCTTCTCTTTTTGAACCTTCAAATAAAGTTTCTTCTCCAATTTTATAATATCTTGGTCTCAACCAAACACCTGCATCTACAAACACTGCATTATTTTTTTCATGCCAAGTGTGCATCGGTGATTTTCTTGTTGGTTTAGAATGTTTGCCAATTTCTCTTCCAACAATTGCACCAATAGTAACTGGTGTATATGGAGGTCTAAAAGTTGTATGACCTACTTCTGGCACTATTTTATTTTCGATGTTTGAAACTAGTTGCAAACCGTTGAGGTTACTTGTTTTTCCTTGGTCTGTAGCCATTCCTAGTGTCGTGTATCTCTTTACATGCTCTATTGATCGATAACCTTCTTTTAGTGCAATTTCTACATCGGACACTGCTACATCGTTTTGAAAATCTAAAAATCTTTTATATGTTTTGTCTTTAGGCAAAGGTACACACCAAAATTTATCATGTGTAGTTGATTTTTTCTCCATAACTGTTGGGGTTGATGTTTTGTTTTCATTTTTAGTAATTTTTTTTGAAAGTTCATATCCACTTTCAAATGATTTTTTTAAAGTTTCTTCTAATGTGAAAGTTCCATTTGCAGCACCCAAGGTTGTTTCATTTTGTTTTGATAGTCCTGGCACGAATGCATCTATCTCTTTATTAAAAGTTGTTTTATTTCCTGATTGGGAAGCTAAGTGTATTGTTGGAGTCCAAAAGCCTGAAACACAAATACAATCACAATTAATATTTTCTAAAGCTCCTAATTTTTTTTTATCATCTGAAATTTTAGCAACCTCAGCAGATTTAACTTTTTTATATCCTTTGGCTGCAACAACTACGTAAGAAAATTTAATTTGAATATTTAATTTTTTTGCTTCATCTATAATTTCAGATTTTAGTTCTTTTCTCGTGTCTAAAACAACTGGATCAACTCCATTTTTTTTAAATTCTATAGCTGTTTCATATCCGCTATCATTATTAGTAAAAATTAATGGTTTTTTACCTACTAAAACCCCGTAGACTTTTAAATATTCTTTTGCTGCTGAAGACAACATCACACCTGGTGTATCATTGTTTCCAAATACTAATGGTCTTTCAATTGATCCAGATGAAATTACAACTTCTTTAGCTCTGATATACCATAATCTTTGTTTAGGATTATATTTTTTAGTATTAGGCAAATGATCACTTAATTTTTCAGACATCACGAGCATATTGTGGTCATAATAACCAAATACTTGAGATCTATTTTTAACAATAACATTGGGCAATTCTTTAAGTTCTGAAATTATATTATCTGCCCACTCTTTTCCTGATTGATTACCAATATTAACTTCACTAGTTAACAATGATCCACCAAACCTTGGTTTATCCTCTGCTAATATAACTCTGGCACCATTTTTAGCTGCAGCATATGCACTTGCTAAACCAGAAGGTCCTGAACCTGCAACTAGTAAATCACAGTACTCATATTTATGTTCGTATCTCTCTTTATCATGTTTAATTGATGCTACCCCAAGTCCTGCCGCTTTTCTTATAAAAGGTTCATAAACTTTGTACCAAAAGCTTTTGGGCCACATAAAAGTTTTGTAATAAAATCCTGCAGGTAAAAATATTTTTAGAAAATTATTTATAGCTCCAATATCAAAATTAACACTTGGCCAGCAATTGACACTGTTAGCTTCTAAGCCTTCAAACAACTCTTGTTCTGTAGCTTTTACATTAGGTTCAGTTTCATTATTTCTATAGAGTTGGACAACTGCATAAGGTTCATCCACTCCCGCTCCAAAAAAGCCTCTGGGTCTATGATACTTAAAGCTTCTTCCAATTAAATGAACTCCATTAGCTAATAAGGCTGAAGCCAGCGTATCCCCTTCATAACCAAAGTATTTTTTACCATTAAATTTAAAAGAAATCTTTTTGTCTCTATTTATTAAACCAATATCATTTAATCTATAATCCTGTTTCATACTAAAGTTCTTCATTTGCTTTAACTGTTTTGAATATTTCGTGAGTTGCAGTGTCTCTTTCTACTTTAATCCACTGTCTACATCCTGATATATGTTGCCATAACTCTTTGTGTTTTCCTCTTAAGCTTTTTCTATTATAGACAAAATTATTCCAATCTTGGTCTGAAACTTCCTTATTAAGCTCTGGTCTTTTAACAGTTGCATCTCCACCATATGAAAATTCATTTTGAGATCTCATCCCACAGTGAGGACATTTAATATGGAGCATTTATGAAATCCATGTTTTAGTTCCAAGTCCTTTTTCATCTAGTAAGTGACCTGTGTTAAATCTATTCAAACTATACCCAGCATTTAATTTGTGAACTCTATCTTGTGCAATTGTATGTGCGAATGTCCATCCTGATGCAGGTGTTGCTTTAAACCCACCATAACACCATCCACAATTTAAATACAATCCTTCAATATGAGTTTTATCTATTATAGGTGAACCATCCATAGACATATCCATTATCCCACCCCAAGTTCTGAGCATTTTTAGTTTGCTAAGAAACGGCATCATTGCAATTCCTTCGGTTAAAACATGTTGAAGAGTTGGAAGGTTACCTCTTTGTGCATAACTATTATAGCCATCTAAATCTCCTCCCATTACCATCTCACCTTTGTCTGACTGACTTATGTAAAAATGACCCGCACCAAAAGTTACAACTCTATCTAAAACAGGCTTAACTGGTTCTGAAACACAAGCTTGTAAAAGATGTGTTTCAATTGGCAATGTCATATTTAATTTCTCTGCTAAAATATTTGTACTGCCTGCAACACAAAGTCCAATTTTTTTAACTTTAATATCTCCACGTGAAGTTCTAACTCCCTGGATTTTTCCACTCACAACATCAAAACCTGTTACTTCACAATTTTGAATTATATCTACACCCATAGAATCTGCTTGTCGTGCATATCCCCAAGCTACCGCATCATGACGAGCAGTACCTGCACTGGGTTGCATCAATCCACCAAATATAGGAAACCTTACATTGTCTGAAAAGTCAGCCATTGGAATAATTTCTTTCACTTCTTCTCTATTTAATAAAACTGCGTCGATACCATTTAATCGCATTGAGTTTCCTCTTCTTGCAAAAACATTCATCTGGGCATCTGAGTGAGCAAGGTTAATAATTCCTCTTGGGGAAAACATTACATTGTAATTTAAATCCTGGCTCATCTTTCTCCACAAATCCATTCCAAATTCACTAAATAAAGCGTTATCATCATGCATGTAGTTTGATCTAATGATTGTGGTATTTCTTCCAACATTTCCTCCTCCTATCCATCCTTTTTCAATAATGGCGACATTGGTAATATTGTGCTCTTTTGCTAAATAATAAGCGGTTGCTAGACCGTGTCCACCTCCACCAATTATGACAACATCATACTCTTTTTTAGGAGTAGGATCTTTCCAGGCTAAATCCCAATTTTGATGACCAGAAAAAGCATTTTTGATCAAATTAAATATAGAATATTTTTGCATTAAATAATTTTATACAAACGAATATAAATAGTTCTTATTTTTTTTATATATATTTTTTAGAAGTTTCCAAAAAATTATAATAGGATATCAATTGAGCATTAAAAATTAATTTTATAGGAGTTTAAATGAGCGAAGTTAAGTCAGATATTCAAATAGCTAGAGAAGCTAAAATGCAACCTATAAATGATATTTTAGCAAAGATAAATGTACCTGATGAAAGTGCTGCTTTTAGTCCAATGGGAAGGCACATTGCAAAAATTAATTTAGAATATTTAGATACTTTAAAAAATAAACCAAATGGAAAACTTGTATTAGTAACAGCAATCACTCCTACTCCAGCTGGTGAAGGAAAAACAACAACTTCTGTTGGTTTAAATGATGGATTAAATAAAATTGGAAAAAAATCTATTGTTTGTTTAAGAGAACCAAGCCTTGGTCCCTCTTTTGGAATGAAAGGTGGAGCAGCAGGTGGTGGTTATGCTCAAGTAGTTCCAATGGAACAAATTAATTTACATTTTACTGGAGATTTTCATGCAATAACATCAGCTCATAATTTGCTGTCAGCCTTAATTGATAATCATATCTATTGGGGAAATAAATTAGACATCGATGTTAGAAGAATTGTTTGGAAAAGAGTAATAGATATGAACGATCGTTCTTTAAGATCTATAAATATAAACTTAGGTGGAGTTGCAAATGGTTTTCCAAGAGAAGATGGTTTTGATATAACAGTTGCATCTGAAATCATGGCAATCTTTTGCTTATCAAATGATTTAGAAGATTTAGAAAAGAGAATAGGAAATATTACAATTGCCTATACTAGAGATAGAAAACCTATTTATGCTAAAGACTTAAAAGCACAAGGACCAATGACAGTATTATTAAAAGATGCAATTAGACCTAATGTTACTCAAACTTTAGAAAATAATCCTGCAATTATTCACGGTGGCCCTTTTGCAAACATTGCTCATGGCTGCAATTCTGTAATTGCTACAAAGACTGGATTAAAACTTGCTGACTATGTTGTTACAGAAGCTGGATTTGGTGCAGACCTTGGTGCAGAAAAATTCCTTGATATTAAATGTAGAAAATCAGATTTAAAACCTAGCTGTGTTGTAATTGTTGCAACTATTAGAGCATTAAAAATGCATGGTGGTGTAGCAAAAGATGATCTTAAAACAGAAAACGTAGAAGCCTTAAAAAAAGGTTTAGTTAACCTTCAAAGACATGTGGAAAATGTAAAGAAATTTGGTTTACCAGTTGCAGTGGCTGTTAATCATTTTATTAAAGACACAGATAACGAAGTAAAAGCATTAATAGAATTTTGTGACACTATTGGAGTTAAAGCAAGTCTTTGTACTCATTGGGCAAATGGTGGTGAAGGTACAAAAGAACTTGCAAGTCATGTTGCTGAATTATGTGAGAAAAATGAAGATAAATTCAAATTTTTATATGAGAGTAAAACTCCTCTATTTAAAAAAATAGAGACAATTGCAAAAGAAATTTATAGAGCGGATGAAGTTATTGCTGATACCAAAATTAGAGATCAATTAAAAAGCTTTGAAGAAGCTGGCTATGGAGATTTTCCAATTTGTATTGCAAAAACTCAATACAGCTTTTCAACAGACCCAAGCTTAAAAGGCGCACCCACAGGTCATGCTTTGCCAATTAGAGAGATTAAACTTTCTTCAGGAGCAGAGTTTATTGTTGTGATATGTGGAGCTGTTATGACTATGCCTGGACTACCAAGAGTTCCAGCAGCAGACTCGATTAAGCTAAATAAAGATGGTGAAATTGAAGGTTTATTTTAAAATTAGTTTCTTAAATAATTAAGCCAATTTCTAACTTCACATGTTCTATTATTAAAATCCAATAGTTCATTTTGAGATTTTATATATGAGATATGGCTTTCATATTCTTCTTCATTTAAAAAATTTTTATTTACAAATAGTCGCTCTTTACGACCAGCAATAAGTTTGAGCATCTGAAAATATTCATAATCAGGATGATATTGTAAGCCAATAATTTCAGAATTTCCTACATTAAAGGTAACACCCATTACATTATTAACTTTATCACTTGATAAAAGAATAGCATTTTTTGGCAATTCAGTTACTTCATCAAAGTTAAATGCTGGTGATGTAAAAATTTGTTTTTTATTTTTGTATATAAAGTGTTTTTCACCTTCATTATTAATAATTACATCTGATGCAATTCCAATATGGGCACCATTTTTTCCAGGGTTTACTTTACCCCCAGCTGCTGCTGTGCAGACTTGTAACCCCCAACAAATTGCTAAAATCTTCTTTTTTTGAGAAAAACAATTAGATGCAAAATTGATATGTTTCTTAATTACATCCGTCATATCATTTATTCTCATTGCACCACCAGTAAATACAATACCATTATATTTACTCATATCTTTTAGAGCATTTGCTGTCTCATCATCATGACCAGGATTTATAATTTCTGTATTTGTTGATGGTTCTATTTTTAAAATTAGATTTTTTAAATTGTCTGCTGCAGAGGCACCAGCTGCTTTAATAAAAAACTCACTATCTTCTCTAATATTTCCTTCAACAATTAAAATATTTAAATTACTCATTTAAACAATTCGCCAGTCATACTGTGCTGGTACATTATCCTCATATCATCTTCTGTTAATTTTTTAGGATTTCCTCCAGTAGATGGGTCTGCTAAAGCCATTTTTGATAATCTATCAAGATCAAAATCTTTTTCCTCAATCACTTCTGATAGTTTATGAGGCATATCAAGTTTTTTTCTTAAATCTAAAACCCAGTTAACAAAACCATCAAAAGATCTATCTTTAAGTTCTAAATAATTGGAAATCTTAATTATCTTCTCTTCGATAACATCTTTATTAAATGTTAAAACATAAGGCATGAATATTGCATTCGATAAACCGTGATGAACATTATTTAATGCATTAACAGGATGACTTAGAGAGTGAATTGCACCTAAACCCTTTTGAAAAGCTGTTGAGCCCATACTGGCTGCAGTTAACATGTTTTGTCGTGCTTCAATATTAGATCCATTATTAACAGCTTCTAATAGCCATTTATTAATTAACCTCATTCCTTCTAAAGCAATTCCATCTGCCATTGGGTGATAACTTGGCGCACAATAAGCTTCTAAATTGTGTGCTAGTGCATCCATCCCAGTTGCAGCTGTCATTTTTGATGGCAACCCAACTGTTAAAACTGGATCTAAAATAACTATTGAAGGTAAAAATTTTGGATGAAAAATAATATTTTTTACACCTGTTTCTTCATTTAAAATTACAGATGCTCGTCCTGTTTCAGAACCCGTACCTGCAGTTGTAGGTACTGCAATAATTGGTGCAATTTTATCTGAATTTGCTTTGGTCCAATTATCTCCAACATCTTCAAAATCCCAGATAGGCAGAGTTTGACCTGACATAAATGCAATTGCCTTACCAACATCTAAGCCACTACCTCCTCCAAAAGCTATTACTCCATCACAATTGTTTTTATTATAATAATCAGCTCCCTCAGTTACATTTGTACCATTCGGGTTACCTACTACATTTGAATATAATGCAGTAGTAATTCCATTCTCTTTTAAAATTGATAAAGTATTTTTAACAATATCTGATTGTGCCAATCCATTGTCAGTAACAAGTAATGGTTTTTTAATATCTAAATTTTTACATGCTAGAGCAATGTCATTAATTCTATTATCGCCTACCCACATTGTTGTAGGGTAATTCCAGTTGTATTTATGCATATTATTGTTTAATGTTTTTAAAATTAAATATTGTATATCACCTTCTAAAATAATTTTAACTGAAATATTTATGCAAAAAACAATTACACCTATTGATAATACTCTTTATATCGAAAGAAATTATGATGGAGCTAAAATAGAAGAAACTATTAATGGCTCAATGAAAGCTCAAAAAGTGTGGGCCGATCTTGATATTAAAGAAAGAGTAAAACTATTAACAAGCTTTATAGAAGATTTTTTATCAAGAAGTGATCTGATTTGTGAAGAGCTAAGTAGACAAATTGGTAGACCTATTTCTCAAACAGCTGGTGAATTGAAAGGTTTTAAAGAGAGAGCTGATTACATGCTATCTATTGCTGAAAAAAAATTAGTAAATATTGATATAACTAAAGAAGGTAATTTTAAAAGTTATATAAAAAGAAAAGCTCTTGGAGTAGTATTTGTAATAGCACCATGGAACTATCCGTATCTTGTTGCAGTAAACTCTATAATTCCAGCAATGGCAGCAGGTAATTCTGTTATTTTAAAACATTCTGCTCAAACTCCTTTATGTGCTGAACAACTTTACCAATCAGCTAAAAAAATTCTGCCCAAGGATGTTTTTAATTATTTACACTTAAACCATGAGGATAGTTTAAAAATTGTTTCTGATAAACGAATTAATTTTGTTTCTTTCACTGGTTCAGTAAAAGCTGGTTATGATGTTCAAAAAGCAACCCAGAATAAATTTATTGATATGACTTTAGAGCTAGGTGGTAAAGACCCTGCTTATGCAAGATATGATTGTGACTTAGAAAAAACAGTTGAAAATTTGGTTGATGGATCTTTTTTTAATTCAGGTCAATCTTGTTGTGGAATTGAAAGAATTTATGTTGATGAAAAAATTTATAATAACTTTTTAGAATTATTTGTTTCAAAAACTTATAATTACAAACTTGGAAACCCTTTGGAAAAAGAAACTAATTTGGGACCTGTAGTTAAATTGTCAGCTGCTGATTTTATTTTACAACAAATGAATTCTGCAATTAATAAAGGTGCTAAAAAAATGATTGATGAAAATAAATTTACATTTCCAAAAGAACATAAAAATTATTTAATTCCTCAAATTTTAACAAATGTCACTCATGAGATGAGTTTTATGACTGAAGAAACTTTTGGACCCTGTGTTGGAATAATGAAAGTTAAAGATGAAAATGAAGCTATTAAATTAATGAATGATAGCCCATATGGTTTAACTGCTTCTATATGGACAAAAGATATTGAGATTGCTGAAAAAATTGGTAATCAAGTTGAAACAGGCACTTTCTATATGAACCGATGTGATTACCTTGATCCAGCATTATCTTGGACGGGCGTTAAAGAAACTGGAAAAGGCTGTTCGTTATCAGAGGTTGCTTATGAAAAATTAACTTCTCCAAAAAGCTTTCACCTAAGAAAAGAACAATAAAATGAAATTAGATTTTAAAGGTAAGACCGCTGTAATCACTGGCGCAAGTGGTGGCATGGGTTTAGAGATTTCCAAGAAATTATCTCAAAATAATATTTCAGTTTTGATGTTAGATCTTAAAAGTCCTAGTAAAGAGTTTCTAAATAATTATAAAAAATGTGAATTTAAAAAAGCTGATGTTACCAACTTTAAAAAATTAAAGTTATATATCGACAGTTTTTATAAAAAACACCAAAGATTAGACTACTTAGTTAATACAACTGGTGTTCTTTGGTTTGATAAAGATATTTCAGCAGTAAATATAGACTCAAATGTTTGGGATAAAGTTTTTGAAATAAATCTAAAATCTATGATGTATCTTTCAAAAATTATTGTGCCTAAAATGATTAAAAACAAATTTGGTTCAATGGTACATATATCATCTATTGATGCATTATCAGGTGATGACAAACCACAGGATGCTTATGGGGCGTCAAAAGCAGCAATGATAAGACTTTCAAAGTCTTTTGCTATTCAATTTGCATCAAATAAAATTAGATCAAATATAATTTTACCAGGGCCAATAGATACTGGCATGCAGATTAGATGGAAAAAAAATCCTAATGCAAAGAAAAATTTAGAAAAATTTATTCCATTAAATAAAGTGGGTAAACCTGAAGATATTTCAAATGCTTCTTTATTCCTATTAAGTGACCAAGCAGGTTATATTACTGGAACTGAATTGATTGTTGATGGGGGTCTTACGGCTAAGCCGTAGTTATTAACTTTAGGCGCCTCTTTCTTGAGGCGCCTAAAAAATATTTATTATCTGTAAGGGTATCCAGCTTTTTCCATTGTGCTTGCATACAACTTAAATGCATCCACAACTTTTTTAGCTCTTGGACTAATACTTGAAGTCTCATCCCAGAATGCTTTAGAGTCGTTTACAACTTTAGCCCATTCATTATCAGGAAGACTTGTTAGTTCCATTTTTTTCCCATTAACACGAAGATCAGCTTCTCCACCCCAATACCAAACTTGTCTATAATAATGAGAATCATTAATAGACATTCTGTAAAGTGCTTGAAGTTTTGGACTTAATTTGTCCCAAGCTTTTTGATTGGCAAAGTAAGATCCAAACCATGCTCCTGTAACAGAGTTAGTTAATGCATACTTACAGATATCAGCCCAACCCACTTCATATGCCTCAGTAAACCCGCACCAAGCAACACCATCTAGTTCTCCGGTTTGCATAGCAACTTCAACATCATCCCAAGGGACCGTAACTGGTATTAGACCATATTGCGCTAAGAATTTTCCAGCAGTAGGAACACCAAAAACTCTTAAGCCTTTCATGTCTGCAAGAGAAGTAACTTTTTTGTTTACAGTGAAAAGATGACATGGATCCCAAGCACTTGTGCTCAACCATTTAACACCTTTAACCTCACTATAAGCTTCATCCCAAATTTCATTTAAACCATAATATTTAAATAAAGCTGGAACGTCTAAGCTGTATCTTGTTGCAAATGGAAAATATCCACCAAACACTGAGATATCAACTGGTGATCCCATTGTAGCATCATCACTTTGCACGGCATCAAGTGTACCTGCTTGCATAGCTCTGAATAGTTCATCGGTAGGAACCAATTGATCTGCATAATACAGTTCAATTTCCATTTCACCATAAGCTGCTTTATTAAATGCTTCAATTTGTGGTTTGATAACATGTGCACCAAGTGGAGCTCCAGAATATGTTTGAAGCCGCCATTTAATTGGGTTTGATGCTGAATAAGCATAGGGTGCCTTAACAACACTTGCCCCTGCTACACCAAAAGTTAACAAGCCAGCTTTCTTAATAAACGATCGCCTCTTACTTGTTATTATTTTTTTTTCTTTTTTCATTAACTCTCCCTATTAGTTAAAAAGTATTCTTAAAGCCTATTATAAAAAAAATTACGATTAAACCAAAAAATGAAATATTTTTTTGTATTAAATGATAATCTTTTCAACTTTAAAACCTAAAGTTGTATTATTATTTTTATAAGTACTTATTTGGAAGATAAGTTGCAATTTGAGGAAAAACCATAACCAAAATTAATGCTAAGAGCATTACCAGGAGAAACGGTGTAATAGATCTATAAATATCAGATAAAGTTATTTCTTTTGGTGCCATTGCTCTCATAAGAAATAAATTATAGCCGAATGGAGGGGTCATATATGCAATCTGACATGTGATTGTGTAAAGAACACCGTACCAGATTGGATCGAATCCTAATGAGATAATTAGAGGTACGTAAAGTGGCGCCACTATAACTAACATCGCCGTATCATCTAAAAACATTCCCATAAATATATATGAAAGTTGCATCATAATTAAAACTCCCCAAGGAGTTAAATGCCATCTTTCTATAAATAAAGTTTCAATTGCACGCGCAGCACCAAGGCCATCAAATACCGCTCCAAAACATAGTGCAGCTAATATTATCCACATAAACATGCAGGAAACGCCAAGAGTTTTTCTAAGTGTTGTATCAAGAACTTTTCGGGTAAATCTTTTTTTGTATATGGATGCTAAAGTTGCAAGTAAAGCACCTACAGCAGCACATTCAACTAAACTTGCTATACCCATTAAGAATAATCCAGTCATAGACATGAATATTACAAATGGAATTATTCCAGCTGTTAAAAGTTTTAGTTTTTCTTTAAATGGAATATCTCTTTCTTTTTCGCTTAATACTGGACCTAACTCAGGTTGAAGACGACATCTTACATAAATATAAATTATAAATAAAGTAGCCATTAAAAGACCTGGTAAAAGTCCTGCAAGCCAAAGTTTACTTACTGGTTGACGTGCGATCATTCCATAAAGAACCATTACAACACTTGGAGGTATTAAAATTCCTAACGAACTTCCTGCTTGAACAACACCAGTAATCATTCTTTTATCATAATTACGTTTTAACATTTCAGGGAGAGCAATAGTTGCCCCTATAGCCATACCAGCAACACTTAATCCATTCATAGCTGAGATTCCAACCATCATGAACATTGTGCCAATTGCTAAACCTCCTTTTATTCCACCAAAAAATACATGAAACATTTTATATAAATCACTAGCAATACCTGACTCCGAAATCATAAAACCCATGTAAATAAAAAGTGGAAGTGTAAGCATTGGATACCATTTAAAAAGTTTCCATGTAGCCGTATATGGCATTTCGATAGCTCCATTTCCCCAAACCAATAATGCTGAAATAACAGCTACAAACCCAATTGCACCAAATACTCTTTGACCAGTAAACATCATTGCCAACATCGTTATAAACATAAACAAGGCAATAAATTCATAACTTAGATATTGAGCTAACATTATATTTTAATATTTTTAATTTTTGCAATGTCTTTAATCAACATTGAGAAAGCTTGTAATAACATCAAAAGTATACCTAATAACATCAAAGATTTTATTGGCCAAAGATAAGGTGCCCATGCAGTAAAAAGTTTTTGTTTATACTCTAATGTATATTGTAAACTTGAAATAGAGCCATAAAGGAGAATTACTAAGAAAAAAATCAAAAAAATACTAGTAAAAATATCCATTTTAGCTTTTCCTTTTGTTGATAGTTTTCCATAAAATAAATCCATTCTAACATGGTCGTCTGTGATCATAGAGTACCCACCACCAAGCAAATAATATGCAGTAAGAGTAAATTGAGCCATCTCTATAATCCACATTAAAGGGTAATTGATTATGTTTCTTGTAACGAAAGATAGTATTAAAAGAAACATCATAAAAAAAACACCATACATTACAAATCTGCCAACTTTGATACAAATGTTATCTATTATATTTACATAAATTGAAAATATTTTTGGCATAAATTTCTAGTTTTTATTTTTTTTTATTTCTTCTTCACAAAATTTTTTAGCTTCATCAAGATCTGTAATCTTTGATTTAGATAATTTTTGACTTCCAGCTAAACAGGCATCAACTGCTCTTTTAAGATTGTGGTCACTAAAGTTCAAAATAACCACCATTCCAAGCACTATAAAAACAAATATTAAAATATTTTTTACCATTGAATTTCTAATTTTTTATTTTCACAAATAGTTTTTAACATACTAAACATAAGTGGGAAGTCCTTTTGATCAAGTTCTTCTAAAATTTTTGGTCCAATCTCTAAAGCAAGTTGTGCTCCTTCAACTGTAATATTTTTCATAAACTTTTCTTTAGCATCTTTATAAAGATAGCCTTCTCCTAAATATTTACCCATTAAACTATTTCTTCCACCTATTGCACTGACATATAAATCACCCAAGCCAGCTAGACCATAAACTGTATCTGTTTTGCCTCCATAGTAAGAAACAAATTCTACCATCTCAGAAATTGATCTATGAATTAATGAAGCAGATGTGTTTAAATAATACTTAGATTGAATTTCTTTTGAAGCTTTAGAGTTACTCAATCCCTCAGAAGCCCCAATCAACATTGAATATATATTCTTAATTGCACCAGCTAATTCTACACCTGTTAAATCATCTGAAGTTTCTGTTGAGTAATAATCAGTTGATATAAATTTTTTTAGTTTTTCAGTTTCTTTAATGTTTGGATTTGCAATAACTGTGCCTGTTCTCATTTTATTTGCAAGACCAGCTGCCAAACAGGGACCTTTAATCGCTGAAACATTTACTTCAGTTTGACCTTGATTTTTTAGAAGTTTTTTAATTTTATCTGAAAGTGTTATTAATTCATTATCCTCTATGGCCAAACCTTTTGTTAATAAAATAATGGGAATATTTTTTTTATAATTTTTTGATATTTGATTAACAAACCATTCAATTCCTATAGAACTAACTCCAGCAACAATTATATCTACCTTATCTTCAAGTATTGATCGTAATTTTTCAAATTTTTCTACCTTCAATTTTGATGGTAATTCAATATTTAAAGCTGGATGGAAATTATTATTTAATTTAATTTTATTTATTAAATCATCTTCTAAATGTGTGCCAACAAGTGTTACTTCATTCTGGTTTTCAAGGCATGGAACAGCGAATGCTGACCCCATTGCTCCAGCACCAATAATAATAATTTTTTTCATAATACTGTATTTTTTTATATTAATTTTTAGCATTTTGTTGATAAAGTACAGTTATAAATTTATTAGGGAGAGGTGATTTTATGACAAAAGTGGCAATTATTGGTGCTGGACCTTGTGGTTTATCTGCTTTGAGATCTTTTGAACAAGCTGAAAAAAAAGGTGAAAAGATACCTGAAATAGTTTGTTTTGATAAACAAGAAGATTGGGGAGGCTTATGGAATTACAGTTGGAGAACAGGTTCTGACCAATACGGAGACCCTGTACCTAACAGTATGTATAGATATCTTTGGTCAAACGGTCCTAAAGAATGTCTAGAGTTTGCAGATTATTCATTTGATGAACACTTTGGAAAACCAATTCCATCTTTTCCACCTAGGGAAGTATTGTACGATTATATTTTAGGTAGAGTTAAAAAAGGAAATTTAAAAGATAAAGTCAAATTTAATACGTCTGTTACCAATGTTTCTTATAATGGTAAAAGTTTTGAAGTTTCTTATCGAGATAAGATAAATAATAAAATTTTAAAAGATATATTTGATTATGTGATTGTATCAACAGGTCATTTTTCAGTCCCATTCATTCCAGAATACCCAGGAATGAAATCATTTCCTGGAAGAATAATGCATTCTCATGACTTTAGAGATGCAGAAGAATTTAGAGGAAAAAATGTTGTTGTTTTGGGAAGTAGTTATTCTGCTGAAGATGTTGCTCTTCAGTGTCATAAATATGGAGCAAAAAGTGTAACCATAGGCTACAGACATAATCCAATGGGATTTAATTGGCCTAAAGGAATGAAGGAAGTTTTTCACTTAGATAGACTTGAGGGCAATAAAGCAATTTTTAAAGACGGTCATGAACAAGAAACAGATGCTGTTATTCTTTGCACTGGCTATCTTCACCATTTCCCCTTTTTATCTGAAGATCTTAAACTTAAAACTAACAATAGATTGTATCCACCAAAATTATATAAAGGTGTTGTTTGGCAAAATAATCACAAACTAATGTATTTAGGTATGCAAGATCAGTTTCATACCTTTAATATGTTTGATTGTCAGGCTTGGTATGCGCGAGATGTTATAATGGGAAAAATAAAAATTCCAAATGACTCAGAAATTGAAACGGACATAAATAAATGGGTATCGATGGAAGAAAAATTAGAAAATCCAGACCAAATGATTGATTTTCAAACTGAATATACCAAAGAACTCCACTCTTTATCTGATTATCCTAAAATTGATTTTGAATTAATCAGAAAACATTTTAAAGAATGGGAACATCATAAAGTTGAAAATATTATGACTTATAGAAATAAATCTTTCTCTTCACCGGTAACGGGTTCTGTTGGACCAGTTCATCATACACCATGGGAAACTGCAATGGACGACTCTTTGAAAGTTTTTTTAGATCAAAAAAAATAAGTATTTGATGTTTAATTTATATGATATTTGTAAAAAACCTTAAATCTGTCTCTGATCAAGATTGGACAACCACGGATAAATACCCGGGAGTGAGATGGAAATTTTTAATTGATAAAGATTTTGATGGGAGTTCTGGACTATCACTTGGTTATGCTGAAATAGCACCGGGTGGTGATTTAACTCTTCACTATCATTCTCCTGATGAAATATATGTGATTACAAATGGCAAAGGTATATTAAATAAATCAGGTGATTTAGAAAAAATCAAAAAAGGTGACGTTGTATATATTGGTGGAAATGAAAAACACGCTTTAAAAAATAATGGAAAAGAAACTTTAGAATTTTATTGGATTTTTCCAACAGATCGTTTTTCAGAGGTTAAATATCTAAGCTAATTTAACCCAAGGTGTTTCTTTCGCTGATCAACCCAAGTTCTAATTAAGTTATCAAATATCAAGCCAATAAAGGCAACGCAGAGTCCTAGTGTTAATCCTATACCCGCTCCATTTTTGTCCGACAAGGCCTTAAGAATATATTGACCTAAATCTTCTGTTCCAATAAATGCACCGATAATCACCATGAATAGAGCAAATACTATTGTTTGATTTAAACCAAGCATCATATGAGGAAATGCTAAAGGAAATTCTATTTTGAATAATCTTTGAAATTTTGTTACACCCGACATTGTTGCTGCATCATGTAAGGCTGCAGGAACACTTCTTAATCCCTCAATGGTATACCTTGTTGCAGGAATAGTTGCGTAAACTATTACCGCAATCAATACCGACGTATCTGTTATTCCAAAAAGCATCATTACAGGTATTAAATATACAAATGATGGAAATGTTTGAAAAATATCACAAACTCCCAACATAAAACTTGCTGAATTTTTATTTTGAAAACACAAAGTGCCGACTGTAAATCCAATTATACAAGATATGACAACTCCAAAGGTTGCCATGTAAGTTGTAACTAAAGCTCTATCCCACCATGGACTTAATGCTATAAATAATGTTAATCCACAAACAATTAAAGCAGAACGAATGCCACCTATTATATATCCTGCACCAACAACCAAAACTAATGTAGCTACAGCAGGCATTCTTAAATATAAAGCACGCATCGGCTGAAGCACATCTACAATTAACCAAGTATTAAATGCTTTTATATATACGAAGAACGTATCAAAAATCCAATCAACACCTTTGTTCCAAAAATCAGCTGTCGATATTCCTTTGTTATGTGGAATTTCAAAAAGATAGTTAAAACCTTCTTTAAAGTAAAAAGATCCAATGTATGCAAATACAATCCCTAATATTATAGCTACAACAAAAAAGAATATATTTTTATGACGTTGAAAAAAAGTTAAGTTTCCAAAATAATCAATTTGTTTATTAGCCCAAGCTAAAGACATTTTGTCTAACAAGATTGCAATCAGGCTTATACATAATCCAGCTTCTAACGCTAATCCTATGTTTAACTGATTTAAAGCTAGTAATAAATTAAATCCTAAACCTTTTGCTCCTATAAAAGCTGAAATAACAGCCATAGAAAAACACACCATGATAACCTGGTTAACTCCAATTAATATATCTCTTCTGGCTGTTGGAATTAATACTTTAGACATCAGTTGCCAATTACTACATCCGCTCATTTTACCTGCTTCAATAACCTCTGGGGATATACCTCTAAGACCCAATAAAGTTAGTAGTATCATTGGCGGTACTGCAACAACCATAGTTATAATTACAGCCGCATGATCACCTACTCCAAAAAGAACAATTGCTGGAACTAAAACTGCATATTGAGGCATAGTCTGCATTACCAAAAGTATTGGATATAAAGCTTTCTCAACTCGTTTACTTTTAAATGCTGCAATCCCTAGACCCAAACCAAAAATAAATGATAAAGGTGCTGCAACTAATATAAAAGAGAGTGTTTGCATCGAAGGTTTCCATTGACCAAAAATGGAAATATAAATCATGACTAAAGCAGCAAATAACGCAAGACCCTTACCACTAAGTTTATAAGCTAAAATTGTTGCCCCTGCTGCCACGATTGTCCATGGTAACCCTGGTAATTCTGCCCAAGGATTAGCGTCAATCCAGTCCCAACTAGAAATTGCAACAATAGTATTAAGCCCACCTAACAAAAACTCTCTTATTAGCTCAATAAGAAAAGTCATAAAAGAAGTTAAATTTCTAGTGATTTGCAGCACTAAGGGTCGAGTTTTAAACTCTTGAGTATCTTCATTCCAAAACTCCATTGGCATCCACTCATTCATTAAGAAAAATAAAGAGTCATTTATCCAAATAGGAAGCCACCCTAGAAGTGGGGGCAATCTCCAAAAAACATCAAATGCATAGTATCTTACCTCTTTACCAAATAAGACGTATGAACTTTGGTTAGGATCTTTAATAAATTCTGCTTGTCCTCTAATAAAATTGTATGTTTCGGGAACATCAATAGCAAAACATAGTGCAAAAAATACAATTAATAAAAATAACCACTGAAATAATTTGGGATATTTTTTAATAAATTCCATATTTTAATTGTTATTTTTACGTCCTCCAAAAACTGTATTAATTATTTTTGATGGATTAATAGAACCTACAATTTGATTATTTTCATCTACTACAGAAACTGTTTTTTCTTGAGTTAGAATTTTTTCTGCTACATTTTCAATAATTTCATCTTTTGAAACTTTTAAATCACTTAAATTTTCTTTTGTAATTACGTCCATTACATCTTCAATTAGCAAAACTTTTTCTCTAGGGACTTCTTCAGTAAATTTTCTTACATATTCTGTTGCGGGATTTAAAACAATATTGGCTGGTGTGTCTAATTGTTCAATAATACCGTCCTTCATAATCGCAATTCGATCCGCTAGTTTTAAAGCTTCATCAAAATCATGAGTAATAAACATTATTGTTTTTTGTAATTTTCCTTGAAGTCTTAAAAACTCGTCTTGCATTTCTTTTCTTATTAATGGATCTAACGCTGAAAAAGGTTCATCTAAAAACCATATGTCTGGTTCAACAGCTAATGATCTGGCGATACCTACTCTTTGTTGTTGACCTCCTGAAAGTTCTCTTGGAAAATAGTTTTCTCTTCCATCAAGACCAACTAATTTTACCATTTCCATTGCTTTACTAATACTATCTTCAATTTTAATTCCTTTAATTTGAAGTGGAAAAGCAATGTTCTCTACAACTGTTTTATGGGGTAATAGAGCAAAGCTTTGAAAAACCATTCCCATTTTATTTCGTCTTAGTTCAATTAGCTCTTTATTGTTAAGTTGAAGTAAATCTTGCCCTTCAATAAAAATTTTTCCACTTGTTGCATCTGTTAATCTAGAAATACATCTTAATAAAGTTGATTTACCTGAACCAGATAAACCCATTACAACTAACATTTCTCCTTTTGAAACTTCAAAAGAGGCATTATTAACGCCTACAATACATCCATTATCTTGAAAAGTTTTTGCATCTACATTGCCATTAGATTCATGAAGCATTTTTTTGGCATTTTCTCCAAAAATTTTATAAACGCCTTCACATTTGATTATTGGATCGGACATAACTTGTAATTAGGTTATACGAAATTAAGATAAATTAAAATCGATATAATTATTTTTTTCCTCCTTAAAAATTTTTTATATAATAAACTCTTGTATCAATTCCTGTGCTTAAAAAACTTAAAGCTTCACCACTAACAGTAATTGTTTCGTTGACACCAACGTTTTCTCCACTCACTACAAATCCTGCAAAACATTTATTCTTTTCTTTGTCCCATTTTACAAATGTATCACTTATTTGATTACCATTCATTGTGTACAGCTCATGTGCTCTAAAGTTTAAAAAATTTGCTCCCATTATTGCACGTTGTGGAATAAGCTTTGTAGCATTACAAACTTTCTCATAAACTTCATCAGTTAGTCTAAAATGATCAGTCCCATCAAAATATACTAAAATTCCTGAAGGAAGACTTGAAATTAACTTGTCTAGTTTTCTTGTTTCAGCAACTCTTTCTTCCTCAATTTTCATTTTTGCAACAAGCTCGTCTCCTTCTCCAAAAATGTTATTCAAGATAGCAAAAAATAAAATTACAATTATCATTACGAGTGTCAAACCAGCAAATTCTTTGATAGTATCTGGCAACTCTTTTATTTTATGTAAATAATTTTCTTTTAACATTACTCTTGTAACTTTCCATTAATCCATGTTCCTGATTTTTGTTTTCCATCAGCCCAAGTAAAAGTACCTTGGCCGTTCATAAAACCTTTTTTCCATTCACCTTCATATGTTGAGCCATCAGGAAAACTTAGAGTGCCTATGCCACTCCACTCACTATTTTTAAATTCTCCTTTATAAATATATCCATTTGGCCAGGTTTCAGTTCCTTGACCATTTTTTTTTGTTTCTACCCACTGGCCCTCATATGTAGTTTTGTCAGTGTAAATCCATTTCCCATAACCATTTTCACAATTTCCTTCTTTACATCCTGTGCTACGTGCTAAAGCAGAAGAAACAAATAATAAACTTATAATCAAACTTATCAAAAAATTTTTCATATTTATATCTTACACAAATTGATTAAAAAAAAATCAGACTTTTTCCCTCTTCTTACAAGAATAAAAAGTAATATCCTTTTCAGAATTTTCACTTTTAATATTTTTTGTAATTTCATGAACTAGCTCACCTGTTTTTCTATTAATAATGCCTGACTCTGAATAGTTAGAATCTTTATCAATTGCTTTAAATAAAATTATATCTTTATTCACAACTTTAACATTAAGTTTTAAAATTTCAGAGAGAAATGATGACAATCCATTAATATCAAGATTTTCAGGTTGTTGTGATTTAATTTCAAATTTACTTAAATCTTTTTCTTTCAAATCTTTGGCCAAAAATACTTGATAGTTATATTCTGAATTCTTTATTATTTTTTTTTCTAATTCACATTTAAAAGTAAGATTTACATTTTCTTGTATATTAATATTTTTTGCAAATGACTGCTTAAAGAATAATAAACTTATTAATATAACTAAATAATATTTGAACATGAAATCTAAATTAAAAAAAATCCCCCCCAACTTTGTTGGGGGAGATTTATAAATTTAATTGTTATTTACCTTATTTGGTAAATGGTTTCCAAACTGACTCATTGTCAGCTAACCATTTTTTGGCAGCATCTTCGTGAGTCATTTTGTCAATATCAACTAAAGCAGCCATTGCTCCAATGTGACTTGTAGTGAATGACATTTTTTTGAAAGCTGCAGCTGCACCTGGATGAGTTTTTGGAAAATCCTCATGCACTGCTTTTTTCAAATAACCATCTGGAGATCCGCATTTTCCATCTCCACCATCTTCTGGTCTACAACCAGCTGTATAAGGAGGAAAGTCTATAAATGTAAAACCAGCACCATCTGTAAAGTTTGGTGTCCAGTTAAAAATAATAGTTCCTCTTCCTTCTTTTTCAGCTGCTGATAATTCAGCCCAAAGTGCATCAGCACTTCCAGCGAATTTAACCATCCAAAGATCACCTAATCCTAAAGCGTCTACTCTTTGAGGAATTAAGTCACCATGCCAAGTTTGAGGACCTTCTAACATACGTCCTTTTCCACCTGAATCAGGTGTTACAAAGTTTTTGGCACAGTCTGGATTCTTTAAAGCTGTCCAGTCTGGTAAACCTGGGCATAATCCTTTGTCAGCAACCCAATTAGGATAACCCATATCCTCAAGTGTTCTTGCCTCGTGATCACCCCAATCTAACACACCACCTTTATCTAAAGCAGTTGTAAATGATTTACCAAATGCAGACTCCCATACCTCGTGAGAGATGGTTACGTCTCCAATTCTGATTGACTCGTAAACAGCTTGTGAGTCAGCATTAACATAACTCACGTTGTTTCCCATACTTTCAAAAATTCCACCAATAACGTAAGCCATTACAATTTGGCTTGACCAGTTATGTGTTGGAATTACTATAGGGGCACTGCTATCGCCTGATTTCTTAGCAGTTTTATCTCCTCCACCCATGAAGAAAACTAAACCTGCAATAACAATTATTACACCGATTAATAACGGTAATTTATTTTTCATTTTTTCTCCCTCTATTAATTTAATTTTAATTATGTTCTTAATTAAACTTCTAGTCAACTCATTTTGATTATATTATGCTTCATATAATATATATATAAAAAGCTAAGTAAATGTTAGGAACTAGCAGAGATATCAATAATCCAGGTTTAAGGATTTTACCACCGGGGGTTGAAAGATATTTTGTCAAAGGTGGTGGCTTATCTGTAATAGAAGTTTTTCCCGAAGATAAAATTGAAATAATTAATGAAGAAGGAAAACAAATTTGTGAAATAATTGTCTTTGACTCAATTGGCAAACCTGATTTGTCAATTTTAGATTTAAAAGAAAATTCAAATGCAGATTTCTCTAAAAGAACAATTGCAAAAGATGAAAAAATTTCAAAAATTTTTAAGAAAAGAAATCTAAATCTTAAACAAGCTAAATCATCAATTATATTCAACGAAGATTGTCTGATGGGAGAAAAGATAACACTTTCTTCAAAAGATAAATGTTTTGTTTTAATAGCAGCGCCTGGTGACCCGCTAAATGTTCATGAGCAAAATCCACCAACAGATTTAACAATTTTTGTTAATAGAGCAAAATTTTCAGAAACTGATGAACAGTTTATTTTACCAGAACCCTTAAATGATCCTATAGTTGAACAGCTTGTTAAAAGAAGAACTGCTGAAACTTACGAAGTAAAAGCTGGAGAATATATTCAAATTATAGACACAGGTGGAAGACAATGTTCTGATTTTTTAGCTTTTGATACTCATAAATTAAATGATGGTATTGAAAGTATTATTGACGATAAAGCCACAAGAACGTTTATGGGTAGTGCCTATCCTGGTCCAGGATTGTTTTCAAAATTCTATGATGGAAATCATGAGGCAATGGTTGAGGTGGTAAGGGATACGGTTGGAAGGCATGACACTTTTAATTTAGCTTGTACTTCTAAATACTATGAAGACCTAGGTTACATGGGTCACATTAATTGCACAGATAATTTTAACAAAGGTTTAGAAAAATACGATATAAGTGCTCGAAAAAGTTGGTCAGCTATAAATCTTTTTTTTAATACAGCTATTGATGCTAACAATGTTGCAACATTTGATGAGCCATGGTCAAGACCTGGAGATTATGTTCTATTTAGAGCGTTAAAAGATTTAACGTGCATTTCATCTGCTTGCCCTTGTGATGTTGATGCTGCTAATGGGTGGAACCCTACTGATATATTTGTTAGAACTTACGGAAAGAATAATAAGTATTCAAAAGCAATTGCATTTAGAATGAAAACAGACTCAGAACCAAAACTTACACAAGAAACAGGTTTTCATAAAAAAACATCTGAACTAACTAGAAATTTTGTTGAATACAAAGGTTTTTGGTTAGCAAATAATTTTACTAATTCGGGAACAATAAAAGAATATAACGCCTGTCGAGAAAGTGCGATAGCAACAGATCTTTCTCCACTTAGAAAATTTGAAATACTTGGTCCTGATGCAGAAAATTTAATGCAATACACTTTAACAAGAAATGTTAAAAAACTATCAGTAGGTCAAGTTGTCTACACTGCAATGTGTTATGAAAACGGATGTATGTTAGATGATGGTACATTGTTCAAATTTGGACAAGATAATTTTAGATGGATTGGTGGAGATGAATACAGCGGTGAGTGGTTAAAAGAACAGGCTAAAAAGAAAAATTATAAAGTATGGATAAAATCTGCAACAGACCATATACACAATATTGCTGTTCAAGGACCTAATAGTAGAAAAATTTTAGAAAAATTTGTTTGGACGGCCCCTATCCAGCCCTCAATAACCGAACTTGAATGGTTTAGATTTAATATTGCAAGAATTGAACATGAAACAGGAACACCTATTGTAATTTCTAGAACAGGTTACACTGGGGAACTTGGTTATGAAATATGGTGTCATCCAAAAGATGCTAGTGAGGTTTGGGATAAAGTTTGGGAAGCTGGAAAAGAATTTGACATCACACCTTTAGGTTTAGAAGCTTTAGATATGGTTCGAATTGAAGCTGGACTTATATTTTATGGATATGAATTTGATGATCAAACAGATCCTTTTGAAGCTGGAATTGGTTTTACTGTTCCACTTAAAACTAAAGAAGATGATTTCATTGGTAAAGAAGAATTAATAAAAAGAAAAGCTAATCCTCAAAAAAAATTAGTAGGCTTAGAACTTGTTGGTCATGAACCAGCTGTTCATGGTGATTGTGTTCATGTTGGTAGAGCGCAAATTGGAGTTATAACGAGTGGAATGTTGTCACCAAAGCTTGGTAAAAATATTGCGCTTTGTAGAATTGATGTAAAATATTCTGAAATTGGAACTGAAGTTGAGATTGGTAAATTAGATGGGCACCAAAAAAGAATTGGTGCAAAGGTTGTTGCTTTTCCTTTCTATGATCCAACAAAATCTAGAGTAAGAGCTTGAAAATGCCCAAAGATAAAAAAACTCTTTTAAGTTTTTGGGAAGACCAAATGAAACAATCTCATACATCAAGTAACTATTTTTTTAGAAAGTCTCCTTCTCATTATCATATGATGTTATTAGTTATGTCAGCTTATAAAGAACAAACAAAATTGTCTGTTGAAGAATTAAAAACAAAACTTTTTAAAACTTCTAGACCAAAATCTGCACTAATCATTACTGAAGCTTGCGAAAAAGGATTCTTTCGCCTTGAAAAAACTTCAACTGATCAGAGAATAAAAAATATAGTGCCAAGTGAGTCATTTATTAATGAGTTTAACGATTATTTAGATACACTTAAAAACATAAGCTATTAGCCATTAATTTATCAAAATTACAAAGTATATATCTTTTATATATAATTTTTAGTTCTATAAAAAATTATATTAATTACTATTACCAAAAAATAATGTTTTGATATGTCAACATTACCTACAAAAGCAAAAGTAGTTATCATTGGTGGTGGTATTCATGGATTGAGTACTGCTTGGAAACTTTCAGAGACATATAAAAATCCTGGTGACATTGTTGTCCTAGAAAAAAAAGATATTGCAGCTGGTGCAAGTGGGATTGCGTGTGGAGTTATTAGAAATAATTATTTTCAACCAGCCATGAGAGAATTAATGGCACACTCAGTTTCTGTTTGGGAAAGTGATCCAAAAGCATTTAAATATAATGCGGTAGGATATTTACAAATTTCTCCAGAAGTAATGCATGCAGATGTAGCAACAATTTACGAGCAACAAAAAGCAATTGGATACGATTCAGAATTTATTGAAGGTGAAAAAGATTGTATGAATTATATGAAGGGGATGTTTGATGACTGGCAAGCTCAAGGCATCACTTCAGTTCTCCATGAAAAAAAAGGTGGTTATGCATTTAATAAAGATTCTATCAAAGCTCTTGAAAATAAATCTACTTCAAATGGTGTTCAGGTAATGAAAGGTATTAAAGTTACAGGTTTTAAAAGAGGTAGCAATAGTAAAGCAGTTACTGGAGTTGAAACTGACAAAGGAACTATTGAGTGTGAGCAAGTAGTAGTTGGTGCTGGTCCTTGGGCTAGAGATTTTTGGAATATGTTAGAACTTCCAAAAACAGCAAATATCAAGGGTAAAGATGGCAAAATGCACGAAACTGATATGTGGACATATTGGATGCTTCAAGAAGGAGTGATTGGGGTTGAGCCCGACTTTTTAAAAATGAACAATGGAAAACAACCTCCTGTGATCCATGTTGACTCTACTGCTCCATTATATTCAGATAAAACAAAAAAATTAATCACTGATAAAATTTGGGGAATTTATTATAAACCTGACATTGAAGGACTTGGTGTTCAAGGTGGAACGTCTCCTTACATAGTTGATAAACATTTTGATAAAGTGAATGTAGATCCTTATGGAGTTGAATCTCCTGAATATCAAACTACAGAAGAATTCAATGATATGTGGTGTTCGGCTTTGGCACATTGTCAAAAAAGATTTGAAGGAAAATCTGATCTTTATAGAAAAGGGCCGTCTGGTGGTCTTGGATGTATGACACCAGACTCGTTTCCAATCTTTGATAGATTTTTAGAGAATGTATATATGATTGCTGATGCTAATCACGGTTATAAAATGATTGGTGTAGGAGAACTTGTAGCAAAAGAAATTCTTGGTACTGAGAGTGATTTATTAAAACCGTTTAGATTCAACCGTTACGAGAAAGGTGAACTTCACCCTACATCGAACAGTCCGTTCCCTTGGAGTTAAACTTCAAGTCTAGACACTAATAAAAATTTCAGCTACCTTTGAATAAATTATAATTCATTGAGGGGTGAAATTAAAATGACTGATCTAGATAAACACGTTAACCAACCAGGCAGAGCTAAACTAGTAAAACAAGTTAGAGCAAAAATTGATGAGCTTGGTGTTGAATATATATTTTTTCAATTCATATCAGTAACTGGTAGAGTTGTTGGAAAAGGAATTCCAACAGACCATTGGGAAAGAACATGTGAAAAAGGTTTTCAATTAGTTTATGGAGCAACTGCAAACTTATTTACAGATCGTCATGGTAGATACATAGGTTATGGACCCGAAGCAAAAGAGCTTGTAGGGATACCTGATCCGGAAACTTTTTGTCAACTTCCATGGGATAAAAAAGTAGCCAGAGTTTTTGTTACTTGTTTTAGAAATCGTGAAGAAAGAGAAAACCCAGGCGCTCATTTAACCTCTGATTGTCGTGGAAATTTAAGAATTCATGCTGAAGAATTTAAAAAAAAGCATGGCTACCAATTAAGAGTTGGAACAGAACCAGAAATGATGTGGTTAACTAAAAATGAAGATGGGTCTCCAACAGGTAAAGGATTTTCTAAACCTTATTGCTATCACATAGATCAATTTGAATCTTTAAGGCCTGTATTTATGAAAGTTTTCGAATATGCTAGAGCAATGGGCTTTGATATGATTCAAGGTGACCATGAGGATGCACCAGGACAACTAGAATTAAACTGGATGTACGATGATGTTTTAAGAAATGCTGATAGACTATCAACTTACAGACAAATTTGTGCCCAAGTTGCTAGAGAATTTAATTTAATTGCTTGCTTTATGACAAAACCTTTTATGGGTGTCTCTGCTAGTGGTTGCCATACAAATATGTCTTTATGGACAGGTGGAAAAGATGTTGTGAATAAATTAAGTCATAAATCTTTACCAGGAATGGACCATGTATTTACTTATGTTGAGGGTGGAACAAATACATTCATGCCAGATACAAAAGATGTTCAGTTACCTGGTAAGGTTGGTCTAAAAGCAATTGGTGGTGTAATGAAACACCTTGGTGCTTTAACTGCAATTGGTTCTTCAACTGTAAATTCATATAGAAGATTATGGGACACAGGTTTTTGGGCTCCTGTTTATGCTGACTGGGGATATCAAAATAGAACATGTGGATTAAGAGTTTCTGCCCCTGGAAGATTTGAATATAGATCGGTAGACTCGATGCATAATCCTTATTTAATGGGTTCAGGATTATTAAAATCTTTTGATGACGGAATATCAAATAATATTGATCCTGGAAAACCAGAATCTAGAAGTATGTACGAAGCTCAAGCAGCTGGTAAAGAAGTCAAAAAATTACCTTTAAGTCTTGGTGAAGCTCTTGACCGTTTAGCTGAAGACGAAGTTATCAAATCAGCTATGCCAGATGAAATGTATAAAGTGTTTCATTGGTACAAAAACGATGAGTGGGAAAGATTTTTAGGTGCAACAACTCAGTGGGATTTAGATACTTATCTGGACTGCCTACCGTAGTCTTTAATTATAAAAAGGAAAATATATGTGTGGAATAGCAGGATTAATACATAGAGGTAAATCATCAAATGTAGGAAGTGAGCTGCAGGGAATGCTGCAGGCCCTAAAACATAGAGGGGAAGACTCAACTGGTTACGCTTTATACGGTGATACAGATGGTAAAAATTTTATCATGCGCTTTAAAGTTGGAGAAAATGTTGGGGAAGGAAGCTCATCAATAATGGAAGAAACTTCAGTTTATGATGAAAGAAAAAAAATTGTTGATCAATATCTTTCCGAGATGGGTGCAAAAATTCTTAAGGAAGAAAGGATTTTACCTTACTCTTTAAGATATGAACTTGATTATAGCGCAAAAGATTTACTTTCATTTTCACAAAAAATTGAAAGTATTCCAGGTGTGGAAATACTTTCTATGGGAAAATCATTAGAAGTGATTAAAGATTTAGGTAATGCTAAAATGGTTTGTGATAGATATAATTTAGATAAAGTGGTTGGAACTCATGCAATTGGTCACGCAAGAATGGCAACGGAGTCTGGTGTTGATATTAAATCAGCACATCCTTTCTGGGGTTATCCCTTTAGTGATGTATCCGTGGTTCATAACGGACAATTAACTAATTACTGGAATAATAGAAGACTGTTAGAAAATAAAGGTATGAGATTTATGTCTGAATGTGACTCAGAATTAATTGCCGTTTATATTGCTCAAAAGATGAGAGAAGGAGCAAGTCTTGAAGAAGGTATGAGGGACTCTTTAACAGGTCTTGATGGAGTATTCACTTATTTTGTTGCAACAAAAGACTCGTTAGGAATGGCAAAAGACACTATGGCAGCAAAACCTTTGGTTCTTTATGAGTCAGATGATTTGGTTGCAATGGGTTCAGAAGAAATAGCGATCAGATCAGTTCTTCCACAAGAAATTGATACATATGATCCATTTGATGGAGAGGTAAAAGTATGGCAAATCTAAAAACAACCGAGAAAAAATCAAAAGCCCAGTCAATGGGTATGCACACAGAAGTTTTAACAGGAAGAACTCAACAAAAGTTTTTTAATCCTGATGAAGCAGAAAACTTTTATTACTTTGGCACATATGATGTTGATTTTAATAAAAGAACAGAGCTTGATGTTAAAGATATGACTGCTCCAGACGCAAATAAAGAAATAGATAATTTAATGAGCCAAGGCTATGGAACAATTGTTATAAAAAATCCTCAAGGAAAACACAGTTTAGGTGTTGGGATTCTAAATAAATTAAACTTAATTTTTGAAGGAAGCTTAGGTTATTTTGGTATGGGTTCATGCGATGGTCCAACTGTTAGAATTAACGGTAGAGTTGGTTGGTCTTGTGCTGAAAATTTAATGGCTGGTAAAGTAGTTATTGAAAAAAATGCAGGATCTTGTTTCGGCGCTGCTATTAGAGGTGGAGATTTAATTTGTAAAGGTAGTGTTGGTGCTAGAACTGGTATTGATATGAAAGGTGGAACTATCATTATTGGTGGTGATGCTGGTGCATTTACAGGTTTCATGATGCAAAGAGGGAGAATAATTATTCTTGGAGATGTTGGAATAAATTTAGGTGACTCTATGTATGATGGTACAATTTTTATTGGTGGCAGTATTGGATCTTATGGAAGTGATGCAGTTGACGCTGAACTTACTAAGAGTGATCAAGACTGGTTAAGAAGAAAATTAAAAGTTGCAGAAATCGGTGAAAATTTTGATGTAAGTAAAATGAAAAAAATTGTAGCTGGTAAAAAATTATGGAACTACGATAATTTAGAACCTACTGAGAAGAAAGGAGCAATTTAATGCCTAAGAAAAAAACTAAAAAGAAAAAAAGTAATGGAAGTGTTGGTGGAAAAGCTGATGTTCATGCCTACGAGGAAGGTAAAAGAAATAAAAGTTTATTAGGTCATAATGCTATTTTTACTCCTGAAGTAATTGACGATATTCACATAAAAGCTCAGTTAGGAAGATACAGAATGCGTGGAATGGCATTGATGAAGAAAATTCCAACATTTGATGATTTAGTTTTCTTACCTGGAACACTTACAAGATTTGTAATTGAAGGTTACAGAGAAAAATGTGAAACAAAAACTGTAATTGGTCCAAGATGTGAAAACCCAATTGAACTTGATATACCTGTTTACATTACCGGTATGAGTTTTGGAGCACTTTCTTATGAAGCTAAAACTGCTTTAGCAAGAGGAGCTACTATGGCTGGTAGTGCTACTTGTTCTGGAGAAGGCGGAATGATACCTGATGAAAGAAGGTATTCTGAAAAATGGTATTACCAATGTATCCAATCAAGATATGGATTTAATCCACACCACGCTCAACTTGCAGATGGAATAGAGGTTTTCATTGGTCAAGGTCAAAAAGTTGGAATGGGTGGACACTTAATGGGTCAAAAAGTAACTGATCAAGTAGCTGAGATGAGATCATTACCATCTGGTATTGACCAAAGATCACCTGCTCGACATCCTGACTGGCTAGGTCCAGATGATTTAGCTTTAAAGGTTGAGGAATTAAGACAACTTACAAAAAATAAAGTACCAATTCAATTAAAGCTTGGTGCATCAAAAGTTTATGATGATGTGCGTATGGCTGCAAAATGTGATCCTGACTCTATTTATTTGGATGGAATGGAAGGTTCTACAGGAGCTGGCCCTCACATTGCTGCTGCAAATACTGGTATTCCAGGAATTGCTGCAATTAGAGAAGCTAGAAGAGCAATTGATGATGTCGGCAAAACTGGAAAAGTTACTTTAATTTACGCTGGTGGTATAAGAGATGGTGCTGATATGGCAAAAGCTTTGGCATTAGGTGCTGATGCAATTGCAATTGGAACTGGATCTATGATCGCTTTGAATTGTAATAAAGATATCCCTGAAGCTAATTTTGAAAAAGAAATGGGTGTAAAAGCTGGTGAGTGTTACCACTGTCATACTGGTCGTTGTCCAGTTGGTGTTGCAACGCAGGATCCTAAACTAAGAGCTAGATTAAATCCAGATGATGCTGCTTTAAGAGTTTACAACTATCTTCATTCAATGACGTTAGAAGCTCAACTTTTGGCTAGAGCGTGTGGTAAAACTAATATCCACTCTTTAGAGCCTGAGGATTTAGCTGCATTAACTACAGAAGCATCTGCTTTAGCAAAAGTTCCTTTAGCTGGAACTAACTACACTGTAGGTGTTGATAACTATCACAAAATATAGAGGTAAATATGGCTAAGAAAAAAACAAAAACTAAAGCAAAAGTTAAAAGTAAAGTTAAAAAAGAAAAAAAACTAAAACTTGGTACTTTTAAAGAAACAGCTAGAGAAAAGTTAATTGGTCAACATATCGGTTACAGATATGATGTAAACTTACTTCCAGATTATAAAAGAGTAACTCCATTTCTTAAAAAATATGTGGAAGCAATGGGATGGGATGATCTTAACTGGTTAGAAGACGTTCATATGGGTTATGAAGAAGGAAGACCAGCAGTATTTTGTAGAAATGCGAATGGTTGGGTTACAATTCCAAAATCTATTAAATTACCGAACAACCAACAAGATAGAGATATGATAGCAAGAGAGCTTTTGGTTAAATTTCAAATGTCTCCAAAACACCCTCTTGTTGATTTGAAAAAAGCTTACTTAAAATTTTAATATCTCAATCTATAGTTGTTTTTATTTTACAAACTTATTGTGAATATTAGGTTTTTATAGATTGTTTCATTTGTCACACCCTTAGAAATCTCATAAGCTTTTTTAAAAACTAATATGGGAGAGAGAATATGACTGATCAGTTAGGTGCTCTTACAACTATATTTACAGAGTTTTACTATTGGGTAACAGTAGTACTGATGTTTTTAATTCACGTCGGTTTCTGTATGTATGAAGTTGGAGCTTCTCGATACAAACATCACCAACATACTTTAATGAAAAACACAATGCTGATACCATTGGTTACAGTAACTTGGTTTTTCTTTGGTTGGTGGATTTACTGGGCATTTCCAACAGGACCAGGAATTGCACCTTCAATAATGAATGAGAGTACAGCGTTAATTACTGACGATAGCACTTTTAGTGCTAAATGGTATTTAGCTAACTCAGAATTTATGGCGATCAATTTAGGTGATCACATAAGTGGAGTATTCTGGGCTGCATTCTTACTATTTTCATGGACAGCTGCTTCAATCGTCTCTGGAGCAATCATTGAAAGAATTACAACTTTTGCATTTGGAATTTTAGCAATTGCAATTGGTTCGTGCTTCTGGGTGATTGATGCTGCTTGGGGATGGCACTTTGATGGATGGATGCTTAAAATTTTAGGGTATCATGACGCTTACGCATCAGGAGTAATTCACGCAATTGCGGGTGGATTTGCTTTAGGTGTTCTAATCGTTTTAGGACCTAGAATTGGAAAATTCTCATCTAGTGGTGAACCAAGAAATATAGGACCAAGGAACCCATGGCTAGTTACAGTTGGATTATTTTTAATCTATACTGGTTTCTGGGGATTTTATGCGGCATGTAATATACCGATATTTGATCTTGGACCTGAATATGGAATGGAAGGTGTCACGTACTGGACAGCAACAAACATATATGTAACCCCTACCACGCTGAGTGGAATTACCTTTAACTTCTTGATGTCATTATCAGGTGGATTATTGGCTGGATACGTGGTCGCCAAAGGTGATCCGTTCTGGACATACTCAAGTGGACTAGCAGGTATCATCTGTGCATCTGCAGGTAATGATTTGTATCACCCGATACAAGCAATGCTTATTGGTGCGATCGGTGTAGTTATTGCATATAAAATGCATTACTGGGTTGAACGTAAGTTCAAAATCGATGATGCAGTTGGTGCAGTAGCAGTGCACGGTTATGCAGGGTTTGTTGGTCTTGTAATTTGTGGATTTGTTTTAAATGGCTATCCTTCATCTGGATACAGTGTTGGAGCTATGTGGGACGGATCAACTTATGCATCAATCAATCCATTGGGGCAATTCTTAGGAGCAATAATTATGTTTGGTGTTCTTGGAATGCTACCGGGTTATGTAATAGCTAAAGTACTTCATGGAATGGGTAAATTAAGAATACCTCGTGAAGTTGAAATAGCTGGACTAGACTATGAAATAATGGAGGACGATAGAAAAGCTGAAAAAGCAGTCGCCTCTTCAACTAGGTAAAGGAGAAAAATATGGCTACAGTTACAAACTGGATAGATCATTTAAGTGCAAAAGAGGTTGTCGGAGCAGTTTATCCGGGAGCTGGATCCACTGAAACTTTACTGGTTATTCTTGGTGTAGTTTTTTGGATTGGCTGGCATGTTTTGACTGCTAAATCTGAGAGTGAAAAACTCTCAAGTTTAGCTAGAAAAAGACATGGTGCTGATGATCATAAAAGCAATATTACCGATTGGTAATTAAACTTAAAATTTGGGCGCTACTTGAAAGTGGCGCCCTATTTTATAATCTTTAAATATGGCTGACAATAACAACGAAGAATTGAGACCTACTAAAATGAGGGGTGTTGTTTTTCCTAAAGCAAAATATGGAGTAATATTAGCTATAGTAATAATAATTGTTGTAAATTTAATTTATTATAAGGAAACTATCTTTTCACTATTTAGATAATAATGTTAACTTAATTTATGCCTAAAAATTTATTCAAAATTGCAAAAGAAAAAAAAATTAAATATTTTCTAATAAGTTTTGTTGATTTATTTGGTGTACTTAGATCAAAATTAGTTCCTGCTCATGCTATAAAAGAAATGCAGAGTGCTGGTGCTGGCTTTGCGGGGTTTGCTGCATGGCTTGATATGTCTCCAGCAGACTCAGATATGTTTGGAATACCAGATCCAGATAGCTTAATCCAATTGCCATGGAATAAAGAAGTAGGATGGTTAGCTTCTGACTTATGGATGAATGGCAAGCCAGTTGAGGCCTCACCAAGAGTAATGCTTAAAAAACAAATTCAAAAACTTAAAAAACAAAATTTAATAATGAAATCAGGTGTTGAATGTGAATATTTTTTAATTTCACAAGATGGTAACTCAATTGCAGATTCAAGAGATACTCAATCAAAACCTTGCTATGATCAATCGGCATTAATGAGAAGGTATGATTTAATCAAAGAAATTTGTGATTGTATGATTGAAATGGGATGGGGCCCATATCAAAATGATCACGAGGACGCTAATGGCCAATTTGAAATGAATTGGGATTATGACGATTGCTTAAAAACTGCAGATAGACATACTTTTTTTAAATATATGGTTAAAACAATATCTGAAAAACATGGTCTAAGAGCAACTTTCATGCCTAAACCATTTGAAAATTTAACTGGAAATGGCTGTCACGCACACGTTTCAGTATGGCAAGGTAATAAAAATAAATTTTTAGATAAATCAGATAGTCTTGGCTTAAGTAAAATGGCTTATAATTTTCTTGGTGGAGTAATCAAAAATGCATCTTCTCTTTCAGCTTTTTTTAATCCAACAATTAATAGTTATAGAAGAATAAATGCTCCACCAACAAAATCTGGTGCTACATGGTCACCTAGTAGTATTTCTTATACAGGAAACAATAGAACTCATATGATTAGAATACCTGACCCAGGTAGATTTGAATTAAGATTAATGGATGGATCTGTTAATCCATATCTGTTACAAGCAAGCGTATTAGCTGCTGGATTATATGGTTTAAAAAATAAAATCGATCCAGGAAAACCACTTAATTGTAATATGTACGAGGACCACGCAAAATATCCAGATTTACCAAAATTACCTAATGAGTTAGGTCAATCATTAGAGCAATTAAAGAATAATAAAGAAATGAATGAGGCCTTTGGTAAAGAAACAATTATGAGCTATATCAAACTTAGAAGTTTGGAAATTAGAGAATTCCAATCCAAAGAAAGTTTTGATAAGACAAAACCTATTTCAAAGTGGGAAAAAGATAATACTCTAGATTGTTAGAATGACAATTTTATCTAATGGTCATCAATGGAAATTTTCTGAAATTTTAAATAATAAAAATTATTCCTTTGATAAACAACAAATTTTAAACTCATTATCAGAAAATGAAATAGATGATGCTTATTCTAGCATTTCAAAATGGAATGGATATGCCCCTACTCCTTTAATTTCTTTAAATAAATTATCAAAAGAATTAAATTTAAAAAATATTTACTACAAAGACGAGAGTAAAAGATTTAATTTAAAATCTTTTAAAGCTTTAGGTGGCGCTTATGCTGTTGAAAAAATAACAAAAGGTAATAAAGATATTGTAGTCGCAACCGCAACTGCTGGTAATCATGGAAGATCTGTTGCTTGGGGTGCTAGAAGATTAGGTTTAAACTGTAAAATTTTTATTAGTGAGTTTGTAAGTGATGCAAGAGGTCAAGCTATGGCTGATCTTGGAGCAGATGTAATTAAAGTAAAAGGAAATTATGAAAAATCATTAATTGAATGCATCAAGCAATCTACGGAAAATAATTGGCAGATAGTACAAGATATTGCTTGGAGAGATTATATACAGGTGCCTACGTATACGATGGCTGGATATACGGTCATGATGAAAGAAATTGCAGATCAAATTCATAATGAAAAAATTTCTCATATAATTTTACAAGCTGGTGTTGGTGGAATGGCTGGAGCAATGATCGCAGGGATTGCCAAATATTTAAATAATATTCCATCTACTATAGTAGTTGAACCTGATAGTGCAGCTTGCGTTTTAGAAAGTATAAAAACTGGAAAAATAGAAAAAATTGACATCAAAAGAGAGAGTTTGATGGGTGGTATGTCTTGTGGAGAAGTATCACTGGTCCCATGGAAGATTCTAAAGAACTCTGTTAAACATTGTATAAGTCTGCCGGATGACGATATTGCAAAAACTATGAAATTATTAGGAAACTCAAGCTTTAGTGATCAGCCTATTATTGCTGGTGAAAATTCGGCCCCAGGAGTAATAAGTTTAATTGCAAGTTGTGAGGATCAAAATTTAAAACAAAGTTTAAGATTAGATCAAAATTCAAATGTTTTAGTAATTGGTTGTGAAGGTGATACAGATAAAGCAATGTACCAAAAGTTAATCAATCAAAATTAATTACATGTCAGACATAGGCATTTTCTGGATAAGAGATGATTTTAGAATAGAAGATAATCCTGCATTATCTTTTGCAACTCTAAATCATGAGAGTGTAATTGGATTGTTTATCTATAATAACAAAAATTTTGATAATCAAACTGAAGCTCAAAAATGGTGGGTTTCAAAGTCATTAGAAGTTTATAAAAAAGACTTATCTAAATATAATATTGCTCTTCAAATAGTTAAAGGTGATGAGCTTGATACTTTTTCTAAGATTAAAAAAAAAGATAATCTTTCTATATATTGGAATAAAGTTTATGAGCCAGATGTAATCGCTAAAGGAAAAAAAATTAGAGATATTTTTTTAAAAAATGAAATCAATTTTAAATACTTTAAAGGAAATATTTTAAATGAATTTCAAGAAGTAACCAAAAATGATGGAACACCTTTTAAAGTATTTACTCCATTTTGGAGAACTGCTGAGCAAAAATATTTATCTTCACCTCCTAGTAAAAAATATATTATTAAAGATAAGTCAAAAGAAAAAACTTTTTTTAAAAACTGTATTAAACCTAAAGATATTTTGCCTAAAAAAAATTGGTATAAAAAATTTGATAAATACTGGATAATATCTGAAACTAATTCAAAAAAAATTCTAAATGAGTTAATAGAAAATAAAATCAAAGATTATGGAACAACAAGAGACATTCCGTCTGTTGAAGGAACTTCAAAACTTTCACCATATATAAAACATGGTCAAATTCATGTGGCAAGTATTTGGAAAAAATGTAGTGAAATCAAATCTAAAGGTATTGGATATAGAAAATATATTAATGAACTTGGTTGGAGAGAATTTTCACATAGTTTGATCAATTATTTTCCAGAATTTTTAAAAGGCAATTATAGAAAAGACTTTGATAAATTTCCATGGATTAAAAACGAAAAATATTTAAAAGCTTGGAAAACTGGAATGACAGGATATCCAATAGTGGATGCTGGTATGAGAGAATTATATGAGACTGGCTGGATGCATAATAGAGTTCGTATGGTAGTTGGATCTTTTCTTGTTAAACATTTAAGAATTAATTGGACTGAAGGAGAAAAACATTTCAGAAATTGTTTATTGGATTTTAATAAAGCAAACAATGTTGCACAATGGCAGTGGGTTGCTGGTTGTGGGGCAGATGCCGCTCCTTATTTTAGAATTTTTAATCCAATCCTGCAGGGTGAAAAATTTGATAAAGAAGGGCTTTATGTAAAAAAATGGGTCCCCGAATTGGATAAAGTGCCAAATAAATTTATTCATAAGCCTTGGGAAATGGAATTAAAGTACCAACAAGCAATTAAAACAATAATTGGAAAAGATTATCCTCAGCCAATAGTCGTACATGAAAAAGCTAGAGCTTCTGCCTTAGAAGCTTTTCAAAGCTTAAAAAAAGTAAGAAATTAACAAATTAATCTCCAATAAAATGATGAATAATTGTTCTATTTTGAGCATTTAACCTGTGTTCAAATAGATATAAACCCTGCCAAGTTCCAAGCAATAATTCACCTTCTTTAATACTAAGAGCAATTTGATTATTAGTTAAGGTAGATTTAATGTGTGCGGGCATATCATCTTTTCCTTCAGCTGTGTGAATATATAATTTGTTATCCATAGGAACTAGTTTATCGAAATAATTTACTAGATCTGTTTGAACATCTGGATCAGCATTTTCTTGTACAATTAAAGATGCACTGGTGTGCTGAATACTTAAATTAAGCATCCCATTTTTAAAATTGTTTTGATTAATCCATTCAATTGTTAGGTTAGTAAATTCGTATAATTTTTGACCATCAGTATTTATTTTAAGATTATAAAATTCTTGTTTCATCAATTATTTTCCATGGATGTTAATTCGTATAGACGACTGATGGTACGTTTGAATGGTTTTTCTAATAATTTTGATGAGGCAAATTTATCCAGGCTTTGGTTTGCTGTAACTGAAATTGGAATATTTTTATCATAAATTATATCTAGTAAAGTAATGAAACGTTGTTGTTGATTTGAATTTATATCATTAAATTGTGGTATTTGATCTATTACAATAAATTTACAATTTTTAATAATTTCCAAATAATCTTCTGCACCTAAGTTTTGAGCACATAACTCATTAAAATTAAATCTAACAACCCCTTCATAAAAATTTTCTATTTTAAAATCTCTACCTTTAATATTAATTATTTTTAAAGAATGTTTTTTATTTTTTGTAATAGTTCTAAAAAATTTATTAATCTTAAAGTTGGTTTCCTGATTAAGCGGATAAAAATATCTTTGTTTTTGATTATTACTGGATTTTCTATAATCATCTTCAATTTTTAGCTCACATTCAATTGACTTCTGTTCCATAATTTTAATAAAAGGGTTAAATTGATCTCTTTGAAGTCCATCTTTATATAACTCATCGATTTTAGTATTTGAAGTTACAATAATTTTAATATTTTCTTTAAAAATTTGATCAAACAATTTTCCTAAAATCATAGCATCAACTATATTTGTTACCTGAAATTCATCAAAATAAATTAATGAAGCTTTTAATTTTAGATTTTTTACAAAATGACTGATTATATTTTCTTCTTCTTTTTCTTTTTTTTCATGTACAAAATTATGAAAATTTAACATAAACTCATTAAAGTGCAGTCTTAATTTTTTTTCTTTTAGATGCTCAAAGAAAAAATTTAAGATCATAGTTTTACCTACACCAACATCACCATAAAGATAAAAACATTTTTTTGATGATTTTTTTGAAAATAATTTTGAAAAATAAGATTGAAAATTCTCTTTATAATATTGTTCTAATTTCTTAACAATTTCTATTTGATTTGAATTAACTTCTAATTGTTGAATATCACAATGCGATATAAAAAAATTTTGTAATTGGTTTACCATTAATTTTTTTTGGTTTTAAAATCGATACCATATTCTGATCTTGGCCCTTTTCTTAATCCAAAGGGACCAGGAATAAATATTGTCATAGGCTTTGTGCCTTCTTTTAAGTCTACTCTATGATGGGCATTTGCTGAACGAAATCCTATATAACCTGGTTTTCTCCAAAATTTACCCTCTTTTGTAGTTTCCCAGTAACCACCTCTAAGAATGATAGTGATATATGGACATAAGTGATTATGCACACCTTCACCATGATCATCTGCGAGCATTTCATGGATTAAAATGTTAAATGGAAACCATTTTGGACGATGTCTAAACAAAACATAATATCGATTCATCCAAGGTTTTGCTTGATCATATTTCGGGTGAGAAGGACCTCTATCAAATACAACTTTTTTTTTTCCTAATATTTCAAGGAGCTTTAGAAACATGTTAATCTAACTTAATAATAGAGTTATTACTTATAATATATAAATTTTTATTAAATATAGCTGGTCTTGAAATTTTCTTATTATCAATTTTCAAAACATTTCTTGTTACACCAGTTGCAATATCAATAACTGATAGACGCCCAATATTATTTGATAAATAAATGTTTTTGTTACCAATAATAAATCCTGTTGGTTCAATATCAGGTCTTTTCTTTTTTTTAAATTGATTAAGTAAATAATTAGATCTTACAATATTCCCACTATTTTTTTCTACAATTACTAAATATCCCTCTAATGTAACAGTAAAAATTAAATCATTAATTATTACTGGTCTTAAATTAGAGTTTATTTCTTGTTTCCAGTTCAAATTACCAGTTTGAGCATCAAGTGAAAAAAATTCATTTTGATTGTTCGAAAAAAATAATGCATTTTTTTCTACTACAATATCAGATGTCTTTAAGAAAAAACCAGCATCAAACGCTAAACTGCTTTGTGTTGGTATTTGCCATATCAAATTACCATTGTTGATGTCTACTGAGCTAATATCGCCTAAAGAGTTATTAAAATAAATTTTTTCATTTTTGATGGCTAATGATAATTTTTTTTGTGACCTTATAAATGACTTTTGAGTTTTTATTGACCAAATCTCATCACCATTATTTATAGAGTAAGCTTTTAATGTATTATCATAATCTACCACATAAATATTATCTTTATAAATTTTTACTTGTGAATTGTATGGAGCAGTATTTTTTTTTTCCCAAAGCAATTCACCTGTATTAATATTTATAGCATATAATTTTGCTACATTGTCTGCAATTACTAAAATTCTATCGGTGTATCCAAAAAATAGAAATGGATTTTGTTTTTTTTCAGATTTTAAATAATAGTTTTTTTTCCATTTTAAATTAGAGTTTTTATCAAAACTTAAAATAGATCCTTCGTTATCAAAAAAAATGACATTTTCTCGGTTAAATGTAATTTCTGATTCATATTCAAAAAAATTTTTAATTTTTTTGAATTTATATTTAGAAATATTTTCAAGTTTGCCGTCAAAATCAATTTTTCCATGATTATTATCTAAACTATTTAAAACACTATTATTTACAGCTCTTGAGTCTAACTCAATTTTCAAAGTAGGATTAAATTCAAAATTAAGCGTTTCTTCTTTTTTAAAAATTTCTGTTAGATTTTCTTTTGTTTCTTCTTCAATTTTTTGTTTATTCCAAAATTCTGAGTTTTTATGAAATGAGCAATTGGTGATAAAGATAAAAATTAATAATATTGTAAAATTTTTACTCACTTAAATCTCTATTTATTCTTTTTTGTGATGCTGTTTTGATGTCGTTATTAACTTGAGGAAGGCTTAGTATCTGATTAAAAAATTCTTTTGCTTTTTGCTTTTCATCTTTTGAGTAGAAATATTCAGCAATCAAATATAAAGCATGAGATTTCCATATGCTCTCTGAGTTAATTAAAGGATTTAAAATAATTAATAATTCATTCTCTGATACAAAGTTTGAATTAAATAGCCCCTTTTTATAAATATTTAGATTTTTTATTTCTTTATCAAGCTTCGTTTTGTTAATTACCTCATCAAATAACAGATTAATTTCTTCTTGGTTTTCAATTAAACTATTATCTATTAAAAAGTATAACGCCAGTGGTGAATAGGTAGTGTCATTCGCTTTCACTATTTCAGTTAAGTCTTCTATTATTTTTTGAGAATTTTCAGGTTTAAAATTTATTACAGCAAAATTATATTTATCAGCCAACTTGAGTTTGGCTTGTTTTTTATAGGTATCAATTGAATAAATGCCAATTACCAAAATAACTAAAATTAATACTGATGAGATTATTTTTTTTTTATTATTTGTTAAAAAGTTTTTAATCTTTTCATTTCTCGTGTTTGAGTCGATTATTGAAATTTCTTCATCCATATTAAATCATATTTCTTAAAACAAATTGAAGAATACCGCCATGCTTATAATATTCTAATTCGTTCTTTGTATCAATTCTACAAAGAGTTTTAATCTTTTTTATATCTCCATTTGCATATTTTATCTCTATACTAATATAGTCAGAAGGGTTCACTCCATCTTGTATTTCTAAAACAGTAATCAATTCAGAACCAATTAAATTTAAGTTGGTTCTATTGTTTCCCTCTGTAAACTGAAGCGGTAAAACACCCATTCCAATTAAATTTGATCTATGAATTCTTTCAAAACTTTCTGCAATAACTGCTTTTACACCTAATAGTTTTGTTCCTTTTGCCGCCCAATCTCTTGAAGAACCTGTTCCATATTCCTTGCCACCTATAACAACTAAATCTACACCTCTTTTTTTATATTCTTCAACTGCATTGTAAATTGGCATAACTTTATCTTCTGGATATAATTTAGTAAAACCTCCTTCTGTTCCAGGTGCCATTTCATTTCTAATTCTAATATTTGCAAATGTTCCTCTCATCATAACCTCGTGATTTCCTCTTCTCGAACCATAAGAATTATAATCTTTCGGTTGTATTTGATGTTCCATAAAATATTCACCTGTTGGACTTTCTTTTTGAATATTTCCTGCTGGCGAAATATGGTCAGTCGTTACCATGTCACCTAAAATTAAAAGTAGTCTTGCATCCTTGATTGGTTTAAAGCCTTCTGGTGTATCAGATAAATTTTCAAAGAAAGGTGGTTTTTTTACATAAGTAGAAGTGTCATCCCAATTATATATACTTGTATTTTCTGTTTTAATTTCTTGCCACTGTTTAGGTCCTTCTGAGACATTGGAATATCTTTTAATAAACATGTCAGCATTAAGTGCGTCTCTTAATGTTTCTTCAATTTCTTTATTTGAAGGCCAAATATCTTTTAAAAAAATATCTTTTCCATCTTTATCTTGTCCTAAAGGATCTTTGTATAAATCAAATTCCATATGACCTGCTAATGCATAAGCTACTACAAGAGGTGGAGAAGCTAGATAATTAGCTTTGATATGAGGAGATATTCTTCCCTCAAAATTTCTATTTCCTGATAATACAGATACAGCATATAAATTTTCTTTTTGGATAGCGTCTGTAATATTTTCAGGTAGAGGCCCAGAGTTTCCTATGCATGTTGTACACCCATAGCCCACTAAATTAAATCCAAGTTTATCTAAAAATATGTTTAGGCCTGCTTTTTCTAAATAATCAGTCACAACTTGTGATCCTGGGGCTAAAGATGTTTTGACCCAAGGTTTAGTTGTTAAACCTAATTCAACAGCTTTTTTAGCTAAAAGACCAGCACCAATTAAAACATTAGGATTTGATGTATTGGTGCAGGATGTTATGGCAGCAATTAATATTGATCCATCTTTAATTTCATAATCTGTATTTTCAACTTTTGAAACACTTTGTTTATTTCTTTGTGTTGCCTCTTCAAAAACTTTTTTAAATTCAACAGAAGCATTTGTAAGCAAAACTTTATCTTGAGGTCTCTTGGGCCCTGAAATTGTGGGTACAACCGTAGACATGTCTAAAGAAATAGTGTCTGTAAATTCTATGCCCTCACTTGCCCATAAACCTTGTTCTTTAGCATAAACTTCAACAATTTTTACTGTTGCTTCATCTCTTCCAGAAAATCTTAAATATTTTAATGTTTCATTATCAATGGGAAAAAATCCACAAGTTGCACCATACTCTGGTGCCATGTTTGCAATTGTTGCTCTATCAGCTAGTGTTAAATTTTTTAAACCCTCACCATAAAATTCAACAAATTTTCCAACAACTCCTTTATCTCTTAACATCTTTACAACTGTTAATACTAAATCAGTAGCAGTGGTACCCTCTGGCATTTTATTTTTAACTTCAAAACCTATTACTTCAGGAATTAACATTGAAATTGGCTGACCTAACATTCCAGCTTCTGCTTCAATGCCTCCAACACCCCATCCAAGCACTGACAATCCATTAACCATTGTCGTGTGGCTATCTGTACCAACCAAGGTATCAGGAAATAGATAATCCTCTTCATTAAATTTTTCTGACCACACTACTTTGGATAGGTATTCTAAATTAACCTGGTGACAGATTCCTGTTCCAGGAGGAACAATCCTAAAATTGTTAAACGCTTGCTGACCCCATTTTAGAAATGAATATCGTTCTCCATTTCTTTCAAATTCTATATCAACATTCTTATCAAAAGAATCTGATTTAGCAGATTTGTCTACTTGTACAGAGTGATCAATAACTAAATCTACCGCTGACAAAGGATTAATAGAATTTGGATCTCTATTTTTTTCTTTTACAGCCTCTCTCATAGCAGCTAGATCTGCTACAGCTGGTATACCTGTATAATCTTGCAGTAAAACTCTTGCAGGACGGTAAGCTATTTCAGTGTTTGATTTTTTATCTTTTAACCAAAGTTTAATTGCATCTATTTGATCTTTATTAACAGATAAATCATCTTCATATCTTAAAAGATTTTCTAGCAAAACTTTCAAAGATTTTGGTAATTTTGAAATACCTTCTAATCCATTTTTTTCAGCTTCAGCTAATGAATAATATTTATAGTTTTTGCCATCAATACTGATTGATTTTAAAGACTTATATGAATTTTTGTTTCCTGGTTTCATTTAGTTAGATGTAAAATCCTATTATACAAAGAATAAGAAGCAATGACATAGCATAATTGAAACGTTTAATGAAATTAATATTTGTCGCAAAACCCCTTAAGAATTTACCTAAAAATGCCCATACAGTAATACTTGTTATAGCTGTTAAGGAACAAACAATAATAACAGATAAAGAGCTCATCAAATAATTATCCTCTTTGACAAATTTAGATATTAAAGTAATTGCTGCCATTACACCTTTTGGATTTAAAAATTGGAATATAAATGTATCAAAAAATTTTACAGGATTTTCTTTTTTATCTTCAGTTGATGAATTAGTGAAAGAAATTTTATACGCTAGATAAAATAAAAAAATTGTACCTAATATTCTAATTATCTCTTGAATTATTGGATACTTAACAAAAGTTGATATTAGAACAAAATTAATTAATATAACTAATGTAGTATATCCTAGCCAAACACCTAGTATTAGTGGAATTGTTTTTTTTATACCAAAATTAAATCCTGAATAAGATGCTACAGCATTGTTTGGTCCAGGAGTGTAACCAAGTGAAACCGATATACCAATCAACAATAATAATTCTGAGTACATAAAAAATTAAGCTATAGGAAGGCCATTCTCAGATGGTTGAGAGGGATGAACCAATATCACTTTACCTTCTTCATCTATTGATCCTAAAATAAGAACTTGCGAAACAACTCCTGCAATATTTTTTTCTGGAAAATTACAAACACCAATTACTTGTTTTCCTTTTAAATTTTCTTCATTATAATAATGAGTAATTTGAGCAGATGATTGTTTAATTCCTATATCATCTCCAAAATCTACTTTTATTACCAATGAGGGTTTTCGAGCTTTTTCATTTTTTTTAACAGATATGACTGTTCCAACTCTAATATCAACTTTGTCAAAAATATCATACGTTATTTGTTCTTTCATTATTTTAATATATAATAGAAATAATTTATGAGTACAGAAAATAGTTCTAATCAATTATTTAATAATTCTATAAAAATTTTAAAAGATTTGATTTCATTTAAAACTATATCTGGTCAAGATAATAGCTCTTTAATTAATTATTGTGATGAAATTTTAAAAAAGATAGGTGCTACATCATTTAGAACTTTTGATGATGAAAAAAAAAGAGTTAATCTTTTTGCAACACTTAAAGCAAAGAACCCTAGTAATAAAAAACCTATAATTTTATCAGGTCATACTGATGTTGTTCCTGTTTCTAAAGGATGGAGTGCGGATCCATTTGAAGCGATAATTAAAGATGAAAAACTTTTTGGTAGAGGGGCTTGTGATATGAAAGGTTTTATTGCTTGCACTTTAGCTTTCGCTCCAATTTATGCAAAAGCAAATTCTGATAGAGATATCCATTTTTCTTATACCTTTGATGAAGAAACAGCTTGTATTGGAGCTCCAATATTAATTGCTGAATTAAAAAAAAGAGGAATAAAAGATGGAATTTGTATAATTGGAGAACCAACTAATATGAAAATCATAGATGCTCATAAAGGGTGTTATGAATATACAACTTATTTTGAGGGTTTAGCAGGTCATAGCTCTGCTCCACATAAAGGTGTCAGTGCTGTTGAATACGCATCAAGATATGTAAATAAATTAATTGAGTTAAGAGAAAAACTAAAAGAAAGATCTCCTGAGGACTCTATTTTTGACCCTCCTCACTCCACACTATCAATTGGTGGAATATTTGGCGGGATAGCTCACAATGTAATTGCTGACAAATGTCACATCAACTGGGAAACAAGACCTGTTGTTAAAGAGGATGGTGTATTTTTGAATTTAGAAATAGATAAATATGCTAATGAAGTTTTGTTGCCAGATATGAAAAAAGTTTATCCTAAGGCTACAATTAGTAAAAAAATTATTGGTGAAGTAATTGGTTTTGATAGAGATGAAACATCAAAAGCCTGTGAATTAGTTTCAAGTTTAACAGGAGATAATTCAAGAGAAGTTGTTTCTTTTGGAACCGAAGCTGGTCTATTTCAAGAGATAGGAATAAGCACAGTTGTTTGTGGTCCTGGTTCAATTGAACAAGCACATAAAATTGATGAATTTATAAAACTTGATGAGCTTAAAAAATGTTTAAGCTTGCTGGATGGTATTAAAGAAAAATCTGTAATAAATTAACAAATTGTTAATTCGGTCAAATTAAATTATAATTTTTTATGAAAAAAAAAGATACTCGTGATCTAATTGGTTATGGTTCAAATTTACCTAGAGTTGAATGGCCGAACAAAGCACGTATAGCAGTCCAAATAGTTTTAAATTATGAAGAAGGTGCAGAAAATTGTGTTCTTAATGGAGACAAAAATTCAGAAGTTTTTCTGTCAGAAATTATAGGCGCTCAACCCATAAAGGGAAGGCATATGAATATGGAGTCGCTTTATGAATATGGTTCAAGAGCAGGTTTTTGGAGACTTCACAATCTTTTTCAAGAAAAAGAAATTCCTATAACTATTTTTGGAGTTGGGATGGCCTTAGAAAAAAACCCTGAAATTTGTAAAGCCATAATAGAAGCTGATTATGAAGTAGCTTCACATGGATGGAGATGGATTGATTATCAAAATATTAAAAAATCAGAAGAAAAAAAACATATGCAGCTTGCTATTAAAACTCATACTAAAATTTTTGGTAAAAGACCTGATGGTTGGTATACGGGAAGATGTAGTCCAAATACTAGAGATTTGGTAATGGAAGATGGTGGATTTTTATATGACAGTGACTCGTATAGTGATGATTTGCCATATTGGGAAAACAGAAATAAAAAAAAACAATTAATCATTCCTTATACTCTTGATAATAATGATATGAGATTTGCAACAAATCAAGGTTTTAATACTGGTGATCATTTTTATAGTTATCTTAAAGATAGTTTTGATGCTTTATATGAAGAAGGAAGGACAAACCCAAAAATGATGTCTGTTGGACTACACTGTAGACTAATTGGAAAACCTGGTAGAATTCAATCTTTAAAAAAGTTTTTAGATTATATACAAAAACATGAAGATATTTGGGTTTGCAAAAGAGTTGATATTGCCAAACATTGGATTAAAAACTATTCCTAACAATGTCTGAAAAAATAATTTTCACAAATGGATTAATAGACTTGGCTCAACCTCGATTGGGTTCAAAAGTTATTTATAAAACAGATGATTTTTTTGCCTCAGCCAATAGAATTATAAATCCATCATCAGCTGTCTTTAAGGAAGGATTGTTTGATAGAAATGGAAAATGGATGGATGGTTGGGAGTCGAGAAGAAAAAGAAATCTAGGACATGATTATTTAATTATTAAATTAGGTAAACCAGGTAAAATTTCTAAAGTAGATGTAGATACATCTCATTTCAATGGAAATCAACCATCTATGATTTCTTTAGAGGCCTGCAACTCTAAATCCAATTTGTATAAAAATTTTAAATGGAAAACTTTACTGGGTAAAAAAAAAATAAAAGCTAACAATCATCATTTTTTTAATATCTCATCCAAATCTACAGTTACTCATATTAAATTTAATATCTTTCCAGATGGAGGAGTTGCTAGATTAAGACTTTTTGGAAAAATTTCAAAGGACACAATTAATTTGAAAAATAAGACTACAAATTTAACATCTCTTTTAAACGGAGCCTCAGTTATAGCTTGTAATAATGAACATTTTGGAAAAGCTGAAAATATTTTAGCACCTGGTAAAGCAAAAAATATGGGTGATGGATGGGAGACTAGAAGAAGAAGAGACAAAGGTTTTGATTGGCTAATACTAAACTCAATTGATGGCAATAAAATTGATAAAATTGAAATATCAACACATCATTTTAAAGGAAATTATCCAAGTCACTGCTCTATTCAAGCGATTTATATTCCAAACAATAAAACATCATCTTCAATTATAAAAAACTCTAAGAAGTGGAAAATTCTATTAGATAAAGTTAAATTATCAGCAAATAAAACACATATATTTAAAAATAAATTAATGAAAAATAATAAAATTAATTATGTTAAAATTAATATTTTTCCAGATGGTGGTATTTCAAGATTTAGAATGTTTGGTAAGGCGCTTTAATGAAAATTATAATTAAACCAAAACCAATCACTAAAGAAAACTTCTCTAAGTATGGAGACGTAATAACAACTAAAGATATAAAGCCACTTGAAATTAATAATGGTTATGCAAAAAGATTTGATGGTATAGCAAATTTAGATACGTCAACTGATAATGGAGAAACTACTATTTGTATTTTTTCTGCCTTAAAAAGATCCTTTCCAATGAAAATTGATATGATGGAAAAACATCCTTTAGGAAGTCAGGCTTTTATACCAATGCAAGAAACTACTTTTTTAGTATTGGTTGCTCCGAAAGGTGATAAACCAAATATTGATGAAATTGAGTCCTTCATTGTTCCTCCAAATATTGGTGTGAATTATAAACCTGGCACATGGCATTTTCCTTTAATATCTACTTTGGACATGAATTTTTTAGTTGTAGATAGAAAAGGCACTGGAGACAATTTAGTAATTGAAGATTTAAATAACAAAGAAATTTTCTTAAAATACTAAAACCCGCCGCATAAATGCGGCGGGTTTTTCTAATTTTAAATATTTAGTTTTATTATCTTTTAGATATTGCTAAATGAACTACAGCACCTAATGATGCTCCAATTATCCAAGCATATCCTCCGCCACCACCTAGGTTTGCGAAGAAATCATCTAAACCAAAAACTAAAATGTTTGGCCAAACAGTTCCAACTGCGATGTAACCTGATAGTATCCAAGCTAACATTCCTTTATGATTGAAGCCACCATTGTAATGATACTTCCCACTAGGGCTAGCATCAAACAATGCATCTACATCTAGTTTTTCTTTTTTGATGATGTAATAATCAACAATCATAATACCAAATACAGGTGCAAGAATTGCTCCTAATGTATTAACAAATGGAAATAAACCCATTTGAGTAATAACAGCAACCCACATACCACCAATAATAAAACCAAAACCAGCAGTAATTAATCCACCTGTTTTGAAATTTATCTTATCTGGCATTAAATTAGCCAAGTCATAAGCTGGAGGTATAAAGTTTGCAACCATGTTAATACCAACTGTTGCAGCAAAGAAAGCAAATGCAGCAATAATTGTTAAACCTAGGTTATCTACTTTAGCTACCATCTCTGTAGGACTTGCAACATACTCACCAAAAATTGCGATTGTTCCGCCTGTGATCATTAAAGTAATAAAAGAGAATAAGATTACGTTACCTACTAATCCCCATAGGTTACCTTTTCTCATTTCATCTTCATTTTTAACAAATCTAGCAAAGTCACCAAAATTAATAACTACTGCAGCAAAATATCCAACCATAATTGAAAATACAGCTATGAAAGCTCCAAATGATCCTAAGCCTTCAAAACCACCAGTTCGTTCTCCTCCAGAGAATATAGTTCCTACTTCTGAAAATAGTCCTCCACCAGCTTTAGCCCATATGACCAACATTAAAACAATCATTACAACGTAAACAGCTGGTCCAGCAAAGTTCAAGAATTTTTTGATAAGATCAACACCTTGCCAAAATAAATAGACTTGAAAACCTGACACAAATATAAATGACACCCACATTACTCCTGTCATTCCTAAGAACATCTCCGTACCAGCGTTGCCAGTAATACCTGTGATTAAAAGTGCAACAGCAGTTGATGCTGCGTAAGTTTGTGCTCCATACCAAAACATTGCAACAAGGCCTCTAGCCATTGCTGGAAAGTTTGCTCCAAATACACCCATGCTGACACGAGCGAATACTGGATATGGTATTCCATGTTTTACACTTGGTTTACCTGATAAGTTTACTAGCCACATTATAAAAAATCCTGCTAGAATTAATGCAGCAAATACAGCCCAACCATTTAGTCCTGACGCTAAAAACAAAGATGCTGCCAAAGTATAACCAAATAAACTTTGAACATCATTAGCCCAGACATTAAAGATTTCGAACCATCCCCAATTTTTTTTATTGCTTGGAGTTGGAGCTAAATCTGAGTTGTAGAGTTTTGACGATCTACCCATATTATTTCTCCTATTTATTTTTGTTACTCTTATTAACTATAAAGCTATGGTAACACTGTCTGCGACATTATGGATTATTCATGTTCTGTAAAGTATAAAGCGATACAACTTCTAGTTTAGAAAATTAACTAATAAATATAGGGCTTATTGAATTGCAGAAAACCTATTATGAACAGCAACATAAATTGGATTAATCGTTCCAACCACTAACAACTTTAACCTCAAGATACTCTTCTAGGCCTAATTTACCAGCTTCACGACCAATGCCTGAATGTTTATAACCACCAAATGGAGCATCTGGTGCTAAACCAGCTCCATTAATATCAACCATTCCTGATCTTAATTTTCTAGCAACTCTATTCGCTTTTTCTTGATCTTGAGTTTGAATAAAATTTAATAAACCATAGGGTGTGTCATTTGCAATTGCAATTGCTTCTTCCTCTGTCTCAAAAGGAATTATACATAACACGGGTCCAAATATTTCTGTTCTTGCAATTTGCATTTGATTATTAACATCTGCAAATGCTGTAGGTTTTACAAAATAACCTTTATTTAAACCCTCAGGTTTACCTAATCCACCAGCAACTACTTTGGCTCCTTCATCTATTCCAACTTGGATTAATGATTGAATTTTATCAAATTGGGTTTTTGAAACTACAGGTCCTATGTGATCCCCTTCTTTATTAGCAACATCAACTTTCATAGAATTAGCAAAATTCTTAACTCTTTCAACTGCTTCATCATACATTGATTTTTCTACCAACATTCTTGTTGGAGCATTACAAGATTGTCCTGTATTTCTAAAACATCTAAGCGCTCCTCTTTCAACCGCTTCAGCATCAGCATCTTTAAATATAATGTTAGCACCTTTTCCTCCAAGCTCTAAACTAACTCTTTTAAAATCTTTTGCTGCATTTTCAGAAATTAAAGCACCGGCTCTAGTAGATCCTGTAAATGAAATCATATTAACATCAGGATGACTTGTTAATGTGTTGCCAGCAACTGCTCCATCCCCATTAACCAGATTAAATATACCCTTTGGTAATTTAATTTCATCGATCATTTCTGCTAAAATCATAGATGATAGTGGTGCTATTTCAGAAGGCTTAAGAACCATTGTGCAACCAGCAGCAATGGCTGGGATTACTTTTAGACAAACCTGATTCATTGGCCAATTCCATGGTGTGATTAATGCACAAACTCCTTTTGGCTCATGTAAAATATTATTATTAAGGGCATGCTCTCCTAATTTTGCTTCAAATGTATATTCTTTCAATACTTTAATATAAGATTTGATATGGCTTGCTCCAGTTCCAGCCTGTAATTGCGTTGAAAAATCAATAGGAGCTCCCATTTCAAGAGAAATAGCTTGCGCCATATCATTCCATCTTTTTTTATAAACATCATATAGTGCTTCTAAATATTTTATTCTTTCTTCCTTAGAAGAGAACGCCCAAGTTTGAAAAGCTTTTGTTGCAGCACTTACTGCTTCATTCACATCTTCAGCTCCCGCAAGAGATATTACTGCACATTCTTTTTCGGTTGAGGGATCAATTACTTTAAAATCATTTTGTTTTTTTGGAGCAACCCATTTTCCATTAATATAAAAATTTCGTTTATCTAGCATTTTAAAAAGTACCTTATCTTTTAGTTTTTGCAAATAAATTAGTTAGCTCATAAACAATTGTTGCAGCAGCTAATGATGTAACTTCTGCATGATCATATGCTGGTGAAACTTCAACTACATCTGCAGATATTAAATTTAAACCTGACAAACCTCTTATAACATTAACCATTTCTCTTGTAGTCATTCCTGCAATTTCAGGTGTTCCAGTTCCTGGAGCAAAAGCTGGATCTAAAACATCTATATCGATTGAAAGATACAGTGGATTATCTCCTACTCTTTGTCGTATTCTTTCTGCAATTTTATCTGTTCCTTGTGTTTGAAAATCATCACAATGAATAATCTTAAAACCAAACTCTTCATCATTTTTAATATCATTTCTGCTATAAAGAGGACCCCTGATCCCTACATGCATAGATGCATCATCAAGAAATAAATTTTCTTCACGAGCTCGTCTAAATGGTGTTCCATGAGTGTAAGGTGCTCCAAAATATGTATCCCAAGTATCTAAATGAGCATCAAAATGAACTAGTGCAACTGGTCCGTTATTTTCTTTATTAATAGCTCTTAAAAGCGGAAGTGCAATTGTGTGATCTCCACCTAAACTTATTATACCACCAACTTTTTTTAAAAGCTCTGTCGCTCCTTCTTCTATTTGTTTAATGGCCTCATCAATATTAAATGGATTACAAGTTATATCTCCAGCATCTGCTACCTGCTGAACTTTGAATGGCTCAACATCATAACTTGGATGATAATTAGTTCTTAAATGTCGTGATGCCTGTCTAATGCTCATGGGTCCAAATCTAGCTCCAGGCCTATAACTTGTACCAGCATCAAAAGGTATTCCAACGATAGCTACATCACAATCTTTGACATCTCTTAATTCTGGCAGCCTTGCGAAGGTGGAAGGTCCAGCAAATCTTGGTACTTTAGTTCCACTAACTGGCTGAACAGGGTTTTTATTTTTTTCTTTTTTCATCTAAATAAAATGTACCACATTCTTTGAATTTGGAATATCTTCTATATTACTATTTATGAAGCTATTTAAAGTAATTTTATTAATAATTTTTTTTATTACACCTTTAAAAGCAAACACTATCTATAATCTGATTAAGATACCTAACTTAGAACTTTATCAAATCGATAAAAAAAATCAGCTTAGATATTTGTACGCTTCAAGCTCGTTTAGATTAGGAGTTAAAAAAAATATAGTATGCATGAACTCTACCAAAGAAGATTATAACAAAAAATTTGATTTAATTAGTTATAACCTTAATAAATACTCAAAAGACTTTTTAAAAAAAATAAACTTAAGATACGTAGTTATGTGTGAAAATTTATCAATTTCTGGAATTAATACTGCTGGGATACCAGATAACATTATGAAGACTTTGATATTAGACATCAAGTTTAATGAAAAGTATTTTAAAAGAACAATTCACCATGAGGTTTTTCATTTAATCAATGATAGCTTTAAAGAAATTTTCAATGAAGATGAGTGGGTTAAATTTAATAATAAAAATTTTAAATATGCCGATTGTTCTACTTGCACTAAAAAACTTGGGTTAAATACTTATACAAATACAAATGGTTTTTTTACTGAATATTCTCAATCTACACCCTCTGAAGATATGGCAGAAACATTTTCTCATATAATGACTTTAAGTCCAAAAAAATTAAAAGAAATTAATGATGCAGACAATATTTTAAAAAATAAAGTTGAATTTATAAAATATAGGCTATTAAAAATTTATAAAGATTTTAAATTTTCAGAAGAATTTTAAACAAGTGTGGATTTAACAGTAAAATGATTAAAAAAATTAAAGCAACGTTATTTGAAAAAATAATATTTGTATTTTTGATAATTTTGGCTTCAGTTACTCTAGGTTCTTATTATATTATAAAAAATAAATGTTTATTTGTTAAAAATCATAATCCTGAAAATATCAATTTTGAAAAACCAGAAAACATAGTAATTCTTAATGCACCGTGTGGAAATGTAATTATTGAGCTGTACCCAAATGTGTCTCCAAAAGGTGTTGAAAGATTTAAAACGTTAATAAAATCTGGCTTGTATGATGACGTAGCTTTTCATAGAGTGATAAAAGATAAATTAGTCCAAGCAGGTGACTTAGAGTTTGGTAAAAAAAATTCAATTAATTATGGTAAAATTGGAACAGGCAAGTCTGGCTTAGGTACTATTAGATCTGAAGTAGATAATGATTTTAGCTTTACAAAAGGAAGTGTGGGTTTGGCAAGAACTTTTAAGAATGATACAGAAGACAGTCAATTTTTTATAATTCTGCAAGATGAACCATTGTTCGAGGGCGAATATACACCTGTAGGAAAAGTTCTTTATGGTTTAGAAATTTTAAAGAAAATTAAATATCAACGACATTCAGAATATATATTGAGACCTGATTTCATTAACTCATTTAGAATGCTAAATTGAGAAATAAACTATAAGTTGAACCCATTATAGTCAATCATGGTCTTTTTTTATCCTCTAAATTTTGGTTAAATAATGTGTGAAAAATGTAATAGAAGACAAAATTAAAATACTTAAAAAAAGTAATAGTAAAATTCTGAAAGAGCCTATTGCTGCTATAAAAAAATTAAATTTTCAAAAACTTAATATCATTAAATCATTTTCTATAAACAAAACTTTAACTAATTTTAAAGAAAAATTAAGAAAAGCTGAATTAGAAAGAATTAAGACTTTAAAAAAGAATAAAATAAAACAAGCTAAACAAGAAAAACTTCAACAACAAAAACAAAAATTAGAGGAGGCTCGTCAAATCAAAAGGGAGCAAGATTTAAAAGAAAAAGAAGAAAAAAAAAGAATACTTGATCAAGAAAAACAGAGAATAAAAATTCAAAAACAACAACAACTTATTGAAAATCAAAAAATTAAACTAGAACAACAGCGGGTGCAAGCTGAAGCGCAAAGAATTAAGGACGAAGAAGAAAAAAAAATCAGAGAAGATGATTTAAAATTAAAAGAAGAAAAAATAAGATTAGAATATTTAGAAAAACAAAGAATAAGATTAGAAAGACAAAAAATTAAAGAAGAAGAAGAAAAAATAAAAAATATTGAAAAAGAGAAATTAGAAACGGAAAGAAGAATAGCAAGAGATGAAAAACAGAGGCTAAAAGATATTCAAATTGCCAAACAATTAGAAGAGCAACGTAGACTGGATGAAGAGGAGCGTAAATTAAAATATCAAGAACAAAAACTTAAAGAAGCTGCAGAGCGAATAAAGGATATTGAAGCTCAAAGATTAAGAGAAATTGAAATCCAAAAACTTAAAGAAGTTGAGGAATTGAGAAAAAAAGAAGAAGAATTTAGATTAAAAGAAAAAAAAGAAATTGAAGAGTTAAGGGCCTTAAGACAAAAAGATGAAGAATATAAAAAGAGACAGATAGAAATTAAAAAGAAAGAAGAAGAAATTAGATTGAGAGAGATTGAAGAACAAAAGGCTCATGATGCAAGAATTGCTGAAGAAAAAAGAATAGAAGAAGAAAATGCAAGAATTAAAGAATGGGAAAGAAGATTTGATGAGGAGCAAAGAAAAAAAGAAGAAGAAATGATAAAAAAACTAAATGAACGAGAAAATTCATTTAAGCACGAAAAAGATTCAGAAGAAAATAGTTTATCTGCAAACAATCAAACAAAAGAAAATTAATTTACCAAAGGTTTACCAGTAGCTAGAGTATGTTTGATTCTATCTTGAGTTTCTTTTGTTTCAATTAATTTCATAAATGCGTCTAGTTCTAATTTAAATAAATCATTCTCTGATAATGTTTTATCTATTGTAGTGTCACCACCACTTAATACATTCGCTAATTCTTTTGCAACTATTACTCCATGATCTAAGATTATTTTTTCATTATAAAGATTATCTAAAATTTTATTCATATCTTCCAATACTGATTTTCCAGGAAGATTGAATTTAAGCTCTTCTGGTGCTTTAAAGTCTGTGTTCTCCATTATAATTTTTTTTGAGACTTCAAATAAACTGTTTCTATTCATTATTTTTTTATCCTCTGGCATCAAATATTTCATTGGTTCTGCCTCTACAGGTGAGGTTGCGGTTTTACCGTAACCGATAATATCAAACACTTTTAAAGGTGCAAAATTAGGATCTTTTTTAGCTTCATCTGTATCAAGCCATCTAGCTAACATTTCTTTACATCCGCCACCTGCTGGAATTAATCCTACAATAGTTTCAACTAATCCGACTACAATATTGGTATGTGATGCTACAAAGTTGCTTTGAACCATTACCTCAAAACCACCACCTAATGTTAATCCTGATGGGGCTGAAATTACTGGATATTTTGAATATTTTAGGTGTTTACAAGTTTCTTGGAAATATTTAATAAATTTTTCAATTGATTTGAAATCTCTTTTATCTGCAAACTCCATTGTGTAAGTTAGATTAACACCAGCTGAAAATTGCATACTTTCATTGATTATTATTAATGGTTTATCGGTTGCTTTCTTTAATGCATCCATCGAATCGTAATCAAGTGCATTAGCTTTAGTTGTAAATTCAACAATATTATAATCATTAAATCTATAAATCTTTGCAGAATTATTTCCATCAACACTTGAGGCAGTTTTTTTTACTTTTCCTAAAGTTTCAATATTTGTGTACTTTTGCCTTTCACCATAAAAATTTTCATTTTTATTTTTTGATAACTCCTCTAAAAAGTTATTTCCTTTAAAATCATCTATTTTATCAAAGAAATTTTTAACTCCTATTTCATCAAGCATCTCAAATGGACCTTTTGACCAGTTAAAACCAAGTCTCATTGCTTCATCAATATCATTAAATTCTTTGGTAATTTTTGGAACTAATGAGGATGCATATTTGATTATTTTAGATATAACTGACCAAGCATAATCTCCATATTTGTCTTTTCTATTAATTAATCTCTTTAAATCTACTTGGTCTGTTTTAATATCAATCTTTTTACTAATTGAATAATCACCAGTTTCAAGATTGATTGCTTCCATGACTTTGATAGATCCTGTTTTATTCATTCTATAAAAACCACCCTTACCTTTTCTACCTGTATAACCTGTTTCAATTAATTTTTTCACCAATGGAATTTCTTTTGCTACCTCGTGAAACTCATCAGATTTTGGCAATTCTTTAATAAAACTTTTTAATACATCGGCCATTAAATCAATTCCAATTAAATCATATAATCCAAATACACCTGTTTTTGGAATACCCATTGGTCTTCCAAAAATTGCATCGGCTTCTTCTATTGAAAGTTTCATTTTAAAAGCTTCAGTCATCGCCACTTGCATTGCGTATACACCAACTCTATTTCCTAAAAAACCTGGAGTATCATTACAAATTATAGCTCCTTTGCCTAATTCAACTTCACAAAATTTTTTTAATTGGTTAATCTTATTAAGGTCATTATTTTCATTTTTAACTATCTCTAAAAGACCCATATATCTAACTGGATTAAAAAAGTGTGTAATACAAAAATCTTTTTTTTCAATATTTGTTAAATGTTCAGATAATATCTTAATTGGAATTGATGAGGTGTTTGAAGAAACTATTGCTCCATCTTTTCTTACTTTGAATATTTTTTCATAAATTTGATGCTTAATATCAATTCTTTCAACCACTGCTTCAACAACCCAGTCTGCATCTTTAACTGCATCAAAATTATCTGATATATTTCCAACTTTAATATTATTGATTTTAGATTTATCAATTAATAATGGTGGTTTTGATTTATGAATTCGATCTCTTGCTTTTTCACTAATCTCTGTCTTTAAATCTAATAAAGTTACAGGAATATTTGCATTGCAAAGATGTGCAGCTATTCCACTTCCCATTGTTCCAGAACCAATGACAACTACTTTTTTAATATCCATGAAATTTGAAAATATCTTATCGGTTAATTCCTCTTAGTCTCTCAGAACGTCTTCTTAAAAGTTCTGCGCTAACAAGAATTAAAGTTGACATAATAATCAAACATGTTGCAACAGCTAATATCGTTGGACTTAATTGCTCTCTTAAACCAACCCACATCTGAATTGGAATAGTTGTATTTTCTAATCCAGCTAAAAACAGAACAACTATCACTTCATCAAATGATGTTACAAACGCAAATAATGCACCAGAGATAACTCCTGGCGTGATTAAAGGTAATGTCACTTTCATAAAAGTATTAACAGGATTGCTTCCAAGACTTGCGGCTGCTCTTGTTACACTATGGTCAAAACCACTTAAAGTAGCTGTAACTGTTATAACAACAAATGGTGTTCCTAAAATTATATGAGATAAAATAATTCCAGTGTGTGTTGCGGCCAAGCCTACTTTTGCCATAAAGAAAAATATTGCTGTTCCTGAAATAATTAATGGAACGATCATCGGTGAAATTAACAAGGCCATAAATGCAGCTTTATACGGCATATGTCGACTGCTTAAACCAAGAGCAGCAACAGTTCCCAGGATCGTTGATCCTATGGTTGCAAAAAATGCAATAATTAAACTATTTTTTGTTGCTAAGCCCCAAGGATTTTTTGTTCCCCAAATCATGTCTTTATACCATCTCAAAGAAAAACCATCTGGGTCTAGCGCCAACATTTTTTCCGAAAAATGAATATATTGCTCAGCATTAAATGAAAGTGGTAGAATTACAAATAATGGAGCGATCAAGAAAAAGAATACTAGTCCACAAATAGTTAAATATGTGTAGTGCCAAATTCTGTAATGTATTGGTGTATAATTTGGTAAAGCCATAGTTTATCCTAGTTTAATATTATCTATTCCAACTAACTTATTATAAATCCAATAAATTGTTAAAACTCCAACCAACAACATTGTGCCTAATGCAGAAGCAAAAGCCCAGTCTAATGAACTCTTCATGTGATATGCAATTGTATTACTAATTAATGATCCACTAGCACCACCCACTAAAGCAGGAGTAATATAGTAACCAATTGAAATAATAAATACTAATAAACAGCCCGCACCAATTCCAGGCATAGTTAATGGAAAATAAATTTTAAAAAATGCTGTCAAAGGTGTGCCACCCAATGATTTTCCTGCTCTCATTAAGCTTGGAGAAATCGTTTTCATTACACTGTAAAGCGGCAATACCATAAAAGGTAAAAGAATTTGTGTCATTGCAACAAAAGTTCCAATTACATTATACATTAGTTCTGGCCTATTATCATTAGCAGCAAAACCTAACCAGACAATTAAATCATTAATCGGGCCTTGTTGTTGAAGTAATACCATCCAGCTTGAAGTTCTAACTAATAATGAAGTCCAGAAAGGAAGTAAAACACAGATCATCAATAAGTTACTATATTTCATAGGCAATGTAGCCAATAAATGTGAAATTGGATAAGCTAAACAAAAACAAAAAACTGTCACCCAAAAAGCTACATTTATAGTTCTTAACCATAAAATTTTATGTATTTTTCTATCTTCAGCTACTTCAACAATGTTTCTTTTATCGTCAAATTTTAAATCCATTCCTTTTAAATACTTTGCATAAGACCATTTGGGAGCTGTATTTTTTAAAGCTACCCAATATTCAACTTCATTCCATATTTTGTGAGTTGCCATGAACTGCTCTTTATAATTTCCTTCTTCAAATTTTTTAATTTTTCTATTTGTTTTTTTTAATCCACTACTAAAACCAGATTTTTCATAATTTAATCTTTGATAAAGTTTTCCCGCTTCTTTAGCCATAGCTAGCGGATAAAAATCCTTGTAAAATGCTTCATATACTTTTTCATCTGGTAAATCTTTACCATCCCACTGCTCTAGTGCTGCAAAGGTATTCGGCAACTTACTTGTAATCATTCTATCATCAACGCTTCTAAACAACATATCGCCGATTGGGAACACGTAAGTAATTAAAAGAAATAAAAATAAAGGACCCACAAGCATTAATGCTCTTATCTTGTTTCTTCTCTCGGCTTTTTTTAAACTAACCTCAAGAGGTACACCATCAGATGATAAAATTTGTTCTGTGCTCATAATAAAAAAAGGGCGGTTACATAATAACCGCCCTTTAAATAAAATAAAAGTTTAATCTATAATTAAATTACAGACCAGCTTTCATAGCTTCCCATTTTTCACCAATTTCATCCTGGTTATCTGCCCAGAACTCAGGGTTCATAAGAATGTATGCTTTAGTGTTCGCAGGTGCTGTTGGCATATGTGGTACCATGTTAGTTTTACCATCTTTAAACCAAGGCTCTCCCGCTTCCATGATAGCAATTGAAGATTTTCTCCAAGGAGCGTAAGCAATATACTTAGCACTTCCTGCTAGACCTTCAGTACTTGTCATTTCTCTAAGAACTTTCATAGCTTTACCGTTAGCATCGTTAGGTCCACCTTTAACCATAGCGAAATACTCATAGTCAAGAATTTGTGAATCCCATACTTGCACAATTGGAGTTCCTTCCATTTGTGCGTTAAAGAATCTACCATTCCAACCAGTAGCCATAACAACTTCACCATTAGCTAATAGTTCTGGTGGCTGAGCTCCAGCATTCCAGAATACACATCCGCCATTTGGATCTTGGCAAAGTTTTTTAATAGCAGCAATTGCTTTATCAACTCCACCTTTTTCAAGTGATTTGTAAATCTTATCACCACCTTTACCAGCTTTTGTTCCAGTGCCAGCTAAAGCTAATTCTAAGTTAGACATTGCACCTTTGTAGATAGCTCTTTTACCAGGAAACTTTTTAGTATCAAAAAAGTCTTTCGCTGATTTTGGAGTACCTTTTACATTATTCTTGTTGTAAGCAAAGTTCCAAGAGTAAAGAATGTTTCCAACTGCACACTTAGAAGGCATGCCTGTGAAAAAGTCTTTACTTGCTGGTGTTCCATCTGGAGCAGGAGCGAAGTCTTTGTCGAAATCGAATTCAACAAAAATACCTTCGTCACAGCCAATGATAGTGTCTTTTGCGTACACATCAATGATGTCCCAAGTGATTTTTCCAGCTTCTTTTTGTGCTTTGATCTCTGATAATCCACCAGTGTAGTCTACCCAGTTAACAGGTATTCCAAGCTTTTTAGCTGTTGGATCTCCATAGCCTAATTTTTGACTTTCTGTATAAGCTCCACCCCATGACACTACAGTAACTGCAAATGCCGAAGTAGTAATAGAAAGTACAAATGATAAGGCTAACAATAGTTTACTTAGTTTTTTCATTTATCCTCCGTTTAAACGTTTTTTTAAAAAAGAAAGTAAAACAAGATCAGAATGATGAGTCAACAGTTGAATCTGGGTTTTTTACCTTTATTTATGTATGAATATTATAAAGATTGAGTAGAAATTATATAAGGTTTTATTTTTTTATTTAGGATCTAAGGCTCTACTATCAATAGCATTCCAGCCAACATTTATTTCATTTCCAAGTTTGATATCTAGGTTTGATGAGCTATTTGGAATTTTTAAAATAAATTGTTCATTACCTAATATGTCCATTCTCAATCTAGTGTGATCTCCATGGTAAATTACTTCTTTAATTTTTCCTTTATGATTATTGTCCATTTTATCTTTTGGATTAATTAAAGCTCTTTCTGGTCTTAAAGATACAGTAGTTTTATCACCTTTAGCTTTTACAGAAATAGGATTAGCTAAAATTTCAGTTCCATTATTTAATTTAATCTTACAAGTGTTTCCAGACACATCGTTCACTGTTCCATTAAACGTGTTATTCTCACCAATAAATTCTGCCACAAAAGAATTAACTGGTTTTTCATAAAGATCATCAGGACTTGAAAGTTGTTGAACTTTCCCATCATTAAATACTGCAATTCTATTTGACATTGTTAATGCTTCAGTTTGGTCATGAGTAACATACACAACTGTTACACCAATACTTTCATGAATATGTTTTATTTCATATTGCATGCTTTCTCTTAAATTTTTATCTAATGCGCCTAGTGGTTCATCCATCAAAACAAGCTTTGGATCAAACACCAGTGATCTAGCCACTGCTACCCTTTGTTGTTGTCCACCAGATAATTGCATTGGCATTCTAGCTTCAAAACCTTGAAGCGATACCATTGATAAAGCTTTGTCAATTTTTTTATCAGCTTCATCTTTTGGAATTTTTCTAACTCTTAATGGAAATGCTAAATTCTCATAAACTGTCATATGAGGAAACAAAGCATAGTTTTGGAACACCATTCCAATTCCTCTTTTGTGAGGTGGAATGTTTGAAATAACATTATTATCTAAATAAATTTCACCATGAGTTGGAGTTTCAAAACCAGCCAACATCATTAAACATGTTGTTTTACCCGAACCAGAGGGTCCTAACATAGTTACAAATTCACCTTCTTGAATATCTAAGTTTAATCCCTTAACAACTAAGACTTTTCCATCGTAGCTTTTATCGACATTATCAAATTTTACGAATTCACTATTTTTTGACATACGAGATATTTAAAACATTTGTGGAGATATTAATCAAGCCCTTTATTGGTCATTTAATATGTAAGTCTCTTGAAAAATTATAAAATAATTCACTACCCTTCTCTGTAACTCTAATAGCTTCAGATGCTTCCACACCCCAGTTTCCAAATTGCATTACAGCAATCATGTGGAATGTTACGTTTGGTTCTAAAATTGTCATATCCCCTTTAGATATATTTAGAGTATGTTCACCCCAATCAGGTGGGTAACCAATTCCAATAGAATATCCAGTACGCGAGGTTTTTTCTATGCCATACTTATCAAGAACCTTCCAAAATGCCTGGGCCACATCATCTGCTGTTTTCCCAGGTTTAATAGCATCTATTCCTGCTTGAAGAGCCTCATTAGTTTTTTTCATTGTATCAATTTTAAGCTGGTCAGGTTTTCCAAGTAATACTGTTCTAGCCATTGGGCAATGATATTTTTTATGGGATCCTGCAATTTCAACAATTGTTGCTTCACCTTCAACAAATTTATCTTGCGTCCATGTTAAATGTGAGGCTGACGTACCTTTTCCTGTTGGAAGCATTGGAACAATAGATGCATAATCACCCCCAAATTCAGGAGTTCCTTTTATAAGCGCAGCTTGTATTTCAGAAACAGCATCACATTGTCTAAGTCCTGGATTAATTACCTCAAAAGCTTTTTGCATTCCAGTTTGAACTATCTTTGATGCAGCTTTCATATAATCAATTTCTGAATCTGATTTTACAACTCTTGCCCAATTGACTAATCTTTTGCAATCTAAAATTTTAGCATTAGGTAAACCTGTTTTAATTTTTTCATAACAGTAAGCAGTGAAATAATGACTATCCATTTCAACACCAATGGAAAGTTTTTCCCATTTTCTTTCTTTAATAATATCAGTTAAAGCATCATAGGGATGAAGTGGCCAATTATGGATATATTTTTCACCATATTTTATAATATTTTCATCTTTTAAATAAGTTTTAATATATGCGCCACCTGCATCTTGGTCTCTAACAAAGCATAATGGTTCATCTGCATTAAGATGTATTATTACACACTGGGCATAATAAAATGACCAGGCATCGTAGCCTGTTAGATAATTCATGTTTGATGGATCTTGTGAAATTAACAATTCGATGCCATTATCTTGCATCATTTTTTGAACTTTTTTTAATCTATTTTTATATTCTTCTTTTGTAAAATTCATTTTAATAAGAGTGTTTCATTTTTGGAAATTTTTTATTTTTAACATCATTTTTAAAAGATATCGTAGCTTTATTAATAATTTTTTTTAAATTAATGTATTTTTTAATAAACCTAACATTGATTGAATTAAGTCCTAACAAATCATCAGTAACCAATACCTGACCATCACAATTTACAGAAGCACCAATTCCAATAGTTGGAATATTTATTGATTTTGTAACTTCTTTTGCAAGAGAACTTTCAATGCATTCTAAAACCATCGAAAAAACACCGGCCTCTTCTAAAATTTTTGAATCTTTTAAAATTTGTGCTCTTTCAGTTAACTTCTTTCCCTTAAATTTAAAACTTTTTGCAGATTGAGGCAAAACTCCCAGGTGTCCCATTACCGGTATCTTATTTTTAACCAGTGTTTTTATTATTTGAGCAACTTTTTTTCCACCCTCTAATTTTACAGCATCACACTTAGTTTTTGATATTATTTTCTTAGCATTGTTAAGAGCTTCTCGTGAATTTCTATAAGTGTTATGAGGCATATCTACTACTAATAAGCTTTTTTTAACACCCTGTCTTACACTTTTGGAATGTTCAATCATCATATCAAGTGTAACTTTTTTTGTAGAAGAAAAATTGTAAAGAACTGATCCAAGAGAGTCTCCTACTAAAATAAGATCACAATGTTTATCTATAATAGATGCGATATTCTTTGAATAAGCGGTAAGGCTTATAATTTTAGATTTATTTTTTTTTTTATAAAATCTATAATTTTTTTATTCATTTCTTTTTCTGGTTTCTATACTTGACCTAAGACTGTAACTAATATTAAAGATATTTCATAATTTAATATTTTATAGCAAAGTTACTCTAATTCAATGGTACTTGGTGGTTTTGATGTTACGTCATAAACCACTCTATTTATGCCCCTAATATTATTAATGATTTGATTGGAGATTGCTTGCATAAAGCCTTTTGGAAAATCAAAAAAATCTGCTGTCATTCCATCTTCTGATGTAATTGCTCTTAATAAACAAATATGTTCATAAGTTCGGTTATCTCCCATTACACCAACTGTTTTTACTGGCAATAAAGCGGCATAAGCTTGCCAAATTTTATCATATAAACCGTAATCTTTTAAAGCCTTGATGAAATAATAGTCCGCTTCTTTTAAAATGGTAATTTTTTCTCTAGTTATATTTCCTGGCATTCTTATTGCTAAACCAGGACCTGGAAATGGATGTCTAGATATTATATCTTTTGATAAATTTAGTTCTAACCCAAGTTTTCTAACTTCATCTTTAAAAAGAAATTTCAATGGTTCAACTAATTCTAATTTCATTCTTTTTGGTAAACCTCCTACATTATGATGGGATTTAATTTTTGATGTCTGACTTCCTGTAACCGACTTACTTTCTATTAAATCAGGATAAAGAGTACCTTGAGCAAGAAACTTTACATTCTTTATTTTTTTTGCGTATCTTTCAAATATTTTAATAAATAAATTTCCAATAATTTTTCTTTTTTTTTCAGGATCAGATATGTTAGTTAATTTATTAATAAATTCTTTTTCTGCATTAACATAAACTAAATTTATTTTTAATTTTTTTTTGAATGTATTGACTACTTGTTTTTCCTCATTTTTTCTTAAAAGACCATTATTAACAAATATACAGGTAAGGTTTTTTCCAATAGCTTTACTCAATAATTGAGCAACAACACTACTGTCCACTCCACCCGATAGACCACAAATTACTTTATTTTTACCTACTTGTTTCTTTATGGCTCTGATTAATTCTAATTTTTGATCTTTTGAAGACCAATTTTTTTTGATTTTACATATATAAAAAACAAAATTACGTAATAAGATTTTACCCTTAAAAGTATGGGTTACTTCAGGGTGAAACTGTACACCATAATAATTATCTTTAGTATTTTCAATTATTGCTAATTTTGAATTTTTTGAGGATGCAATAATTTTAAAATTTTTTGGCATTTTAGATACTTGATCTGCATGGCTCATCCATACATTGTTACTGTTGTCTTTATTAAAAAAATTTTTTGTTAGTTTGCTATTTGAAATCTTTTTAATAGTTGCTAGACCAAACTCTCTATGTTTAGATTTTTTAACACGTCCACCTAGTTCTTTGGACAGTATTTGATGTCCAAAACATATTCCTAAAACTGGTATTTTTAAGCTTAATATCTTTTTATCAAATTTAAATTTATCATTTTCATATACATTAAGTGGACCGCCTGAGAGAATTATTCCACCAATGTTATTATTAATAATATGATTTATTTTTATTTTTTTATGACTAATGATTTCTGAAAAAACACCAAATTCTCTTACCCTTCTTGCAATAAGCTGTGTAAATTGAGACCCAAAATCTATTATTAGAATTTTGGTGAGCTTATTATTAAGACTCATTTTTTGGTTCCAAATCTTTTAAAGACTGTAAAATAATTTTTTCTTTACCACATAACTCAATGCAAATTTTAGAGAAACTTTGGGCCAATTCTCTAACTTTTAAATAATTGCTTCTTTTAAGTTCTATTTCCATAAGCATATAATTTGCTTCTTCATTTTTAGGTTCTAGTAACAAAACTGTATCTATATTCTTTTTTTCTTCTTTTTTATTTTCTTCAATATTAAAAATTTTTGCTAGATATAAATATGATTTTTCATCTTTAGGATTGAATACTATTCCTCTTTGAAATAAAAACTTGGCCTCTTCATAACTTTTTTCATCGTATTTAATTTTTCCCTCTTCAAAAAAATTATCTTCTGCAAAAGATAAATTCGAAATATTTAAAAATACAAAAATTATAAAGACTAGTTTGTTAAATTTAATCATTAGTATTTGCTGTCACTCTTTACTTCATCAACATTATGAACCATACTTTCATAAAATCCTGCTTTTGTTATTTTTACAAAATTAGGTTTAGTTTTTAGATATAAAACTTTTTTTGCGCCCAAATAGCCCATAGAAGATTTTAATCCTCCGATTAATTTATAAATTATATTTTTAACATCACCTTTATATTTAACAAAACCCTCTACACCTTCTGGTACATATTTGGATGAATCTTTTTGTTTTTTTTGAAAATATCTATCAGCAGAACCTTTATTCATTGCTCCCACGGAACCCATTCCTCTAAAACTTTTAAATAATTTTCCATTTTTTTTTATTAGTTTTCCTGGTGTCTCTGTGCTTCCAGCAAATAATGAACCAATCATTACAGCATCTGCTCCTGCTGACAATGCTTTTGCAATATCACCAGAATATTTAATTCCACCATCAGAAATTATTTTTGTTTTATTATTTTTTATCCCTTGTTTAACTGCTAGGATTGCACTCAATTGAGGTACACCAATACCAGCTACCAATCTAGTAGTACAAATTGAACCAGGTCCAATACCAACTTTAACTATATCTACACCTAATTTTATTAAAAATTTTGCAGCATCCGCTGTAGCAATATTTCCAGCACACAAGGTTGTCTTTTTAGTTTTAATTTTCTTAATTGCTTTAACAATTTCAGCTACTTTTTTGCTGTGACCATGTGCTGTATCAACTACAATTAAATTAATTTGTTCTTTTAAAATCGCCTCTGCCCTTTTAAGTTCTAGTGGACCGGCTCCTACAGCAGCTCCAACTAATAATCCTTGTTTTTTTACTTTTCTAATTTCTTCAATTTGTTTTTTTATATTTAAATTTCTGTGAATTACACCAATGCCTCCTGCTTTAGCTATCGCTATTGCCATTTTACTTTCTGTAACAGTATCCATTGCTGATGATAACAAAGGTATTTTTAATGTTAAATTAGCTGATAATTTTGTGCTTGTGTCAACTTCTGAAGGTAAAACCCCTGAGTACTTCGGAGCCATTGTGACATCGTCAAAGGTGAGTGCTTCTTTAATAGGATCCATAATAATTTATATACGATTCCTTTTAAAAATAAAGTTACTATCTTAGAGTTTTACAAATAATAAAGCTTTCCTTAGATTCTTTTCTACTGGATTTTGGCTTAAATACCTTCACCTCTTTGAATATTTTTTTACCAAGTGCGACTATTTCGTTAAATGATGATCCTAAAAAAATTTTAGAAACAAATCTCCCATCTTTAACTAGCATTTCTTTCGAAAAGTTCATTGCTTCCATGGCAAGTTCCCCTGTATAAATTGCATCAATATCCTTTATGCCCGTTGTATTAACAGCCATATCTGACACGACAACATCAACTTTTGATTTGAATAAACCTTTTATTTTTTCTTGAGATTCTAAATCAGTAAAGTCTCCTTTTATTTGAATTATGTTTTCAATTGCTTCCATATTTTTTAAATCTATAGAAACTAATCTTCCACTTTTTACTGTCCTTGCTATATACTGAGACCAGCTACCGGGTGATGCGCCTAAGTCTATTACTGATATTCCATTTTTAAATATCTTAAATTTTTCATCTATTTCAATTAATTTATATGCAGATCTAGCTCGATACCCATCCACATGGGACTGTCTAACATAAATATCTCTTTTTTGTTTGTTGATCCAGTTTTTAGAGATTCTATTTTTTTTCAATTAATGACCAAATCTAAGACTTTTAGATAATATTTTTTGCTGGATAGTCTTAATATTAATTTTAACCTCTCTATCTAACCTCATATCTTTACCTGAGTCCCAAATTCCAGCAGCTAAGTGCATAATTCCTATTTTATAATTTGGTAAGTAAGGTTCAACGAATGTATTTTTAATTTCGTCAAATTTTGGTAATAAATTACTAGCAATCCAATTGCAATTTAATGGTAAAAATTCAGTTTCTAGATCATCTATATAAACTGACATATTGATAGCAAGACCCTCTGAACCAAAGATATTTCCACTTTTTAATGTTTGTTCTAGATTTTTTTGCCAAGAAGCCCAACCAGGTGAATTTTTTTCTAATGAAAAAACGCCAATATTTATATGAGGAGCAAAAGCTAATTTTCTAGCTTTATTAATTCCAACTTTTGATTTTATTGCATGTTTAAAATTTTGAGATTTAATTATTGCTACTTTACCAAACAGCCAATTTACTTTTGACATTATTTTGTATCCCGGTCCTAATGTTTGAGTAATTCCTAATTTGCCATTTTCACAAGCTTTAAAATATAATTCAACAGAATTCCAATCATTCACCCACGCGTCACAATCTATCCATAGAAATTTTTCATAACTGGGAAAATATTTTGGTAGAAATGCTCGAGATACTTGACTCTTTAGCCACTCTTTTCCTTTTACTTTAAATGCTGGAACATCAATATCCCATTCTGCTGATTTAATTTCATCAACCTTTTTAGATAATTCATTTTTTTGTTCTTCAGATAAACCGGCATCTAAAATACAAATTGCTGTATCTTTGCTTTTTTCAAAACTCTTAATAGAATCAACTAATTCATTAAGTAATTCAAAGTAATTTGAGTCAGCCAAAGATACAATTACGTTTTTTTTCATTTAGAGTATGTCTTCAAGATCTTCGACTTCTTGGTTTTCACCACTTAAAATCTTTTGTTTATAGGTTTTTTTATAACTGAAATATCCAAATGGAAGTAAGGTTATATAAATCAGGCCACAAATGACTAAGATTTTAAATGTATATATAAATAATAGACCAAAAAATAACACAACACCAAATAATACAAAAATTGTCATTCGACGAGGTATTGAGATCTTTTTAAATGCAAAAGTTGGTATTTTACTAATCAATAAAAATGAATTTACAATAAAGAATAATGGTACAAGAATATCATAATTAATATTAATTAAATTTATATCACTTAGACTTAATATTAATGGCATAAGAATTAAAATTCCTCCAGCGGGAGACGGAACACCCTCAAAATAATTATCTTTCCATGAAGGTTCAGTATTTGAAGTTACATTAAACCGCGCAAGTCTAAGGGCAACACAAACCACGTAGATCATTGTAAGTAACCAACCAAATTTACCAAAATTATTTAAAGACCAAAAATACATTATAAAAGCTGGAGCAACACCAAAACTAATTAAATCAGCTAATGAATCTAACTCCTTTCCAACCAACGAAGTGCCTTTTACTAATCTTGCAACTCTGCCATCTAGTGCATCAAAAACTGCAGCAAAAATAATAGCTATAATAGATAATTCAAATTTTTCATCTAATGCAAATTTAATAGAGCTAAGACCAATGCAAATATTGATTAGGGTAAGTGTATTTGGAAGAAGCATCCTTGCTTTTTTATCAGATACAATTTTAAAATTATTTTTGGGTTGTTCCATATGCTACCTCTTAGCTAATAGTGTTTCACCTGCGATTGTCTTTTGTCCAACTTTAACTAAAGGCTGATAATTTTCAAAATAGACATCAGCTCTACTTCCAAATCTGATCATTCCTATTCTATCACCTTGCTGTAGTTGTTGATCTTTAGATGACTCACATACAATTCTTCTTGCAATCAAGCCTGCAATCTGCACGACAATTACTTCTTCTCCTTGAGAGTTTGTAATTTTATAATAATTTCTTTCATTATCTTCACTTGCTTTATCAAGTGATGCATTTAAAAACTTTCCTGGTTTATAAAGTATTTCTGAAATTTTACCATCACATGGTGTTCTATTAACGTGGCAATCAAATACGTTCATAAAAATACTAATCTTTGTAAATTTTTTATCTTCCAAACCTAATTCTTTTGGTCCATCAACCTCATGAACCATTAAAACCTCTCCATCTGCTGGGCTTGTTAAGTAATTTTCATCATTGATTGAAATTCTCTCAGGATCTCTAAAAAAATAGTAAACCCATATAGATAGTACCAATCCAATTAATCCTAAAAAAGTACTAAACAAATACAAAAAAAAAGTTGCGATTATGGCTATTGCCAAAAACTTGTACCCTTCAGAATGAATTTTTGGAAAAACCTTGTCTAACATAAGCTTCTATTTGATAATATTTTATTAATATGTATATAAAGCACTAAATTACAATTACTAATATTTATTATTTAATTATGGCTAAAATAAAGGTTAAAAATCCAGTTGTTGAACTAGATGGTGACGAAATGACTAGAGTCATTTGGGAGTTCATTAAAAAGAAACTAATTTTACCCTATTTAGATTTAGATATTAAGCACTACGACTTAGGAATGAAAAGTCGAGACAATACAAATGATCAAATAACTATAGATTCAGCTAATGCAATTAAAGAGCACAATGTTGGTATAAAATGTGCAACAATTACTCCAGATGAGGCTCGTGTAGAAGAGTTTAAGCTTAAAAAAATGTGGAGATCACCTAATGGAACTATAAGAAATATACTAGGTGGAACAGTTTTTAGAGAACCAATAATTTGTCAAAATATTCCAAAACTTGTGCCAACATGGACTGATCCTTTAATTATTGGAAGACATGCTTTTGGAGATCAATATAGAGCAACTGATTTTAAGGTGCCTGGTAAAGGTAAAATGGAAATCAAATGGACATCAGAAGATGGAAAGGATGAAATAAAACATGAAGTATTTAACTTTCCAGGACCAGGGGTAGCTTTATCAATGTACAATTTGGATAAATCTATTGAGGACTTTGCCAGATCTTGTTTTAATTATGGAATAATAAAAAAATGGCCAGTCTATTTGTCAACAAAAAATACTATTTTAAAAATTTACGACGGAAGATTTAAAGACATTTTCCAAGATATTTTTGATAAAGAATTTAAGACAGAATTTGAAAAACTAAATATTACTTATGAACACAGATTAATTGATGACATGGTAGCATGTGCAATGAAATGGAGTGGTAAATATATTTGGGCTTGTAAAAACTACGATGGTGATGTTCAGTCAGATACTGTGGCTCAAGGATATGGGTCGTTAGGATTAATGACCAGTGTGCTTCTTGCACCTGATGGAAAAACTATGGAGGCTGAAGCAGCTCATGGTACTGTAACAAGACATTATAGAATGCATCAACAGGGTAAAGAAACTTCTACTAATCCTATAGCTTCAATTTTTGCTTGGACTAGAGGTTTAGCACATAGAGGAAAATTAGATGGCAATGAAGAATTAATTAAATTTTCAACTACCTTGGAAAAAGTTTGTATAGACTGTGTTGAAAATGGATCGATGACTAAAGACTTGGCGATCTTAATTAGTCCAACTAGTAATTATTTAACTACTAACCAGTTTTTAGATGAATTAGATGGACAGCTTAAAAAGAAGCTTAATTAATTAAATTTTTAATATTTTCAAAAGACTCTTCAATTTTATTCGGTAATGTTCCACCTGCTTGAGCAAAATCTGCTCTGCCACCACCACCTTTTCCACCAATAATCTCTGAACCAGCACGCACAATTTCTACTGCATTAAATTTGTTCTCTAAAGTTTTTGTAACACCAACTGCTAATCCAACTTTGTTATCATTTACAGCATAAATTACAATCAGCCCTTCACCAATTTCTTTTTTTCCTTGATCAATTAATTTACGCAAATCTTTGAAGGGTAGATCTTGAATATTCTGAAATCTAACATTAATTTTATTTACAACTAAATTGGTTATCTTATTTTTTGACTTATCTTGTAATATAGATCCGACTTTAAGTTGCTGTAATTGTCTATTTAAGTCTTTAATTAGAGATAACGTATCCTCGTTTTCAATATTTGGTTTACCACCTAGCTCGATAATTTTTTTTGATAAATCTTTTATAATCTCATTGTTTTTTTGATTGGTTTCTGTTGATAATTTTTCTTTATTTTTAAGGTATTCATCAAGCTGCTTGTCCCTTAATGCCTCAATTCTTCTTATGCCTGATGCCACTGCGGATTGACTAATAATTTTAAACCTTCCAATATCGGAGGTATTTTTAACATGGGTGCCTCCACATAACTCAGTTGAAAAATACTTTTCCCCCTCATCTCCCATTGATAAAACTCTGACCTCATCACCATATTTTTCTCCAAACAAAGCGAGGGCACCATTAGCAACCGCTTCTTTTGGGGTCATTATTCTTGTTTTAACGTCAGACTTTTTTTCTATAACAGCATTAACATTGTGCTCAATTTTTTCTATTTCTTCTTTTGAGATAGGTTTCATGTGGCTAAAATCAAATCTTAATCGATCAGATTGAACTAGTGATCCTTTTTGTGTGACATGATCACCTAATACTCTTCTCAATGACTCATGCAGTAAATGAGTTGCTGAATGATAAGCTCTAGTATCATTCCTTCTATTAGTGTCTATTTTCATTTCAACATCTTGGTCAAGTTTAATTGATCCACTCAAAACTTTTCCATAGTGAACAAATAAATCTCCTATTTTTTTTTGAACATCCGTTACTTCAAATTTGAAATCATCCTTAATAATCACTCCCGTATCAGCTACTTGACCTCCTGATTCAGCATAGAATGGTGTTTGATTTACAACTATAATGCCTTCATCACCTTTGTTTAGCACCGATACTTCTTTATGATTTTTTAGTAAACATTTGATTATGCCTTGAGCTTGGTCATATTCGTAACCAAGAAATTCTGTTGTCCCAATTTTTTCTTTAATACCATACCAAATTTTTTCAACAGTACTATCGCCGGAGCCCTTCCAATTTTTTCTTGCAAGTTCTATGCTCTCTCGCATTAATTCATCAAATCTTTCTTTATCAAATTTTAAAGATTTATATTTTAAAATATCGTCTGTTAAATCAATTGGGAATCCATAAGTCTCATACAGCTTAAATGCTACATCTCCTGGCAAAATATTATCAATCTTAGATATTTCTTCATTTAGAATTTTAATTCCTTTATCCAATAAAACTAAAAATTTTTCTTCTTCTGTTTTAAGAGTTTCTTTAATTAATGATTGCGCTCTTTCAAGTTCTGGATAATTATTAGACATCTCCTCTAATAGTGTTTTAAAAATATCATAAAAGATTGGTTTCTTAGATCCCAACAAATGTGAGTGTCTCATGCCACGTCTCATTATTCTTCTTAAGACATAACCTCTTCCTTCATTAGAAGGCAAAACTCCCTCTGCTAATAAAAATGAACTTGCACGTAAATGATCAGCTATTACTCTAAAGCTTGATTGATTGTCATCAGTTACCTTAACTTTTAAAGTATCAGATGCTGATTGTATTAATTTTTTAAAATGATCTGTTTCATAATTATCATGAGTTCCCTGTAAAAGTGCAGCTATTCTCTCAAGGCCCATTCCAGTATCTACAGATGGCTTTGGTAATTCAATTCTTTTATCTTTTGAAATTTGCTCATATTGCATAAATACTAGATTCCATATTTCTATAAAACGATTACCATCTTCATTTTTGCTTCCTGGTAATCCACCCACAAGATGGTCTCCATGATCATAAAATATTTCAGAGCATGGGCCACAGGGACCTAAATCACCCATTGACCAAAAATTATCTGTAGTAGAAATTCTAATTATTCTATCATCACTAAAGCCTGCTATTTTCTTCCAAAAATTGAATGCCTCATCATCACTATGATATACAGTTACATAGAGACGATCTTTATCAATTCCAAATTCTTTAATGATTAAATTCCAGGCATAACTAATGGCTTCTTCTTTAAAGTAATCTCCAAATGAGAAATTGCCCAGCATCTCAAAGAAAGTATGGTGTCTTGGTGTGTAACCTACATTTTCAAGATCATTATGTTTTCCACCAGCTCTTACACATTTTTGTGAAGTGGTTGCTCTTACATAATCTCTTTTTTCCAGTCCAGTAAATACATTCTTAAATTGAACCATGCCTGAATTTGCAAACATTAAGGTTGGATCGTTATTTGGAACTAAATTGCTAGAATCTACTATCTCATGATCATTTTTTTTAAAATAATCTAAGAAAGTTGTTCTAATTTGATTTAGTGTTTTGTCTGCCATATTTATAAAATACAGCTTTTTTATTTGATGTCTAGATATGAGTAGGGAAAAAAGGCGCTTAAATTAAGCGCCTTTTAATAATTAAAGATGACTTTAACTAATTCTTTTTAGATGGTGGAGTTACTTCTTCTTTTGTCTCAGTAACTGGGTCTTCTATTTGATCCTTCGCAGCTTTTTCAGGATCTAATGGATTACCTTCAATTTTTTTTGCTATTACACCAGCTTTTTCTCTAATTGCCATTTCAATTTCTGCTGCAACTTGAGGATTTTGCTCTAAGTAAATTTTAGCATTTTCTCTTCCTTGGCCAATTTTTTCACCTTTATAAGCATACCAAGCACCTGATTTTTCAACAATCTCAGCTTTTGCACCAAGGTCAATCAACTCACCAACTTTGCTAATTCCTTTTCCATACATTAGATCAAATTCAACAACTTTAAATGGTGGTGCTACTTTATTTTTCACCACTTTAACTCTTGTTGAATTTCCAATTATTTCATCTCCATTTTTAATTGCACCTATTCTTCTAATATCCATTCTTACTGATGAATAAAATTTAAGTGCATTACCACCAGATGTTGTCTCTGGACTACCAAACATAACTCCAATTTTCATTCTTATTTGATTTATAAAAATCATCATTGTGTTTGTATTTGAAATTGAGCTAGTCAATTTTCTTAAAGCCTGACTCATTAATCGTGATTGAAGACCTACGTGATGATCTCCCATTTCGCCTTCAATTTCAGCCCTAGGTGTTAATGCAGCCACTGAGTCAATTACGATAACAGATATTGATCCAGATTTAACTAAAGTATCAGCTATTTCTAAAGCTTGCTCACCAGCATCTGGTTGAGAAATTAATAATTCATCAGTATTTACACCAAGGTTTTTTGCATATACTGGGTCTAATGCATGTTCAGCATCAACAAAAGCACATATACCACCTGCTTTTTGAGCTTCAGCAACCACCTGTAATGCTAATGTTGTTTTACCAGAAGACTCTGGTCCATAAATTTCTACAATTCTTCCTTTAGGCAAGCCACCAATACCAAGAGCCACATCTAAACTCAACGATCCAGTTGATACAGATTCTATGTCCATTGCTCTTCTTTGACCTAGCTTCATTACTGAACCTTTTCCAAAGTTATCAATAATCTGGCTCATTGCTGCGTCTAAAGCTTTATTTTTATCGTTTGCGTCTGTTGCTTGTTGTTTTGTAGATTTAACTACTTTTAGGTTATTTTTAGTCATTTTATGCCCTTTTTTATTAAATAATTAGTATTCGAATCGTGTTTTAAATGTACACATTTTGTTCTTATTTTCAATAGTTATTTTTTTAGTGAAAAAATTAGGTAATTACTGGAGTTTTAGATACTTGCTATTTAAGTAGCCTACTGACTGTAACAATTTAAATTGAGACAGTAGATAATTTCTTTCTGAATCTGCCAAGCTTATTTTGGCATTTAATAAAATTGAATTGGATTGGATCACATCCAAAGTTGATCTTCCAAGTCCTGACTCATATTCAACTGTTATTCCTTCGTTTGCAATCTCAGCTGCTTTAACTTGAGATGTAACAGAATTTAATAGGCTTTTAGAAACTTGAAAATTTGACCATGCACTTGCAACATTTGTATCATTAGATTTTAGAGCATTATCTAATAATAATTTTTTTCTATTTTTAAGATTTTTACTTTTATTTAATGAAGCATAATTTTTTCCTCCACTAAAAATTGGCCATGAAATAGTTGCTTTTAAAATTTCTTTATCACGTTCACCTATCGTTGAACTTACATCGTCTGATTTTGAACTATTAAAAGATAAGGATGCAGAGGGTGATAGATCTGATCTGGCAATAATTATATCTTTTTCTGATTGTTCATATTCTAATCTTGAAATAATTAAATTCGGGTTTTCTTTTTTAGAAATTTCAATTGCTTCATTTAAGCTTACTGGTAATGCAAAATTTAAATCAGATTCTTTGTCTAAAGAATTTGTATCAGCAATTGGTCCTATTATTTTTTCATAGTTTAATTTGGCAGTTACTGTTTCATTTTGAGCTTGTAAAAATTTAGCTTGCGCTCCTGCAAGTGATGACTCGGATTGAGAGAGATCAGATAAAGTAATTTGTCCTCTTTCTAATCTAGCCTGGTCTGTTTCAACTTGTCTCTCTAATAAATTAACATTATCTTGATTAATCTTTAATTTTTCTTCAGCAAATATAAGTCCTGTATAAGCTTCTATGGCTTGATATAAAATTTCTTGCTCTGTTTTTAATAGTTTTGCTTGAGCCAAAGTTAATCCAATTTTACTTTTTTTTAAACTTGCTGTACCTGCAAATCCTTGAAATAGTTTTTGTTCGATATCTATAGATTGTGTTTTAGGATTAACGTCTGTAAACGCAGAGTTTGCTCCTGAACTATCAGTTTGCTTTTCAGTATTTTCTTGGCTTTTTGAGCCTGACAAAGTAACGCTTGGCAAAAATTGACTTTTTGATATTTTTACTTCTTCTAAAGAAACTTGAATGTTTTCACGCTCTGCATTCAGCACTGGATTTTCATTGTAAGCTTGTAACAATGCTTCTGATAATGGTGCAGAAAAAACATTTCCACTAAAGAAAATAAATAATATAAATATTAAAAAGTTTTTTTTCATTATTTTTTAAATTTTATTTTTTGTATTTGATGTTTATTATTTAAATACATAATAACTGAAGAGTTTTTTACAGCATCTTTAAACATTTGTTGAGTAATTCTTTGATAGGTTTGCATAAAATTTATAACATCACCGCTACTCATAATCTTTAAGTTTTTCTTATTTTTTGTTTGTAACCAAAGCTTTCTCTCTTGCTTTAGCCTCCACTCTCTTAATAAACTAAAGTTTTTAGCTTTTAAATATAGTAATCCATCTAATTGACCAAATAATGCTTTGTATTTATTTTTTAACTGATCATTAACATGCTTTCTCCATCTAGCTTGCTGATCATAGACTTTTTCAACTGAGTTTATTGGTTTTTTAAGTTGTTTATTTGATTGCGCTCTAGCCCCTACACACCAACCTTCAAAGATTACAACATCAGGTTTTTTTTTTATTCTATGCCACAAATTTTTTGGATAACGATCATCAATCGCTTTATTGAATGCTGGCACTTGTAATCTTTTAAAATTTTTAGCTTTAATCTTTTTAAAAAAATTTAGCATTAAATCAACATCATGTGTTCCTGGCACACCTCTTGTCATTAATAAAGAATGTTTTTTTTTAGATAATAATTTTCTATCTTTTCTTGTTTTATAAAAATCATCAATTGAAATTTTAAAAACATTTAGTTTAAAATATTTTTGTAAAATTAATGTTAAAAGTGATGAGATGGTTGTTTTTCCTGATCCTTGCCCTCCTGCTAAACCAATTATCAATGGATTTTTTTTTGTTTTTTTTGAAATCCAATAACTAATTGGGATTAGAAAAGATTTTATCATCTTATCTTTATTTTTAAATTTATCTTTTTTTGTTTCTTGTGAAGAAATAAATTTAAAACAATCTTTCTTAACCTTGCTATAACATTCGCCAACAGACCACATAAAAAATTATTTTTTATCTAAAGGATGATTTTGACCATCATTGACAGGAACATCTTTCATAACAAAAGTATTTATTTCATCTATACATCCTACATTAAATCCTGTCATTGCAGGATTTGCTCTTGGATTATGATGAGTATAAATTCCACAAACTGAACAAAAATAATGTTTAGCTATTTTTGAATGGAATTGATAAAGAGTTAATTTATCTTCACCTTTGGTAACTTTAAAATCTTCATTTTTTACCATCGACATAATTGCTCCTTTTCTTTTACAAATAGAACAATTGCATTTTATTACTTTAGCTAAATCTCCTTCTAAATTAATTTCTGCTTCTACGGTGCCACAATGACAAGTTAGTTTTTTCATTATTTTTTCTCCATTTCTATAAATCTACTCTATACATTACTTCATTTCTTTTAAGTATTGGTAAAGTAAATGGTGAGTTATATGACGCTCTTATTGGTGGACTTAGAACCAATAAGTTGTCTTGCTTAAGCGCTTTTTCTAAAATATCCTTATTTTTTAAAAAATTTTTATCTGAAGATCTCCCCGAATATTCAATCACAGCATAATATCCCCCCTCAATAGTTAAAATTTTTACTTCTGAGTCGACTGGTTTTGGTGCATTATCTTTATTAAATTTTGATGGCAAATAAAATTGCATCGTCATATTTTCATTTTTAATTTCTTGAGTAACTGGAACTGTCATTTTTATTTCTTCATTTTCTTTATTATTTCCTGAAATATAATTAAACAATTTTCTAAAACCATTACCTTGAACAGAATTTGTTTCAATGACCAAACGATTAGGGTATTTTCTTATTTCATAAATTTTATTCTCTTTTACTACCTCGTAGTTTGTTTCTTCGTATGCCATCAATTGAGAACTTAAAGTTAATATAAAGGTTAAAACTAATAAAATTTTTTTCATTTTCGAATTTTTTAAACTATCTCTGGTTGAAGTTATCCACAAGCATACAAAATGTGGTTTTGGATGTTCACCTTTTGATTCACTTTTGATTCACTTCCAGACTCAAAATACAACCTATTGCGTGCATTGTATAACTAGTCTATAAATAAGAACAAAATAAGAACATGAAACTAACTATCCCTTATTACTTGCATAAAGCAGGTGCTGGGTTTCCCTCTCCTGCAACGGATTATATCGAAGAAGATATTGATCTGAACATACATTTAATAAAAAATGTTCCAGCAACTTTCATCATTCGTGTTCAGGGTAAATCAATGGTCGATGTTGGAATTAATGATGGAGATTTATTGGTAGTTGATAAAAGTTTAAAACCAAAAAACTTTTCAACAGTTATTGCAAACGTTCATGATGAGCTTGTGGTTAAAAGCTTGGTTCAAGAAAGAGATAAAAAGTTTTTAACGTCAGGGTCTAAAGATTTTACTGATAAAATTTTAATTAATGAAGAAGAAGACATCTTTATTTGGGGGGTTGTAACTTATGTCATACATTCTACGTACTAAAAAAATAGCATTAGTTGATTGTAATTCTTTTTACGTTTCTTGTGAAAGATTATTCAATCCTAAAATAAGAAGAAAACCTGTTGTAGTTTTATCTAATAATGATGGTTGTATCATCTCAAGATCTAATGAAGCAAAAGCTTTAGGGATCAAAATGGGTGAGCCTTATTTTAAAGAAAAAGATATTATCATAAAAAATAAGGTTGAAGTTTTCTCTTCTAATTATTCTTTATATGGTGATTTATCTAGAAGAGTAATGCGAACTCTTAAAAGATTTAATACAAAAATAGAGGTTTATTCTATTGATGAAGCTTTTTTAGATTTATCAAATTTTCCAGATCAAGATATAGAAAAAGTTGGCAAAGAAATTCGAGACACAGTTTTACAATGGACAGGGATCCCAACTAGTATTGGAATTGCTAAAACAAAAACTCTAAGTAAAATTGCAAATCATATTGCAAAGAAAAAACAATCAGGAGTTACTAGTTTAATTAATATTGAAAATATTGACCCTATTTTAGAAAAAATAGATATTAATGATATATGGGGTGTTGGTAGACAACTTACAAAATTTTATAATAAAAATGGAATTTATAATGCTAAGCAGCTTAAAAATAAATCTAACAGCTGGATTAAAAAATCTTCTAATGTTTTAAGTTCAAGAACTGCAATGGAACTTAAAGGTATTCCTTGTATTAATTTAGAAACAACTACTACAAAAAGAAAGAGTTGTGTTGTCTCAAGATCATTTGGGAAAAGAGTAGAAAGATTTCAAGAATTAAAAGAAGCAGTTGCAAACTATTGTTTAAATGCATCTGAAAAAATTAGATCAGAGTCGCTAGTTGCAAAAGCAATCACAGTATTTGTTAGAACTAGTCCCTTTCAAAGAAACTATGGATATTACTCAAATGCAAAGACAGTTGATTTTCCAATTGCAACAAACAATAGTATTGAAATAGTTAAAGCTGCAGTAACAATTCTAGAAACAATTTTCAAAAATGGTTACCAGTACCAAAAAGCAGGTGTCATGCTTACAGGATTATCTAACGCTAATGAAAAAACAAATCTATTTTCATCTGAAAAAGATGAAAAGATAAATACTTTAATGAGATCTATTGATAATACTAATTATAGATATGGTAGATCAACTTTAAGTCTTGCAAGTGCAGGAGTTCAAAAAAAATGGAATATGAAAAGAGAGTATTCTTCTAAAATAGATACTGCTGATTTTTATTGTCTACCAATAATAAGAGCTTAAATAATTAATTTTGAATTAATTTCAAAAGTTTTTCTTTTTTATTTGTTCTAAATAAATTGTCATAATAGACAACTTGCGTTGGGTATTCTCCGTGCACTTCATCGTTCCATCTACTGATCCAACTATGGTAAATTCCAAATTTATTATAATATTTTCCTCCATAACCAGTCCTTCCTTTATAGTCATTATAAAGAATATCGTTTACATACATCTTTATAAATCCTTTATTAGGATCTTTAGACATTTTGGTATGAAATATGATTGTAGTCCACTTACCTCGCATATCATCAATTTTAAGATGTTTGTATATAAGTCCCTGGGAGTCCATTCCATTTATAGCAAAATATCTTGGTTCTAAATTACCTCTTTTAACTCTTAGCATCATTCTTGGATGTCTTTGTTGATTTGTATTTCCCCACTCATAAATCTGAAACAGAGAAGTGCTTACAGGTTCAACTGTTTGAAAATCCTCTGGTATATAAATACTTACAGAAATCCATTTTTCACCTGTATATCTCGGACCAGATGAGGAATACTCGCTTCTAGCTCTGTCTCCTCCTCCATGTCCAACAACTGCATCTCTTCCATTGTTTTTACAATCAGAATAATCTCCATCTTTATCTTTACCACAATCTCTTGGCAGCAATGTTATCTTCCAGGCTTTTTCACCTAAAGCTGGAGAAGTAACAGTTTCTCTAAATTTCGAAAGTTTCTTACCTGTTGCAACACTTTTTTTCCATTGAAGATTTGTAATTTCTTTCGCATTTACTTCTTTAGAAAAATTTGTAGTTCCTAAAATTAGTAAACTAAGAAATATTGTAAAAAAAAAATTTTTCATTTAATTTGATCAATATTACTTATGTTTGATAAAGCTTTATCGAATTCATCCATATTTTCTCTTAAAGCCAAAGCAGAAATTGAGTAGATCATTGCTAGTAAAAGTACGAGAGGAATTGATGTTAAAATAGAGGCATAACTCTTTATTAAAAGGATATAAATTACAATAAATAAAGCTGATCGAATTAATACTGTTTTTTTAAAAACACTTATTATTGAAAGTGAATGCTTCAACAAATTCATAAAACTCATTTTAGAAGGACCAAAATACCTATCTCCTCTAATAGATGAAATCTCTAATAAGTCATTTTCTATTTTTGTTAATGAACCAGAAAAACTATTCCATGTAGCTTTTTCATTTATCAATTTTTCTACAGTTATTTTTGGAAGACATGTAAAATTTCCAAATTTAATTGATTTTCCTGTAAATGTTAAGGTTATTATTTTGTGAAATTCATAACATAATTTAAAAAACAAACCTTCGGATCTTTTTACCCTTTTTCCAACTATAGGTTTATCATTTGAATTTTGTATTTGATTTATAAACTCTTTAATTTCTTCAGGTCTATCTTCACCATCTCCATCCATAGGTATTACATAGTCAAATTCTTTTTTTTCATAAATATACTTTAATCCTGAGGCAATACATCTTGCATGACCTCTGTTTTCTTTCATATTTACAATTTCAATTGAATTAATATTTTCAGTGTTTTGATATTCATCAATTATTTGTTGAGAAGATGCATCATTAATAACAACAATTGAAATCTCAGAATTGACACCTTCTATTTCAGAATTTATATTTTCAATTAGCTTGGTTAAGCTCTCTCGATCGTTGTAAACTGGAATTAAAATTACATATTTTTTCATAGCTATTTTGATCCAACACAAACATTATCAAGACACATATAATCTTTCAATTGATCAAGCTTTTCTTTTTCAACAAAACCCCCCCACACCGGTCTTGATTTTAGATGATATGATAAATTACCCGCATTCCACTCATTTCCATAAACTACATTTATCTTAGAATTGAACTGTTGATCCCAAGCATATTGAGTTTTAATAGCAATTTCCTTCCCTAGGTAATCAGTTCTTTTGTCTTCTTTTGATATTGAGACATAAGCATAAAGCACTGGTGACAGAAAAAATAAAAAGATGAAGCCAATCATAAATGGTTTTAACTTTTTAATATTGATTTGAGCTTGAAATAAATAGACAAATAAAGTTCCAAAAAATAAATAAAACGGTGTCATCCACATTGTTCTAATCTTAGAGCCTGTAACCGCTGAAGTTAAAAACATTAAAATGATAGGTAAAATGTTAATCGCTAACAAAAAAAGTAATTTTTTATCTTTAAAAGATATTCTAAATTTGATTTTTTTTACTAAAAGCCAAACTAAAATTAAAAATGGGATTAGTAATCCAATTTGCTTTATTAGAAAGATTAATGGAAATTTTATATGATCAATTAAACCAGATTGTTCTAATCCAGTTCTTGCAAGTCCATAAGTTATAGTAATAAAATCATTATTGTTTAGCCAAATTAGATGAGGAACTAAAACAATCAAAAATACCTCTAGAGTTATAAGATACTTAAAATCAAATTTTCTATCCTTCTTAATAGATATTAAATATATAAATAAAAGATCAATTGAAACTAAAAGATAAACAAACAAATATTTGGATAAAAAACCAAATGCTGCAAATAATCCAACTAAAAAACAATCAGTAAATTTTATTTCTTTACTAGTATAAATTTTCCATGAAAAATAAACTGTTAAGGACCAAAATGGAAGCTGGCAAACATTTACGTTAAATTCAGGAGTGGTAAAATTATAAAAATAAATTGCTTCAATAAGTAAAACTGAAATTATACCTAATAAATCACTATTAAAGAATTCTTTAGAAAATTTAAATACATAATAAAAAGAAATAACTACAAATATTTGACTAAGCAAATAATATATCCAATCTTGAGATCCAAAAATTTGAAAAAAAACTTCTGGAAAAAAAGCACTCATTGGAGGATGTTTGTTAAAACCCCACTCTAAATTGCTGCCCCATGCTAAGGCTTCAATTGTATCAAGAGGTAGATTGTTATTTGTTAACGAAGGAATAAATGTCCATAAAAATAAATGTGCTGTGAGAAAGACATAAAAGAACTTATTAATATTATTTTTATTAAGTAACATTTTATATAGATTTTATATGAATTAAGCTTGCTTGACACCTATTAATTGCTGAATATACTCCGGCCACTAAATTTATACATATGCCCAAAACTTCAAAAAAAACTGCTAAAAAAAAAGTTGCTAAATCTAAAAAATCTACTTCTATAAAAACAAAACCTGTTAAAGAAGTTAAAAAAGTTATTGTTGAAGAAAAAAAAACTAAAGCACCAGTTAAAATTTCAAAAAACTATCTTCCAAAAGAAACTGAAAAATATATGTGTGAAAAGCACTTAATTTTTTTTAAAATAAAATTAACTGAGTGGAAAAAAGAGTTAGTTAAAGCAAATAATGAGGCTCTCTATCATGGATCAATGGATGACAATAGTATTTCAGCAGACATTGTGGACCAAGCAAGCTCATACACAGATAAAGCTGTTGAAATGAAAGCGATCAACCGTCAAATAAAATTAATTTCTAAAATTGATCAAGCTCTATTGAGAATTAAAAATGGAACATATGGATTTTGTGAAGAAACAGCTGAGCCAATAGGATTAAAAAGATTAGTGGCTAGACCTGTTGCTGACTTATGTATAGCTGCTCAAGAAAAACACGAAAAAGAGGAAAAAGTATACGCTGACGATTAAGGCTTTGGTATTATTGAGCCATTTTTTAATAAATCATATCCTTTTATAACACCCTCTCTTTTTGAAATATCCAAATACCATCTTGTCAGGCTTTTATAATTATTAAGTCCAATATCATGCCATTCATGTCTTGCTATCCAGGGCCAAGTTGCAATATCAGCAATGGTATATTCATTTCCAGCTAAGTATTTTGATGAAGATAATCTTTCATCTAACTCACCATAAATTCTTTTAGCGATTTTAAAATATCTTTCTTCTCCAAATTCACTTTTTCCAGGATTATAATGATGAAACTGATGATGTTGACCAATCATTGGTCCAATAATTCCCATCTGCGCCATCAACCATTGATTAATAATATAGCGATCTTTTAGATCATAAAACTTGTTATATTTTTCACCTAAATAAATAAGAATTGCCCCAGACTCAAATAAAGATTGTCCATTTTCATGATCAATGATTACTGGAATTTTTCCAAAAGGACTTATTTTTATGAAATCTTTTTTTAATTGCTCACCATTAGATAAATCAATTTTAGTAACTTTAAAATCACAGCCTAACTCTTCTAACATTATTGTGATTTTTTTTCCATTTGGAGTGTCGGCAGTAAAAAGCTCTATCACTCTTTAATACCCAGTCTACTTTTTACTGTTTTCGAAGAAGTCGTAAATTCAAATCTGTATTTTTCATCTGGTTTTGCATACTTAAAACAGCCTCTAGCAGCTAATGCCCCTTCATGAAAACCTGAAAGAATTAGTTTTAGTTTTCCAGGATAGGAACAGATGTCTCCAATTGCAAAAATACCTTTTTTATTAGTTTCAAAATTTTCTGTGTTAACAGGAATAGTTTTTTTATCTAAATTTAATCCCCACTCAGCAATAGGTCCCAATTTCATAATCAATCCAAAAAAACCCAAAACATAATCTGTTTTAATTTCTTTTATACTTTCATCATCATGTTTAATGTTAATACTTTCAATTTTATCATCACCTTCAACTGAGTCTAGTTGGTACTTAGTATAAATCTCTATTTTACCTTCTTCTTTCATTTGATTAACTTTATCAATACTTGCTTGCATTCCTCTAAAATCATCTCTTCGGTGAACTAATATTACCTTTGAGGTATTTGATAATTCAATTGCCCAATCTAATGCTGAATCTCCTCCACCAAAAATAGTAACAGTTTTATTTTTAAAAATTTTTTTATCTTTTACTGAATATAATATTTTTTTACCTTCGTATTTTTCTATTTCTTTTGTTGAAAATTTTCTTGGTTCAAATGAGCCTACTCCAGCTGCAATAATTATGCTTGAAGTTTCAAATTGAGTTCCTTTATTTGTTTTTATTAACCATTTTTTTTCATCTTGCTTAATTTCTTCTACTCTTTCATTTAAATGAAAATTTGTTTTAAATGTCTTTATTTGTTCAAGTAAATTATTAGTTAATTCTTCCCCAGTACATTCTGGAATAGCTGGAATGTCATATATAGGTTTATCTGGATAGAGCTCAATACATTGTCCACCAATTTTATCTAAATTATCTACTACTTCACAAGTCAACCCAATTATTCCCAGTTGATGAACACAAAACAAACCAACTGGTCCAGCACCAATAATCAATGTATCTGTTTTAATCATTTAACCTTGCTTTGATGGAATGCTTACTATTAAGCCATCTAATTCATCTGAAACTATTAGTTGGCAGCTTAATCTACTATTTTTTTTTGGCTCAAATGCCATATCCAACATATCTTCTTCACCATCTTCTTTTTTAGGGAGTTTGTCAAACCACTCTTCATTTACATAAACGTGACAAGTAGCACAAGCCATACCACCTCCACAATCTGCATCAATACCTTGAATATCATTCTGGACAGCGCCTTCCATAACGGTTAGCCCATTGGGCACTTCTATAATTTTGCTGTTACCATTGTTTTCTAAATAAGTAATTTTAGGCATATATTCTAAATATAATTACAAAAGAAAAAAGGGCAAGTATGCAAAAACATACCTGCCCTTTTTTTTAATTATTTAACGAGTAAAACTACTTCTTAGCTCTACCAGGTTGTTGCATTGCTGCTGCCCAAATGATTAGACCAAAAGCGATCTTGTTCAAAAAGTCAGCTGCATTGTAAATCACGTTTAGCGCGTTAGCATCTACACCACCTGTTAGGTAACCAAATACATAACCTAATGGGTAAATAGCCCAACCAACTGTAACGATCATTCTCATAGCACCAAACGCAGTAACAAGAGCTTTGTTTCCGCTCTTCGCTGCATTTTTACCTGCTTCACCTGAAAACACTTCATAAAGAATGTAGAACCATCCAGCCATACCGATTACAAAACCAAGTGTAGCATTAATGTATCCTGCTTCTCCTAAGTATCCACCGACTAACATTACTAAAGTACCAATCATCAATCTCCAGAATATTCCAGAGTTTGCTTTATTAACTGCTGCAAGAACAAAATAGAATTCTAACATCAATAATGGAACTGTAATTAACCAGTCAATATATCTGTATACTGTTGGTGACTCACCAGTCATGATCCACACATCTCTCATGTACATGTAGTGTATGAATGCAATACCAGTTACTAGTCCTGCAACAGTTATTGAAACTCTCCAGCCAGCTGGAACTGATGCTCTTTCAATAAAAAAGAATGCCGTTGACGCTAATAACGCCATTGACACAAGCCAGAACGAAATTCCGACAAAGTCATCAGAAGCTAACAGTGCAGTTTCTGCGTTTGCTACACCTGTAACACCCATAAGGGCTACAGCTGTAAGAGCAAACAATTTTAGTTTTTTCATAAAAAACTCCCTCTTTTGTTAGTTTTTAACTTTTAGTTTATATAAACTAGACACAAATATTAGTTTGTATCTACAATGTGGATTAACTATCAAAATAAGTAAGTTTTTAGAAGTTTTAAATTCGTCTAATTTGTGTTGATTTTATTGACTTTTTAAATTTAAATACAATTTTTAATTTAAAAACCCAAAAATAATAAAAAATAGAATCAAAACCAATGAATAATAAATTTCACCAAATATACGAAAATTCTATTAAAAAACCTGAAGAGTTTTGGCAAGAAGTCTCGAAGGATATATTTTGGTTTAAAAAACCAACAAAAATTCTAAACAAATCTAATCCTCCTTTTTATAAATGGTTTGAAGATGGAGTTACCAACACCTGTTATAATGCTTTAGACATTCATATCGATGAAGGTAGAGGTGAAAAATTAGCTTTAATCTATGACAGTCCCATAACTGGTAACAAAAAGCAGTTTACCTATAAAGAATTAAAAGAAAAAGTTTCAAAATTTGCAGGAGCTTTAAAAAACCAAGGGGTTAATAAGGGAGATAGAGTTATAATCTATATGCCCATGATCCCAGAGGCAGTTATTGCAATGTTGGCTTGTGGAAGAATTGGAGCAATTCACTCAGTGGTATTTGGTGGTTTTGCATCCAGTGAATTAGCAAGCAGAATCGATGATAGTAAAGCAAAAATATTAGTAACGGCTTCGTGTGGTTTTGAACCAGGAAGAACTGTTGAGTACAAACCTCTAGTGGATGAGGCCATAAAAATGGCATCTCATAAGATAGAAAAATTAATCCTATTTCAAAGATCTGGAAATGAAGCAAATATAAATGCTCCAAAAGAAATCAGTTGGGATGAAGCGCTTTCAAATGCAAAAGAAGTAGATTGTGTTGAAATGAATTCAAATGATTTAGCTTATATTTTATATACCTCAGGAACTACGGGTGTTCCTAAAGGAATAGTTAGAGATATTGGTGGTCATATAGTTGCTCTAAAATGGACTATGAAAAATATTTATAATATTGATACTGATGATGTCTGGTGGTCAGCAAGTGATATTGGCTGGATAGTTGGTCATTCTTATATAGTCTATGCTCCTTTGTTTAAAGGTTGCACCACAGTACTATTTGAAGGAAAACCTGTTGGCACTCCTGATGCTGGTGCTTTTTGGAAAATAATTTCTGATTATAAAGTAAAATCACTTTTTACTGCACCAACTGCTTTTAGGGCTATTAAAAAAGAAGACCCTGAGGGGAAGTTTTTTTCTAAGTATGACTTAAGTAAATTTGAGTCATTGTTTTTAGCTGGTGAAAGGGCTGACCCTGATACCATTAAGTGGGCAGAAAATTTATTAAAAGTTCCTGTAATTGATCATTGGTGGCAAACAGAAACTAGTTGGGCAATTAGTTCTAATTGTACAGGAATTGAAATGATGAAAACAAAGTATGGCTCAGCTTGTAAGGCAGTCCCTGGTTATGACGTTCAAATTATGAAGCCAGATCAAACTTTAGCAAAACCTAATGAGATGGGAGATATAGTTATAAAATTACCTTTGCCTCCTGGAACTTTTCCAACACTATGGAATGCAGATAAAAGATACAAAGATAATTACATGACGAACTATGACGGTTACTATGAAACTTATGATGCAGGTCATATAGATGAAGATGGTTACATTTGGATTATGTCTAGAACAGATGATATTATTAATGTTGCAGGCCACAGATTATCAACTGGAGCTATTGAAGAAGTTTTATCAGAACACCAATCAGTTGCTGAGTGTGCAGTATTAGGTGTTGCGGATAAATTAAAAGGACAATTGCCAATTGGTTTGGTCGTTCTTAAATCTGGTGTTGAAAAAGATCACGCAACAGTTTCAAAAGAGTGCATTCAGATGGTTAGAGATAAAATTGGTCCTGTTGCTGCATTTAAGATTGTAATTGTTATTAAAAGATTGCCAAAAACAAGATCTGGAAAAATATTGAGAGGAACAATAAGAAAAATTGCTGATGGGGAAGATTATAAAATGCCAGCAACTATTGATGATCCTTCAATTTTAACTGAGATAAAAGAAGACTTAATGAAAAATAATATTCTTAAATAATGATAAAGACATATTTATTTTTAACTATTGCAATTTTTTGTGAGGTAGGTGGAACAATGTTATTACCCGTTTCACAAAATTTTACCAAAATAATTCCAACCACAACACTTGCAATTTTGTATCTATCTTCATTTTACCTTTTAACATTTGTGGTTGATAAACTTCCTATCGCCATTGTTTATGCAACATGGAGTGGCCTTGGTATATTTACAATTGCAATATTAGGATATATTTTCTTCAAACAATCACTATCATGGCAGGCTGTTTTAGGGTTGTTCTTTATTGTTACTGGTGTTGTTCTGGTAAATAGCTTTACTATAAAAAATATCTAAAATTTTAAAGGCTTACCGTCAGGTTCACCCAATATCTTACCGTCTCTCATTTTGATTTGGCCAGCAATAATTGTTGACACAGGAGTTCCTTTAAATTCATACCCATCAAAAGGTGACCAGGCGCATTTACTTTCAATATTTTCATTTTTAATTATAATTTTTTTATTCATATCAACGATTGTGAAGTCTGCATCAAATCCTTCTTTAATAAAACCTTTATCTTGAATGCCAAAAATTTTTACTGGATTTTCACATATAAAATTCATTAATTGTTCTAAACTTAATTTTCCATCATTAACATGGTTTAACATAACTGGTAAAAGTGTCTGAACACCTGGCATTCCAGATGGTGAATTTGGATATTTTTTTTCTTTGTTTTCTTTTAAGTGTGGAGCATGATCAGAACCAATTGTATCATTAAGATTATTTTTTACTCCATACCACAACCTGTCATAGTGAGACTTATCTCTTATTGGTGGATTCATTTGAGCATATGTTCCAAGTTTATCATAACAATCTGGGGCGTAGATTGTTAGATGTTGAGGCGTTATCTCAAATGTGATGTTACCTTTGTGCTGCGATAAAAAATCAATTTCTTGTTTTGTTGTTACATGAAGGATGTGTGCTTTTTTTTTATATCGCTCAGCTATTCTTACAATTCTTCTAGTCGATGAAATTGCACATTCTTCACTTCTCCAAATTGGATGTGAGTGAACATCTCCATCTTTAATTAATTTTTTATTCCTATTTAAAATTTCTTCATCTTCAGAGTGAACTGAAACAACTTTAGAACTACTTTTAAATACTTTTTCAATATCTTCTTCAAATTGAACCAATAGATTTCCTGTCGAAGAACCGGCAAAAAGCTTAATTCCACAACATCCTTCTAAGTTTTTTAAGTCTGCTAACTCATCAGCGTTATCTGGTGTTGCGCCAAAATAAAAAGCATAGTTGCAATACATTCTATTTTTTGCAAGATCTAATTTCTTTTGAAATTCAACTTTATTAGAAGTTGGTGGATTAGTATTTGGCATTTCAAAAACACTCGTTATTCCCCCAACAATTGCTGCCCTACTTCCAGAATGAAGATCTTCAGTGTCAGTTGATCCGGGTTCCCTAAAATGGGTTTGAGTGTCAATACATCCTGGTAAAACAGTTAATCCCTTGGCATCAAAAACTTCTTTTGCTTCACTATCAATTTTACCAATTTCTATGATTTTACCATCTTTGATTGCTATATCTTGATCTTTAAGATCTTTATCTATGTAGCAAGAACCGTTTTTAATTATTAGATCTAACATTTATGAAAAAAGTAATTATATTATATTAAGACATCAATCAATTATGAATAATCAAAATGTGTACATTTTAGAAGATAGAGGAATTCTGTATATAAACGGTACAGATGCTAAAGAATTTTTACAGAATATGATTAGTAATGATATTGATAAAGTACGTGAAGACAGTAGTTGTTTTGCATCACTATTAACTCCTCAAGGAAAATTTCTTTTTGCTTTTATTATTATAAAACACAAGTCTGGCTACTTCATTGACTGTGAAAAATCCCAAACAGAAGCACTTTTCAAACAACTTAGTGTCTATAAACTTAGATCAAAAGTTGAAATTATGAATCTTAGTAACGAATTTGTTGTAGCTGCGTTTAATAAAGAAAAATTTTTAGAATTTGAAGGATCAAAAGATATTGCTGGGAACACAATTAAATATAGAGAAGATTCCATCTTGTTAGACCCAAGAAATAAAGATTTAGGTGCCAGGCTTATCATTAATTTAGAAAAGCTTTATCTATCTTTAAAAAAATTAGAGCTAAAAGACTCTCCAATTTCTGAATATTATGAATTGAGTCATCAATTAGGAATTCCTCAAAAAAACATGAATGAATTACAGAATAAGCTATTTGGAATTGAATGTAACTTTGAAGAATTGAATGGAATAGACTTTAAAAAAGGCTGTTATGTTGGGCAAGAGAATACTGCAAGAATTAAATTAAAAAATAAACTTTCAAAAAGATTATTACCTATTTATTTAATTGAAGGAGAAATAAATCAAGATGATTTAATCTATAATGGTGATTTTGAGATAGGAAAAGTTTTAATAAGTAATGAATATCCTTTTGCTTTAATTAAATATTTGGATGATAATTTTAATCAAGAAAATGAGTTTAAAAGCAAAAACGCCAAGTTAAAAATTAACATTCCTAGTTGGATTAATTAGTGCGTCAGAATAAATGCATGACAAGATTGTATCAAATTGATAGGTTTTAGTATGGAGTTCACTGAAGAAGTAAAAAAAGCAACCGATCCAATTTATCAAAAAATCTCAAAGGTTTTACCTGAAATTGAATGGTCGGTTCATGCTCCATATGTTCATAGAATTAATCAATTAAAAAAAGAAAAAAATGCAGTAATTCTAGCTCATAACTATCAGACACCTGAAATCTATCACGGTGTTGCAGACTTTGCGGCTGACTCTTTAGCGCTAGCAGTTGAAGCCTCAAAAACTTCAGCTGATATAATTGTAATGGCTGGAGTACACTTTATGGCAGAGACAGCAAAATTAATGAGTCCTGAAAAAAAAGTTTTATTACCAGACATGCTAGCTGGATGCTCTTTGTCATCCTCTATTACAGGTAAAGATGTAAGATTACTAAAAGAAAAGTATCCGGGTGTTCCTGTTGTATCATATGTTAATACATCGGCAGATGTTAAAGCTGAAACTGATATATGCTGTACGTCAGCTAATGCGGTTAAGATTGTAAATTCTTTAGGTGTCAAAAAAGTTATATTTTTGCCAGATGACTACCTAGCTAAATATGTAGCGTCTCAAACTGATGTTGAAATAATTGCTTGGAAGGGTATTTGCATTGTACATGATCAGTTTAATGAAAAAGAGATAAACGAGATAAGAAATAATAATCCTGGAATAAAAATAATTGCCCACCCAGAATGTCCTCCAGATGTTATTAAAGCTAGTGATTTTGCAGGATCAACTTCTGGAATGATTAAATATGTTGAAGATAATCAGCCTAAAAAAGTAATGATGGTTACGGAGTGTTCTATGAGCGATAATATTCAAGTAGAGAATCCTAACGTTGAGTTTATTAAACCATGCAATTTATGCCCTCATATGAAAAGAATTACACTTCCAAAGATTTTAGCTTGTTTGGAAAATGAAACAGGTGAAATAATTATGGATAAAGAAACTATCAATAAAGCTCGCATACCTGTTGAAAGAATGACTGCTGTTGGCAGATAACAAAAGTGTCTAAATTTAAACTTAGTACCTATTATATAAGAAATAAAGTCAAGCTTGCCTTAAATGAAGACCTTTATCCAGATGGTGACATTACATCAAATTTAATCAAAAATGATAAAACTATTAAAGTTAAATTAATTTCCAATCAACCAGCAATAATTGCGGGATTAGAATTTGCAAAACACACATTTAAGCTAATAGATAATAAAATAAAATTTGCTATTAAGAAAAAAGAAGGTTCAATTGTAAAAAAAAAAGATGTTATTGCAATAATACAAGGTAAGGCTGAAAATATTTTAATTGGTGAGAGAGTTGCATTAAATTTTTTGAGTCATATCTCTGGTATAGCAACTAAAACCAATCAATTTGTTAAACTAGTTAATAAGAACTGTAAAATTTGTTGTACCAGAAAAACAATTCCAACTTTAAGAATAATACAAAAATATGCTGTAAAGTTAGGTGGTGGAACAAACCACAGATTCAATTTAAGTGATGAGTTTTTAATTAAAGATAATCATATAGCAAGTTATGATATTAAAACTTTAGTTTTGCTGGCTATAAAGAATAAAAAAGGAAGAAAAATTACGGTTGAAGTTGATAATCTTAATCAACTTAAAAAAATAATAGGTCTAAAGTTTGATACAGTCTTATTTGATAATATGAATATAAAAACGCTAAAGACTGGAGTTAAAATCGCAAAAAAATACTACGAAACTGAAGCATCAGGAAACGTCAATTTAAAATCCATAAAAAAAATTGCAGCAACAGGTGTAGATAGAGTTTCTATTGGTAGTATCACTCATAGCGTTCCAGCTGTTGACTTTAAATTAGAGATTTAATTTTTTTTGATATTTCTGCTTGAGCAGCGGCCAATCTTGCAACTGGTACCCTATAAGGTGAGCATGAAACGTAATCTAAACCTACTTTTGAGCAAAAATGAATACTTTTTGGATCTCCCCCATGTTCTCCACAAATTCCAAGTTTAATTTTTTTATTTGTTTCTCTGCCTTTTTTTACTGCAATTTCGACAAGATCACCTACGCCATCATCTATGGAAACAAAAGGATCTATAGAAAAAATCTTATTATCAAGGTAATCATTTAAAAATTTTCCACTATCGTCTCTACTCAAACCAAATGTTGTTTGAGTTAAATCATTAGTGCCAAAGCTAAAAAACTCTGCATGTTTTGCTATGTCATTAGCTTTTATAGCTGCTCTAGGGAGCTCAATCATGGTTCCTACTAAATAATCAATTTTAACTTTTTTATCTTTTTGAACTTCTTGTGCAACTCTTATTACTAGATCTTTCATTATTTTAATTTCAGCTTCAGTCGATACAAGAGGAATCATTATTTCAGGAAATGCTGATTTAATCTTCTTAATTTTTAAATCAGATAAAGCTTCAAAAATTGCCCTACATTGCATTTCATAAATTTCTGGAAAGGAAATTCCCAATCTACAGCCTCTATGTCCTAACATTGGATTCTGTTCATGTAACTCATTAATTCTGGACTCTATTTCCTTCAATGGTAAGCCTACTACATTTGCTACATCATTTATTTCTTTTTCTGTTCTAGGAAGAAACTCATGTAAAGGGGGATCTAGCAATCTAACTGTTACTGGCAAATCACTCATAATTTTAAATATTTCAATAAAATCATTTCTCTGATGTGGTAATAGTTTTGATAAAGCTTTATTTCTATCATCAACTGTTTTTGACAGGATCATTTCTCTAACTGATAAAATTCTTTCTTCATCAAAGAACATATGCTCTGTTCTACAAAGACCAATACCTTCGGCACCAAAGTCTCTTGCAGTTTTTGTATCAAGTGGAGTTTCTGAATTAGTTCTAACCTTCAACTTTCTGAAACTATCTGCCCAACTCATTAATTTTGAAAAATCCCCAGAAATTTCTGGTTTAACTGTTGGAACTTCTCCAAGAATAATTCTACCAGTTGAACCATCAATTGTAATTATCTGTCCTTCTTTAACTTCAATTGAAGATGTTTTAAAAGTTTTTGCTTCATAGTTGATATCAATTTCACTTGAACCAGAAACGCATGGTCTTCCCATGCCTCTTGCCACAACTGCCGCATGACTAGTCATTCCTCCTCTAGCAGTTAAAATTCCTTTTGCAGCATGCATTCCATGAATATCTTCTGGGGAAGTTTCAACTCTCACTAAGATTGTATCTTGCATCACATCATTTAATCTTTCAGCCTCTTCTGATGAAAAAACAACTTTTCCACTTGCTGCACCTGGAGATGCAGGCAATCCATTTGCTATTACATTAACTAAACTTTTTTCATCAAGTGTAGGGTGCAATAAGGTATCAAGTGAAGCAGGATCTATTCTCATTACAGCCTCTTTTTTTGACAGCAATCCTTCTTTAACCATATCTACGGCAATTTTAACTGCAGATTTTGAAGTTCTTTTTCCAGATCTTGTCTGTAACATCCAAAGTTTATTATTCTCCACTGTAAACTCTACATCTTGCATGTCTTTGTAGTGTTTTTCTAAAACCTTTAAAATTTTATCTAGTTGCTTAAATACTTTTGGCATAGACTCTTCCATAGATGCTTCTTTAGCTTTAGCATCCTTACGAGCTTTTTTTGTAATATATTGTGGTGTTCTTGTTCCAGCTACCACATCTTCACCCTGTGCATTAATTAAGTATTCTCCGTAAACTTCATTAGAGCCATCAGATGGGTTTCTAGTAAAGACAACTCCTGTTGCACAATCATTACCCATATTACCAAAAACCATGGATTGTACATTAACAGCTGTGCCCCACTCTGCTGGTATTTGATTTAATTTTCTATAAACCTTTGCTCTATTACTCTCCCAAGATAAAAAAACTGCATCTATTGCTCCAAGCAATTGCTCAAATACATTTTGTGGAAATTCTTTTTTTGTTTGATTTTTAACAACTTTTTTAAAATCATTAATTAACCCCTCCCAATCACTAGCATCTAAATCTGTATCTAAAAGCACACCTTTTGTTAATTTATAATTTTCAATTAACTCTTCAAAATGATAGCTCTCCACCCCCATTACAACATTTCCATACATTTGGATAAATCTTCTATAACTATCTTTTGCAAATCTTGTATTTGAAGTTTTATTTGCTAGAGCTATTACAGTTTTGTCATTTAAGCCTAAATTCAAAATTGTATCCATCATACCTGGCATTGATACTCTAGCACCAGATCTAACAGACAATAATAATGGATTTTTTAAATCACCAAATTTTTTTCCTACTTCTTTTTCAATAATTCTTAATTCTTTTTTAATACTATTAATTATTTTGGAATTTAATTTTTTTTTATCTTTATAAAATAATTCACAAACTTTAGTTGAGATTGTAAAGCCTGGTGGGACAGGTAGCCCCATTCTTCCCATTTCTGAAAGATTAGCTCCCTTACCACCTAAAAAATTTTTAGGACTCTTTATTTTTTTAGACTCTTTAGATTTAAAATTTAATATCAGTTTATTCACTATTTGGTTTCTATGTTAGAAAAATTAATATAATTGTTAAATGTTCTACATAACATTTGTAAAAGTTCCAATCTGTTTTTTTTAATATTTTTATCCTCATCATTGACTTTTACGTTATCAAAAAAATCTGAAATTACTTTTTTTGCACTCGCTAAAACTATTAGTGTTTCCTTATAATTTTCATCTTTGTTAATGCTGCTAAAATATTTCCTTAATTCATTTATCTTTTTAAATAGGTTTTTTTCATAATCATTTTTAAAAATACCAGGATCAGTTGTATTTGATAATTCAATATCTTTATCTTTTAACTCACCACTTAATATACTTGATGCTCTTTTATAATTTATGACAATATCCTCTCCAATTTCTTTAGAAATAACGCTATTTAATGTTGATGCCTTATTATATATTTTATTCATATTATCTAAATTGTGAGAACTAACACTCGCTTCAATAATATCTCCTCTAATTTGTTTTTCTTTCATATAATATTTAAGCCTATCCATCAAAAATTCTGCTAATTCTTTTTGATGCAACTCATTAGTTAACTCAAAACCCTGGTCTCTATGCAGGGATGTTGAATAACTGATTAAATCTTTAATTTTAAAATCTTTATTGTTATCAATTAAAAGTTTTACGACACCCAAAGCAGATCTCCTTAGTGCATATGGATCTTTTGAGCTTGTAGGTTTTTGATTAATACCAAAAAATCCAACTAGGGTATCAATTTTATCAGTAAGAGCTAAAGCTACACTAAATGGCTTTTTGGGTGTTTTGCTATCAAGACCGGATGGCAAATAATGTTCACGAACAGCGAGAGCTATTTCCTTATCAAAACCTTGTACTTCAGAAAAATAACCACCCATTATTCCTTGAAGCTCTGGAAACTCACCAACTAAATCTGAGATTAAATCTACCTTACAGATTGATGCTGATAACTCCACTTGATCTTTGCTAATTAATAATTGGTCTGAAATCATTCCTCCTAGTTTTCTCATTCTTTGGATTTTATCAAAATAAGAGCCCAATCCTTTAAAGTAATTCATGTTTTTCAATTTGGAAACTTGCTTAACAAGATTTTGGGATTTATTCTTTTCCCAAAAAAATTGAGCATCACTTAATCTTGCATCAACAACTCTCTCATTACCCGATTTTATAAAACCCAACGTATCCTTGTTATTTGCAACAACTAAAAATTCATTTGTGATCTTTCCGTTTTTATCAAAGGTTGGAAAATATTTTTGATGATGTTGCATTGTAATTATCAAGATTTCTTTTGGTATATCTAAAAATTTTTCATCAAATTTACAAACTATAATATTTGGTTGTTCAACTAAATCAGTAACCTCATCTAAAAGTTTCTTATTAGCCTCAATAGTGAAATTTTTTTTTTGAGATATTCTTTCAAATTGTTTTATAATAAATTCTTTTCTTAAAGATTGATTAATAATAATTCCTGAATGGCTAAAAAACTTTTCATAATTTTTAAAATTTTTAAAATTTTTTTTCTTATCTTCAAATTCTTTATCTGTAAAGGTTGTATTGGAAGAGCTTAAATGATGGAATTTAAAGTTTAAATTTTTACCATCAAAAATACCCAATATTGATTTTAAAGGTCTCGCCCAATTTAAACTATAATTCCCCCATTTCATTGATTTCTTCCATTGAAGATTTTCAAGTATTATTGGTGTTTGCTCTTGTAATAAATTAATTGTGTTGGTCTTTTTAGAAGATTTTATATAAAAATAAAATTCACCTTTTTCTATTTTTTTTTTAAATAAGTCTTTTTTTTCTATTTTATTTGATCTTATAAAGCCCTCTAATGCTTTTTCTGGTGCACTTATAATTGGTCCTCTTATTTCTTCTTCTTTTTGTATTACTTCTTTAGATAGTCCCTCAAATAAAATTACAAGGCGATTTGGTGTTGAAAAAGATGTACTTTTTTTAAAGACAATTTTCTTTTCTAAAAAAAGTTTGTGAAAACTCTCTAATAGTGTTTTACGAGCATTTTGTTGTAATCCAGCGGGTATTTCTTCACTAAATAATTCTAAAAAAAATTCAGACATTAATCTATTTGGCTACTCAACCACATTTCTGCAACTGCCTTGGTAATATCTCTAATACGTCCAATATACCCTGCCCTTTGAGCAACACTTATGGCTCCTCGTGCATCTAAAATGTTAAATACATGACTAGCTTTTAGGCATTGATCGTATGCAGGTAATGAAATTTTTTTTTCTACTAGCGCCTTTGCTTCAAATTCATGCATATCAAACATTTTAAATAGATTATCTGTATTGGCATGTTCAAAATTATATGCTGAGAATTCTTTTTCAGCTTGCAAAAAAACTTCTCCATATTTAATACCTTCATCATTCCACAAAAGATCATAAACATTTTTTTTTTGCTGAGTAAACATGCATATTCTTTCTAAGCCATATGTGATTTCCACTGATACAGGTTTACATTCTATGCCACCCATTTGTTGAAAATAAGTGAATTGTGTGATTTCCATACCATCACACCAAACTTCCCATCCTAATCCTGCCGCACCTAACGTTGGACTTTCCCAGTCATCTTCCACAAATCTAATATCATGTTCTTTATGATTAATGCCAATTACTGACAGGCTATTTAAGTAAAGTTTTTTAATATTATCTGGTGATGGTTTAATCAAAACTTGAAATTGATAATAATGCTGCAATCTATTTGGGTTATTTCCATACCTACCATCTGTAGGTCTTCTTGATGGTTGCACATAGGCAGCCTTCCAAGGTTTTGGCCCTAATGATCTTAGTGTCGTTGCAGGATGAAAAGTACCAGCTCCAACTTCTATATCATATGGCTGAAGGATTAAACAACCTTGCTTGCTCCAATACTTTTGAAGATTCAGAATTATATCTTGAAATGATTTTGTTTTTTTATTTTTGATTTTTTCTTTAGAAGCCATATCTTTGCCAGATAGATCTTTCCTCCAAAATAGTTGCCAACTGGTCAACTTGATTTAAAGAAGAAGAAAATTTTTTGCTAAACCATCCTTTTGGTTTTTCAAATTTTTTGATAACAACATCATCTCCAAATTTTTCTTTCAAAATTTGACTAGCATCACCTAATTCATCAATTAAACCTAGTTCTTTTGCTTTACTGCCAGCCCAGAACTCACCCGAAAAAAGTTCAATACCATCTTTTTTTAATTTAGATCCTCTGCTTTCTTCAACAACATCTATGAAATCTTTATGCAAGTCTAGTTGAATACTTTTAAGTCTATCTATATCCTCTTTTTTTTCATCTTGGAAAGGATCCAGCGAACTTTTATTTTTCCCAGCAGTATGCACTCTTCTTTCAACACCAATTTTTTTTATAAGTTCGGTGAAACCAAATGAAGAATATATAACTCCTATGGAGCCAATGATTGAGCTTGAGTTTGCGTATATTTCATCCCCCGCACATGCTATTAGATAGCCTCCTGATGCAGCAACATCTTCAGCAAAAACTATTACTTTAATATTATTCTTTTTTGCTTGAGCTCTTATGAATTTATATATTAAATGAGATTGAACTGGTGATCCTCCAGGGGAATTTATGGTAATTGCTACAGCTTTAGCTTTTTTTAGAGAAAATGCTTTTTTTATTATCTCTTCTTGACCTGCAAAATCAATACCCTGCTTAAATTTACCAGCATTTCCAATAACTCCATTTAATCTAATATGGGCTACTATTTTTTTCTTTTTAAAAAAAGAGAACATTGTTATTCCTTACAGAATTTTTGATTTAATATAAAGCCTACTTATAGTTGAAGATTAAGGTGCGTCAATTGATAAGTAATAAATATAACTGAATTATACTAACTTAATAATTATGGGCACTGTAGTTCAACTAAGAAATCAAATAAATAATTCTTACTTTCAACTGAAAGATTCTGTTGATGAAAAATTAGTTCTTGTTGAAGAAAAAATTAAATCAAAACTCATAAGTGATGTAGATTTAGTTCAAAAAATGACTGATTACCATATATTAACTGGAGGAAAAAGACTAAGAGCCTTGTTGACTCTTGGATCTGCTAAATTGTGTGGCTACACAAAAGGTGGCAGAGATATTAATTTGGCAGCTTGTGTTGAGATGATACATGGTGCTACTCTTATGCATGACGATGTAATTGATCTTGGAAATATAAGACGAGGAAAAAAAACTCTTAACTCAATTTGGGGAAATCACTCTTCTGTATTAATTGGAGATTACCTTCTTAGCAGATGTTTTGAAATGATGGTAGAGGATGGTAATTTAGAAGTTTTAAAACTTTTATCTTCAACATCGTCTAAAATAGCTCAGGGAGAAGTTTTACAACTTCAGTATAAAGGAGAAACAGACATGCTTGAGGAAACTTATCTTAAAATAATTACAGCTAAGACTGCAGAACTTTTTTCAGCGGCCACTAAAGTTGGTGCAATTTTATCAAATAGTGAAACTAAAGAAAAAGAAGCTTTGGAGTTTTATGGAAAAAATTTAGGATTAACTTTTCAAATTGCAGATGACACTTTAGATTATAATTCTAATCTTAAAAATTTTGGTAAAAAAATTGGTAAGGATTTTTTTGAAGGTAAAATTACCCTTCCAGTGATTTTATTATTTCAAAAAGTTAATTCTTTAGAAAAAGATAAGTTACAAAATATTTTTAAACAAGAAATTAGATCTAAAGAAGATTTAAGTTTTACACTAGATCTAATTAATAAATATAAGATTATTAAAGAATGCTATAAAAAAGCAGAACATTTTATAAACCTTGCATCTAATTCATTAAGTATTTTTAAAAATAATGAAGAGAAAAAAATTTTAGAAGATCTTACTTCGTTTAGTCTTGAAAGAAGTTTTTAAGGGCTTAATAGCGTTCTATTCCACTCATCATTATCATCTTTAGTAAATTTAAGCCTCTCATGGATTCTGCTATTTCCATCTAACCAAAATTCAATACTTGAGGGTTCTAAAATCCAGCCTGACCAATAATTTGGTCGTGGAACATTATTTTTATCTTTGTATTTTTTTTTATAATCTTCTATCGATTTTATTAAATCATCTCTACTATCTAATACAGAACTTTGTTTGGAGGCCCATGCGCCTATCCTACTTTCATAGCTTCTAGAATTATAATATTGGTCAGCTGTCTCATCTGTAACTTTTTTAACTATACCATTTACTCTTACTTGTCTCAAAAGACTTTTCCAATGAAAACACATTGCTGCTTTAGGGTTTTTTTTTAATTCATTACCTTTTTGACTTTCTAAGTTAGTATAAAAAACAAATCCTTGCTTATTAAAATCTTTTAATAAAACCATTCTTACTGAAGGAAAATTATTGAGATCAGATGTGGCCAATGCAAGAGCATTGGGATCGTTAGACTCTGACCTTTTTGCCTCATTCATCCAAACTTCAAATAGCTTTATTGGGTCTTTAATATCTAAAAAGCAACTATTAAGTCCTAGTGAGTTTTTTTGATTCATAATTTTAACAAAATAATCTATATAATATAGATAATGTCATTTAATACTTTTGGAAAGCAATTTCGTTTCACAACATGGGGAGAATCTCACGGTCCTGCTCTAGGGTGTGTAGTTGATGGATGTCCACCAAATATTAGTTTAAAAGAACTAGATATACAAAAAGAATTGGATAGAAGAAAACCTGGACAATCAAAATTTACCACTCAAAGAAAAGAAGATGATAAAGTTCAAATTTTATCAGGTGTATTTGAAGGAAAAACAACAGGGACTCCAATATCTTTAATTATTTATAATAAAGATATGAGATCAAAAGATTACGGAAATATTAAAGATAAATTTAGACCTGGCCATGCAGATTTTACATACTTTAAAAAATATGGAATAAGAGATTACCGTGGAGGTGGAAGATCATCAGCTAGAGAAACAGCAGCTAGAGTTGCAGCTGGTGCAATTGCGAAAAAAGTTTTGGAAAATAAATTAGGTAAGAAATTCAAAGTTATTGGTGCTGTTACGCAGCTAGGTATACTTGGATGTGATACAACTAAATGGTCAGATAAAACTATCAATCGAAACCCTTTTTTTTGTCCTGATAAGAATATAATAAAATTGTGGGAAAAATATTTATTGAATATAAGAAAATCAGGTTCTTCTTGTGGAGCAATTATTGAGATAAGAGCAAGAGGAGTTCCTGTTGGATTAGGTGCCCCCATATATTCTAAATTAGATATGGATATTGCTTCTGCTATGATGAGTATTAATGCTGTCAAAGGAGTTAATATTGGCTCAGGTATGAATTCAGCTCAATTAAGTGGAGAACAAAATTCTGATGAAATTTCTCAAAAAGGAAAAAAATTAAAATTTAATTCAAATAATGCAGGAGGCATATTGGGTGGAATTTCAACTGGTCAAGAAATTATTGCATCTTTTGCTGTAAAACCAACTTCTTCTATTTTATCAACTAGAAAAACGATTGATAAATTTGGAAAAAATACAACTATTTCTGTTAGAGGTAGACATGATCCATGCGTTGGAATTCGAGCGGTTCCTGTAGGGGAAGCTATGATGAATTGTGTTTTATTAGATCATTACCTGATGAATAAAGCTCAGTGTGGATAGTTCTTATTTTAATTTTTAACTACTTTAATTGACTCTTTAACAAAAAGAACATCATGTATCTTTTTTGAAATTTGTGAAGCATTTAAACCAGCAACATCATACATTTTTTTTGGATCATCTTGTTCTATAAAAATATCTGGTAATGTCATTGATCTAAATTTCAAACCTTTATCAAATATTCCTTTCTCTGCTAATAAATTTTTAACATGAGAACCAAAACCACCAATTGAACCTTCTTCTATAGTTATCATCAAATCGTGTTCTCTAGCACATTTTAAAATAAGTTCTTGATCTAAAGGTTTTGCAAATCTTGCATCAATGATTGTGGGGTTAATGCCTTTAATTTTAAGCTCCTCTGCTGCAATTTTACACTCCTCCAACCTAGTTCCTAAAGACAAAATACAAACTTGTTTTCCCTTTTGAATAACTCTTCCCTTACCTATTTCTAAAGTTTCATCTATAGATGGAAGCTCCAGACCAACTCCAGTTCCTCTAGGATATCTAATTGCACATGGCTTGTCATTAATGTGCACTGAAGTATTGATCATTTTTATAAATTCAGACTCATTACTAGGAGCCATTACTATAAAATTTGGTAAGGTTGATAAATAAGTAATATCAAAAGAGCCCGCATGTGTAGATCCATCTGCTCCTACTAAACCAGCTCTATCTATAGCAAATCTTACTGGTAAACTTTGTATTGCTACATCATGAACAACTTGATCGTACGCTCTTTGTAAAAAAGTTGAATAAATTGCAACATAGGGTTTATAATTTTCCGTTGATAAACCAGCAGCAAAAGTAACCGCATGTTGTTCTGCTATTCCAACGTCAAACATTCTCTTTGGAAATTGTTTTGCAAAAATATCCATACCTGTGCCTCCTGGCATTGCTGCTGTAATACCAACTATCTTACTATCCTTTTCAGCATGTTTGACTAGAGTATTTGCAAACACCTTTGTATAAGCTGGAAGATTTACACCACTTTTTACTTGTTCACCTGTAACTACATTAAATTTGGAAACACCATGATAATGATCACTTGCTTTTTCAGCAAATGAATATCCTTTTCCTTTTTGCGTTTTAACATGAATCATAATTGGTCCTTGATGCTTAGAGTCTCTTGCATTTTTTAAAATTGGAACAAGTGTATCCAGATCGTGTCCATCAATTGGACCAACATAGTAAAATCCCAGTGAATTAAATAGTGTTCCTCCTGTAACAGCTGAACGTAAAAAATCCTCAGCTTTACCTGCATTTGCACTAAATCTTTTAGAAAAGGCTGAAGTAATTAATTTAAAAGTCTCTCTTAAGCTAAAATATATTTTACCAGAAAATAATTTTGCTAAATAAGTTCTCATTGCTCCTACAGGTTTAGCGATCGACATGTCATTATCATTTAAGACTACTATCATTTTAGTTTTTGAGGCCCCAGCATTATTCATTGCCTCATAAGCCATTCCTGCACTAATTGCACCATCACCAATAACGGCAATTACATTATTTGACTTGTTAGATAGCTTGTTTGCCTCAGCTATTCCTAGCGCTGATGAAATGGATGTTGAGCTGTGAGCTGCTCCAAATGGATCGTATTCACTCTCTGATCTTTTAGTAAAACCTGACAAACCATTTCCTTGTCTTAAAGTTTTAATCTTTGACTTTCTACCAGTTAAAATTTTATGGGGGTATGTTTGGTGACCTACATCCCATATTAATTTATCATTTGGTGTATCAAATACATAATGTAAGGCTACAGTTAATTCTACAACACCTAGTCCAGCACCCAAATGTCCACCAGTTTGAGAAACTGCGTTTATCATCTCTGCTCTTAATTCATTAGATAAATCTTGAAGTTGACTCTCAGAAAGTTTCCTTAAATCTGCTGGAAAATTAATTTCTTTTAAATATTTATAATCTTCAGTCATTTATTTCTTTTTAAAATATAATTCAGTGTCTCATTTAAATTATTTGATTTAAAATTATGTTTATCTAGATCACTAATTATCTTAAATTTAATATTTTCACTATATTTAATAGCATTTTTGTATCCAAGTAAACTGATTAAGGTTGCCTTACCTTTTTTTTTATCTTTACCTGTTTTTTTTCCAGCAACCTTGGAAGATCCTTGATAATCGATTACATCGTCTGCTATCTGAAATAAGAGACCAGCATTAGAACCAATTTTATCAAAAAAATTTATTTCTTTTGCTGATCTATTTTTTATTATTGGAGCAACAGAACAGCAGAAACTAAATAATTTTCCAGTCTTTTTTACTTCCATATTTATAATCTTATTTTTTGAAACTTTTTTTTTTTCAAAATTTAAATCTAAATATTGTCCTCCTGCTATTCCTAAATGACCAGAACATTCAGATAATCTTTTAATTAAAGACAATTTACTACTTTCACTTATTTTTAAATAAGAGCTACTTAAAATTTCAAAAGCCAATGTTAAAAGTGAATTGCCTGCAAGAACTGCTGTAGCCTCACCAAATTTAATGTGTGTTGAGGGTTTACCTCTTCTTAAAGCGTCATTATCCATGCAGGGTAAATCATCATGAATTAATGAGTATGCATGTATACATTCTACTGCTGCACCAATAGCAATTAATGTCTGATATTTAATCTTAAATATAGAACCAATATCTAATAAGATTTTTGACCTAATCTTTTTTCCGCCAGGAAATAAGCCATATTTCATTGCAGGAATTAATTCAGTTTTTTTTTGTTTGGTAATAAATTTTTGTAAAAATATATTTGTATCTTTTGCTATTTCTTTAAGCTTATTTCTCATTTTTTTTTATTAATATTTTATTAATTCTATTTTTTGTTTCTTCATTAATTTTTTTATTATCCTTATGAAATTTTTTTTCAATAATATTATTTAATCTTAACAACTTTTGATAATCATCTATAGAATTTTCTAGATCTTTTTTTTTTTCTAGATATTCAATAATTTTATTTGCTTCAATTGTTAATTCTTCTAAAGAACCAGGGGTATTATCAAGTGGTAAATTTTTATCTTTCATATAATAATAATTATTAATATATGAAATCTTATCAATCAAAAATCAAAAAAGCGAAAAATTATCTTGATAATCATTATTGCATAGGTGTCCCTACAGAAACTGTCTATGGATTAGCGGCCAACGCCTACTCTAATAATGCAGTTAAAAAGATATATAAATTGAAAAAAAGACCAAAATCTAACCCCTTAATTGTTCACTATCACAATATCAAAGACTTAAAAAAAGATTGTTTGTTAAATGATAGTTTTATCAAATTGTATAAAAAATTCTCTCCTGGGCCGATTACATATGTCTTAGATTTAAAAAAAAATTCCAAAATTTCTAAAATAGTCACTAACAAAAAATCTAATTTAGCAGTAAGATTTCCTAAACATAAAATCTTTAGAAAATTATTAAAAGAGCTTGATTACCCATTAGCTGCTCCTAGTGCAAATATTTCAACAAAAGTAAGTGCTGTGCAGAGTTCAGATATTGTAGAGGATTTTGGAAATAAAGTTAAATATATTTTAGATGGAGGTCAATGTAAAATAGGTATAGAATCAACAATAATTGATTTAAGAGATAAACCAAAAATACTTAGATTAGGTGGTCTAGAAATTTCTAAAATAGAAAAAGTTTTGTCTAAGAAAATTAAAATAAATATTAATCCTAAAAAAAAAATTTCTCCTGGCCAATCTAAAATTCACTATTCACCTGGTATTCCACTAAAAATGAATATTAAAAAAACTAAAATTGATGAGGCATATATTTTAATAAAAAAAAGAAAAAATCATTTATCTAATTATTTTTATCTGAGTAAAAAAGGAGATTTGAATGAAGCTGCTAAAAACCTTTATTCCTGTTTAAGAAAAATAAAAAACAAAGGTTATAAATCAATTGCAGTAGAAAAAATCCCTAATGTGGCTCTTGGAAAATCAATTAATGACAGATTAATTCGAGCCTCTAAATTTTGATTAAAAAAAACCAATTGAACTAATCAATTTTTTAAAATTATATAAAAATAAGATGATGGTTGATAAAATTAATTTTGAAGCTAAGCAAATGAGATTGTTGGTTTACTTTGACTAAATAGATGTAGTAAAATAACAACAATAATTGGTGCGCCTGCTAGGAGTCGAACCCAGAACCTCCTGATCCGAAGTCAGGCGCTCTATCCAGTTGAGCTACAAGCGCGTATAGTATTAATATTATATTTTATGGAAAAAAACATTAATTTAATAGTTAAAGAAGATGAAAACAACCTCAGGCTTGATGTATTTATTAATAAACGTGAAAATTTGATTAGCAGAACAAGAATTAAAAATTTAATACTGAAAGAAAAATTAAAGCTAAATAATAAGATTGTTAATAGCCCATCCAAAAAAGTACTAATTGGTGATAAAATAACCCTTCAAATTCCTGAACCAAAAGAAGCTTCATTAAAACCTTATAATTTTAAATTAGAAATCATTTATGAAGATAGTGACCTTCTTGTAATAAATAAACCAGCTGGAATTATTATGCATCCAGGAGCAGGTAATTATGATGAGACAATTGTAAATGCTCTAATGCATTATAATAAAGACTCTTTATCTACAATTGGTGATGAACTGCGCCCTGGTATCGTTCATAGAATAGATAAGGACACTTCTGGATTAATTGTTATTGCAAAAAACAATGAAACACATGAAAATTTATCGCATCAATTTAGCGAACATTCAATTACCAGAGTTTACCAACTTTTAATCTGGGGAAAACTTAGACCTTCGTCTGGAAAAATTGATACGTTTATCACTCGAAGTTCAAAAAATAGACAAATGATGGAAGTAAGTAATTCTAAAGGTAAAAGAGCAATTACAAATTATAAAACTATTGAAGTTTTTGAAAATGACAAAACACCTACATTAAGTTTTGTTGAATGTAGATTAGAAACTGGACGCACACACCAAATAAGAGTTCACATGACTCACATGGGTAATAGCATTATGGGTGATGGTAAATATAAAAAGAAATATAAAAAACTTAAAAATATTGACACAAATTTAGAAAATTTAATTTGTAAATTAAACAGACAATTTCTACATGCTCAAACGTTGGGTTTTATTCACCCAAAAACTAATGAGGAGATGGTCTTTACCTCAATTTTGCCACAAGAACTTGAAAATATTCTAACATTGCTTAGAAATACTAGTAAATAAAGTCTTGAAATAATATCACGGTCAACTAAATAAATACTAATCATGAGCACTACTATGAATAACAACCTGCCAACACTTTCTAACGAAGGTGGTTTATCCGCTTATCTTGAGCAGATTAAAAAGTTTCCTATGCTCGAGGCTGAAGAAGAATATATGTTAGCAAAAAATTGGAAGGCAACAGGAAATATAAAATCTGCAGAAAAGTTAGTAACAAGTCATCTTAGACTTGTTGCAAAAATTGCAATGGGATACCGAGGATATGGTCTTCCAGTAAATGAAATGATTTCTGAAGGAAATGTAGGATTAATGCAAGCTGTAAAGAAATTTGAACCAGAAAAAGGTTTTAGATTGGCTACATATGCAATGTGGTGGATCAAAGCATCTATACAAGAATATATATTAAGATCTTGGAGCCTAGTAAAAATAGGAACAACAACTGCTCAAAAAAAATTATTTTTTAATCTAAAAAAAATTAAAAATCAAATTGCACCTCAATCTGAAGGTGATTTAAGACCAGAACATGTAAATGAAATAGCAAATAAACTTGATGTTAGTAAAGATGAAGTAGTTTCAATGAATAGAAGACTGTCAGGTAAAGAATTTTCTCTTAATGCTCAAGTTGGTGAGGATGGAGATGAGTGGCAGGATTGGTTGGTTGACAAAGAATTAGATCATGATTTAAAATTTGCTCATCAAGAAGAGATGGTTCAAAGACAAGGTTTGTTAAAAGACTCTATAAAAATATTAAATGAAAGAGAAAGAGAAATTTTATATTCAAGAAGATTAAATGATGAACCTACTACACTGGAAGACTTAAGTAAAAAGTATAAAATTAGTAGAGAAAGAATTAGACAAATTGAGAATAAAGCTTTTGAGAAACTTCAAAAACATATGCTGTTATCTGCTAAATCAAAAAATTTACTACCTGTTAACTAAACTTCAAAAGGATTTTCTAAAAGAATAGTGTCTTCTCGTTCAGGGCTTGTCGAAATACTTGAAACCTTAGTTCCAATAAAGTCCTCTAGCTCATAAATATATTTTTTTGCATTCTCGGGTAAATCCTCAATATTTTTTATTCCTTGAGTAGAGCTTTTCCATCCAGGAAAAGTTTTATAAATTGGTTTTATTTTTAGTTGATCCTCAACAGCTGCAGGCAAATAATCCATTTTTTTTCCATCCAATTCGTACTCAACACACATTTTAATTTCATCTAATTCATCTAAAACATCTAATTTAGTCAGTGCAATACCATCTATTCCTGAAATTTTAATTGTTTGTCTTACTAAGACCCCATCAAACCAACCACATCTTCTTTTTCTGCTTGTAACAGTACCAAATTCTTTTCCTCTTGACCCAAGTAATTCTCCAATATCATCAGTTAGTTCAGTGGGAAAAGGACCTTCGCCTACTCTTGTTGTGTAAGCTTTAGTTATTCCAAGAACATAATGAATAGAATTTGGTCCACAACCAGTTCCAGTCGCAGCACTAGAAGCTACAGTGTTCGAGGATGTTACAAAGGGATATGTTCCATGATCAACATCAAGTAAAATTCCTTGTGCTCCTTCAAATAATATTCTCTTTTTTTGTTTTTTGAATTCATCAATTCTAAGCCATACTGGCTGAGAAAACTTAAGTATTTCTGGTGCAATTTTTAACAAGTCTGATTTGAGTTTATCTTTTTCAAAGATTTTCTTACCTAAGCCTTTTCTAATTGCATTGTGGTGTAAAAGTACAGTTTCTAATCTATGATCAAGATTACTCTCCGACAATAAATCCATAACTCGAATTGATCTTCTTCCAACTTTATCTTCATAAGCAGGGCCAATTCCTCTTCTTGTAGTTCCAATTTTTCCTTTTCCAGCAGCATCTTCTCTTATCTCATCCATTTCTCTGTGAAATGGTAAAATTAAATTAGCAGATTCTGAAATTATAAAATTATCTATATTAACCTCAACACCTTTAGATTTAATTTCTTTAATTTCTTCCAATAATGCCCAGGGATCAACAACAACTCCATTGCCAATAATTGAAATTTTATTTTTTCTTACAATTCCAGAAGGTAACAACCTTAACTTATACGTGACACCATCTATAACTAAAGTATGCCCCGCATTATGTCCGCCTTGGAATCTAATTACAACATCTGCTTGGTCTGACAGCCAATCAACGATTTTTCCTTTACCTTCATCTCCCCACTGTGATCCAACAACTACAACGTTTCTCATTATCTAAATTCTTTTTCTATTGTTATCGAGCTTAAATGGTTAATCGGTCCATGGCCTTTACCAAAGTTAATCTTAGAATTAATTGAATTATTTACATACTTAGTTGCAAGCTCACAAGATTTCTTTAGTGTTTTTCCACATCCAAAAAATGAAGTAATAGCTGAAGATAAAGTGCAACCAGTTCCATGTGTATTATTAGTTGTAATTCGATTGTTTTTAAAAATCATAATCTCTTTTTTATTAACAAAAATATCTTGGACTATTTTAGAATTTAGATGCCCCCCTTTAATAAATACATTTTTAGCACCAAGGTTTAACAGCTTGCTTGCTGCATAAATCATATCTTCTTTACTTTTAATCTTTGTATTAGTTAAGATTTCTGCTTCAGGAATATTTGGAGTTATTAAACTAACCATTTTAATCAATTTATTTTTTAGTAATTTTATTGCTTCATTATCAATTAGCTTTGCACCTCCTTTGGCTACCATAACTGGATCTAAAATAATTTTATTAACTTTTATTATGTCTAAAGATTTAATAACAGACTTGATAACTTTAGAAGAGTGTAACATGCCAATCTTGATTGCATCAGGCCTAATATCTTTTGAAGTAAATTCTATTTGTTTAGATATTTCTTTTGGATTTATTGGGATTATTGATTTTACACCTGTGGTATTTTGAACTGTAACTGCTGTGATTGCTGTCATGGCATAGGATCCTAGAGAAGTGACTGTTTTAATATCAGCTTGAATGCCCGCTCCACCAGAAGAGTCCGATCCAGCAATTATCAATATTTTTGCTTTAGGTTTCAATTTATTTTATTTTTTTCCTAATAATTTCTAAACAATTCAGTAAAAGTTTTTTATTTATACCTTCTCCCATAATCCTTATTTTAGATTCTGTTCCTGACTTTCTAACTAGGATTCTTCCCTGATTTTTTATTAATTTTTCAGCTTTTTTAATAGAACTTCTTACATCGATATTATTTATTATATTTTTATCTTTTACTTCAATATTTTCTAGGATTTGTGGAGTTTTAATAAAAGTATTAAAAAAATTACTAGCCCTTTTCCCTTTTCTTAGAGAAAATAATACTTCTAAAGCAACCAACAAACCATCTCCTGTAGTTGCAAATTTACCTAAAATAATATGACCTGATTGTTCACCTCCAAGATTAAAATTATATTTTTGCATTTTTTCTTTTACATATCTGTCCCCAACATTTGCTCTTATAAATTTTATATTCTTTCCTTTAAAAAATTTTTCTAAACCATAATTAGACATTAGAGTGCCAATCACACCTCCTTTTAGCATTTTTTTTTGTTTCCACCTTAGAGCTATTGCTGCAATTATTTGATCTCCATCAATGATATTACTTTTTTCATCACACAAAATAATTCTATCCGCATCGCCATCTAAAGAAATACCAAGGTGTGCTTTATATTTTTTTACTGCATTTTTAATTTTACTTGGATGTGTTGAACCACAATTTTTATTAATATTTAATCCATTTGGTTTTGCGCCAATTGTAAACACTTTTGCTCCAAGGGATTTTAATAATTCTGGACCTGCTTTATAGCCAGCTCCATTTGCACAATCTATTACTATTCTTAAACCTATAAGGTTAAAATCCTTTGGAAAATTTTTTTTTAAAATTTTAATATATTCATCATTTGCTGTTTCCAGTCTTTTAACTCTCCCTAATTTTTGTGGTCGACTTAAATTGTTATCAATTTTTTTATCAATTAATTTTTCTATTTTTTTTTCAATTTTGTCAGATAATTTTAGACCATCTGGTCCAAATAATTTTAGACCATTGTCGGAATAAGGATTATGTGAAGCTGTTATCATAATGCCCATATTAGCCTTCATTTTTCTTGTTAGCATTGCAAGACCATTCGTTGGTAAGGGGCCCAAAGTATAAACATGCATGCCTGCTGAAGCTAACCCCGATACTAAAGCAGGCTCAAGTGTATAACCTGACAACCTAGTATCTTTTGCAATAATAGCTAATTGTTTTGTTTTTTTTTGAATTTTAAAATATGTTCCTGATGCTAATCCAAACTTGAAAAACATATCACCATTAATATTCTTGCTATTAACTAATCCTCTGATGCCATCTGTGCCAAAATATTTTTTTGTCATTAGTTTTGGATTATGTTTTTAAATACTTTTATACTTTGCATTAATTCCTTTACGTCATGTATTCTCAAAATTTGCACCCCTTGTGAGGCTAAATAAAGAGACGAAGCAACTGTTCCCCCAGTTCTATTTTCTGTATCATTTATGCCTGCAATTTCTTTGATAAATCTTTTTTTTGACACACCCACTAATATAGGAAAACCAAGTGTATGAAAAATAGAAATATCCCTTATTAAATTCATATTATGTTTCAAATTTTTTCCAAAACCTATACCTGGATCAATTATAATATTATTATGTTTTATACCCTTCGTTCTTAACAGTTTTATTTTTTTTTCAAAAAAATCATAGATATCTAATAGTGCATTTTTATAGACTGGTTTAATTTGCATTGTTTCTGGTGTCCCTTGACAATGATGAATAACAAATGGTGTTTTATAATCTCTTAAGATCTCAATTGTTTTTTGATCATATTCTAGCCCTGAAATATCATTTATAATTTTAACTCCAAGTTTAATTCCTTTCTTCATTATTTCTGATTTTCTGGTATCTAATGATATTGGCAATTTTTTACTTATCTTCTTAATAGTATTTTCAATTCTTTTCCATTCTCTCGCATTGCTTACAGTTTGTGACCCTGGTCTTGTTGACTCACCGCCCACATCAATAATATTTGATCCAAATTTAAATAAATTCATAGCATGAGTCACACCTCTATTTTTTTTATTAAATCTTCCTCCATCAGAAAAACTATCTGGTGTTAAATTTAACACACCCATTAAATTTGGAATATCATTTAAATTAAGATTGGCAAAATTTTTATTCTTTTTAGTAATTATGGAAAGATCTTTTGTAACTTTATTTCTTAAAAATTTTGGTAAATTCTTAACATCTTTTATCTGAATTGTTTTTTTTGAATTTCTAGAAATTATCTCAATTTCATTAAAGGAAATTTTATTATTTCCTCTTAATGGTAAATTAATTTTTTTATTTACAAGATTAATTGATTTTATTCCATGAGTAAAATTACACGCTCTTGTGTAATATTTTTTCATTAATTTTTAATGAACTATTTTTGGCTTAAGACCCATTGAGCTTAAAGCAGAGTCTTTATCATCATCTTCCACTTTTAAATCTTCTTTGTTGCTTGGGTATATATTTTTATTTATTAGGTTGTCTATCTCTTCACCAGTTAATGTTTCATAAACTAAAAGTGCTTTTGCAATTTTATGAAGATCATCAACCTTAGTTGTTAATATTTCTTTTGCTTTATTGTACCCTTCATCAACTAGTTTTCTTATTTCTTTATCTATTTTTTGAGCAACAGCTTCTGACACACTTTGTGTTCTAGCTACTGATCTACCTAAAAAGACCTCTTCTTCATTTTCACCATATTCTACAGGTCCTAATTCTTCTGTCATTCCATATTTTGTTACCATCGCTCTTGCTAATTGTGTGGCTTGGTTTATGTCTGATCCAGCTCCACCGCCAGCTCCTGTTGAAATATTGTCTTTTCCAAAAATTACTTCTTCAGCCACTCTTCCACCAAAACAAACAGCCATTCTAGCTTTTAAAAACTTAATTGAATACCCATGCTTGTCTCGTTCAGGTAAATTCATTACCATTCCTAAGGCTCTACCTCTTGGTATGATTGTTGCTTTATGTATTGGATCATAGCCTTCCATATTAAAAGACACAAGTGCATGCCCACCTTCATGATAGGCTGTTAATTTTTTTTCATCCTCTGTCATAACCATTGATCTTCTTTCGGCACCCATCATTACTTTATCTTTGGCTTCTTCAAACTCATCAAGAGTTACTATTCTTTTATTTTTTCTAGCTGCTAATAAAGCTGACTCATTAACTAAATTTGCAAGATCAGCCCCTGAAAATCCTGGTGTTCCTCTTGCAATAGTTCTTAAGTTAACATCTGGAGCCATCTTTATTTTTTTAACATGCACTTTTAAAATTTTTTCTCTACCAATAATATCAGGATTTGAAACAACTACCTGTCTATCAAATCTTCCTGGTCTTAATAAGGCTGGATCTAAAACATCTGGTCTGTTAGTAGCCGCAATAATTATGACACCCTCGTTTGTGTCAAATCCATCCATTTCAACTAATAATTGGTTTAATGTTTGCTCTCTCTCGTCATTTCCACCGCCTAGACCAGCTCCTCTACTTCTTCCTACTGCATCTATTTCATCAATAAAGATTATACATGGGGAATGCTTCTTACCTTGTTCAAACATGTCCCTAACTCGTGAGGCACCAACACCAACAAACATCTCTACAAAATCTGAACCTGAAATAGTAAAGAAAGGAACCCCAGCTTCTCCTGCTATAGCTCTTGCAAGTAATGTTTTTCCTGTACCTGGAGGACCAACCAACAAACACCCCCTAGGGATTTTACCTCCTAACTTACTAAATTTTTTTGGATCTTTTAAAAATTCTACAACTTCTACAACTTCTTCTTTTGCTTCTTCAACTCCAGCAACATCGTTAAAAGTTACTTTTCCTTTTAACTCGTTCATCATTTTAGCTTTGGACTTACCAAAGCCCATTGCGCCACCTTTTCCACCTTGCATTTGTCTCATAAAAAAAATCCAAACAGCTATTAATAACAACATTGGAAACCAAGATAATAAAATACCAAAAAGCGATGGCATTTTATCTTCTATTGGAGCTGCAGAAATACTTACTCCTTTACTAGACAGTTTTTCAATTAAATTAGGATCATTAGGTGAATATGTTGAAAAAGATTCTCCATTAGAAAAAACACCTTTTATATTGTTGCCCTGTATTTCAACTTTTACAACTCCACCATTTTCCACCTCAGTTAAAAATTCTGAAAATATAATTGCATTATTTGCACCCATGCTAGCCTGTGGGTTTTTAAACATATTGTAAAGTCCAATTGTTAGAAAAACAATTACAGCCCACATTGCTAAATTTTTCATGTTCATACCCTTAAGATAATAATTATTGCTAATTAAACAAGTGTCAAATTGTTACATAATTCAGACTTTATGCACGCTTTCTCTGGATATTAATATCGTTTCATTAATCCTTTCAATAAAACAGCCACCCAATGTTAACTTGGTAAAAGATTTTTGTTTAATGGCATTAATTACTTCATCAATACTTTTTCCCCTAACAGGATAATATTTTCTTCCAATAATTTGAATAATTTTTGTTAAAGATCTAAAAATTACCTCATGTGACTGATCAAAAAAAAATTTATTTAAAATGTAAGTTTTACCTTTATTCAATAACTTTGAATTCTTATTTAAATTTCTATCCACATAAAATTTAATTGATCTATCTGAGTCTCTGAGATTGTTAATGGTTAGTTCAAGCTTTTTAATATCCAAACCTTCTTTTTCTAAAGAGTGTAATAAGTTTCGAATCCTTGTTCTTTTATATTTTTCATCTTTATTAGATGGGTCATTAACATAAAAATTAAAAATAATTTTTGTGATATAAATTAAATCTTTTTTTTCTATATCAAGAAGTGGTCTTAAAATATTAATATTTTGATCTCTGTATTTACTAATTTTATTGAATGAAATTAATCCATTTAATCCACTTCCTCTAACTATTCTGATTAAAAAGTTTTCTAAAACATCATTTAAGTGATGTCCTAACAATAAGTGTTTTATATCTTTTTTTTTACACTGATTAATTAATAATGAATATCTTTTATTCCTTGCTATAGCTTGAATATTTTTAGTTGGTTTTTTTCCATTCCATTTTAAAATCTCACAATTTATATCAATGCTCTTTAAAAAATTTTTTATATTTGTGGCCTCTAAAGATGACTCACTTCGAAGTCTATGATCAACAATAAAGTAATATATTTTTATATTTTTTTTAATAGCATAACATTTTGCTAAATATGCTAAAGCTAGACTATCTGGGCCTCCTGATACAGCCACGGCTAGGTTTTCTTCAACCTGCAAAGATGCTGCAAACTTTTTATATATTCTAGAAATTTTTTTTTTATTTAAGTATTCAAGAATCTGACTACGTGTTTTGTTTTTCACACTCAAATTTTTTAGATTCATACTTAGCTTTTTGTAATACTGATTGATTGGCTTTAGGATATTGCTTTGCAACACCTTCGATCATCTTACATCCTTGTTCTTTTTCACCTATCTGTACCATTGATACACCAAGTTTTAATAAATTTATAGGAGCCTTCTCACCTTTTGGATATTTTTGATAACCTTCCAAATAAGCTGAGGCAGCATCTGTATAAAGCTGCCTAATTCTAAAAGTTTCAGCATACCAATATTGTGCATTACCTGCTAAAGCATTTTCTGGATTAGCTAATACAAACTCTCTAAAAGCTCGCTCAGCGGTATTATAATCTCCCACTTTTAAAAAACTTGTTGCAAACTCATATTGTTTTTCAGGTATATCATCTGGCAGTATTGTTTGTTCTGCCTGAAAAGTTTCTGTTACTATTGAAGAGGTTGTTTCAATAGATTGAATTTGTTGTGTAGTATTTTGGTCTTCATTATCTTTATAAGAAATTGAGCCCAAATCTTGTGGCTGTGAAGAGCCTGGTAAAACTTTTTCCACTGTTTCTTTTGGTCTAGATGTTAATTTTTGATTTACTTCTCCTGATGATAATGCATTTTCAACTTCTTGAAATCTTACTTGATTATCAGCTTGAACTTTAGAAAGTCTATTTGATAATTTATCAAGCTTAAAATTTATTTCTTCAAATTTGTTAGTTAATTCTTGAAACTGATTTTCAATATCTGATAGTTTTAGTAAATGTCTTGTTAGAACATCTTCTGAACTTTGATCAAAATTTTCTTGATTACTTAAACTGCTTGTATTGATTGATCCTGAATAAACTGCCTTCTCAAGTGTTTTTAAATCTTTTTGAATTAGTTCTAATACTTCATTTAAATTATGATTATCAGCCAACGTAATATTTGAAAATAAAATAAATAAAGCTAGGGCCTTGATGTGAAATATTTTTTTATAACTTAACATAAAGTCTAATTTGTAATTATAATGATGGCAAAAAAAAGACCCTATTCACTAATTAAATAGTGATAGGGTCTTTTATAAATTAATTTATTTAACTAACTTAATTAGCTTTAACAGTAACCGATCTTCTGTTTTTTGACCAAGCCAATGGATTAGATCCTGAGTCTACAGGTCTTTCTTTACCATAACTTAATACTGAAATTCTGTCAGAAGAAATTCCATAAGTCATTAAATAATCTTTTGCTGAATTAGCTCTTCTTTCGCCTAATGCTAAGTTATACTCTCTTGTACCTCTTTCATCTGCGTGACCTTCTAATACAACATTAATATCTGAGTTTTTTCTTAACCATGCAGCTTGTTTTCTTAAAGTATCTCTTGAAGCTGTTGTAAGTACTGTTTCATTTGTTGCAAAGAAAACTCTGTCAGGAACACCTGAGGCTAAATATTCTACTGAATCTGTTCCCGTATAAACATCACCTTGAAGTTGACCTGTTGTTTTTTTAGTTGCACATGCTGATAGCACTAAACTTGCTATTAAAATCAAAAATGTATTTTTTAAAATCTTGCTTAAGTTCATTATTGCTCCTTAGTCCATTTATTGTAATTCGTTATTTTTTTCATATTTAATTAGACCTTTCAAGTTAAAAATCAAGCTTAATTACAGCTAATTCGTTAATAAAGATGACCAAGATGGGTCTGAAGCATCTGTTTCTGTTTCAATCAATCTTTCGTTATAACCTGTCAAATCTATAGACCACAATTTAGCAGAAAATCCCTCTCCTTTTGCGTTTGTTTTAGTTTCTCTATAAAATATTAATACTCTTCCATTTGGGGACCATGATGGTGCCTCTTGATAAAAATTTTCAGTTAATAATCTTTCACCACTTCCATCTGTTCTCATTACTCCAATATAAAATTTTCCTTTATGCAGCTTTGTAAATGCAATTAAATCCCCTCTTGGAGACCATACTGGCGTACCGTAAAGACCGTTGCCAAAAGATATTCTTTTAACATTTTTTCCATTGCTTTCCATTATATAAATTTGTTGGTAACCGCTTCTATCAGAATTAAAAGTAATGTATTTTCCATCAGGAGAATAAGAAGGGGAGGTATCAATTGAAGGATGATTTGTAATTCTTTCAACAATTCTATTCTCTAAATCCATTGTATAAATATCTGAATTTCCATCTTGAGCAAAACTCATTATAATTTTTTTTCCATCTGGAGAAAATCTTGGTGCAAATGTCATTCCTGGGAAATCTCCAACTACCTCTTGCATTCCCGTTTCAATATCTAGTAAATAAACTCTTGGTAAGTTTCTAAAATATGAAAGATATGTAACCATTTGATTAGTTGGGCTAAATCTTGGTGTTAAAACTAACTCATTCCCTAGAGTTAAAAATTTATTATTAAAACCATCTTGATCCATAATAGCTAATTTCTTTATTCTATTAGTTTTTGACCCCTCTTCCGCTACATAAATTATTCTTGTATCAAAATATCCTTTTTCACCTGTTAGACGCTCATAAACTTTATCTGTAATTATATGACCAACTCTTCTCCAATTACTTGGAACGGTAGTAAATGCTAATGCCATCATTTCTTTTCCAGCTAAAATATCCCACAGTCTAAATTCAACTCTTAATTTATCTTCTACAAAAGTTACTTTGCCAGTTATTAATGCTTGTGCTTTAATTAAATTCCAATCTTCAAATCTAGGTTTTAAATTTGCAACATCAGGTTTTTGAAGAAATGCATTTTTATCTAAAGGATTAAAAAGGCCTGTCTGTTTTAAATTATTTTCAACTATTAAAGATATTTCAGCTCCTAAATTTTCTTTTTTTAAAATTTTTTTAAAATTTTCTTTAGAATTATCATCGATTGAAAGTGGAGAAACAGCAACAGGAAGAGGGCTCAAGTTTCCTCTCGTAATATCAACTTCTATCAAAGCCATTGCTTTAATTGGAAATATGATCAGTAATATTAATAAATATCTATATAGCATTTTATCCTTCTAACATTTCTCTTGCATCAAAATTTAATTGTAACTCTTTCCATCTCTCATATCCAGTGCTAGGTACTCTAAGAGGCTGACATAGTTTTACTGCTCTCAATGCACTTTCTGCTAAAACTTTATAAAATCCTTGTCCTGGTTTATTCATTCTAGCATGATCAAGAATTTCGGAATCTACAATAGATCCATCTGGCTTTAATTGTAACTTAATTCTAACTAGTAAATTTTCGTTGTAAGGTAATCCTAAAGGAATACTCCAACATCCAAATATTTGTGCTTTTAGAGCATCTTCTTCACTTAGTGTTAAACCACCAAATTCTATATTCTTATCTTGATCCTGGCTTATTTCATTGCTTTTTTTGTTTGTTTCAGCACTTTCTACTTTAGATTTATCAATTAAGGCTGCAATATTATTTGGATCAAATAAATCTTTTTTTTCAAATTCTGAAACTTGTTTAATTTCTGTTTCAACTTTTTCAGGGTTTTGTTTGTCTTCTTTAATTTCTTTAACCTTTTCTAATTTTTCATCAGGTAAAGGTATTGCATCTTGTTTGTCTTTTTTAACTGCTTTTGGAGGGGCTTGTTCAGAGACAAGTTTTTTTTCTTTTTCTTTTACTTTTTCAATTATTTTTTTTGCTTTAGGTGCAAATGGAATATTTGTTTTATCTGTAATCTGAATTAGTTCAACTGAAACAATCGGTGGTAAATCAATTGGTTTTTTAGCTAAGAAAGGTAAACTCATGGCAGTAATTAATACAAGAAGTATATGAAACCCAAAAGAAATAAATATATTTCTATTCACTTTTACTACCTCTCTTTATATGGTTCAGAAATCAATGCTACTTTAGTAAAACCAGACCCAGACAACATTCCCATTATCTCCAAAACCCTACCATAATTTATTGATTTATCTCCTCTGACATAGATTCTTGTATCTGTTCTATTCTTCGATACAGCTAAAATCTTCGCTGTTATTTTATCATAATCAACTTTTGATTCTTGAATAAATATCTCACCTTTAGCATTAATAGATAGTGTTAATGGTTCAAGCTCTTCTGGTAATGTGTCTGCAGAACTTTCAGGTAAGTCGACCTGTACTCCGACTGTTAACAATGGAGCTGTAACCATAAATATAATTAACAAAACTAACATTACATCCACAAAAGGAGTAACATTTATTTCACTCATAGGCTCTTTTGATGAACGATTGAGTTTAAAAGCCATTTTAAATTATTGATAAAAATCTTTTAGAAAAATTTTCTAATTTTTGTGAATATTTTTTTGAGTCTAAATTAAATTTATTGTAAGCAACAACTGCTGGAATCGCTGCTAACAAACCTAATGCGGTTGCAAATAAAGCTTCGGCTATTCCTGGTGCTACAATTGCTAAACTAGTATTTCTTGAAATGGCAATTGATTGAAATGAATTCATTATTCCCCAAACAGTTCCAAATAAACCAATAAACGGTGCCGTTGAACCAACTGTTGCTAAAAAAGTAAAACCTTTATCAATTTTTGATATTTGTTTTTCAATACTCACCTCCAGCATTCCACTCATTCTGTCACTTAAATTAGCTTTATTTTTAGCTTTTAATAAAGTTTGCATAGCTTCCTTAAATAATAAAGCCATAGGGTTTTCTAAATTACTTGGTAAACTATTATAAAAAGTCTCTGCAGATTTTGATCTCCAAAATTTTTCTTCAAATTCCTCTGACTCTATATTTATTTTTTTAAATAATTTAAATTTTTCGATAATAATAGCCCATGAATATATAGAGCAGGCAATAAGCGTAAGTATTACTGATTTTACAATAAAATCTGCTCTTAAAAACAAACTCCATAACGAGAAATCAGTATTTGATGCAAGTCCTACTGCTTGTGATGTAATATCAGCTTCCATTATTAAGCTTTCACACTAAAATGTGTCATGAATTTGACTTTATTAAAGTTAAATTAACCCTCTAATTTATAAGTTTCGTAATAAAAACTAGCTATTAAAATTGCATCCGCTTTGTTAGAATCTTTTTTCTTAGATAATTCTGATGAATAATAAGGAAATACTTCGATTGCCTTAGTTCTGCTGGCATCTTTTTCTGAATTAATAAGATTAAAGTACTTTTTCCATTTAGCAGGTCTAACAAAATACATTGGTAATTGCATTGCAGAACATATCCCTTTTAAAATTCCAAATGATTGACCAAAATTAAACATACTTGTAACTCCTTGACCGGGCATAGCCGAAACCTGCTCAATCACCACTTTAATATCTTCTTTTTTTAAATCTTTTATTCTTAAAGAAATTTCATGATAAATTTGAGCTCCATTTACTTGTTTTTTATTTTTTTTCCCTTCGGGCATATTGGGCATCTCAACAACATCAATTATTTTTCCATCTTGAAAAAAACAAATAGAACCTGTTATGCCTGGGTCAATTCCAATTATAAGCATTAATTATTTTTTAAATTAATATTTGAGTAAACATTTTGTACGTCATCATCATCTTCAAGAGTTTCTAGAAATTCAATTGCAGAGTCAATTTTATCTTTTTCAACATCAACACTTTTTAAAGGTACCCATTCGATTTCTGTAGAAATAAAATTTGCTATCGTTTTTTCAAGATTTTTTTTTACATTATAAATTTCATTCATGGGACATTGTATTTCATGAAAATTTTCATAGGAAATACATTCATCTGCACCCGACTCAATTGCTAGTTCAAAAATTTGTTCGTCTGAAATTTCTTTTTTATCTATTTTTATAATACCAAGTTGATTAAAATTATGAGAGGCAGACCCCTGTGTTCCTAAATTACCACCACTTTTTTGAAATATTGTTCTGATATTGGAGGCTGTTCTATTTTTATTATCTGTTAGAGCTTCAATAATTACTGCAATTTTATCTGGTCCAAAACCCTCATATCTTAAATTCTCAAAATTATTGTCATTGCTAGCTGAGGATTTGTCTATTGCTCTTTCGATATTATCTTTTGGCATATTCGCTGATCTTGCAGCCTGGATAGCAGATCTAAGTCTCGGATTCATTGCTGGATCTTTGTCGCCTAATTTTGCAGCAACACTTATTTCTTTTGAGAGTTTTGAAAATACTTTTGATCTTTGTTTGTCTGCTTTTCCTTTAGAATGTTTGATACTTGCCCATTTTGAGTGACCCGACATAATAATTAATGAGAATTTTTTAATTCTCCTCCATATATAAAGTTTTCAATTTTATTTGCTAAACCTGTTTCTATATCACAATCAACAATCACACCACATAAAGTAGCATCACCAATTGATGGAAAGTGTTTAGTAGATTTTTTTTTTAGAAAACGGTTAATTGAATTTTCTTTATTCATTCCAATTACAGAGTCATAATCTCCACACATTCCTGCATCTGTTTGATAGGCGGTTCCTCCTTTAAGAATTCTAGCGTCATTTGTTGGTATATGGGTATGAGTACCAACAACTAATGTGGCCTTTCCATCAAAAAAATGACCGATTGCATTTTTTTCACTAGTAATTTCACCATGGAAATCAACAACAAGAAAATCATAATCTTCTTTCAAATTATATTTTTTAATAAATTTTTCTGCCACTTGAAATACATCATCACATTTTTTCATAAATACATTCCCCATTAAATTTAGTACTCCTACCCTCATCCCATTTTTTGAATTAAATATTTCAAATCCCTTTCCTGGAGAAGGTTCAAATAAATTTTTTGGCCTCAACAATCTATTTTCTTTTTCAATATGAGACATAGTTTCTTTCTGGTCCCAAACATGATTGCCTGTCGTAATGACATCCACGCCACAGTTAAAAAAATCTTTACAAATTTCCTCTGTAAGTCCAACGCCTGCATCAGCAGCATTTTCACCATTAACTATAACAAAATCAATTTTATGATCTTTTATTTTTGATAGTAAATTGTTTAAGACCATTGAGCGGCCTGAGATACCCACTACATCCCCTAAAAAAAGGATTCTCATTTTATAATATCCTCATTTGTTATAATAAAATCAAGTTTTTGATCATGTTTGTTAATAGGAATTTTTTTTATTTTTTGACATGATAGAGCTAAGCCAATTTTGATAATATTTTTTTTTCTTGATAATTTTTCAATAAAACGATCATAATATCCACCACCATACCCCAATCTATTTAAATTTTTATCAAATGCGACCATAGGAATAAATAAAATATCAGGGTGAACTAATTTTTTTGCTTCTGGCTCTGGTATACCAAGATTATTAATTTTTAATGGATCAATAAAAGTCCAATTGTAAAAGTCCATTTGAAAACTTTTTTTAATTACTGGTAATGATATTTGATAATTATCTTTTTCAAATTTTTTGAGTAAATCTAAATCATCAAATTCAAAATTGATAGGAAAGTATCCACCAATTTTTTTAGCAATTATATTTTCTTTTTTAAAAAAATTAATAATTCTCTTGTAATCTAACTTAATATTATCTTTATTATATGTTTCTCTAATTTTAAGAATTTTATTTCTTAATCTTTTTTTTAGCACAAGTTTACTGGACTGGATTTTCTAAATTAGCTTTTGCAACAAAATTTTCAATTTCATCAGCAGCATCTTCTATTATCTTTTCATAGTCTTGCTTATTTTTTTCAATTTCATTTTTAAATTCTTCATGATTTTGAGTAAGTTGAGCTATTTCTTCTTCTTTTTTATCTTTATATTCATAAACTAAAGATTTTAACTCTCTAAATTTATTAGAAAGATCTTTTAACTGCTCTTTTTTTAATTCTACTTTTTTCTTAGTCTCAAAATATTCATCCATTACTTGAACAGAAGTAATTAATAAAAGTTTATTTTCACCAATATTTCCTAAATCATTTTTAAGTTTATTAAACTTTTCATTAATATGAGTAAGCAATTCTTCTAGATGCTCCTCTTGTCCATCGTCACAAGACAATAAAAAATCTTTACCATTAAATTTGATATTTACATTTGCCATTTATCTATTTCTTCCAATAAAGTATCTGTTTCTTGATTTAATTCATCAATTTTTTCTGAAAATTCAGTTTCTTTTTTTTGTTCATCCAATTTTTGTTGTTTAATCTCCTCTAATTTTTGATTAAGAGCTTTATGTTCGCTCATTAGGTTTTGATATTTTTCTTCAATTTCTTTTTTTTCAATTTCTAATTGATTTTTTTGAGCATTCAAATTTTCTAGATTAGTTTTTAGTGAAGGGTTTTGTAATTTCAAATTCTTAAGTTTATTAATTGCAAAACTCAATTTTTTTTCTTTTTCAGTCTCTGTTTTCATATATATATATTTATAATATTAAATTGAGTCTACGAAGTCTAGATAGGATAATTTTTGAACAAACTACATAAAGATTTATCAAACGCAATAAGGTTTTTGTCTATAGACGCGGTACAAAAAGCCAACTCAGGTCACCCTGGAATGCCTATGGGTATGGCCGATGTTGCTACAGTTTTATTTAGAAGTTTTTTAAGATTTAATCCCAATAATCCTAACTGGCTAAATAGAGATAGATTTGTTTTGTCTGCGGGTCATGGATCAATGTTATTGTATTCTTTACTCTATCTAACTGGATACAAAAGCGTTTCGATAAAGGATATTAAAAATTTTAGACAATTAAATTCAATTTGTGCAGGACACCCAGAATATCATCCTGGAACAGGAATTGAAACAACCACTGGTCCACTTGGGCAGGGTATTGCTAACTCTGTTGGATTTGCTGTAGCAGAAGAAATTCTTAAAAAAAAATTAGGTAAAGAAATAATTAATCATAAAACTTATGTTTTAGCAGGTGATGGTTGTTTAATGGAAGGCATAAGTCACGAAGCTATGAGTTTGGCTGGTCACTTAAAATTAAAAAATCTTATTATGCTTTTTGATAATAATTCAATTTCAATTGATGGACCAACAAGCTTGGCTGTATCTGATAATTATAAAAAAAGATTTGAAAGCTATGGTTGGGATTATATCTTAATTAATGGTCACAATGAAAAAGAAATATTTAATGCATTAAAAAAAGTTCAGAATGCAAAAAGACCTACTGTCATTTCATGTAAAACAAAAATTGGTTATGGGTCACCAAATAAATCTGGTAAATCATCTTCACATGGTAGTCCAATTGGGATAGATGAGATCAAACTTGTTAGAAAAACATTAAACTGGCAATATGCGCCCTTTGAAATACCCAAAAATATTTTAAACGAATGGAAAAAAACTGGTGATAAAGGAATTAAATTAGAAAAAAATTGGAATAAATTTTATAAAAGAAAAAAATTTATAATAGATAAAATATTAAATAATAATTTTTCTAAATCATTAAAAATCGAAAAACAAATTTCATTAAAAGAAAATAAAAGCCTAGCTACAAGAAAATCTTCTGAATTAGTTTTGAATGCATTGACTAAAGAGAGCAATACTTTAATTGGAGGATCTGCTGATTTAGCTGGATCTAATAATACTAAAACTAAGTACCAAAAAATTATAAATTCTAACAATTTTAATGGGGAATATATTCATTATGGTGTTAGAGAGCATGCAATGTGTGGAATAATGAATGGTATTGCACTTCATAGTAAGCTCATCCCTTATGGAGGAACATTTTTAATATTCTCAGATTATTGTAAACCATCGATACGTCTATCAGCGCTAATGGGTCAAAGAGTTATATATGTAATGACACACGACTCTATTGGTTTGGGTGAGGATGGTCCAACCCATCAGCCAATAGAACAGTTGTCCGGCTTAAGATCTATTCCAAACCTAAATGTTTTTAGACCTGCAGATAGAATGGAAACTATAGAATGTTGGGAATTCTCTCTAAAAAATTCAAATACACCCAGTATCTTATCATTGACTAGACAAAATCTTGATCCTATAAGAAAAAAATATTCAAACTTAAATAAATGCTCATTAGGAGCATACGAGGTTTTTAGAACAAATAAAAAGATCAACCTCACTATACTTGCTAGTGGATCCGAAGTTAATCTTGCAATTAAAACTAGCCACAAATTAGCCAAAGACAAAATATACTCTAAAGTAATATCTGTTCCATGCCATGATATTTTTGACAAACAGTCATCTTCTTATAAGCAGAAAATACTTGGTGAAACAAAATTTAAAATATCTATTGAAGCTGCATCAACAGATTGTTGGAAGAAATATATTGGCACTGATGGTTTGACATTTGGAATAGATACTTTTGGAAAAAGTGCACCTTATAAAGAGATTTATAAATATTTTGGATTAACAGTTGAAAATATTTCAAAAAAGACAAAAAACCTTATAAAGAATAAGAAATGACATTAAAAGTTGGAATAAATGGAATGGGCAGAATTGGTAGAATGGTAATTAGAGCAATCATTGAAAGCCAAAACAAAAATATAGAAATTAAACATATAAACAACCGATCCAATGCTGAAACAAGCTGTACACTAATAAAATATGACTCTGTTCATGGAAAATTTAACGCAGAGTTAGAATTTGATGAAAAGCATTTAATTATTAATAAAAATAAGATTACTTTTTCTCAACACTCAAATATTGAAGATATAAATTGGAAATCATATGGAGTTGATTATGTTTTTGAATGTACTGGAAAATTTAATTCAAAAGATAAATTATTAGCTCACCTTAAAAATGGCGCTAAAAAAGTTATAGTTTCAGCCCCATGTAAAGATGCAGATAAAACAATTGTATTTGGTGTTAACGAAAATATTTTAACAAATGATGACCAAATTATTTCGGCCGCTTCGTGTACTACTAATTGTCTGGCTCCTGTTGCAAATGTTTTAAATAATGATTTTGAAATTGAAAAAGGATTTATGACTACTATCCATGCTTTTACTAGTGATCAAAGAATTTTAGATAATTCTCATAAAGATCCAAGAAGAGCAAGATCTGCCAGTCAATCAATAGTTCCAACTTCTACAGGTGCCTCAAAAGCAATTGGTGAAATTATACCTGCTTTAAAAGGAAAACTTGAGGGTGTAGCTATGCGAGTGCCTACACCAAATGTTTCCTTAATAGAATTAGTTTTTTGTACTAAAAAAGAAATAAGTAAAGAAATCATAAATATGGCATTTACAAATGCAGTGAAGAAACAAAAAAAAAAAGTTTTAGAAGCAACATCAGAAAAATTAGTATCCATTGATTTTAATCACAATTCAGCTTCTGCAATCGTTGATCTTTCCTTGACTAATGTTGTGGGTAAAAATATGGGTAAGATTTCTGCGTGGTATGATAATGAATGGGGCTTTTCAAACAGAATGTGTGATATAGCAGAATATCTTCATAAAAACTCTTAATGAAAAGTATAAAGGACCAGGCTGATCTTAATCAAAAAAATATATTACTTAGGTTGGATTTAAATGTTCCATTAGAAAATGGAGCAATTACTGATACCACCAGAATTGATAAAATATTACCAACCATTAAATATTTATTAGAAAAAAATGCAAAAATAATAATACTTTCACATGTTGGTAGACCCAAAGGTAAAGTTGTCAAAGAACTATCCCTTGAACCTATATGTGAAGATCTAAAAATCAAATTAAAAACTGATATTAAACTTATCACTAAAAATATTCGAGAAATAAATTCAACTGATCTTTTTAAAAATCAAAATGAAAAAATTGTGATACTTGAAAATCTTAGGTTTTATGAAGAAGAAGAAAAAAATGACAATGCTTTTGCTAAACATTTGGCAAGTTTAGCTGATATTTATGTTAATGATGCATTTTCATGTTCTCACAGAGCACATGCCTCTATTTTTAAAATAACAAAATTTATTACCTCATATTCAGGTCTTCAATTTGACTTAGAAATTGAAGCATTAACTAAGATTACTTCTGAAATTAAGAAGCCTATTACTTGTATAATTGGTGGCTCTAAAATTTCTTCTAAAATTAATATTATAAAAAATTTAATTTCAAAGTTTAATAATATTATAATAGTTGGAGGAATGGCCAATAATATACTTAAATATCAAGGTTATGAAATTGGAAAATCTCTTCAAGAGGATAATTGTCATCAAATCATTGAAGGAATATTTTCTTTATCAAAAAAAGAAGATTGTGAAATACTTTTTCCAGAAGATGTTGTAGTTGGAAAAAATTTAAATGACGATCCAACAGTAAAAGAATTAAAAGATATTTCTAAAGATGACTTAATTTTAGATATTGGTCCTAAATCAATAAAAACCATCAATAACTTAATAGATAAAAGCAATACTATCCTTTGGAATGGACCTGCAGGTTATTTTGAAAACCCTAATTTTGCTAAAGGAAGTATTCAGATTGCAAAAAAAATTGTCGAAAAAAATAATAATAATACAATTTATTCTGTAGCAGGTGGAGGTGATACTGTTTCACTATTAAATACTATCGATGGAGTTAATTCTTTTAATTTTGTCTCAACCGCAGGTGGAGCTTTTTTAGAATTTCTTGAAGGAAAAGAACTTCCTGGTATAAAAGCTCTTAACTAATATGTCAGAACTAAACAAAATAGCACTTAAAATACTGTCAAATGGCAAGGGCATCCTTGCTGCAGACGAAAGTAATGGCACTATGACAAAAAGATTAGATTCTGTTGCAGTTCCTTCAACTCCAGAAAATAGATTATTATTTAGAGAGACACTTTTTACCTCAGAAGCAATGAAAAAATTTATTGGTGGGGTTATTTTATATGATGAAACAATTAAACAAATTTCTAATTCTAACAAAGCTATACCAGAATTAATCTCTGCAACAGGTGCTGTTCCTGGAATTAAAGTTGATACTGGAGCTAAAGTTATGGCAAATTCTACTGAAGAAAAAATTACAGAAGGTCTTGATGGTTTAAGAGAAAGATTGAAAGAATATTATAAATTAGGGGCAAGATTTACAAAATGGAGAGGTGTTTATAATATTACAAAAAAGCACCCAAGTGAATTATCTATTCATTCAAACGCACATGCTCTTGCAAGGTATTCAGCCTTGGTTCAAGAATGTGGAATGGTGCCAATAGTAGAACCAGAAGTTTTAATGGACGGTGATCATTCAGCTGAAGACTGTTTTAACAAAACTTCAAAAGTTCTTAAAAAATGTTTTGAGGAGTTAATGCTCCATAACATTGACTTCAGTGGAATAATTTTAAAACCTAATATGATTTTAGCAGGAGCTAGTTCTGATAAGAAGATATCTAATGAGGAAACTGCTAAACTTACTCTAAAATGTCTTAAAGAAAATGTACCAACTGAAGTACCTGGTATTGCATTCCTATCAGGGGGTCAGACAGAGGTTGAGGCAACAGAAAATTTAAATTTAATAAATAAGCACAATAATACAAATTTTATCATAACCTATTCGTATGGAAGAGCCTTACAACAAAGCGCTCTTAAATTCTGGTCAAAAGATATTAAAAATATTGAAGGCACACAAAACGTATTTAATCATAGAGCAAACATGTGTACATTAGCAGCTCAAGGGAAATGGTCAGCTGAACTTGAGTCTCAATAAAAAAAATACAAAGTTTATATATTTAATTTCACCAAATAAAATAGAAGACGATGAATTTTATACTAATTTATCATTAGTATTAAAATCAGGAAAAGTTAGCTATTTTCAATTGAGACTAAAAAAAGAAACAATCAAAAATAAACTTATTATTGGAAAAAAAATTCGAACAATATGCAAGAAGTACAAAGTAAAATTTTTAGTGAATGATGATCCCATGATTGCAAAAAAACTGAATGCAGATGGTTGTCATTTGGGCCAAAGCGATATGAGTATTGTTAAGGTGAGAAAACTATTAAAGAATAAGATTATTGGTGTTACCTGTCATAATTCAATAAAATTAGCAAAAAAAGGAATTTCGGATGGGGCTGATTATTTAGCGTTTGGTGCGTTTTACTCAACTCAAACTAAAAAAGTTAAATATAGAGCAAATTTGAGAATACTGAAATCTATAAAAAAGATAACTACCTTACCGGTTGTTGCTATTGGTGGTATAAAGTTGAATAATTACAAAAAACTCTTATTGAATAAAGCTAACTTTTTAGCTATTTCAGGCTACATTTGGCACAATAAAAAATATAAACCTTTAGAAGCTATTAAAAAATTAAAATGAAAATATACGCAAGTGAAATTAGAGTTGGGATGCTAATAGAATATAAAGATGATCTTTGGCAAGTTTTAAAAACTCAGCATGTAAAACCTGGTAAAGGTGGTGCTTTTGCACAAGTTGAAATGAAAAGTGTAAATAAAAATACAAAATTAAATGAAAGATTTAGATCAAGTGAATCTGTTGAAAAGGCTTCATTAGATGAGACAAAATTTAATTATCTTTATGAAGATGAAACAGATTATTATTTTATGGATCCTAAATCTTATGAACAAATTAATATTAAAAAAGAAACAGTAGGTGAAAAGGGTAAAATGCTAACAGAAAACTTGGAGGTTAATATAAGTTTCTATAATGAAAAACCTTTAACGGTAGAATTGCCTAATCAAGTGACATGCACTATCGAGACAACTGATGTTGCTCTAAAAGGACAAACAGTTTCCTCTTCTTATAAACCTGCCGTATTAGATAATGGAGTAAACATTCAAGTTCCCCCTTTTATTGAAAGTGGTGACAAAATTATAGTTGATACTCGAACTATGGAATACATAAAAAAGATATAATTTTTATGCAATCTATATCAGCTAATCTGAACGTTATGATTAAAGCTGCTGAAAAAGCATCTAGAGCATTAATCAGGGATTTTGGAGAAATAGAAAAATTACAAGTTTCAATTAAAGGCCCTACTGACTTTGTATCAAACGCTGATCTAAAAGCTGAAAAAATAATTATAGAAGAATTAAAAAAAGCAAGACCTTACTATTCTATTATCAGTGAAGAAGATGGCTCTGAAAACAACAAAGATAAGGAGCATACTTGGATCATAGATCCTATTGATGGTACTACAAATTTTTTACATGGTGTACCTCACTTTGCAATATCTATAGCCTTAAAATATGGTAATGAAATTATTTCAGGTTTAATTTATGACCCAATTAAAGATGAAATGTTTTATGCTGAAAAAGACAGTGGTGCTTTCTTTAATAATCAAAGGATAAGAGTATCCAAAAAAAAGGAGCTTAATAGCTGTTTGTTTGCAACAGGTGGTGTAGCTAAAAATGAAGTCGACTTACCTTTAAGAAAGTCTGGAAGTGCTGCTCTAGATATTGCCTATGTTGCTGCAGGAAGATACGATGGTTATTTTCAAAATGACCTTAATTTATGGGATATAGCTGCAGGTATAATATTGGTGAAAGAAGCAGGTGGAATGATTAATGAAATCGACCTTTCACAAAATAAAAATATACAAATAAGAGCTTCGAGTATGGCAATTAACGACAAAATGCTTGAAAAATTAAAGAACTTTTAATTGTTTTATAGAATTCTTTTGCTATAAGTCTCGATATGAAAAAAGACATACACCCGGACTACCATACAATTAAAGTAGAGATGACTGATGGAACTCAATTTGAAACAAGATCAACTTGGGGAAAACAAGGAGAAGTCTTAAGACTAGAAATAGATCCAAAATCACATGCTGCTTGGACAGGTGGTAAACAAAAATTAATGGATAAGGGTCGTGTTAGTAAGTTTAATAAAAAATTCCAAAACTTCAGATCAGAAAAAAAAGATTAAATGTCAAACGTACCTTTAATGCCAATGGCAACAGCTGTTTGGCTTGTAGAAAATACTACACTTACATTCAAACAAATTGCTAAATTTTGTAATTTACATGAAGTTGAAGTACAAGGTATTGCTGATGGTGAAGTTGCAAAAGGAATTATGGCTTATAACCCAATTATATCTGGTCAGCTTACTAGGGAGGAAATTGAATTAGCTTCAAAAGATGAAAATAAAGAATTACAAATTAAAAATACTGATATTGAAATCTCAACTGAGGATAAAAAAATTAAGAAGTATATTCCGTTATCAAAAAGACAAGACAAGCCAGACTCAGCTTTGTGGTTAATTAAACATCATTCATTGCTAAAAGACTCTCAAATTGCAAAATTAGTTGGAGTAACTAAAGCTTCTATTACAGCGATAAAGAATAAAAGTTATTGGAATTATAATAACTTAAATCCAAAAGATCCTGTCGCTTTAGGGTTATTTTCTCAAAAAGATTTAGTAGAGGCTATTGAAAAAGCAGAAAGACGAATTAAAAGAGAAAAAAAAGAAAAAGAAAAGGCAAAATTAGCAAGGGAAGTCTCAAACATTGAATAATTTTAATAGACAGTAAAATTATATAATGTTAGTTAAACACACTTAAAATTTATGAAAATTGAAGTTAAAGATAACAATATTGAACAAGCTCTAAGAGTTTTAAAAAGAAAATTACAACGTGATGGTTTTTTTAAAGTAGTAAAATTAAAGAGTGTTTACGAAAAACCCTCTGAAAAGAAAAAAAGAATTCTACAAGAAAATATTAAGAGAGTTAAAAAGCTTAATAAGCTTAAAAATAGAATTTAAATATACCGCGGGGTGGAGCAGTCTGGTAGCTCGTCAGGCTCATAACCTGAAGGTCGGCGGTTCAAATCCGTCCCCCGCAACCAAAATCAATTAAATTTTAAATTTAGATTTTTTGCTATCAACCAAAAAAGCTTTAACCGTTTCTTTGGTAAGTTGATCGAATGTTTTTCCAAAATTCTCTATTTTTTCAATAGTTGCTGGTGGAATAGTGATAATATGACAACCTAACTGTTTTGCTTGTAGATAATTATAAGGCTCTCTAACACTCGCCCAAAGTATTTCAACATTTTTAAACTTTTTTGCTATAGAAATACTTTTTTTAAATTCTGGGATTGGATCTTTACCAGTATCACCTGCTCTACCAGCAAATATCGAAATTATAACTTTAGTTTTCTTATTAATTAATTTCAGAATTTTTTCTGTCTGTTTAGCACTATATACTGCTGTAATATTAAGTTTAATATTTAAACTATTAAGCTCTTTAATAATCTTACCCATAAAAATACCTCTAGAATTAGCCACTGGCACTTTTACATAAACATTCTTTCCCCAGGTATTGATCTGAAGAGCTTGTTGCTTCATTTGTTTATATTCATCAGCAAAGACTTCTAAAGAAACAGGTTTGTTATTACAAATTTTTAGTATTTTCTTCGAATAAGATTTATAATCTTTTGCTCCTGCCTTTCTCATTAAACTTGGATTAGTTGTAAATCCCTTAACTATTTTTTTTTTATTAAATTTTTTTATCTGATTTAATTCTGCAATGTCACAAAATATTTTTATTGTCATTAGTCTTAAAGATTTTTAGTTATATCTTCAGTCATCTTTTTTGCATCAGCAAATAGCATTAAAGTATTTTCTTTATAAAATAGGTCATTATCAATTCCAGCATATCCAGGAGATAAACTTCTTTTTACAAATAATACAGACTTACATTTTTCAACATCTAATACAGGCATTCCATAAATTGGGCTTTGAGGGTCAGTTTTTGCAACTGGATTTGTTACATCATTTGCCCCAATTACAAATGCAACATCTGCATTAGCAAAATCATTATTAATTTCTTCAAGTTCAAAAACCTCATCGTAAGGAACGTTTGCCTCAGCTAACAATACATTCATATGTCCCGGCATTCTTCCTGCTACAGGATGAATTGCATAAGTCACTTTAATATCATTTTTCTTTAAGGTATCTACCATCTCTCTTAGTGCGTGTTGTGCTTGAGCTACAGCCATTCCATAACCTGGAACAATTATAACAGATGATGCATTTTTCATTAAGAAAGCTGCATCTTCAGCATTACCGCTCTTAACAGGTTTTTGTTCTTTATTTCCAGATGATGCAGATTGTTCTGTTGCACCAAATCCTCCTAAGATTACATTAAAGAAAGAACGGTTCATACCTTTGCACATTATGTAAGATAAAATTGCACCTGAAGATCCAACAAGAGCTCCTGTTATAATCAATGCAGTATTTTCTAAAGTAAAACCAATTCCTGCAGCAGCCCAACCAGAGTATGAATTTAACATAGATATTACTACTGGCATGTCTGCCCCACCAATAGGGATAATTAATAAAAATCCTATTAAAAATGAAACAGCTATTAATATCCAAAAGAAATTAGAGGACTGAGTTGAGCATAACAAGTAAGTTAAAATTATTATTGAGATTAACAATAAGGCATTAACAAAATGCTGCCCTTTAAAAGTAATTGGTGAACCTGACATTATTCCTTGAAGTTTTAAAAAAGCAATTATTGAACCTGAAAATGTTATGGCACCAACTGCGGCTCCAATTGACATTTCAATTAAGCTTGCAAGTTTAATGGCACCTACTGATCCTAGATTAAATGCCTCCGGATTTAAGAAAGCTGAAATTGCAACAAAAACTGCTGATAGTCCAACTAAGCTATGAAATCCTGCAACTAATTCTGGCATAGCAGTCATTGGTATCTTGTAGGCTATGAATGCCCCTATAAGTCCTCCAACCAGTAAAAAAATTAATACGTAAATTATTCCACTAGAGAAATTTCCAACAGATAAAAAAGTAACAGCGATAGCTATCACCATTCCCAAGATTCCAAAAAAATTACCTTGTCTTGATGTTTCTGGTGATGAAAGACCTCTTAATGCTAAGATAAACAAAACTCCTGAAACTAAATAAAATATTGCTGATAAATTTGCTGACATAATTATTTATCTTTCTTCTTTTTTTTATACATTTGAAGCATTCTTTGAGTGACCAAAAATCCTCCAAATATATTAATAGCAGCAAGAGATATTGCCAAAAATCCAAGTATATTTGAGATTGTAAAAGTACTGTCTATACTTCCTGCTAAACCTGCAATTATAGCACCAACAATAATTACTGATGATATAGCATTAGTAACAGACATTAATGGTGTGTGTAAAGATGGAGTTACACTCCATACAACATAATAGCCAATGAAAATTGATAAAATGAATATACTTAATCTAAATATAAAAGGGTCTATTTCCATAATTCTATTTTATTAAAGTTTTTTCAATTATTTCATCTTCTAAATTAATATTAATCTTTTTATTTTCTTTGTCATATAAATTTGAGACAAAGTTAAATACGTTTTTTGAATATAAGTTTGAAGCTGAAACAGGCAGTTTGTTTAAAATATTTGTTTCACCCATAATCTTTACTCCTTTTTTAATTACAATTTTATCAACCTCAGTAAACTCTGAATTTCCACCTTGAATCGCAGCTAAATCATAAATAACAGAGCCTGATTGCATATTATCAATCATAGAAGCTTTAATGATTAATGGAGCTTTTTTTCCTGGAATTAAAGCAGTACATATTACAATATCAATTTTCTTTAAAGTTTCAGCTAAAAGACCTTCTTGTTTTTTTTTAAATTCTTCAGATGCTTCTTTTGCATAGCCTTCTTCTGTCTCAAGGTTTTCAGACCCTTCAACAGTTAAGAATTTTCCACCTAAACTTTCAACTTGCTCTTTTGATGCCATTCTAACATCTGTTGCAAATACGATAGCACCCATTCTTTTCGCAGTTGCAATTGCTTGAAGACCCGCAACACCTGCACCAACCACTAATACTTTTGCTGCTGGAATAGTACCAGCTGCTGTCATCATCATGGGTATTGCTTTTTCAAACTTTGCAAACGACTCTATTACGGCTTTATAACCAGCAAGGTTAGCTTGAGAAGAAAGTATATCCATTGATTGGGCTCTAGTTATTCGAGGCAGCATTTCTAAAGAAAAAATATTAATATTTTTTTTAGATAAATTTTCTATTATTTCTTTATTAGCATATGGATTGAATACTCCAATAAGCGTTTGGTTTTCTTTTAAATTTGAAAGATTTTCGTCAGATAATAAGCCTAACTGAATAATAATATTTGCTTTACTTAATATTTCTGTTTCATTAGAAGAGATTTCAACACCTAACTCTTTGTAGTCACTATCCTTAAAGCCTAAATGTTCACCATATTTTTCAAATAAAGTAATTTCAAAACCAAGAGCTATATATTTTTTTGCAATCTCGGGAGTAATTGCAATTCTTTTCTCAATATTTTGGTTTTCTAAAACTGAAGCGATTCTCATAAGAGAACTTTATAGCAAGAATATTGCCATTAAAACTAAAACACCTATAACAGCGACAGTTCCCCACAACACAAACTTTGTGAAGTTATTCCAGGTATTTTTATGGTCTTGGTTATCCATAAAAACTACTTCTGTCTTGCTTTAAATTTTGGGTTTGTTTTATTAATTATATAAACTCTGCCTCTTCTTCTAACTAATTTAGAATTAAGGTCTCTTTTTTTTAGTGATTTTAACGAGCTTTTAATTTTCATAATTTTTTTTTAGCCGGCAATGTCCTACTCTTCCGTGTCTTAAGACAAAGTACCATTGGCGCTGAAGGGCTTGACTTCCGAGTTCGGAATGGGATCGGGTATTACCCCTTCGCAATAATCACCGGCGAAAGAGTTATATCTAAAATAAATATATTGTAAACAAGGAATTATAATTTTTTTTTGTCATTTTTAACAATATTCTTCAAATAATCCTCAAGGTTAATTTTTCCAAACAATTTATGAACTTTATTTGATAAATTCATGCTTGTTAAAGCTGAGGCGTATCTTTCACCTTTTCTGGATGGTAGTAATTTAATTTTAACATTAAATAATTTTGCAACTTCCATAATTGTATAACTTTTTCTATTAGATATGCTGTAGTGATTACACTGGTTTTTTTTCCATACATAATAACAGGCTTGAACAGTATCGTTAATATGTGTAAATCTTCGAGATTGTGATCCTGGCCTAACAACTGTTAATGGTAATTTTCTTTTAAACTGATTTTCAAATATTCCTATTACTGTAGACATTGGTCCTGTTTCTAATTGACCTGGTCCATAAACATTATAAAAATACAATATTTCAAATTTAAAATTAAACCATTTTTTTAAGTTCTCCAATAATTCCAAATTTTTAGCTTTAGTAAATGCATATGGAGATAAATTTTTATCATTTCCTTTATTGCCAATACTTGCTGATGTTGCAGAATATATAAGTTTTATTTTATTAGTAAGACAAAAATTAAATACTTCATTTGAACCAATTGTATTTGAGTCAATACAATCAGTCATTTTTAAAAAACTTTGATATATTCGAGAAAACTCACCAAAATGAAATAGTGAATGAATATTTTTTTTAAATTGTTCTAAACTTTTTGAAATATTTTTTGTATGTGAATTTATATATTTTACTCTATTATTTTTGATATGATTTATTTTTTTTCCAGTTGAATAATTATCTAAACTTATTATATCAAAGTTTGTTTTTTTTAATAAATATTTAATCAAATTAGAACCAACAAAACCAGCTCCACCAGTAATTACTATTAATTTTTTTTTTTATACAATTTTATTATTTTCTAAAAAATTTTTATAAGTTTTTTTTATTGCTACATCTAATTTAGTCTTAGGTCTCCAACCATATTTATTTGCCAATTTAATGTCCAAAACTTTTCTTGGTGTACCATTTGGTTTTGATAGGTCATATTTAATTTTAATTTTTTTTTTGGGTATAATTATATTAAGTATTTTTTTTGCATATTCTTTGATTGAAAAGTCTTTTCCCGAACCAATGTTAATAGTTGTTCCAAAAAAATTTTTTTTCATAAAAAAAATACAGGCATCTGCCAAATCATCAACATAAACAACCTCTCTTTTTGCTAAGCCATTTCCCCATAGTATTAGTTCTTTTTTATTGTTTAATCTTAGGTTATGCACTTTCTTAATGAGTGCGGGTAAAAAATGTGAATTTAAAGCATCATAATTGTCATTTGGTCCAAATGTATTTGTTGGCATTAAACACTTGTAGTTTGTTTTATACTGAACATTATAATTCTCACACATTTTAATTCCTGCAATTTTAGCAATTGCGTATGCATCATTGGTTTTTTCTAATTCTCCAGTTAATAAATAGCTTTCTTTAATCGGTTGCTTACAGGTTCTAGGATAAACACAACTAGAGCCAAGAAAAATCAATTTTTTTATTCCACACAAGTATGCTGAATGAATTAAATTAACTTGGATAGACAAGTTATCAAAAATAAATTCTGCTCTATATTTGTCATTTGAATAAATTCCACCTACTTTTGCTGCAGCAATAAAAATAAAATCAGGTTTATTTTTCTTTAAAAAACTATAAACTTTTTTTTGATTTTTTAGATCTAATTGTTTTCTAGATCTAAAAATAATATTTTTATACCCTTTTTGTCTAAGTTTTCTTACAATTGCACTCCCAACTAAACCTTTATGACCAGCAACATATATTTTTGATTTAAAACTAATCATTCCCTAGCTTTGACAACTCGGCTTCAACCATTTCTTTTACAAGCATTTTTATTTTAATCTTTGGCCTCCAATTAAGTTCTTTTTTTGCTTTAGATGAGTCTCCTAGTAGTGTATCAACTTCTAAAGGTCTAAAATATTCTTTATCACATTCAACTATACATTTTCCTTTTATATCAAAGCATTTCTTTTTAATTCCAGATCCTTTCCAATAATACTTTATACCCAACTGATTTAAGGTAAGGTCTACAAATTGTTTCACTGTATATTGATTTCCAGTCGCAATTACATAATCAGATGGATTTTTTTTTTGCATCATTTTCCACATAGCCTCCACATAGTCTCTAGCATGTCCCCAATCACGTTTCGCATCTAAATTTCCAAGATATAATTTATTTTGCAATCCTAATTTTATTTTACATAACGCCACAACAATTTTTCTTGTAACAAAAGTTTCGCCTCTTACAGGACTTTCGTGATTAAATAAAATTCCATTACATGCAAATATATTGTAAGCTTCTCTGTAGTTTACTGTTATCCAGTGTGCATACACTTTAGCAACACCATACGGGCTTCTTGGGTAAAAAGGTGTCTTTTCAGATTGTGGAGTCTGCTGAACTTTACCAAACATCTCTGAAGTTCCTGCTTGATAAAATTTTGTTTTTTTTTGAAACCCATGAAACTTAATAGCCTCTAATATTCTTAATGCACCAACAGCATCTGCATTTGCTGTGTATTCTGGAACTTCAAATGAGACTGCTACGTGTGATTGTGCAGCTAGATTATAAATTTCATTTGGTTTAATATTTTTAATCATTGTTGAAACAGACAGAGAATCTGTGATATCCCCATAATGCAAAATAAAATTTCTACTTTTTACTTGAGGCTCTTGATATAAATGATCTATTCTTCCTGTGTTAAATGATGATGACCTTCTTTTTACACCATGAACAATATAACCTTTATCAATTAATAATTTAGCAAGGTAAGAACCATCTTGTCCAGTAATACCAAAAATTAAAGCAATTTTTTTTTTCATTTTTTAGTAAAAAAATTCTTACTTATTCTTAAGCATTCATTTTTAAGTTCCAAAGTATTATTCTTAATTTTAATCTCTTGCATAAGTTTCTTGTTATTTAAAGTAAAACTATCATTATTGAAACTATTTTTTAGTTTAATAATCTTTATTTGTGCTGAATTATAAAAATTTAACCAAGTAATAAGTTGATTTAGGTAAATTTTCTTACCTAAAGATACATTATATAATCCAAAAGAATTTTTCTTTATTAATTCAAGAACTATTTGATTAAATTTTTTAATAGAAATGAAGTCTTTGTATGTTTTATTGTTTTTATAAATAAAGCCTTTTTTTGCCATTTCAAAAAAAATATCAGAAAAAGTTTTGTGCAACTTTCTTTTATTACTATTTGGATAACATATAATGTTTGAAATTCTTAAAATTAAAACTCTATTAGTAAGGATTTTTTTTATATTAATTTCAGATTTAATTTTATTTTTTGAATAATTACAATTCGGTTTTTCCTTATCTAATTCATCAATATTAAATTTGGCTTTATAAACTTTTCTAGTGCTTAGCATAACTAATTTTGTTTTAGAATGTAGAATTTTTTTTGCAATTCTTAGATCATTATCATTTTTATCTTGATATTGATTTTTAATAAATTTTTGATTGGATGTACAATTAATGATTACGTCAAACTTATCAACATGTATATTTTTATTTTTTATAAAGTTTTCAAAACTAAGTTGATAAACATTTAATTTTTTAATCTTAAAATAATTAAATAAGTTGCTACCTATAAGTCCTTTTAGACCAATAATAAGTATCTTTTTATTCATCTTATAAAATAATTAACAAAATTTGTTATCAAATAATCTAAATTTTTTTTATATCGTATATTATTTTTAAAAAAAAAATATTTTACATAATGGTGAGCTTGCTTACGTCTTTTCCACCAAGCAAATGATAAAAATTTAAAGTTTGCTGAAATCATTTCTTGAGATTGTCTATAATAAGTAAGGTTTTGATCTAAAATATAAAAATCTTTTTTAATATACTTTAAATACATTCCAATCCTGAAGTCCATCCATATATCTGGAAACAAATTAAAATTTATCTTCTTAATTATTTCTTTAAACTTTTCTCTTTTCATAACAATACAGCTTTGAGGTGGAATAAATGGCCAAAAGTTAGAAATAATTTTTTTTTTGTTTTTGATAAATTTTAATTTATTACTATATTTATAAATGGGTAGATCAAATAGTGAGGATATTTTTTTATTTTTTGAAAATTTATTAACTACAGTTTTTATCTTATTTTTTTTAAATAGGTCGTCACTATCTAATAAAAAAATAATTTTTCCTTTGCTTTTTTTAAAAGCCCTATAATACCCGTTCATTTGGTTATAAGAGCCATATTTGCCTCTTTTTCTATTCCTTATAATAATAATATTTTTATATTTGTTGATTCTTTTAATGGAATTATCTGATGATGAGTCGTCGTGAATTATTATTTCAACATTTTGATAAGTTTGTTTTTTTATTGAATCGATACATTCATTTAAATACTTTTCATTATTATAGTTAGCAATTAGTACTGATACTTTAATATCTTTCAATTAATGATCTCTTTTCTTTTATAAATATACTCAAATGTTTTTCTAAAAGGCATTCTAGATTTATACATTTTATTAAAATTGTTTTTAATTAGTAACTTATTAATGTCTCTGAATGTATACCCTTTTTTAATCATGTTATCATAATGATGTTCAAACATAATGATATCAACTAAATTAATCTTATTTTTTAAACCTAATAATACTTCAAATTCATATCCTTCCGTATCTATTTTCATAAAATCTATTTTTTTTATATTATTTTTTTCAATGTAATCTTTTAATTTGGATATTTTTATTTTTATTTTTTGGTAGGTTTCTTTATTATTTAAAAAATTAATTAATCTAAATTTTCTTTTATAGTATTTGGACTCTTTATCTATTTCTTTAATTGTAGATGATGAACTTTCATTAAACTGGTTAAATTCAATAATCTTATCTTCTGCACCAAGAGCTTTATTTTCTAAAACTATCTCTGTATTATGATATCTTTGTTTATTTTTTTCTATTTTTTTTTTTAAATATTCAAAATTAATTGGACTTGCTTCAAAAGAAATAATCTTTTTTATAATAAAGTTTTTTGAGAATAATTCAATTGACTCTCCCTTATGTGCACCAATATCTATAAGGAGTTTAAAATTATTATACTTATTTTTTTTTAAAAATTTAATCCACTTTTTTTGATAAGAATAATCAAATAAACTGAGTCCCCATAGTATTATTTTTTGAATCATTGATTTATAAATATAATCTTACCCATTACTTTTTTTATTTTAACATCTTTATTGCACTTAAAATTTTTATTTTTACAGTTGTTATATTGTTCAATTAATTGATCCATTTTTTTTTGTATTCTAAAATGATTATCATCAAGAAAATAGTAAGTTTGCCTGATTGGTTTATAGCTATACTGCTCTACTTCATTAACTATTCTACTTATATTCCTCGATAAAAAAATAATTATTGTTAAAGAAATTAGCACAATAGAAATTTTTGAATATTTTTTTAGGTCAATTTGAGATAATCCAAGTTTTATTGATATTGGAATAAATAGCAATAAAGCTATTATATGGTAACCACCATATCTTAATGCTGGGTGATTATAAAACCATTCAATACCTAAGATCAAAATTAACAAATAAACTAAATACACATGATGATCTATTTTGATTATTACTTTTTTAAAAAAACTTTTTCTAAAAAAAAATAGGAATATGCTAATTAGCAATATTATACCTAATATAAAATCACTTACTTTATTAAAAAAATAAATATTAATCCAATTACTTACCCAATTAAAATTTTTTATATATTCTTCAGGATTGTCTATCCTAAAATTTGGAGCTGCACCTCCCTTCGACCACAATTCATACCAGTCGTTCATTTGTTGAACTTGTGCCAATGGTATGCCCCATTCGATCCCATTAAAACATGTTAAACTTAATGGATAAACTAAACAGCCTGTGTTAATAAAATATGTAAGTAAAATAAATAAAAATAAAACTAAAAATAACACAAAATATTTATTAAAAAATAAAAAATATGAGGTTTGAATATAATTTTTATTTTTTTTTAAAATATAAAAAAATAATGGAATAACAAAGATTATATACAAAATATAAAAAGTTTTAAAAGAAACAATCAATGCACCAAGCAAATATATATTAAATAAATTTAAGGTTTTAATAGTTTTTAAATTAACAAAATTTAACAATTCAATTATAAATAAAAATATTAATATCATTGCAGCACGATCAGTTCCATATTCAGACATCCTATAAAAAAATATATTTATAAAAACAAATGATAGTAGGCTTAAAAAATGAATTAAATTTAATTGCTCAACTTTAATAAATATAAATTTAAAATAATTATGGATTTTCTTTAGAAGAATAATATTTGTAAATCCTAAGATAAATAAAGAAGTAAAATTAAATAAATAAAATTTTGCATATGGCAAATAAAATAAAGAATTTATATAAAATATAGATGATGGTGTTCTAAAGCCATGATTAAATTGGCCAATTCCTATATGTAAACTTTGTTGTGTTAGATAATATGTATAAGGAAAATGATAATATGGAAAATCATCGTGATTTTTAAATTGAAATACAGCACAAAATAATAAAATAAAAACTATAAAAGAAAAAATAATTTCACTTTTATATAAAGAATATTTTTGCTTTACTAAATAAATAAATAAAATTAATCCAATAAAGAGTATTATAAGATTATGAATTTCAGTGTGGGCAATAAAAAGATTACTAAAATACGAATATACAATTAATATATAAATTCCAAATAAGCCTGAATATCCAAAGTTAACAAAATTAAATTTAATTTTTAGTAATTTTAGAGAATATAGGCCATAGCCAACTATTGATGTAAGAATTAGAAAGTAATATGTGGTAAATACAAAAAAATTGTACATTATATTAGTATTGTTATTAACTTATATTTTATTGATATGTTGAAATTGTTTATAAAATTTAAATTAACATTTGTCTAAATAATTAACATAAATGAATGAACTAACCTTATTAATACCTGCAAAAAATGAAGCAGAAAGTCTTCCAATTGTCTTGGATGAATTAAAAAAATATAATTGTAAAATAAACATTATTTTACACATCACTGACTTAGAAACAATTCAAGCAATTAAAAAATATGACCTAAATATAATTTATCAAGAAAACTTGGGATATGGTGATGCTTTAATACAAGGAATCAAGCAGTGCAAAACAAAATATTTTTGTATTTTTAATGCTGATGGCTCCTTTGATCCTAAAGAACTTACAAACATGTATAATCTTGCTGTTTTAAAAAAAGCTGATTTTATTTTTGGATCTAGGTATATGAAAAATTCTGGAAGTAAAGATGATACAATAATTACTTACATAGGTAATAAAATATTTACTTTTTTTGGAAATTTTTTCTTTTCATTAAATATATCTGATATCCTTTACACTTACGTGCTGGCTGATACAAAAAAAGCGAAGTTGTTAAATCTAAATAAGAAAGACTTTAGTTTTTGTGTTGAACTACCAATTAAAGCTAAAAGGGGAAAAAACATTATAATTTCAAGCCCATCTTATGAGCGGCCTAGAATAGCTGGTAAAAAAAAAGTTAATGCTTTTAAGGATGGCTTATATATCTTAGTAAGTTTAATTAAATTATATTTTTCTTAAAAATATTTTTTTTTCATAAAAAAATATTATTTTTTTACATATATAATTAATTTCTTTAAGTTTATGTTCAGAGGATATAGGTAAGCTAAGAAGCTTTCCACCCAATCCTTTAGCATTAGTAATTTTATTTTTACTAATATTATGTCTAAAAATATTTAGATCACTTAGCATTTTTGGATAATGAATTAATGTTTCTATTTTATTCTTTATAAGAAATTCTTTCAATTTATTTCTATGTTTACATATTATAACAAATTGATGAAAAGAATGTACTTCATGATTGTAAAGTTTGGGCAATAAAATAAAATCCTTCAAAATCGATAATTTATCAATATATTTTTGAGCAATATAATTTTTTTTTTTAATATCAAAATTTAATTTTTTTAGTTTTTCAGTAATTACCAATGCCTGGAAATTATCAAGTCTTGAATTTCTTCCAATTAATTGATGATCATGTCTTAACAAACTTCCATGGTTTTTAATTCTTCTACATTTTAAATTTATCTTGTTACTATTAGTCAAAATACATCCACCATCTCCATAAGCTCCTAAATTTTTTGTTGGGTAGAAGCTTATTGCTCCAATATCACCAAATGTACCTACATGTTTATTGTTTATTTTTGTGCCACTTGATTGAGCACAGTCTTCTACAATCTTAATATTCTTTTTTTTTACTAGTTTTAAAATATCATTCATTTTTGCAGCCTTACCAAATAAATGGACAACTATTATCGCAGATGTTTTTTTATTAATTTTATTTTTTAAATCTTTCAAACAAAGATTAAAATCTTGAAGGTTGATATCACAAAAAACTAAATTCAAATTTTGCCTTATAACTGCTGAAGCGGTTGATATCCATGTATTTGCAGGAACTATTACTTCAGAGTTTTTTTTTAGATTTAAAGACTCTAGTGCAATTTCAATAGCATCTGTTCCATTACCAACAGAAATACAATATTTAGTACCAAAATACTTTGAAATTTTTCTTTCAAAAGACTCTAGATATTTGCCACCCATTAATTCATTATTTTTTAATAATGAATTGAAATTTTTAAAGATTTTTTTGCTTTTATTGAAATTTTTATATAAGTTATTGAATTTAATTCTCATTATTTAATTTATAAATATTTAATCATGCAAGTCAAATTAATCAAATTACAAATTTTCAAAGATAGCAGTGGTTCTCTTTTGCCAATTTCATTTAAAAAAGATTTACCCTTATCTATAAAAAGACTTTTCATAATATTTGGTAAAAAAAATCATGTCAGAAGTAAACATGCTCATATTAAATCAAAACAAATTTACATACCTCTTAAAGGAAAAATTAAGATTTTAGTTAACAAAAAAAAAACTTTTTATCTTGAAAAAAAAAATAAAACTGCCTTATTTGTGCCTGAAAACAATTGGACTGAGATTTTTTTTAACAATGACGATGACCAATTATTAGTATTAACTAATACAGAGTACTTTAAGAATGATTACATTAGAAATTATTCTAAATTTTTACACCACAAGAAAAATTACTAAAAATAATTATTATAAAAAAAATATTTCAATAATTTTTTAGTTAAATTATTAATTTAATTTTTTTATTAAGTGCTTCATACACAGAAAAACTAAGAAATAAATTGATTTTGCAATACTCATATCCATATGAATTCTGTAAACTCTATATCCATCAAAAATCTTTTGAACTATATTTTTAGATAGTGAATTTTTGGTATCACGCCAGTATGATAAAAATTGACTAATACCAGCTATATTTGTAGTTTTTGAGATTTTGAGCCATAACACAAAATCTTCTTTAGTTTTTAAATTGGGGAAATTGAGTTTATTTTTTAATATTGAAGAATCTAACATAACTGTAGAAAGCCCTATATTGCAATCCTTGAGGAGAGTAGAATAATTTAATGATTTATAAGATTTTCGATGACTAATTATTTTATTTTGTTCGTTGATAACCTTATATGAGGTGCATGATATTGGTAGTTTATTTTTTTTCATAAAATTTATCTGTATTCTTAACTTATTTTTAGTCCAAATATCATCTGCGTCTATAAAACAGATATAGCTACCCTTTGACATTGATAGTCCTATATTTCTTGATCTGCCCGCTCCTTTGTTATTCTTATTAATAACAATCTTTATTTTTGAATTATTTTTAATTAATTTTTTTAAAAAAAAGAGGTCAGTTTTATCAGAGTCATCATAAATTATTATTAATTCAAATTTTTTATAAGACTGGGATAATATTGATTTTATAGTTTGATCAATAAATTTTTTTTTCTTGTAATATGGCAAAATTATACTGATTAGGTCCATAATCTTAAATAAATTATTTATTGTTTTACTTTGTGATAATTGTCTACAGCTAACTAAAAATGCTATTAAATCTTCTTCTTAGGTATTGAAATATTACTCCTCTTCTTGTTTTTTCCCCCATACACTTCCTGCATGTAATATGTTTTTTTCCATTTTTGGATCTTAAATTTTTTAAAAATACATTATTTTCTAACATACTTTTCAAACTCTTATTTTTTATATTTCCTTGAGAAATTGAGTCATCATAAGCCAAACAACAAGGTGCCACATTTCCATCGGCCTGAATTCCTAAAATTGGATTATGACAAGAAAAAGATCTATCTAAAGCTGGATAAAAATCCTTAATTTTTCTCCCATACCAAAAATGTTTTAACTTTAATTCAATATTTTCAGCTAACTTAAACCCTTTTTCCGCATTGTGATCATTTGGTGCAAACTCAAAAGCAGACTCATTTTGTTTTTTATTTAATTCATCTAATTTTGAGGCATCTATATAATTGCTATCAATTTTATTAAGTTTTCTTAAAAATATTTTAAATTTATCCAAAGTTTCATTTGTACTTTTGGGTGCAGCAGGATCACCAGTTGAAATCCCTAGTAATTTTTTTAAATAAAACTTTATTTTTGAATTATTATATTGATTTCCAATATCTAATACTGTGTTTAATTTTGTTCCTTTAATTCTATTACAAAAATCAAAAATAGTTTTTGCATATGCCTCCATTTCTAAATTCAGGCCTCTTTCTTTTAGTGTAGATTCTTCTATAACTTGAAGAGATATTTTTAAATCTGGTTTTAATCTCAATAATTCTTGAATATTTTTTTCTTTATTTAACAATAAGCCATTTGTAATCATTAATACTTTAAATCCTTGTGATTGAACATATTCTATTAGCTCAAATATTCTTTTGTCTAATAATGGCTCATTAAATTGTGAAAAAGTTACATACTTAAATTTTTCATCATCCGGGTTTAATTGGTTAATAATATTTTTTATATCTTCAATGCTCATTTTTGAAGATTTATCCTCTTTAAGTGGGTATGGACAAAAACTACACGCCATGTTGCAAGCAGCAGTACTTTCGATTTGTAAAATAGTAAATCCGTAATCAGATAATTTGATTTTATTTATCATTTTATGATTTATTATACACTAACAAATGTTAGTGCAATAAAAAGAATTTAATTCAAATAAAATCTAATATAAAAAGAATAGATGTTATTAAGTAAAAGATACAAGCAAAATTTTAAACCACATGTAAAACTTAATAAAACTCAAAAAGAGAATATTAATAGATTTGTAGATGATCTTAACAAAAATAGATTTAAACCTTCAGAGAAATTATCATGTCTAATCTGTAAAAATTATAAATTTGAGGTTATTTCAGAAAAGGATAGATATGGATTATCTTACACTACCGGCATATGTAGGGAATGTGGTAATTTACAACAAATAGAATATTACTCTGAAGATGCGCTAAATCATTTCTACAAATCTTTTTATAATAAAATATATTTTAATTTTATTGATCCAAAAAAGAGATTTGAATCTCAATTTAAATTAGCAAATGATAAATTTATTTTTCTATGTGATTATCTAAAAAATATTAATGATAAAAAAAAATTTAGAATATTGGAAATTGGATGTGGACCAGGGGGTATTTTAAAATATTTTAAAAATAAAGGATTTTCTGTAACGGGCTTAGACCTTGACGAGGAACATCTAAATTATGGGAAAAATCAAAAACTTAATTTAATAAATAAATTTAGTTTTGAAAGTGATTATAAATTTGATCTTATCATCATATCACATGTCCTTGAGCATATGAAAAATCCCGAAATCGAAATAGATATAATAAAAAATTATGCTCATAAAAATACATTATTTTATATTGAGGTTCCTTCAATTCATATGATTGATAATATGTATGACTCAGATTTTTTAAAATATCTACATATTGCTCATTGCTATCATTTTTCTTTAAATTCATTTAAAAATTTCTGTATAAAAAACAATTTATGTATACTCAAAATAAATAAAAAAATTCAAGCATTGTGTAAGGTTTCAATGGTGAGTGAAGAAATTAAATATCACTATAATGAAACAATAGAAGAAATTCAAAATATAGAAAAAAAATATTTAAAATTTGGTAACTTTTTGATTTTAAAAAGACTAATAAGAAGATTTGTAGGACGTGTTTTAAATAAAATTGGTATTAAATTCTATATTTTAAATTTATTCAAATAACACAAACTAATTATTTTTTATTAAATAGAAATAAGAATAAGAATAAATGGCTGTATTGATTATTATTAAAGTTATTTGATATGAGCTATTGCTAATTTCTGTAAAACTGAAATGTATAAAAAAAAAATTATAGATATTTAAGAATGTTCCAGCAATACTATTCTTATATTTGTCAGTTATTTTTATTTTAGATTTTAAAATTTTAGAAAACAAAAGTTGATGTAAGTGTCTTGTATCTGCTGAAAATGGCGATTTTTTTGTTAATAATTTTCTTGATATTGAAAATAACAATTCAAAACACGGGTACCAAAGTATAGCAATTATGAAAAAAGGTGAGACATAATTATTATTTGAATAAAATTCAATTAAAAAAATACCATAAATAAAAGCTAAAATATAAGACCCATTATCACCTAAAAAAATTTTCTTTAAAAAATTAAATATATAAACAATTGATAGTGAAATAGTCCATAAAATCCATTGCATTTTACTAAATGCAAGATCACTAATAAAATTCGTTTGAAGAAGTAATATTGAAATAATTAAGTAATATCCAATAACATTCGTATTTAAGCCATCTATAAGATTAGATCCATTTATCAAAATCAATAAACAAAATGAAACAAAAAAATAATTTAAGTATTGGTTTTTTAAAAGGTTATCTAAAATTATGATTCTTGTATTTTCAATTTTAAGATCATAAAGCAATAAAAATAAAATTATAATCAAAAATTGAAGTGATAATCTTATATTAGGAGAAAAATTGACTTTTACATCTGATATTATTCCTATGGCAAATATTAAAATTATAAAAATTGATAATAACTTTGAATAAGTAGTAAAAAAAATGAAATAGCTAATTAAGATTATTATTCCACCTGACAAGGGTATTTTTTCTTTAGATGCAAATATCTGATGTTTTTCTCCTGTAAAACTTAAAAGAAAATTATTTTTTTTAAAGACAAAGTTTAAAAAAGCTATAATGAAAGTCAAAAACATTAGCAACAATATATCAAACATATTTTTCTAATTTATTGTTTCCTATTTTAAAATTTCTTTTAATTTTTTATAATGATTGAATAAAGTATATAATCTAGTTTTATATTTTGCATTAAATTTTATTTTTTTGATTAATTGATCTTTTTGAAGAATTAACTTATGTATCGAAAAAAAATTCTCTATAAATTCTATTTTATTATTTTTCTTATATAAAAAACCATTATTATAGTTTTTAATCAAGTCTATTGGGCCATTTTTACAGTCACTTGAATAAACAATAGTATTCGAAAACATAGACTCAATTATTACAAACCCTGGGTCTTCCCATTCAGAAGTCAAAATAAAGAAAAGTGAGTTTTTAAGAACAGGTATGATATTTTCTACATACCCTAATAAATATATATTATTCTCTCTTTTAATATCAATTATTAGTTTTTTTAAATTATTTCTTTCCTCACCCTCACCACAAATTAACAATTTTAAATCTGGATCCTTTCTTAATATTTCATTAAAACATTTTATTAAGAATCTATGATTTTTTTGTTTAGTTAATCTTCCTATTGACACAACATATTTACCATATTGTTTATAATTAAAGTGGTCTTTAATTTCTTTATATATTCTGATTTTTTTCAGGTCTAATATTGGTTCATGCACAACATATAACTTCGATTCATCAAAAATATTTTCTTGCATCAACTGTTTTTTTGTCTGATATGTTGGACATAAAATTTTATTTATCTTTTTATTAGATAATTTCCAAAAAAATTTTCTTAAAAAATTTATTTTAGGGTAACCTGAAATTCTTAAAATAAATTTTGTCTTATACTTAAATAAGATCATTAACAACAAGGGGGTAAAAGTTAACAAATGTACAAAAAAAAATTCGGGTTTTTCTTTTTTGAGTAGCTTATGTAACTTGAATAATGAAAATAAAGAAATCAAAATATAAGTGAGCCTACTTTTAAAATATGATCCTTTTGGTAAATTTTTAAAACTTAATCTAATGTTAAGATTAATTGATTTTATTTCATTTTCTGAAAGAAATTTGTTGAATTTTTGCCATTCTCCAGCAACATTTATTAATGATAGATTATACTTTTGATTTGAAAATTTATTGATGCATTTAGCTGTATTTAAAACTGTTCCTACAGTGCCTATGTCACTTGATATAAAAGGGCTCCAAATTAAAACTTTCATTATGTTTTTTATAATATAAAAATGTTTGAATTAACAATCATTTTTGCTTTGAAAAAAAAAACTTTTATTTTCTTTTTACCTAATTTTTCTCAGGGTGGTGCTGCAGAATCAATTAGTAAGTTAATGATATATTTAGCAAAAAAAAAATACGAGTGTGTATTAATTTGTTTGAATAAATGTTTTTATAAAAAACAATTAACAAAATATGATATTAAGATTTTTGAAATTTTTTCTAATAAAACTTTATTTTCAATGCTTAAAATAAGAGGTTTAATTAATAGTTTTATAATTCATAAAAAAAAAATTACTTTAATTTCTAACATTAATTATGCCAATATTTTAAGCATAATCTTTTTTCGTTCTTTAAAAAATTTAAAAATCATTTTATATGAGAGAACGCCAATTCAGGAACTTGATTTTGATTATGGAAGTTTTTATAGAAAAATTAAGAATAAAACTATTAAGTTTCTTATGTTTTTAACATATAGGTTTTCAGACAAAATAATAGCTAACTCTAAAACAACCAGTTTTGACTTATCTAAATTGACAAAACAAAAAGTAATTACCATTTATTCAAAAAGTATTAAGAAAATAAAACCCTTTAAAAAAAAATTTAAAAATAAAATTAATATTTTGTGGATTGGGAGATTTTCAAAAGAAAAATCTTTAGATACGTTAATTGATGCCATTAAAATTATAAACGATGATGAAATAAAAGTATTTATTTTATCAAATGATATAAATAAGAGAGATTATTTAAAAAAAATAAATAAATTAAAATTAACCAAAAGATTTGTATTTTGTGGTTATAAAAAAAATTTAACTAAATATTTTAATTCTACAAATTTATATATAAGTACTTCTCTGTATGAAAGTTTTCCAAATTCTGTCATTCAGGCTATAAATAATAGTTTACCAATTATCACCTCAAAATCATTTGGTGGCATAAATGAAATCATCCAAAATAACTTTTCAGGGGTATTTTTTGAAACAAATAATTCAAAAGCTTTATCACAAAAAATATTAAATTTTAAAAAGAATAAAAAAAAGTATGAAAATTTTGCATTAAATGCACATAATGCTCTTAATAAATTTAGTTTTGATAGAATTGAAAAAGATTTTGAGAATGAATTATTAAATTTATAATAAGTTAATCAAATCAGCTTTTTAAAGTTAATTAGATCATCTTTTGTATCTATTGCAAAACTGCTTGTATTAACTTTTATCATTTTTATTTTTATGCCATTTTCAATTAACCTTAAAATTTCTATATCCTCATTTTTTTCAACTTTGCTTTTTTTATTATTAAAATTTTTTAAAATATTTCTTGGATAAGAATAAATACAAACTTGCTTATAATAGTTTATTTTAAGTTTTGATTGATTAAACGGTATAGTTGATCTTGACATATAAACTAGCTCATTTCTATTATTTATAATAACTTTCGGAATGCTACTTTTTAAAGCTTCTTCATGGCTAATTTCAGTGTAACAATTGTATACTCTAGCATTATTCTTTTTTGTAGAGTTTATTATTTTTTTAATATTTTTTGGATCAATAATTGGCTCATCACCTTGTACATTTATATAATTTTTTGCCTTAACTTTCTTTGAAAACTCATAAATTCTATCTGAACCTGTTAAATGTTTTGATGAAGTTTTAACTACGTTAATTTTATTATTTTTACATATATTAATAATCTTATAGCTATCTGTTGCTATAAAAATATTTTTTTTTGAAATTGCTGAACAGCACTTTTTATAAGTATGCAAAAAAATTTCTTTTCCGGCCACTTTTCTGATAAGTTTTTTTGATAATCGTTTTGAATTTAATCTACAAGGAATTACGACGACTAATTTTTTCATTTACAATTTAATTAATATAGGTAATCCTTAAACATGGCTAATAAAATATTAGATTGTACATTTAGAGATGGTGGATACTATAATCAATGGGATTTTAATGATAGTTTAGTTAGAAAATATCTTAATTTAATGGAAATCTTGAAGGTTGACTATGTCGAAATAGGTTTCAGAAAAATTGATAAAGAAAAAAAATTTGGAAAATTTTTTTCAATAACAGATAAAGATATTTTTAAATTAACAAATAAACATAATTTTAAAATTTCAGTCATGATTGACCTGGCAGATTTTAAAAAAGATTTAAAAATTAATGAATTATTCAAAAACAAGATATATACAAATATTGACTTGGTTAGAATTGCGGTAAGTTTTGATGACCTTAGATATCTTTCCAAAATAATAATAGAATTAAACTTGTTAGGATATAAAATTGCAGTAAATTTAATGAAATTTACTTCACTTAATCCTAAACAAATATATAATTTTTTTAATCAATTGGATTCAAAATTAATTGATTATTACTATCTTGCAGACAGTTATGGGAATTGTAATCCAAAGATTATTGAAAATTTATCAGCAAAACTCTTAAAAAAAAAAATTGATATAAATAAGCTGGGGTTCCATGCTCATGATAATATGAATAATGCGCTTAAAAATTCTTTAAAAGCAAAAGAATTAGGATTTGGTATAATTGATACATCTGTACTAGGTATGGGAAGAGGAGCGGGGAATCTTAAACTGGAAGATTTTCTGACTCATGTCAAAAGAGATGACGCCGGAGAGAAAAATTTAAAAAATTTTATAAAAAAAAATTTTATAAAATTAAAAAAAAAATACAACTGGGGTTCAAATAAGTATTATCAATATGCGGCTAAAAACACTATACATCCAACATACGTTCAGAGATTATTGGAAGATAAAAAATTCAATTATAAACAAATACAAAATATCCTTAATTTTTTAAAGAAACAAAAAGCATCTAAATATGATTTGAATATATTTGATAATCTTTTTTATAAAAAAAATCATAATATAAAAAATAAAACAATTAATATTTCAAAAGAAAAAATTGTAATTCAAAACAAAACTAGTGCAAATATAATTCTTAACAGCACAAGGGAAATTGAGACCATATTAACTCGAAAGAAAAAAAGTGACATATATGCCTTACTTAACTATTCAAAGCACATCAAAAATAGTAACATTGATTATCTTTTTTTATGTAATCCATTTCGATTAGTAACTGAAAATCAATATTTAAAAAATTTTAAAAATAAATTAGTAGTGCCACAAAAAGCAAGAATTGATAATAATTTAAAAAACAAACAAATAATTATATACGATATGTTATTTTCAAAAAAATTATCAATAAAACAAAATTATTGCACGTTCAATCTAAATCTAGCACTTGTGTATGCGGTTGCTTATTTTATAAGCAGGAACTTTTTAAATATTAATATTTATGGTTTGGCTAAAAATAAATTTAATAATAATATTATCTCAAAAATTAAAACTCATATAAAAGAAAAAAAAATAAAAACAAAAATTTCTAGTTATAATGTTTAACAAAACATTAATTATTGTTGATACAAACATTAATATTAATATTAAATATTCTAATTTTGATCTAATCAACATTGGAAATAGCTTTATTAGCAAAAACTTAAATTTTAAAAAAATATATTTTGAAAAATATGTTAAGAAATTTTTTCCCTCGTATAGAAAAAAATTTGCTCAAAAAATTAATAAAGAATTTGATAAGATATTCAAAAATTTTTATATAGATCAAAATTTTTTAGAGTTTAATAATTTACGAAATGATAAAAACCCTATTTTTGAAAAAATAATCATACTTGCAATTTTAAAAAATGAATTAGATTTTAATAAATACCAAAAGATATTGATATATTATGATGATTTTAGACTTAAAAATATATATTCAAATTTATTTACTAAAAAAAAACTAATTTTAATCTCCAGTAAAGTAAATAATAAAATATTTCCAAATTTTAAATCTGTAACTTTATTAAAATTTATGTTTAAGTTATATGTAACATCTTTACTTTGCAAAATATTTACTTCTAAAAAACTAATAAAAAAAAAAAATATTAAATATCTCAATTTTTCCAAAATTATTTTTTAAATCATCACATGATAAAAATAACTTGAACTTTATTCACACAGATGACACTCATTTTTCTGACAATTATTTCAAAACAATGAAAAAGATTTTTCAATCAATACAAAATGATATGATCAATATAGAATATTTTGTTAAATTAAGAGATATATTGCGACAAATAAAATATTTTTTTAAATATAACAATATTCTTACAGAAAATTTTAAAGCAGATATTAATTATGAAAACATTAAGATCAATGAATCACTTTTAGATTATTTTGAAATTTCTTTGTTAAATTTTTTTAAACTATCTACAACAGAATCAGCTATTGAAAGAGCTAACACAACCTTATCTCCAAAAGTAATTAATTATTACCTTTTTGAATATCATTTTGGGTTCTATGTTAAAAAAAATTTTTTTAGGTTGAACAAAAAAATTAAATTTTTTGGTTTTCAACACGGTATTTTTAATGAAAATCTAATGTGGCTAGATATCATTAAGCTTAGAAAGCATTTTAAAGAATATCTTCCTGATTTAGTTTGTTGTAAATATAAAAAAAGTAGAATTGATTATTTAAAATATTTTAAGAACAATAATATAATAAATATATTTAATACTAACAATAAAGAAAAGAATGTTATAAAAATTTCTAAGTCTTCAAATGTTTATCTAATAATCCTAGGTCTGCATGATTATAAAGAAACAATTAAATTAATTATAAATTATGTATTGATAAATTCTTCAAACAAAAAATTTATATTAAAAATACACCCAAAAGTTGATATTTCAAAAATTCAACAAAAATTACCAAATAATGTTAAAATTTTCAATAAACTCGACTTTTTAACATACAAACAGGTTTTTATTTCTAAATACTCAACTATGGCCTATGATTTTATTTCACAAAAAATACCCTTTTATGTTCTTCATAAAAATGCCCTTGATTATAATTGTCCTAAATTTTTAAAAAAAAAAATGTATAAACTTAAATGAAAAATTCTTTATTTAAACTTCCAAATAGAATCGAGGATTCAGATATATATATAGCTGAACCATTTTGTATTTTTGAGATAAACAATATTTTTGATACAAAATTTTATGATAATTTAATATCTGAATTTCCTCCTGAAAGTGAATTTAAAAATGCTTTTGAAATTGGTAAAAAAAATTATTTGAATAATGAAAGTATAGATTTTTTCAAATTTTTAAAAAAAAAAGATAGTTATAATAAATTATATAATTATTTAAATAACCCTGAAATATTCAAAAAAATTTACAATTTATTAAAAACTGAAATAAACAAAATTGATGAGAGAAAAAATTTTAATAAATTTTTTTTAGTTACAATTAACAATAAATTTATAATTAAAGTTTTAAAATATTTTATGGGCTTATTTAATATTAAAATTGTTAAACTTGGCTTTGAATTCTCAATAATAAAAAGTAATTGTTATATACCCTTACATACTGATAAAAAAAACAAACTTATTTCTTTGATGGTTTATTTGCCAGACCTAAAAAAAATAAATAACTCTGATAATTGGGGGACTTGTTTCTTTAAATTTAAAGATAAAAATCAAAAGGTTGATTTATGGGATTCAAAATTTATGAATGAAGAAATGTCTTCAAAATTTTTAGAACACATGGAAAAATTTTATCAGTCTCCTTTTACAGCAAATAAGCTTATTGGTTTTTTAAAAACAAATAATTCATTTCATAAAATTGAAAAAATTTTAGAAAAAAATGCTTTAAGAAAATCAATTAATATTAATTATTATATTCAATAACATCTATCATCTGTAATAAATATAGTTGTATGAATATTTAAATTTAGGATGATTTCTATATCTTTCACTTTGATTTTTTGATGATAAATGAAATTTATTCTCATTTAAAATTTTTTTAATTCCTTCAAATTGTTCTTCAAAATCTTCTTGTACTTCGATTAATATTGACTTAATTTTCTGATTTTGTAGTGTATTTTTTGCACCATTTAGTATTAAATGTTCAATACCATCAACATCAATTTTGATATAATCAGGAACTTCTAATATTTTTTCTTCTATTAAATTATCTATTGAGGTACCAAATAAGTAATAATTATTTTGAAAATCAAATTTTTTTCCTCCAAAAGTATAATCAACACCAAAACTATTTGACGCTGAACCTTCAATTGAGTTTTTTTCAGACATTTTTAAAATTTGATTTTTAATTTCTGTTAAAGGTAATTGAATAATTTTGACTCTTTCTTCCAATTTATTTTTTGAGATATTATTACTTAAAATATTTAAATTTTTTGTTGAAGGTTCAAATGAAAATACCTTTATTTTATCTTTTGCTTTTGATGCATAAACTGAATATAGGCCAATATTAGAACCTATATCCCAAAATATATTATCATTTTTGTTTTCAAATTTATTAATCCAGTCAATTGTTTCCGGCTCTTTAGTGAACAATGTTTTGGACCTGAAATATAATTGAGAATTAAATGTTTGAAAGGCCACTTTTTCAAAATTTATTTGGTGAATAGTATAAGTATTTCTAAGGTTTTCATATAATGAATGAGATAATAGAGTTTTATTCATTTTTTTTAAAATAAAATCTAATATCTTTAATAATTTTAGTATAATTCTAGCTAGAAAATTAATCATCAAATTGCCACCAAACTATAGTAAAAACTGAAAAAATCAAATTAATAGTAAATAATATTTTTAAACTTATTTATAATTTAATCAGTATTATATTTTAAATGAATAAACTTAATAATAAATCTTCAAGAATTTGTATTTATCTTCCAAGTTTTGATCGAGGTGGTGTCTCAAAAATTGCTTTGAATCTAATTAACTTTTTTGTTTATAAAAAAAGAAAAGTTGTTCTAATTACAAACAATATTAATAAAAAATTATTAATAAAATCAAAATATTTAAAAATTATCAATTATAAAAGTAATAAAAACAATTTTTTTTCAAATTTATTAAGTTCTTTTTTTTCTGCAATTTTATTATTTAACAATTTAAAAAAAAATGACAAAATTTTATCAATGCAAAATCATTTATTTTCAATATTTGTTTCTCTAATAAAAAAAAATAAAATAATAATAAGAAATTCTGAAGAAATTATTGGAGCTACTAAATACTCAGATAACATTGTAAATGCTTGTCTTGTATTTATTGCCAAGATAATATTTTATCAATTTACATATAAAATAATAGCACTTTCGAGATTATCTAAAAAATCATTAAAAAAAATAGTTTTTAATAAAAAAAAAATAAAAATAATTTACAATCCTTATTTGAAAAAAAAAGAGAAATTTTACCAAAAAAAATATAATAAAAATGAAAAATTTAATATAATTTCTACTGGTAGGCTTGTAAAACAAAAAAACTTTGAAATGTTAATAAATGTCATTAAAAAAATAGCCGCTGAAAATATTAAAATAAATTTATTAATTATAGGAAGTGGCTATAAAAAAAATTCATTAGAAAAATTAATTAAAAATAGTAGATTTATTAAAATTAAGAGTTGGAAAAAAAACTTAAAAAAATATTACGAAAATGCAAACTTATTTATACTAACGTCTCTATATGAAGGGTCTCCAAATGTTCTCCTTGATGCTATCAACAATAGTACGCCTGTCTTAGCAAGTAACTGTAGTGGTGTAACTGATATTTTGCAAAATGATACAAAACACATTTTTAAAATAAATGATTATTGTGATTTAGAAAAAAAATTAAAAAGCATTATTAATGACTATGATCTGTCAGTTAATAAATTAAAACTAACTCATAAAAATTTAAAAAAATACACAATCAATAATTCAAATCAATATTTAAAGTTAATTGGTTAAATGAAAAAAAGATTAAAAATATCAATTATAACTGTTAGTTTGAATTCAGGGAGTAAGATAGAGAGATCTATAAAAAGTGTAATAAATCAGAATTATACTAAAAATAAAATTGAACATATAATAATTGACGGTAAATCTTCAGATAACACTGTTAATATAATTAAAAAATATAATAATAAAATTAAACACTGGGAGAGCCATAAGGATAAAGGTATTTATTATGCAATGAATAAAGGTATTAAACTCTGTAGTGGAGAAATTATAGGAATATTAAATTCTGATGATTATTATTATCCAAATACATTTAATATTGTAAATAATTATTTCTTAAAACATAAAATAGACTTTTTATTTGGCAGTGTTCAACACAAAAAACTTTATCATGGTTTTTATCCCAAAAAAATCTGGTACAAATTAAATATTTATCCCTCACATTCTGTTGGTTTTTTTATAAAGAGAACAGTTCAACAAAAAATAGGATTATATAATACAAATTTTAGATTCTCATCAGACAGAGATTTATTATACAGATTAATTAGGTCTAAATTTATTGGTATGGCAACTAATAAAAATGAGATATTTGGTAAATTTGCAGTAGATGGTCTTTCTTCAAGATTACCGTATTACACAAGATTAATTGAAGAAATAAGAATAAGAGCTAATAACAAACAAAGCAAAATTTATTTATTTTTTCTTTTTTTTACCATTATAACACATAAAGCAATTATGTTTTTTATTAATAAAAAATGAATATCGCATTTATTCCAGGGGTATTTTTCCCCCAACCAGGTGGTGCTCAAGTACAGGTAAATAACTTTGCAAATAAACTTATAGAAAATGGCTTAAAAGTAGATTGCTTAATTTACAGAAAGGCAAATATTAAGAACACAAATTATAATATTATAAAAATTAATTATTTTTTAACCTCTATAGTATATTTTTTTTTTATCATCTTGGGATTAATTTAAATTTTATTATTACATTTTTTTTAAGAAGAAAAATTAAAAAAAAAAATATGATATTTGGCATTTTTGTTTTTTAAACTTTAAAAGTTTAATTTTGATTAATTGCTTAAAAAAATTAGATCAAAAAGTAATAGTTACATTTCAAGGTATCGATGTTCAAATTTTGACTAAGATTAATTATGGTTATAGATTAAATAAAAAATATAATGATTTATTAATATCTACAATCAAATATATAGATGCATTCACAGCAATTTCAAAAAACATAGAAAAAGATCTTATAAAATTAGGTGTAAAAAAAAATAGAATTTTTTTAATTCCAAATAGTGTTTATTTAAAAAAATTTAAAAAAACACAAATTAAAAAAAAAAATCTTATTATATAAAATTTATAACTGTTGGAAGATTTGCAGAAAAAAAAAGGGATTCGATTTAATTAAAAAAATTGTACCTATTTTAAATAAAAAGAAAATAAAATTTAAATGGAAAATTATTGGAAAAGGTACAAATAAAGTTTTAAAATATAAAGAATTAAAAAAAAATATAGATGATTTTGAAATAATTGAAGATATACAAAATATCAATGAATTATATTTTCCAAATGAAGAACTGATTAAGCACTACAAATCGTCTGATATTTACTTAAATTTATCAAGAATTGAATCTTTTGGTATTACTTTTATTGAGGCCTTAGCTTCGAACTTACCAATTTTATCGTTTAATACTAAAGGAATTGACGAACTGATTGTAAACAATAAAAATGGTTTTTTAATTAATAGCTTTAATTATAAAAAGTACGTTAATGTTATTGATAAAATTTCAAAAAATCAAATATCTATAACCAAGTTAGAAACCATGAAAACTGTTAAAAATTTTGATCTTGATAAGAATACAAAAGAATTAATCGAACTATATAAAAAAGTGTTAAACTTATCTATTTGATAAATAATAATCATTTAAAATGTCTAAAAAACTTTTTTTGGGATACCAGCCTAATGATTTAATTTTATTGTTATTAGAGATTAAAACATCGCTAACTTTATTTTTTTTTAAAATAATAGATATTTTTTTTTTTAATCTTTTTGAAAAAAATTTTATAACATCAGTTATTTTAGATATATGACCAGTGCCAATATTATAAATACCTTTTGCATTATTTCTAAGCAAAAAATATATTGCTGAACATATGTCATCTATATGAATGAAATCTCGTGTAGCTTCATTTATTATAAACTTCTTATTTCTGGATTCTTTTATCTTTTTAAAAATTGATGGTATTACAAAATCTTTAGATTGACTTTTGTCAGTAAAACTGAAAATTCTACCAATACAGATAGTTTTTTTTTTGTAAATTTTTTTTAATTTATTTTCAGCAAATAATTTAGTCTTTCCATATTTGTTTGCAGGTACTGTTCTTGAATTTTCTGATAAAGGAAAATTAGTTTTTTTATAAACATGGGATGTAGACGCTAGAAAGAACCATAATAAATTTTTATCATTTTCAATAATTTTTATTATATTGCTTACTCCCCCAACATTAATTTTTTTTGATTTTTTATAGTTTTTTTCAACAAATTTAACAGGAACTTTAGCAGCAAAATGTAAGAAATAATCTGGTTTGCTTTCAATGTACCACCTTTTTAAAACTTTATAGTTGGTAATATCACCTTGAAACATTTTAAAATTAAAAATATTTTTATATTTTTCAATAAAAAACTTACCTAGTACTCCACTTCCACCAGTAATACCGACCACTTTTCTTGTTCTAATTAAATTCTTCAATTTTAAATAACCTTGAAGTTAAATAATTAACCTCTTTAGTAGTAATTTTTTTTGTATGTAAGCCAATAAAAAAACCTGAGTCTTCAATGATTTGAGCATTAGGAAACTTTTTATTTTTTTTATTAAGGTTAAATTTTTTTATAGCCGGTTGATTGGCAAAATTACCACTTATAATTGGCCTTGTTTCGATTCCTGATTTTTCTAAATACTCTATAAATTTATTTTTATACTTACTGTATTTTTTATTAATCATTATTGGCAAACCAAACCAACTAGGGTCACATTTTTCATGGATTTCCTGAAATGAAAATTGATTTTTCCATAACTTTGATTGTTTGATTGTGTCTATAATCTTTTTTCTATTCCAGCTTCTTTGTATTTGAAAAGTTTTAATTCTTTTTAGCTGATTATGTCCAATTGATGCTGTAATATCTGTTGGTCTTAAATTAAACCCCATATTGTAAAAAATAAATCTTTTATCAGATTTATTAAATTTTTTTTCCACTTTTAAATCCCTAGTCCACCCATGGGATCTTAATGAATGTAAAATTGAATAATCATTATAATTGTTACAAACTACCATTCCCCCCTCCGCTGAGCTTATTTGGTGAGAATAATAAAAAGAATACGTTCCAAAATCACCGAAGGTTCCTAGTTTTTTTTTATTAAATGTAGATCCTAAGCTTTCACAAGTATCCTCTATTAATATAATTTTTTTTTTTTTAGTAATCTGCGTTAATTTTTTCATATCAGTGCAACCTCCCAAAACATGTACCGCCATGATTAGTTTGGTTTTTTTTGTAATACTTTTAATAATATCTTCTATACCTAAATTTAAAGTCTTAGGATCTACATCAACGAACACTGGTTTTAATCCGGCTTGAACTAGTGGCCATAGTGATGTTGACCAGCACAGGGAAGGGATAATTGCCTCATCACCTTTTCGAAAGATATTTTTTCTATAAGGATTGCATGCAGCAAAAGTTGCCAATAAATTTGCAGAAGATCCTGAGTTTACCATTAATGCATATTTTGAGCCAATTTTTTTAGCAAATTCTAATTCAAAATTTTTTGTTATTTTTGACATTGTTAATTGTCCGGTTTTTATTACTTTTTGTGCTGCCATCAAATCAGACTTGGAAAAGGCATCCTTTAAAAGAGGGTAAGATATTTTTTTCATATAGTTAAATTTTAATAAAATTAATTTATATTATCTTCTATTATACATCAATGTATTTTGATTTTATAAAATCATACTTTCCATTATCAATATGCTTTCCTTTTTCAATATAAATAATATTGTCTGCATCCTTAATAGAATTTAATCTATGTGTAATCACTATTATTGTTTTTTTAGGGAAATATAAATGAATGAGTTCAAATATTTCTTTTTCTAATTTTTCATCCAATGCGTTAGTTGCTTCATCAAAAAATATGAATTCTGAATTTTTATATAATGCTCTTGCAATACTTATTCTTTGTTTCTGGCCACCAGATAAATTGGTTCCATTATCTTCAATAATTGACTCTAATCCATTTTTATTTTTATAAATAAATTCATCTAATTTTGATATTTTACAAACTACTTCTAGCAATTTAATGTTTTTTTTATTTTCTGCATCCCCAAACATTATATTTGATTTGATAGTATCATTTATTAAATAAGGGTTCTGTGAAACAAAACTAATCTTAGATTGCCAAAAATTTATCAGTCCTTTGTGTATACATTTTCCATCAATTAAAATTTTTCCTTTCTTCGGCTGAAGTAAACCCAATAAAATTAACATCAGTGTTGTTTTTCCTGATCCACTTTTTCCAATTATTGCTGTAAATTCACCTTTTTTAATTACTAAATTAATATTTTTTAAAATTTCTATTTTATTATCTGGGTATGAGTAAGTTAAATCTATTATTTTTAATCCTTCTTTAATTTCTAAATTTTTATCTTGATTTATTTTTTGTGTAGTAGTTTTGTAATTTGCTAGATTCTCATAGATTAAATCTAAAGAAGGTTTTCTAAATTTTAAGGTATTAACTGAAAGAATTAAATTATTAAAAGATGGTATCATCTTCAATAATGCAACAACTAATAATGTTAGAAATGGCAAAAATGAAGCTAAATCTTCATTTGATATAATATAAATAACCATAAATAACAAGATCATACTAACACTTACTATTTCAAGTATAACTCTTGGTAAAGTTGATATAAAATTCATATAAAGGTTTTGCTTTTCATATCTCTTGATAGATGAGGAGAACAATTTAAAGAAAAACAATTTCCTGTTAAAAATTTTTATGTCAATAATTGAACCCATAGTTTGATTAATCCACTGAAAAAGTCTTTCTCTTTCAAGTTGAACTATTTTTCCTTTAGAGGCTATTTTTTTTCTAAAGAACAAATAAAAAAAAATTAAAATTAGGCTCAATGTAATTCCAATTGTAAAAGTAATAATTGGATCAGTAATGATTAGTAATATTATTATTCCAGTTAAAATTAAAATTTCTCTTATAAATATTATAGAATTATCAATTATGTCAACAAATTGGGATGTTTCAACGAGAATGTCTCTAGTAATTTTTGAATTACTTTTTGTTTTAATTATTTCATAGTTTTCATCAATGTATTTCGAAAAAAACTTTAGACAGAGGTTTTTCTTAATTTCATAATTAAATTTAAAATGAAAAAAATTAAAAAATAAAATTATTATATTCTTTATTAAAAAAATAAATATTAAGATAAGGCTTGAAAAAATTAATAACTTTGATGTATTTAGATTTACAATAAATTCGTAATTTAAATTATACTGATTAATTACATCATAAACTCTATCTACATCTAGAAATAAATAAACAAATGCAGGAATAGAACCTATACTTATCATTTCTAGAAATGCAATAATAAATAATCCAATAATGATTATAAAAACTTTCTTTTTTTCTTTATTAGAAATCAATTGTAAAATTTTATTTTTCATAAGTAGAATCAATAATTAAATTTTTTATTTCATTCAACTTATTATCATTTATTTTTGCATATTTTGTACAAAATAATTTTCTTGTGCTTTGTGTTTCTTTGTTGTTCCACCATAAATCGATATTATTCCAAACATTGTTAATATGATCCGATGCTTCTTTTGCATCACTAAAATAAATTTTATTTTTTTGTAATTCTTTAAATATTACTTTTGCATCATTTCTTATCAAATTATTTTTGGAGTTAAAATAAATAATTGTTGGAACATTAGCTGCTAAAGTTTCTAGAAACCCTGTTGCATTATAAGTATGTATCACTAAACGTGATTTTTTAATTAAATCGGAAATTTTTTTATGTCCCTCATCAATTTTTATAGTATTAAAACAGTCACTAAATCTCTTTTTTTCGTCCCATCCATATTTTCTAGAATGAAGTCTTAAAATTGTTTTTTTTTGTATTTTGTCATCAATATTTGATAATAAATTAATATTTTCATTATAGTAAGTGATCATTTGAGAGCTTCTTATATCTGAATGCAATAAGTTGACCGAATAACGTGATCGAGATCTTAAAACATAAAGTAGTTTATCCTTATCATTATTTTTAAAATTGTTTTTTCTGCTAATATTTTTAATAGGCTTTAAAATTCCAATAGGTTTAATTTTTTCCTTATGTGACCAACCCCAAGAAATAAAATAATTTGAAACATTTAATTCATAATCTTCATGAGTAGTGAATTCATCTAAACCATAAACACCTCCATGTTGTCCATGAATTAGCTTACAGCCATGGTTTACCTTATCGGCAATATAGAATTTTGATAGTGAATAATTATTTAGCGCGTGTGATGTAAAAATTATTTTGGGATTTTTTGGCCAACATAAGTTATTTGATTGATCTTTTAAGTTGGAAAAATTTTCTAAAAACTCTGATGGTATAAATAAATTTAACTTTTTTAATAAAAAATCCTCAAAACTATTACTTTTATTTTCATATTTAAAAACTTCTCTTCTAAACTTTCTGTCTATAATCCAGTTTTCAAGAGATAAATTGGGAGAATGTACAGTTGGTATTTGTTTTAATTTTAAGTTTAATAAAGTTTCTTCATATCTGGATAAGTATGTGTCAAATAAAAGAAAATTTTGTTTTTTTATAATTGATGAAAATATTTTTTCAAATGTTCTTAAAATTTTTATATTTCTACCTATCTTATATTTTTTTTTTATAAGTGGTTTTATTTTAATTCCATTATTGAAGAAAATATTTTTTGTGTTTAATCTATATGCTAGTATCTCATTAAATATAATATGGTTATATTCATCTGAATATAAACTATACACAAACTCTTCAAGATTTTTACAGATAAAATCATTTTCATCATAATCAAATTTATCAGTTAAAAAATTGTCTCCATGTATTTTTAAAAAAGAGTCTATTATTTCCCATCTATCAAACATGACTTGTAAATAATAATTCAACCAAGGACCCAAATAAATTTCCCAAAAAATTTTTTTATAATTTATTCCAAGTTCTTTATTTAATTTTTTATATATTGTATCTAATATTATTGGATGAAGGCTTTTTAAATATTTATAATCTTTAATTAATTTTTTTTTATCATTCCAATGATATGGGTGTTTGCTTGCATCTAAGCTAGTGTTTTTGTTATTGTATTTTATACACCAATCTCCAAGATAAAATTTATCGTACTTACTTTTTTTAGTTTTTAATGCAGTAGTTATTAAATTATATTTTGGCAACATCGCCTATAGATTTTTTTCCAAAATGAGAAGTTTTGGAATACTTCCATATGCATTTGCATCTAAAATATCTGTTAAAATAGCTATTCTACCATTTTTTAATTCAATGATATCTCTTATTCTATGATTTAATTTTATATATTCAATATAGCCAATCTTATTGTTTTCTTTATCGTACACAAGTCTAATAATTTTATTTCCTATTAATGATGTTACAAGTATATTGTCCTCCCATTCAAAAAAATAATTTGAGCCATAAACTATAAGATTAGAAATCCCTAGCCCTGGACCCCAAGAAAATAATGGTTTCTCATAATTATCGATGATTCTATTTTTTTTAGTTAAGGGCCAAATTTTACTATTATAATCTGTACCAAACGTTTCATAGGGCCATCCATAATTTTTATTTTCTAAAATTAAATTTAATTCATCGCCACCTTCAGGCCCATGTTCAGTTGAAAAAATTTCTTTATTTTTATTTACAAAGAGACCCTGTGGGTTTCTATGACCAACAGAAAAAAACTTTTTTTGTTTTGTGTTAATATTTAATTGAACAATTTTTCCATAGTCATTATCTAATTTTTGACTTAATATTGGACCATTCACTCCATCAGCATAAAAATCTCCCAAGGTAATTAAAATATTAGACTCATCTAATTTTGCAATTCTTCCCCCTGATGATGACGATGCAAATAAATCATTAGGAGTTAAATCAGTTTTTAAACAAGGATTGGAACTAAATATTTTTTTCCAATCATTAATTAAAATTTCGTTGTCTTTATCTTTAATTTGGCTGTTATAAACTGAAATTACATAACAATCATTTTGAACATTATAGTCTAAAGAGGACAGAAAAATTTGATTTTGACCATTTATAATTTCTATTAAAATATCTCTAGTACCAAATAAATTTTCTAATCTAACTGTGCCTAATTCATTTTCATATTTTTTAATAAATTTTTTTTTATTATTTATAAGTATTGGTGATTTAATTTTAACAAATGATTTATTTTTTGTATCAAATAAATAGAGAAAACCGTCATTATCTACAAAAATTATCTTATCTTTAAAATTATCTATCGCTCCATATTTTTTATAAGTGGGCAAATTATATTCTAATAATTTAAGATTATTCTTAGCTGTTTCAATAAAACTAATTTGTTCCTCTACTTTTTTAATTTTAGAATTGAATGGAAAAAATTTATAATGATAAGATAAGGCCCCAAAATAATAAGAGGTTAAAGAAGTGATCGTTAAGATGACAACCAGTAATATGGAAGTTTTTTTATACTTTTTTATTAATTGAATCATTAAAGGCTGTATTAATATATTAATATATGTAAAAGTCTATTTTAACTAGTGAATAAATGTGTGATTAGTAATTAAAATATGACAATTAACTTAGCTGTAATTTTTGACACTGAAACAAATGGTGGTGGTGGATTTTATCAATCTCTTTCTACTGCTAAAATAATTAATGACTTCAAAAATCCCAATCTTAAAATAGTTTTTTTTTGTACATCAGAAAATGTTCAAAAAGTACTTTTCAAACATAATATAAAAAGTAAAATTTTAAAAATTGGCTATTTTGAAAGATTTATTAATATAATTGATCAAAAAATTTTTTTTTCTAAAATTTTAAAAAAATTAAGATATAGAAACTCAATTCATAAAATTTCAGAAAAAAATAAAATTGATCTATTTTTTTTTCTTGGACCCTCAACTCTAATTGATTTAGTTAAAAATACTGAATATTCCAATTTTATAGTAAATATTTGGGATATTAATCATAAATTAGATAACTACTTCCCTGAATTTAAATCTATAGAAACATTTAATCAAAAAGAAAAAGTTTTAAAAAAAGTTGTAAATAATTCTTTTAAAATAATTGTAAATAGTAAAAAAGCATCTGAGGATATAGAGAAATTTTACAATTGTAATCAAAAAAAAATTTCAATAATCCCATTTAATACTCCCTTACCTAATATATCAAAAAATAATAATAAAGAATTTTATAATGAAATTTTTGATAATTTTGAAATAGACAAAAAAAATAAAATTTTTTTTTATCCTGCTCAATATTGGCCTCATAAAAATCACATTTATTTATTTAATGTTATAAAAAAACTTAAAAAAGTAAATAGCGATTTCATATTAATTTTGACTGGTGGAAACAAAGGTAACTTAGAATTTTTAAAAAAAAAGGTCACTGAATATAATTTAGAAAACTATGTTAAATTTTACAATTTCTTAAATGAAGATCAAATTATATCACTATATATGAATTCCGACGCCCTACTTATGCCAACATACGTAGCAAGATCAACTCTACCCTTGCTTGAGGCTTTTTATTTTAATCTTCCAGTTTTTTATTCAAAAGCTATATTGGACGATGAATATGCAAAATTTGTTAACGAATTTGATTTAAATGATGAAGATGATTTATTTTTACAACTTAAAGAATTTTTAGATGGTGAATCAAAATATAAAAGTAAAACTTCAGCAGGAAAAAATTTCTATGATGATTTATCTAAAAAAAGGCATTTAGAGCTTAAAAAAATATTTGATGAATACAAATTTCTTTCATCTAAATGGAAGTAGCTTTTTTAAACTTTTTTTTATAGTTAAAATCAACTTATAAATATGTGATATAATTAAACTTTTACTATGAATATTTAATAGGTTATTTGGAGATGGTGCATATCCTTCAGTATATTCACTTGGTATTGATGGAAAATAGATTCCTTTTTCTTTAAATTTAAAATCATAAAAAGGTTTTTCAAAATGAGTTAAGAAAAAAAGTCCTATGACTTCATTATCACCCCATCTATATTTATAATCACCCGCATATTGATTAACTTCTTCAATATATTCATTCCATGGTGATTTCTTTATCATATCAATATTATATAATTCCATATTCCCACATTTAAACATTAGTGTATTGACTATATCTTCATCATTATTTTTAAGGGCATTTTTTAGTTTTGGGCATAAGGGCTCGTAATTATATTTTTTTAAATAATATTTATAAAAATTCCATAAATTTTCTGTAGTCTCGCGCCTTGTTTGAATTGAGACATTATCTCCATCAGCGTAAGCTGAGGCTGTTGGATACTCATTAAGTATGTCAAAAAGATCAAAATTAATTTTTTTTTTAAACCATGACTCGTCATCAAATTTCATTAACTTTTCATACTTTTCCATATCTTTACACATACAGCCAATTTTACCAAATGATGTTAGGTTAGTTGAAAATCTTAGCATGTGAAGATACCCAATTCTCTTTTTTGAAAAATTTTTTTTTACATACCTGTTATATGATCTATTATAAAATAACTCTTTCTCTTTTACTTGTTTGGGAATTTCATAGTCAATTTCTTTTAAAAAAATATTTTCTGAGAATTTTTTTCTAAGATTTGTTAAATAACCATCACTTGTTAATTTTCCAAAAGTATGTAAATAAATTGGATAATCATATTTTGAATTAAAATTTTCATAAAAATTCTCTAAAGTTTTTTCTAAAATTTTTGTTCTTGCTAAAAGAATTACTATTCCTGCATTATGTTTTGAACTCATTATTATTTCTTATTTTCTTTTAAATAATGATCATATCGTTTAATATTTTTTTTATTGTTTGTACGATTATTCTCATGTTTTCTATATTTATACATGGGAAATTCAATTCTCCCTATTTGAAATTTTTTTTCAAATCTAGTTTTTAATTCATGGCCTTCTCTCATTTTAAATTTTTCATTGTACATACCAATATCAAACAAACATTCTTTTCTAAACATCACCCCACAAGCAATTTGTTTTTTTAAACAGTTTACTTTTTTGATTTTTTGCTCATAGTTGTTAACCTCAACATAATCTGTGGCTACAGCTTGATACTCTCGATTCATCTCCAAAAACAAACTTGAGACAAAGAGATAGTTTCTTGCTATGTAATCGTCAGAATCTACTCTAACAACATATCTTCCCTTGGCTTTTTTTAAGGCTAAGTTTAAAGACTTTGGTAAACCTAAATTTTTTTTATTATGAATAAAATTGATATTCTCTATTTTTTTATAAGGTTTTAGAATTTCTTTTGTACTATCTTTTGAAAAGTCATCTACAATAATTAATTCCCATTTATCTTTTTTTATATTTGCTTGGTTAATGATACTTCTTATACATCTCTCAATCCATTTTTCATGATTATAAGTACATACAATAACACTAATATCTGGTAAGAAAATTTTATTCAAAATTTATTCTCCTTATTATTTTAGTTAGACTATCATATGTTTGTATAGCCGCCTTAGACTCAGACTCATAGGTTAATCCTGCCATATGTGGTGTTATGAGCAAACGTTCATTTATTTTTGAAAACTTGTACAAAAGATTACCCTTCAACATTTTTTTTTGTTCATCTTTAATTACGTCAATAATTGCTTTTGATTTTGAATTTTTTCTTAAAAACTTTATCAGTTCTTTATCATCTAATATTTCGCCCCTAGATGAATTTATCAATATTGATCCATTTTTAAGATTATTTAAAAATTTTTTATCAATCAAATTTTTTGTCTTTTTATCAAGGTGGACCGAAACAATTACTGCGTCACATTTTCTTAACATTTGATATAAGTTGTTAAATTGAAAAATTTTTGGATTTTTAGTTTTTACATATGGATCGAAAACTAAAATCTTCATTCCCATTGAAAGAGCATATTTTGCAACATTTGAGCCTATTCTTCCAAAACCTACAATTCCTAAAGTTTTATCAAAAATTTCGTTTCCTCTTAATTTTCTCTCATTTTCTCTCCAATATCCAATTTTAACGCTGGAAACTCCTTTAACAAAATTTTTAAAAGAATTTAAAAGCATCAAAAATGTAAATTCCGATGAGGCAGAAATTTTATTTATTAGTTTTGTATTTTTTAGACTTTTTACAATAACTCCTCTTTCTTCAAAGAATTTTACATCAATATGGCTTACCCCAGTTGAGGGTGTTAAAATAAATTTTAATTTATTTGTATCTGGAATTAGACTCTTATCAATTTTGTAATTTGGACATGGAGAGCATATCCAGCCATCTACTTTTTTAATTTCATTTTTGATAGTATTTATATTAGTTTCATTTTTAATAAATACACACTCAAATTCATTTTCAAGTTTTTTTCTTATTAATGGAACAAAATCTAAGTCTGTAGTTATCAATAATTTTATTTTATTTTTTTGCTTTGAGTAGAATATCTCTGAACGAAAAATTTTTTTTGGAAAGTTTACAGAATAACCGTTTTTAATCAATGATTCAGCAAGCACTAAATCTGATTTTTCATCAATGTTAATTGAGCTTATTGATGACATAATATAAGGTAACATTTTTTTTCCATGTCTACTTTTATGTTTAACAAGACAATTATTTGTCATCGCATATATAGAGCCATTTCTAATATAACAAGGTTCAAAGTCTTGTCTTCTGGAGATATTATTTTTTTCAGGATACTCTTTACAAAAGTCGGTGATCAAATTGTTTTTGATTCTCTTTAATCTGGTTGGATGTTTTTCTCCAGTATTTACGTATGCTGTAACACTGTCAATATTATTGTCGAAGCTTTTATCCAATAATTTTATAGCTTCATCTATATGTTTGTGTCCTCTTAATGGACTGACACATGGAAGTTCTATTATATAATCAAAAAAAGTATTTTTGATATTTTGATATCTGACTACAGCATCATGTAGTGCATCAACTGAGTTCACTTTATCGCCACTTAATTTTTTATTTCTAAAAAAAGGTACTTCTGCACCAAAGTCAGAAGCCACCTTGGCAATTTTTTTACTATCAGTGGATACAATGATATTATCAATGTATTTTGATCTTTTTGCAGCTTCTATTGTATAGCTAATTAGTGGATTGCCCGCTAGATCAGTTATATTTTTTAATTTAATCCCTTTGGAGCCACCTCTTGCAAGTATAACAGCTAGTATTTTTTTTTTATTTGAAATCATTAATTTAATTCCTAAAGGTTCTCATCAACATTTACATCTTTATTAAAAACACTTTTAACATCAAATATAATTGAATTTTTTTTTCCAAAACTTTTAATTTTATTAATACCTAGTCTTATAAAGTTTCTATGAGGAGTTGAAATTATTATAATATCAAAAAAATTTTTTTTAGTCATTGTTTTATGAAAAATCATCTTTTTTATTGGTATGCTAGTATTTACTAATGGATCAAAGCCATGCACTTCATGACCCTCTTTAATAAAATGTTTTGCTAAATCAAAAATTTTGGAATTTCTTATATCGTTACAATTTTCTTTAAAAGCCAATCCTAAAATTAAAAATTTTTTTTTATTTTTCATTAATTTGAACTTATTATTACTCTTTATCCTTGAAATAATTTCTAAGTACATCGAGTCATTAATTTTTCTACCCGCCAAGATTACCTTTGGCTCATAGCCAATTTTTTTTGATTTGTAAGTTAAGTAATAGGGATCAACTCCTATGCAATGACCACCTACTAGGCCTGGTTGGTATTCATGAAAATTCCATTTTGTTGAAGCAGCTTTTATTACATCTTTTGTATCTAAATTTAATTTATTAAAGATAATTGAAATTTCATTCATCAATGCAATGTTTAAATCCCTCTGAACATTTTCAATTACTTTTGCTGCTTCTGCCACCTTAATTGAACTTGCTTTAAATACCCCAGCCTTGATTATCTTAGAATATACTTTGTCTAAATAGTTCAAAGTTTTATAATTTGAGCCACTAATTATTTTTTTAACATTGGTTAGTTTGTGGTTTTTGTCTCCAACATTTATTCTTTCTGGTGAATAACCACAAAAAAAATCTTTATTAAATTTCAATTTTGATTTTTTTTCTAAGATTGGAATACAAACTTCTTCGGTACAACCTGGATAGACAGTTGACTCAAAAACTATAATCATATTTTTTTTTAGTATTGACGAAACTTTTGTCGTAGAATTTTTCAACATTCTTAAATCTGGAATATTTTTTTTGTTAATTGGTGTGGGTGTTGTGATTATTATTATATTACAATTATTTAACTGTGAAATTTTATCATAAACTGATAAATTTTTTGAATTTACAAATTCTTTTTTTTTAACTTCATTGTTACGATCTTTTTTTTGATTTATTTCATAGACTCTTTTTTTATCTATATCATATCCCACCACATCAAAAAATTTTCCAAACTCTATTGCCAAAGGTAAACCTACATATCCCAATCCAACAATTCCAATTTTTAATTTAAGATTATTCATTATAATATTTTTTGTACCATTCAACAAAATTTTGAATTCCTTTTGTCACTCGAGTTGGTTTTTTTTTATAAAACTTTTTAATCTTTGAGTTGTCTGCAAATGTTTTTTTAATATCCCCTGCTTGTAATTTCATATATTTCTTTTTTGCTTTTTTATTCAAAACTTTCTCTAAAATTTCAATATATTTAGTGAGCTTAATAGGATCATTGTTCCCTATATTATATACTTCAAACGGAGCCGTACTTGATGAAGGATCAGGTTTTTTTTTATTCCATTTTGTTAATTTTGGAATTTTATTTATAAGAACCTTTATTACATCAACTAAATCGTCGACATAAGTAAAGTCTCTATAATGATTTCCATAGTTAAATACCTCTATTGCTTTGCCCGCAAGTATGTTTTTTGTAAATTTAAATAGTGCCATGTCTGGTCTGCCATATGGACCATAAACGGTAAAAAATCTTAATCCAGTTGTGGGTAAATTGTATAAGTGACTGTAGCTATGAGCCATTAATTCATTTGATCGTTTTGTTGCAGCATATAATTGGATTGGATTATCTGCTGAATTTTTTTCTTTATAAGGAAAATTTTCATTAGCTCCATATACGCTACTTGTACTCGCGTATAACAAGTGTTTGACTTTATTAACCTTAGAAAATTCTAAAACATTAAAAAAACCAACCAAATTTGAATTAATATATGCTCTTGGATTTTCTATCGAATACCTAACGCCAGCTTGTGCTGCTAAATTGATAACTATATCAAATTTAAATTTACCCAACTTACTAAGTTTTACAAAGTTTGTGATATCAATTTTTTTAAATTGAAATTGTTTTTGTTTACTGAATTTATTATTAAGTATTTTAATACGATTTTTTTTTAAATTAATATCATAATATTCATTTAGGTTATCAATACTTACAACTGAATAACCTTGTTTAAGTAAATTTAATGATAGGTGAAAACCAATAAATCCTGCACCTCCAGTAACTAATATTTTCATAGTCTATTTTATTGACAATATATTTATTGATTTCATAGGTAATACTACAATTAAAAGTCTTTTAATTGTATTTTTTATTAATTGATATAAAAAATTCTTATCTTTATTCATGTTAGGTAATATATAAAAAAATAAAATTAAAAACTTATTAATATAAATTTGATAAAATTTATTAACATAATTTCTTTTATAACTGAATACTTTCATGTAATCATAAGAAAAGGCTTCTATTATTTGAATTTCTCGGGGGCCTAATAAGGACATCCATCTCTTTTTTACTTTTTCTAAATTATAATAATTTTTGGGAGCTTTTTTATTTAAGTCAATTTTTTTTTTCATTAAATAAGAAGACTCACCTTTCCAGAGTTTTTTATTAAAAGTACTTTTTAACATACTTATTTTAAAACTAATCTTACTCCATTTACAAAACTTAATCATTTCATTTTTTAAATCTTTATTCATTTTTTCATTTATAAAAAAAAAATATTATTTGGATTATTTAGTTTTTCACTTTTAATAAATTTCCATCCAGCAATATAATTTAATAAAATTTTATTCATTGCAGAACTTTCTAAAAAAAAAAATTTATTTACTTTTTTCATTTGAAGTATACTTCCCGCAAAAGCTGCTCTAGGATCTCTAATCACAAAACAAAACTTAACATTCTTAAAAATAGAGTATTTATGATGATTCCAGCACATATGTTCATGACTGACAATAATTTTTTTTGACATAATATTTTCTTTTTTTAATTTTAAATATGCAAAATGGATTGCAAAAAATAAAGATCTAAAAGAAATTTCCTTTTGAATTGTTAAATAAATTCTTAAATAATTTTCAAAAATTTTTTTTTCTTTATAGTTTGAAAAGAATTTTCTTCTTGGGACATTATATGATTTATTTTTATAAAGTATGTTGCCTATTCTTAGGATCAATTTTTTTTTATTATCAAACATATTTTGATTTATTTTCTCTCTTACTGTAAACCTAAAAAAACTAAAAGCAGGTAATATTCCAACCTCTGTGTGACCATCAATTAGACTATGAACCCAATCTAGTCCATTATGTGCATTGGCTCCCAATGCTAAAATCGGTAAACTATTTATTTTGGAAATTTCTTTTTGATATTTCTTATTCACAAACAATAAATTATAATATTTTATACGAAGGTTAATTTAAATTTAAAATTTTGGAAATTTTTTATCATTAAATCCTACCATAATTCTTTTTATCTTATATGTATCTTTTTTTTTGCAATCTTTTGTCCACTTGCTATTGGACAAGTTAAAATATTAAGTCCTTTTAAAATCTTAATCATATTAGTATTGTATTTTCTTTCTGGATAGGATGTCTTATTTTTTCTATTAAATTTTTACATTTAGAAATTTCATTTTTTAATATTTTTTAAGGAAATTTTGTAAAAATATTATGTTCTAAAGCCTTTCGTAATCTAGATAATTTATTTCATTTTGCTTTCCCCCCCAACCTAATTGAAATTTAACAATATCAACACCAGAAAGTTTTGACTGTTTTATTAACTCATAACAAAGATTAGAGTTATTGTTATAATTTAAACCAATTTCTGAAATAAACTTCATCATTTTACAATTATATGAAAATAAAATTTTTACAAGAGGCATTAAAAACTTATTTTTTTTTCTAATAGAAAGTATATTTATTAAATAATTACATTTATTAATCATGATGAATAAAAATAGAAAAAAAGGTATTTTATTTTGGATAACTGGTTTGTCAGGATCTGGTAAAACTAATTTAGCCAGAAAAATTTTACCTTTTATTAATAAAAAATATGGGGCAACAATACACCTGGATGGTGATACACTAAGAGGCATTTTAGAGTTATATGGCTATACATTTAAGGAAAGGATATCTAATTCAAAAAAATTCGTAAGCCTAGCAAAACTTTTTACAGATCAGGGTGTTAATGTGGTATTTTCTATAGTTGGTCTAATGAATAAACCTAGGGCGTGGAATAGAAAACATATAGAAAAGTATATAGAAATTTTTATTAAATCAGACGTTCAAAAGATAATATCAAAAGGTAAGAAAAAAAAATTTATAAGAATAAAAAAAATATTGTTGGTGTAAATATAAAACCCCAATTTCCAAAAAATCCAGATATTACAATATACAATACATTTAATAAGCATTTAACTTTTTATGAACTGGAATTACAAAATAAGATTAAAAATATTATTATAAAAAAAAGTATGATTATTGAAAATAAAAATTTTAAGAAAAAAATTTTAACTGAAGGTTTTTTTAAATATGAAAGAATATTTGATAAAAAATTCATTACAGATATCAAAAAAGATATAAAATCTGCTAAAGGTACTATTAAATATTTTGATAGTAAGAAAAATCTAAGAAGAATAGAAAAAATTTATGACAAAAGCGAAGCCTTAAAACTTTTAAACAAAAAAATACTAATGATACTAAAAAATTTATTAGGTGAAGAATACACAATTTTTAAAGACAAATTTAATGTTAAGCCACCAGGGGGAGATGGTTTTTTTGCTCACTATGATGGCATTTTTAAATTTATAAATCATAATAATGAAAAAAAAAAAGGTTGGTATGAATATGGAAATTTTTTTATAAACGTTCTTGTGGCTCTTGATAAGTGTGATAAAAAAAATGGTACTATTGAAATTGCAAATGCTCACAAAGGTAGTTTTGATGATCTATTAAAAAATACTAAAAATGACGGTACGCCAGCAATAAAAAAAACAATAGAGGATGAAACTGTATTTAAATTAGTAAATTTAGAAGTTGGAGATATGCTTTTCTTTTTACATACATGTCCACATAGGTCAAACATAAATAACTCTAAAAAAAATAGAAGAATAATATATTATACATATACAAAAAAAAAATATGGGTCTAAATATAAGAGGTATTTTAAAGATAAAGATAAAAGTAAAAATGATTCAAAAGCTTTAGTGGAAAAAAGTAACTTATTATTATAGATTAAAATTCTTAAATAATTTTAAGTTTAATTTAAAGCTTGTGTATAAAACAACTTCATTCTAAGAATAATTCAATGAATATTAAAAAAAAAGTTTATGTTGGTTTGGCTGTAGACATTGTTCATGAAGGTCATATTAATATTTTAAAAATTGCAAATAGCTACGGTGAAGTAACTGTAGGCCTTTTAACAGACGAAGCTATAGCATCCTACAAAAATATTCCTCATTTAAATTATAAAAGGAGGAAAATTATCATTCAAAATATAAAATATGTTAAAAAAGTAATACCTCAAAATACCTTAGATTATGTTCCAAATTTAATCCTAATTAAACCTGATTTTGTTGTTCATGGAGATGACTGGAAAAAAGGTGTTCAAAAAAAAACAAGAGACAGGGTAATAAAAACTTTAAAAAAATGGTCAGGTAAGTTAATAGAGCCAAAATATACTAAAAATATTTCTTCTACTATTATAAAAAATAAAATCTTAGAACTTAGTGCTTTACCTCAACAAAGAGTTGATAAGCTAAAAAGGCTTATGTCAACAAAAAATATAGTTAGAATACTTGAGTCTCACAACTCTTTGACTGGTTTAATAATTGAAAAACTTAAAGTTATTAATAAAAATAAAAATATAGAATTTGATGGTATGTGGTCTTCAAGCTTAACTGATTCAGCGACCAAAGGTAAGCCCGATAACTCATCTTTAGATTTTTCTGCTAGGATATCTTCTTTAAATGACATGATGGATGTAACAACAAAACCATTAGTTTTTGATGCTGACAATGGAGGTCAATTAGAACATTTACCCTTTTTAGTTAGATCGTTAGAAAGATCTGGTGTCTCAGCAATGATTATGGAAGATAAAATAGGGCTAAAAAAAAATTCTTTATTTAAAAATCAAACTGGCACAAAACAAGATAAGCCTCAAATTTTTGCAAAAAAAATCAAAAAAATTTGCAACTCAAGGCAATCAAAAGATTTTATGGTAATTGCAAGAATTGAAAGTTTTATTGTTGGTAAGGGGTTAAATGATGCCTTAAAAAGAGCTGAGATATATTCAAAAGCAGGAGCTGATGCAATTTTAATTCATAGCAAAGAAAAAACTCCAAAAGAAATATTTGCTTTTGCAAAAGAATTTAAAAAAAGTAAAAATTTTATACCCCTAGTTTCTGTTCCATCTACGTATCCAAAAGTTTATGAAAAAGATTTAATAAAAAATGGTTTTAAATTGGTTATTTATGCAAATCAACTTTTAAGAGCCGCATACCCAGCTATGCAGAAAGCAGCAAAATTAATACTAGAAAAGAGACGTGCTTTTGAAGTTGATAAAAAAATTATTTCAATAAAAGAGATTATTAATTTAATTAAAAATGATTAAAGTTAACACTTTAATTAATATATTAAAAAAAAATAAAAGTAATTTTTTTACAGGTGTTCCTGATAGTGTTCTTAAAGAGCTTTCTTCTGCATTACAGAATAAAGGTAAAAATAACCATATTGTGTCAACAAATGAAGGTTCTGCAGTTTCACTTGGTATTGGTCACTATTTAGCAACAAAGAATGTGCCCTGCATTTATATGCAAAATTCAGGCTTATCAAATGCACTTAATCCATTAATTTCAATAGCACATAAGAAGGTTTATTCTATCCCATTAATATTAATTATTGGCTGGAGAGGTTCGCCTAGATTTAGTGATGAGCCTCAACATAATGTAAAAGGCAAAATCACCGAACAGATTTTAAAACTTTTGAATATAAAATATACTATCTTAAGATCAAATGCTGATTTTCATAAATTTGAAAAACAAATTAAAATTGCTAAAAAAAATAAATCTATTGTGGCTTGTTTAATAGAACAAGGTACCTTAGAAAAAAATAATAAATCAACTAAAAAAATAGATTATTACAAATTAGACAAAAAGTTTTTTTTAAAAACTTTATTGGAAAATTTAAAAAAAAAACAAAAATTATTTCAAGTACTGGATATAATTCAAGAGAGCTAATGCTTATCAGAAATAAATATAAATTAAAAGATAGTAAAGATTTTTATATGGTTGGTGGCATGGGTCATGCGTCATCAGTTGCTCTTGGATACTCATTATCAAGTATAAATAATACAGTCTGTATTGATGGTGATGGTTCATTATTAATGCATCTGGGTTCAATTAAAACAGCTGGAACTTTTGCTAATAAAAACTTTAAATATATAATGTTGAATAATAATTCTCATGACTCTGTTGGTGGTCAAAGCACCTATGCAGATGATGTTAATTTTGAAAAACTTTCAAAAAGTCTAGGTTTTAAAAAATTCTATTCCATCAAAAATGAAAAAAATTTAAAAAAAAATATAATTAATTTTCTTTCCGAAAAGAGTTTAAGCTTTTTAGAGGTTAGGGTAGCAAACAGTAAGATAAAAAAACTACCAAGGCCTAACGATTTAATTAAAATAAAAAACCAATTTATGAAATAAATGATTAACTCTTTGGAAGATATTGGAAAATTTATTGAGGATAAAAGTTTTAAAAAAATTTTTATTTTGTGTGGAAAAAAATCTTTTGCAAACTCAGGTGCAGAAACTTTATTTAAAAAACTATTATATAAAAAAGAGATTAAACTTTCTTATAAAAACTCAGAGATACCTGTTCTTGAGGAATTAATCATTATTATAAAAAAAATTAGAAATTTTGAACCTGACTTAATTCTAGCTGTAGGCGGTGGAGCTATAATAGATTATGCAAAAATAGCTAATATAGTTAATGTAAGACCTGATCTTGAAGATTTAATTATAAACTATTCTTACCCTTTTAAAAAAAAATATTCACACTTGGCTGTCATACCAACAACTGCTGGTTCAGGGGCTGAGGTTACTTCTAATGCTGTTATTTATGTAAATGGCATCAAACACTCCTTTGAAAGTGAGCTATTGATACCTGATAATTTTTTTCTCATACCTGAATTTTTGATTTCAGCACCAAATAAAATTAAAGCTTCGGCAGGATTTGATTCTATTGCTCAAGCCTTAGAATCTTTGGTTTCAAAAAAATCTAACGCTCAAAGTGTAGACTATGCTTCAAAATCTTTAAAAATATCAATTAATAGCTACATCTCTTTTTTAAATAATCCAAATTATAAAAATGCATCAGAAATGAGTATTTCCTCTAATTTAGCGGGCAAAGCTATTAATATATCCAAAACAACTGCACCACATGCTGTATCCTATCCATTTACATCTTTATTTAATATTAGTCATGGTCATGCTGTTGCTCTATTTTTTGAAAGTTTTTTTAAATTTAATTTTAATAATTTAGATAAATCAGACACGTCTTTTGATTTACAAAAAAGATTTGAATTAATATTTAATCTTTTTAATGTAAAAAATATTAATGATTTTAGCTCAAAGATAAAATTAATAAAAAAAAAGCCAACCTGGAAGACGATCTCCATGCACTTAATATAAATATTAAACAAAGTTCAGAAAAAATAATTAAAGGCATTAATTTATTAAGACTTGGAAATAATCCGGTTAAAATAAATGGTGAAGATATTTTTAAGATAATTTCACAATAAACATATAAAAAACCTAACAATTATATTGTTGGGGCTTGTGAAATAAAATATCAAATTTTCATAAAAAAAAATTTCAGTGCATAAATCAAGTCAATTGAGCAATTTTTTTAGAACTAAAAATTAACTTAATATTTCTAATATTTTTATAGTTTTGATTTAGCGCACTTTTAATACTTTTTGCAATATACTTACCATAATTATGATTGGTAATATAAATGCTCACCAGTGTGGGTCTTTAATCATTTTATTTAAGCAAAATTCTTTGAAATGGGAATATATTTTTTTTCACTTTTTTTCCTAAATTTTTTTTTAAGTTTCTTGGGTCTAGTCCCAAATTTGGCCTCAAACATACCAAAGTATTATTTGACAACCTTTCTCCTGATTTTAAAAATTTTGTTGAATATACTGCTCTTCTGAAAGATGTAACATGGCCACTAGATATTTCTGATTTTGTTGGTTTTTTTTCAAAATTTCCAAATAACTTGCCCATTTTTTTAATATCTATTATCAAATTTTTTGTTTCATTATAATTTAAGGAAATTTTATGATCTCTAAACTTTTTTCCTCTCCTGTCATCTGTAAAGTGAAACTCTAAAATTTCTGCTCCTAAAGCATATGCGGCTAATAACGCTAACGACCCCTTATTATGATGAGAATATCCAACAGTTAAATTAGTTTTTTCTTTAAGAGCTTTTATAACATTTAAGTTAACTTCACTATCAAGTGTTGGGTATGATGAGGTGCACTGTAGTAAAGACAACATATTAGAATTTTTGTATCTTTTGTTTTTAGACTGAATAAAATTAATTGTTTCTTTAATCTCCTGAAGCGTTGAGAGGCCAGTTGATAATATAATAGGTTTTTTTTTTTGATTATACTTTCAATAATTGGAAATGCTGTAAGATCACCAGAACCAATTTTGTAAAATTTTAAATACTTGTCAATCCATTTAATAGACTCATTATCCCAAACTGAAGCCGCATATATTACTTTGTTTTTTTTGCAAATATTTGCAAGGTGAATATGTTGGTCTTTAGTTAACTCAAACTTCTTAAAATGCTTATTTCTTTTTTTTGACTCAAAAGTACTAACAAGCTCATCTCCTTTATAAATTTGTAATTTAACAACATCAACACCAGATTTAATGGCAAGTTTTACAAGTTTTTTAGCATAGTTGAAATTGCCTTCATGGTTTCCACCAATTTCAGCAATCAACATTGGTCCATTTTTACCTGACCAAAATAGTTTTTTCATATTTTACTATATCTGTTTTTTTTAACATTAACACAGCATATAATTTCTTTGGAATTTAAAAAAATATTTTTTTAAACATAAAATTTTTTATTGATAATAATTAGGATCGTCTGAGGGTAATTTTTCTAAATATTATACAAAAACGTCACTAAATTATTTATTAAAATATTAGAGTTTGCAATATCTTTATCTTTATCTTTATTACTTCTATAAAAATTTTTTTCAGTGCATAAATCAAGCCAATTGAGCTATTAGTACTGGTCAGCTACACGCATTACTGCGCTTCCACATCCAGCCTATCAACGTGGTGGTCTACCACGGCTCTATAGGAAGAACTAGTTTTGAGGTGAGTTTCCCGCTTAGATGCTTTCAGCAGTTATCTCTTCCATACTTAGCTACCCTGCACTGCGGCTGGCGCCACAACAGGTCCACCAGTGGTATGTTCAACCCGGTCCTCTCGTACTAGGGTCAACTCCTCTCAATTCTTCTACACGCATAGCAGATAGGGACCGAACTGTCTCACGACGTTCTGAACCCAGCTCACGTACCACTTTAATTGGCGAACAGCCAAACCCTTGGGACCTGCTCCAGCCCCAGGATGTGATGAGCCGACATCGAGGTGCCAAACACTGCCGTCGATATGAGCTCTTGGGCAGTATCAGCCTGTTATCCCCGGCGTACCTTTTATCCGTTGAGCGATGCCCCTTCCACTCAGAAGCACCGGATCACTATGACCGACTTTCGTCTCTGCTCGACTTGTCAGTCTCACAGTCAGGCAGGCTTATGCCATTGCACTCTACGAACGATTTCTGACCGTTCTGAGCCTACCTTCGCACGCCTCCGTTACTATTTGGGAGGCGACCGCCCCAGTCAAACTACCCACCATACAATGTCTCGCTGCCGGATGACGGCTAGCGGTTAGATGTCAAGAAAAACAAAAGAGGTATTTCACTGGTGACTCCACAAAAGCTAACGCCTTTGCTTCAAAGTCTCCCTCCTATGCTAAATATGTTTTTCCTAACACCAATGTAAAGTTGCAGTAAAGGTGCACGGGGTCTTTCCGTCTAACTACGCGAACTCCGCATCTTCACGGAGAATTCAATTTCACTGAGTTGATGTTGGAGACAGCGGAGAAATCGTTACGCCATTCATGCAGGTCGGAACTTACCCGACAAGGAATTTCGCTACCTTAGGACCGTTATAGTTACGGCCGCCGTTTACTGGGGCTTCAGAAGTTAGCTTGCACCAACCGCATTAACCTTCCAGCACCGGGCAGGCGTCAGACCCTATACATCCACTTACGTGTTAGCAGAGCCCTGTGTTTTTGATAAACAGTCGCTTCTCCCTGGCTTGTGCCACCCTTCTATAGTTGCCTACCAAAGGGTCTTCCTTATCCCGAAGTTACGGAAGCATTTTGCCGAGTTCCTTCAACATCATTCTCTCAAGCGCCTAAATATACTCTATTAATCTACCTGTGTCGGTTTCGGGTACGGTCTTCATGATGGAGCTATTTCTTGGGACCTCTTCGCGGCAAGTTCAATCCATTAAGAACTCACAACTTACGAAATCCGTCACTACCATCAGGTCAAGGAATATTAACCTTGTTTCCATCGACTACGGCTTTCGCCCTCGCCTTAGGTGCCGACTAACTCTACGCGGATTAACCTTGCATAGAAACCCTTAGATTTTCGGCGACGAAGTTTTTCACTTCGTTTATCGTTACTTATGTCAGCATTCGCACTTCTGATACCTCCAGGATCCCTCACGGGTATCCCTTCGCAGGCTTACAGAACGTTCCGCTACCCCTTACAAAGTTCGAAAACTTTGCAAAGCCACAGATTCGGTACATGATTTTAGCCCCGTTACATCTTCGGCGCAGAAACTCTATTAGACCGGTGAGCTGTTACGCTATCTTTAAAGGATGGCTGCTTCTAAGCCAACCTCCCGGCTGTTAAGGAATTTCCACATCCTTTCACACTTAATCATGATTTTGGGACCTTATCTGGTGGTCTGGGCTCTTTCCCTCTCGACCATGGACCTTAGCACCCACAGTCTGTCTGCCGAAGAACAATGTTTAGCATTCGGAGTTTTATTAGGTTTGGTAAGAATCTCTTCCCCCTAGCCCATTTAGTGCTCTACCTCTAAACATCTATTTATTCGACGCACTACCTAAATAGTTTTCGCGGAAAACCAGCTATCTACGAATTTGGTTGGCCTTTCACCCCTTACCACAAGTCATCCAAAGACTTTTCAACGTCAACTGGTTCGGTCCTCCGGTTGGTGTTACCCAACTTTCAACCTGCTCATGGTAAGCTCATTCGTTTTCGGGTCTAATTCATTAAACTAATCGCCCTATTAAGACTCGCTTTCGCTGCGCCTACACCTAGATGGCTTAAGCTTGCTTAATAAATTAAGTCACTGACCCATTATACAAAAGGTACGCCCTCACCCTAAAAAGGGCTCGGACTGATTGTAGGCATGCAGTTTCAGGTTCTATTTCACTCCCCTAATAGGGGTTCTTTTCACCTTTCCCTCACGGTACTAGTTCACTATCGGTCACTGAAGAGTATTTAGGCTTAGAGGGTGGTCCCCCTATATTCGAGCAGGATTTCTCGTGTCCCGCTTTACTCAAGAATTTTGTTAGACATTACTCATACGGGACTATCACCCTCTATGGTTAGCATTTCCAAACTATTCAAATTTTTCTAACAAAACTACTGGCCTACTCCGCGTTCGCTCGCCACTACTAACGGAATCTCAATTGATTTCTTTTCCTCTGGTTACTTAGATGTTTCAGTTCTCCAGGTTGTCTCTTTAAACCTATGTATTCAGTTTAAAGTACCACATAAAGTGGTGGGTTTCCCCATTCGGAAATTTTCGGATCAAAGCTTACATACAGCTCCCCGAAACTTATCGCAGTATATCACGTCCTTCATCGGCTTTCAGTGCCAAGGCATTCACTACACGCCCTTAAACGCTTGATTTATGCACAGAAAAAAATTCTTTTTACAGAAAATTTATCTATGTTGTGATCAAATTTTTATTTTGAACATTAAATAATAACTTTTAATGTTCGGATATAGATATTGATATAAATTATTTTTATTTACAGTTTTAATAACTAAATGTTTCCTGGTGGAGGATAGCGGGATCGAACCGCTGACCTCCTGAATGCAAATCAGGCGCTCTCCCAGCTGAGCTAATCCCCCAGTTAAGTATGGTGGGCCGAGAAAGACTCGAACTTTCGACCCCACCCTTATCAAGGGTGTGCTCTAACCAACTGAGCTACCGGCCCTACAAGAAGGAAACATTACTTTAAGAAGAGAAATGAGGACGGTCAACATTACCGATGTATATTATTTAGAGTGAAATTTTACTTTCACTCATCCTTAGAAAGGAGGTAATCCAGCCGCAGGTTCCCCTACGGCTACCTTGTTACGACTTCACCCCAGTCGCTGACTATACCGTGGTCAAGGGTTTGAAACCTTGCCTTAAGGTAGAACCAACTCCCATGGTGTGACGGGCGGTGTGTACAAGACCCGGGAACGCATTCACCGTGGCACGCTGATCCACGATTACTAGTAATTCCAGCTTCATGCACTCGAGTTGCAGAGTGCAATCCGAACTGAGGCATCTTTTCGGGATTTGCTTAACGTTGCCGTTTTGCTTCCTGTTGTAGATGCCATTGTAGCACGTGTGTAGCCCAACACGTAAGGGCCATGAGGACTTGACGTCATCCCCACCTTCCTCCAGCTTATCACTGGCAGTTCTTTCAGAGTGCCCAACTTAATGATGGCAACTAAAAGTGAGGGTTGCGCTCGTTGCGGGACTTAACCCAACATCTCACGACACGAGCTGACGACAGCCATGCAGCACCTGTGTTTCGTCCGGCCGAACCGAAAACTCTAATCTCTTAGAGTCGCGACGAACATGTCAAGTGTTGGTAAGGTTCTGCGCGTATCTTCGAATTAAACCACATGCTCCACTACTTGTGCGGGTCCCCGTCAATTCATTTGAGTTTTAACCTTGCGGTCGTACTCCCCAGGCGGTGTGTTTATCGGTTTCCCTGCGACACTGAAAATAAATTTCCAACGTCTAACACACATCGTTTACGGCATGGACTACGAGGGTATCTAATCCTCTTCGCTACCCATGCTTTCGTTCCTCAGTGTCAGTAATGATCCAGAAAGCTGCCTTCGCAATTGGTATTCTTTCTAATATCTACGAATTTCACCTCTACACTAGAAATTCTGCTTTCCTCTATCATACTCTAGCTGAAAAGTTTTGATGGCAGTTCCAGAGTTAAGCTCTGGGATTTCACCACCAACTTTTTCAACCACCTACGAACTCTTTAAGCCCAGTAATTCCGAACTACGCTAGGTCCCTTCGTATTACCGCGGCTGCTGGCACGAAGTTAGCCGGACCTTCTTATTCGGGTACAGTCATTTTCTTCCCCGACGAAAGAGCTTTACAACCCAAGGGCCTTCTTCACTCACGCGGCATCGCTGCATCAGAGTTTCCTCCATTGTGCAAGATTCCCCACTGCTGCCTCCCGTAGGAGTTTGGGCCGTGTCTCAGTCCCAATGTGGCTGATCATCCTCTCAAATCAGCTATTGATCATAGTCTTGGTAGGCCATTACCCTACCAACAAACTAATCAAGTGCGGGCTCATCCAATGGTGCATAAAGCTTTCTCCGTAAAGACTTATCCGGTATTAGCACAAGTTTCCTCGTGTTATTCCAGGCCAAAGGGTAGATACCCACATGTTACTCACCCGTCTGCCACTAAGTATTGCTACTTCGTTCGACTTGCATGTGTTAGGCGTGCCGCCAGCGTACGTTCTGAGCCATGATCAAACTCTCAAGTTAAAAAACGGCGCACACTAGCTTCATATATAAATTGTAAGAATACAATCCATACGATTTTGAAGTGTGTACGACAAATTTTGGTAACCTTAACCGTCCACACTTCTCTTCTTAAATTTTTACTTTTAAAATAGCTAATTGGGTCTAAAACGCCCAATAATCCTCACTAATCTATTGAATAAACAATAATTTTACTGAGAAAGTGTGCTGCTTATAAGCTAAAATAAAAGTAAATCAAGCTTTTAGCATTTAAATAAATCAATAAATACATCAGTAAATACAAGGTTTTTTTTGATTTTTTGGTATTACTAAATTAATAATTGAAAATTCCAAATGATTTTTAGTCTAAATAAATTAACTAAATTAGTAAAAAAAAATACTGAGATTTTCTTACTCTTTTTATTGCTGATCTTTACAATTTTTAGCACCACAATTTATAATAATGAAAAATTGAAAACTAATAAGAATTATAAAGAGGTAATAAATAATATTTATTTTCAAAAAAGCTTAAAGCAAATTTTTGATAATCTAAAACCTAGATATAAAAGTATTGATCATAAAATATCTAGTGGTGAAACATTTGATAAAATATTAAATAACTATTCTATTCCAAGTAAAGAAATTTTAGATATCAAAAAAAGTTTAAGTTCAGATTATAACTTAAGCAATTTAAAAAGTAATCTTGATATAAAATTTACAATTGATCAATCAAATAATAAAAAAATTATATCTTTTTTATTCCCTGTATCTAGAACTGAAAAAATTTTGTTAACTAGAAATTTAGACACAGATAAATTTAACAAAAAAAAAATTATTACAAACTTAAATAAAAAAATTATCTTTAAAGAAGGAAGGATTTTACAAAGTTTGTATAAAACCGCTATTGATCTTAATGTTCAACCCAACATAATAATCGAGTTTGCAAGAATCTATGGCTTTCAGGTAGATTTTCAAAGAGATATTAGAAAAAATGATAATTTTCAAATTATGTATGAAGTATTTGAGGATGATAATGGAAAAGTGTTTGAAACTGGAAATATTATTTTTGCAGATTTAAAACTTAGTGGAGTAAATAATTCTTTATATTATTTTGATAAAAAAGGAAATGAGGGGCACTACGATCAAAATGGAAAGAGTGTTGAAAAAGCTTTAATGAAAACTCCTATTAACGGTGCAAGACTTTCCTCTGCTTTTGGAATGAGAAAACATCCAATAGATGGTTATAATAAAATGCATAGAGGAACAGATTTTGCAGCACCAATGGGCACACCTATTATGGCGTCAGGAAGTGGTGTCGTTACTAGAGCAAGATGGTGTGGTGGTGGTGGAAACTGCGTAAAAATAAAACACAACTCAACATATGAAACCATTTATGCTCATATGAAAAATTTTGCACGAGGGATTAAAGAAGGTGTCAGAGTTAAGCAGGGTCAAATAATTGGCTATGTTGGCTCAACAGGAAAATCTACTGGACCCCATTTACATTATGAAGTTATAGAAAATGGAAAAAAAATTAATTCACAAAAACTAAAACTGCCTTCTGGAAAAATTCTTAAAAGTAAAAATAGAGAATTGTTTGAGGTTACACGAATTAAATTAGATGTTTTAAAGTCAGAGCTTATTATTGGCTTGAATTAAACTGCCGCAGATTTTTTTTCTGCGATTTTTTTCTCAATTGTTTTTGAAGGCTTTTTTAATTCTGTCTCTTGCTCTTGAGTTTCTTTTTTAACAATAGGTGCTTCTATTTTAGCTTCTTTTACAATCTGATCTGCTGGTGTAATGGGCTTTACTATCTCTGTTGGAGATGAATTTACTCTTGCCATTCTAAGACTTTCTTGTTCATTTTGAACTCTTTGAAAGTGATCAGCATGTTGAAAATAATTTTCAGATAAAATCTTATCCTCATTGGCTAGAGCTTCTCTTGCTAAATCATTGTATTTTTCAATTAGTTTAACAGCATTATGATTGTTTCTACCTGGAACTTTTCTTTGAAAATTATCATTATTAGAAAATTTTGATCCTTCATTGTTATTTCTAAACGAGGGTCTTCTGTTATTATTATTTCTAAATGGAGATCTTCTGTTGTTATTTGAATTATTACTTCTAAATGTTACCATAATTATATTTTTAATTTATATTTTAGTGCTGATTATGCAGCGATCATTATTGCCATAGTCTCTTACAGCTTTATTTATATAAAAACCCTCTTGTTTTAATATTTCCTTAACTTTATTTTTTTGATTAAAACCTATCTCTAAAATAAATTTACCATTTTTTTTTATCAGATAGTTTGCTTTATTAATAACTTTTCTGATTTTTGAAAAACCATCAAATCCACCACTCAAAGCTAATTTTGGTTCAAAATTAATAATATCTTTTTCCAAATATTTTAAACTTACTAATTCAATATAAGGAGGATTTGAAACAATAAGATCATATTTGCCTATAGTGAAATTGTCAACACTAGAGTGAAAAAATTTAGCCCTATTTTCTAAATTTAGCTTTTTTGCATTGAATTTACTCACATTTATGCTTTTTTTAGAAATATCTATTCCTGTTCCATAGAAATATTTTCTTTCTTTTAATATTGATAACAAAATACATCCTGATCCTGTACCTATGTCTAAAACTTGAAGATGAGTATTTTTTGAATATATTTTTAATACCTCTTCAATTATTAATTCTGTATCTGGTCTTGGAATTAAAACATCTTTATTAACAAAAAATTCATTATTCCAAAATTCTTTTTTATTTATCAAATAAGCTATGGGTTCTCCTTTTTTTCTTTTTTCAATAAGACTCTTAAAATCACTTAATTGCCCATCATTTAAAATTTGTTTCGGATTTAGGATGATATATCTTTTATCTTTATTAATTGAGTTAGATAATAAAATTTCACAATCTAGCTGTGGATTTGACACACCACTTTGCTTTAAAGTATTGGTTCCCTCAATTAGAATATTTTCTATATTCATTTCTATGTAAGATTGCTTAGTTTTTCTTCCTGTGCTTGGAGAGTTAAAGTTTCAATCATTTCATCAAAAGCTTCTCCTTCTAAAAATTCTTCAAGTTTATGTAGTGTTAAATTGATACGATGATCAGTAACCCTTCCTTGAGGAAAATTATAAGTTCTAATTCTCTCTGATCTGTCTCCAGTACCTATTTTACTTTTTCTATCCTGCGATCTTTCTTGGTCTATTCTTGATCTTTCTAAATCATAAAGTCTCGATCTTAAAATTTTCATTCCTTTAGCTTTATTTTTATGTTGAGATTTTTCATCCTGTTGAGAAACTGATAAACCTGTTGGAATATGGGTTATTCTCACTGCACTATCAGTTGTATTAACAGATTGTCCCCCTGGTCCTCCGGCTCTAAAGACATCAATTCTCAAATCGGAATCATTGATTTTTACATCAACTTCTTCAGCTTCTGGTAAGACGGCTACTGTTGCAGCAGAAGTATGAACTCTTCCTTGTGTTTCTGTATCTGGCACTCTTTGAACACGGTGTACTCCACTCTCATACTTTAGAGTTGAGTATATATTCTTTCCTCTAATAGAGGCGATAACTTCTTTAAGACCTCCTGCTTCACTCTGAGACATGCTAATTAATTCTAATTCCCATTTTTTTTTATTACTAACTTTTTCGTACATCTTAAAAAGATCTGAAGCAAATAAACTAGCCTCTAGACCGCCTGTACCAGCTCTAATTTCTATAATAGCATTTTTTTTATCAGCTTCGTCTTTTGGTAATAAAAATAATTTTAATTTTTTTTCAATTGTTTCATTTTCTAACTTAAGATCTTTCAACTCTTTTTCTGCCATTCCTATAAAGTCGTTATCACTACTTGGATCTTCTAGAATTTTTTCTAAATCTTTTCTTTCTACTTCATATGAAAAATATTTTTTAGCATCATCAATTACATCATTTAAATCAGAGTACTCTTTAGATTTTTCAGCAAATAGTTTTTTATCAACTTCACCTGTTGACAACTCTTTTTCCAGAGCAGAATGTTTTGAGATTAAATCTTCAATTGTTTTTAGAGGTATCATTACAATTTTTTATCAAGTTCAGCAGCTTTTTTTTCAACTTCTTTAACAACTCTTGATATTATGTCTTCTGATAAAACTTTTTCACTTTGAATGCCAGATAAATAAAGCATATTGTTTCCTTTGCCACCACCCGTTATTCCTATATCAGTCATTGCAGCCTCACCCGGCCCATTAACCACACATCCAATAATTGATAAAGTTAGAGGAGTTTTTATATGTGAAAGTTTTTCTTCTAAGATTTTGACTGTATCAATTACTTGAAATGCCTGTCTTGCGCAAGATGGACAAGAAATAATCTTTACTCCCCTATTTCTCAAATTTAATGATTTAAGTATTTCATTGCCTATTTTAATTTCTTTAACTGGGTCATCGGAAAGAGATATCCTTATAGTATCACCTATACCATCTAATAAAAGTGAACCTAGGCCTATAGATGATTTAATACTTCCCGAAACAAATCCACCTGCTTCGGTAATTCCTAAATGTAAAGGATAATCTGTAACTTTTGAGAGTTGTCGGTATGCCGCCATAGATAAAAAGATATCTGAAGACTTAACACTAATCTTAAAATTAAAAAAATCTTGATCTTCTAATATTTTTATATTTCTCTGAGCACTTTCAACTAAAGCTTCTGGACATGGTTCTTTATATTTATCTAGAATATCTTTTTCAAGAGATCCAGCATTGACACCAATTCGAATGGAGCAGCCATTATTTTTGGCAGCACTTAAAACATCGTGAATTTTTAATTTGTCTCCAATATTTCCTGGATTAATTCTTAAACATTTTGCTCCATTTTCAGCTGCTTCTATTGCTCTTTTATAATGAAAGTGAATGTCGGCTATAATGGGTACAGAAACATGTTTGGTAATTTCTTTAAGTGCCATTGAAGATTCTTGATCTGGGCAAGAAACTCTTACAAGATCGGCTCCTTCTTCATGAATGTCATTTATTTGTTTTATGGTGGCCTTAATATCAGTCGTTAAAGTATTGGTCATTGATTGAACGGATATAGGATTGTCTCCACCAACCTTAACTTCACCTACATTGATGATTTTAGTTTTTTTTCGATGGATATCTCTAAATGGTCTAAGGCTCATTAATTAATCTAATTTAAATTCTTTATGAAGTGCTGCTACAGCTTTTTTTATCTGTTTATTAGAAATTAAAACTGAGATTTTAATTTCAGATGTTGAAATGACCATAATATTAATTTTTTTAGAAGCTAATGCTTGAAACATTCGATAAGTAATTCCAGGAGTGGTAATCATGCCCACACCAACAATGGAAACCTTAGAAACATTATTATCATATGAGAATTTTCTAAAAGAAATTCTTTTATTTTTTTTAATTATTTTTTCAGTCTTTTTCAAATCCTCAGATTTAATGGTAAATGTTAGATCTGTTTCTTTGCCATTTAATGATATATTTTGAACAACCATATCAACATTAATTTGATTTAGTGATAATGGTTTAAAAACAGCTGCTGCTACACCTGGTTTATCTTTAACACCTACTATTGTAACCTTTGCATCATTTTTTGTAGATGTAATTCCTGTAATTATTTGATTACTAAATATTTTTTTAGTTCCTGTAATTAATGTTCCTCTTTTTTTTTCAAAAGATGATTTTACTGAAAAATTTATATTATTTAATTTAGCATCTTGTACTGAAGTTGGCTGCATAACCTTTGCCCCAAGTGATGCCATCTCTAACATCTCATCGTATGAAATTTTAGAGATCTTTTTTGCTTTTGAATGATTTCTTGGATCTGTTGTATATACACCATCTACATCGGTATAAATATCACATGCATCTGCATTGAAGAATTTTGCAAGCATTATGGCTGAAGCATCTGTTCCTCCTCTACCTAGTGTTGTTATTCTACTATCTAAATTAATTCCCTGAAAACCAGTTATGATAGGAATACCACCTGTTTTCATAAAAGTTAGTATTTTAGTTTTATTGATTTTACTTATACGTGAAGCACTATAAGGACCTTCAGTAATTATTGGAAGTTGCCAAGATATCCATGATCTTGCTTTCAAACCTAAATGTTTAAGTCTACCAGCAATTAATGCACATGCAGCTTGCTCACCTGATGAAAGTAAAACATCATACTCTGCAGAGTCAAAATTATTGCTTAATTCTTCTGTTTTTCTAATAAGATCATTAGTGGTTCCGCTCATTGCAGAAGAAACCACAATAACATTAAGTTTTTTTCTTTTATATGAGGCAATTATTTTTGCTACTTTTTTAATTCTATCTATATTTCCAACAGACGTTCCACCAAACTTTAATACTACAATTTTCATTGATAATTTTGTTTAATTTTTGTTTGATAAAATACATCTTAATTGTTATGTCCACAAGTCATCTATTATGAATTCAATAAATAAAAAAGAAATAGAAAAATTTTCAAGAATTGCAGAAGAATGGTGGAATCCTGATGGAAAATTTAAACCTTTGCACAATTTTAATCCTATAAGAATTAAATATATAAAAGAAAATATTATTAAAGATTTCAAAATTAAAGACTTAGCTAAACCTTTAAAAAATATTAAACTGTTAGATATTGGTTGTGGGGGTGGCTTGTTATCTGAGCCAATGCGAAGATTAGGTGCTGATGTAACTGCGATAGATGCTTCGAAACAAAATATAGAAGTTGCTAAATTTCATGCAAAAAAAAATAAACTTAAAATTGATTATAGAGTTAGTTCACCTGAAAAATTAAAAACTACAAATAAATTTGATGTAATTTTGAATATGGAAATAGTTGAACATGTTAATGATATAGATTTTTTTATTAAAGAGAGTTCTAAATTATTAAAAAAAAATGGTATAATGTTTATTGCTACATTAAATAAAACATTAAAATCATATATTTTTGCAATTATTGGTGCTGAATATGTTTTAAAATGGCTTCCAATAGGGACACATGATTGGGAAAAATTTGTAAAGCCTGAGGATTTAACAGAGATTTCAAAAAGAAATAAACTATTGTTAAAAAAATTAGATGGTATGCAATTTAATATATTAAATAATAGCTGGAAGGTCAGTAATGATACTTCAGTTAATTATATTACAAAATTTATTAAAACTTAATTAGTATTTTCTTTTATCCAGGGAATTAACTCGGCCTCTATTCCCTCTTCTCTCAATTCCTTTATATCTTCCTTTGTAGCAGTGCCATAAATTCCCTTTGAAAATTTTTTATCTTTATAGTGGATAGATCTAGCCTCATATGCAAAATTTTCACCAACATATTGAAAATTTTTTTTTATAAAATCTTGATATTTATTTATTGTTTTTTTGATATTTTTATATTTTTGGCTTGATGTATCAATACCAACATCTTTTTTGGACATTAGTATATTCGGTGACATCAAAGTCTTTTCAACATTGAGTGAGTTGCAAATATGACAATTGAGAAATTTTTTCTTTTTGAGTTTTTCATACTCTTTAGACGTTGAAAACCAACTATCAAAAGTTATTTCACAATCTTTACATACAAGCTTATATTTGATCATGCTTTATAGATAATAACATAACTATTTAATTCAATATTAAATTAACTTCTATAATCGGCATTAATTTCTATATATTTTTTTGTTAAATCCATAGTGTAGGCTGTGAAATATTTTGATCCTGAATTCAGGCTAACCGAGATATCTATTGATGGGCTCTTCATGTATGTTGCAACTTGACTTTCATTATAATTACTAAAAATTTTTCCATTTTCTACAACTTTTATATCGCCAAAATTAATTGATAATTTATTTGTATCAAAATTTATTCCTGATTTGCCAATTGCCATTATTATTCTTCCCCAGTTTGGGTCTTCTCCAGCAATAGCTGTTTTAACTAAATTAGAATTTGCAATGGAAAAAGCTACAGATTTTGCATCACTCTGAGTTTTTGATTTTAAAACACTTATTGATATAAATTTAGTAGCACCCTCTCCATCTGCAACTATTCTTTTGGATAAATTTAATAATACTGAGTGTAAAGCTTTATCAAAATTATAAAGTTTTTTATCTGTAATATTCTTAATTATTGGATTTTTTACTTTACCAGTTGAAAATATTGAAACCATATCATTTGTGCTGGTATCACCATCACATGTAATTGCATTAAATGTTGTATCAATATTTTTTTTTAACAATTTGCTTAAGACATCATTTGAAAGATCTGCATCTGTAAAAATATAGCCTAGTGTTGTAGCCATATTTGGAAAAATCATTCCTGAACCTTTTGCAATTCCATATATCTTTATTTTTTTATCACCAATTTTACACTCTTCCATTGCAAGCTTTGGTTTTAAATCTGTTGTCATTATTCCTAAGGCTGCTTTTACCCAAATTGATTTATTCTGTGTGTATCTAATTTTTTTTATTAAATCTGAAATATTGCCTTTTATTTTTTTTGTAGGATATTTTTCACCTATTGTGCCAGTGCAACCAAAAAGTATCTCATTTGCCAATACTTTTTTGGGGAAATCTTCGTCTTCATTTTGTTTTTTTGAAAGCTGTATTGAAAGTTCCTCTGCTATTTCTTTTAGAGCCTTATAACCTTCAGGTCCTGTAAATGCATTGGCATTTCTAGTATTTACCAAAAGTGACTTTATTTTTTTACATTTTATATTTAAGTTCCATTTTATGTTTTCTGATATTATTTTAGATTGTGTGAAAACAGATGCATAATTTGCTCCATCTCTAAAATAAAACATAACCAGATCATCTCTGGGTTTGTTATATAAATTTGCACAAATTGTTGAGATTGAAAGTCCATCTATATGATCTAAATCTTGAAAGTCTTGCATTTTTGACATTGAGGCCAATGAGATTGCGAAGTTTTTTAAATTTAATGGCATATGTTTAAAATATATATTTAATACTTATATTAAAAGCTGTAATTAATTATATATCAAAAAATAAGATGCTTAATCCTTTAAATTTTATCTCAAAATTCATTAAATCAAGCAATCAAAAAGAGCTTGATAGAGTTGCAAAGATTGTTGAAAATGTTAATTCTTTTGAAGACAAGATTAAAGACATTCCTGATGAAGACTTTCCTAAAAAAACAATAGAACTTAAAAAACGGCTAAGTGATGGAGAAGATATAAATGGTCTTTTACCTGAAGCTTTTGCACTTGTGCGTGAGGCATCTAAAAGAACAAGAAATGAAAAGCATTATGATGTTCAAATAATAGGGGGTATTGTTCTTCATGAAGGCAAGATAGCTGAAATGAGAACTGGAGAGGGAAAAACATTAACTATCAGTTTGGCAGCTTATCTAAATGCTTTACGCGGTAAAGGTGTGCACATTGTTACTGTAAATGACTATTTGGCAAAAAGAGATTCTCAAGAAATGGGGGAAATCTATCAATTTCTTGGATTAACATCTGGATACATTAATAATGACCAAGATGATCATGAAAGAAAAAAGAATTATAATTTTGACATAACTTATGCAACTAATAGCGAGCTTGGCTTTGATTACTTGAGGGATAATATGAAATTCTCTAAGGATCAAATGGTTCAAAGAGGTCATGTGTATACAATTGTTGATGAAGTTGACTCTTGTTTAATTGATGAAGCTAGGACGCCACTTGTAATTTCAGGTGCTGCAGAGGATAAAACTGAACAATATCTTGCTATTGATAAATTGGTTAAAAAACTTACTCCTGAAAATTATGAGATAGATGAAAAAGATAAAAATATATTATTAACAAATGAAGGAATTAATAATGTTGAAAAAATATTTTCAAATGCTGGAATATTAAAAAATAATAATTTCTATGATCCTGAAAACCTAAGTCTCGTACATCATGTAAATCAATCTTTGAGGGCTAATCATTTATTTGAAAAAGGAAGAGATTATATTGTAAGAGATGGCTCCTTAAAAATCATTGATGAATTGACAGGTAGAATATTAGAAGGCAGAAGATATGGTGATGGACTTCATCAAGCACTTGAAGCAAAAGAAAGAATAGATGTACAGGCAGAAAATCAAACCCTTGCATCAATAACTTATCAAAACTATTTTAAGCTTTATGAGAAAATTTCTGGATGTACAGGAACAGCTGCAACAGAATCTCAAGAATTTTATGAAATATATAATTTAATGGTAGTTGTTATCCCTACTAATAAAGAAATGATCAGAAAAGATTGGAATGATCAAATTTTTCGAACTGAATTAGAAAAAAATAAAGCAATTATAGATAAAGTTTTAGAATGTCATGAAAAAGGTCAGCCAATTTTAGTTTTCACTTCAAGCATCAACAAGTCTGAAATCTATTCTAAACTATTAGATGAAAAAAAAATTAAACATGTAGTATTAAATGCAAAAAATCATGAAAATGAAGCTGAAATCATTGCAAATGCTGGAAAAATGAACTCAGTTATAATTACAACAAGTATTTCAGGAAGAGGTGTTGATATTCAGTTGGGTGGCAAGAAAGGTAGTCAGCCTGATGAAGAATTACTGCAAAATAAAAATAAAATTAAATCACTTGGTGGACTATTTGTAATTGGTACTGAAAGAATGGAGTCAAGAAGAGTCGATAACCAAGCAAGAGGTAGATCTGGGAGACAAGGTGATGAAGGTAGCTCAATATTTTACGTTAGTTTAGAAGATGATCTTATGCGAATTTTTGGTTCTGAGTCTATGAATAATATTCTTCAAAAACTTGGGCTAAAAGATGGTGAAAGTATCGATCATCCCTGGATAAATAAAGCCCTTGAGCGTGCGCAACAAAAAGTTGAAGCGAGAAACTTTGATATAAGAAAAAACTTATTAAAATTTGACGATGTTTTGAATGATCAAAGACATGTTATTTTTTCTCAAAGAAATAATGTGATGAATAATGAAAAAGTTTTTGATTATTCTGATGAATTTTTATCAGAGATTACAAATCATCTTATTTCTTTAAAATCCCAAAAAATATCAAAAACTAAAAATAATGAATTCAACAATCAACTAAAAATTCTAGTTGGAAAAAGTGTAGATGATGATGAATTTGAAAATCTTATAAATTTAAATGATAAAGAATTTAAGGAAAAGATAGCCTCTAAATTTATCGAAGCCAGAAATGAAAGAATTAATATGCTTAATGAAGAAAAAGCTAAAGAAATTGAAAAAAGAATTTTACTTCAATGCATTGATTTAAATTGGAAATCTCATATCCAATATCTTGAACAATTAAGACAAGTAATTGGCCTAAGGTCTTATGGTCAAAGAGATCCCCTGGTTGAATATAAAAAAGAGGCCTTTTATCTTTTTGAAAATTTACTAAATAAATTAAAAATTGATTTTGTTACAATTTTAATGAATCTAAAAATAGTTCAAGAACCAAATGAAAATACAATTAAACGTATTAAGAAGCAAATTTCGAATGACCCCAAATGTTTATTGATACAAAAAAAAGATCAAAAACTATCAAGAAACGAAAAGTGTGAGGCCACTGGTAAAAAATTTAAAAATTGCTGTGGCGCTTTATAGAAAAAAAACTAAATAAGAAAACAAAACAATTGCTGCAACAAATATTGATAAAAAAATCTTAGCGTTAAAAAATTTTTCAATAAAGCTACGAAGCTTATTTTTTTGCATATTTAGTACACTTAGATTATCTGGTTGACTTACAAAGCCCTTTGTTCTTCCAATGCTTAAAAATTTATTTTTTCTATGGTTAAAAATTTCTTCTCCACTCATACTTTCAAATTCATTCAAATTATTTGTGATTGACCTTCTAACGTTATCCAAAATTAAATCTCTATCTCGGTGGGCACCACCAATTGGTTCTGCAACGATCTCATCAATTACCTTTAGCTCAAGGAGATCTTTTGATGATAATTTCATTGCTTTTGCAGCCTCTAAGGTTCTCTTTGGATCTCTCCATAAAATGGTTGCACATCCTTCTGGAGATATGACTGAATAGATTGCATTTTCTAACATAATAACTTTGTTAGATGAGGCTAGTGCTATTGCTCCTCCTGACCCACCTTCACCAATTACAACGGCTAAAGTTGGAACATTTAATGACATACAACATTCAATTGATTTTGCGATTGCCTCTGCCTGCCCTCTTTCCTCGGCTCCAACACCAGGATAAGCCCCAGGAGTATCAACAAATGAAATTATTGGGATATTAAATTTGTTTGCCAGATTCATTAATCTAATTGTTTTTCTATATCCTTCAGGTCTCATCATTCCAAAATTTCTTTCCATCCTAGTTTCAAGAGTGTCACCTTTCTCTTGTCCAATAACCAAAACTGATTTTTCATTAAACTTTGCAAACCCAGCTATTACTGATTTATCTTCCCCATAAAACCTGTCTCCAGACAATGAAATAAAATCTTCAAATAAATTATCTATAAAAAATTTTGCTTTAGGTCTATCTTCATGTCTTGCAACTAAAGTTGTTTGCCAAGGATCTAAATTTGAATAAATCTCTTGTAACTTTTCATCTATTTCTTTTTGTGATTGTAAGATTTTTTTTGTGTCTACTTCTGATAGCCCATCTTGATTATATGGATCCTTTAGTTTTTCCAATTCATTTTCAAGATTTTTTATATCTGTTTCAAAGTTTAAATAATTTTTCATAAACAACTTTATTAATATTTAATTAACAAAAAAGGCAATAAAATGTTTTAAATAATTTATATTTGACATAATCTTGTTTAAATGTACTCTTAAATAAATCGGGAGAGACTAATAATAATAGCGCCGAAGGAGCAACCACCCCGGAAACTCTCAGGCAAAAGGACCGATAAAAACATAACACTCTGGAAAGAGATTAAATCTCGCCGATGGAGCAAAACTCTCAGGCAAAAATACAGATGGGGTAATTATTAAGGGTGCTATGAAAGAACAAAATACAAAAATACACAATCTATCAGTTTCTAATCAATTACTTAACTTCATTAATGAAGAATTGCTTAAAGATACAAATATTTCTTCTGAAAAATTCTGGGAAGGCTTTGACAAAGCAGTTCATGAGCTAGCCCCAAAAAATAAAGAACTATTAAAAATAAGAGAGGATTTACAAAAAAAAATAGACAATTGGCATATTGCTAATAAAGGCAATGAAATAAATTTAGAGGAATATAAAAAATTTTTAAAGGAAATTGATTATCTAAAAGAAGTAGGTCCAGATTTTAAAATTCAAACAAATAACGTTGATGAAGAAATAACTAGTATTGCTGGACCACAATTAGTGGTTCCAATCATGAATGAAAGATATGCATTGAACGCTGCAAATGCTAGATGGATGAGTTTATATGATAGTTTGTATGGCACAGACATAATTGAACAATCTGAAGATAGTGCCCATCAAAGATATGATCCTTTAAGAGGGGAAATGGTTATAAAATATGGAAGAGACTTTTTAAAAAAATATTTTCCTCTAGAAGATTTTGAATGGCATAATATTACAGGGTTTAAAATTGATAATGGTTCTTTAACAATATTAAAAGATAATGCTGAAACATCTTTAAAAAATAAAGATAAATTTATTGGTCATAGAGGAGAGGCTAATGATCCTTCAGCAATAATATTAAAAAATAATAATCTTCATATAGAAATAATTATAGATCCAAATGCTTTTAGTTCTAAACAAGATCCTGCTAAAATTAGCGATATTATTGTTGAAGCTGCAGTTTCAACTATTTGTGATAATGAAGATAGTGTTGCTGCGGTTGATGCTGATGACAAAGTTATTTGCTATCGTAATTGGCTTGGACTTATGAAGGGTGATTTAAAATCAACTTTCGAAAAAAATGGAAAGACATATGAACGTAAATTAAATCCTGACAGAAGTTATATTTCTAAAGATGGAAAAGGATTAAAACTACATGGAAGGAGTTTGTTATTAATAAGAAATGTCGGACACCTTATGACTAACTCAGCAATCACTTTAAAAGATGGTTCTGAAATACCAGAAGGTATTATGGATGCCTTTATAACTTCAGCAGCTTGCCTTCACGATATCAAAAAAAAAAGTAATTCTAGAAAAGGTTCCATTTATATCGTTAAACCAAAAATGCATGGTCCCGATGAAACTTCATTTACAAATTTAATTTTTACTAAAGTTGAAGAAGTTTTAGGATTGGAAAAATACACATGTAAAATTGGAATAATGGATGAGGAAAGAAGAACATCGTCTAATCTTAAAGAGTGCATCAGAACTCTGAAAAATAGAGTATTTTTTATCAATACAGGTTTTTTAGATAGAACTGGTGATGAAATGCATACATCAATGGAAGCAGGTCCAATGATAAAAAAAGGAGATATGAAGTCTTCAAAATGGATTAATGCATATGAAAATAACAATGTGGATGTAGGACTTGCGTGTGGTTTTTCGGGTGTAGCACAAATTGGTAAAGGTATGTGGGCCATGCCAGATAGGATGAAAGATATGATGGAGCAAAAAACTGGCCATCTTAAAGCCGGAGCTAATTGTGCCTGGGTACCTTCTCCTACAGCAGCAGCTCTTCATGCTCTTCATTATCACGAAATAAATATTTTTGATCAACAAAAAGAATTGCAGAAAAGACAGGCTGCAAAGTTAGATGATCTTTTAACAATTCCAGTAGCTGATAGACCAAACTGGTCTGTTGATGAAATAAATTCTGAAATTGCAAACTCTGCACAAACTCTATTGGGATATGTTGTGAGATGGATTGATCATGGCGTTGGTTGTTCAAAGGTACCTGATATTAATAATATTGGATTAATGGAAGATCGAGCTACTTTAAGAATTTCATCTCAACACATTGCTAATTGGGTTCATCATGGTGTTTGTTCCAAGGAACAAGTAATAAAAATTATGAAAAACATGGCAAAGATTGTAGATGATCAAAATAAGAATGATGGCGCTTATACTCGATCTGGAAGAGGTAGCTATGAAATGATGTCTGATAATTTTGATCAATCGGTTGCGTTTAAAACAGCTTGTGATTTAATTTTTAAAGGAAAAGAACAGCCTTCTGGATATACAGAGCCCTTACTACATCTAAATAGATTATTAAAAAAATCTAGTCAGAATTAGTTTTAATTCCTGATCTATTTTTAAAGGCAGAATATAAAGTTCCATCATCCAGACTTTCTATCTCACCCCCAACTGGCAGACCTTGTGCTAGTTTCGTTATTTTTGTTTTAGTTTGCTTAAGACTATCTTGGATATAATAAGCTGTTGTTTGACCTTCGACAGTTGCACTTGTGGCTAATATAACTTCCTCTATATTTTCTCTAATAACTCTCTCCACCAATGAATTAATTAAAAGGTCTTCTTTTCTCTGACCAGCGGATGAAATTGTTCCACCAAGAATATGGAAGTATCCTTTAAAAATATTTGAATTTTCTATAGACCATTGGTCAGCTATGTCTTCAACAACACATATTTTGTTATATTTCTCTTTTGTATTTTCACAATTATTACAACCGTCAGAGTTTGATTTTAAAGTTCCACAAGATTGACATCTAATTACATTTTTATAAACCTGGGCTAATGTATTGGCCATTGGTTTAACCAACTCATCTCTATTGTTTATAAGTTTTAGCACAATTCTTTTTGCAGATTTAGGACCTAAGCCTGGAAGCTTAGCAATTAATTTAATTAATTCATCTATTTCACTAATATTTTGCATTGAATTAAAGTGGCCATTTAAAACCAGGAATGTCAAATCCACTTGTGGATTTTGAAAGTTCCTCAGATGTTTTAGACTTTAGTTCTGATTTTGCATTATTGTGAGCCGCTACGATTAAGTCTTCTATTATAACTTTATCCTCTTTCATAACTTCATCAGATAAATTTATTTTAATCATTTCGTTTTCACCATTTAGTATAACTTTTACAGAGTTGGAACCTGAAGTTCCCTCAGCCTGAATATTTTTAATTTTTTCCTGGCTCTCTTTCATTTTGGCTTCTAATTCCTTAGCTTTATTTAAAATTTTTGTAAAATCAGTCATTTTTTTTGTTATCTCTTTGCTTAATATCAATTAGCTCAGCATCAGGAAATTTTTGTAAAATATCCCTATAAATTGAAGATTTTTTTACAGAGTCAATTAACTCTTTTTTTAAATTTACTTCCTCTTCTTTTTTAGATGGCTGACCCTTTGTTTTACTTAATGTTATTATCCACCTTTCGTTTGTCCACTCATAAAGTTTTAAAGACAAGTCTTTGATAAAATCTTTATCAAGATCTTCATTAAAAGAAATTTCTATTCTTTTGTTTTCAAAACTTACAAGGTTAACATTCTTTTCTAATTCATATTTTAATTTAATTTCTTTTTTAGATGAACATAATTCCAATAGATCATCAAATGAATTTAAAAGTTTTGTCTGTAGTTTAATTTCTTTCCCCTCATCTTTTATTTTCATATCTTTTTCTTGAACAATATTTTTCATTTGACCTATTGTTTCTGCTTTGTCTTTTATCCCAAACAAATCATCATCATCTTTTGTTTGTAAAGAAGAGGCATAATTAACTTTTTCAGTTTTTTGAGATGCTTCTTCGTCATCAATATCTAATACTTGCTTATTCATTTCTTTTAAATGAGTCAGTCTAATTAAAAACATTTCCATAGATAAATGTTGATTAGAAACAATATCTAGCTCTTCCAAAGTCTTAATTGTAAATTGCCAAAATAATATTAAAGTTTCATTATTAACTTTTCCTGAGATTTCTTGAATCTTTTTAAATTCTTCATCATTTAAAGAAAAATTTGTTCCATCAATATCTAATGAATTAATATTTTTAAAATAATAAAGTAATTCTAGGAAATCATTTATAAATATTTTAGGCTCAACTCCCTGATTATATATTTTCCTGTAAGTGTTTAAAACTTTTTTTTCTTTGCCTTCAAATATAAGTTCAAACAAAGTAATTAGTTGTGATTTATCGAAATAACCAAATATTTTTTGAGCAGCACTTAAATCTAATTCTCTATTTTTATCTAATGTCAGTAATGCTCTATCAAGCAATGATAAGGCATCTCTAACTGATCCTTCAGAAATTTTAACAATCAATTTAAGTGCATCATCTGATGCATTGCCATTTTCTTTATTTTTAATTTCTTTAATAAAATTAAATAATTCAAATGATTTAATCCTAGATAGGTCAAATCTTTGACATCGCGATACTACTGTAATTGGAATTTTTTTTATTTCAGTTGTTGCAAAAATAAATTTTAAATATTCTGGTGGCTCCTCTAATGTTTTTAACAAAGCATTAAATGCTTGTTTGCTGAGCATGTGAACTTCATCTATTATGAATATTTTATATTTAGCTGTAGTTGGACCATACCTTGAGAATTCAATAAGGTCCCTTACATCATCAACTCCCGTCTTACTTGCTGCATCCATTTCTAACACATCAATATGATTTGAATTTGAAATTGCAGTACAATTTTCACAAAAATTTTCTTTGCATGGGTTATCAGTGCCATTTGAACAATTTAAAGACTTTGCAACTATTCTTGCTGTGGTAGTTTTTCCAATTCCTCTAATTCCTGTGAAAAGGTAAGCATTTGGAACTTTATTAGCCTTAATTGAATTAGATATAGTTTCTGCCACCACATCTTGACCTATAAGGTCATCAAATGTTTGAGGTCTATATTTTAAAGCTAAAACTTTTGTATTTTTATTCATTTTTTTAAGGAGACTAGAACCTGAAAAACTGTCTCTACGACTGCTTCCGTTAAGATCTGGTCGGGTTCAAGCAGCATTCACCTCTAGCCTCCAAAACTATTATAGCAGTAATGTTTTCTAATCTACAAGAAAAGTTTCTAGGTTATTTTTCTCTAAATTTATCAGCCTCAAAAACACCTAGCACGTGAAAGTCTTGACAATGAAGTCCCAATTCCTCCAAAGATTTTTGAACTTTTGTATCTTCTATGTGGCCATCTAAATCACATAGAAAAAAATAAGATTCGAATGAATTCTGCTCTGGATAACTTTGAAGCTTTGTAAGATTAACACCATTAATAGCAAAACCTCCCAACGACTGATAGAGGGCAGCAGGTTTGCTTTTAAGTTTAAATAAAAAAGAGGTTATGTATTTTTTATTTTCAAAATTAGGCTGTGAAACTTCCTTTCCCATAATTAAGAACCGAGTTGCATTTCCACTTTCATTTTCAATATTGGGAGCAAGTATTTTTAAATTATAAATTTCTGCACTCAATGATGATGCTATTGCTGCTTCGCTTTTAATTTTATTCTTTGAAATATTTTCAGCAGATCCCGCTGTGTCAGCTCGAACATGCTCAACAAAGTTATTCTTTTTTATAAATTTTGAACATTGAGATAACGCCTGAGCATGAGAAAACACATCTTTAATATCACTTAGCTTACTATCAGGCTGTCCTAATAAATTATGTTCAATCTTTTGAAAATGTTCAGCGTAAATATTTAGTCTGTATTTAAAGATTAAGTACTCTATTCCAATATTTCCTGTAATGCGATTTGATTCTGGTATTACTATTCTAGAATTTGTCTCTGATGAGGCTTTTAAAAAACATTCATCAAATGTTTTACATGGAATAATTTTTGAATTTGGATCTATTTCTAATGCTGCCAAATGTGAGTAAGCTCCAAAAGTTCCCTGAAAATATATTTTTTTCATTCTATTGTGATTTATATTCCATAATTTTTTTTATAGCCAGATAATCCTCTTCTGTATCGATTCCAATAGGAGAATATTTTGCTAAAGCTACATTAATTTTTATATTATTATCAAGCGCTCTTAATTGTTCTAATCTATTTTTTTTTTCATTTATAGTTTGATCTAAATCTATAAATTTTTCTAATATATTTGTCTTATATGAATATATTCCAATATGATGATAAACATTTAAATTACTTGAAGGCATACTTTTTCTACTAAAGTTTATTGCTAATGGAAAATTATCATTTACTATCTCTTTTTCTGTAAAAACTTTAACAACATTTTCATTTTCGAGCATAGCATCATCTTTTAATTTTGCAGCCAATGTTCCAATTGCTGAATTATTGTTAATCATAAAATTATTTAAATTTACGATATCATTTTTATTAATATCAGGTTCATCTCCCTGAAGATTCAATATGTAATCAATATTTTTTAGATTAAGTTTTTTATAAGCTTCAAAAATTCTATCTGTACCAGTTTTATGATGACTGCCAGTTAAAATTGCCTTTCCACCATTCTTGGTTACATCCTCTAATATTTCCTGATCTTCTGTTGCAACTACCACATCACCAATATTGGCCTCCACAGCTCTTTTAAAAACATGAGAAATAATTGATAAATTATTAATTTTTAAAAGAGGCTTTCCAGGTAATCTGGATGCTGACATTCTTGAAGGAATTAAAATTAATGTTTTAACCATTATAAAACCTGTAACTTGTGCGTCTGTTAGACGCAAAATTAAAAATTAAAATTTGAGTTTTTTTTTTATTATCATGTTATATCTGCAAAATTAATTAAATATATATGGATTCGTTTGAGTTAAATAAAATAATTGCCTCAATTCTATTGGTTGCTCTTTTGGTCATTGGCTTAGGTAAACTTGCCGATGGTGTTTTTCATGTAAAACAACCAAAAAATCCAGGGTATCAAGTCGAGATTGAAAACCAGTCTACTTCTTTAGTAACACAAGTTTCTGAAGTGAAAGAAAAAATTGATATAGTTGCTATCATGGCACTAGGAGACGTGGCAGCTGGAGAAAAAATATTCAAAAAATGTGCAGCTTGTCATTCTATTGAAAAAGGTGGAGCTAACAAAATTGGACCTGCACTTTATGGTGTAGTTGGAAGTAAAGTTGGTCATGTGTCAGATTATAAATATTCTAAAGCGTTAGCGACGTATGGAAAACAATGGTCATTTAAAGAACTAAATGGTTTTTTAACAAAACCAGCCTCTTACCTTAAGGGAACAAAAATGTCCTATGCTGGTTTAAGAAAAGAAACAGATAGAGCTTCTGTTATCAAATACCTAAATCAAAATAGTGATAACCCAATTCCTTTACCTTAATTTTTCAAAACAATATAAAAGAATACTTTTTTGAACATGAACTCTATTGAGTGCTTGTAACCAAACCTCTGAATTTTTCCCTAAAAAAACTTCATCAGTAACTTCTTCACCTCGAGGAAGACAATGTAAAAAAGTTGCATCTTTTTTTGCAAAACTAATTAATTTAGAATTAATCTTAAAATTGTTAAAAGCTCTAATCTTATTTGTTTTATTTACATTGTCATTTAGTGAGATAACCTTATCTGAAAAAATCACATCTACATTTTTAACAGCTTTTTTAGCATCATTAAAAATGAAAATTTTACCTTTGTTGTTTTTTGCCCAATCAATTACAAATTTTTTAGGTTCATAATTTTTTGGACAAGCAATGTTTAATTTAAATGAAAACTTAACTGATGCTGCAATTAAACTATTCAAAACATTGTTTGAATCTCCAACCCAACAAATATTTAATTTTGAGATTGATTTTTTCTTTATCTCTTCGACTGTAAAAATGTCTGAAAGAACTTGAGTTGGATGAGATGAGGGGCTCAAACCATTGATAACCGGCATTGTTAAATATTTACTAAATTCTTCAATTTTTTTATCACTATCAGTTCTCAACATAAAACCATCTCCATAGGTTGATAAAATTTTTGCTGTATCTGCTAAACTTTCACCACCTTTTCCAAGATGCAACTCATTTGCTCTAAGAGTTATGGTTCCTCCACCTAATTGTTTTATTGCTAGATAAAAACTTAATCTTGTTCTTAAACTTGCTTTTTCAAACATTTGAATGAGTAATTTACCCTTTAGAGGTTGGTCTTTATCTACATCTAAAGTGTTAAATTTTTTTCTTTTTAATTTTCTTTTTTTTGCATCAGTAATAATTTTTCTAAGATCTGCTGCTGGAATATCTTTAAGAGTAATAAAATGTTTCATTGTTATTTAAAAGTTGAACAAACTTTTTTAATGATATTTATAGCTAAATCTATTTCTTGTTTCTTAACATTGAGTGGTGGTAATATTCTTACTACATTTTCTCCAGCCCTGATTGTTAAAAGCTTATTATCCATTAACTTTTGAATAAATTTTGTCTGATCCCCATGCAGTTGTAATCCAATAAGTAAACCAACTCCTCTTACCTCTTTAATGACATTAGGGAATTTTTTTTTAATTTCATTTAATTCTTTATTAAAATATTTTGATAATTTTTTAACATTATTAAGGAATCCTTTTTTAAATATTTGATCTAATACCGCATTCCCAACAGACATTGCCAGTGGATTTCCTCCAAAGGTTGATCCATGAGTACCCACTGTCATTCCTGATGCAACTTTTTTATTCATCAAAAGTGCGCCAAGCGGGAATCCCCCTCCTATGCCTTTAGCTATTGGTACTATATCTGGTTTAATTTTTGAATTTTCAAAAGCAAAAAAATTTCCAGATCTTCCTATGCCACACTGAACCTCATCTAAAATTAATAAAATTTTTTTCTTATTACAGATTTTTCTCAACTCTTTTAGGCACCAGTCTGGTATTGCTTTGATTCCTCCTTCACCCATAACAGTTTCAATCATTATAGCTGCTGTTTTTTTTGTGATAGAATTTATTAAACTTTTGTGATTTCCAAATTCAAAATGATCAAATCCATCAACTTTAGGACCAAACCCTTCAGTCATTTTTTTTGATCCACTAGCATATATTGCTGCTAATGTTCTGCCATGAAATGAATTTTTAATACAAAGAATTCTGTTTTTTGAAGGTTGCCCTATTGAGTAAAAATACCTTCTGGCAGCCTTGATTGCTGCTTCTGTTGCTTCAGCTCCACTATTTTGAAAAATAACAAAATCAGCAAAAGTTTTTTTTGTTAATCTTTCAGCCAATCTTTCTCCCTCTGGAATTATAAATGCATTTGATATATGCCATAATTTTTTTGATTGTTTGTTTATTGCTTTTATTAAATATGGATTAGCATGTCCTAAAGAATTAACTGCGATGCCTTGAACAAAATCTAAGTATTTTTTTCCATTAGTTGAATATAAAAAACTACCTTTTCCATATTTAAATGAAATAGGTCTTCTGTTATAGTTTTTTGCTAAAGCGCTCATTTATTAAGATTTAATTTTATAACCTTTTTTGTAAAGAAAAAAAGCTACATACCATATTAAAATACTTAGTATTAATAAATATATTAAACCTATACTTATTGATCCATCAGACCTTCCTAAAAAACCATACCTAAAACCATCAATCATATAAAAAAAAGGATTAAGATGACTTATGGTTTGAAAAAATTGTGGAAGCTTATCAATTGAATAAAAAACTCCTGATAAAAAACTTAAAGGGGTAATAACAAAGTTAGTTACTGTAGCTGTATGATCAAACTTTTCAGCCCATAGTCCTGTTATAAAGCCCAAGCTTCCTAAAATAAATGCACTTAAAAAACCAAATATAAAAATATATAAAAAATTATTAATAGGTATTTCAACTATCAAAGAAAAAACTCCAATTGAAATGATTGCAATCAAGAAACTTCTAGTCAAGGCTGCAAGTATTATTGCCATTGAAACCTCAAATGCAGATAAGGGTGCGTAAAGCATATCCACGATATTTCCTTGAATTTTTCCTATCATTAATGATGAAACTGAATGACTAAATGATTGGGTTAAAATGCTCATAGCAATTAATCCCGGGGCTAGAAAACTAATAAATGAGTAACCAAGAACGTCTCCCCTATTATTTCCTAGCGCCAAAGATAATACTGATAAAAATAAAAGACTGGATACAAGTGGAGATAGTAATGTTTGTTGCCAAACTGCCATGAACCTATTGCATTCTTTAAGCCACAAGCTTATAAAACCAATCCAATTAACAAGACCAAATTTCTTTACACCAATATGATATTTTTTATTCAATTCAACCATAAGTAATCATTTATAAGTTTTAAAAATAATTTGTGTACAAAACAAAAATATTTATTGTTTTTTTTTAATTATCGTGAAATCTGTATATAGTTATTAAAATTAAATAACATACTAAATATAGATTATGAGTTGGACAGAAGAAAAAGTTGCAAAATTAAAAGAGCTTTGGGGCAAAGGAAGTACAGCAAGTCAAATTGCAGAAATAATTGGGGGTATCAGCAGAAATGCTGTTATTGGTAAAGCGCACAGACTTAACCTATCGTCGAAAATCAAAACTCGTAATGCTTCTTCAATTCAAAATTATGATAATAACTCAGAAGAAAATAACTCAAAGCAAAAAAGAGGAAGAAAAAGTAAATTTAAATCATTAATAATTGAAAAAGACTTTGAGCCTGAAAATCCAAAAAAATTAGAAGAGCTAGACGAAAGTTCATGTAAGTGGCCTATTGGGCACCCAGAAGAAGAGAGTTTTTATTTCTGTGGCAGATCTTCTTTAAAAGATTTTTCATACTGTAAACTTCACTTACTTTATGCCTATCAGCCAAAAGGAAAGAAGGAAGAGCCTGTGAGTGATAAAGATGAAGAGACTCCTCAATATATAGAAAAGAAAATAAATACAGCTTAGCGTATTTTAAAATTTTTTTTATTTTTTTTTTTACCCTCTAAACCTCTAATAAGAGATTTAATAATTAAATAGATTAAGAACGAAAAAATTAAAAATATTAATAAATAAATTATTTTGATCACGACCAATAAATTATAACGTTTTAGTGTTTTAATTTCTATTAAGAATTACTAGTTCTATATTTTTTTGTAGAAAATTGACCACCTTCTCTCCACATATAACAATACTTTTCAACTTCTTGGCCAAATATTTTTGAACTTGGCACTCCTAAATCAAAATTAGTTTGATATTTACTTGAAGGAATATTGTCATATTTTAAAAGAGTCAATTGATCTATTGTCAATAATGGTTTTGGGAATAATTGAAAAAATTTTGCTGATATTTTGGCCGCAAATAAAGGCATGGGTATTAAGAGCCTCTTTTTATTAATTAGTACTAATAGTTGATTGAGAATTTCTTTTAAAGTAAAAGTTTCAGGCCCAACACATTCCACTATCTTTGAATGAATATTTTTTGAAATAATATAATAAATTATATCTGTTAAATCAGAACAATGTATTGGAGTAAATTTAGTGTCACCATTGTAATAAAGTGGGAAAAATGGAAGTCTGCTTAATAAAGTCATAAAACTTGTTGTAAAGTTATCGTCAACTGAATAAACGACTGAAGGTCTTAATATGGTAGCCAAAGGAAAATTTTTTTGAATATTCAGCTCACCCTCTAATTTACTTTTTGCATATTCTGAGTCTGTCGCTTTATTAATTCCCAATGCTGATAAATGAATAAATTGATTAACTTTATATTCCTTACAAAGCTTAGCTAAAATAGATGGAAAAATAGAATGAATATTTTTAAATGAATTGCCTTTTCCACTTTCATATAAAATGCCTATTAAATTTATACAAATGTCAGCTTTAGAAAATAATTTTCTTATTTTGTTTTCATCAAAAATATTAGCTTCAACAATATCAATGTATCCAGCATTGGCTTGGGTTTTAATTGTGTAGCCCTTTTGATGAAGGTTTCTAGTAACAATAGTTACTTTATAATTATTTTTAGTTAACTTTCTGATTAAATGTCTGCCTATTTGACCGCTGCCGCCAAAGATTAGACAATTTTTTGCTTTCATATATATATATTTAAAAATGAATATTGATATTAAACTTCACAAAGGGGATCTACCAGAAGATTTAGATTTAGGCAATATTATTGCAGTTGATGGAGAGTTTATGGGGCTTAACGTTAAGCGTGATCCCTTATGTCTGATACAAATATCAACTGGCAATTCAGATGCTCATATAATCCAGCTAGATAGAAAAAATTATATTGCCCCAAACTTAAATAAAGTTCTATCAGATGAAAAGATTACAAAAATATTTCATTACGGAAGGGCTGATATAGCACACATTAAACATTATCTAAAAACGGAAACTAAAAATATTCTAGATACAAAAATTGCATCAAAACTAGCTAGATCTTATTCAGATAGTCACTCTCTTAAAACTTTAATTAAAGAATTCATGAATATTGATGTTAGCAAACAATTTCAAAGTTCAGATTTTGGTGGCGAATTATCACCTGCTCAACTTAAATATTGTGCTAACGATGTTATTTATTTGCATGAAATACATGCGGAATTAAATAAAATACTAGTTAGAGAAAAGCGAATTGATTTATACAATAATTGCTTAAAATTTTTAAAAACAAGAGTTGATCTTGATTTAGCTTTATTCAAAGATGATATATGGGCTCACTAAATGGAAAAAAAGAATTATAAAAAAATTGCAAAAGAGGTAATAGATTTAGAAATAAAAGCCCTAAAAAAACTTAAAAATTCAATCAACCAATCATTTAATGAGGCCGTTGATGCAATAGCAAAATGTCAATCTAAAGTGATACTCTGTGGTGTAGGAAAAAGTGGTTTAATAGCAGCAAAAATTTCTGCGACACTTTCTTCTGTTGGAACTCCTTCTTTTTCATTATCTGCTAATGACTGTTCTCACGGAGATCTTGGAAGCATATCTAAAAAAGATATTTTAATTTTAATTAGCTACTCAGGATCTACAGAAGAGCTTAAAAATATTATAAAATATGCTAATAGAAATAAGATTCTCTTAATTGGCATAATGTCAAAAAGAAATTCTATACTGTATAAAGCGTCTGACATAAAACTACTTATACCAGAAGTGACTGAGGCTGGTCTTGGAATAGTGCCAACTTCAAGTACTATTAATCAACTTAGTATTGGAGATGCTTTGGCTGTAGCAGCCTTAAATAAAAAAAAAATAAGCAAGAAAGATTTTAAAAAATTTCATCCATCTGGCAATCTTGGGGTGCAGTTGAGAGCAGTGGAGGAACTAATGATTGTAGGAAAAAAAATACCATTTGTTGATGAAAACTTGAAAATGAAAAAAGCTTTACAGATAATATCAAATAAAAAACTTGGAACTTTAATTGTTCAAAATAATAAAAAAATAACAGTAGGAATTATTACGGATGGTCAAATTCGTAGATTTAATGAAACAAATACAAATCTTCAAGATTTAACAGTTAAAAAAGTAATGACAAAAAATCCTATAAGCATTGAAAAAGATACTCTTGCAGAAAAAGCATTATCGGTAATGAATGCAAAAAAAATTACTTCACTATGTGTTCACAACCAAAAGAAAACAAAAAAAACTATTGGAATTATACATATACACAGCATATTGAAGTCAAATATTCATTAAATGAATAAAAAAACTGCAATTCAGGCATTATTAATTTTTCTTATTTTTTTATTTTCAATATTATTTTATTTAAAATATTTTAAAAATAGTCAAAAAATTTCAGAAAATATTCCAAAAGAGGATAAACAAATTATCACCAGTCAAAATGATAACTCGACCTATATAGATAACATAAATTATATATCTTCTGACACGAGGGGAAATAGATATCAAATTACTGCAGGGCAAGCTGAAATTAAAATTGAAAACCCAGATATTATGTTGTTAGAAAATGTGGTTGCTTACATTTTTGCTAAAGACTCTGACACTATTATGATTGCTTCAAATTTTGGCGTATATAATTCAAAAAATTATGATACTATTTTTTCTGAAAATGTAATAATTCTCTATCCAGGTCACAAAATAACAGGAGAATATTTAGATCTTTCATTTTTAAAAAACCTTGGAACTATCTCTAAAGATGTTATTTATAAAGGAGAAAAAACAAGTTTATTTGCTGATAGAGTTGAAATAAATCTTACTACAAAAGATACAAAAATTTTTATGGATGATAAAAATAAAAAAGTTTTAGTAGAAGGTGCAAAATAATATGGGTGTAATAAAAAAATTTCGGATAAAATCATTTAAAAACCCTCAACCTATTATTTCATTAGAAAATATATCTTTGTCATTTGGTAATCGAAAAATTTTAGACAATGTAAGCTTTAAGATAAATCAAGGACAAATTTTAGGCATGTTAGGACCTAATGGTGTAGGAAAATCAACAATCTTTAATTTAATTACTGGTTTAATAAAACCTGATTATGGTAAAATTAAATTTAATGGAATAGATGCGGTTGATTACCCAATTTATTTGAGAACTACTAAGTTTAAAATAGGTTATGTTCCACAATATGGTGGATATTTTAGTGATCTGACACTGTTTGAAAACCTCAAAGCAATTGGAGAAATAGTAATTCAAGATAAAAATTTAATTTATCATAAAATTGATCAGTTAATTGCTAAGTTTGAACTTGATGCCATACGAGATATTAAAGCAAAGTTCTTGTCCGGTGGTCAAAAAAAAAAATTAGTAATAGCTCTCTCTTTATTAAGTGATCCAAAAGTGCTTTTATTAGATGAGTGTTTTGCAGCACTAGATGTACTTACAATTAAAATGCTCCAAGAAGTTATTGTAAACTTACAAACGGAAAATAATATAACAATTTGTATTTGTGATCACCAAGCTAGAGATTTACTTTCTTGTGTTGATGTAGGAATAATTTTATCTAATTGTAAAATTGTAGCTAAAGGATCTCCTAATGATTTAATAAATAATTTAGAGGCAAAAAATGCTTACTTTGGTGATTCTTTTAAATTTAATTAATCAATGTCAAAAACACTATTAATTAAAAAAAAGATTAATTCATTTAATAAAAAAATAACTGTTAGTGGAGATAAAAGTTTAAGCATTAGATGGGTTCTTTTAGCATCACAAGCTATTGGAAAATCTAAAGCTTATAATTTATTGATGTCTGAAGATGTTGTTGCTGCTTTAAATGCTATAAAAAAATTAGGAATAAAAGTAATAATTAAAAAAAAATATTGTGAAATATTTGGAAAAGGTCTAAATAATTTTACGTACAAAAATGGCTTAGTAATAGATGCTAAAAACTCTGGAACACTTGGAAGATTAATATTGGGCTTATTAATCAAATCAACTAAAAAAATAAAGTTAATAGGTGATAAAAGTCTTTCTAAAAGAGATTTTTCAAGAGTAACTGAACCGCTTAAAAAATTTGGTGCCAAGTTTCAATATAAAGTAAAAAATAAACTCCCTTTATCAATTATAGGGTCTAATAATTCAAAAGGTATATATTATGTAGAAAACAAAGGATCTGCACAGTGTAAAAGTAGTGTTATGTTGGCGGCGCTTAACTCATCAGGAACGACACGCATAAAGGCAAAAAAATCAAGAAATCATACAGAATTACTTTTTAAATATCTTAAAGTGCCTATCAAAATAAAAAGAACAAAAAAATATGATTTCATAAATATAATCAAACCAAAAAAAATTAATGCTTTTAATTATAATATTCCAGGAGACATAAGCTCTAGTGCTTTTTTTATGGTCCTTGCAATGCTGTCTGAAAATTCAAAACTTTTAATTAAAGATATAAATATTAACCCCTCTAGATTAGGAGTGATTACTATTTTAAAAAAGATGGGTGCTAAAATTTTATTAAAGAATAAAAGAAATTATAAAGGTGAAAAAATTTCTGATATTCTAATACGAAGTTCAAAAAACCTTAAAGGGATAAATTGTCCATCAGAATTAAATAGTAGTACTATAGATGAGTTTCTAATTATTTTTATTGCTGCAGCTAAAGCAAAAGGGATATCTTATTTCAAGGATATATCTGAACTTAATCAAAAAGAAAGTCCAAGATTAAATTTGGGATCTAAAATTTTGAATATGATGGGTGTAAAAACTAAGCTAACTGAAAGTTCAATAAAAATTTATGGACAGCCAAATTTAAAAATTACAAAAAAAATTGTTATTAAGAATTATTTAAAAGATCATAGAATTTTTATGATGAGTACTATTGCAGCTTTAACATGTGGGGGTATATGGAAAATTCATAATAAAGACTCTATAAATACATCTTTTCCATCTTTCTTAAAATTAATCAAAAATATAAATAGTAAATCTCTATGAAATTAAAAAAAAAGATTAAAGTTGCAATTGACTCTCCAGCAGCTGCTGGAGCTGGCACCCAGGCAAAATTAATTTCTAAACATTTTAATTTGTTTTATTTAGACACAGGAAAGATTTATAGATTAATTGCTAATATGAAATTAACTCAGCCTAAAAAATATGGACACATATTAATTAAAAAAAAAATGAACCAATTAACAATGAAGGATTTACAAAACAAAAAACTTTTATCTGATGAAGTTGGTACTATAGCTTCTATTATATCCAAAGATAAGAAAATAAGAAAACTTGTTCATGCTTTTCAAATTAAGAGCGCTTATCATCCCCCAAAAAAGTATAATGGTTCATGTTTAGATGGAAGAGATATTACCTATAAAATAATTCCAGACGCAGATTTTAAATTTTTTATAACAGCAAATTCAAATACAAGAGCGCTAAGAAGATATAAAGAGCTAAAGGGCTCTAATAAGAAAATATCTTTTAATGACATATTAAAAAGCATTAAAAAACGTGATAAAAGTGATTATAATAGGAGAATATCACCATTAAAGAAAACGCAAGATTCGATCTTGATTAATACTACAAATTTAACTAAAAGAGCATGCTTTTTAAAAATTAAACAAATTATGGATAGGAAACTCAAAGCTTAATGGAAATTTATAAAGACCTTTCAAACCCCGCGTCAAAAGAATTCGAACAACTACTTAACTCACAGTTTACCAAAACAGCAAACCTTGAAGAGGGAAAAATAATCACAGGTGTAGTAAACAAAGTAACTGAAAACTTTGTTTTTCTTGAAGTGCCTGGTTTAAAATCTGAACCAATCCTAGACATAAATGAATTAAAAAGCATGGGTATGCTTGATAAGGCAAAAGTAGGCGAAAAAATCTCTGTACTTCTTGAGAGATTAGAAGATAAAAAAGGTGAAGTCTTAGTTTCTGCTTCTAAAGCACAAAAAATTCAGGGATGGGATAAGCTTGTTGAGGCTTATGAAAAAAACGAGCCCATAATGGGAAAAATTACAGGACGTGTTAAAGGTGGGTGTATCGTTGAACACATAGATACAGGGTCTTTAATGTTTTTACCTGGTTCACAAATATCAGATAAACCCCTAAAAGATATTAGTCACTTAATGAATGAGCCACAAAAGTTTGCTCTTATTAAATTAGATAAAGTTAGAGGAAATGCTTGCGTTTCAAGAAGAGAAATTATTTCTTCTTTCAAAAAAGAGGATAAAATTAAAATCATAGAAAAATTCAAAGTTGGGGATATTATTAAAGGTGCAGAAGTAAAAGGCTATAGCTCATTTGGATGTTTCTTCAGTGTTAACGGAGAATTAGATGTCCTAGTTCACTTGCAAGAAATATCTTATTCAAGAGTAAATCATCCTGATGAAGTTTTCACAATAGGTGAAAAACATGATTTATTAGTCATTTCAGTTGATAAAGAAAAATTACAAGTTGGTTGTTCAGTAAAACAACTTTCGCCAGATCCATTTGAAAATATTTCTAACTATGAACTAAACAAAGTTTATAAAGTTAAAGTAGTTAAATTAATGGATTTTGGTGCATTCTGTGAACTTGAAAAAGGTTTATCAACTTTACTACACTCAAGTGAATTAAGTTGGACTAAAAAAAATATATCTGCAAAAAAAATGTTTAAAGTGGGTGACGAGATAGATTGTGTAATTACTGAAATTGATAAAGAAAAAAGAAGAGTTGCGATTTCACATCGTTTAACTACTGAAAATCCATTTGAAACTTTTGAAAATAAATATCCTATTGGATCTGAGGTTGAAGGAGAAGTGGCAAGTAAAAATGAGTACTCAATTTTCTTAAAAATTAATGGATTAGATATTGATGCATTTCTTCACTGCAACGACCTAACATATTTAAATAATGGTGAAGAGGAATTAGCTAAATATAAAATTGGTGATAAATTAAAGGTTAAAGTTCTAGAAGTAAAAGCTGCAGAACAAAAAGTTAGAGTTGGTCTAAGACAAACTCAGCCAGACCCATTTGATTGGTTTAATGATAAAAAAATTAAACAAGCTATTACAGTTAAGATTATTTCAACTGATAATAAAGGGCTTATTGTAAGACCCGAAGGTTGTGAAATGGATTTCATCATCAAAAAATCTGCAATAGCTATTAATGCTGCAGACGCTAGACCAGCTAGATTTACTGGTGGAGAAAGAATTGATTGCGCAATAGCGGAGCTAGATTTAGAGAAAAGAAAAGCAACACTTAGTATCAAATTACTTGAAGAAATCGAAAGAAAAGATGCATTAGAAAAATATGGTGCTGAAGGATCAGGAAAAAATCTTCCCTTCTCTTCTCTTTCTGATGACTTAGAGAAAAAGAAAAAAGAAGACGAATAAAAATTGGCTATTGTAAAATCAAAACTTCTAAAACAACTAGCAAAAAACTACCCAAATTTTTTAAAAAAAGACTTAGAAAAATTTACTAACATAATTCTTAACGAGATTAAATTTGCTCTTAAACGAGGTGATCGAGTTGAGTTGAGAGGTTTTGGGGTTTTTTCTACCAATATTCAAAAAGCAAGAATATCTAGAAATCCTAAGACTGGTGAAAAAGTAAATACCCCAAAAAAAAAACAATTCACTTTAAAATGGCAAAAGATATGTTTAAAAAATTAAACGATGAAGAATAAAAATATTTTTGTAGCCTGTGATGTATCAAGTCAAAAAGAAATATTAGATTTATTAGAATCAATTCACGAAGATATATCTGGCATAAAAATTGGGCTTCAATATATCACCCAAAGAAGTCCCAATGAAATAAGAGAGCTTTCAAAATTTAATAAACCTATATTTTATGATGGTAAATTTTTTGACATTAAGAACACACTAGTTGAGTCTATTAAGTCTCTTCAGGAACTTAATGTAAAATATGCAACAGTACATTTGTTGAATGGATTAGATGCTCTTAAAGCTGCAAATCTAGCTGCTAAAAATATTAATATAAACCTTTTAGGTGTTTCAGTTTTAACAAGTTTTGGAGATGAAGACCTATCTAAATTAGGTTTTAATAATAAAGTTGAGGATCAAGTAAAAACTTTAGTTAAAATTGCAATGGATGCAAATTTATATGGAGTCATTTGTAGTCCACTTGAAATAAAAATGATTAAATCTATTGCACCAAAACTTAAATGCTTTACCCCAGGAATTAGAATGGATGACTTAAAAGATGATCAAAAAAGAACTCTTACTGCTAATGAAGCAATCAAAGAAGGTAGTGACTGCTTAATTATTGGCAGACCTATTACTAAAGGCAACCCAAAAGAAAATTTAAAAAATATCCTTTCATCAATTAAATAAATGAAGTCTAAAATTTGCGGAGTCTCAGATTCTAAAACATTAATTCATTTAACAAATCACTCTTACCCTCCTCAATATATTGGTTTTATTGTCAATTACCCAAAATCTAAAAGATTTGTTCCCTACGAAAAGCTTAAGCAAATTTTAAATGTAGATAAAAAAAAATCAAAATATGTAGCTGTATTAGTTAAACCAAATGAAAATATTCTAGAAGAAATAAAAAATTTACCTTTTGATTATTACCAAATTTATGACGCCACCCCATCTGAAATTAATTTAATTAAACAAACATATAGAAAAAAAATTATTGTTTCTCTAACCATTAACAGTAAAGAAGATGTGATGAAATATTTAGACTACTATGATATTGCGGATATAATTTTATTTGATAGCAAGGGTTATGAAAAAAGCTTGTCTTTTGATCATCAATTAATTCAAGATATTAAAATCAAAAAAGAATTGATGTTAGCTGGAAATATTCAAGTTGAGGATAACCTTGAAAAATATAAAAAAATAGCTGATATTATAGATATTTCTGGTGGCCTAGAAACATCTGGAATAAAAGATATTTCAAAAATAAATAATTTTTTAGATAAAATAAAACGAATTAATAATGAAACTTAAAAAGAAAATTCCTTTAATAGACCAACATGATAAAAATGGATTTTGGGGAAGAAAATTTGGTGGAAACTTTATACCTGAAACTTTAAAAAAGCCTGTTGAAGACTTAACGATATTATTTCAAAAACTAAGACATAATAAGCAGTTTCTTAAACAAAGAGATCTATATTTTAAAAATTATATAGGCTCACCTACTTCATTTGTAAAACTTGAAAACTTATCTAATCATCTGAGAGGCGCTCAAATATACGCTAAAATGGTATCTGAGGCGAACGGAGGTGCGCATAAAATCTATAATGCAACAGTTCACTGCCTAATTGCCAAAAAGGCAGGAAAAAAATACGTCGTTGGTGATACTGGAGCGGGCTATGCTGGGAAAATGCTAAGTATGGCAGCAAAAAAATTTGGTCTTAAATGTAAAATATTCATGGGTGCAAAAGATATAAAAAGACAAAAACCAAATGTCGATGCAATGAAAAAAAACGGTGCAGAGGTGGTGCCTGTTTACTCTGGAAGTCAAACTTTGGTTGATGCTGTAAGTGAGTGTATGCGCTACTGGGTTTCAAATTGTGATAATACTCATATGTGTGTTGGTTCAACTGTTGGTCCAAATATATTTGTTAAAATTTGTGGTTGGAGTACTGCTCAAATTTCAAGAGAGCTTAAAATTCAAATTAAATCAGAATTCAAAAAAATTCCAAAGAAAATTAAACTAATTAATTGTGTGGGAGGCGGAAGTTCAGCTTATGGATTTTGGAGTGAGTTTATTGACTATGATAAAAAACAAATTGAGTTAATAGGTGTTGAAGCTGGTGGACCAAAAAAATCAAAGCTACATGCCGCTCCTTTAACAAACGGAGCTAAACTTGGTATTTTACATGGTGCGGCTGCTTATGTTTGTCAAAACAATGAAGGTCAGATTAACGATACTGCGTCTATTTCTGCTGGACTAGATTACCCTGGCGTATCACCTATTCACTGTTTTTTAAAAGATACCAAGAGAGCTAGATACACATCAGCAACTGATGAGGCTGCATTAAATGCTTATCAATTAGTCACAAAACTTGAAAAAATAAATCCTAGTTTAGAACCAAGTCATGCTTTTGCAGAAGCTATAAAAATTGCTCCTAAATTAAGTAAAGATACAATTATTATAGTAAACTCGTGTGGGGATGCAAAAAAAGATCGTGATATTTTAAAAGCAAGATTGGGGAGAATTAAATAGTATGTCTTTAATTAATCATGCATTTAAAAAAATTAAAAATGAAAAAAGACCTGCATTACTAACTTATACGGTAGCTGGAGATAACACTAAAAAGAAATCTCTTGAGATACTAAAGTCAATTGCAGCTTATGCTGATATTTGTGAGATAGGGTTTCCACACAACACTCCAATTGCTGATGGGGGTCAAATACAATCTAGTGCTTATAGAGCTTTAAAAAATGGAATTAAAATTAAAGATGTTTTTTCAATTGTAAAAGACTTTAAAAAATTTAATAAAACTAAACCTGTAATATTGATGGGTTACTATAATATGATCTATCAATATGGAGATAGCAACTTTATAAATATTTGTAAAAAAGTTGGTGTTGATGGATTAATTGTTGTTGACCTTCCCTATCCTGAAAATAAAGAATTTGCAAAAAAATGTAAGAAAAAAGGAATTAGCTTTATTCAATTAGTATCTCCAACTACATCTCCCAACAGAATGAAAAAAATTGTCAAAGACTCACATGATATGGTCTATTATATAAGTATGCTATCAACAACAGGTGGCAAGCTTAAAGTTTCACCAAAAACTATTCTAGATAGATATAATAAAATTAAAAAATTAAATAAAAATAAAAATATTGTAATCGGATTTGGAATTACTGAAAAAACAATAGCATCTCTCCGAAAAGCCGATGGATTAGTTGTGGGTAGCGCTTTATGTAAGGAAATATCAAATTCAATAAAAAAAAGACAAAATCCTGTCACAAATGTAACTAATATTGTAAAAAGATTAAAGAATAAAATATTATGAATTGGATAAAAAAAACTTTACGTTTTGGTGAAAAAATAAAAACAATTATTAAGCAACGTGCCAGTAAAGCTGAAATTGCTAATAGTGATTGGACCTCATGTTGTAAAGGGCCAATTTTAAAAAAAGATTTAGAAGATAATTTATGGGTTTGTCCATCTTGTAATAAACATCATAGAATTAGCCCCCGTCAAAGATTTGATATAATTTTTGGAAAAAATAATTATGAAGTTTTAAAAACTCCAATACCTCAAGATGATCCTTTAGGATGGAATGACTCAAAGCCATATAAAGATAGGTTAAAATCCGCAAGAAAAAAAACGGGAATGGAATGTGGAATGATGGTTATTAACACAAACATTCAAAGTATAAAAGTGACAGTTATAGCATCTGATTTTGATTTTGTAGGTGGATCTATTGGCGCTGCTGAAGGTGAAGCTTTTTTATATGGTATTCAGCATGCTATCGAGAATCAACAACCTTTTGTAGTTTTTACTTCTGGTGGCGGGATGAGAATGATGGAAAGTCTTATTTCGTTAAGTCAAATGACTCGAACAACTTTGGCAATTAATGAACTTAAAAAGAATAATCTTCCTTATATAGTTGTATTAACGGACCCAACTGCTGGAGGTATAACAGCATCATATGCAATGCTCGGTGATATACATATCGCTGAACCAGGTGCTTTAATAGCTTTTGCTGGAGCTCGTGTAATCCAAGGAACCGTTCGTGAAGAATTGCCGGTTGGCTTTCAAAGAAGTGAATATGTTGAAAAAACTGGTTTTGTAGATTTAATAGTTGAAAGAAAAGATTTAAGAGAAAAAATTAGAGTATTATTATCAATATTGTTAAAGAAAAATTCTGCTATAAATTCAGCTACAAATGAAACTTCAGAAGATAGTAGAACACTTACAAAAGCTGCATCCTAAAGAAATAGATCTTAGTTTAGATCGTGTTAAAGAACTCTGTAAAAAATTAGGTAATCCCCAAGACAAAATCAAAGCTATATCTGTGGTGGGTACCAATGGTAAGAACAGCACAATTAATGCAATCTTTTCTATTTTAAAAGAAGCTAATTTCAAATGTAATGTTTACACAAGTCCTCATATTCTAAAAATAAATGAAAGATTTGTCTTCAATAATGAGCAATTGAGTGATGATGAGTTAGCTGATTTATTTGAAGAAGTAGAAAGTATCAATGAAAATAAACCCATTACATTTTTTGAAATATTAACAGCATCTTATTTTTATAAAGCTGTCCAATACCCAGATAATATTAACCTTATAGAAGCTGGTTTATTTCACCGGTTTGATGCAACTAATATACTAAAAGAAAACTTAGCTAGTGTTGTATGTTCGTGTTCTATTGACCACACAGATTGGTTACCAAAAGATGAAAGAACAATTGAAAAAATTATATTTGAAAAAACATCTACACTTTTAAATTCAAATATTATTGTGGCTAAACAAAGCGCTAAAGAGACGATGAATTGTATTAAAAAAACCATCTCTCAAAACCTATCTAGTAAAGTATTTTTTAATGATGATTTTAGTTACTCAATTAATGAAAATGATTTCTTCTATTATGAGGATAAATTAGGTGGATTAAAACTTCCAAAGCCTAATGTTCTTGGTCAATATCAATTAGAAAATATTTCAACTGCAATAGCGACCTTAAGAACTTTAGATATTGATATCAAAGACGAACATATCCAAAGAGGCCTTACAAAAATATCTTGCTTAGCAAGACTTCAGGAAATTAAATCTGGTAAATTAAAAGAGTTAGTTAAAAACAATAAATTAATAGTTGATGGAAGCCATAATGAAGGTGGTGCTAGAGCATTAAATGAATATCTTCAAACCTTAAATTGTAACAAACATGTTATTATTGGAATGATGGCAAACAAAGAACACAAAAAATACATCAGTTACTTTAAAGATGTTTCATCTGTAACCACCATAGATTTAAAAACTCAACCAAACTCTATTAGTGGAAAAGATTTAAAAGAGAAATTTAAAAATATGCCTAATATTCAATATCAACCAGATATTAAGCAAGCTATTAAATCAATTGATTTAAAAGAAGGTGATCTTTTATTAATTACAGGATCTTTGTATGGTGCCGCTGAAGTATTAAATTTAAATTAGATATTTTTATCTAAAAACTCTTTCATTTGACTTTCGGCCACTCCTCCAACCTTCCTGTCGATTTCTACACCCTTTTTATAAACAATAACGGTAGGTACTCCTCTTATTCCAGCAGCCGAACCTGTGTTAATTCCACCATTTTCGATATCGGCATAATAGAAACTAGCTTTATCTTTATAATTTTCAGATAACTTTTCCATTACAGGTTTTAAAGCTTTGCAAGGTTGGCACCATTCTGCAGAAAATTGCACAATAGAAACGTCTTCATTTTTTATTTTAGTTTCAAATTGTTCGTCTTGAAAGTCAATTAGCATATTAGTTTTATAAATTTTTATTCTATTAATTCAATATCAAAAAGGTATTTTTTTGTTTAATTCACAAAATAGTTATGCTTGTTCATATTTTTTCTGTATTCCTTCAACAAATTCGTTAATTTCATCCAAAAACTTAAGTTTTTCCTCATCTTTTTCATTTGTATATCTTTCCCTTAAATTATCACATTCATAATAAAATTCTTTGCAAGTCCACCATTTCTCTTTTTCATCGCTTAAAATTCTTTCAGCTATTCCTCTTTTAATCACTTTATACATATCTGGTGGTAACGTTTCTGGTGACTCTTGATATATTATTTTTTTTCCAAAACTCACCATTCTCTCATCCTCAAATTTATCTAATAATATTAATTTATCCTTCCATGATGCTGCATGCCATTTTGGAAATAAAGCTGTATCTTTTTGAGGTGTAAATTTTTTATAAATAGTTTCTTCAGCTAGTAAATCAACCTGTGAGTCAAATTGAGCTTTTTCTTCAGCAGCTTCTCGTAATGCGGTTAAAACATTTTGAGAGAATTTTTCATTACTATTTACTAATTTTGCACGCTCTTTAATTAGATCGGGATCAAGATTGCTATATGGTTCAACTTGCAGTCCATAACTTGCATCTAAAATTATAGGAGCTTTATTTGATCGTATAGTTCTTAGAAATTTTAATTTTTTAATAGCACTTTTAAGTTCAGAAATTGACATATTAAATAATGGGATCGGATCAATTTTAAGATCAAACGCTTGACCCCACTGATAGATTGGATGAATACAATGTTTTGGGTGGAGTGGTGCAACTACAAATCTATAGTTTTTACCAAAATGATATTCAGCTAATGTAAACATTTTTTCAGTTTTAAATATTGTCTCAGTATCACTCTTGTTTGCTGTTCTTAAAAATGTATTCCAAGTCTGAGGTTGATTTTTTTTAATTAATCCTAAAACCTTAACTGTTAGTTCTGCATCGAATAAAGCACTATGGGCACCACTTGATTCAAAGCCATTCATTCTAGCTAGCGATTCTAGTTTCATTACTGGATTACCTTTTGCATTTATTTCTGTTTTTACAACACTTTCATCGACTGCATGAGCACCTCTTGCAATGTTTAAACCATCATGTCTTTTATTAGGAGTAGCATTTGTAATATAAGGATATCTAATTCCTCTAAAGAATTCATTTCTTATCATTTCATCATCAAAGCCAATATTTGACCAACCCATAAACATTGCTGGACTCCATTTTTTAAATGTTGCTTCTAACTGAGATAACATTTGGTAGTGACTTAAATTTCCCTTAGTTAATAAATCAACGCTAGTTTTGTTAACTATTAAAGCCATTGCTTGAGGAACCTCTCCCTCTGGTAATCTACATCTAAAATTAAAACGATCTAATTCTTTAAAATTTGGGTCAACTAAAATGCCACCTACTTCAATAATGCTTCCCCATGAAGTATTAGCGCTACTAGATTCGATATCCCATATTGCAAGGTTCATATTAGTTCATATTCCTTTGGTGATAGTACTGTTCGACTTTTTCTAAAAACTTATTTTGATATTCCTCTAGTTTAACACCTTGAATTCTAAAATCTTGAAATAAATTATCAACCGTGCATAACAGGACAATTCCTTGAGTGATATTTGAGTTATGAACAACGTTATGAGCTAATGAATAAGCCCCTAATTGCAGATAATAGTCTTCAATCCACTCTTCTTTTTTCGGTTTATTGGACTGTTTAAAATCAATGATAGTTTCTTGCCCCTCATACACTCCACAAGCATCACACGTTCCAGCATATTTACCTGGATAGTACAACGTAGCTTCTGTACCCCAAATCTCTGACAATTTATTTTTAATTCCTTGTTCAATAATTTCGTCTGCCATTTTTTTAGATTTATTTTCTTCTTCTAATAGTTCTAAATTTAATTGACCTAATAAATATTTTTCTAAATAAGAATGCATCGATGTGCCTCTACTTGAAGCATCATTTTTAATTCTATTTGCTTCAACAGCTCCTACTCTTGCTTTCCAATTTGCAAGGGATGCTTTTTTTTCTTCACTTTGTGTTGCTTGTAATATGGAAGTTACCGATGGAAGTTTTTCTTGATTAACTGAATACATTCTTGAACCACTTACAATTGATCTCATAGATTTTGGATAAGTAAATTTATTATTCCATTGCATATATTTTGTTATAAGCGTTATTTAGAAAAAAAAGAAATTAATTTTTGGCTTGTTTTGAGTGGTCAACAAATTTTTCTACATTTTCTGTTTGAATTGCTTTTTCGATTTGTTCAGGATCTTTAATATTCTCTAACGTTCTAGTAATTGATCTTGCGTCTGTCCCAAACTTGTCAACAACCATCATTGCTTCTTCTAACTTTTTTCTTAAAGCAACTATATTTTCAAAATGTTTTCCAAATCTTGAGCTAATTGTTTTTAAATGATCATAAATTTCTGTTGCACCTTTTTGAACCTTTAGAGATTGAAAGCCCATATGTAGTGATTGCAGATATGCTGAAAGTGTATTTGGTCCACAAATTACAACTTTATGTTTTTTCATTAACTCTTGAGTTAATAATTCTTTGCTAGTTGGGTCTTGGTATTCAGTTAGTTCTTTATATAAACTTTCAGTTGGTGCATAAACAATTGCAAAATCTGTGGTCTTAGGAGGAACAATATATTTCTCATTAACACTTTTAGCTTTAGCTTTAAAAGCAGTGGCTAATTTTGCTCTAGCATCTGCAACAGCTCTTTTATCATCAGCATCATAACCATCGGTAATAGCTTTAAATTTTTCTACTGGGAAATGACTATCCACTGGAACTAGAACATCGCCTTGAAGCTTAATTGCAAATTCAACATTTTCACTTGTGTCCTCTTTCATCTTAACATTGGTCATGAATTGAGAAGCAGGCAATAAGTCTCTTATCAAAGCATCCAAACTGAATTCTGCCAAAACACCATATTTTTTAACACCAGCCAAAATTTTTGTTATACCTTCTTGGCTTTTATTTAATAACTCTACTTGGTTATTGAAGTTACCAACTTTTTCATCAACTTTTGTTAAAGCTTCTGTCATATCTTTAGTAACCCCAGTTGATAGATTGTTAAACGAGGTCGACATAGATCCTAGTGAAGTATTAATAGTAGTATTTAAGGTATCTTTTAATGAGGTGATTTCAGTTTTTAAATTTGCTATTTCTTCATTTTCCTTATTTTCACTTATATCATCAGGTTTTGATCTTAAATTTAGGTAAAGAATTGAAGATGCTATGCCAACTAATATGATCAGTAAAATTACTAAGATTATATCCATGATTCTTTTATATTATTTTATAGTAAAAATTTGATTAATATATTTAAATATTTACAATTAAATTATGGACTTAATCTTAGCATTCAAAATAATATTTATTATTGCAATTATCGTTGCATCCTATGCTGTAATTAGAAATCTTGATATTATTAAGATTATTTTGATTTATTGGAAAGATCTAATTCTTCGAAAGTAGTTTAACTAGTTTTTTAACTTCTGGTTTTTTTACAGATGATTTAGATATCATCATGCAAGCTACAGATTCTAAAATTTCACCATCTTTTAAAATACGTAAGTTATTAGCTTTTAAAGTCTCACCAGTTGAAGATATATCTGTAATAATTTCGCTTGATCCTGTGAAAGGATAAGCTTCGGTTGCCCCTAAACTTCCAACTAACTTAAATTGAGTAACTCCTTTTGAAAATAAAAATTCTCTAGTTAAATTTGGATATTTTGTTGCTACTCTTAGTCTTTTCTTTTTCTTATCTTTAAACTCAAATGCAATTTCTTCTAAATCTGCAACGGTTTGAACATCTATCCATGGGTCTGGTATTGCAACAACTAAAGTTGCTTTTCCAAAATTATACTTTTTAGATACGCTAACTTTATTTTGAATATTTACTTCACTCTCTTTTAATAAATCATAACCTGAAAATCCAAGGTCTAATGAACCATCTGCAAGTCTCTCTATAATCTCTCGTGCATGTAAATATAAAGCTTTAACGTGAGACAATTGTTTTATCGATCCTAATAAATCTCTTTCTCCTCGTTCAGAAATCAGATTAAATTTATTCTTTTTAAATATTTTTAGAACATCTTTTCTAAGTCTACCTTTACTTGGAATACCAATATTAATTATATTTTTTTTCATTAGTAATTTAAATTTAAGGCAGCTCCTACTGCAGCTACTTGATTTTTTGAACCTAAATCAGAAATTAATTTATCGTATCTTCCACCGTTAATTATATTTCTATTCTTTGACTTAGACTTAATATCAATTTTAAATACCATGCCCGTGTAATATTCTAGTTGTCTTCCAAATGAAGCAGAAAAAACTACATTTAGTTTTGAAATTTTATTTTTTGAAGTTGGAAAATATTTTTGATCAACTGCTAAATTAATCTTGTTTTTTTTAAAAAATTTATTTAGTTCATTTGCAGCTTTATTAATTGGACATTTGATTTTAAGAAACTCTTTTATAATCTTTGATATATTTTTACCCTTACTAGCTCCTCTCGGGTCTCTAATTTTATTATCAAACCTTTTTAAAATTTCATTAATTGATCGACCTGCAATAACTTTAGACTGACCCTCTTTTACCATTTTAAAATATCTTTTTTTGTCAATCTCAACGATTGTGGGATCAACATCTGAGTTAGTCTCTAATCTTTTTAAAAGATCATTAAAATATTTCTCCCTCCAAAAATGCCTTGATAATCTTAACTTCCATCGCTTTGGAATATCTAGTTTTGAAATTAACAAATTAAAAATTTCAACATTGCCAATTGTTAATGTACCTGATATATATTTTATATTTTGAAGTGATTTTAAGGATGTATTAATGATATCTTTGTCATCATTCTTTTCATTTTTTGACCCAATGATTTCAAATCCAACTTGATCTCTAATTATAGAGTCTTTTTTATTCTGTGATTTTCTATAAGCTTGGCCACTGTAAAAAATCTTCTCTTTTCCCTTTAAATTATTTTCTAAATATCTAAGACATGATGCAATGGTTAAATCAGGTCTTAAACAAAGTTCACTTCCATTTTGATCTATGAATGAAAATATAAATTTTCTAAAGTTTTCACCTGATCTTTGAACAATATGGTTAGCTTCAATTACTGAAGGTAAATCAATATACTTAAATCCTTTAGATTTTACTGATCTAAGGATATTTTCAGATAAGTTTTTTGACTTCATTAATTAAATCAGCTTTTGGAATTGTTCGATTATTTTCACCTTTAACACCTTTAAGGTTTTTAATAGTGACTGTGTTGTCATTAAACTCATTTTCTCCACAAATTATCGCAACTGGTAATTTACGTTTATTTGCAAAGGTTAATTGTTTACCTAGATTTTTTTTGCTATCTAAAAAAATTTCAGCATTAATATTATTATCTCTTAACTGATCAACTAATTCATAATAATTTTTTAGGTATTTTTCATCCATTACACAGACTAAAACTGGTTTTTGATCCTCTATTTTAATTTGATCTAGTTGCATTAAAGCAAATAATAATCTGTCAACACCAAAACTTATTCCTGTTCCTGGAATATCAACACCTCTAAATCTTGATATCAATTTTGCATAAGCTCCCCCTGAACATATGCTTCCAATATCTACTTCTTTGCCTTTATTGTTTGAGACTTTAAAATTTAAATTAGTCTCTACAATAAAGTCAGAATAATAAGCAAGGCCTCTAACGATTGTAAAATTAGTTTTAACCCGATTTAAATTTGATCCATATCCAAGTACTTCAAATACATTTTCTAACTCACTTATTCCTTCTTGGGATAATGGATTTTTTAAAGTTTGTTTTAGTTCTTTTAAATCTTTTATTTTTAGAAAATTTAATATTTGTGCTGCTTGATCATCAGATAACTCAGCTCCTTTAGTAATGGCGCCACTTTGATCTTTTCTCTCTTTTTTTAATAAATCTTCAACTCCCTTTAAGCCAAACCCTGGTTTATCTAATTTATCGATTGCTCTGATAACTTTTATTTGTTTTTCTTCAGAAATTTTTAATTCATCAATTAAACCTTGTACAATTTTTCTATTACTCACATTGATTGTAAATTGATCTTTGTTTAAACCACAATCTGATAATGTGCTTGATATTAAATTACAAAGTTCTGCATTAGCTTGAGCAGGATTAACGTTTCCAACAATATCAAAGTCTGCTTGCATAAATTCTCTGTAACGGCCATTTCCAGCTTTTTCATTACGAAATACATTTTGGATTTGATACCGCTTAAAAATGGATGGAAGTTCTTGATTGTTTTCAGCTACAAATCTTGCAAGTGGGCTTGATAAATCATATCGAAGCGTGATACTTTTTTCACCATCTTGGAACGAGAATACATCAGACATAGGATTGCTATCGTCTTCTGCAAGAAAAGATCCTATGTTTTCACTAATTTCAAACGAAGGGGTTTCAAGAGCTTCTGCTCCAAACTTAATAAAATTATTCTCAATAGCTTTTAATAGCTTTTTTTTGAGAAGAAGTTTTTTATCCCAACGATCTTCAAATCCTGAAGGTAATCCAGGAACTAATTTATTTTCTTTATTCATTTTTTGGTACCCGGGCTGAGAATCGAACTCAAACTTAAAGTTCCACAAACTTTCGTGCTAACCGTTACACCACCCAGGCATTCCTTGTTTTTATATTATTTTTGTGTGGATTAAAAATTATATTATAAATAAATAACCTACAGGCTATGGAAACAGATTCTATGAGTACTTCTTGAAGTCTCTCTATATGTAATATTTATAATCATGAGCATCTTTTAGACAATAAATTATAATTTTCAATACCTAAATACAAAAAGGACGTTATCTTATTTTTCAAAGATAAAACGCCCTTTTAAATATGTGAAATTAAAGAACTAATCTATTTTTTTTAGATTTATAGCTGAAGGGCCTTTTGGGCCATCCTCCATCTCAAATTCTAGCTTATCACCTTCGTTAAGAAAACGCATACCAGCATTTTTGACAGCTGATGCATGAACAAATGCATCTTTTTCTTTGTCGTCTCTTTCAATAAAGCCATAGCCTTTTTTGCCATTAAACCACTTTACTGTTCCTTTTAGCGTGCTCATTTTTTACTTATCCTTTTATTATTTATATGAAAAAAATTATTTTATTTTTTTAATCATTTCAATAGGAAATTAAAAAATGGATATTCAAGGTATGGTGCCTCGAGCATGATTCGCACATGCGACACAAGCCTTTTCAGGGCTCTGCTCTACTCCTGAGCTACCGAGGCATTTGTTTACCCTCTAAAAGTGATCCGACCTTTAGTTAAGTCGTAAGGTGTCATTTCGACTTGAACCTTATCACCTTGAAGTACTCTAATTCTGTTCTTACGCAATTTGCCTGCCGCATGAGCTGTTACAATATGGCCGTTCTCTAACTTTACTCTAAACATTGCATTTGGTAATAAATCCTCAACAATTCCTGAGAACGATAGCATTTCTTGTTTTGACAAATTTATTTTCTCCTAATTCTTTTTTCTACTGACTTAGCGTGTCCCACTAAACCTTCGTAGTTTGCAAGTGTTATAACTGATGGTCCAAGGGTTTCAATCCCTTTTTTTGATAGGTTTATATATGAAATTCTTTTATAAAATTCATTAACACTAATACCACTGGAATATCTTGCTGAAGAATTAGTTGGCAAAACGTGGTTGGAGCCTGCGTTATAATCTGTCATAGCCATGACTGCATATTCACCTAAGCAAATAGATCCTGAATTTCTAATTTTTCCTACCATTTTTTTATAGCTCTTAATATTTAATTCTAAATGTTCGGGCGCAATTTTATTTACTGTATCAATAATTTTTTGATCTGACTGCATGTGAATTAAAATTCCATTGTTGCGTAAACTATTTTTTGCAATTTGAGATCTAGGCAACTTTTTTAATTGTTTAATAATTTCATCATTAACCCTTTTAATAATTTTTTTATCTTTTGAAATTAATATGCATTGGGCAAGACTATCGTGCTCTGCTTGGCCTATTAAATCACTTGCAACCCATTCAGGATTTGAAAACTTATCACAAACAATTGTAACTTCTGAAGGGCCTGCAATCATACCTTCAATTCCAACATCTCCAAAAACTTCTTTCTTAGCTGCCGCAACATAAGAGTTTCCTGGGCCAACGATTTTATCAACTTTTTTAATTTTCTTAGTGCCATATGCCAAAGCTGCTATAGCAGAAGGTCCACCTATGGAATAAATCTCTCTAATTTTACATTTTTTTGCAGCATATAATACTGCAGGATTTTGAACCCCTTTTTGTCCAGGATTAATCATGACAAGTCTTTTTACCCCAGCAACAATTGCTGGCACCGCATTCATTAAAACACTTGAGGGGTATGATGCTGTAGAGCCAGGCACATAAATAGCAACCGCTTCAATAGGCACGTATTTATACTCTAATTTATTTTTTAGTTTGTCTGTATAAGAAATGTTTTTAAATTTTTGTAATGAATGGAATTTATAAATTCTATCATAAGCAAGATCAATTGCTCTCTTCACTTTTGGATCTAGAGATTTAATAAGTCGATTAATCTTTTCTTTATTTGGGGCAATTATACTATTTTTATTAAATCTTTTTTCATATTTTAAAATAGCTTTATCACCATTTGCTTTAACATCTTTTATAATTTTAATAACTGAAGCTGAACTAAGTTGAATTTTATTTTTTCTTTTAAATAATAAATTATCTAAAATATTATCAAAGTTTTTATTTTTACTGTCTAATATTTTAATCATTAATTAGCTTTATTTTGGTCGTCTAGAGTTACTTCAATTATCTCAGCTGACAATGCAATATATGCATTATTTTCAAAAATTAAATTTATTTCATAATTGTCATTATTTTTTAAATAATCTATGCCAATTAACTCTAATTCTTCATCTGAATTATTTTGTTTTATATTTTTAGACTTAACTTTATCTACAAATTCAAACTTACAAATACTGTTAACTTTTTTATCTTTTTCATCTGTTTCTATTTTTAATCTATTTAGCGAGAGTAAAAAAACTTTGTTTAATGGAAGGTATTTTATATTGTCAATCTTAACTTTGGCCCCAGAACAACATGCAGATATCAACTGTAATCCCTCATTATCTGTGGCTATTATTTTTGATAAATATTTTTTATCCATTAATTAATCCTTCTTATTTTTACCCCTACCTTTTTTAATTTTTTTTCAATATCTTCATATCCTCTATCAAGGTGATAAATTCTATTAATTATAGACTTTCCTTTAGAAGCAAGTGCTGCAAGAATTAACGATACAGAAGCTCTTAGGTCAGTCGCCATTAATTCAGCTGCTTCAAACTTAATATTTCCTTCTATTATTGCTTTGTTTCCATTAATAGAAATTTTAGCACCCATTCTATTTAATTCTGCAACGTGCATAAATCTATTTTCAAATATTTCTTCTTTAATATAGGACTTTTTATTAGCTTTGCATAATAAGACCATCATTTGAGCTTGGAGATCTGTTGGAAATCCTGGATAAGGAGATGTTTTAATGTTTATACTTTTAATTTTCTTACTTCCATTAATTAAAATTTCATTTTTTCTTAATATAATTTTTGATCCTATTTTCTTTAAAACATTAATTTCAGTATTAATTATTTCAGGATTAATTCCAATAACTTTTAAATTTCCTTCAGTCAATGCAGCAGCTATCAAATAAGTGCCTGCTTCTATTCTGTCAGGCATTATTTTATAACTTAAATCTTTAAGTATATTTACGCCCTCAATTTTGACAGTTCTCTTTGCAATCCATTTAATATTACATCCCATCGTGATTAAAAAATTAACTAAATCTTTAATTTCTGGCTCAATTGCACAATTTGATAAAATAGTTTTTCCTTTTGCTAAACATGAGGCTATGATTAAATTTTCCGTAGCACCAACTGATACTTTTGGAAATTTTATGTTTGCACCTATTAATCCTTTTGGGGCATTAGCATAAACATAGCCTTGAATGATTTTATAATTGACCCCAAGTTTTGAAAGAGCGTGTAAATGTATATCAACAGGTCTAGTTCCAATTGCACAGCCACCTGGTAACGAGACTTTTGCTTTTCCAAATTTTGCAAGTAAAGGACCTAGAACCAAAATTCCTGCTCTCATAGTTTTAACTAAATTGTAAGATGCAAAAGTTTTATTTTGCTTCTTATTTTTAATAATCAAATTTTTTTTATTATAATTAATAGCTGAACCAAGAGATTTTAATAAAAGTATCATGGTTTCAATATCTTTTACTTTTGGTAGGTTTGATAAAGATACTTTTCTATTTGATAACAATGTGGCTGCTAAAATAGGAAGAGATGCATTTTTTGAGCCAGAAATTTTAACTTGTCCTTTGAGCTTTGCTGCTCCAAAGACTTCCAATTTTTTCATGATTATACTTTTGGTAAAGTTACTCCAGTTTGACCCATATATTTTCCTTTACGGTCAGCGTACGAAGTTTCAGGAGATTGATCTCCTTTCAAAAATAAAAATTGAGCAACACCTTCATTTGCATAAATCTTTGCTGGGAGCGGTGTGGTATTTGAAAATTCAAGGGTAACAGTTCCAAAAAATTCAGATTCAATAGGGGTTACGTTCACTATAATTCCTGTTCTAGCATAAGTACTCTTGCCAACAACAATACACATGATGTTTCTTGGTATTTTAAAAACCTCTATAGTAGTTCCTAGAGCAAAAGAGTTAGGTGGAATAATGATATAATCAGAGCTTTTTTTAGTTACAAAATTATCTGGTGTAAATTCTTTAGGATCAACAATTGAGGAGTTAACATTGTGAAAAATTTTAAATTCATCTCCTACTCTCGCATCATAACCAAATGAACTTAGACCATAAGAAATTTTACCCTCTCTGACCTGTTTGTCTATAAAGGGAGAAATCATTGCCTCTTCAACTGCCAACTTCCTTATAGATTTGTCGGAAAGTACTGACATTATTTACTTTTCTTCTTATTTTTTTTTTGAAAAATTTTTCTTTTTTTTAAATTTTTTTTAAGAGCAAGACTTAACTTCTCATTTTTTTCTTTATCATTCATTATTTATCTGGATTAGTTAGAAAATCTAATGTGATAGGTTTTGAAGCATCCAAAACCTTCTCTGGCTCTTGTTGAGCTTTTGGACCTTCTTTAGCTTCTCTTTTTGCTCTTTTTTCTGCAAGCTTTTTTTCTCTCTTAGCTTGCTTTTCCATGAGCTTGTTTCCTTTAGTGGATTTATAATCGTAATGAATTCCCATAAAATTTTTCCTTCACTAGGTATAAATCATTATATGAAAAAAATTAAGGCAATATTTTGAAAAAAATGATTTATTATAAAAATACTCAATAAATACCAAAATAGCCCCTATAGTTAAATGGCATAACGTGTCCATGGTAAGGATAAATTTCAAGTTCGATTCTTGGTGGGGGCACCAGATTATTTTTTATAAAATATTTTTCTAGCAATAATTGCGGCTATTAATAAAACTCCAAAAGCAATCAATGGTATGTAGATGTCTGGTGAATATATCAGATCAGTCACACTGGGAGCCTCTAAATTTTGTTCTATAATTTTTTCAAGGCCACTTCCAATGGATACAACTAAAAATAGAGGTGGTGTTAACCCTATTAATGTCGCCCAAAAAAAATTACTTGTCTTAACATTGAAAATACAAGGTAGCACATTTGATAATGCAAAAGGAATCCCTCCGATAAATCTATAAGCTAAAAGATAAATAAATTCTGATTTTTTAAATTTAGCTTCTAAATTTTTAAATCGATTTAAAAACTTTTCTTTAATAATTTCTTTAAAAAAATAATTTCCAATAATGTAAAGAATTGTTGCTCCAATAGTCATTCCAATTAATAGAATAAAAGTTCCAAGCCACTTACCAAAAATAAAACCTGCTAAGAACGCAGCTGGTAAACCAAATCCAGCCATAACAACCCAAACTATTGTGGCTATTAAAAATATTAAAGAAATTAAAAATAAATTGGTTTGTTTTAATCCAAAAAAATAATCTCTATTATTTTTAATAAATTCATAGCTTGTTAATTCTTCAAGGGTAAATTTTGATAAGAAAAAGTATAAAAATGATGAAACTACTAGAAGATAAAATAAACCTAAAGTTATCTTAACTTTTTTTGATTTTTCCATAATTTACTTAAAGTAATATAAAATCTTCTATTTGCTATTTATACATTTAATTACTATAAAGGGCGAAATTTATTAAAAATTAAATATATCCTATGAAAAGAACATATCAGCCTAAAGTTGGAAAACGTCTTAAGAAACATGGTTTCAGATCAAAGATGGCAACTAAAGGTGGAAAAAAACTTCTAAAGAGAAGAAGAGCTAAGGGACGTAAGAATCTTACAGTATCATCTACCCAAAAAAAACCTCAGGGTAAATAATTCAAACTAAATGAAAAGCAAAATTGTTGCTCTTTCTAAAAACGAAGATTTCAAAAATTTACTTAAGAAAAAGAAAGTCTCAAATAAGTATATCACTCTTTTTTTTGGTCCTCTCGCAGATAAGGATAATAAAAAACTAAATATTAGCTTTGTAGTTAAAAAAAAACTTATCCGTGGTGCTGTAAAGAGAAATAAAATTAAAAGAAGATTAAGAAATATAATGAACGAAGCTGTAAAAAAAGTGTCTATAAACTTTAATTATTCTTACCTTGTGATTGCGAAAATAACTATGCTAAACAATGAATATGCGATAATAAAAGATACTTTATTCCAAGACATAGAAAAGATTAAGTAATGAACATTATATCAAATATTTTAATTGGCCTGATCAAATTTTATAAAATAGTTATTAGTCCTTATTTAACTCCTTCGTGTAGATATCTACCAACCTGCTCAGAATATACAATTGAATGTTTAAGAACATATGGGCTTATTAAAGGGATCTCAAAAAGTACTAAACGAATATTTTCGTGTCATCCCATTAAAATGTTGGGTGGTGGTGAAGGGTTTGATCCAGTAATTAAAGAATTAAAGGGTAAGAAATAATGGATACAAAAAACGTAATTGCAGCTATATCCTTATCAGCAGCTGTAATTGTTTTATACTCTCTTTTTTTTCAGCCTGATCCTGCAGCTATAAAACAAAATCTAGCTGAACAAAAAAAAATTGAAAACAATACAGATACTCCAAGCTTAGATAAAAATGAAAACTTTGCAAAACTATCAAGAACAGATGCTTTAAAAGAAAATGATAGAATACAATTTGAAAATGAAAGTGTTATTGGATCAATTTCTTTAAAAGGTGCAACAATAGATGACTTAACTTTTAAAGAATATAATGTTGAACTTAATAAAAATGAAAAAATAGTCTTATTAAACCCAAGAAATGTTGAAGATGGTTACTTAATTGAAAGTGGCTTTGTAAGCACTAATAAAAATATTGATATCCCTGATGCTTCTACCGTCTGGGAGATTTCTGGAAATAAAAGATTAACTAACAATAATCCTGTGAAACTAACATGGAGCAACTCTCAAGGCATCACATTTGAAAAACATATAAGTCTAGATGACCAATTTTTATTTACTGTAAAAGAAAAAATTATTAATTCATCAGATAAATCTTATAATTTTTACTCCTACGGGCAAATAATTAGAAACAAAATACCAGAGATATCTGGCTTTTATATTTTGCATGAAGGGTTTTTATCTGTACTTGATGATCAATTAATTGAAGAAGATTACGATGATATCCAAGAAAAGAAATTTACTCAAATTGCACAAGATGGATTTGTTGCTATTTCAGATAAATTTTGGGTTACATCAGTTATACCACCAAAAGGAAAAGAGTTTAAAACAACTTTTGATTATAAAAATAAATTCAGAGCCAACTACATATCAACTAAAGGTATAGAAGTTAAAGCAAACAGCTCTATTGAAGAAAAAATTCAAATTATAGTTGCAGCTAAAAGAGTAAGTGTCATTGATGGTTATGCTGAAAATTTAGATATCAATAAATTTGATCTAGCGATTGACTGGGGCTTTATGTATTTCATTACAAAACCTCTATTCTTTGTATTGGATTACTTCTTTAAATTACTTGGTAATTATGGTTTAGCAATTATTGCTGTCACTATTTGTATTAGACTAGCTTTCTTCCCTCTTGCCAACTTTAGTTTTAAGTCCATGGGGAAAATGAAGTTATTAGCGCCTGAAATGGCTCGTCTGAAAGAATTGCATAAGGATGATAAAATGAAATTGCAACAAGCGATGATGGCTCTTTATAAGAAAGAAAAAGTTAATCCTATGAGTGGTTGTCTACCTATCCTGGTTCAGATTCCTGTTTTCTTTGCGTTGTATAAAGTATTATTTGTAACCATTGAAATGAGACACATGCCATTTTATGGATGGATACATGACTTAAGCGATAGAGACCCAACATCTTTGTTTAATGTTTTTGGTTTGATTCCTTGGGATCCACCTTCTTTCTTGTTAATAGGTGCTTGGCCAATAATTATGGGAATCACGATGTGGATTCAGCAGAAACTTAATCCAACACCACCTGATCCTATACAAGCTAAAATATTTATGTTTTTTCCAGTATTTCTAACTGTAATTCTTGCACCATTTCCTGCGGGTCTTGTTATCTACTGGAGCTTTAACAACATCTTCACAATGATTCAACAATATATTGTTCAAAGAAAAATGACTATCAAAACAACATAAATGTCATCGTCAAAAGAAGAAGAATTAACAAACATCCTACCTAAAGACGGCCCAACAGTTAAAGAGGTAAAAAAATATTTAGAAAAGTATAATGATGAATTTATTGTCATTAAATGCGGGGGTAGTGTTTTAATTGATCCAAAATTATTTAAAATTTTTATTGAAGATGTTGCTGTTTTAAAAAAACTTGGTTTTAATCCCATAGTTATCCACGGTGGTGGGAAAAGGATAAACAGCAAACTAGATGAGCTTAACATTAAAAGTGATTTTATTAATGGACTAAGAGTTACAGATAAAAATACTATTAATATAGTTGAAGATGTATTGATTGAATTTAATAAAGAAATTGTTAATGCTTTAAATGAGCAATCTTGTGAAACAAAAGGAATTACTTCAAAAGAATACAATATAATAACTGTAAAACTTGAAAGTGACAAATTAGGTTTTGTAGGTACTCCCACTCAGATTAAAACTAATGTTTTAAAAGAAATTATTAAAGTTAATGAAGTTCCCGTTGTTGCACCATTAGGATTAGATGAAAACAATCAAACTTTTAATATAAATGCTGATACTGCTGCAGGATCAATAGCAATTGAGTTAAAAGCTAGAAGATTAATGATTATCAGCGATGTAGAGGGCGTATTAGACAGTGAAAAAAAACTAATCCCTGAAATTAATTCTAAAAAAGCTAATGAATTAATTGATCAAAAAGTAATTTCTGGTGGAATGATACCTAAAATTAAGAATTGTCTAGATGTTGCCAGTAAAGGAGTTAAGGCAGTTGTAATAATTGATGGAAGAAAAAATCACTCACTCCTTTTTGAACTATTGTCTGATAAAGGTTCAGGAACTTTAATAAGAGAATGAAAAATTTAATTAATACTAAATACTGGTTATTCGACTTAGATAATACTTTGTATTCTGGACAAACTAAGGTTTTTTCTGAAGTTGATAAAAAAATGTCTTCTTTTATTTCAAAGAAATTTAATGTGGATTTAATTAAAGCAAAAGAAATTCAAAAAGAATACTTCTATGAATATGGAACAACATTATCAGGATTAATGACTCACGATAAAATTGATCCACATGAATTTCTGGAATTTGTTCATGACATTGATATTAGCTGGCTTCCTAAAGATAAGTTGCTGCGGGAAGAATTAATTAAAATTAAAGAAAAAAAATATATTTTTACTAATGGTTCTCATGCTCATGTTGAAAATGTAACTAAACAACTAGGTATAGATGGTTTGTTTGATGGAGCATTTGATATTGTTGATGCTAATTTTATACCTAAACCAAAAATTGAACCTTATAAAAAAATAATTGAAAAATTTAATCTTGATCCAACAAAATCAATATTAATCGAAGATATTGCTCATAATTTAGAACAAGCTAAAAACTTGGGAATGAAAACTTGCTGGCTTGAGAATGATGAAGTATTTGCAAAAAAAGATGCGGATAAACCATATATTGATTATAAGATTAAGAACTTGCCTTCTTTTCTTCAAGAAATTAATGTATTAAAAGCACAATAAAACTAACCTACTAACGATAAAAAAAAACTATGAAAGAATTTGAAAACATTATCAATACAGCTTGGGAAAATAAAGATTCCATAAATGGTCAATCTGATAAGTCTATATTAGATGCCATCAACCAAACAATTGAACTTGTTGATAATGGTGAACTAAGAGTTGCTGAAAAAAATGGTAATGAGTGGGTAGTCAATCAGTGGGTTAAAAAAGCAATAATGCTAAGTTTTAGGACCCATGATATGGACTCATTGAGTGGCCCATATAGCAGTTGGTATGACAAATCTCATTTACTAAAAGGTAAAACGTCAGGTTGGACAAAAGAAGATCATATAAAAGCTGGTTTTAGAATGGTTCCTAATTCACCTGTTAGAAAAGGTTCTTTTATTGGAAAAAATGCAGTGCTTATGCCTTGCTTTGTAAATATTGGAGCATATGTAGATGAAGGTACCATGGTCGATACTTGGGCTTCTGTAGGATCGTGTGCACAAATAGGAAAGAACTGTCACATATCAGGTGGTGCCGGAATTGGAGGTGTATTAGAACCAATGCAAGCTAACCCTACTATCATCGAAGATAACTGCTTTATTGGAGCTCGTTCAGAGATAGTTGAAGGAGTAATTGTTGGAGAAGGATCTGTATTATCTATGGGTGTATTTATTGGTCAATCTACAAAAATTGTTTACCGAGAAACTGGTGAAGTAATCTATGGAAAAATTCCGCCGTACTCAGTAATAGTACCGGGCAGCATTCCAAGTAAAGATGGTAAAGGTCCTGCTTTATATTGTGCAGTAATTATTAAACAAGTTGATGAAAAAACTAGATCTAAAACCTCTATTAACGACTTATTAAGAGACTAAATGCCAAATTATAATGAAATTACATTAGCTAAAGAGCTAATAAGATTTCCAAGCATTACACCAGTTGATGCTGGAGTAATGAAATTCTTAGCTAAAAAATTAACTGCTATTGGATTTAAATGTAAGATTTTAGAGTTTAAAGATAAAAATTCTAAACCAGTTAAAAACCTATATGCGAGATTAGGTAATTCTCAACCAAACTTTATGTTTGCTGGTCACTTAGATGTTGTTCCTCCTGGAAATATGAAAGATTGGACGATTAGGCCTTTTAGTCCAGCTATTAAAAAAAATCATCTTATTGGTAGAGGTGCTAACGACATGAAAAGTGCAATAGCAAGCTGGGTTGTTGCTGTAAATAACTTTTTATCAAATAATAAAAAAATCAATGGATCAATTAGTTTATTAATTACTGGTGATGAAGAAGGTGTTGCAATTAATGGTACTAAAAAAGTAGTTGATTATTTAAAAAAGAAAAAAGAAAAAATAGATTTTTGTTTAGTTGGTGAGCCAACAAACCCAAATAAACTTGGTGAAATGATTAAAATTGGTAGAAGAGGAAGTCTCAATGCTGAATTAACTATAATTGGAACTCAAGGTCATGTTGCTTATCCGCATCGTGCTAAAAATCCATCAACTTCTTTAATTAAAATACTAAATGAAATAAAAGAAATAAAATTTGATAAAGGAACAAAAGACTTTCAGCCAACAAATTTAGAAGTAACTAAAATTAATATAAATAATACAGCTGATAATGTTATTCCAGGGCTCGCAAGAGCTACATTTAACATAAGATTTAACAATAAACATACATCTTCTAACTTAAAGAATAGATTAAATAAAATTTTCAAAAAAATTACTAAAAAGGATAAATCTAATTTTAAAGTAGATTATCGTGTATCAGGTGAAGCTTTTTTAACTAAGCCCAATAAAACAACTTACATGATTCAAGATGTAATAAAAAAAATTACAAAAATTAAACCTAAATTGTCTACAACAGGTGGAACTTCAGACGCAAGATTTATTAGAAAAATTGCTCCATGTTTAGAATTTGGTTTAGTGGGCAAAACAATGCACAAAGTAGATGAGGCAGTATCTATTTCAGACTTAAAAAAGTTAACAAAGATATATTCTGAAATTCTTAAAAATTACTTTTAATGATTTGCATTAAAACAGATATTCCTAAAGAACTGAATGATATTGATGATGAATTAAAAGCTATTTATCACTCTAAAGATACAGTTTGTTTTTTTGTTTTTAAAAATAGAGAGCAACGTAATGAGTTTGTAGAAAGAACCAAAGGAATGCCAAAAGTAGAACGAGAAACTATTTACCAAGAATATCTATCTTAAATGAAAACTGGTTTAATAACCTCTGATACTTATCAAAATCACAATACGGGCGACAGTCATCCAGAGAAAATTGATAGAGTTACAGTAGTTATTGATAATTTCAAAAAATTGGATAATAAAAATTTAGTTTGGAAAAAACCTTCAAAATTTAACCGATCACTTTTAGAAATAACTCACAATTCCGATTATATAAATTTCGTAGAAAAATCTTTTCCTGAAAAAGGATTATCCTTTTTAGATGGAGACACGATTGTCTCCCCAGGAAGTAAGGATGCCACATTAGATGCAGTAGGTTCAATCATTACAGCTATTGATGGTGTTCAAAATAAAAATTTTAACAATGCATTTTGTGCTGTCAGGCCTCCAGGGCATCATGCAGAGAAAAATAAAGCTATGGGTTTTTGCATCTATAACAATGTGGCTGTTGGAGCCAATTATCTTATAAACAAATACAAACTTAAAAAAGTAGCAATTATTGATTTTGATGTTCATCATGGAAATGGCACTCAAGATATTTTTTATGATAATGAAAAAGTTCTATACATATCTACTCATCAATACCCTTATTACCCAGGCTCAGGCACTAATGATGAAAAAGGAAAACATAACAATATATTAAATATTCCTTTGCCAGCAGGAACAACCTCCGAAGAATATTTAAATGCCTATGAATCTGTTCTTAATAAAATTAAAGAATTTAAACCTGAATTCATCTTGCTTTCTGCAGGGTTTGATGCCCATAAAGATGATCCATTGGCACAACTTCAATTAGAGTCAAAAGACTTTTATAACATTACCAAAAGAACACTTGAGCTATCAAAACAATATTGTGATGGAAAAGTAGTATCAATTTTAGAAGGTGGATACGATCTGCTAGCACTTCAAGAAAGTACTGAGATGCATGTAAAAGCTTTACTAGAATTTAATTGATAATTTCTTAATACACATTAAAGAACTCACAATGAAACTTTACAAAATTAAAAAATCTAACATCGATAAAAAAGGTCGTGGGCTATATGCTACAAAAGACATCAAAGAAGGCACTAGAATTATTGATTATGTTGGCAAAATTATTACTAAGAAACAAACAGAAGAATCACAAAAGTTTGATAATGCAAAGCCCATCTATTTGTTTAATTTAAATAAAAAATACGACTTGGATGGAGATGTTTCTTGGAATACCGCACGTTTAATAAATCACTCTTGCTCTAATAATTGTGATTATAACGGGACAGGTTTAAAGTTATGGGTAGTTGCTATAAGAGATATTAAAAAGGGTGAAGAAATTACAGCTGATTATGGTTTTGGCTATGATGAAGATTACAAACAATTTCCATGCAAATGTAAGTCAAAAAATTGTTGTGGCTATATTGTTAGAGCAGAGTCTAGATGGAGAATTAATAAAAAATTTAGCATTGGCCAACAAAAAACTAGTAAATAACTTTTTCTAAAAATAATCCCTCAGCAGGTGCAGGTGGTGCACAAAGAATTCTTTTTTTTGATTTAATAACAAATTCAAATTTTTTTAAATTCCATTTATTTTCAGCTAAGTATTTTAAACTACCTACCATTGATCGTACTTGTTGTTGTAAAAATGATTGTGATTTAAATTGTAATTCAATTCTTCCACCATTTGATTTAATCAAAACAGATTCCATAGTTTTAATTGGACTTTTTGCATTACAGCTTGATGCTCTAAAAGTAGAAAAGTCTTTAGTACCTAAAAGTTTTTTTGCTCCTTTTTTCATTAACTCAATATCTAATTTTTTTATTATGTGCCAACCTCTTTCTTTTTCAAGAGAAGGCTTACTTAATCTATTAAAAATTATATATTTATAAATTCTTTGTTTGGCTGAATGTCTTGCATGAAATTTTAGACTTCTTTTTTTAATTTTTAAAATAGAAATACCTTTATCATTTATAAAATGATTAATTGATTTTAATAACTTATCTAAATTTTGAATTTCTTTTTTGCAGTCAAAATGAGCTGACTGCTCTATCGCATGAACGCCTGCGTCTGTTCTTCCAGATCCTATCAAAACCACTTTTTCTTTTAAAAGTTTTGATAATTTGATTTGTATTTCTTTTTGAATTGATTTTCCTTTAGATTGTATTTGCCAACCAACAAAACTTGTTCCTATATACTCTATCAAAATTTGATATCTAAACATTTGTTAATCTTGAGCCTTTTATTATTTGAGAACCAAGAACAAATTCATTAATATTTTGAGGCTTTTTTCCTTGTCTTTGAATTTCAATAACTTTTATAGATTTTTGATCTCCACAGCTAATTTCTAAGTCACTAGTCATTACTTCACCTATCTCACCACTTTTAGTACCTAATTCTGCTTTTAAAATTTTATATCTTTCTTCTTTAAAAATAAAAAAAGCCCCAGGGCTTGGGTATAATCCGTTTATTTTACCAATTATATTTTCTGCATTATCACTCCATTTTATTTCACCCTCAGATTTTTTAATTTTAGATGCATAGGTTGCATTGTTATGATCTTGCTCTTTAAATCTTACAGTATTATCAAGTATACCATCAATATTTTCTGATATTTTTTCTGAGGCTAAAATTGAAAGTTTTGTTGATATTGTTTCTGCATTGTCATTTTCTTTAATATCTATTTTATATGAATTACAAACAGGTCCAGTATCAAGTTTTTCTCCAATTTTCATAATACTTATACCTGTTTCTTTTTCTAAATTTATGATTGACCTTTGAATAGGGGCAGCTCCTCTCCACTTTGGTAATAATGATGCATGTATATTAATAAAACCTTTTTTGGATAAATCTAAAAAATCATTAGGAATTATTTGTCCATATGCAACTACTATAACTATATCAACATCTAATTTTTTAAAAAAATTAAATTCTTCATTATTACCTTTTAAAATTCTAGGGGTCCTACATTCAATATTTAATTCCTCTGAAATAACATGTATGGGTGATTTATTGTATCTTTGCCCTCTTTGTGATTTTTGTGGTGGCTGCGTATAAGTTGCAGATATCAAATATTTTTTTTTATGAAGTGCTTTTAGTATAGGTACAGCAAAAGATGGTGTACCCATAAAGACAATCTTCCTTGTCATTACTAAACAATAATTCTTTTAGATTTAAATTTAGAAAGTTTTTTTATAATCATTGATTTTTTGAGTTTTGATAAATAGTCTATGAATAAAATACCCTCTAAATGATCAATTTCGTGTTGAATACATGTTGCTAATAAACCCTCTGCTTTTAATATTTGTTTTTTTCCATAATAATCTAAATATTCAACCTCACACGTTTTTGGTCTTTCTATTTCTGCAAATTGATCTGGTACTGATAAGCATCCCTCTTCATATCTAGATTTATTTTCATTTTTATTTTTTATAACTGGGTTTACAAAATACAGTGGCTCTTTTTTATTTTCATCTCTACTAATATCCATAACAATAATTCTTTTAGGAATACCAATTTGAATAGCCGCCAAGCCTATTCCGGGTGCTGCATACATTGTATCAAGCATATCATCCATTAGCTTTCTTTCTTCATCACCCACCTTTTCAACAGGCTTTGAAATTTGCCTCAAAAATTTATTTGGTTCTGTCAAGATTTGTTTAACTGCCATAATTATCTATTATTTTAGTATAATTTTTAAACTTTTAAAGGAAGAACTTTAAGCAGAATCTTATTTCTTATTGGATCAATATCTAGCTGGTTAAGAGCACTAATTATAAAATATAATGTATCATCATCAATATTTTTTAGTTCATCTCGTCCAATAACTTCAATAACTCTAAGTATTGTTGCTGCCATATCTCCACTATTTATAAATATTTGAATATCTGATGGCATTTCATAGTCATTGGGTTCATATAAAGTATTAAATTTATCAAGAACTTTTACTCCATCAGACTTTAAAGACTCAATTAAAATAATATCTTTTTTTGAGAAAAAATATTTTTTATCTTTTTTAATTTTTTTTAATAAATTGTTTACGTCTTTGTTAATATCACTTAAGCCATTTTCTAATATAAAATGATTAATCAATTTTGATTGATGTAAAATTTTATTATTTATTTTAATATTAGTTAATTTATTTTCTTTTTTATCAATATAATTTTGATAAAAAGTTGTGTAATTAGATGGGACTTCTTGTTCATCAATATCACTTAAAAGGTTTCTTAATTCATCAGAAAATGCGTCTTCCATTTCATCGATTTTAAAGGAGTTTTTTAGTGCATTCATTAGTTCAAGTTTTTTTTCTATATTTGTTGTAATCAAAATTCCTTGATAAATTAAAGCCCTAGACTCAATAGCAGGGAGTACTTTTGTAGATTCTTTAATGTTGAGTAGTTGATTTATGGTGAATTGGAATCTCTTATAAAGTTCAAACAATTCCTTTTCTGAATAATTGCCATCATGAGTGGCCTTTTCAATATTTGTAATTTTATCTAATTCATTAATTTCAATATCATTAATTTTATATAAAAGGTTTGATGTCGACAAATATCGCCATATTTCTTTTGCTGTTGAGTTTTTAGGTTCAAATTTAAAATCTGGGTTAGTTATATGAGATAAATGAAAATTTAATATTGTATTTTCTGATATTTCTGTATCAGGTTCGTTGGTATAACCCATCAAATAATTAATTTTTTTTTCAAAAAACTTATCATTAAAATCATTAAGTTCTTTTTTTAAATCTATCAGTAGTTGAGCTTCTTCTTTTTTGTTATTATGAATGAGGCAATAAATATTAAATTTAGACAAATAAACATCTTCTATGGAATCTTTAATTTCAGAAAATATTTCACAAGCTTTTTTAACATTTGATTCAGACAAATAATAATCAACTAAATATTTAGTTAATTTTGAATTCTCATTGATAATTTGATTTGTTAATAAATAATTTTCAATTAATTGATAATTTGATTTTTTAATAAGCCAGTTAGACTTTATTTCTAAAAACTGTTCTTCTGTAATATTTTGTTTGGGATAATATGCATTGGTCAAAAGTAAAATATCCATTATTTCTGAAGCATCTTGAGATAAATTGAGCTTATCTATGCGTTTAAAAATATTTAAAATTTGATCACCATTAGAATTAGACCACATATTTATATCTAGCCCATTTTCTTCTGGATCATATAAGCCTACTAATTTTACCTCTTTTGAGACTAAAGTTTGTGATTGCTCTATATTTAACTCACTATTACTTTGAGATTGCATTTCATAAATACTGTTCTGAGGAATTTCTTTGTCATCATCATTTTTGGTATTTAAGACTTTATTGGTATTGCTCTTATCTTCTATGCTCCAGATATCAATAGGTTCTTGTGATTGAACATTAAGACTTATAAAAAAGGAAAACAGAAAAATTATAAAACATTTTCTATTTAACAATTTTAAGTTTTTCATTTGAGATAATTTTTTCAACATCTTTGTTGGGATATGGGACTTCTATTTTTCCTAAAAACATTGTGGCAACTACAACAACAACTAAAATCAATAATACTTTAATTAATAGACCTCTAGTTCTGCTGCTACTTGTATTTTTTGTAAATTGCATATAATCTTTTATTAATTTCAAATTAAGACATATTTGTGTTTTTTCAATAAAGAAAGCTTATGGATTCAAATAAAAACATCATTTTTTTAGGAATGATGGGATCTGGAAAATCCTCTATAGGAAGTTTAGTGTCAAAAAAACTAAAACTTCCATTCATCGATATTGATAATTTAATTGAGGAGTCTTTAAGGATGTCAATTACAGAAATATTTGAAAATAAAGGAGAAGATTATTTCAGAAAATTAGAAGAAAAAATCACACTTAAATCCTTAAAAAATAAAAAAAATGTGATTGCTCTGGGTGGAGGTGGTTTTATAAATGATAATGTTAGAAAAGAGGTTTTGTCAAATCATATCAGTTTTTGGCTTGATTGGGATGAATCAATTTTGCTTCAAAGAATAAGAAATAGTAAAAAAAGACCATTAGTTTTTAAATCAACCGATAAGGAAATTAAAGAAATTATTAAAAAAAGAATTAAGGTATATTCTAAAGCACAATTTAAGATAAACTGTAATAAACTTACAAAAACTGAAATACAAAAAAAAATATTAAAAATTTATGAGCTTAATTAAAATACAAGTGAATACTGCCAATCAAGAATACCCTATTTATATCGGAAATAATATTTTAAATAAATTAAATAATTTTTTAAAAAACACTTCTATAAATTTAAATAATTGTCTTGTTGTGGCAGACAAAAATGTCCCCAAAAAATTGATTAAAGAAGTACTTAAATCTTTACCAAGATACTCAACTATAATTCACTATTTTAATGCGAGTGAAAAAAATAAAAATCAAAATAGTGTACAAAAAATTTTATCAATTCTTTTAAAAAAAAACTTTAACAGAAACGATTGTTTAATTTCTATTGGAGGGGGCATAACAGGAGATGTCTCGGGGTTTGCAGCAAGTATATATAAAAGAGGTTTAAAATTTATTAATATTCCAACTACTTTACTCTCACAGGTCGACTCATCAATTGGTGGCAAGACTGGTGTAAATACCCCGTATGGTAAAAATTTAATTGGATCATTCTATCAACCAAGTTTAGTTGTTTCTGATATTAATTTTTTAAAGTCTTTGCCAAAAAGGGAAATCGTTTGTGGTTATGGAGAGGTACTTAAACACGCTCTGATTAAAGATAAGAAATTCTTTTTATTTTTGAATAAAAATGGAACTAACATTTTAAGATTAAAAAGCCCATTCATTGAAAAAGCTATTTATCAAAGCTGTTTAATAAAAAAAAGAGTGGTTGAGGAAGATGAAAAAGAGATGGGGATAAGAAAAATATTAAACCTCGGACATACATTTGCTCACGCATTCGAAGCAACACTTGGATACTCAAAAAGATTAAATCACGGTGAGGCTGTTATACTGGGAGTAAAAACAGCAGCAAAGTTCAGTCTAATAAATAAAAATTTAAATATAAAAGATTTTCAAATAATTGAAAATCATCTTAATAAATTAAATCTTCTCAGTGATATTAATAAATTTTTTTCAATTAAGGATCTTAATAAGATTTTATCTTTTATGAAAAAGGATAAAAAAAACAATACAAAAAAAATTAATTTAATTTTATTAAAAAAAATTGGTACCCCTATTCATAAACTTGAATTCAATGAAAAAAGAATTGCTACTTTTTTACAAAAAGAATTAATTCAATAATATTTGTATTGAATGTATATAATTTCTAAGTTCTAAATCTAAGATATTATAAATTTTTTTTGTTGATTCTATTTTAGATAATTGAGCAAGCTCATTAGATTTAATGGTCAATTTTAAATGGTACCTTCCTTCTTGATTTTGCTTGTGGTTTTTATGTAGAAAACTTTTATCTTCAATTTTTAAATCCTGAATTATGATTTCCTTTTGAAGTTTATTTTTAACAATTGTAATTAATTCGTTTATATTCATAAATAATAACTTATTATTATATAGCATGAAAAATATTTGTGATTGGAATAATTGTTTTGAAATAGGTGAATATAAAGCACCAATTGAAAAAGATAATAGTAAGAAATACCGATTACTTTGTTTGGTACATGTCAAAGAATTCAATAAGAATTGGAATTATTTTAAAGGTATGGATGATGAGCAGGTCTTTGATTTTCTTAAATCTGATATGACATGGCATAAACCAACTCAAAGCTTTAGTTCTTCTGATAATTTTTTTAAAGTTTTGTGGAACACAACTTTAAAGGATGAATTTGATAAAACAAAACTTAGAGGTGAATATAATCATATGAATCAATTTAAATTTGATGCTAATGATATTAAAGCTTTTAGTATTTTAGGTGTTTCTGTTGGATTAAAATGGGAACAAATACAAAACAAATTCAAAACTCTTGTCAAAAAATTTCACCCTGATATTAATTTAGGAAATAAAGAATACGAAGAAAAACTTAAATTAATTACTTTAGCTTACACCCAGCTAAAGAATACATATAGGGAAAAAATTGACACCTAATTTAAATATACAGCCAGATATCAAAATATCTTTAAAACAATCTTTTGGAATTGACTCAGATATGGAAGTGGATGCTTTTTCCAAAAAAAGTGAGTATGTCCCAGAAATAGACAAAAATTACAAATTTGATAAAGACACCACTCTTGCAATAGTTTCGGGATTTGCATTTAATAAAAGAGTTTTAGTTCAGGGTTATCATGGAACTGGTAAATCAACTCATATAGAACAAATTGCTGCTAGATTAAATTGGCCCTGTATTAGAGTAAATTTAGACAGTCATGTAAGTAGAATTGATTTAATTGGTAAAGACGCAATAGTTGTAAAGGATGGAAAACAGATTACTGAATTTAAAGAAGGTATTTTGCCTTGGTCAATACAAAACCCAGTTGCTCTTGTTTTTGATGAATACGATGCTGGTAGACCAGATGTTATGTTTGTTATTCAGAGAGTTCTAGAAGCAGAAGGAAATTTTACTCTTCTTGATAAAAATAAAGTAATAAAGCAAAATAAATTTTTTAGACTATTTGCAACATCTAATACTGTAGGATTGGGGGATACTACTGGATTGTATCATGGAACCCAGCAGATTAACCAGGGTCAAATGGATAGATGGAATATTGTAACATCGCTGAACTATCTCAGTCTTGATAAAGAAATGGAGATTGTTTTGGCAAAAAATAAAAATTTGAATAATTCAAAAGGTAAAGAAAAAATTGCAAACATGATTAAAGTAGCCTCTTTAACTAGAAAAGGCTTTATAGCTGGAGATATATCTACCGTGATGAGTCCCAGAACAGTATTGCATTGGGCAGAAAATACTGAAATCTTTAAAGACACTGGCTATGCATTTAGAGTTACCTTCTTAAACAAGTGTGATGACATTGAAAAAAATACTATAGCTGAATATTATCAAAGATGTTTTGGCGAGGAACTGCCAGAGTCTATGGTTAATATTCAGATTTAAATGAGCAGCAAAGAAAATAATTTTAAAGAGCAATTTAAACAAGCTTTAATTTCAACTGCAAAGGTAATTTCTGAAGATTATAAGTTGAATGTAAAAAAACTTGATAAAAGTTTAAGTAATAAAAAAATTGATTTTTTTGATGTAACCAATTTATCTAATAAAAATGATTTTATTAGATTGAGAGCAGAAACAGATTCGGAAGCTTTAAAGAAAAAATTTTCAAATAAAGATATATTTAATAAAAACCTGCCAAATAATCCATCTTGTAAATCTTTATATAATATTGCAGAAAAAATTAGATATGAGGTTTTGGGCGGAAAAATGCTCAAAGGTGTTGGAAAAAATTTAAACGAAAATTATAAACAAAAAATTAATTCTAATCATAAAGATCAAGTCAAAAACAAGGATGATGTTCCTGTTGCTGAGGCATTTGAACTATTTATGCTAAAAAAATTTTTTAATTTAAAACTTAACTCAACATCATCCAAAATGTTAAGTGTATGGGAGAAAGATTTTTCAACATTTATTGATAAGCACATAGATTTTTTAAATGAAAACTTAGAAGATCAAGACAATTACAGCTTAAAATTTTCTGAAATTTTAGAAAATATGGATATTTTTAATTCAAATAATGAAGAAAATAATAAGAATGAAGATGAAAAAGATAATCATCAAGATAATAAATCTGAGAATAATGATGAAAATCAATCAGATGCTAAAGAAGATGAAAACAAACAAGATGAGATAAAAGCTAGTCTTGATGCAGGATTTGATCTTAGTGATCAACAAATGAATGAACAGCTAGAGGACTCTGAATCATTAGAAGAAAGCTCAGAGAGTGTTCTTCAAAAATCTAATCTTAACAATATTGATCAAGAATATAAAATCTATACAAATGAATTTGATGAAATTGCAAAAGCAGAAATTTTAGAAGACTTAAAAGAAACTCAAAAACTACGAAAAAATTTAGATCAACAGTTAATTGGTTTTCAAGATCTTATAACTAAGCTTGCTAATAAATTACAGAGACAACTTCTTGCTAAACAAAATCGATCCTGGGAATTTGATTTAGAGGAAGGTTTGTTGGATAGCTCAAAGTTAACAAGAGTAATTATGGATCCATATAATTCTTTATCATTTATGAAAGAGAAAGATCTTGATTTTAAAGACACTATAGTAACACTTCTAATCGATAACTCAGGTTCAATGCGTGGACGTCCAATTACTATTGCTGCTCTTTGTGCAGATATATTGTCTAGAACTTTAGAAAGGTGTTCTGTTAAAGTTGAAGTATTAGGTTTTACCACTAAAAATTGGAAAGGTGGAAAAAGTAGAGAAGCTTGGACAAAAAGAAATAAGCCAAAGAATCCTGGAAGACTAAATGATTTAAGACATATAATTTATAAAGGTGCGGATACTCAATGGCGACAGACTAAAAATAATATAGGTCTAATGCTTAAGGAAGGTCTTTTAAAAGAAAATATAGATGGTGAGGCTATATCGTGGGCCTACAATAGAATAAAAAAAAGAAAAGAGGAAAGAAAAATTTTGATGGTAATTTCAGATGGGGCTCCTGTGGATGACTCAACCTTATCTGTCAATTCTGGAGATTTTCTAGAAAAACATTTAAAAAAAATAGTCAAGTTCATAGAGGTCAAAACTGATGTTGAAATTCTTGCAATTGGGATTGGTCATGATGTATCGAGATACTATGATAAGGCCATTAAAATAACAGATGTTCATGAACTTGGTGATGTTATGATATCCCAATTAAGTGGCTTATTTGAAACTAAAAATAAATTACATTAAAGTTTTAAAAGATCTTGATTTTTCCACTTTATATTCACTTCAGCACCTGTTCTTGTTTCTGAGTTTTTACATAAAATACTTGCATGATTTTTTTCAAGCAAAGTTTTTCCTATAAACATTCCAAGTCCTAATCCAGATTTTGACTTTATAGATGACTTTAGAGATTTAACATAAGGTTCACCAATTTTACTTAGCACATCCTTAGGATACCCCTCACCATCATCCTCGATCATAATTTCAGAAAACTCACTATTTGTTTTAAGTGTTATAAAAACTTTTTTTCTTGAAAATTTATTTGCATTACCAATAAAATTTCTCAAGCCATAAATTACCTCTATGGACTTATTAAATCTTAATGGATTAGAATTTTGATCATAATTTACAATAAACTCTTTTTTGCTTATTTCTTGAAATGATTTAACAATCTCATCTATATATTTTGACAATGTAAGATTACTATCAATAAAAGTATCCTCTATTATTGGGTTTAATGTAAGCTTTTTAAGTATCTCACTACACCTATCTATCTGACTGACTAACAATTCAATATCCTTTTTAACATCAATATTATCATTAAATTGTTTTAATAAATCTGATGAAATAATTTTAATAGTTGAAAATGGAGTTCCAAGAGAATGTGCGGCAGCAGCGGCTTGTCCTCCTAATGATAATAACTCATGTTCTTTCGACATGATTTCTTCCATTTTATTTAGTGCCTCTTTTCTTATTCTGGATTCTGATCCAAAGGTTGAAGCAAAATAATTCAAAAAAAGTAAAGCAATAATTAATGCTATTGGAATTGAATAGTAATAATAGCTGTCTACGTGAAAATATTCTTTAATTGGATAGGGTAAAGGTTGATTAAAAAAGGTAAGAAAAATAATTATTAAAACTGTGAGGCAAACTAATAATAAATTGCTTCTAAATCCTAAATTAGACGATGAAAATATAGCTGGGATAATCAAAAAAATTGAAAAAGGATTTATAATTCCACCCGATAAATAAATCAAACAACTCAGCTGTAAAATATCAATAAATAAAAAAAGAAATGCTATCTTATCTCTTAGTTGAGTGTTCTGGTTAATATAGATTAAATAAAGATTACTTAGCACTCCAAATAGAATTGTTAAATTTGCTAAAATTAGACTAAATCTAAAATCAAAAACAAAATAAATAAGGTTGACTGTTATAAGTTGACCAATAATTGCAATCCATCTTAAATTTATGTAAGTAGATTTTTTTAATGAAAAATATTTTGAAGTTTCGAAAAACTTCATTATTAGATATCTAAATTTTGAACATTAATTGCATTTGACACAATAAAATCTTTTCTTAAGGCAACATCATTGCCCATTAAAGTGTGAATTAAATCTTGGTCTTTTTTTAAGTCTTTTGAATATTGAACTTGTAATAAATTTCTAGTTTCAGGATCCAAAGTCGTGCTCCACAATTCTTCTGGATTCATCTCTCCTAATCCCTTAAACCTTTGAATGCTCATTCTTGATTTTTCTTCCTCATAAGCTCTCATAAATTCTTTTGTTCCTTTTTTTATTTTTTGTAATTCTTTGCTATGTTTTAAAATATAGTCTTCTAATTCTTTTTCATCTTTAATGTAAATCCCTTTTGTACCTTTATTTATTTTAAACAAAGGTGGTTGGGCTAGATAAACATGACCATTTTCAATCAATTTATTAAATGGCTTATTATTAAAAAATGTTAACAACAAAGCTCTAATATGAGATCCATCAACATCAGCATCGGTCATAATAATTATTTTACCATACCTTAGATCTTTTAAATCAATATCTTGAACCTTTGGGTCTAAACCAAGCGCATTAATCAAAGTTACCACTTCATTTGATGACATCATTTTTGCTAATGCCTTTGTTCTATGTTCGCTCCCATCTTTATTACTATTTTTTTTGAGAACAATTTCTTCAACATACGTATTAAGTATTTTTCCTCTTAATGGTAAAACAGCTTGATTAGATCTATTTCTCCCTTGTTTTGCCGAACCTCCCGCAGAATCTCCCTCTACTATAAATAATTCAGTACCTTCTTGTTTGCCTATTTGGCAATCAGCAAGTTTTCCAGGTAAACCACTTAACTCTAATGCACCTTTTCTTCTAACATTCTCCCTAGCTTTTCTAGCAACATCTCTTGCTAAAGCTGCTTGCATTACTTTTGCTAAAATAATTTTAGAAATTGATGGGTTTTGATCAAACCATATTGATAATTTTTCACTTATAATATTTTCCACAATCATTCTAACCTCTGATGAAACTAGTTTATCTTTTGTTTGTGATGAAAATTTAGGATCTGGTATTTTTGCTGAAATTACACAAGTTAATCCCTCTTTAATATCGTCACCTGAGATATTTAATTTATTTTTTTTTAATAGATTGTGTTCAGCAGCATATTTATTGATAACTCTTGTAAGTGCACTTCTAAATCCTAGTAAATGGGTTCCACCATCTTTTTGATATATATTATTAGTATAAGGATAAATATCTTCACCATAGCTTGCATTCCATTTTAGAGAGCATTCAATTTCTATATTATCTTTTTTGCCCTCTATATAAATTGGTTTTTTAAACAAATCATTTCCTGTTTTGTTTAAAAGTTTTTCTCTTTTTTCATCTAAAAAATCTACAAATTCTAAAACCCCACCATCAAATTTGAATTCAATTACCTTTTCTTTTTTTTGATTTAAATCATTGATTGTGATTTTTATTCCTTTATTTAAGAATGCAAGTTCTCGCATTCTTTTAATAATAATATTAGGTGAAAATTTTATTGAAGAAAAAATCTCTTTTGACGGTAAAAAAGTTATTTGTGTGCCAGTATTTTTTGATTTTCCTTTAATTTTAAGCGGAGCTATTGAAACACCGTCTTTAAATTCCATATAATATCTATTGCCATCTCTATCAATTTCTAATTTTAATTTTTCTGATAAGGCATTAACTACTGAAACTCCAACCCCATGAAGACCACCTGAAACTTTATAGGAATCATGATCAAATTTTCCACCCGCATGAAGCTGGGTCATGATAACCTCAGCTGCAGACATTTTTTCACCTTTATGCATGTCTACAGGTATTCCTCTACCATCATCTCTTACTGTAATTGTTCCATCAGAGTTAATTTTAACTTCTATATTTTTACAATGCCCTGCTAAAGCTTCATCAATTGAGTTATCAACAACTTCATAAACCATATGATGCAAACCAGTGCCATCATCTGTGTCACCAATATACATTCCAGGTCTTTTTCTAACGGCCTCAAGACCTTTTAAAACTTTAATAGAATCTGCCTGATATGTGTTTTTATTTGTCATTTTTTAATTTTTTGGAAAATAAAATTATAACATTTTTTAAAAAAAATGCTGATTTATCTTTAATTAATTGAGTTAAAAAAGCCTAATTAAGATTGTAAATATTGGCTTATTTGATGGCGGAGAGAATGGGATTCGAACCCATGAAAGGATTTCTCCTTTACACGCTTTCCAAGCGTGCGCCTTCAACCACTCGGCCACCTCTCCATTTATATTTTGTTTTGTAGATTTATCATATTTGTTTTGTAGATTTATCATATATTAAGAAAATAAATATATGAATTTAATAAATAAATTAAAAAATAATAAAAAAAAACTTTTTTTGTTATTTTTATTTTTAATTTTTTTTTTGGTTTGGAAAGATTACAAAAAAATTGATATCTCTTTTTTGAATCAAAGTATCGTGACTTATGATATCAAAAATGTAAACAACAAAATCTTAAAAAAAATTGATAAATTATATAATAGAACTTTAGAGAATATTTTAGTTAAATATTTTGATAAACATAAAAATTATTGGAATTCTAATAATGATGGAAGGGATAAGCTTCCAGAATATAAAATTTTAAAAAATAAAAAAGAATTTACAAAAAATATTTACAATAATCCTATAAATCTTTCAAATTGGGAAAGAAGTCATGGTAATGACTCTTCAAATAGATTTTCAAATTTGAAAAAAATTAATAACAAAAATGCATCCAACTTAGAAATTGCATGGACATTTGAAATGAAAAATTATAAAGGAGATATTCAAGCTAACCCTATAATCGTAGATGGAATAATATACACACCAGTTGCTGGTGGATATATAGTCGCTCTTGATGGAAAATCTGGAAATTTAATTTGGAAGTCAAAGAAATTTAGTAATTCAGTAGCAAGACGAGGTTTACTATATCACAAAGATAGTAATGATAAAATTGCAAGAATAATATTTTCTGATAGGGAGGAGTTGATTTCTTTAAATGCAGAAAATGGAAATTTTATCAAATCATTTGGGAGAAATGGTCTAGTAAAAAGAACAGGTCTCAATGTTACCACACCTGTAATTTATAAAGATAATATTATAATTGTTACTTGGGATAGAGCCATAGAAGTATATGATTTGTATTCAGGAAAAACAAAATGGAAATTAAAATATATAAAAAAAATATCAAAAAGATTTGGAGGAAAAAAATTTAATAACAATGGTTCAAATTCCTGGGGAGGGATTTCACTAGATAAAAAAAGAGGAATATTATATTTTACAACAGGTAATCCTCATTTTTATTTTGATGGTACACAACGACCAGGAAATAATCCTAATTCAAGTAGCTTAATTGCAATTGATTTAGAAAAAAAAGAATTTCTATGGAGTTTTCAAGAAACTTCGCATGACATATGGAATTCTGACTTGCCTGCTCCACCAATTTTAACATCAATAATCAAAGATAATAAAAAAATTGATGTTGTCGTAACACCTACAAAAAAATCTAATACATTAATTCTTGATAGGCTAACAGGAGAACCAATTTTTGATTTTAGATTTCGTAAAGCTCCAATATCAAAATTACCAGGTGAAAAAACTAGTTTTTATCAACCGGATTTGGAATTTCCAGAACCTTTTGGTAAAAACAAATTTTCTAAAGATGATTTATGGTCTTATGATGAAGAAATTGAAAAAGAAACAGATATTAAATATGAAAATTATATTTTTGGTTTTTATCAACCTTATGAAATAGGAAAAAAAACACTACAATACAGCTTTAACGGTGGTGCTGAGTGGATGGGTGGATCAGTAGACCATGATAATGGTATAATGTATGTTACTAGTAACAATATATTATGGGAAACTGGAATTAAAAAGATTGAAGATAAAAAAAGTTTAATACCAAAATACTCAAGCTATTTTAATAGAGCTCTGGATAAAAATGGCTATCCAGTTATTAAACCGCCCTGGGGATCCCTTACAGCTTTAGATTTAAATAATGGTAAAATAATATGGCAAGTTCCGTTTGGAGAGTTTGATTATCTTAAGAAAAAAGGTTTATCGGCTACAGGCACTGAAAACTTTGGAGGTGTTACAGCTACAGCTGGAAACATTGCAATAGCAACTGGCACGCTAGATAAAAAATTATATGTTTTTGATAGCCAAAATGGAGATATTTTATTTAGTGAAGAATTACCTTTTATAGGATCAGCTCCAGCCTCAACTTATCTTTATGAAAATAAACAATATATAGTTTTACATTCTAGTGGAGGAAGAACTTTGAAACAAGGTTATCCCCATCTAGTAAATGATGGAAATCTACTAATAGCTTTTAAACTTAAGGAATAGTTTTTATTTATAATGAAAAATTTATTGAAAAAAACTTATAAAAAATTAATACAAATATTTTTTAAATGTTTATATGGTGATATTACGATTGATAATGAAGAAAATTCAAAGTTAATTACAAAAATTAAAGTAAAAGATAAATTTTTTAAAAGAAGAAAATATTTTATATACTTGATAACAAATGGATCAGTTTTTACTGATAATACAGAGAATGTTGCAGCAATAAGTGACAAGAAATTATATGCTAAATGTTCATTCCAGCATGGAAATGGTAAAATAATTTCTCTAAAAAATAATTCAGTTTTAAAAAAAGGATTAACTAACTTTCAGAAAAAATATAACGGTAATATTTTATCCTTAATTCAAGGAGCAAGTACAGAAAATTATTTTCATTGGTTGATGGATATATTGCCTAAAATTAGAATATTTACATCAAATTATTCAATTAATAAAATTAATTATCTTTATGTAGGCAACCTAACTTCATCACAGAAAGAAAGTTTAAAATTAATAGGAATTAAAAAAAAACAAATCATCAAAAGTAAAATTTATAAACATATTTATGCTAAAAAATTATTTTTTGTAACCCATCCATGGTATTCCAAAGGTAGGTTTCATGACCAATCAAATAATTTACCAAGTTGGCAAATTATCTGGATAAAAGAAACTTTTCTAAAATTTAAAAAAAAATTTAGAATAAGCAAAAATATTTATATAGATAGAACAGACTCAAAGTTTTCACATTGCCAAATTATTAATCATTTAGAATTAAAAGAATATTTAAAAAAAAAAATTTTAAAATTGTAAAATTAACCAATCAAAGTTTTGTAAAACAAATATATATGTTTTGGAACGCAAATAATATTATTGGAGCACACGGTGCAGCGTTGACAAATCTTGTTTTTTGCAAACCAAAAACAAAAGTTATAGAATTGAAACCTTTTGGACATCCAGGTAAATATTACCAAAGAATATCAAAAGTAAATAATTTACATTATTGCTTAATAGAATCTCAAAAAAAATATCTTAAAAATAAAAATGGAGATATTTTTGTTGATTTAAAAATACTAGGTAAGAAAATTAATTTTTAATATACTCTATTAACTTTTCGTAATCTAAAATTCTCATATATTTATTATGATTATAATAAAAATCTTCAAATTTTAATTCTTTAAAATTTTTAATATCTAACAAAAGAGGGTCTTTATTATTTATTTTTCTAATAATAGATATACCATGATCAATTTTACAAGTGACAATGTCTAATTCTTTTATACATCTGAATTTTACTATACTTTTCCAAACATCACCATTCCATACCCATTGAAACCTTGGTACAGCTTGTTGGTTCATGCTTTGAGGCAAACAGTCGTGTAATAAAATAATTCCATTTTTATTCAGACTATCTAGTGAATTTAGTATATCTTTATTAACTTGATCGTATTCATGAAGACCATCAATAAAAATACAATCAAACTTTTTCTTATTTTGTTGAAAAAACAAATCACTAGTACCTCTAAAATTTCCTCCAGAATACGGATCTACACCTATTTTGTCGTTTAATTTAATTTTGGAAAAAGCATCGTCGTTATCACAGCCTATTTCTAGATATGAAGAAAAATTTTTAAAAAAAATTATTTCATTTATTAAATTCCATCTATCTATATTTTTAGGAAAATTAAATTCAATTTTTTTTGTGAATCTTTCTCTTAGGATATAATGAAGAATTTTATTTATCTTCCACTGTCTTTTATTTATAATTTCCATTATTAAAATACTATCTTAATCATTAAACTCTGCAATAAATAATGATAATATTTTTTATATATAAAAATTTAATGAATATAATTTCTGAAATAAAAATTTATTAATTCAAAATTTTTTTAAGTTTATTCACAGTAAAAATTATAAAAAATTATTGGTTATAATATCCATTTTTTATACAACATTTTATTATCAACTATAAATTTTGGAAACGATTTATCTAGCTCTATTTTCATATATTTGTGACCTCTTTCATATAAATCTATTTGCTCATTTATTTTATTTTTAATAATTTCTACTTTAGAAAATTTTTCATCTGAAAACTCTGAGTGTGCAAATGTTCTTAATTTAAGGGAAATTTGTTCAGGCTCCATAACATTATGGAAATGCCAACCCCCGTTGTTAAACAATTCTATATTTTTTTCCTTATCAAGTCTAAAAAAACTATAATTTAAATTTTTTAATTTTATTTTTTGCCTCATGTAATCAATTGATTTTAAATTTTTTTTTTTGTTACCCTTGTGCCTTCCCAAGGAGATTCAAACGGATTAAAAAGATTAAATTTATAATTAAAACAACTTTGTAAAAATATTCCATATTTTTTTTTTAAACTAAAATCGATCAATAATTCAGGTCTAGGAATTTCATCTGGATCTGAAAAGAAAATATAGTCATCTGGATCAGCAAAATTCAATTGTTTTAAAAGTTCTTCCCTTTGAATAGCTTGGTTTTCCCATTCATTTGTATTTTTAGGAAATGGTTTGTCTACAAGTAAATATTTTATTTTTTGTTTGTCATAATAATCTTTATATATAAAATTTTGTTTTTTTGGATTGCCTTTATGATCAAACTTTGACTCACATATTACAAAGTAATCTATGAATTCAGATAAAACATTATATCTAATTTCAAATATTAAATTATTATCAAAAAAAGTTATACAATCCAAAAGTTTACTTTTATGCATGTGCCCATTTTTCAATTATCTTTGCATTTAATATAGTCTCATCTAAATTCATTCCAGGAAAATTTGGTTTATTATCGTTATTAATTATATTTTTGCTGATTTGTATTATTTGATGTGTATAAATATTTTTAAAAGTATTTAACTCTAACTCTTCATTGAAATTATCAGTCTTTTTAATAATTTTATTGCCCTTCCATGTATCTTTAATAATCAAACTACCTTTATCTCCTGATATAGTACTTTGATATCCTAGATTTCTTTTAAATGATGATCTAATTTTTGATTTAAACCCATTTTCAAAAAGGATTTCAGCATAAGAATCAATATCAACACCTGTTTCACCAATTTCATTCTGGATATTAATTAATTTTAGATTATTAATATTATGATTATCTATAAGTGAAGCTATCAGTAAACTAAATGATGAAGAATAACAGCCTAAATCAAAGATACAACCACCACCCAAATTCTTGTTAAATTTCCTTCCTTCATAATTAATTTTTTTTTTTTGTTGAATAAAAAAAATTTTTTTTTGTTAGTAAATTCATTCCAAATGAAGTTTCTATCGATAAAAGATTTCCAATTTCTTTATTTTTTATTGCATTTATCACTAAATTTATTTGAGGAAGATATCTATACATAAAAGCTTCAGCAAAAAATAAATTTTTATTTTCTAAATTTTTTTTAATATCTATCGCTGTAGCAAAATTTAAAGTTGCAGGTTTTTCCACTAAAATATTTTTTTTATTTTTAATACATTCTATAATCCACTGATGATGTAAAGAATTAGGTAGCGCAATATACACTATGTCAATATCATTACATGAAATAAGGTCTTCATAATTATCAAACAAAAATTTATTTTTTAAATTAAAACGATCTTTAAACTGATTTAGTTTTTTTTGCTCTCTACTAGCTACTGCTAATAATTGTGCATTTTCTGCTTCTTCAAATGCATTAGAAAATACTTCAGCTATTTTCCCTAAACCAATTATTCCCCAATTAACTTTTTCCATAAATCACTCTTTTTGAATTTTTAAAACTCCAATAAATGCTTCTTGTGGTATTTCTACTTTACCAAATTGCTTCCCTCTAGCTTTTCCTTTTTTTTGTTTATCTAAAAGTTTTCTTTTTCTATCTCTAGCTCCACCACCGTGAATTTTAGTTAATACATCTTTTTTGAAACCTTTAATTGTTTCTCTTGCTATAATTTTTCCTCCAATGGCAGCTTGCACTGGAATCATAAAGTTATGACGTGGAATTAAATCTTTCAATTTTTCACAAACTTCTCTTCCAACAGTTTGAGCAAAATCTTTGTGAACCATCATTGACAAAGCATCTACTGGTTCAGCGTTAACAAGAATTCCTAATTTTACTAAATCACCCTCTCTATGCCCTATAATCTCGTAATCAAAACTTGCATAACCACTAGTCATTGATTTAAGCCTATCATTAAAATCAAAAACAACTTCATTTAATGGTATTTCATAATTTAAAACTGCTCTGTTGCCTGAATAACTCAAGTTTGTTTGAACTCCTCTTTTATCTTGGCAAACTTTTATGATTGCTCCTAAATATTGATCTGGTGTAATAATTGTTGCTTTAATCCAAGGCTCTTCAATAAATTTGATTAGAGTAGGCTCTGGTAAACTTGAAGGATTTTGTAGCTCTATTATTTCCCCTTTGTTCATATGAACTTTATAAACTACGCCTGGTGTGGTTGTTAATAAATTAATATCAAATTCTCTTTCAAGTCTTTCGGTAATTATTTCTAGATGTAAAAGTCCTAAAAAACCACATCTGAAACCTAATCCTAAAGCTGATGAGGATTCTGCTTCAAAAGAAAAACTGGCATCGTTTAATTGTAACTTACCTAAACCATCTTTAAGTTTTTGATACTCAGAACTATCAACTGGAAACAGTCCACAAAAAACTACTGGTTTACTTCTCTTAAAACCTGGAAGTGCTTCTTGTAATGGTTTGGTTGCATCACAAATGGTATCCCCAACCTTTGTTTCTGATAAAACTTTTATTCCAGTTGTTATAAAACCAATTTCACCTGCATTTAATTCTTTCATATCAGTTGCTTTAGGAGTGAATACACCAACTTTTTCAACAATATATTCTTGATTTGTTGACATCATTTTTATCTTCATATTTTTGGAAATTTTTCCATCAATAACTCTAACTAAAATAACTACACCAAGATAAGTGTCATACCAACTATCAACAAGTAAACATTTTAAATTGGCATCTTTTTCTCCCTCTGGAGCTGGTAATGATACAATAATTTGTTCTAGAATTTCATTAATACCCTCACCTGTTTTTCCTGAACAAGGAATAGCATTTACAGTATCAATACCAATTACTTCCTCAATTTGTGTTTTTGTTTTTTCTAAGTCTGAAGCTGGTAAATCAATTTTATTTAGAACTGGTACAATCTCATGATTTATATCTAATGCTTGATAAACATTTGCTAGTGTTTGTGCTTCGACACCTTGTGTACTATCAACAATCAATATTGATCCTTCACAGGCATACAAAGATCTGCTCACCTCATAACTAAAATCAACATGACCCGGTGTATCAATTATATTCAAGATATAATCTTTACCATCTTTAGATTTATAATTAAGCTTTACTGTTTGAGCTTTAATTGTAATTCCTCTTTCTCTTTCTATGTCCATTGAATCTAATACTTGAGCCTTCATTTCCCTTTCAGTAAGCCCTCCACAACTATGTATTATTCTATCAGCAATTGTTGATTTACCGTGATCAATATGTGCAATAATTGCAAAGTTTCTTATATGATCAATCTTTGCCATAACTATGATCTAATCTTTGCGTCAGTTTTCGTTTCTACAGCAGATATAATAAGTTGATTAATTTTATTAAGGTCTTCTTCATTTAATGTTTTTTCTAAGGATTGGATAGTTACATTAAGTGCAATTGATTTTTTATTTTCTGGAATATTTATACCTTCATAAACATCAAAAACTTTAACTGATCTTATTAATTCTTTATCTACATTGGAAATAATATCTATTAGTTCCTGTACTTTAAAATTTTTATCCAACACAAAAGCAAAATCTCTTTCAGATTTTTGAAAGTCTGAATATCTATATTGAGTTTTTTGATCTTTTAATGATTTTTTAGGATGTTTAATATTGTCTAAAAAAATTTCAAAACCAACTAAAGCTTCTGATTTAATATCTAATTTCTTTAAAATCTTTGGATGAATATCACCAAAAAAAGCTATTACTTTTTCTTTACCTTTATTTAAGAAAACTCTTCCTGATTTTCCTGGGTGATAATAATTGGGTGTTTCATCATCTATATAAAATTTATCTTTATTAAATCCTGCTTCAACTAAACTTTGAACAACATCTCTTTTTACATCAAAAACATCAACTAACCTTTCTTTTTCAATCCAGCTCTGTCTAGACAATTTACCTGATCTTAAGCCGCTAATTACTGTCTGTTGTTCACCTGGTTGACTTCCTTGAAAAGTGGGGCCAATCTCAAATATTGATAAATCCTTAAATCCTCTTCCTAAGTTCTTATTTAATTGAATAATCAAATTTGAAAAAATTGAAGACCTTAACACGTTCAAGTCTGAACTGATGGGATTAACTATCTTAATTTCTTTATCTTTTTCTAAAAATAATTGATTAATCTTGCTGTCTGTAAAAGACCAAGTTATTGCCTCTAGATATCCCTTAGAAGCTATAGATCTTTGTAAAAAATGAAATAGTTTTTGTTTTGAATTTAAAGTGTCTTTGGCTCTATTCTTTTCAGGCTCAATTATTTTAATTTGATCATAGCCTTTAATTCTAACCAACTCCTCTACTACATCTACTTCTTGAGAAATATCAGGTCTCCATGATGGAATTATCAAATCAAAAAAGTTTTTAGTTTTTTTAACTTCAAATCCTAAATTTTCTAAAATTTGTATCATTTCTTTTTTTGCAATATTAAATCCAGTGATTTTTTCAAATAAAGCAGGATTAAATTTTATATTACTGTTTTTTGTTTTTTCTGTTTTTTGGATATCGAATTCACTAATTTCTCCACCACAAATTTCTTTAATTAATCTAGCTGCTTTTTCAAGACCTTGCTCTATGGATAGCGGATCAATACCTCTTTCAAATCTAAATTTTGCATCAGTATCTATATTTAAAATTTTAGAAGATTTTCTAATTGATCTTGGATTAAAATACGCTGACTCAATTAATACATTTTTTGTATCAAACTCTGTTCCTGTTCTTATTCCACCTATTATACCACCAAGACCTAATACACCTGAATTATCAGAAATTACGCACATGTCATTTTCTAATTCGTATTCTTTATTATCTAATGCCTCAAATTTTTCACCTTTTTTAGAATTTCTAACAATGATTTGTTTATCAATTTTATCAACATCATATGCGTGCAAAGGTCTATTTAAATCAAACATTACATAATTTGTAATATCAACTATTGCAGATATAGGTTTTTGACCAAGGGATATTATCTTTTCTTTTAACCAATCAGGACTTTCTGTATTTTTTACACCTTTAATTAAACAACTGCCAAATGATGTACAGGCCTGACCTTTTTCATTTAAAATTTTAACATTAACAGTTTGTTTTCCTTTTTTTTTTAATTTTTGCTCTTTTTTCTTTATTAGTTTGCCAGCTCCTGCTGCTGCTAAATCTCTTGCTATACCACTCACTCCCAAACAATCTGCTCTATTAGGGGTAATAGAAATATCAATTACATTTAAATCATTTTTTGGAAAATAATTTTTACCAATTTTTTTTTCATATTTTTTTGTTGAAAGCTCTGTAATGCCATCACTTTCTTCCGATAAATTTAACTCAGACTCTGAACAAAGCATCCCTGATGAGGTAACTCCTCTTATTTTGCTAACCACTAACTTCATTTGATTTTTTGGGATTACTGCACCTGGTGGAGCATAAATTGTTAACAATCCTTTTTTTGCATTTGGTGCACCACAGACTACTTTTACAGGATTACCCGAGCCTATATCAACATCACATACTTTTAGTCTATCTGCATCTGGATGTTTTTCTGCCTTTAAAATTTTAGCTACTATGAATGCATCAAGCTCACCTGATTGCTTATCTACACTTTCTACTTCTAAACCAATATCGGTAAGTTTATCTATAATTTCGTTTTCATTTAATTTTGTGTCTAAATGTTCTTTGAGCCAGTTAGTTGTAATCTTCATCTACTTAGACCTCTATAATTTGTTGGTACATCTATTGGATCAAATCCAAAGTGATTTAACCATCTATAGTCACAATCAAAAAAGGCTCTTAAGTCATTTATGCCATACTTAAGCATTGCCAATCTATCTATACCTATTCCAAATGCATAGCCTTGGAACTCATCAGGATTTACCTTCACATTTCTTAAAACATTTGGGTGAACCATTCCACATCCTAAAACTTCAAGCCATTTATCACCTTCTCCAATAACTATTTTTCCATCTTTAATTTCATAACCAATATCAACTTCAGCTGAAGGTTCTGTAAATGGAAAATGACTAGGTCTAAATCTCATTTTTATCTTATCAACTTCAAAAAACTCTTTAATAAAATAACTTAAGCACCCCTTTAGATGACCCATGTTAATATCTTTATCAATATGTAGTCCTTCTACTTGATGAAACATAGGTGCATGTGTTTGATCACTGTCAGACCTATACGTTCTACCTGGTGCTATTATTTTAAAAGGTGGGTTATCATTTAACATTGTTCTAATTTGTACTGGAGAAGTATGGGTCCTTAACAATAATTCTTTTTTATCGTCTAGATAGAAAGTGTCATGCATATCTCTTGCTGGATGATTGTCAGGTGTATTTAATGCTGTAAAATTATTATATTCATTTTCTACATCGGGCCCCTCTTCAACACTAAATCCAATTTCCGAAAAAATTGAGGAAATTTCATCTATGACCTGTGACACAGGATGTATCTTTCCCTGTGTGAAGGGTCTCTCTGGTAAAGTTATATCTACTTTTTCTTTTTCAAGTTTTTGATTTATTTCTTTTGTTTCAATATCATCAATTTTTTCGGATATTAAATTTTGTAGTTCATCTTTTAACTGATTTAAGTCTGATGCAAATTTCTTTCTTTCTTCTTCAGCTACCTTTCCCAGCATTTTAAATTGAGAACTAATTAGACCAGCTTTACCAAATAAATCTGTCTTGATTTGATTAACTTGATTAAGGTCTAAATTACCTTTTAGCTTTAAAAGAAAATCATCTTTTATTTTTTTAATATCAGACATATTGAGAGATTATTTCTTCACCGAAGAAAAACAATAGTGAAGATTAATTTAGTGCTGATTGAGCCTTTTGAACAATAGTTTTAAAGGCTTCTGGACTATCGTATGCTATTTCAGCTAATATTTTTCTATCTAGCTTAATACCACATTTTGTTAAACCATTAATAAATTTTGAGTATGTCAAACCTTCAGATCTAACACCTGCGTTAATTCTTTGAATCCACAATGATTTAAATTCTCTCTTTTTTGTTCTTCGGTCTCTGTAGGCATACTGCATAGCTTTTTCCATAGCTTGCTTTGCAACTCTTATTGTACTTTTTCTTCTGCCCCACTGACCTTTTACAGCTTTTAAAACTTTTTTATGTTTCGCGTGACTTGTGACACCTCTTTTAACTCTTGCCATATTATCCTCTTAAACTGTAAGGCATATATGATTTAACTATTTTGCCATCCTGTTTTGACATAGTAGTTGTGCCTCTTAATTTTCTAATTTGTGAATTTGTTCTTTTAATCATACCATGTCTTTTTCCAGCCTGGGCCATCATAACTTTACCTGTAGCTGAGATTTTAAATCTTTTTTTTGCTGAACTTTTTGTTTTCAATTTCGGCATAATTCTGCGGTCTTATACAAATATTGTAATAGATTTACAACCTCTATTAAGGCCTATAAAGGCTGAATAACCATAATCATTTGCTTACCATCAAATTTTGGGTGTAGCTCTACTTTGCCAATATCTTGCATATCAGCTTTTATCTTGTCCATTAATTCCCTACCAAGATGTGAGTGCTGCAGCTCTCTACCTTTAAATCTTATTGTAAATTTTACTTTATCGCCTTTTCCAATAAATTTTTTGGCATTTTTAACTTTAAAATCGTAATCATGAGTTTCTGTAACAGGTCTCATTTTGATCTCTTTCAACAAAACAATTTTTTGTTTTTTCTTAGCAACGTTAGCTTTTTTTTGAGCATCATACTTAAATTTACCCATGTCGATAATTTTACATACAGGTGGTTTAGCATTTGGAGCTATCTCGATTAAATCTAAGCCTTGTTCTTTAGCCATTGAAATGGCTTCGTTAGTATTTATTATTCCAATATTTTCTCCGTCACTTCCAATTACTTGTACTTCTGGAGCCGTAATTCTATTATTAGACTTGGGACCTTTATCTTTAGTTCTTCTTTGAAAATAATTTTGTTTAAAATCAGCCACTTAGTTTGAAGATGCTTTGTTTAAAGCTGAGAAAGTTTTTAAAAATAAGTTTAATTCCATATTTTCTTGTTTATTAGTATCCAATCTTCTAATCGTTACTGAGTTACTGTCAACTTCTTTTTTACCACAAATCAATAAAAGTGGTATTTTTGATAAAGAATGATCTCTAATTTTATAATTTAAATTATGATTTTTTAAATCAACTTCAGAGCTCATGCCAGCTTCTCTAATTTTTTCATTTACTTCTTTTGCATAGTTATCAAACTCCTCTGAGATTGGAATTACAACAACTTGTAAAGGAGCTATCCAAAAAGGAAATTTTCCAGCATAATTTTCTATTAGAATTCCTATAAATCTTTCTAAAGAACCAAACAAAGCTCTATGTAACATTACAGGTATTTTTTTTGTTCCGTCTTTATCAACAAAGGAGGCATCTAATCTTCCAGGTAAATTAAGATCAACCTGCAATGTTCCACATTGCCAATCTCTACCAATTGCATCTCTTAGAACAAATTCAATTTTTGGACCATAAAATGCTCCTTCACCTTTGTTAATTGTATATTCAAGTTTTGATGCTTTAACAGCATCTAATAAAGCCTTCTCTGCTTTATCCCAAACATTATCATCACCAACTCTTAAATCGGGCCTATCTGAATATTTTAATATTACATTTTTAAATCCGAGATCTTTGTAAATATCTAAAATTAAATTAGTAACTATCAGACATTCTTCAGTAATTTGATCCTCAGTACAAAATATATGTGCATCATCCTGAGTAAAAGCTCTAACTCTTAATAGACCATGTAAAGCTCCTGAAGGTTCATATCTATGCACCTTTCCAAATTCTGAAATCCTTAATGGAAGATCTCTATAGCTTTTTAAACCTTGATTAAAAACCTGTACATGGCCTGGGCAATTCATTGGTTTAATAGCAAATACTTTTTCATCTGGTGTCTCAGATGTATACATGTGCTCACCATACTTTTCCCAATGACCAGATTTTTCCCAAAGAGCTCTGTCTAAAACTTCTGGAGTATTTACTTCCTTGTAGCCAGCTTTCTCTTGTCTCCCCCTCATATAAGCGACTAACTTTTGAAATAATTTCCAACCTTTTTCATGCCAAAAAACTGCTCCTGGACTCTCTTCTCTAAAATGAAATAAGTCCATTTCCTTTCCTAACTTTCGGTGATCTCTTTTTTCTGCTTCTTCTATTCTTTTTAAATATTCATCTAAATCTTTTTGTGAAGCCCAACTTGTTCCATAAATCCTTTGTAACATTTCATTATTGGAGTCTCCTCTCCAATAAGCTCCTGATACTTTAGTTAATTTAAAATATTTTCCAATTTTTCCTGTTGAAGGTAAATGTGGACCCCTACATAAATCATGCCAATCACCATGAAAATATATAGAAACATCTTCTCCCTTGGGAATACTTTCAATAATTTCAGCTTTATACACCTCTCCAATCTCTTTAAAGTGAGATATTGCTTTATCTCTTTTCCAAACTTCTCTTGTTGTTGGAACGTCTCTATCAACAATCTCTTTCATTTTATTTTCAATTTTTTTTAAATCTTCTTCTGTAAAAGGTTCTTTTCTTGAAAAATCATAATAAAAACCATTTTCAATAATTGGTCCTATGGTCACTTGTGTTCCTGGAAAAAGTTCCTGAACTGCCATTGCTGTTATATGAGCTGTATCATGCCTAATGGTTTCTAGGCCTTCTTTATCTTTGGAGGTAAAAATTTTAATTGTACAATCTTTATCTATAACGTGACTTAAATCTTTAAGCTCATCATTTACACTAATTATGCTTGCTTGCTTAGATAAAGACTTGCTAATCTTTTCTGCAACCTCAAGACCTGTTACTTTATTTGGAAAATCTAAAGTGTTTCCGTCTGGTAATGTAATTAATGGCATTTAATTTAATAATTTTTTGTATTCTGAATATGTAGAAAAACACATTTTTTCAACATTAAATTTCTTAATTATATTTTTTCTACCTTCAATACCAATAGATTTCAATCTAGATTCATCTAATTGTAAAACTTCTACTATTTTTTCAGATAAAGATTCTGGATCACTAGATTTAAATAAAAAACCTGTTTTTTTATCAATGATTGTTTCATTAGATCCACCTATGTCGCTCGCTATTATTGGCTTTTCCATTGATTGAGCCTCAACTGCAACCCTACCAAAGGCCTCTGGCTCTATAGAAGCTGAAACAACTAAACTAGATATTTTATATGCAAGTGGCATATTTTTACAATGTTCTATAAATTTTAATTGGCCTGTTAGTCTATGTTGCTCTGCTAATCTTTTTATTTTTTTTGTATAAATATCTCTTCCCTGGTCACTTCCAAGAATGACGGCATAAAATGATTGAAAGCCTAATTTTTTGTTAGCAAAGTTTAATGCTTCAATAAAAATCTCCTGTCCCTTCCATGAGGTTAAACGACCAGGCATTAATATTATTTTTTTACCTCTAGTTAATTCCCATTGAGAAATAAGTTTGTTTTCCTGGTCTTCTAAAGTTGTAGAAGGATCAAAGTAATCTACATTAATTCCTCTAAATATTACTAAAAATTTTTTTTTTACATTAAGATACTTTTTATAATTATGACTGATGTGTGAAAAAATAAAATTGGAACCTGCTATAATTAAATCTGATCTAACCATTACTGAATTGTAAAATTTTTTAATTGAATTATTAAAATTATATGTTCCATGAAATGTGGTAACAAATTTTCTTCTAGTTATTTTGGTTGCAATTAAGCATGACCACGCTGGTGCACGGCTTCTTGCGTGCACTATCGAAATATTATTTAACAAAATAATAAAGATTAAAGCTATAGAATTAAAAATTATTAATAATGGATTCTTACTATGTACAGGAAGTTTAATTAATTTAACTTTTTTTTTATCTATGAATTTTAATAACTCCCCTCCACTAGTAACTATATAAGACGAGCAATTATTTTCTGGTAGATAATGTGCAAGATCATAACAACCTGTTTCTGCCCCACCATATCCAAGCTTTGGAATTACTTGCAAAACTTTTAATTTTGAAGACATTTGATAGAACTATATATTAAGAATGAACTCTAATAAACTGATATGAATAAATTTAAATATCTCAAAATTTCAAATAACAAACAAATAAGATATCTTACCAATAATTATAGGAAAAACTTATACGTTGTTTTTCTACACGGTTTTATGTCAAATATTGAGGGTGAAAAACCAAATGCTATTTTTAAATATACCAAAAACAACAAACTGGGTTTTCTTGCACTTGAATACTCAGGTCATGGAAAATCAACTGGTAAATTTACAGATGGCAATATCAGCAAGTGGACTAGAGAAGTAAAAATAACTATAAAAAAAATAGTAGGTAAAAATCCATTTATCTTAGTAGGTTCAAGTATGGGTGCATGGCTTTCACTTAACCAATTTAAATTTTTTGGAAATCAAATTAAAGGTTTTTTAGGCATTGGTTCAGCTCCAGAATTTTTACAAAACCTAATGTGGAAAAAGTTCTCCAAACCAATGAAAAAAGAAACAATTAAAAATGGAATTTATCATTTAAAACATGGCACTTATGAATATCCAATTACTTATCAGTTAATAAAAGATGGAAGAAAAAATAGAATTTTAAACAAAAAAATAAAATCTTTTATAGACGTTGTGATGATCCACGGAAGTAAAGATGAGGTTGTTCCAAAAATATATTCAAAAAAAGTTTTAAAGATATTTACTAATGCAAAAAAGAAATTAGCAATAATTAAAGATGGTGATCACAGCCTTTCAACAAAAAAGGGGCTGAAAAAAATAATTTTAGAACTTAATAAAATTGTCTCTAATATAGCTTAAGCCCTCTACGTAACTTGGAAACTTTAATTTGTAATTAAAATAATCTTTAATTTTTTCATTACTCACTTTTTTTGACTCTTTGTAAAAATTTTTTAACATTTCACTTTTTATTTCATCTACTTCAATTTTTTTAACATTTTTAATTCCTAATAATTTTGCTGCATATAATATAATTTCCTCAGAGGATGAGGGTTTATCATCTGCTAGATTATATATTTCTCCTGATTTAAATTTAAAAATTGAAGCAAATAAAAAGTTTGCAATATCCACTACATGAATTCTTGAAAAGTAGTGATCTGTTTTATTAATTATATTTACTTCACTTGATTTTAAGCGTGAAAGAGTATTTTTTTCATTAGAATAAATTCCTGACAACCTAAAGATTTGAATCGGCAATTCATTATTTTTAGCAAATGAGATCCAAGAATTTTCTGATTTAAGTCTTGCCAAACCCTTATCTGTAAATGGGTTTGTTTCACTACTTTCATTTACCCATTCTCCTTTATGATCACCATAAACACTAGTTGAAGATAAATAAGTTATCCATTTTACTTTTGAACTTTTAATGAATTCGGAAAAATTTTTTAAAACAATATCTTCTTTATTAATTGGAGGTATAGAAATTAAGATATGAGTTGCTTGATTTAATTTAATTAATAAATCTCTATCAAATTTTTTATCATCAAAAAGATAATTATTATATTCAATACCATTAGAGGTTTTTTTTGATGATTCTGACCTAGAAGTTACTGATAAATTAAGTTTATAGTTCTCTGTACTTAATTTTTTAATAAAATTTTTTGCTACTTGGCCAAAACCAAAACAAAAAATATTTATTTCCTTCACTTTAACTTACTTCTTTTATAATGGGTTTTATGCTTAAAGGGTTTTCAAGTTTATCAATCATTTCTTTTGGACAAATTTGAATAAAGTTAGAAATTTCTTGATCAAAATTTTCAATTATCTTTTTAGATAAATTTGAATTTGTCTCAATATGATGCTCTTTGACTAATCCTTTTAAATAATTAATCCAGTATTCTGTTTCTGGCGTTTGCCAAATTATACTTTCTGGATTAGCTTTTTTATCAAATTCATTATTAATATTATAAACGAAAGCCATACCTCCCGTCATACCTGCCCCGAAGTTGTCTCCAACATCACCCAAAACAACTACTGTTCCCCCTGTCATATATTCACATGCATTAGAATCGCAACCCTCAATAACTGATACTGAGCCTGAATTTCTAACAGCATACCTCTCTCCTGCTTGACCAGCTGCAAAAAGCTTACCTGAAGTTGCTCCATATAAAACCGTATTTCCAATTATTGTATTTTCATATGAAACAAGATTACTTTCATCTGGAAGTTTAACAACTATTGTTGCTCCTGAAAGTCCTTTACCAACATAATCATTTGCATCTCCTTTTAAAATGAGTTTCAGTCCTTTTATACCGAAGGCTCCAAAAGATTGTCCTGCTGTTCCCTTAAAATTTAAAGTTAAAAAATTTTCCTCTAAAGCTTCTGATCCATATTTTTCGTATAAGTGATTGGAAATTCTAGTTCCAACAGTTCTGTGTATATTTTTAATAATAAATTCTTTTTCTAAAACTTTTATTTTTCCTATCTTATCTTTTATTTCAGGTAAAATCTCTTGATCCAAAGTATCTGGAACTTCATTTATTTCTGGTGTTGTGCAATATCTTGTATTATCTCCAGCATCTGTTTGAACAAAAAGTGGATTTAAATCTAAATCATCAAGATTGGGTGATGCTTTACTGATCTGACGCAATAAGTCAGTTCTGCCAATTACCTCATTTAAAGATTTAAACCCTAATTCTGCTAAAATTTCTCTTACTTCTTCACCAATAAATCTAAATAAATTCACTACTTTATCAGGAGTGCCTGTAAATTTTTCTCTTAGTTTTTCATCCTGAGTACAAACTCCGACTGGGCATGTATTTGAATGACATTGTCTAACCATTATACATCCCATTGCCACAAGTGCTGTAGTTGCTACTCCATACTCTTCTGCTCCCATCATGGCTGCAATAACCACATCTCTTCCGGTTTTAATTCCCCCATCTGTTCTTAATGTAACTTTATGTCTCAAATTATTTAAAGTTAAAACCTGATTGGCTTCTGTCAATCCCATTTCCCAAGGTATGCCTACATATTTAACACTTGTTTGAGGCGTTGCACCTGTGCCACCATTGTGTCCTGAGATTAAAATTATATCGGCCTTAGCTTTTGCAACACCGGCTGCTATTGTTCCAATTCCTGAAGATGCTACTAATTTTACTCCAACTCTTGCTTTGGGATTTGCTTGCTTTAAATCATAAATTAGCTGTGCTAAATCCTCTATTGAATAAATATCATGATGAGGGGGGGGTGATATTAATGTAACTCCAGGTGTTGAATGTCTTAACTTAGATATTTCTTTTGTAACTTTAAATCCAGGTAATTGTCCTCCCTCTCCAGGCTTTGCTCCTTGTGCAATTTTAATTTCTATTTCATTACAGTTATTTAAATATTTTAAAGTTACTCCAAATCTAGCTGATGCAATTTGTTTTACTCTTGAATTTGCACTATCTCCATTTTGCATTTTTACAAATCTTTTTTCATCTTCTCCGCCTTCTCCACTACAAGATGCGCCTTTAATTCTATTCATTCCTATAGCTAAAGTTTCATGAGCCTCTTTTGATAATGCTCCGTGAGACATGCTCCCACTTCCAAATCTAGTTAATATATTTTCAATTGGCTCAACTTCTGAGACTTGAATAGGTGATTTTAAATTTTTAGTTTTAAAACCAATTAAATCTCTAAGATGAATAGGTGGTAGGTTATAAATTCCTTCTGCATATTTTTTATATGCCTCATATGAATTAGATGAGACAGCACTTTGTAATAAATGTATTAGCTTTCCTTGATATTGATGCACTTCACCATTTTTTCTATATCTGTATATGCCGCCAATAGGCAATACAGAATCTGTGCTTTCAAAAGCTTCTTTATGAATTGTTCTTAATTTTTTTTCTATTCCAATTAAACCTATGCCTGAAATTTTTGATAGAACACCAGGAAAATATGCTGATGCCACTGTCCTACTTAAACCAACTGTCTCAAAATTACATCCCCCTCGATAAGAACTGATAACTGAAATTCCCATCTTTGACATAATCTTCAAGAGTCCATAATTTACTGATTGCACATATCTTTCTATGCATTCATCATATCCATATTTACCAAATAATTTTTTTTCAAATCTTTGGTATAGACTATCTAATGCTAGATATGGGTTAACTGTGGTAGCTCCTACTCCTATAAGAGTTGCAAATGAATGTGTATCTAGAGCCTCTCCTGTTTGAGCATTAATAGACACATAGCCTCTTAATTTTTTTTTAATAAGATGTGTATTAACTGCTCCAACGCTTAAAAGCATTGGAATTGGCAACCTTTCACTTGAAATATTTTTATCACTTAGCACCAGTTGAGTTAGGCCCTGCCTAGCAGATATTTCGGACTCCCTTTGAATTCTTTCAATGGCACTATCTAGATTTTCATCTTTTGAAAAAGTACAGTCGATGGTTTTAGAATTTTGACCAAAAAAATTTATAAACTTATCTAATTGTGAATTAGATAAAATAGGACTGTCTAAAACATATATATTTTCTTTAATTAAGTTAGTAAAATCCAATATATTTCCAAGATTACCAAAACGAGTTTTTAAACTCATAACTTTATTTTCTCTAAGAGAGTCAATTGGTGGATTTGTTACTTGACTAAAATTTTGTCTAAAAAAATGATAAAGAGGTCTATACCTATCAGACAATACCGCTAAAGGTGTATCATCACCCATTGAACCAATGGCCTCTTTGCCATCTTCGGCCATGGGGTGTAGAATAAGCTCTAAATCCTCTAAACTATATCCAAAAGCATGCTGTCTTTTTCTAAGTTCGTCTCCTGAAAAGATAGATTTTTCATTCTTAATTGGAAATTTTTTATCTAAATCAATAATTTGATTATTAAAATGTTTAAATTCTTTAGCTAAATAATCTTTAATTTCTATATTGGTAAATACTTTACCTTTAGCAATTCTAACACCAATTATTTCACCAGGTCCTAATCTACCCTTTTTAACTATTTTTTTCTCATCGATCTCAACCATTCCTGTTTCAGACCCGGCACACAATATTCTATCTTTAGTAATGGTGTATCTCATTGGCCGTAAACCATTTCTATCGGTAGCTACTATGGCCCATTCATTGTCTGTTGCTGCAATTGCTGCAGGTCCATCCCATGGCTCCATTGTACTATTTAAGAAGTTAAATAATTGTAAATGATCCTTTGGAAGTGTTTTGCTTTTTTTAGACCAAGCATCAGGAATTAACATTAATTTTGCAAGCGGCGCTGATTGACCTGAAATATTTAATAATTCAAATACACTATCAAGAGAGGCTGAGTCTGATGACCCTGGTGGAATAACAGGCTTTAAGTTTTCTATATCATCAAATAATGGGCTATCCATTTCTTGCTCATGGACTTTCATCCAATTGAAGTTTCCTTTAAGTGTATTAATCTCACCATTATGAGCTATTGATCTAAAAGGTTGAGCCAGATCCCAACTTGGTGCTGTGTTTGTAGAAAATCTTTGATGAAATATTGCAAATCTAGAAATAAATCTTTCATCTTTTAAATCTTCATAAAAATCTGCAATTGATTCTGCTAAAAACATTCCTTTATAGATAATTGATTTTGAGCTTAACGAGCAAATGTAAAAATCTTTAATTGCATTTTTAATTGCTTCCTTTTCAATTTTTCTTCTAGTTTCGTAAATTTTTCTCTCTAATTCTTTTTCAGTTAAATTTTTATCATTATGTTTAAATAAAACCTGCGTGATTTCTGGCCTAGTAAGATTTGCTTTTTCTCCTAGAACTTTTGGATTTACAGGTACTTGTCTCCATCCGTAGATACTAAAGTTACTTTTTGTTAATTCGCTTTCAACGACTGTTCTTGCATTTTCTTGAGCTTCATAATTATTTCTTGGTAAAAATATCATTCCAACACAAATTTCAGATCCATCATGATCGTGGCCTGTAATTTCAATTTTTTCAGCAAAAAAATCAGACGGAATTTCTATATGTATCCCAGCTCCATCTCCTGTCTTGCCATCGGCATCGACTGCACCTCTATGCCAAACAGCTTTTAAAGCATTAATTCCATATTCAACTACTTTTCTTGATTTTTTTCCTTCTGTGGAAGCAATTAAACCTACTCCACAAGCATCATGCTCCATCTCTTTTGAATAAACATGTCCTTCTTCAAGTATTTTAAGGTTTTTTTTATAATTTTTCATTAAGCAACCATTTCTTTTTTGATTTCTTTGCTTTCAAGAAATTTTTTTATGGATGCTGCAGCATCTCTTCCATCCTTGATTGCCCATACAACAAGAGAGGCTCCTCTTACTATATCTCCAGCAGCAAAAACACCTAGCAAACTAGTTTCCATTGTATCAAAATCAGTTTTTAATGTTCCCCATTTAGTAACTTGCAAATCATCTGAACCAAAAAGTTTGGGTAAGTCCTCTGGATCAAACCCCAGTGCCTTAATAACAATATCTGCTTTAATATTAAAATTTGAATCTTTTTGTATTTCTGGCTTTCTTCTTCCACTTTCATCTGCTTCACCAAGTTTAATTTTATTTACAACTAATTCTTCAACTTTATTTGTACCTAAAAATTCTTTTGGACTTGATAGCCAAACAAATTCAACACCTTCCTCCTCTGCATTAGCTACTTCTCTAGCTGATCCAGGCATGTTTTCTTTGTCTCTTCTATACAAACATTTTACTGATTTAGCTTTTTGTCTAATTGAAGTTCTTACACAATCCATTGCTGTATCGCCTCCACCAATTACAACAACATCTTTTCCTTCAGCATTTAAAGTTCCATTATCAAATAATTCTACCTTATCACCTAATCCTTTTTTATTTGAAGCTGTTAAAAATTCCATTGCAGGAAAAATATTTCCTAAATCATTTCCTGGTAATTCAATCTCACGAGCTTTATAAACACCAGTAGCAATTAATAATGCATCGTGTTTTTTTCTTAGTTGATCTAAACTTGCATCTTTACCAACTTCAAAATTTTGGATAAAATTAATTCCACCTTCTTCTAATAATTTAGTTCGTCTTTCCACTACGAATTTTTCTAATTTAAAATTTGGTATACCATAAATCAATAATCCACCTGCCCTATCATATCTGTCATATACAGTAATCTTATAGCCTAGTTTACGAAGTTGCTCTGCCGCTGCTAAACCAGCTGGTCCTGCTCCTATAATTCCGACACTTTGATTTTTTTCATTATTAACCTTTATCGGATGTACCCATCCTTGCTCCCATGCATTATCTGTTATATATTTTTCAATTGATCCAATAGTTACAGTGCCATGACCTGATTGCTCAATTACACAGTTTCCTTCACATAGTCTGTCTTGTGGGCAAATTCTTCCACAAACTTCTGGCATATTATTTGTACTTTGTGATAGTTCATATGCTTCTTTTAATCTTCCTTCTGCGGTCAGTTTTAACCAATCTGGAATATTATTGCTTAATGGACAATGTACTTGGCAAAATGGAACTCCACATTGAGAACACCTGCTTGATTGTTCACTAGCTCTTTCATTTATAAATTCTTTATAAATTTCATTAAAATCTTTTTTTCTATTATCAACTTCTCTTTTAGGTGGTGTTTGTTGACCTATATCTACAAATTTTAGCATTTTATCTGACATATTTTTTATTCCAAAATGTATATTATATTAGGATTTTCTTTTAAAAAAGACAAATAAGGTCATATATACTGACTTATAATTTTTATTATACCTTGATTACTAGGCTTATTATACTTTTTGCATATCTAATATGTTTAAATCGAATTGTTTTATTTAAAGATTTTTTAAGCTACGAAGCTTTTAATGCTCACAAATTTAATTGAAATTATAATTTTATCTTTAATTCAAGGTGTATCAGAGTTTTTGCCAATTAGTTCTTCTGCACACTTAATTGTTGTTTCTACTTTATATGATTTTAAATCGAGCTCTCTGCTAATAGATGTAAGTTTACATCTTGGCTCCCTAATGGCAATTATCTTTTTTTTTAGAGAAGAATTATTTAACATTAAACATAATCAAAAATTATTATTATTAATATTTTTTGGCTCTATGCCACTAATAATAGTTGGTTATGTTTTGTATAAAACAGGTCTAATTTATTTTTTACGGGATATTAAAATAATTGCCTGGACTACTTTAATATTTGGAATTATTTTATATTTTGCTGATAAATGTAAATTTGATAAAAAAATTTCTTCTAATCTTAATTTAAAAATAGTTTTATATATTGGTTGTTTTCAAATTTTAGCATTAATTCCAGGAGTGAGCAGAGCAGGAATTACAATGACAGCTTCAAGGTTCTTAAGATTTAATAGGTTTGATTCTAGTAAAATTTCTTTTTTACTAGCCATACCCGCATTGGCTGGAGCAAGTGTTTTAAATTTAAAAGATATCATTGGACAAAGCTTTGAAATTAATTATCTAGTCTTTATAGCAATAACATTGTCTTTTCTATTTTCTTATTTTACAGTAAAGTTTTTTTTAAAGTACATTAGTAAATTTTCTTTAAATATTTTTATAATTTATAGAGTTATAGTTGGAATAATTTTACTTTTAATAATTTATAATTAATTCTTTTTAACTATTGGGGCTAGTTGTGAAAATAAAACTCCAAATAAAATGAATAAACATCCAAAAAGATTATTGATATCTAAAATTTGATCTAATAAGATCCATGCAGCTATTGTTGCAAAAACACCTTCAAGAGAAAAGATTATAGCAGATGGTGCAGGAGAAATATTTTTTTGTGCATAAATCTGCAAAACAAATGCAAGTCCACCTGATAAAATACCTGCATATAAAATTTGAAATTTTTCTTTTAAAATATTTGACCAAATAAAATCTTCAAAATATAATCCTATAATTAAAGATAAAAACGCAACAATTAAAGTTTGTATTGCCCCAATCGTTAAAGGTAAATTATAATTTTCTATAATCTTTCCAGTAAATATAATGTGAGTACTCCAGAAAAAAGCACCCAATATTACTAATGTGTCACCAATTCTGACTGTCGCACTATAAAAATTAGTTAATAAATATCCTCCTATTACACAAAGAATGACTGAGGGCCATATGCTCCAATGAATTGGTTTTTTGTATATCAAAAAAACTATAACTGGGACCAATGGTACATAAAAAATCGTAAAAAAAGCAGCATTTGCTACGTCAGTATACATCAATGCCACTTGTTGAAGAGCTGAACCTAAAAATAATGAAAATCCTATTAATACTGCTAAATTGATAAATTGTTTTTTATCTTTTTTTAGAGATTTTGAAATATTTTTTCTTTCAAAAATAAAGGCTAAAGGTGTTACTGCTAAAAATCCAACAAAAAATCTTACTGCATTAAATGTAAAAGGACCAATATCGTCCATTCCTGTATCTTGGGCAATAAAAGTTGTTCCCCATATCAATGTGCAAAGTAATGCACTAAATAATGAGGCTGTTTTTGACATGAAGGTTTATACGGCTAACTTATAAGCAAAATTTTTACCCAGATTTTCTTTAAGGTCATTATTAAACCTGGCTGCTTCTGCTCCATCAATTATTCTATGATCATACGACAAAGAAATAGGAAGCATTGTTCTTGTTTTAAACTTACCATCAATAAAAATTTGTTTTTTTTGTGCTTTACCCACACCTAATATTGCAACTTCAGGAAAATTGATTATTGGAGTAAAAAATGAACCTCCAATACCTCCTAAGCTGGTAATGGTCATAGAACCACCAAAGAATTCTTTTTTATCTATTCTTAAATTTTTACATTGTTCACTAACTGTTTTTAATTCGTTACTTATTAAAGAAATATTTTTATTATCTGCATTTCTAATCTTTGGAACCATTAAGCCATGAATGGTGTCTACTGCAATGCCAACGTGAAAGTATTTTTTCATCGTTATTTTTCCATTCTCAATATCATCAATTGAAGAGTTAAAACTAGGAAATTTCTTTAATGATGCCACTAAAGCTTTTACAATAAATGCTAATGGAGTAATTTTTTTTCTTTCACCAGTATACATATCTGTAAGCGAAGCTCTAAAATCTTCCATCTCAGTTATATCTACTTCATCATGATTGGTTACATGTGGTATCGTTGTCCAAGAATTTACTAAATAAGTAGAAGCTAGTTTTTTTACTCTTGGTATATCTTTAATTTCAACTTCACCAAAATCAGTATGAGAAAACTCGCTTACAATTTTTTTAGGCTGGGTTTCAATTTTTAGCTGATCACTATTAACTTTAGTTGCTATAAAATTTTTAACATCATTCTCTATAACTCGTCCTTGCCTCTCACTACCTACTATTTCATTAATATTAACACCAAGTTCTCTAGCAAATTTACGAACCTTCGGACTTGCAGAGGAAAGTTCTCCAATATTATTCTTAATTAAATTATGTGCTGGATTTATTTGTTCAACTTTTTTTTCATCTTTTTGATTAACAGTAGGTTCTTCTTTGTTTACAACTTCCTTTTCTACAACTTTTTTTTCTTCTTTAGATTCTTCTAAAGTTAAAATTAAATCACCTTCTGAAACTTTGTCTCCTACTTTAATTTTAACTGACTTAATTTTACCATCAACAGAAGATGGTATTTCAACGCTAGATTTATCACTTTCAATTGTAATTAATGGGTCATTTTTAGATAATGACTGACCGTTTGAAACTAATACCTCTATAACCTCAACATTTTTAAATTCACCAATATTTGGTACTTTAATTTCTTTATCAGTCATCTTACAGTTTTGTTGGCATCGGCTTATTGCCATCAATATTATATTTTTTTATAGCTTCTTTTGCATATTTTGAAGCAATTAACTGTTCTTTTGCTAAGACACTTAACCCATAAGCAACTATATGTTCTTTATCTACTTCAAAAAATTTTCTTAAATTTTTTCTAGTATCACTTCTGCCATATCCATCAGTTCCTAATGAGTAAAAGCTTTTATTTGTGTAAGGTCTAATTTGATCTGAATTCATTCGCATATAGTCTGATGCAGATAAAATAGGACCCTCACTTTTACCTAGACATTTTTCAACAAATGAAACTTTTTGTTCTTTATCAGGATTTAAAAGATTATATCTTTCAACTTCCATTCCATCTTTTCTAAGTTCATTAAAGCTAGTAACGCTCCAAATTTCACTATCTATTTGGTATTCATTTTGGAGAATTTCAGCAGCAATCATCATCTCTCTTAAAATTGTACCAGAACCTAAAAGTTGTATTTTTGTTTTTTTATATTTTGTAAATTCTTTAATTTTATACATTCCTTTAAGAATTCCCTCTTCACAATTTTTATCTTTTGGCATTTCTGGATGTGAATAATTCTCATTCATTGTTGTAATATAATAAAAAACATTCTCATTTTTTTCATGCATTCTTCTTAGGCCTTCTCTAAAAATTACTGCTAATTCATAATGAAATGTTGGATCATATGTTACACAATTCGGTATTGTTGAAGCTATTAAGTGGCTATGACCATCTTGATGCTGTAATCCTTCACCTGCTAAAGTTGTTCTTCCTGCTGTTGCCCCAATTAAAAATCCTCTAGCCTGACTATCTCCAGCAGCCCAAGCAAGATCGCCTATTCTTTGAAAACCAAACATCGAATAAAAAATATAGATTGGTATCATTTCAATATCATGATTTGTATATGCTGTAGCAGCTGCAATCCATGAAGACATTGCGCCCGCCTCATTAATTCCCTCTTCTAATACCTGACCACTTTTATCTTCTCGGTAAGAACTCAATTGAGCTGAATCTTCTGGTTCATATTTTTGACCTTCATGTGCATATATCCCAATTTTTTGAAAAAAACCTTCCATTCCAAATGTACGTGCTTCATCAGGAATTATAGGAACTAATCTTGGCGAAACATTTTTGTCTCTTAATAAATTTGTGAACATTCTTACCATTGCCATGGTTGTCGACATTTCTTTTTCACCAGTTGATACTTTCATAAAATCAAAAATATCTTTTGGAGGTGCTTTAATCGGTTTTGCATAACTGGTTCTTTCTGGAAGGTATCCACCAAGACTTAGTCTTCTCTCTTTGATGTATTTAATCTCCAGAGACTTCTCATCTGGTTTGTAGTATTCAATATTTTTTACCTGTTCGTCTGTTAAAGGAACATCAAAACGATCTCTGTAATATAGTAAATCATCTACATCCAGTTTCTTTGTTTGGTGAGTAGTGTTAACACTTTCCCCTGTTTTACCCATTCCATAGCCTTTAATCGTTTTCGCTATTATAACTGTTGGGCTACCTATATTTTTTGATGCTTTGTCATAAGCTGCATAAACTTTATGTGGATCATGACCTCCTCTATTAAGTCTCCAAATATCTTTATCGGATAAACTAGAAACCATTTCTTTAGTTTCAGGAAATTTTCCAAAAAATTTTTTCCTAACATAAGCACCATCACGAGCTTTCATTGCTTGATACTCACCATCAACAGTTTCATTCATAAGTTTAACTAAGTGACCAGTTTTATCGTTAGCAATTAAAGAATCCCAATATGAGCCCCAGATTACTTTTATTACATTCCATCCAGCGCCTCTAAAACTTCCCTCTAATTCTTGAATAATTTTTCCATTACCTCTTACTGGCCCATCTAATCTTTGAAGATTACAGTTTACTACAAAGATTAAGTTGTCTAGTTTTTCCCTTGCTGCCAATCCTATAGCACCTAAAGATTCGGGCTCGTCCATTTCTCCATCACCAAGAAATGCCCAAACTTTTCTACCTTCATCTTTAATTAAACCCCGATTAATTAGATATTTCATATATCTTGCTTGGTAAATCGCAAGCATTGGTCCTAGACCCATTGAGACAGTTGGAAACTGCCAAAATTTTGGCATCAACCAGGGATGTGGGTATGATGAAAGTCCACCTGGCTTTACTTCTTGCCTAAAGCGATCAAGCTGCTTTTCATTCAATCTACCTTCCAAAAATGCTCTAGCATACATGCCAGGTGCACTGTGGCCTTGAAAATATATTAAGTCCCCACCAAATTTATTATTTTTTGCTCTCCAAAAATGATTCATTCCAACATCGTATAAAGTAGCTGCAGATGCGAAGGTACCTATATGTCCTCCCAATTCTGGAAATTTTTTATTTGCTCTAACAACCATTGCAGCTGCATTCCATCTAATTAATGATCTTATTCTTCTCTCTATATTTTGATCACCATTTGATTTACTTTCAGCTTCAGGTGGGATTGTATTAATATAAGGTGTATTTTGAGTGTAAGGAATATTGGCCCCTTTTTGATATGCTTTATTGATTAATTCTTTAATTAAAAAATGAGCTCTTTGATTTCCATCTTTTTCAACAACGGCAGATAAAGATTCTATCCAATCTTGAGTTTCTAAAGGATCGATATCATTTTCACTAATAACTTGAATTGAAGATTGTTTTTTTTCTTTAATTGGCTCTGGTGATAACGTTTTTTCTTTTTCAGCAACTAAAGTAGACTCCGCTTCTTTAATAATACTTTCAGTGTCTTTAGGTATAATCTTTTCAACTGGTGCATCATTTGTAGATTTAATATTAAGTATTAAATCTCCCTTGGATACTTTGTCACCAACTTTAACATTTAAAAATTCTACTTTTCCAGAAACTGTTGCTGGAATTTCAACACTAGATTTATCACTCTCTATAGTAATTATTGGATCATTAACTTTAATTTCATCTCCAACTTTTACTAAAAGTTCTATAATTTCAACTTTTTCAAAATCTCCAATATCTGGGACAAGCAGCTTTTCACTCATATATTAAAATGACTTATACACTGAATATAACCTAACATTGGTATTATTTTATGGAAATAAATAGGCTTTTTTGTAACAACTTTATTTAAAAAATTAATAAATCTTATCAATTTATATAAAAATAAAGTTTTAAGTTCTTTCAATGCACATAGCTATGCCCATTCCACCACCAATACAAAGAGAGGCACAGCCCTTACTTTTGTTCTCTCTAATCATTTCATGAATTAAGGTTACCATTATTCTAGCTCCAGATGCGCCAATTGGATGACCTAATGCGATTGCACCACCATTAACGTTAACAATTTTTTTTGGTATTTTAAGTTCCCTTATAACTGCAATACATTGTGCTGCAAAAGCTTCATTAACTTCAAATAGATCAATATCTTCAATATTCCAGCCAGCCTTTTTTAATGCCAAATTAATAGCCTGAATTGGACCCAGTCCCATTAATGCTGGATCGACCCCACAAGTTGCCCAAGATGTTATCTTCGCTAATGGTTCAATGCCTCGTAGTTCTGCTTCTTTTCTTGACATCAATACAGTTGCTGCTGCACCATCATTTATTCCTGATGAGTTTCCTGCTGTGACTGTTCCATTATTTTTAAATACAGTTTTTAATTTTTTTAAATCTTCTATATTTAAATTATCCCTTGGATGTTCATCTTTACCCAGAATTAATTTATGATTATCAATATCAAATTCTAATTTGATTATTTCATTATCAAATTTATTTTTACTTATTGCTTTCTGAGTTTTTTCTTGAGAATTTAAAGCAAAAATATCTTGTTCATCCCTAGAAATTTTATATTTTTCAGCAACATTTTCAGCAGTAACTCCCATGTGATAATTGTTAAATGAGTCTATTAATCCATCGTTTAGCATTGTATCTAATAGTTTTTTTTCATCTAATCTTTTATCTTCTCTAAAGAATATAGAGTGAGGTGCCCTAGACATGTTTTCCTGACCACCTGCAATAATAATATTATTTTCTCCTAATTTGATTGATTGATATCCTGAAACTATTGCTCTTAATCCAGATCCACATACTTGATTAATAATATGGGCAGGTTTTGAAATTGGAACTCCAGCATAAATTGATGCCTGTCTTGCAGGATTTTGTCCAAGTCCAGCAGTAAGAACGTGACCCATGATTATCTCATCAATTTCGTTAGGTTTTAAATCTGATCTAATGATTACCTCTTTAATAGTTGATGCACCTAATTTTTCAGCACTAATATCTTTTAGCGATCCCTTATATGAGCCTATTGGTGTTCTCAATGCAGCTGTAATCACCACATCGTTTGATTTTTTGGTCATTGCTAATACATCATAATATTTTATAAGTTAATTTACATTAAAAACTTTGATATGTTGGGTAAATTATTTAATAAGGACCGCTGGCCAAATTGGATAAGGCGCTCGGCTACGAACCGGGAGATTCCAGATTCGAGTTCTGGGCGGTCCACCAAAAAGGATAAAATAAAATGTTAGATTGGTTATTAAAATCATCACTACAAAAATCAGTAATATATTTTTTTATTATAGTTTTTATAATCTTATTAATTTTAACTTTCACATTATAAATAACCATGAGCAACAAATTTGAACAGATAAGTATTAAACCTGGCTTTATGCAGCACAACGGTGGTGTTTTATTCCGAACTATTTCTGATACTGAATATGAATTTAAAACTACAATTAATAAAAATCATTTAAATGCTGCTGGAATTACCCATGGAGGTTTTCTTTCAGCTTTAATCGATGCAGGAGCAGGCACAGCAGCACACAGGGCTGCTGGAAATGCACCGTGTGTAACTATTTCTTTAGATTTAAAATTTATTGGTTCTTCAAAAGTAGGTGATGAAATAATTGGTTTTACAAAAATATTAAAAAAAACAAATACACTAGTATTTTTATTTTGTGAGCTAAAGTGTAACGATAAAATTATAACTTCGGCATCAGGTTTGTGGAAAATTCTAAAAATAAAACCATCTAATTTAGGTCCTGGTGGTTAAGTTTTAACAAATCTAATATTAAACAAAAAAATGAGAACTTTTTCCCTAACGATTCGGTCATGTTTTAACCTATTTTTGTTCTTTATCACTAACAACATATGGTGGGGTATAAATTAAAGATACCATAAATAGAAATGAGTAAAAATAAAATTACTGCTGTTCTCGGTCCAACTAACACTGGCAAAACCTATTTAGCGATTGAAACAATGCTATCATTTGATTCGGGAATGATTGGTTTTCCATTAAGACTGCTTGCACGAGAGGTATATGACAAGATAATAAAAAAAATTAGCCTAGATAAAGTTGCACTAATTACTGGTGAAGAAAAAATTATTCCAGCAAATGCAAAATATTTTCTTTGTACGGTAGAGTCAATGCCAGTTAACAAACATTTAGATTTCGTTGGAATTGACGAAATACAAATGTGTGCAGATCATGAAAGAGGTCATATTTTTACTGACAGACTATTAAACCTTCGTGGAGAAAAGCTAACTATGTTTATGGGGTCTAGCACTATTAAAGATATCATAAACAAATTAGATGAAGATACCGAATTCATTAATAGAGAAAGACTTTCTAAACTTTCATATGTGGGCCATAAAAAGATTTCAAGAATAAATAGAAAAACAGCTATAATAGCTTTTTCTACTGAAGAAGTTTATGCAATCGCAGAACTTGTAAGGAGACAAAAAGGTGGAGCAGCAATAGTTATGGGTTCTTTAAGTCCAAAAACTAGAAACGCACAAGTAGAACTTTATCAATCAGGTGATGTTGATTTTTTAGTTGCTACTGATGCGATAGGAATGGGTATTAATATGGATTTAGAGAATGTCTATTTCTCAAATTTAAAAAAATTTGATGGAAAAAAACAAAGACGCCTCAATATGTCTGAGATTGGTCAAATAGCTGGAAGAGCAGGCAGATATTTAAATGATGGAAATTTTGGTATTACTGGAGATTGCAAAGAAATTGCTGCAGAAGAAGTTGAATTACTTGAAGGTCATAAATTTGAAGAGATTAGAATGTTGTTTTGGAGAAATTCAAATTTAAATTTTAATAATGCTTTAAGTTTAATTAAATCACTAGAAGAAAAACCAAATACACATTGGTTAAGAAAAATACATGAGTGTGGAGATGAAAAGGTTTTAAGATATTTTTTAAAAGATTTAAAAAGATTTAATATTGAAAACAATAAAGAGACCCTAGAATTGCTGTGGGAATGCTGTCAAATACCTGACTTTGTAAAAAAGACGTATGGCAATCATATAGAGGTTGTGAGTAAAGTTTTTGGTTTTTTAAATAGTAAAGAAGGCAGAATTACTAATGATTTTATGCGTCTACAACTGATGAAATTAGATAAATTAGAAGGAAATGTAGATTCTTTATCAAATAGAATTGCAAATGTTAGAACTTGGTCATATGTTTCTAATAAAATTAACTGGGTTGAAAATCAGGGGTATTGGATTGAAAAAACAAAATTATTAGAAGATAGATTGTCTGATAGATTACATGAGGAGCTTACCAAAACTTTTATCGACAAAAGAGCCAGTGTGCTAGCAAGAGGATTAAAACAAGATATAGAATTTAAAACTGAGATAATGGAAGATAATAAAGTAATAATTGATGATCAATTTATTGGTAGCTTAAAAGGCTTGAAATTTGAAATGGATTTAAAAGTTGGAGCCTTGGAAACTGATATTAAGTCACTAAAAAAAGCAGCCAGACAAACTGTAGGTCCAGAATTACAAAAACGGATTGGATCGATCATAGAAACTGGATTAATAGAAATAAAAGATGATTTTAAAATTTATTGGAAAGATTTTCCTATTGCAAAATTAACTACTGGTAAGGATTATCTCAATCCAGATTTACTTTTAATTGTAGATGATATTTTAGAAAATAATGATAAGCAAAAACTATCTGATTTTCTTGAAAAATGGATTAAAGAAAAAATTAATTACATACTAAAAAGTCTGATTGATTTAAGAAATCTAAAAGAAAGTAATTCATCAATAAAAGCTTTGGCTTATCAGCTATATGAAAATAATGGCGTTATAAAAAGAGAGATTGTTTCTAACTATTTAAAAAAACTTGGCCAGGATGAAAGAAAGATTTTAAGAGATATGGGTGTTAAATTTGGGAGATATCATGTTTTCTTATTTAGATTACTAAAACCAGAAGCTGTCTCCTTAAGAACTTTATTGTGGAAAAACTTTAATCAAAAATACTTTGATCTAACACCTCCAACATTTGGCTTAAATTTTTTAGAAGATAAAGATATTAAGAATAAAAATTTTATGCTTCTTTGTGGATTTGAAAATTTTGATAATTATTATGTTAGGATCGATATTTTAGAAAGGTTATTTGTTCAGATAATAAACTCAAATAATGATAAAGATAAAGATATAAAACTAGTTCCTGAAATGCTAAATTTATTGGGATGCAGCAAGGATAACTTTAAAAACTTAATTAAGAAAATGAATTATAAAATAATAGAAAAAGATAAGGAGATATATTTTAGATATAATCCAAAAAGACAAATTAAAAAAGCTTTTAAAAAGAAAGAAACTTCAAATAGTCCTTTTAAAGTTCTAAAAAATTTTAATTTTAATTAATGATTAATTTTTTTAAAAATAAAGAAAAAACCATTTCAGGAGATAATGACTCATTATGTAAGATTACAGCTCTACTTATACATGCTGCAAAAATTGATGAAAATTATGAAGAGACTGAAAAAGATATAATTAAAAAAACTTTAATTGAACTAGGAGCAGAAAAATCAAGCATAGATGACATCATTTCAAAAGCAACTACTATTGAAGAAAATTCCAATCAAATACTTGATTTTACTAGAGAAATAAAAAATTCACCAGAGTCTGATAAAATTAAAATTATTGAATCATTATGGAAAATTATTTATTCAAATAATAATGCAGATATGTATGAAGCAAACTTAATGCGAAGACTTGCTGGTTTGTTATATATAAATCCTAAAATAATGGGTGATTTAAAAGAAAAAATAAAACAAGAATTAAAAAAATGACATACCTAGTAAATGAAAAATGTATTAAATGTAAATTAATGGACTGTGTTGAGGTTTGCCCTGTCGATTGTTTTTACGAAGGAAAAAATATGCTTGTAATTAAACCAGAGGAGTGTATAGATTGTGGCGTTTGCGAGCCAGAATGCCCTGTTGACGCTATAGTAGCTGACACTGAGTCTGGTAGCGAAAAATGGCTTGAAGTAAATACAAAGTATTCAGAAATCTGGCCGAATATAACAGTTAAAAAAAATCCTCCTGAGGATAATGAAAAATATAAAAATGAAGAAAACAAGTACGACAAATATTTTGGCGAAAATCTTTAAAAAATCTACTAAGAAAAAAACTAAAAAGAAAACTGCTGCAAAAGTGGTAAAAAAAGTCTCGAAGCCAAAAATAAAAAAAGTTAAAAAAGTAGTTACTTCAAAAAAAACTAAAGTTATTAAAAAGACTACAGTAAAAATAAAAAAAAATTTAAAAACAATTTCAGTAAAAACTGCGCCTCAAAATAATGAAATTAAGACTGATAATTTAAGAATTTCAAAAAGTAATGAAATTAAACCTGAAATTATAAAGGTAAAAAAACAAGAAACTGAAAAAAAAGAATACAAAGTAAAAGACTATGTTGTGTATCCAAAACATGGCGTTGGTCAAATTACTGAATTTAAAAAAATCAACATTGGTGGAATAGATGTTGAAACTTACGTCCTTAAATTTGAAAAAGATAAAGCTAATGGAATGGTGCCAGTAAATAAACAGTCTCACCTTAGACCGCTTGCAACCATCAACCAAGTTAACAAATGTGTATCCATTTTAAAAAGTAAACCAAAAGTCAAAAGATCAATGTGGAGTAGAAGAGCCCAAGAGTATGAAGCAAAAATATCTTCTGGTAAAATCTATGAACTTGCTGAGGTTGTAAGAGATTTAAATAAAGGTGATGATTTGATGGTTGATCAATCTTATAGCGAAAGACAACTTTTTGAAAAAGCATACGAAAGAATTTTATCTGAATTTCAAATAGTAATGGGTGTATCACTAGAGGATACACAGAAAAAACTAGATAAGGCACTTAAGAGAAATCTTGAAGGACAAGCCAAGGCTGCTGTAGCAGCTCCTACTAAAGCTGTAGAACCTGATGAGCCTGAGGCTGATCCAATTACCGACACTGAGGATTAAAAAATTAGAGCAAAAAAAAACGCCCCTCACACATAACGTTATGAGAAGCGTTTTTTGAAAAGATTAAGATACTATCTTTTTCTTCTCTTAGCCTTTTTAGCTTTTTTAGCTTTTTTCTTAGTTTTCTTTTTAGCTTTTTTAGCTTTTCTTCTTGTAGCCATCTTTAGCTCCCTGTTTAAGTTAAACGAATCAAATTGATTCGTTGATTACTTATTTTTATTTTTTTATGCAAGTGATGTCAATTCTTTAATTCAATAACAATTTTAAATTTTTTCTAAAAAAATTTTTATTTCTTTAAATTTTTTTAAGTAAAAAAAGTTATAGTTTATGCGATTAATAATCCATTTGAAAAAAATTAAAAAAGTTTTTCAATTTCATTTTTATAAGTTTCTATAATTTTATATCTTTTTAATTTTAATGTTGGAGTCATCATGTTGTTTTCAATTGTAAATTGCTTTTTTATTATTAAAAATTTTTTTATTTTTTCTATTCTTGATAAATTAATATTTATTTTTTCTAATTCAATTTGAACTTCATCTACACTAATGTCATTGTATTCTGCGCTTAGTACTAATAAAGCAACTAAAAAAGGTTTGTTGTCGCCGAACACTAAACTTTGTTCGATATATTTAGATTTATTTAAATCATTTTCAATTTTTATTGGTGAAATATTATCTCCGCCAGGTGTAATAATTATATCTTTTTTTCGATCTGTTATTTTTAAAAACTCTCCATCAAATTTTCCAATATCTCCAGTAGATAACCATCCATTTTTTAAAACTTTATTGGTCTCTTCTTCATTTTTCCAATAACCTAGCATCACATTTTCACCCTTGATCAATATTTCTCCATCATTTGCTAATTTTACTGAATTTCCCATAAATGGTTTTCCAACCGTATCAACTCGAATATCTTTTATAGAATTACAGCTAACTACTGGTGATGTTTCTGTTAAACCATAACCTTGTAAAGTTGGTAAACCAATTGCGTTTAAGAACGAACCAACTTCATAGTCTAAAGCTCCACCTCCTGAAATAAAGGCTTTTAAATTTCCCCCAAATTGTTTCTTAATTTTTTTTCTTACTAAAGCCTCACAAATAAAATTAACAATACTTTCACTTAATAATAATTTTTCTTTATTTAATTTTTTCTTACCCAATATGACAGTCTGATTTACTAGCAGTTTTTTTAAACCCGTTGATTTTGAAAATGTTGAATTAATTTTCTGATATAAATTTTGATAAAATCTTGGAACAGCTGTCATTATTTCTGGGGAACAATCACCCATATTTTTTATAAGTTTATCTATGCTTTCTGCATAAAAAACTTGTGCACCAACCACTATCTGTACAAATTGAACTGTATGCTCATATGAATGTGAAAGCGGTAGCCAAGTTAAAAACTTTGGAATTTTAGAAATAAACTCTTTTAATAATAGATTCGCACCCTCACAATTATTAAGAATACCTCCATGACTTAACATTACACCTTTTGGGTTTCCTTGTGTTCCAGAAGTATAAATTATGCATGCTATATCTTTTCTTTGAATATCTAAATTAAAGAAATCTTTACTACTACTAATTTTTTTTTCAAAAATTTCATCTATGTTTAAATGAAATGTACTATCAAAATCATCTATACTTTCAAAAAAAATAATTTTTTTTATAAATTTTTTTTTAGGAATTATTGTTTTAATCTTTGAATATAAAGTTTTATCAGAAATAATTAGAATGCTTGGAGTACAATCATTAATAATATATTCATAATCTCTTTCAGTATAAGTAGTGTATGCTGGTACAGTTATTCCACCTGAAAGCATAATTGAAAGGTCGGATATCAGCCACTCAGGTCTATTTTCTGATACTAACAAACATCTATCGCCCTTATTGATGTATTTATTTATTTCTTCAGATAATTTTATAATATTCAAGTAAACACTTTCCCAAGAATATTCTTTTTGGGGTCGTTTTAACGATTTTAAAAAAATATCCTCTTTATTTTTTTTTTGGTATTGGTGTTGAAATAATTCTAATAAGTTTTTAATGTTGTCTATCTTCATAAAAAAATGGTGGGCGAAGAGAGAATCGAACTCTCACTTCTTGCGAAACACGATTTTGAGTCGTGCGCGTCTACCAGTTCCGCCATTCGCCCTTAATTATCATTATTATAACTATAAAATTAAATAGTATAAGAACTTAATTTATACTAAAACGAAAAAATGTTTAATGAATTGTATCAGAAATCTTTAAAACTAGCTGCTCATAAGAGTTCTAAAAAATTTCTTGCATTTGTATCTTTTATTGAAAGTTCTTTTTTTCCTATTCCTCCAGACGTTATGATTGTGCCAATGGTCATTGCAAAAAAAAACGATTATTTCAAAATTTTTTTGATAGCAACAATATTTTCCACACTTGGTGGAATACTGGGATATTTTATAGGTTTTTATTTCTTAGAAATTGCAATGAGTGTTTTAGAATTCTATGGCTATGAAGAAAAACTCTTTAATTTGAAAGAAAACTTAACAAAGGGTAGTGGTCTTTATATATGGCTTGCCACCCTATTTCTTGCTGGTTTTACACCTCTGCCATTTAAAGTTTTTACCATAACAAGTGGCATGATTAGTTTTAACTTATTTATATTTATTTTTATTTGTTTAATTTCTAGAGGATTAAGATTTTTTATTGTTGCTTATTTTTCTTATAAATTAGGTGATGCTTTTAGTAATTTTATGAAAACTGATGCGGCTAAATGGTTTATGTTTTTAGGTATTCTAATTATAATAATTTTTGCTGTAATATATTTTTTTATTAAATAAATGAATAATATAAAACGAGAAACAATTCTTAAACTAGTATTAATATTTAGTATTATTGCAATTTTATCTGCTTATTTTATTCAATATGTGCTGGGACATCAACCATGTAACCTTTGTTTAATTGAACGAATTCCATATATCTCTTCTATAATAATTATTTCTGCTATCTTAATTTTTAAAAAAATTGAAAAAATACTTTTGATAGTTTTGATAATAATATTTATGAGTGCATTTATCATATCCCTCTATCATTTTGGAATAGAACAGGGATTTATTAAAGAGTCTTTAGTTTGTGATTTAAGCTCAACAAATACAAATTTAACAAAAGAGACTATCCTAAATGAATTAAAGCAAAAAACAATAAGCTGTAAAGATGTAACTTTTAAAATTTTTGGCTTATCTCTTGCGACTTTTAATATTTTTATCTCGTTAATAATTAGTGTTATAGTTATAAAACTTTTTTTAAATTATGAAAAAAACAAATAAAAATAGAGTTAAAGAATTTATTAGAGTAGATCATGCTGGTGAGCGAGGTGCAATAAAAATTTATGAAGGTCAATTGCTAGCACTTAATACATTTATAAAAGACGATGATTTAAAAAAAAAAATTGAACAAATGAAAGTCCATGAAAAAGAACACTGTGATTATTTTGAAAATGAAATAAGAAAAAGAAATATTCAGCCTACTAAGTTTCTACCTTTATGGGATATTCTTGGTGTTGGACTTGGCTTTGGCACGGCTATTTTAGGAAAAAAAGCAGCTATGTTATGTACAGCATCTGTTGAAGAAGTTATTGATGAACATTACTCGAGTCAAATTTATGAACTAGAGAGTGATGAAAAGGAACTTAAGAAAAAAATAATCAAATTTAGAGAAGATGAATTACATCATAAAGATATTGCATACGAGGAAGGTGCTACAAAACAAGGCGCTTATTCTATTTTAGATAAAATAATAAAAACAGGCTCAAAGATTGCAATTTCTATATCTGAAAAAGTATAATTAAGCTTCAAGCTCAACATCCCAGTATAAATAATCCATCCAACTTTTATGAAGAAAGTTTGGAGGAAAATGTTTACCATTTTTATGCAAATCTTCAGTTGTTGGCTGATATGGTGCTTGATTAAGAGTCATGTCAGAATTTTTTAACAACCTACCACCTTTTTTTACATTACATGACGAGCATGCAGTTACAACATTGTCCCAATTAGTCTGACCTCCTTTAGACCTTGGAAGTAAATGATCAAAAGTTAGCTCTTCAGCACTTCCACAATATTGACAAGAGAATCTATCTCTCAAGAATACATTAAATCTCGTAAAGCTTGGATTTGCCTGAGGTTTTATAAAACTCTTTAAAGCAATTACACTTGGCAATCGCATGTTAAAAGATGGACTTCTAACTATTTTATCATAATTGCTAACGATAGAAACTCTATCTAAAAAAACTGACTTAATAGAATCTTGCCAACTCCATAGTGACAACGGATAATAACTTAGAGGTCTATAATCAGCATTTAAAACTAAAGCTGGACACTTTTCTAAGGATAAATTTTGATCACCAAAAATCATTAATAAAACTTTAACTGAAAATTATTACTTTATCAATGAATAGAATTTTAAATATTAAAACTATTTTTTATATAGTTTAATGCAGCACTTGAGGCTTCAATTGGAATATGATGTTCGCAATTCTCAATCATTTTTGTTTCTACCTCTACATTATTTCTAATTAAGAAATCTTTTGCCTCTAATAAATGAGTAGGGGATACAACAGCATCTTTGTCTCCATGTATTAAAAACATTTTTGTTAAAGATTTTTTTCTTTTTTTTAAATCATCTTGATTAATTATTTTACCTGAAAATCCAACTACACAATTATAATTCTCACTACTTGTTAAACCTAAATTTATGGACATCATGCAGCCTTGGCTAAAACCAGATAAACAAATTTGTGAATTTTCTAAATTGTATTTTTCTTTAATTTCTTCAATAAATTCATGCAGTTTAGTTTCTGCTTTTTTGGATTGTTCTAAAATATATTCTGGATCATCTTTTGTTAAATCAAACCATTGGTAGCCACCTGGATTAATTTCACATTTTTCATGTCCGTTTGGACATAAAAAAATAGCATTGGGTAAAAATCTCTTCCAGTTTAGTGTTAGCATGCTTATGTCTTTTCCATCACCACCATATCCATGAAGCAAAATAACCGCATATTTAATTGGAATATCTTTTTCAGGGTTTACAATTGTTGTTGATAGGCAAAATGTCATAGATATTTTATTATGTTTTAATATAAAAAAAACACTCTACAATATAATTATGATTTCAGGAACATTAGTTAAAATACTTGGTATAGTTCTCTTGATAGTGGTGGCTGTTGTTTTGATTCTAGGAATTGGCACTCTATTTAAAGGTGGTGAAACAAGTAAAAAATATTCCAATAAGCTAATGCAACTTAGAGTATTGTTGCAATTTTTAGCTATAGTAGCATTAGTTTGTTTTGCCTACTTCTTTAAAAATTAATTATAATTTTTTAACCATTTAATAAATTTTTCATCATTAAAATCGATTGATCCTATTAAACGAGCAAATTCTTCACCTTTTTTATTAAAAAAAATTGTTGTTGGAACTCCTCTTAAGGAAAATTTTTTTGCCAAAGTAATTGGCGAGTCAAAATAAATATCTAAATTTTTAATATTTAACTCTTTAAAAAAAGACTCAGATTTTGAAATATCCTCTCGGCCGATATTAATTGGAAAAATCTTTAGATTATTAAGCTCTAAATTTACCTGAAGATTATCGAGTGATGGCATTTCCTCTCGACAAGGAGCGCACCAGGTAGCCCAAAAATTTAGTATTAGTAATTTTCCCTTAAAATCACTCAAATTAACACTATTCTGATTTGCATCGTTAAAAATTACATTTTCATACGTTTTAGGTTTTTTAGTTAAAACCAAATTTTTTATATCTAGCTTTTCTTCTGCATGGCCAAAGGTGCTAGCCACTAAATAAATAAATATTATTAATAATTTCATACTAAATATGTATAATTAATTATCATGCTAAAAAATAAAAACAATACCGCAATATGGGGAACAAGAATAAAAAAAGATGCTTCCACCTTATTTCAAAAAGTTGGTAACTCAATCGATGTTGATAAAAAACTTTTTAGGGAGGATATTTTAGGTTCTATTGCACACGTTGAGATGCTTTTTAGACAAAAAATTATTAGTTTTAAAATTAAAAATAAAATAATTTATGGACTAAACAAAATTGAAAAAGAAATTTTAAAAAATAGATTTGAATTTAACAAAAAGTATGAAGATATTCACATGAATATTGAAAAAAGATTATTTCAAATTATAGGAGAAGAAGCTGGCTATGTTCATACTGCTAGATCAAGAAATGATCAGGTAATTACTGATTTTAAAATGTGGACAACATCTGCTACTAAAGAAATTAATAAAAATTTAGATAGTCTTATAAAAACAATTCTCAAAATTTCTGAAAAAAATATTGAAACTATAATGCCAGGATTTACTCATTTGAAAAACGCTCAAGCAGTTTCATTTGCTCATTATTTAATGGCTTATGTAGAGATGTTTAGTAGAGATAAAAAAAGATTTTTACATAACCTGGAAAGTTTATCAGAATGTCCATTAGGTGTAGCAGCATTAACAGGAACCTCTTTTAATATTGATAGAAATTTTACGTCAAAAAAATTAGGATTTAAAAAACCAACTAATAACTCTATTGATACAGTAGCAGATAGAGATTTTGTATTAGATTTTTTGTATAGTTCTTCTGTTTGTTCAATGCACATCTCAAGAATTGCTGAAGAGCTTATTATTTGGAACTCTGATGCTTTCAATTTAATTGTTCTATCGGACAAAGTTGTTACTGGTTCTTCAATAATGCCACAAAAGAAGAATCCTGATCTATTAGAATATTTAAGAGGAAAAACAGGATCAACTTATGGAAACTTATTTTCGATGTTAACAATATTAAAAGGGCTTCCAATATCCTATTTTAAAGATCTTCAGGATGATAAGGAAATATTATTCAAATCTAATGAGATATTAAATAATTGCATAGTAATTTTAAATGAAGTTTTGAAAAATTTAAAACCTAACAAGCAAAAAATGCTAGACCTTGCAAATTCAGGCTACATCACAGCTACTGATTTAGCGGACTATCTTGTTAAAAATCATTCAATGCCATTTAGAAAAGCTTATCAAACAACTGCATCGATTGTTAATTTTGCAGAGAAAAAAAATAAAAAATTAAATGAATTGAGCATTGAAGAATTAAAGAAAATAGAACCAAAGCTTACAACTGAAGTCTTAAAGGTATTTAATGTAAAATACTCTGTAAATTCAAAAAAATCCTATGGTGGAACATCTTTTGATAATATTAAAAAAATGATAATGAAATATAAGAAGTTATAAAATGATGAAAAAATTAATCTTAATCTGTATATTTTCTTCTTTGTTATTTGCCTGTGGAAAAAAAGGAGACCCTAAATATGTTGGGAACGAAATGGTTTTTCCTAAGTCTATTAATTAATGAAATATATTAATAAAAAACTTTCTATAGAAAAAATTAAAGTTGAGGATATTGCCAAAAAATTTGGGACACCTACATACTGCTATTCTTATAAAAGACTAAAAGATAATATAAATAATTTTAAAAATAATTTTAAATCATTTTCTCCGCTGGTCTGTTTTGCAATTAAATCAAATACTAATGTAAATTTAATTAAAGAAATTAGAAAATTAGGCCTGGGCGCAGATGTTGTTTCAATGGGAGAATTGATGATGGCCCTTAAAGCTGGTGTAAATCCAAAAAAAATTGTTTTTTCAGGAGTTGGTAAAACGGCTAAGGAAATAAGCTATGCTATTGATAAAAAAATTTTATTAATAAATGCAGAGTCAAAAAGTGAAATTATTGAAATAGAAAGAATTGCAAAAAACAAAAAGAAAGTAATTGATATAGGAATTAGACTAAATCCTAATACAGATGCCAAAACTTTAAAACAAATTTCCACAGGTAAAAAAGAAAATAAATTTGGAGTAGATGAAAAAATATTTTTTGAACTAATTAATTACACAAAACTATCAAAAAATATAAAATTGAAATGTCTAAGTGTTCATATTGGTAGTCAGATTTTAGATCATCAGCCATATGAAAAAATGCTTAATGTTATAGATAAAATTATTAAAAAAAGTAATCATAATTTTGAGTTTATTGATCTTGGTGGGGGAATGGGAATATCTTACGAAAAAAATAGTAAAAAACTAAACTATAAAAAATACAATGTGGCTATAAATAAATTTTTAAAAAAACATAAATCTAAGATTATATTTGAACCAGGTAGATCTATAGTTGGTGATATAGGATCACTAATTTCTCAAGTTGTTTATATAAAACAAAATGAAAAAAAAGATTTTATAATACTTGATGCTGCAATGAATGATCTAATGAGACCAGCTTTGTATGGTGCAAACCATAAAACTTTACCTGCAACAAAACACAACAGGCTTTCAAAGAAAACTTATGAATTTGTTGGTCCAATTTGTGAAAGTACAGATAAATTTACAACTTTAAAAAAGTTTCAAAAATTAAAAGAGAAAGACCTTGTTGTAATGTGTGATACTGGAGCGTATGGAATGTCTTTAAGTTCAAACTATAACCTCAGACCAAAAGCTGCAGAAATACTGATCAAAGGAACTAAAATTAATGTTATTAAAAAAAGACAAAAACTTGATCAATTAATCTAGTTTTTGATTAAAATGATAAGAAATTTTTTATTCTCTCTATTTTTTTATATTGGAATTATTTTTATTTCTTTATTATTTCTACCATCACTTTTTCTTCCCAAAAAAATTGTTTTATTTGGTGGTAAGATCATGGGATACTGGACTTCTTTTTGCTTAAAAACTTTTTTATCAACAAAAATTATAATTAAAGGAGAAGAAAATATTATCAATAATAGAAAGTTTTTTATAGCTGCCTCTCATCAGTCAATGTTTGAAACTTTTTATTTACAAACAATTTTTAAATCTCCAGTTTTTATTCTTAAGAAGGAATTATTAATGATGCCCATATTTGGCTGGTATTTAAAAAAAATTGGTTCAATATCAATAAAAAGAAATAAAGTAACTAAAGATAATCTTGGCTTCTTTAATGATATATCAAAACAAATAAATGCATCTGATAGACCATTAATAATTTTTCCACAAGGTACACGATTGTCTCCAGAGGAACGCACACCTTTTAAAAAAGGTTCAGGCAGAATTTATGAGGAACTCAAAATATCTTGCCAACCTATAGCTATTAATTCTGGAAATACTTGGCCAAAAAAAGGACCTAAAAAAATTGATAAAATTATAACTATTTCAATTTTAGAACCAATTGAACCTGGATTAGAAAAAAATGTCTTTTTACACAAGCTTGAAAATGTAATTTATAGCGAGCTCGATGCTATTAATTAGCCTTTCATAGGCATTATTACAAATATACTGTCAAAGTCACCCGGATCTTTAATTAATGCTGGTGAGCCAGTGTCATTAAAGAAAATCTCTATTTTATCTCCATCAAGCTGTGAAGCAACGTCAATTAAATATCTTGAGTTAAAGCTTATCTCTAAATCATGATCGAATTTTACAGTTAAGCTTTCTTTTCCATCTCCGCTATTTGTATTGTTTACAGATAAATTTAAAACATCTTTTGATAAATTAAATTTCACACCATCTTTTTTATCTAATGACACCGATGCTACTCTATCGACTGAATCTAGAAAAAGTTTTAAATTTATATCCAATTTTTTCTGATTATTTTTTGGTATTACTTGAATATAATTTGGAAATTTTCCATCTATTAACTTGGAAATCAAAATACTATTATTTAATTCAAACTTAATTTTAGATTTAACATTTGAAATCTTAACATCCCCATCATAGCTCTCTAACAATGAGCATAATTGAAAGATTGTTTTCTTTGGAAGAATTATTGGCTCAAAATCAATCTTTTGATCTAATTTTATTTTAGATATAGACATTCTGTGACTATCAGTGGCAGCTGCTGTTAGAAAGTTTTTATCTTCTATTTGGGTTTGATGAAAAAAAATTCCACTTAAATAATGTCTTGTTTCATCATTAGAGACTGAAAATTTACATTTATTTAATAGTTTTAATAACTGTTTTGATTTTATTATAAACTCATTTTGATTGAAGTTTTCATCAGTCAAAGGAAACTCGGATGCACTAATACAATTTAAATTAAAAATTGATTTTTCAGACTCTACTTGAAGCTTACTAACATCGGTTAAAGATAAATTGATTTTTTTTCCAGAGGAAAATTTTCTTATAATATCATACATAATAGATGAAGTGGTGGTCGTATTTCCCTCTTCTAACACTTCAACATTATTAATTTGATGAATAAAAATTAAATCTAAATCTGTTGCTGTAATAGTTAAGTTTGAGTTACTGGCATTTAACAAAACATTAGATAAAATTGGAAGTGTACTTCTTTTTTCTATCACACCCTGACAATAATTAAGGGCTTGTTGCAGATCTTGTTGATTAACGTTAAATTTCATTTTCTTTATTATACAATATCTGATTTTTTAAGTTATTAATATTGTTAGTCATTTCTGGATCTTTTTCTTTTAATTTTTCAATGGTTTTAACAGAATGAATAATTGTTGTATGATCTCTATTTGAAAACTCTCTACCTATTTCTGGTAAGGATTTTGAGGTTAATATTTTAGTTAAATAGATCGCTGTTTGTCTCGGCCTGACTAAATATCTTGATCTTCTTGAGGACAACATCTCATTTTTACTAATTTTGAAGAACTTACATACAGTTGATTGTATTAAATCTATTGTTACTTTATTTTCACCAATATTTAATAGATCTTTTAAAACTACTTTAACTTCTGATAAATTTGGAACTTTGTTGTAAATTCTTGAAAAGGAAACAACTCTATTAATTGCTCCTACTAACTCTCTAATACTGGTAGTTATTTCTGTGCTTATAAATTTTTGTATTTCTTCTGAAATATTTACTTGATTTGAATAAAAAATGTTTAATTCTTCTGTTTTTTGCTTAACAATTTTACTTCTAAGTTCATAATCTGGTTTTTGTATATCAACAACAAGACCTCCAGCAAATCTTGATTTAATTCTATCTTGGATTCTTGATAATTTGTTTGGAGCTCTGTCGGCAGAGATTATTACTTGTGAGCCTTTATCTAATAGTGCATTAAATGTATGAAAAAACTCCTCTTGCATTGCTTCTTTACCATTCATGAATTGAATATCATCTATCAATAATATGTCAGTATTTCTAAAGTACTCTTTAAACTTTACCATATCATTAGATTTAATTGATTTTACAAACTGATACATAAATCTCTCAGCAGAAATAAACATGACTTTGTTTTTTTCTTTTAATGAAAGACCAATTGAATTTAATAAATGTGTTTTTCCCATTCCAACTCCTCCATAAATATAAAGTGGATTATAGTGAGAAATATTTTCTGAAACTTTCATAGATGCCTCATAAGCAAGTTTATTGCTTGTTCCTGTAATAAAACTATCAAATCTTTTATTTGGGTCTATTCTGTTGTATTGCAAGTATGTATCTTTAATGAAGGATATGTTTTCATTATTTTGATTTTTAGTAATATTATTTTCTATTTCATTTTCAGAATTTTTTTCAATAATCTTAAACTCTATTCTTGTTAAATCTTTCTTATAAGTTTTTATTATTTGCAAAATTTGATCTAAATATCTTGAGGTAATCCAGTCTCGGATAAATCTGGTAGAAACCGAAAGTAAGACATAGCTATTCATCTCTTCAACAAAGTCTATCTTTCTAAGCCAGCTTTCATATATATCGCTACCTAGTTTATTTTTCATATCCTTTTGAATTACAACCCAGTCTAAAGCTTCAGAAGATACATCTTTTGTACTTTGTGTTGATTTGTTGCTTGTCAT